>NZ_JBNILW010000071.1:0-214 GCF_050107895.1 Corynebacterium halotolerans | reverse complement strand
CGTGGTTATGCCAGATCACCGCGGTCAACGCCAACAACCGCCGCACAATCCGACTGATCACCCCGGAAAGGGTCCGGCCACCGTGGCGCTCCAGGCCCAACTGGCCTTTCAACGTGTCAAACACCGACTCGATCCGTTGCCGTAGAGGCTTGAGAAACTGCCTGCCTGGCCTGGGGTCTTCCCCTTTCCGGGCCGGCCGGATCAACTCGACACC
>NZ_JBNILW010000070.1:0-233 GCF_050107895.1 Corynebacterium halotolerans | reverse complement strand
CCGGGGAACGGGGTCACCTTCTGTAACGCACCCAGACACGCAAAAAGAGGTGCACGCAGTCGCCTACCGCGACCACGCACACCCCCAACAGCAGTCTGGCCCCCGTGGCCCCCACCACAACGCGGGGCCACGAGGGCCAGACACATGAAGTTAAAAGGTTGGCGGCAACCTACTCTCCCACACCCTCCCAGGTGCAGTACCATCAGCGCAAACAGGCTTAGCTTCCGGGTTCG
>NZ_JBNILW010000069.1:0-245 GCF_050107895.1 Corynebacterium halotolerans | reverse complement strand
GTGGAAACACCGCCGCGGCGACGGTACACCCGGCTTCGTCACCGTCATCGTCGATCTGACTCCGAACGTGGACGGCATCGGACCTGCCCGGTTGCTGGACATGGTGCCGGGCCGATCGGCTGAGGTGCTGCGTCGCTGGCTCGCTGCCCGGGACCAGTCCTTCCGGGCCCGAGTGAAGGTCGTGGCGATGGATGGGTTCACCGGTTACCACACCGCCACCACCGAGCAGCTACCGAAGGCTCGGA
>NZ_JBNILW010000068.1:0-248 GCF_050107895.1 Corynebacterium halotolerans | reverse complement strand
AGGCGATCAACGGCAGACTCGAGCACCTGCGCGGCATTGCCTTGGGCTTCCGGAATCTCAACCACTACATATTGCGGTCACTGATCCACTCGGGAGGACTCCAGGCCAAGATCAACGCACTCTAGATGATTGATTCCAGGGAGAGTCGCTGCTCATAAGACAAAGCGAGAGTGTTGAAGAATCGAAGTTGTGGACAACGATCTCAACACTCTCGCAACAGCACTGTACGTCGCCACCGACGACTACCT
>NZ_JBNILW010000067.1:0-253 GCF_050107895.1 Corynebacterium halotolerans | reverse complement strand
AGTCCAGCTGGCGTTTTTGCC
Organism: Corynebacterium halotolerans; assembly: GCF_050107895.1. Taxonomy (GTDB): domain Bacteria; phylum Actinomycetota; class Actinomycetes; order Mycobacteriales; family Mycobacteriaceae; genus Corynebacterium; species Corynebacterium halotolerans_B. The sequence continues at coordinate 232 of NZ_JBNILW010000067.1, read as the reverse complement.
AGATCATCACCTCGTCCAGGACGGCGTCGGTGATGGTGCTGATCGTCTCGTGCGACAGGTCCGTACCCAGCGTGGTGGCCAGGTGGTGCTGAATATCGCGGATGGTGGTGCTGTTGCAAAGTGGGGGCGGGGTGGCGGTCGCCGTGGAATGATCACGGTCATGGGCATCTTCTCGGGTCGCCATTTCCCTCGCGAGGTCATCCTCTGGGCGGTGAGGTGGTACTGCCGTTAT
>NZ_JBNILW010000066.1:0-255 GCF_050107895.1 Corynebacterium halotolerans | reverse complement strand
CGGACACCGGGACGATCACCGCGTACCGGTCTCCGGGCGGGGCGGGCGTGCGGTTGGATGGTGCGGCCTCCCTGGGTGGGGAGATCACCGCGCACTTTGATTCCATGCTGGTGAAGATGACCTGCCGAGGTGCTGATTTCGCCACCGCGGTCACCCGTGCCCAGCGGGCGTTGTCGGAGTTCACGGTCTCGGGGGTGGCCACCAACATCGGTTTCCTGCGGGCCCTGCTGCGGGAGGATGATTTCCAGCACCGGC
>NZ_JBNILW010000065.1:0-255 GCF_050107895.1 Corynebacterium halotolerans | reverse complement strand
CCGGGGAACGGGGTCACCTTCTGTAACGCACCCAGACACGCAAAAAGAGGTGCACGCAGTCGCCTACCGCGACCACGCACACCCCCAACAGCAGTCTGGCCCCCGTGGCCCCCACCACAACGCGGGGACCACGAGGGCCAGACACATGAAGTTAAAAGGTTGGCGGCAACCTACTCTCCCACACCCTCCCAGGTGCAGTACCATCAGCGCAAACAGGCTTAGCTTCCGGGTTCGGAACGGGACCGGGCGTGACCC
>NZ_JBNILW010000064.1:0-255 GCF_050107895.1 Corynebacterium halotolerans | reverse complement strand
AGTACGGTTCCAGGTCCCCGACCGCGTCCAACGACAACCCGGTATCCCGGTAGGTGTCGGCGAACGCCGCCACGATCGCCGACAACGACGGCTGCGAGGTCGTGCCCGACATCGGCGCCGACGCCCCATCCACCGCATCCGCACCCGCGTTCGCCGCCGCCAGGTAAGTCGCCAGCTGCCCGCCGGCGGTGTCGTGGGTGTGCACGTGCACCGGCAGGTCGAACTCCCGGCGCAACGCGGTCACCAGCTTCCCGG
>NZ_JBNILW010000063.1:0-255 GCF_050107895.1 Corynebacterium halotolerans | reverse complement strand
CGGACACCGGGACGATCACCGCGTACCGGTCTCCGGGCGGGGCGGGCGTGCGGTTGGATGGTGCGGCCTCCCTGGGTGGGGAGATCACCGCGCACTTTGATTCCATGCTGGTGAAGATGACCTGCCGGGGTGCTGATTTCGCCACCGCGGTCACCCGTGCCCAGCGGGCGTTGTCGGAGTTCACGGTCTCGGGGGTGGCCACCAACATCGGTTTCCTGCGGGCCCTGCTGCGGGAGGATGATTTCCAGCACCGGC
>NZ_JBNILW010000062.1:0-255 GCF_050107895.1 Corynebacterium halotolerans | reverse complement strand
AGTACGGTTCCAGGTCCCCGACCGCGTCCAACGACAACCCGGTATCCCGGTAGGTGTCGGCGAACGCCGCCACGATCGCCGACAACGACGGCTGCGAGGTCGTGCCCGACATCGGCGCCGACGCCCCGTCCACCGCATCCGCACCCGCGTTCGCCGCCGCCAGGTAAGTCGCCAGCTGCCCGCCGGCGGTGTCGTGGGTGTGCACGTGCACCGGCAGGTCGAACTCCCGGCGCAACGCGGTCACCAGCTTCCCGG
>NZ_JBNILW010000061.1:0-255 GCF_050107895.1 Corynebacterium halotolerans | reverse complement strand
GGTGGATACTCCAGCGCCTGGCGATCGACCGGATGAGCGTGGCCGCGATCGCGAAGTCGCTGGACATCGGATGGGACACCGTCAACCAGGTCGCCCTGGACCAGGCCCGTGAGCTGGTTGACGGCGATCCCACCCATCTGTCCGGCGTCCGGGTCCTGGGGGTCGATGAGCACAAGTGGAAACACCGCCGCGGCGACGGTACACCCGGCTTCGTCACCGTCATCGTCGATCTGACTCCGAACGTGGACGGCATCG
>NZ_JBNILW010000060.1:0-255 GCF_050107895.1 Corynebacterium halotolerans | reverse complement strand
TTTAGGAGGCAACCGCCCCAGTTAAACTACCCACCAGGCACTGTCCCCAACCCAGATCATGGGCCAAAGTTAGATGGTCAATCCGATCAGAGTGGTATTTCAACAACGACTCCACCACCACTAGCGTGATAGCTTCACAGTCTCCCACCTATCCTACACAAACCGAACCGAACACCAATACCAAGCTATAGTGAAGGTCCCGGGGTCTTTTCGTCCTGCCGCGCGTAACGAGCATCTTTACTCGTACTGCAATTT
>NZ_JBNILW010000059.1:0-255 GCF_050107895.1 Corynebacterium halotolerans | reverse complement strand
AACAGCACTGTACGTCGCCACCGACGACTACCTCAACACCCACCCCGATCTCCTGCCCGTTAGGCCGCCCTCCGGATTTCCACCCCAGATCAGCGACGCGGAACTGATCGTCCTGGCGATCATGGAAACCCTGCTCGGCTTCACCTCGGAACGACGCTTCGTCAGATACGCCCACAAGCATCTGACCAGCATCTTCCCGTATCTGCCCCAGCAGTCCGGCTACCACAAGCGCCAACGCACCCTCACTGTGGTGAT
>NZ_JBNILW010000058.1:0-255 GCF_050107895.1 Corynebacterium halotolerans | reverse complement strand
AAATTGCAGTACGAGTAAAGATGCTCGTTACGCGCGGCAGGACGAAAAGACCCCGGGACCTTCACTATAGCTTGGTATTGGTGTTCGGTTCGGTTTGTGTAGGATAGGTGGGAGACTGTGAAGCTATTACGCTAGTGGTGGTGGAGTCGTTGTTGAAATACCACTCTGATCGGATTGACCATCTAACTTTGGCCCATGATCTGGGTTGGGGACAGTGCCTGGTGGGTAGTTTAACTGGGGCGGTTGCCTCCTAAA
>NZ_JBNILW010000057.1:0-255 GCF_050107895.1 Corynebacterium halotolerans | reverse complement strand
CTACCTCAACACCCACCCCGATCTCCTGCCCGTCCGGCCGCCCTCCGGATTCCCACCCCAGATCAGCGACGCGGAACTGATCGTCCTGGCGATCATGGAAGCCCTGCTCGGCTTCACCTCGGAACGAGGCTTCGTCAGATACGCCCACAAGCATCTGACCAGCATCTTCCCGTATCTGCCCCAGCAGTCCGGCTACCACAAGCGCCAACGCACCCTCACTGCGGTGATGCAGCACGTCATGGTGCACCTGGCCAC
>NZ_JBNILW010000056.1:0-256 GCF_050107895.1 Corynebacterium halotolerans | reverse complement strand
TTCACCCCGTCGGGTGGGGTCTGGTGGTTGATCAGTAATTTTTTGATGGATAATGCCAGCATGGCCGCAGTGATGTGGTTGTGTGGTTTGTTTGTCAGGTTGTCGGGCTTTTCACGCCTGATGGGCCATCCCCTTGTTGTGGGGTGGTTCTTTTGTGGAGAGTTTGATCCTGGCTCAGGACGAACGCTGGCGGCGTGCTTAACACATGCAAGTCGAACGGAAAGGCCCGCTTGCGGGTACTCGAGTGGCGAACGGG
>NZ_JBNILW010000055.1:0-267 GCF_050107895.1 Corynebacterium halotolerans | reverse complement strand
GGACCCAAAAGCGCGCAAGGCGGTGTGAGTTTCTATGTCACACTCGCCGAACTCCAGACCGCTGTCATCAGGTTGTTGGCCTATTGCCCGTACTGTGGCCGCGCCCCCACCTAACAAAGCACTACTAAGCGCTCGTCCTCTAAGTTTTCCAGATCGAGTCCGACGATACGGTCATAGAACTCCAAACAGATCTGTTCCAGCTGCTCGAAGATGCCGGCGGTGATCCATTCATCCCGGCGGGTGCGCAAGGTGGTGGCCGAGCATGTC
>NZ_JBNILW010000054.1:0-372 GCF_050107895.1 Corynebacterium halotolerans | reverse complement strand
ACATCAAGAAACTCGGGACCATTCCTGACGGTGGTGGCTGGAGGGCCCACGGACGCGGATCTGCCCCAGACCGTCAGGCCGGTGTTGCCCGTGGCAGGAAGACCCGGGCGGGTGCGAACCCGGGACGCGGGTATTCCTATCTCCATCACGCGGTAGACGATCACTCCCGGCTGGTGTACTCCGAGATCCTGGGTGATGAGAAGAAAGAGACCGCGGCCGGGTTCTGGACCCGGGCCCGGGGCTTTTTCGCCGGCTGTGGGATCACCGTGCGGCAGGTGATGACCGATAACGGTGCCTGCTACCGGTCACACACGTTCGCCGATGCTCTCGGCGACGGCGTTGAGCACCGGTACACCAGGCCGTATCGGCCGC
>NZ_JBNILW010000053.1:0-426 GCF_050107895.1 Corynebacterium halotolerans | reverse complement strand
TAAGTTTTCCAGATCGAGTCCGACGATACGGTCATAGAACTCCAAACAGATCTGTTCCAGCTGCTCGAAGATGCCGGCGGTGATCCATTCATCCCGGCGGGTGCGCAAGGTGGTGGCCGAGCATGTCGTGTCGGCGATCTTGGCGTACGAGGCGCCGAGGACGAGGACCTGGATGAGCTTGTCGAAGATGATCCGGTCGGCGATCCTCGGGCGGTGGCACCCCAGCGGGTGGGTGTCGGTCACGGGTGGGATCAGGGCGGCGAACTGGCACCAGAGGGGGTCGATGATAGATGATGGGACGGCAGGCACGAGTGCTCCTGAGTGGTGTACGTTTTCTTGGTCGAATCCGTATCTACCAGGCCTCGTGCCTGCTCTTGTTCACTACCCCACCGTGGCCCCCTGTATCTTCCTATCCGCGCAATCTCT
>NZ_JBNILW010000052.1:0-434 GCF_050107895.1 Corynebacterium halotolerans | reverse complement strand
CAGCATATTGATATGATGATGTTCTTCAATTGTTTTTAAAAAACTACGCATTGAATTCGTCATATAGCTATCTTTGCGGCGTATGAAAACCGTTGAAATACTGCCGTATTTTTCAGGAATTGCATGACAATGCACCTTACCTGCTTTAGAAAGATGATGGACAGCAGACTGTGGTACGAGTGTAATTCCGAGGCCGAGTGCAACGCTGTTTAATATTGTCTCTAATATATTGAATTCCATAATTCTTTTTGGTAGCAAACCTTCGTCTTTCAGCCATCGTTCTAGTTTGGAACGGTATCCGCATCCTTGGTTAAAAACGAGTAGAGGCGTTGTTGTAAATTCTTCTATATGAAAAGCTTTATTTTGTGTTACAAGCATTAATTTTTCTGTACTAACATCGTATTGTTCGATTAGTGGATGTTTAATAGGACCTG
>NZ_JBNILW010000051.1:0-517 GCF_050107895.1 Corynebacterium halotolerans | reverse complement strand
GACCGACGAAATTATTTGTAAAGCCGATGATGCGCTCTGTGATCCCGCCTGCATTCATCAAGTTTCCTGCCAAAATGAATCCAGGTATGCACAGCAGTACGAAGGAATTCAGCCCTGCGAACATTTTTTGAGGGACGATGGAAAGAGGGATATCGGCGATTAGCAGATAAATGATGGAAGAGATCCCTAAGCTGAACGCGATGGGCACACTGATAAAGATAAGAATTAAAAATGAAATAAATAAAATGGCTGCTAACATCAGCTTTCACTCCTTTCTTTCGGACTTATGAATGCGTTCATGACATGCATGATCGCATAGATGGCGATGAACACAAAGGATATCGTAATACTCGCATGGATGACTGACATATCCACGGCCATTGTCGCTGATGTCTGCCCTTTTCCGACAGAAATGAACGTATATCCATGATAGGCAATGACAAAGGAAAGGACGACAACGACTAAATAGATGATTGCTTCATATATTTCTTGAATTTTTTTAGGCAATAACGCCGTA
>NZ_JBNILW010000050.1:0-586 GCF_050107895.1 Corynebacterium halotolerans | reverse complement strand
CGTCCCGGGTTCGCACCCGCCCGGGTCTTCCTGCCACGGGCAACACCGGCCTGACGGTCTGGGGCAGATCCGCGTCCGTGGGCCCTCCAGCCACCACCGTCAGGAATGGTCCCGAGTTTCTTGATGTCGACATGCACCAGATCCCCGGGGGCGTCGCGTTCGTAGCGGATCGCCGGTTCTTTGCGTACGGGTAGACCGGTGGCCTGATCGATGCAGGCGAGTGTGGGCATGTTGTAGCGGGCCAGAACCCGGCCGACGGTGGATCGGGCGATGCCGAGGTGGTAGCCGATACGGTGTGGTCCCCATTGGCGGGTGAACCGCAGGTTGATGATCCGGCGTTCCCGCCGCTTCGGCAGTCGATGAGAGCACGACTTCGGGCGGCTGGAGCGGTCAGCGAGTAGGTCGCCGGTGCGGGCACGTTTCACCCAGCGGTTCACGGTCGCGGCGGAGACCTGGTAGCGCTCGGCGACCCGGCGTTGGGTCCACCCGTGGATCAGAACCAGATCGATCATTTTGGCCCTACCCGTCGGGGTCAGGGGTGCGTTACGGTGTGTCACTAGGAACCTCCGGTGTTGGTGTGCGTGTC
>NZ_JBNILW010000049.1:0-594 GCF_050107895.1 Corynebacterium halotolerans | reverse complement strand
GCTCCAGGCCCAACTGGCCTTTCAACGTGTCAAACACCGACTCGATCCGTTGCCGTAGAGGCTTGAGAAACTGCCTGCCTGGCCTGGGGTCTTCCCCTTTCCGGGCCGGCCGGATCAACTCGACACCGCCGTCGTTGAGCTCTTCTTCCAACCACGCACCGTTGTAACCCTTGTCCGTCATGATCACCTGGCCGGCGGGCACCGGCACCGGAGCCGTATCCAGCATGGTCAGCAAGGTGGCGCGTTCATCTGCTTTCGCCCCGGTGACTGCGTAACCGACCGGCATCCCGTGCAGTGTGGAGATCAGATGCAGCCGCAGGCCCCAGAAGAACCGGGAGTGGGAGGCGCAGTAGCCGTACTCGGCGACACCGGCCAGATCCGAGCGTTGCACCGTTTGTCGGGAGCTGCCGCATTCGACCGGGGTGGAGTCCACGACCCAGACGCCATCGCCCAGCAGGCCGGTGCTGGTGGCCAGGTGCACCATGACGTGCTGCATCACCGCAGTGAGGGTGCGTTGGCGCTTGTGGTAGCCGGACTGCTGGGGCAGATACGGGAAGATGCTGGTCAGATGCTTGTGGGCGTATCTGACGAAGC
>NZ_JBNILW010000048.1:0-595 GCF_050107895.1 Corynebacterium halotolerans | reverse complement strand
GGCTCTTCCGTTTTTAGAGTGCATACCCCGGCCCGATAGCAGCAACCCATCCTGGGCACCCCACCACAAGATGTAGGGGTCCCCGGTGCGAAGATGAGAGTTACCACACGCTCATACTTTCGCCCCGAGGACCTATGCCCGATTCTACGTTTCTTGTTGCCGACACCATCATCCGCACCGTCGAACTCGGATTAACGATCACCGGCGCCGCGATCGACAATCACCACACCTGGATCACCTGCCAACCGGTCCAGCAGGACTCGACGTGTCCGTCCTGCAGGCAGCCGGGATGGCGTCGTGATCACGTCATTCGGCAACTCGTGGATCTACCGGTCGTGGGCCACCCCACCCGCCTGCGGGTACGCCTGCCCAGGTTCACCTGCACGAACCCTGAGTGCAGAACGCGGATCTTCCAACAACGACTCGACTGCGCGCCACCGAAACAGAAGATGACCCTGCGGTGCACCCGGTGGATACTCCAGCGCCTGGCGATCGACCGGATGAGCGTGGCCGCGATCGCGAAGTCGCTGGACATCGGATGGGACACCGTCAACCAGGTCGCCCTGGACCAGGCCCGTGAGCTGGTTGACGGCGA
>NZ_JBNILW010000047.1:0-634 GCF_050107895.1 Corynebacterium halotolerans | reverse complement strand
AGAGATCGCGCGGATAGGGGTCATGGCCGGCGGTCAGGACGGGTCTCCCAGCGGTAGGTGCTCCAGGCCTGCTTGATGAGCCGACGCACAATGATCACCGCGTTAGCTAAAGCAATAAACGCTTCAATGACCCGGACACGGCGTTCGGTGCAGACACTGAGTTTCTTGAAACCCCGGTTATGCCACGAATTCGTCCGCTCCACCACCCACCGGGCCCCGGCCTGCAGCGGCTCACCTTTAGTGCTGATCACCCACCCGCAGCCGAGTTCGGTCAACAGGCTGCGGGTTTTCTTCGAGTCGTACCCGGCATCCAGATGCACCGTGATCTGGTCGGGAAGACGACATCCGAACCGGTCGAGCTTGTCCAACGTCGGATGCAACAACGGTGAGTCGTTCCGGTTGGCTCCAGCCACTACGCACCCGAGCGGAATGCCGTGGCCGTCGACCATCAAAGAACGTTTCGTGCCCTGTTTTCCTCGGTCAACCGGGGATCGCCCGGCTGCTTCACCGCCGCAGGGGGCTTTGACGATGCACCCGTCGACGCTGATGTTGTCCAGGTCGAGGCCGACGATACGGTCATAAGATTCCAGACAGATCTGCTCCAACTCATCAAAGATACCGGCGGTGATCCACT
>NZ_JBNILW010000046.1:0-683 GCF_050107895.1 Corynebacterium halotolerans | reverse complement strand
ATCTAGAGTGCGTTGATCTTGGCCTGGAGTCCTCCCGAGTGGATCAGTGACCGCAATATGTAGTGGTTGAGATTCCGGAAGCCCAAGGCAATGCCGCGCAGGTGCTCGAGTCTGCCGTTGATCGCCTCAACTGGCCCGTTGGACGCGCTGGTGTCGAAGTAGGCGAGGATCTCGGCCCGGCGTTTCCACATCGTCCGGCCCAACTGGCCGAGCTCCCGGACCCCGGCGGGGAGACCTTTCCGGATCCGGCACATCACCTTGTACATCCAGCGCTTCCCGACCCGACGGTCGGGATGCTCGTAGGCTGCGATGATGTCCTGGTACGTCCAATGCGTGACATCTACAGCCGTGTGCTGTTCGTCGGCGAACACGGCATCCAGCGTCGCTTTCTGCTTGTCGGTCAGCAGTCCCATCCGGGTCAGCAGAATTCGCCGCACCCCGTACAAGGGGTCGCCTGTCCGGCCGCGATGCCCGCGGGTGTCCTGCTGGATCCGCTGCCGGGTCAGGGTCAGCTTGGCGGCTGCCAGGTGCACGACGTGGAACGGATCCATCACCTTCCGAGCCTTCGGTAGCTGCTCGGTGGTGGCGGTGTGGTAACCGGTGAACCCATCCATCGCCACGACCTTCACTCGGGCCCGGAAGGACTGGTCCCGGGCAGCGAGCCAGCGACGCAGCACCTCAGC
>NZ_JBNILW010000045.1:0-694 GCF_050107895.1 Corynebacterium halotolerans | reverse complement strand
TTGAAGCGTTTATTGCTTTAGCTAACGCGGTGATCATTGTGCGTCGGCTCATCAAGCAGGCCTGGAGCACCTACCGCTGGGAGACCCGTCCTGACCGCCGGCCATGACCCCTATCCGCGCGATCTCTAACACCCACGACTTTGCCGATCTGCTCCACGGTCATGTCCTTTTGCTCGTAGAGTTTCCGCGTGGTGCTCAGCTGATCCCCGGACAATGAAGGTGGCCGGCCGCCGGTGCAGCCGTGGGAGTGACTTTCCTCTTCTTTTGGCGGCTTTCTGGCAACTTCACATGGCGGTCGTGGTGTCAGGGTCCGCACCGATTTTGCACAGATGCCGTCCAACCCCTATTGGTGCCGGCGGTATTCGGCTATGTGAACGAGCGTGTCAAGTCTTTTGTGTATGAGGGCTTGAATTAATTGCTCAGAGGTAGGGCTCGAAACGTTCCGGATACGCCACGATCAGTTGGTTGAGTGCCTGCTTCCAGTTGGCGGTCTTCTTGCCCTCGACCAGCCGACCGGACTCTGGTTGCTTGACAGCTCCTTTCTCCTTCTTCGCCCGTCGGGCAGCGCGTTTGTCCTCGATGTTGCAGATCGTCAGCCATAGGGTCTTGATCGCGGACTCATCACTGGTGAACTGCACCCGGTTCCGGGTTGCCTTGCGCACCTCGTTGTTCAACGACTCGATCGAGTTCGTGG
>NZ_JBNILW010000044.1:0-786 GCF_050107895.1 Corynebacterium halotolerans | reverse complement strand
CGTTTGTCCTCGATGTTGCAGATCGTCAGCCATAGGGTCTTGATCGCGGACTCATCACTGGTGAACTGCACCCGGTTCCGGGTTGCCTTGCGCACCTCGTTGTTCAACGACTCGATCGAGTTCGTGGTGTAGATGACCTTGCGGACCATCGGCGGGAACTGCAGGAACGGGATGAACCGTTCCCACGCATTGATCCAGGTCGCCACCGCCTGCGGGTACTTCTTTCCCAGGTCACTATCGGCAAACGCCTGTAGCGCTTCCCACGCGGTGTCCTCGTCCGGTGCGGTGTAGATCGCCTTGAGTTCCCTCGAGACCTGTTTGCGGTCGGCATAGACCACGAACCGGTTCGCCGCCCGGATCAGGTGCACCACACAGGTCTGGATCATCGAATCCGGCCAGGTCGCTTCCACGGCTTCGGGCAGCCCCTTGAGCCCGTCACAGCAGACGAGCAACACGTCCTCGATGCCGCGGTTGGCTAGATCCGCGCACACGTGCGCCCAGAATGCGGCTCCTTCGGTGGCCTGGATCCTTAATCCCCAGAACGTGTTTGACCCCGTCGAGATCCACACCGACGGCGAGGTAGGCGGACTTGCCGACCACGCGGTGATTGTCACGGACCTTGATGCGGATCGCATCGAGATAGACCACCGGATAAAACGAGTCCAGCTGGCGTTTTTGCCAGATCATCACCTCGTCCAGGACGGCGTCGGTGATGGTGCTGATCGTCTCGTGCGACAGGTCCGTACCCAGCGTGGTGGCCAGGTGGTGCTGAATATCGCGGATGGT
>NZ_JBNILW010000043.1:0-843 GCF_050107895.1 Corynebacterium halotolerans | reverse complement strand
TGGTGCTGTTGCAAAGTGGGGGCGGGGTGGCGGTCGCCGTGGAATGATCACGGTCATGGGCATCTTCTCGGGTCGCCATTTCCCTCGCGAGGTCATCCTCTGGGCGGTGAGGTGGTACTGCCGTTATGGGGTCAGCTATCGCGACCTGGAGGAGATGATGACCGAGCGGGGCGTGCCAGTCGATCACACCACGATCTACCGGTGGGTCCAGAAATACGCCCCTGAACTGGACAAGCAGACTCGGTGGTATCGGCAGGTACCCGACTGGCAGGCCCGTTCCTGGCGGGTGGATGAGACCTATATCCGGGTTGGTGGGAAGTGGTGCTACCTCTATCGGGCGATCACCGCTGGTGGCCAGACCCTGGACTTCTACCTTTCCCCCAAACGCAATGTCGCATCAGCCAAGCGTTTCCTGGCGAAGACGCTGCGGTCGAATACCGCAGCCGGGTACCCGCGGGTGATCAGCACCGACAAAGCCCCCTCACTGGCCAGAGCGATTTCTGAGCTCAAGAAGGAGGGAATCTGCCCGCCAACCGTGGAACACCGGCGGGTGAAATACCTCAACAACGTGCTGGAAGGCGATCATGGGCGGTTGAAACGGATCCTGGGGCCGAAGGGCACTTTCAAAAACAGGACTTCTGCGTACCGGACGTTGAAGGGGATGGAGGCGATGCACTCATTACGGAAGGGACAGGGGGTGATGTTCGCCTACGGGCATCCGAATCCGGATGCGGTGATCGTCAACCAGGTCTTCGAGAGGGCCTAGGAACGCCAGCTGCAGCGAGCATCAGCGGATGAAAGATCGAGTGCTCACAGCTCTCCGCCCCACTTTGCAACAGCACC
>NZ_JBNILW010000042.1:0-1030 GCF_050107895.1 Corynebacterium halotolerans | reverse complement strand
ACACATGAAGTTAAAAGGTTGGCGGCAACCTACTCTCCCACACCCTCCCAGGTGCAGTACCATCAGCGCAAACAGGCTTAGCTTCCGGGTTCGGAACGGGACCGGGCGTGACCCTGCCGCAATAAACCACCAACACAACCAACCAACACAACCACACCACCCCCACCCCCACAGGGGTTGGGCCGGTGCGTGCCGTGTCAGACACTGCACAGTGGACGCGAACAACACTTCTCGTTACTCGTTACAACAAATCACAACAACACGCTCACACGCATCATCACAACATATGTGTTTAGTGTCGGCCTATTAGTACCAGTCACCTCCACACCTTACAGTGCGTCCAGATCTGGCCTATCAACCCCGTCATCTCCAGGGAACCTCAACAGAAACCTCATCTCAAAACAGGCTTCCCGCTTAGATGCTTTCAGCGGTTATCCCTCCCGTACGTAGCCAACCAGCCCTGCCCCTGGCGGAACAACTGGCACACTAGAGGTACGTCCGTCCCGGTCCTCTCGTACTAGGGACAGCCTTCTTCAAGTTTCAACGCGCGCGGCGGATAGAGACCGAACTGTCTCACGACGTTCTAAACCCAGCTCGCGTGCCGCTTTAATGGGCGAACAGCCCAACCCTTGGGACCTACTCCAGCCCCAGGATGCGACGAGCCGACATCGAGGTGCCAAACCATCCCGTCGATATGGACTCTTGGGGAAGATCAGCCTGTTATCCCCGGGGTACCTTTTATCCGTTGAGCGACACCACATCCACAAGTAGGTGCCGGATCACTAGTCCCGACTTTCGTCCCTGCTCGAGTTGTCACTCTCACAGTCAAGCTCCCTTGTGCACTTACACTCACCACCTGATTACCAACCAGGCTGAGGAAACCTTTGGGCGCCTCCGTTACCATTTAGGAGGCAACCGCCCCAGTTAAACTACCCACCAGGCACTGTCCCCAACCCAGATCATGGGCCAAAGTTAGATGGTCAATCCGATCAGAGTGGTATTTCAACAACGACTCCACCACCACTAGCGT
>NZ_JBNILW010000041.1:0-1082 GCF_050107895.1 Corynebacterium halotolerans | reverse complement strand
GGTGCTGATTTCGCCACCGCGGTCACCCGTGCCCAGCGGGCGTTGTCGGAGTTCACGGTCTCGGGGGTGGCCACCAACATCGGTTTCCTGCGGGCCCTGCTGCGGGAGGATGATTTCCAGCACCGGCGGATCTCGACGAACTTCATCAAGGATCACCCGCATCTGTTGGCCGCCCCGCCGGCGGATGATGAGCCGGGCCGGATCCTGGACTTTTTGGCGGATGTGACGGTGAACAAGCCCAATGGGGTGCGTCCGGTGGGGGTGCGTCCGGAGGACAAGCTGCCGGTGATCGAGGAATCGGCCCGTGTCCCGCGTGGTTCCCGGGACCGGCTGCGGGATCTGGGGCCGAAGAAGTTCGCCGAGGATCTGCGTGCCCGCGATGGGTTGGCGGTGACCGACACCACCTTCCGGGATGCCCATCAGTCGTTGCTGGCTACCCGGGTGCGCACGACCGCGTTGACTGAGGCGGCGGCGGTGGTGGCCCGGACCACGCCGGAGTTGCTGTCGGTCGAGGCCTGGGGTGGGGCGACCTATGATGTGGCGATGCGTTTCCTCCACGAGGATCCGTGGGGGCGGTTGGATGCGTTGCGGCAGGCGATGCCGAACGTGAACATCCAGATGCTGTTGCGCGGGCGCAACACCGTGGGGTACACCCCGTACCCGGATTCGGTCGCGCGTGCGTTTGTCCGGGAGGCCGCGGATGCCGGGGTGGACATCTTCCGGATTTTCGATGCGTTGAATGATGTCTCGCAGATGCGGCCGGCCATCGAGGCGGTGCTGGAGACGGGCACGACGGTCGCCGAGGTGGCGATGGCCTACTCGGGTAACCTCCTCAGCCCGGATGAGAACATCTACACCCTGGATTATTACCTGAAGCTGGCCGAGCAGATCGTGGACACGGGGGCGCATGTCCTGGCGATCAAGGACATGGCCGGTCTGTTGCGGCCGGCGGCGGCCGGGAAGCTGGTGACCGCGTTGCGCCGGGAGTTCGACCTGCCGGTGCACGTGCACACCCACGACACCGCCGGCGGGCAGCTGGCGACTTACCTGGCGGCGGCGAACGCGGGTGCGGATGCGGTGGA
>NZ_JBNILW010000040.1:0-1138 GCF_050107895.1 Corynebacterium halotolerans | reverse complement strand
GACCCAAAAGCGCGCAAGGCGGTGTGAGTTTCTATGTCACACTCGCCGAACTCCAGACCGCTGTCATCAGGTTGTTGGCCTATTGCCCGTACTGTGGCCGCGCCCCCACCTAACAAAGCACTACTAGCTGTCTTCCATAAACGAAGCCGGTCGATACGACCTCTACTTTGTGCCAATCAGCTTGTCATTTGAGAAGCTACAAGGCGCCGACGTCCACCTGAATACCGGCCTCATTCGCTACGGCAGGAAGCGAGTTTCCCGAGATGGTAAATCCGCCGGCGGGGTCGGCAGTGAAGGTGGCTGATCCTTGGACGGTTTCTCCTGTGACGCGCGGTCCCGTCAGGATGCCGTAGGTGACGCGTGCTGAGGCGTCTCCACGGGGCGTGACGGAGAGGACTTTTTCTTCTCGGAGCATTTACCGCTTCACCGTCGATGAAAAAGACGACCCCTTCCCGTAGTGAATTTCCAGATCCCACTCCGCCGGTGATGAGCGACCAACTCAACGGGGCGCAGGGATCGAAGTGGTCCTCGGCCACACTGAAGGTGATCGCTTCTCCACGACCGCCGGCGACAGAGAGGTGACCTGTATCCAAGAGAGGATTGGTTTTCTGCGCGTTGCATGCTGCTGAGCCCGGGACGGTCGATGTGGTGGTCCCGACGCCGGAAGGCTCGGAGATTGTTGACTCCTGAGACGCGCGCGTTTTCCCGGTTGTCACCGGAGCGAGGAAGACGGTAGCTCGCTCGACGTCGACGGAGCGTCAGATGGATTGTGTGTGAGGCTGATTCCAACCGAATGGTAAGCCGTCATGACAAACGTGGCGAGCGTGTCAAGTCTTTTGTGTATGAGGGCTTGAATTAATTGCTCAGAGGTAGGGCTCGAAACGTTCCGGATACGCCACGATCAGCTGGTTGAGTGCCTGCTTCCAGTTGGCGGTCTTCTTGCCCTCGACCAGCCGACCGGACTCTGGTTGCTTGACAGCTCCTTTCTCCTTCTTCGCCCGTCTCGCAGCCCGTTTGTCCTCGATGTTGCAGATCGTCAGCCATAGGGTCTTGATCGCGGACTCATCACTGGTGAACTGCACCCGGTTCCGGGTTGCCTTGCGCACCTCGTTGTTCAACGACTCGATCGAGTTCGTGG
>NZ_JBNILW010000039.1:0-1143 GCF_050107895.1 Corynebacterium halotolerans | reverse complement strand
CAAAACGCCGGCCCAGGCAGGCTACTCCACGACCACCAGCAGGTCCCCGCCCTCAACCTTCTCGGGCTGCTTGAGCACCACCCGCTTGACCACCCCATCAACCGGAGTCGTGATCGTGGCCTCCATCTTCATCGCCTCGATCACCGCCACCGCATCACCGGCAGACACCTCCGCGCCCTCCTCGACGCTGATGGTGACCACACCAGCAAACGGGGCGGCCACATGCCCGGTCACAGCCGGGTCCGCCTTCTCCGCCGCCGCCGTGACCGACTCCACCGACCGATCCCGGACCTGCAACGGCCGGATCTGACCGTTGACATTACACACCACCCGGCGCATACCCTTGTCATCCGGCTCGCCCACCGCATCCAGGCGCACCACCATCGCGGTATCCCCCGGAATCCGGATCACCGTCTCCACCCCCTCCTCCAGACCATAGAGGAACGGCGTGTCATCCAACCCGGAGATGTCACCGTACAGACGACGGTGCTCCTGGAACTCCTCGAACTGCTTCGGAAACAGCAACCGCGACAACGCCTCCCGACGCACCTGATGATCCTCCGCACACAGGTTCCCCCGCTCCTGCTCCGGGACCTCCACCAGATGAGTGGTCTTCTCCGCACGCCCGGCCAGCGCGCGGCTGCGCAACGGCTCCGGCCACCCACCGGGCGGAGTTCCCAGCTCTCCACGCAGAAACGCAGTCACCGAATCCGGGATGTCATAGCGCTGCGGATCAGCCGCGAACTCGGATACCGACACCCCCGCACCCACCAGGTGCAGCGCCAGATCCCCGACCACCTTCGACGACGGAGTGACCTTCGTCGGCCGCCCCAGCAACTCATTGACATCGGCGTAGGCGTTTTCAATCAACTCGAAACGATCCCCCAGCCCCAACGCCGTGGCCTGGGTCCGCAGGTTCGACAACTGCCCACCCGGAATCTCATGACGGTACACCCGCCCGGTCGGACCCGGAATACCGGACTCGAACGGCGCATACAACTGCCGCACCGCCTCCCAGTACGGTTCCAGGTCCCCGACCGCGTCCAACGACAACCCGGTATCCCGGTAGGTGTCGGCGAACGCCGCCACGATCGCCGACAACGACGGCTGCGAGGTCGTGCCCGACATCGGCGCCGACGCCCC
>NZ_JBNILW010000038.1:0-1228 GCF_050107895.1 Corynebacterium halotolerans | reverse complement strand
ATATCCTGGAAAGGATCAACCACGTGGTATCGCAGAAGCTGCCGTCCTTCACCAAGGTCCTGGTTGCCAACCGTGGCGAAATTGCGGTGCGGGCATTCCGCGCCGCGAATGAGACCGGCGCACAGACCGTCGCCGTCTATCCGCGGGAAGACCGTAGTTCCTTCCACCGCACGTTTGCCTCGGAGGCGGTCCGGATCGGTACGGAGGGTTCGCCGGTTAAGGCCTACCTGAATATCGGGGAGATGATCCGGGCGGCGAAGAAGTCCGGGGCGGACGCGATTTACCCGGGTTATGGTTTCCTGTCGGAGAACGCCCAGTTGGCCCGGGAGTGTGCCGAGAACGGCATCACCTTCATCGGCCCGACCCCGGAGACCCTGGATCTGACCGGGGACAAGGCCAAGGCGGTCACCGCCGCGCGCAAGGCCGGGTTGCCGACCCTGGATGAGTCTGAGCCGAGTGAGGACGTGGACACCCTGGTCGAGCAGGCCCGGGGGCAGACCTATCCGCTGTTCGTGAAGGCGGTGGCCGGTGGTGGCGGCCGGGGCATGCGGTTTGTGGAGAAGGAGGAGGACCTGGCCCAGTTGGCGGCGGAGGCCTCCCGGGAGGCGGCCGCGGCGTTCGGTGACGGCCGGGTCTACATCGAGCGGGCGGTGCTCAGCCCGCAGCACATCGAGGTCCAGATCCTGGGTGATCACACCGGTGATGTCATCCACCTCTATGAGCGTGACTGCTCGCTGCAGCGTCGTCACCAGAAGGTCGTGGAGATCGCCCCGGCCCAGCACCTGGACCCGCAGCTGCGTGAGCAGATCTGTGCGGACGCGGTGAGGTTCTGCGAGTCGATCGGCTATGTCGGGGCCGGCACGGTGGAGTTTCTGGTCGATGAGCAGGGCAACCATGTCTTCATCGAGATGAACCCGCGCATCCAGGTCGAGCACACCGTCACCGAGGAAGTCACCTCCGTCGACCTGGTCAAGGCCCAGATGCAGATCGCCGCGGGGGCGACGCTGCAGGAGTTGGGGCTGACCCAGGACTCGATCACCACCCACGGGGCGGCCCTGCAGTGCCGTATCACCACCGAGGACCCGTCCAACGGGTTCCGCCCGGACACCGGGACGATCACCGCGTACCGGTCTCCGGGCGGGGCGGGCGTGCGGTTGGATGGTGCGGCCTCCCTGGGTGGGGAGATCACCGCGCACTTTGATTCCATGCTGGTGAAGATGACCTGCCG
>NZ_JBNILW010000037.1:0-1393 GCF_050107895.1 Corynebacterium halotolerans | reverse complement strand
TAGTGCTTTGTTAGCTCTTGTGGGCAGGTGAGCTGAGGCGTAAATTCATATCATGAGCAGGAACAATACCACCGCCACTCATGATGACCTCGCGGACTTCATCACCGAGGTTTTCGCCTCCCTGACCCGCAAAGACCAACGCGCCACCAGCAGCTACTACCTGCAGGGGTTGATGCTGGAGGGTCGACGTAAATCGATGCAGCCCATGGCGCAGCGCCTGGGTATCGACCATCAACGACTCCAACAATTCGTCACGACCTCCCCGTGGAAGGTCGAGCCCGTCCGTCAGGTGCTGGTGACCAAGGCCATCGACACCATCCACCCTTCGGCCTGGGTTGTTGATGACACCGGATTCGTCAAAGACGGGCATGCCTCACCCGGGGTGGCCCGCCAGTATTCCGGGACTCTCGGCAAGGTCGGTAACGTCCAGATCGGGGTCAGTGTCCACGCGGTGACCGATCAGGCGTCCTGCCCGCTTAACTGGCGGTTGTTCCTCCCTCGTAGCTGGGACGATGCTCATGCCAAGGATGAGGACGAGCGCGCCCAGATCACCCGGCGTCGGCGCCTGTCCCGGATCCCTGAGGACATCGGCCATCAGCCGAAGGCCGAGTTGGCGTTAGAGATGATCGACGAACTCACCGCGTGGGGACATAGTCCACCGGTGGTGGTCGCGGACGCCGGCTACGGCGAGAACGGACTGTTCCGCACTGCTCTGACCACCCGTGGACTGGACTATGTTGTGCAGGTCAAAGCCTCGACGAGTATGCACACCGGTGATGCGGTCTACGAGATACCGGCGTATTCAGGTCACGGCCGACCCAAGAAACCTGGGTATCGCACCACACCGGTTCAGGCGGAGGTGCTGGCTCGATCCCTGCCGATCAAGCAGTATCGTCCGGTGTCCTGGCGACAGGGCAGTAAAGGAACACTGACCAGCAGGTTCACTGCGGTGCGGGTGCGCCCGGCGAACCGGAACCTGCCGAGGAACCCGGACGGCACGCTGCCGGCATGCTGGCTGCTGATCGAATGGCCCAGTGGTGCCACAGCACCCACCGACTACTGGCTGTCCACCCTGCCCGAGGACACGACGATCGAGCAGCTGGTCAGACTGGGTAAAATCCGGTGGCGGATCGAGCATGACTACCGGGAGCTGAAACACGGCCTGGGTCTGGATCATTTCGAGGGGCGCAGCTGGTTGGGCTGGCATCACCACACGGTGTTAGTGACCGCGGCGCATCTGTTTGTCACTATCCAACGGTTGGCCGCGGACCCAAAAGCGCGCAAGGCGGTGTGAGTTTCTATGTCACACTCGCCGAACTCCAGACCGCTGTCATCAGGTTGTTGGCCTATTGCCCGTACTGTGGCCGCGCCCCCACCTAACAAAGCACTACTA
>NZ_JBNILW010000036.1:0-1465 GCF_050107895.1 Corynebacterium halotolerans | reverse complement strand
GGCTCTTCCGGTTTCGGAGTGCGTAGCGGGGTGAAGGAGGCCACGGCAGGTTCAGCGGGTCACCACAACATATAGGGGTCCCCGGTGTGAAGATGAAAGTTCCTACACAACCATCTGCACACACCAGGGACCCACACCTTGAAGCCTACTGGCAACCTCGTCGCCGACACCATCTGCCGCACCGCCGAGATCGGCTTGACGATCACGGGAGCCGCCGACGCCGGCAACATCACCATCATCGACGCCGCACCTGTGGCCGTGAACCACACCTGCCCCGACTGCGGCCAGCCAGGGAAGCTGCGTGACCACATCCTCCGCCGGCTCGTTGATCTTCCCGTCGTGGGGTTCCCCACCCGCCTGGATGTCCGCATCCCCCGCTTCCTGTGCACAGAGTCCTCCTGCTCTAGGAAGATCTTCCAGGCATCCCTGGCCTGCGCGGATGACGGATCCAAGCTCACCCACCGGGTCACCCGCTGGATCCTCCAACGCCTGGCCATTGACCGGATGAGCGTCTCTGCGACGGCCAAAGCACTGGGCATCGGCTGGGATCTGGTCAACCAGGTCGCACTCGATGCCTGCCGCCAGCTCGTCTACAACGATCCGCACCACCTGGACGGGGTGCGGATCCTCGGGGTGGATGAGCACGTGTGGAAACACACCCGCCGCCCCACGGAACCGTCGAACCTGGTGACGATCCTTGTGGACCTCACCCCGCTGGTGGACGGGCGTGGTCCAGCCCGCTTGCTCGACATCCGCCCGGGACGCAGTGCGGAAGTGCTGCGTACGTGGCTGCAGGAACGCGATCCCGGCTTCCGGAAGCAGGTGCAGGTGGTGACGATGGACGGGTTCGCCGGCTACGCCTCCGCTGTGGACCAGGTCCTCCCGGACGCGACCAAGGTGATGGATCCCTTTCACGTAGTCCATCTGGCGGCCGACAAGCTCACCGGGTGTCGGCAGCGGCTGCAACGGGAGACCACCGGACGCCGCGGGCGCAAGGAGGATCCGCTGTATAAACACCGCCGCACGCTGTTGACCAGGACGAACTACCTCACGCAGCGGCAGAACAGGCGGCTCGACATGTTGTGGGCCACTGATGATGACTACGTGGCCCTGGAGGTGACGTGGTTGTTCTATCAGGACATGATTGCGGCGTACGGGCATCCGGAGAAATCAGAGGGGAAGAAGCTGATGGCCCGGATCATCAACACCCTGCGCAAGGGCTTACCGAAAGGCTTGGAGGAGCTCGCCCAACTGGGGCGGACCTTGTGGCGCCGACGCGAGGACATCCTCGCCTACTTCGACATTGGGGCGTCCAACGGGCCGGTCGAGGCGATCAACGGCAGGCTCGAGCACTTGCGCGGCATCGCACTCGGGTTCAAGAACCTCGACCACTACATCTTGCGGTCACTCATTCACTCCGGGCAGCTGCAGGCCAGGATCAACGCACTCTAAATCGTGAAGAGCC
>NZ_JBNILW010000035.1:0-1537 GCF_050107895.1 Corynebacterium halotolerans | reverse complement strand
GTGTGTACCGAACGTCGCATCCGGGTCATTGAAGCGTTCATTTCTTTAGCCAACGCCGTGATCGTTGTCCGCCGGCTGGTCCGGGAAGCCTGGAGCACCTATCGCTGGGAGACTCGCCCGACCCAACAACCCTGACCTATCCGCGCGATCTCTTAGTAGCGTGTCATGACTGCTGGTCATAGTTAGTGGGGTGCTGGCGGATGCCATCCTCTAATTGACCGCTACAGCCGAACCGGCAGAGACGGTGGTGTAGGTTGCGGTGCGTCCGGCGGTGAGGGCGCGGTATCCCACCACCTCAGAGTCACCACCAGCCCTGCCATAACACCCCTCCAATCCCCGAAAACCGAAAAGCGCGGCTGGTGATTCATCAGCCACGCCAGGTGCCGGGAATTTAGGAGCCGTTAGGCAGTGTTGCGAAAGTCTGGTGAGTGAGACCGGCGTGTCCTCAACAGTAACGAGGGTTTCCCCGCGCACGCTGTTGGTGTCGAATCATCAACGCTTGCAAGGAAACCCTCGTTGCCTACTTTACCGCCCTCGGCACGCCATGACCTCACCGACGCCGAATGGGAGCTGCTCGCCCCACTCCTGCCCGCCCCGTCACAGCGGGGACGACCACGCACCTGGGATATCAGATCCCTGGTCAACGGCGTCTTCTTCCGTGTCCGCACCGGCTGCCCCTGGCGGGACGTCCCCGAGCGTTACGGACCGTGGTGGCGGGTCTACCACCTGTTTCTACGTCTGCGGGCCGACGGGGCGTGGAAGGACGTGCATACCCGGCTACTGACCCACGCCCAGGAGAAGGGAAAACTCTCCTGGGAGGTCAGTGTCGATTCCACGACCAGTCGCGGACACGTCCATGCCGCCGGCGCCAGGAAAGACAGTGCCCACCGACATCCGGGGGAGCCTGCCCATCACGATGTCGGACGATCCCGGGGCGGGTGGTCAACAAAGATCCACGTGGGTATCGATGCCGGCTGCGGGGTGCTGTCCTTGGTGATCACCCCGGGCCAGGCAGGAGACGGCCCGCAGATGGTGCCGGTACTCGACAAGATCCGGGTCCCGGCCGGTGGCCGGGGTCGGCCGCGACGTCGACCGGTACGGGTACTGGCGGATAAGGCATATTCCTCACGCGCTAACCGGGCATGGCTGAAAGCCAAGGGGATCACAGCGACGATCTCCCAGCCGAAAGACCAGGCCGCCCACCGGAAGCGTCGGGGGTCGGCCGGCGGCCGACCCCCTGCCTTCGACATCGCGGCCTATCGGCGGCGCAATGCCGTGGAACGGGGCGTTAACCGGATTAAGCAGCACCGCGGGTGTGCGATGCGTTTCGATAAGTTAGCGGTGCATTTCGAGGCGACGGTTCAGTTGGCGGTGATCCGGTACTGGCTGAAACGACTTTCGTAACACGACCTAGTAGTGCTTTGTTAGCTCTTGTGGGCAGGTGAGCTGAGGCGTAAATTCATATCATGAGCAGGAACAATACCACCGCCACTCATGATGACCTCGCGGACTTCATCACCGAGGTTTTCGCCTCCCT
>NZ_JBNILW010000034.1:0-2839 GCF_050107895.1 Corynebacterium halotolerans | reverse complement strand
GCAGGCACGAGTGCTCCTGAGTGGTGTACGTTTTCTTGGTCGAATCCGTATCTACCAGGCCTCGTGCCTGCTCTTGTTCACTACCCCACCGTGGCCCCCTGTATCTTCCTATCCGCGCAATCTCTTATCTGGAACGACTTCCTTTGGAAGGAGACGGTATGACTGCCAGCTTTGCGATGAACAACGTGCGTCACTGGACCCTGGAGGAAGCCACGGTAGAGCTTGATCGCCTCACCAGGGGGTTCGAGAAGAGCGGTATGTCCATCCAGGAACTCCGCTTCCGTGCATCGGAATAGGAGCTGGATGTCCGGGAGCGGAAGCTTCTAGGGGATTACGAGATGCTTGCTCGCATGGTTTCTTTCGCTGGCGGCGACGTGGACAACCCGCCCCGCCGTGTTTTCAGTACAATCGGCCTCAACCAACGGATCAGCGGCGCCGCTTCACCCGAGGCGGTTGCCCTGGCGAGGAGGGCACATGAAAGCACTGACCTGGCAGGCGTCAAAGACGGTGAGCGTGGAGGAGGTCCCGGACCCACAGATCCAGGAACCCACCGATGCAGTCATCAAGATTACCTCGACCGCCATCTGCGGATCTGACCTGCACCTTTATGAGGTGCTGACCCCGTTCATGGACGAGGGCGACATCATCGGCCATGAGCCCATGGGCGTCGTCGAGGAGGTCGGCTCGGCCGTCACCCACATCAAGCCGGGGGATCGGGTGGTCATCCCCTTCAACATCTCCTGCGGGCATTGCTTCATGTGCCGCCAGGGCCTGCAGTCGCAGTGTGAAACCACCCAGGTCCGCGAATACGGCACCGGCGCGCAGTTCCTCGGTTACTCGCGGCTCTACGGCTCGGTGCCCGGCGGGCAGGCGGAGTACCTGCGCGTGCCGCACGCGGACTACGGGGCGATCAAGGTTCCCAACGTCGGCGAAGACGAGCGCTACCTGTATCTTTCCGACGTCGTGCCCACCGCCTGGCAGGCCGTGGACTACGCGGCGGTCCCCGACGGCGGCTCGCTGGCGGTGCTGGGCCTGGGTCCGATCGGCCAGATGAGCGCCCGGATCGGCAAGCACCTGGGCTATCGGGTGATCGCGACGGATTCAGTGCCCGAGCGTCGCGCCATGGCCGAGCGTTACGGCATTGAAACGCTGGATTCCTCCGAGGACGGCGTGGCGGAGCAGCTCAAGGACCTGACCGACGGGCGTGGCCCGAACTCGGTGGTCGACGCCGTCGGCATGGAGGCGCACGGTTCGCCGGTGGCCGGCGCGGCCCAGGCGGCCGTCGGCAAGCTGCCGTCGCCGCTGGGGCGCGAAGCAATGGCGATGGCCGGGGTGGACCGGATGAGCGCGTTGTACACCGCCATCGACTCCGTTCGCCGTGGCGGGACGATCTCGATCAGCGGCGTGTACGGCGGCATGAAGGACCCGATGCCGATGCTGACGATGTTCGACAAGCAGATCCAGCTGCGGATGGGCCAGTGCAACGTGCGCTCCTGGACCGAGACGCTGCTGCCGCTGGTGGACGACCCGTCCGATCCGCTGGGCGTGCTCGACCTCAAGACGCACACCGCGCCGTTGGAGGAGGCGCCGGCGATGTACGAGAAGTTCCAGGAGAAGGAGGACGGCTGCATCAAAGTGGTGCTCAAGCCGTAGTCCCGTCACGCAATTGACCTCCGGCCCCGTCGAGGATCAGGGTCAACCAAGGACGGCTTCGCTTTGAAGGCGGACGAGGATGAAACCTTCCTTGTTCACGCAACTTGGACATGCACTTCCGACGGGGCGGGGAGGTGGTTGAAAGTCGAACGGTCGAGCTTTGGAGTCTACTTCTGCAGCCGCCCGACCCGCCCCCTATTTCGGTACGACTTCGATGCGAGCTATGGTGCTCGCTTGCCTAAAGCACACATCCACTTCCAGGTCGACCATCTGGACATGAACCCCAATCAGCCTATAAAGGACATCGAGGAGTCTCTTACCCACCTCGGGGGAGGTAGTCGGCGGGCACGAAGGCGGCGGGCCAAGCATGGACTCAACGTCTCGGATCTTCACTTCCCTGTCGGGGTGCTCGTTTTCGGCCAGCGCTGGAAGACATACTGCTCATGATGGTCGAGGAGTACGGGGTAGAGCCTCGGGAAGTCACACCCCAACAAGCGGTGAAGGAACTCCGGAGAACGGTCCTTGCCTGGCGAAAGTCGCAGGTGAAGGCAGTCGTCAGAGACATGCCTTCGTTGGCTATAGAGTATTTTGAGTCTCAAGGGTTCAAGCTGGTTCCAGACCCCGCGGGCCCTGACCCGGGCCTACGCTTAGAAGGTGTCTTCCGGGACAACCCGGACAAGTTGATCGACCCTTAGATCGACTCCCCTGTCTACGCCTCGTGCGGCCTTTGGTGAGGTAGGGGGTGCCTTGGCTGGTTTGGGTGAAACCGAGGTGGAGATTGGGGGTGAAGATGACGAGGGGGGATTGTCCATCGGGAGGTTGGCGCGGGCTCGTGCGAGAACCCTGACGGTTGGTGTTTAGCGACCGTCTGCCTCCCTGAGGGGGCCGATCGCCTTGTCCCAAGAGGGGCGGGTAACGGGGCGAGTACACACAAAATACACACCGCTCTGAGCGCTAACCGTTTCTCATTGGCGGTATTGCTTCTCTGATCTGGTCTTTTACTGTCGTCCTTGGTGGCGTTGTTGCTAGCCAACGCCAGGAAGGGTTCACTCGTAATGAGGCTCTTCCGTTTTTAGAGTGCATACCCCGGCCCGATAGCAGCAACCCATCCTGGGCACCCCACCACAAGATGTAGGGGTCCCCGGTGCGAAGATGAGAGTTACCACACGCTCATACTTTCGCCCCG
>NZ_JBNILW010000033.1:0-3072 GCF_050107895.1 Corynebacterium halotolerans | reverse complement strand
GGTGGATACTCCAGCGCCTGGCGATCGACCGGATGAGCGTGGCCGCGATCGCGAAGTCGCTGGACATCGGATGGGACACCGTCAACCAGGTCGCCCTGGACCAGGCCCGTGAGCTGGTTGACGGCGACCCCACCCATCTGTCCGGCGTCCGGGTCCTGGGGGTCGATGAGCACAAGTGGAAACACCGCCGCGGCGACGGTACACCCGGCTTCGTCACCGTCATCGTCGATCTGACTCCGAACGTGGACGGCATCGGACCTGCCCGGTTGCTGGACATGGTGCCGGGCCGATCGGCTGAGGTGTTCCGAACGTGGAGTTTGAAGCGGCGTGGTGACGAAGATGAAGCACCGGGGTGAGCACCGTGAAGCGGTTCACCCCGGTGCTTGATCGTTGAGCTGACTACCTGACCATCGTCGGTGAGAGTCTCATGTTCGGCCCGTCCAGGCTGATGATCTCCGCCCCACCGACGAGGCGGTTGAGCAGGGATTCAGCGATGACTTTGTCGGCCATGGAGGTGTACCATTCCTCCGGGTTGAACTGGGAGGTCACCAGCGTTGATCCCCGGCCTTCGCGTGCGGAGAGGATGTTGAACAGCATGTTCGCGGTGTCCGGGCTGATCGGGGTGGTGAGGAAATCATCCAGGACCAGCAGATCCGTGGCGGTGATCTGGTTGATGAACTGCAGACGCTTCGGATCGTGGTAGTCCATCACCGCCAGCTGCGCGGCCAGGTCATCGGTCCTAAAAAACCGGGCGGAGTGGTCACGCCGGCACGCCGCATTCAGCAGGGCCAGAGCGAGGTAGGTTTTGCCGACGGAGGATTTCCCCAGGATGATGACGTTGCTGGCCTTGGTGATCCATTGACAGTGGGCCAGTCGTGCGACAAGCTCACGGTTGAGGTTGCGGTCTGGTCGGTAGTCGATGTCTTCTACGCAGGCGTCGGGGTGTGGTGATCTGGATGCCTTGAGTAGTTTCTCAACACGACGCTCCGCCCGGGCTGTGACCTCTTTGTCCAGCGCAAAGGCGATCTTCTGGGAGAAGGTCCACTCGTCGTAGTCGGGGTTGTTGGCGATGTCGATGACGCTTTTGCCGAAGGCGGTCATCCGGAGTTTGGTGAAGGTGTCCAGCCAGGTGTCGTCCAGGTGGAGGTTCGGATCCATCACTTCGATTCCTCCTTGTTCCCGCTGGTGCCGGTGAGGGCTTGAAGGCTGAACTGGCTGGCCCCACCGAGTAGCCCACCCCGGTCACCAGGCAGATGCGGTGGTGGCGTGGAACGTGCCTGTGTTCGTGGCGCAGGCACGGTGGTCGCCGGCCGTGTCGTCTGGTCGCTACGTACCGCGGCCATCATGTTCTTCACCGCCGTATACGAGATCGCCCGACGTCGGGTGGACTCGTCGACCAGGCGGCGGCAGGCCTCCTCGAGGATGGACTTGTTGTCGCCTTTTCCCATGGCCAGGATGTTGCGGGCCGGCAGATAGGCCTGGGCGACGATGGGCCGGGACGCCAGAAGATCAGCGATCGCCTTCTGCGTGTGCGGTCCCACACGTGAGGCCTGGGTGAGGAAATACTGCGAAGACCACGGACTGTTGGCATCCTCCATTCCCAGCGGACAGTGGGCCACATCGGTGACATACGCCCCGCGCTGCGTGCCCACCGTGTGGGTGGCGATGGTGGCGTTCCCGGCGAAGACCTCCAGCTGGTCGCCGCGGATACGCACGTCCACGGTGTCGCCGACATGCTGGTAGGGAACCGAGTAGTGCACGGTGGCGATCGTGATGTGCCAGTCCGGGGTGACCTTGGTTTTCTTCCACACCGTCGGCAGGAACGGTTGATCAGGCAGCACCGCCAGCAGGTCGGCTTCTGCCTCATGGAAGATCTGGCGGCGGGAGAGCTGCTGGTCCCTAAACGGGGTACGGTCGTTGATTTCCTCGACAGCCGCCCTCAGGGCGGTGTTGAGGTCATCGAGGTTGGTGAACTCCCGGTCGGCGAGTCGCCGGATCGCCCAGTTCGTGATCACCTTGACCCCGGCTTCCACGTTGCCCTTGTCCTTCGGTTTGACCGGTCGGGTGGGAAGGGCCGCGGTGTTGTAGTGGGTGAGGAACTCCTCGTAGCTGGCGTTGACCTTGCGTGCCCGGTCCCCGGGGCGGATGGCATTGGATGCGGTGGAGGCATTATCCGGCACGATAACCTCAGCGACCCCGCCGAAGTACTCGAAGGCGTGTCGGTGGGCGGCCAGCCAGTTGGGTTGGCGTTCATCGACACACCCGCAAGCGAAGACCATCCCGGAGTACGGCAAGGTCGCGACGAACACGCTGATGCTGGTGGTCCTGCGGGTGACAGAGTCGGTGAGGCGCATCTTCGTCCCGGCCCAGTCGACCTGCATCGTATGTCCCGGGGCGTGCTGGATCCGGGCGGTGAGCCCGCGGACCTGGACTTCCTGTCCGACGAGCTGGCGGAAACGTTCGTAGCTGTAGTGGCGCAGACCAGCCGACGGCACGGTGAGATAGTCGGCCCACAGGATGTTCAGGGGCGTTTTCTTCCGTCCGGTCCTAGCGGCGAGCACGGTGTCCATGTCGATGGGAACGAACTCCCCGCGCAGGCTCATCCGCCCGTCGCCGACCAGGGCGTGGAGATCGTCATCGTGGTAGCCGTCGAGCTGGGCGGGGGTGGTGATCTTGTGGTGATCGAGGGTTTTCCTGGCTTTGGCGATCGTGGCGTGCGCGGCACCGCAGCGGGCCTGGGTGTCTCGGTAGGAACTGCCCCCGAGGAGCAGTTGCATGATCAACCGGTAGTTGGTCACGGTTGGAAGATCCTTTCGGGTTCCACACGACCGGGTTGTCGTGCGGTACCTGAAAGTCTGGGGGGTGGCGACGGTTAGCGCTTCACGAAGCTCACCGTGGTGCTTCACGATGGTTACCACGCCGCTTCAAACTACGCGTCCCTAACAGCTGAGGTGCTGCGTCGCTGGCTCGCTGCCCGGGACCAGTCCTTCCGGGCCCGAGTGAAGGTCGTGGCGATGGATGGGTTCACCGGTTACCACACCGCCACCACCGAGCAGCTACCGAAGGCTCGGA
>NZ_JBNILW010000032.1:0-4240 GCF_050107895.1 Corynebacterium halotolerans | reverse complement strand
CCCCTTGTTGTGGGGTGGTTCTTTTGTGGAGAGTTTGATCCTGGCTCAGGACGAACGCTGGCGGCGTGCTTAACACATGCAAGTCGAACGGAAAGGCCCGCTTGCGGGTACTCGAGTGGCGAACGGGTGAGTAACACGTGGGTGATCTGCCCTGCACTTCGGGATAAGCCTGGGAAACTGGGTCTAATACCGGATAGGACCGCATCGTAGGTGGTGTGGTGGAAAGATTTATCGGTGCAGGATGAGCTCGCGGCCTATCAGCTGGTTGGTGGGGTAATGGCCTACCAAGGCGTCGACGGGTAGCCGGCCTGAGAGGGTGGACGGCCACATTGGGACTGAGATACGGCCCAGACTCCTACGGGAGGCAGCAGTGGGGAATCTTGCACAATGGGCGGAAGCCTGATGCAGCGACGCCGCGTGGGGGATGACGGCCTTCGGGTTGTAAACTCCTTTCGCCAGGGACGAAGCCGTGAGGTGACGGTACCTGGATAAGAAGCACCGGCTAACTACGTGCCAGCAGCCGCGGTAATACGTAGGGTGCGAGCGTTGTCCGGAATTACTGGGCGTAAAGAGCTCGTAGGTGGTTTGTCGCGTCGTCTGTGAAATTCCGGGGCTTAACTCCGGGCGTGCAGGCGATACGGGCATAACTTGAGTGCTGTAGGGGAGACTGGAATTCCTGGTGTAGCGGTGAAATGCGCAGATATCAGGAGGAACACCGATGGCGAAGGCAGGTCTCTGGGCAGTAACTGACGCTGAGGAGCGAAAGCATGGGTAGCGAACAGGATTAGATACCCTGGTAGTCCATGCCGTAAACGGTGGGCGCTAGGTGTAGGGGACTTCCACGTCTTCTGTGCCGTAGCTAACGCATTAAGCGCCCCGCCTGGGGAGTACGGCCGCAAGGCTAAAACTCAAAGGAATTGACGGGGGCCCGCACAAGCGGCGGAGCATGTGGATTAATTCGATGCAACGCGAAGAACCTTACCTGGGCTTGACATACACCGGACCGGCGCAGAGATGCGTCTTCCCTTGTGGCCGGTGTACAGGTGGTGCATGGTTGTCGTCAGCTCGTGTCGTGAGATGTTGGGTTAAGTCCCGTAACGAGCGCAACCCTTGTCTTATGTTGCCAGCACGTTGTGGTGGGGACTCATGAGAGACTGCCGGGGTCAACTCGGAGGAAGGTGGGGATGACGTCAAATCATCATGCCCCTTATGTCCAGGGCTTCACACATGCTACAATGGTCGGTACAGTAGGTCGCGAACCCGTGAGGGTGAGCCAATCCTGTGAAAGCCGGCCTCAGTTCGGATTGGGGTCTGCAACTCGACCCCATGAAGTCGGAGTCGCTAGTAATCGCAGATCAGCAACGCTGCGGTGAATACGTTCCCGGGCCTTGTACACACCGCCCGTCACGTCATGAAAGTTGGTAACACCCGAAGCCAGTGGCCCAACCCTTGTGGGGGGAGCTGTCGAAGGTGGGATCGGCGATTGGGACGAAGTCGTAACAAGGTAGCCGTACCGGAAGGTGCGGCTGGATCACCTCCTTTCTAAGGAGCTTTAAGTTCCCTGCCCGTGGCCGCGCAGTTGCGTGGGGGGTGGGGGTTGTTGGTGGGGGTCACATGTGTTGACCCGCTGACAGAAGTTAATCGGCGTGGAGATGACCCTGATGACGGTGAACATGAGATGACCTGCTGCCGGTGGTGGTGGGGGTGGATGGCATGCTGTTGGGTGTCTGGGACAACATCTTTTGTTCCTGGTAGCTGACCTTGGCTGGTGGTGTCTGGTCCCTGTGGGGGCTCAGGTGGTGCTGGTGGGGGTGTGTTGTGTGAGAACTGTATAGTGGACGCGAGCATCTTTATTCTTGTTGTGAGTTTTTTGACCATGCCGCCGCCCCGGTTGGGGTGGGTGGTGTGTGTTTGTGTGTTTGTTTTAAGGGCACACGGTGGATGCCTTGGCATGCTGAGCCGATGAAGGACGTGAGAGGCTGCGTTATGCCTCGGGGAGTTGCCAACTAAGCGTTGATCCGAGGATGTCCGAATGGGGAAACCCGGCCACTGTTATGGGTGGTCACCCGCAGGTGAATTCATAGTCTGTGTGGGGGTTACGCGGGGAAGTGAAACATCTCAGTACCCGTAGGAGAAGAAAACAAGAGTGATTCCGTTAGTAGTGGCGAGCGAACGCGGATGTGTGGCTAAACCTGATGCGTGTGATACCTGGTGGGGGTTGCGTGTTGGGTGTTGTGGGGTGTGGTCTGACTGGTTCCACCAAGACCGGTGCATGATCATGTGTGTTAGCGGAAGTGGTTTGGGATGGCCCACCGGAGTAGGTGAGAGTCCTGTACGTGAAGACGCATGTGGTGGTGTTGACCATGTCCCCGAGTAGCAGCGGGCTCGTGGAATCTGCTGTGAATCTGCCGGGACCACCCGGTAAGCCTGAATACTCAGTGTGACCGATAGCGGATAGTACCGTGAGGGAATGGTGAAAAGTACCCCGGGAGGGGAGTGAAATAGTACCTGAAACCGTGTGCTTACAATCCGTCAGAGCATCCTGTGGGGTGTGATGGCGTGCCTTTGGAAGAATGAGCCTGCGAGTCAGCGGCATGTCGCGAGGTTAACCCGTGTTGTGGGGTAGTCGTAGCGAAAGCGAATACTAACGAGTGTGTTGTAGTGGCATGTCCTGGACCCGAAGCGGGGTGATCTACCCATGGCCAGTGTGAAGCGATGGTAAGACGTCGTGGAGGCGCGAACCCACTTAGGTTGAAAACTGAGGGGATGAGTTGTGGGTAGGGGTGAAAGGCCAATCAAACTCCGTGATAGCTGGTTCTCCCCGAAATGCATTTAGGTGCAGCGTTGTGTGGTGCTTGCCGGAGGTAGAGCTACTGGTTGGTTGAGCGGGACTATCATCTTAGCAACATCAGCCAAACTCCGAATGCCGGTGTAAGTTAGCGCAGCAGTGAGACTGTGGGGGATAAGCTTCATAGTCGAGAGGGAAACAGCCCAGATCGCCGGTTAAGGCCCCTAAGGGTGTACTAAGTGGAAAAGGATGTGGGATCGCGACGACAGCCAGGAGGTTGGCTTAGAAGCAGCCATCCTTGAAAGAGTGCGTAATAGCTCACTGGTCGAGTGGTTCTGCGCCGACAATGTAGTGGGGCTCAAGTACACCGCCGAAGCCGCGGCAATAATTTATTATTGGGTAGGGGAGCGTCGTGCATGCGGGGAAGCGTCCGGGTGACCGGGTGTGGAGTGTGTGCGAGTGAGAATGCAGGCATGAGTAACGAATTGATGAGTGAGAATCTCATCCGCCGGATGACTAAGGGTTCCTGGGTCAAGTTCGTCTTCCCAGGGTGAGTCGGGGCCTAAGGCGAGGCCGTCAGGCGTAGTCGATGGATAACGGGTTGATATTCCCGTACCCGTTCATGTGCGTTCCATGGTGAGGCAGTGATACTAACCATCCACAAACACGGCGCATCACCTTTTGGGTGATGGTTGTGGGCGTGCGTGGGGCCTGAGCTGTAGTAGTCAAGTGATGGGGTGACGCAGTGAGGTAGCCGAGCCATTTATTGGATTGTGGTGTAAGCGTGTAGGACGGGGTGTAGGCAAATCCGCATCCCATGTGTCTGAGACGTGATGCGTAGGCACTGTGTGCTGATGTTGGTGATCCTGTGCTGTCGAGAAAAGCCTCTAGCGAGTGTGTGAACGGCCCGTACCCTAAACCGACACAGGTGGTCAGGTAGAGAATACTAAGGCGTTCGGGTGAACTGTGGTTAAGGAACTCGGCAAAATGCCCCCGTAACTTCGGGAGAAGGGGGGCCACTGCTGGTGAAGGGATTGACTCCTGGAGCTGGTGGTGGTCGCAGAGAATAGAGGGAAGCGACTGTTTATTAAAAACACAGGTCCGTGCGAAGACGTGGAAGTTGAGGTATACGGACTGACGCCTGCCCGGTGCTGGAAGGTTAAGAGGACCTGTTAGGTGTTAAAGCCGAAGCGGAGAATTTAAGCCCCAGTAAACGGCGGTGGTAACTATAACCATCCTAAGGTAGCGAAATTCCTTGTCGGGTAAGTTCCGACCTGCACGAATGGCGTAACGACTTCCCTGCTGTCTCAACCACAGGCCCGGTGAAATTGCAGTACGAGTAAAGATGCTCGTTACGCGCGGCAGGACGAAAAGACCCCGGGACCTTCACTATAGCTTGGTATTGGTGTTCGGTTCGGTTTGTGTAGGATAGGTGGGAGACTGTGAAGCTAT
>NZ_JBNILW010000031.1:0-5432 GCF_050107895.1 Corynebacterium halotolerans | reverse complement strand
GGTAGGCGACTGCGTGCACCTCTTTTTGCGTGTCTGGGTGCGTTACAGAAGGTGACCCCGTTCCCCGGAAGTGAGACCCGGGGGCGGGGTTACAAGTGGTCGTGCCGAAGGGCAACAGGAGACTGGTCTTCGGTCGAAGAACGCCGGTTTCGATGCCAGCCTGAAACTACGGCGGGTTCAGCCCACAGCGAGCTATGGCTCGCGAATTACAAGAACGTCCCCTTTTAAACTCAGGACGTTCATGTGGTGCCGAAGTAACAATGGGTCGCGCTGTGGGATTTCCCTCGGGACGGGAGAAGACGAAACGCTGGTGCCCGTGCTCGCGATCCTAGTGCAAGGCTCAGTGGTGATAGGGGCCTCGCTGGCTGTGGAGGTGGGTCGACAGCGTATCCCAGGGAATGGGATGCCTCCGTGCCGTACCAGGTATCGTTGACGTTCGCACTTCACCTGTCTCAGGGCTGCCTTGGGAGTAGCACCTGAGTCAGGGACACCGGTGCGAAAGGGCTGGCTCTGGCATTCGTTATCGTCTTCCGTTGTCCGGGGCAGCAGGCCTGTCCGGATAAAAATGCTGGTTGGCGCCAGACGTAGCTCACGCCCTTCAGCGGCCTAGACGGTATCAGCAGCCCAGTGAGGGAGCTGGCCAATGTACTCCTCTGATGAAACAGAAAATCCCCGGTGGGTCACGTAAACTACGTGACCCACCGGGGATTATTGCTTGGGCGGACTAGGTATCTGGACTTTTCGCGGTACCTGAAGTCTGCGCGCTGGCCTTTGTCACCGTCTCATCCTGGTGTCCGCCAAGTTCTCCACTGCGGCGGGACTTTTCCATCCTTTCGGCTTCGGCGCCGCCGATTGCTCCGTCGCGGTCAACCATGCCGGCGGCGTCGGAAAGCTTCAGGTGGGGGACGGCGAGCGCGAGTAGGAAGGCGACCACGGTGAAGGGGACCAGATGGTCAAGTCCTGGGAAGTGGTGTTTCTGCCTTTCGATAAAACAGGCTGCATGACAGACTCAGGGACCATCACGAGCTTCATGCTGAGTCCGACTCATGCCGCCTCCTGAACAGGCTCGCCAGCGTCGATGATGTTGCTGGCCATCATGGTCTTTGTCTGCTCCAGACTCGTCAGCGACATGTAGCGTTTCTGCTTCAATCCAGTCGTCGTGCTGCTCGGCCAGCACCGCCCCGACGAGGCGGACGACGGCATCGCGGTTCGGGAAGATCCCGACGACATCGGTGCGCCGGCGAATCTCCCGGTTCAACCGCTCGGTGGGGTTGTTCGACCACACCTTGCGATCCACACCGCCTTCGGCGCGTTCGTGAACGCCAGCAACTCGTCCAGGGCCTCCTCCAGGTAATCGGCGACATGCGGGAACTTCTGCTCACAAAATGCCACCACCTCCTTCGCCTGGCCCCACACTGATGCGGCGTCGGGCTGCTGGAAGATCGTGTGGAACATCGCCGACAACGTCGGCCACTGGGTCTTCGACACCAGCCCGGAGAGGTTCTTCGCGAAATGCGTCCGACACCGCTGCCACGAGGCATTCGGCAACACGTCCCCGATCGCATGCTGGATGCCCAGGTGCGCGTCGCTGGTGACCAGGTACACCTCATTCAGGCCCCGGGCCTTGAGATCCCTAAAGAATCCGGTCCAGGAGGCCACCGACTCTGCGGTGGCGACCTGCATACCGAGTAGTTCCCGGTACCCTTCGGCGTTGACCCCGGTAGCCAACAACACGGAGGTTTTCACGACGCGTCCGCCTTCGCGGACCTTCATGGTCAACGCGTCGCAGGAAACATAGAGGTTCGGGCCGGTATCCAACGGCCGGGTGCGAAAATCCTCGACCATGGAGTCGAGGTCTGTGGCCATGTCGGAGACCTGTGACTTCGAGAGATTGTTGATGCCCAGTGAGGCGACCAGGTCGTTCATCCTGCGGGTCGACACACCCTTCAGGTAGCAGGTGGCGATCACAGTGGTCAGGGCCCGTTCGGCACGTGTTCGTCGTTCCAGCAACCAGTCCGGAAAGAACGATCCCGTCCTGAGTTTCGGGACGGCGACGTCGACGGTGCCGACGCGGGTGTCGAGGTCGCGGTGACGGTAGCCGTTTCTCGTGTTGGTGCGGGACTCGGATGCGGTGGCGTAGTCGGCACCGCAGATCTGGTCGGCCTGGGTCGACAGGATCTTCGTTGATGAAGCCCTGGAGCATCTGTCTCATCAAGTCCGGGGAGGCTTGAGACAGCAGGTCGTCGAGATAGGTGGTCGGATCGATAGAATAAGGGCCAGCGGCCATCGTGGGTTCCCTTTCGAGGAGATGTAGGAGTTGATTCGAAAGGTACTGCGGTGGTCGCCCACGTCTTTCACGGGGCCCTCACCGACAGCTACAGATACACCACGCTAACGGACGCAACCGACCAGATACCAGAACACCGGTGCCAGAGAGCTGGCATAAGCGTCGATGACGCCGTCGCGGAGTGCATCGGGAAGTTCCGCCATCACTGCAGCCGTGTCTTCCGCGGAGACTCCTGCGCTGCCGAAGACCTCCTGGAGCTGCTCGCTGAGCCGGGCGGAGAAGATTGCGCCGAACACGACGATACCCAGCATGGCACCGGCCTCACGGAAAGTTGTTCGTCTAGGTGGCGGCACCAATCTGGTTAGCGGGAACCGCGTTCTGCGCGACCAGAACGACTACCTGCATGATCAGGCCGAGGCCAATACCGAAGATCAACAGGTAGACGCAGATCAGCCAGATCGGGGTGGGGCGGCGAGGGTCGTCAGGTCCATCAGGGCACCGCCAACGATGAGGCGCCCTGGATCGGGTAGATACGGTATTTCCGGTCCTGGTGATGGTGATGCCGGATCCGATGAAGGTGGCCATGAGGCCGACCATCGGAAGCGTCAGGAGACCGGAAACCGCTGCGGAGGCGCCGGAGGACATCTGCAGGAAGGTCGGAATGAACGCCAGCGCCGCGAACATTCCCACACCGAGCACGAATCCGATGGCGGTGGTGGTGATGAAGGCGATGATGCCGATGAGAATGTTGATCCAGAGGCCCAGTGCCAAATCAGATGATCAACGAAGAAGCCACCGACTAGTGGGCCGGCCACGGCGTCCAGACCAAGGATGGCCCTAGTGAGCCCAGGTATTTACCGCGTTGAGGCCGGCACGATATCGGCGATGATGGCCTGGAAGAGGATCATCAGGCCGCCACCGCTGAGCCCCTGTGCTGCTCGCATGGGCACAAAAGTCCAGAAGTCCGTGGAGAGTGCGCACCCGAGGGAAGCCACGGTGAAGACGGCGATCAGGCAGAGATTGCGCCGCCCGAGCACGTCGCCGAATCTCCGTAGATGAGCATGACGATCGTGGACGCCAGCATGTAGCCGGTGGTGATCCACGTTTGGTGCGCAACACTTCCCACATCGCCGACGATGATCGGCATGGCGGATGCGATTGTCTGATCGAGACTTGCCAGCAGCCTGCCAGCGAGCAGTGCGGAGACGATGATCCAGATGCGGCGTTAGGTGAGCAGCAATGGTTCGCCCGGGGCCTGGAAGCGCGGGTACAAGGCGCAGGAATCCTTCCGGGGAGCAGATCAGACCTCTGATTGAGGGCCGATGCATGGTCTATAACCAGGAGATTCTAGGCCATGTTTTGTCCGCTTCGCGATTCGGAGGACACCTCGATAACTGAACTAGCCTGTCTAGCAAATTTGAACCTGTCTGTTTCGTTGCTCACATAACCTCGTTCTGGTGGTATGAAATCGCGATGTAAATAGTTGACTGGGACAGGAACCAACAGAGGAGGACATATGAGCTCTCACAGTGACGCAGCCAGTGCGGGAAGCACTGGGCGTGCTATGACGGAAGCTGGCCACCAGACAGGTCGGTCGCGGCGGCACCTGCCGGGCTGGATGACAAATTTCGGTATACAGGTGTTGGTGGGCCTCATCGTCGGCCTGGCCCTGGGATTCATTGCCCGTGGTCTGGGCGGCGGCGAAGAGGGCAATTGGTTGGGGAACCTGCTTGATTGGACGGGCTCCACCTACGTGCAATTGCTGAAACTTTTGATTCCGCCACTTGTGTTCGCTGCTGTGGTGACTTCAGTGGCCAATCTCCGCAAGGTAACCAATGCGGCCCGGCTCGCAGTGAGTACGCTCATCTGGTTTGGTATCACCGCATTCTTCTCCGTGCTCGCCGGCATTGCTGTAGCTCTGATCATGCGGCCCGGCGTCGGTACTGATGTCGATCCAACGTCCGCTGCTGATCCCTCCAACACTGGCTCCTGGCTCGGGTTCATTGACTCGATCATCCCCACCAACTTCCTCGGGCTTTCAGCCTCCGCAGGAGAGGGGGCAGTATCCCTGAACTTCAATGTGCTCCAGATCCTCATGATTTCCCTGGCGCTGGGAATCGCTGCTGTTAAAGCCGGGAAGTCGGCTGAGCCGTTCCTGCAGTTCGCCGAGTCCTTCCTCAAGGTCATCCAGGTTGTGTTGTGGTGGATCATTCGGTTGGCCCCGATCGGGACGGCTGCGCTGATCGGAAATGCAGTGGCCAGCTATGGCTGGGACGCACTCGGTTCACTGGGCAAGTTCGTTATAGCAATCTACGTGGGTCTTGCTGTGGTGCTCGGTATCATCTACCCGCTGGTCCTGAAGCTCAATGGTCTGCCGGTCTTCGGCTTCTATAAGCGAGTCTGGCCCGTGACTTCCCTGGGGTTTGTCACCCGTTCTTCAATGGGCGTTATGCCGGTGACCCAGCGGGTCTCGGAAGAGTCCCTCGGTGTGCCCCGGGAATACGCTTCCTTCGCGATACCGCTCGGTGCCACCACAAAGATGGACGGATGTGCTGCGGTCTACCCGGCGATCGCCGCGATCTTCGTGGCGCAGTTCTACGGCATTGAACTGAACCTGACGCACTACGTGCTGATCATCTTCGTTTCGGTCATCGGCTCCGCCGCCACGGCCGGTACCACGGGTGCCACCGTGATGTTGACCCTGACTCTCTCGACACTGGGGCTTCCGCTTTCGGGCGTGGGGCTGTTGCTCGCCATTGAGCCGATCATCGATATGGGTCGTACGGCCACGAATGTGACCGGTCAGGCTCTCGTCGCTGCTGTCGTCTCCAAGCGGAAGGGAATCCTCGATCAGGAGATCTGGGACAACGCGGACAGTGCCGACGCCGAGAAGCTACGGCCGGAGCAGAACGTCAAGGTGCAGAACTAGGAAACAATGCTGCCGGGGTGTGCCAGGTTCTCCTGGGACACCCCGTTCGGCTTTCCGCGGTTAACCGTGGATCGACCGCCGAGGTTCAATCATCGTGTGGGTGTGGTGGTGGTTTTGGTGGTGTGAGCTGCGGGTTTGTGGTTGGGGTGGGTGGGTGTGTAACTTTATGGGAGTCGCCGCGACCGACAACGCCCCGAATACACAGTGTGACTGTGG
>NZ_JBNILW010000030.1:0-7635 GCF_050107895.1 Corynebacterium halotolerans | reverse complement strand
GTCTGTGCGCCGGTCTCATTCGCGGCGCGGAATGCCCGCACCGCAATTTCGCCACGGTTGGCAACCAGGACCTTGGTGAAGGACGGCAGCTTCTGCGATACCACGTGGTTGATCCTTTCCAGGATATTGAGTGTGAGTTAGATAACGAAAATCAGCATAACGGAAGCAAAGCACGTGAAGCGCGCTTTTAACAGAATCTGGTTCGCTGACCGCACAGCTTCCAGCCAGGTTAAAGCGTGAATCAGCGGCGGCTGGCGGGCTGTTGGGCGGTTCCGCAGGGAAGATGACCCAACTGGAACCTGAGTGCATTTCTCATCGTGGGGACAGCGGGGAGTCACCCGGCTACCCCCGAAACGGGAGGGTGGCAACCGGACATCCGAAAGCAGCGATGCCTCCGCGCATGTGGCGGAGGCATCAACGGAACCCGGCGACCGGAGTCCGGTCAGCGCTGCGGAACGGAACGCTGTTCCTCACCGTTGTAGGCGGACAGCGGGCGGATCAGGGCGTTGGACTCGTACTGCTCGACAATGTGCGCGGTCCAGCCGGTCACGCGGGCCAGGACGAAGAGCGGGGTGAAGAATTCCACGTCGAAGCCCAGCAGGTGGTAGGCGGGACCGGAGGGGAAGTCCAGGTTCGGCTTGATGCCGGTGCGCCCGTCCATGGTCTCGGCCATGGTGTCGTACATCTGCACCCACTTCTCCCCGTCGTGGCGCTGCGCCAGCTCCCGGAAGGCCTCCTCCATGGTGGGCACCCGCGAGTCACCCCTCTTGTACACGCGGTGCCCGAAGCCCATGAGCTTCTGCTTGTTGTCCAGGGCGTTGTTGACCCACTCTGCGGCCTTGGCGGGGTCGTCGATGTCCAGCATGGTGTGCATGACGAACTCGTTGGCGCCGCCGTGCAGCGGCCCCTTCAGTGCGCCGATGGCACCGGTGATGGCGGAGTAGGTGTCCGACATCGTGGAGGTGATTACCCGGGCGGTGAAGGTGGAGGCGTTGAAGGAGTGCTCCGCGTAGAGGATCAGGGATTTCTCGAAGGCCCGGATGTCCTTCTCATTGGTGGCGGGTGATCCTTCCCCGTCGCCGAAGACCATGGTCAGGAAGTTCTCGGCGAAGCCGATGTCCAGGTTCGGTGCGATGAACTCCTGGTTCTTGCGGCGGCGCGCGTCATAGGCCACGGCGGTGGGCAGCTGTGCCATCAGGTGCAGGCCGATCCGGCTGATGTGGGCGGAGTCGGTGGTGAAGGGTTCCGGATCCTTGGTGCCCAGGTAGCTCACGGCGGTGCGCAGCACATCCATCGGGTGGCAGGTGGTGGGCAGGGCATCGATCAGCTCGATCAGCCCCTGATCCAGCTCGCGCAGCCGACGGCCCTCTTCGTTGAACTTCCGGAGTTGCCCGGCATCCGGCAGATCACCGTGCCACAGCAGGTAGGCGACCTCCTCGAAGGTGCAGTTGGCGGCCAATTCCTGGACGGGGTATCCCCGGTAGGTCAACGAGTTGGTTTCGGGCACGACCTTGGACACAGCGGTGTAGTCGGCGACGACGCCAGCCAGGCCTTTGCGGATTTCAGGTTCATTCGACATGTCCGGTTCTCCTTGATGTGGTGGCTAGTTCTCGTAGTTCTCGGCCGAGTAGGTGAAGACCTGCTGGTCGAACGTGTTGTAGTCGGCGTAGCGCAGCAGCTCATAGAGGCGGGAGCGGTGCTGCATGCGGTCCAGCCAGCCGGTCTGAGTGCCGGTCTCGGCAATCTCACCGAGGGCCGCCTCCACCTGTCCCATGGCGATGCGCAGGGTGGTCACCGGGTAGATCACCGCGTTATAACCGATGTCCTGCAGGGTCCGGGCACTGAGCAGCTCGGTCTTGCCGAACTCCGTCATGTTGGCCAGCAGCGGCACATCGGGGACCGCCGCCCGGAACTTCTCGAAGTGTTCGGGCTGGTGCAGCGCCTCGGTGAAGATCAGGTCCGCGCCGGCCTCGGCGTAGGCCTTGGCGCGCTCGATGGCGGCGTCGATGCCCTCGACCCCCGCGGCGTCGGTACGCGCACAGATCACGAAGTCATCGTCGCGTCGTTCATTGACGGCCGCCGTGATGCGACGAAGCATGAGCTCGGTGGGGACCACCTCCTTACCGTCGAGGTGGCCGCAGCGCTTGGGGTTGACCTGGTCCTCCAGGTGGCAGCCGGCGATCCCGGCGTCCTCCAGTTCGGAGACGGTGCGGGCGGCGGACATGGGCTCGCCGAAGCCGGTGTCGGCGTCGACCAGCACGGGCAGGTCGGTACTGCGCGCGATCTGGCGGGCGCGGGCGGCGACCTCGGTCAGTGTGGTTAGGCCGATGTCTGGCAGCGCCAGGTCAGCGGCGACGACGGCGCCGGAGACGTAAACGCCCTCGAAACCGGCCTCTTGGATGGTGCGTGCGACCAGCGGGGAGAAGGCCCCGGGCAGCTTCTGGATCGTGCCGGAGGAAAGCCCCGCTCGCAGTGCTTTGCGACGCTCGTTCGGGGTGCGGTTGCTGGAGAATAGGCCGGACATCAGAACAGTCCCTTTCCGGTCTCGGGGGCACCTGCCAGGACGTCCTCGGCCAGTTCGATGTTCAGCTCGGACAGGTCAGCCAGGTTCTCGGTGTTCTCTGCGGCCATGAGGAAGCGGTCCTGTTCGGCCTCGGCGACGATGCCCTCGGCCAGGGTGCGGAATTTGGTGATGTACTGCTCGCGGGCGAAGGGCCGGGCACCGTAGGGGTGGGCGTCGGCAACGGCGATCTCATCCTCCACGACAGTGCCGTCGCGGAAGGTGATCACCGCGCGGGCCCCGAAGGCCTTCTCCTCCGGGTCGGTGGAGTGGTAACGGCGGGTCCACTCCGGGTCCTCGACGGTGGAGACCTTGTGCCAGAGCTCGACGGTCTCCGGCCGGTTGGCGCGTTCCGGAGCGTAGGAGCGTTCGTGGTGCCAGGCGCGGTCCTCCAGGGCCACGGCGAAGATGTACATGATGGAGTGGTCGAGGGTCTCCCGGGAAGCCTGGGGATCGAACTTCTGGGGGTCGTTCGAGCCGGTGCCGATCACGTAGTGGGTGTGGTGGCTGGTGTGCAGGACGATGGACTCGACCTCCCGCAGATCCCTGCCCTCGGAGAGCAGCCGCTCGCCCATGCGGCGGGCCAGGTCGATCGGGGCCTGGGACTGGTACTCGGCGGAATGCTCCTTGGTGTAGGTGTCCAGGATGCCACGCTTTTCCTCGCCCTTCCCCGGCAGCGGGACGGTGTACTCGTGGTCGGGGCCGGACAGCAGCCAGGCGATCACGCCGTCCTCGCCCTCCCAGATCGGGGCCGGGGCGCCCTCGCCGCGCATGGCCCGGTCGACCGCCTCGATGGCCATCTTGCCGGCGAAGGCGGGGGCGAAGGCCTTCCAGGAGGAGATCTGGCCCTTGCGCGACTGTCGGGTGGCGGTGGTCGTGTGCAGGGCCTGGCCGATCGCCTGGTAGATCGTGTCCACGTCCAGATCCAGCAGGGTGCCGATGCCGGCGGCGGCGGAGGGACCCAGGTGGGCGACGTGGTCGATCTTGTGCTCGTGCAGGCAGATGCCGCGGACCAGGTCCACCTGGATCTCGTAGCCGGTGGCCAGGCCGCGGATCAGCTCGCGGCCACCCTTGCCGGCCTGCTGCGCGGCGGCGAGGATCGGCGGGATGTTGTCGCCCGGGTGGGAGTACTCCGCGGCCAGGAAGGTGTCGTGGAAGTCCAACTCGCGGACGGCGGTGCCATTTGCCAGGGCCGCCCATTCAGCGGCGTACCTGCCCGGCAGACCGAAGACGGAGGCGCCGCGGTCGGTGGTCGGGCGGGCCTGGGCCGTGGCGCGGGCGGAAGTGACGGGGCGTCGCAACGCGGACGCGGCGGAGACGGCGGCGTTGTCGATGATCCGGTTGATGATCATCTCCTTCGTCTCTGCGGGCACCTCCACCGGGTCGGCGGCGACGCGGGCGATCTTGTGCGCCAGGTGCTCCTCGACCGGGAAGTCCTCGGCGGAGCGGCGGGTGCGCACCTTGTGTTCGATCATGTTCTCTCCTGATCTGATGTCGATCCTGTTGTGCCATTCATGCTAGGCAGCAAAGTGTGCTGGTAGTCACAGCGTTGTCTGTGTAATGTAGTGGCATGATTTCGTGAAATCAGTGGAAGTTGCGGAACCTGCTGGTGGCAGTGGTGTTCCCAGGATCGGAGGCCTCATGTCAAAGCTCTTCGCGGGGGCGAGGATTCGCACGCTTCGCCGCAGCCGGAGCCTGACCCAGGTGGAGATGGCCCGGCAGCTGGATCTGTCCACCAGCTACCTCAACCAGCTGGAAAATGATCAGCGCCCGCTCACCGCCACCGTGCTGCTGGCGTTGACCGCCGCCTTCCCGGTCGAGGCCGCGTACTTCTCCCCCGACAGCGACGCCCGCACCATCGCCGACCTGCAGTCCGCCTTTCCGCAGGTGCCCGGGGAGCAGCTCGGTGACCTCGCCGCCCGCTATCCGGACCTGGTACCGGAACTCCTGGAGCTCGCCCACCGCGGCCCCCGGGAAGAGGCCAGCCCCTACGAGGCGGTCCGCGATTTCTTCTACGACGCACGCAACTACATCGGGGAACTCGACCATCTGGGTGAGGAGCTCGCCGGGGAGCTCGGCGATCCGCAGTTTCGGCTGAGCCGCCTCGCCGCCCGGCTGGACGCCGACGCGAAAGTCACCGTGCGGTTCCGCCGGCACAGCACCGGACCACGGCGGATCTTCCACCCCGAGGACCGCGAGCTGCACCTACGCACCGGCCTGACCGACGCACAGAATCTCTTCGAGATCGCCCTGCAGTACGCCCTGCTCGTGCATCCGGAGGTGCTGGAGCGACTCGCTGCGCCGCTTCCCGACACCGCCTCGCGCGACGTCGGCAGGTTCGGACTCGCCCAGTACTTCGCCGCGGCGGTGGTCCTGCCCTACGAGCGGTTCCGGCAGGTCGCGGAGGACTACCGCTATGACATCGACCGGATTGCCGCGCACTTCGGCAGTGGTATCGAGACCACCTGCCACCGGCTGTCCACCCTCCAACGGCCCGGCTCCCGGGGCGTGCCCTTCTTCTTCGTGCGCACGGATCGTGCGGGGAACATCTCCAAGCGGCAGTCCGCCACGAGTTTCCACTTCTCCCGCTCCGGCGGTTCCTGCCCCTTGTGGGTGATTCACCGCGCCTTCGAACAGCCCGGACGCTTCGTACGGCAGGTGGCCACCATGCCGGACGGCCGCAGTTATCTCTGGGTGGCGCGTACGGTCCAGGGCCAAGTGCACGGCTTCGCGACGCCCCGGAAGGAATTCGCCGTGGGCCTCGGTTGCGATCTCGGCCAGGCGGACCGGCTCGTCTACAGCCAGGGCCTGGATCTGAGCCCCGAGTCCGGGACCCCCATCGGCCCCGGTTGCACCAGCTGTCCGCGGCCGCACTGTCCCCAACGCGCGTTTCCCCAGGCCGCCCGCCCCCTGGGCCTGGATCTCAACGTCACGGCCGACGAACCGTACCGGACCATCAACGGGGGTGAGAAGGTGGCTTCACAGAAGTGACTGCACCCGAGCCTGCTGCAGATGCAAGCTAATTCGCAAGGTTCCCAGACGGGGGTGGCCCTTCGATCGTCTCACTATCGTGACACGAAAACGTAATCTTTGTCACACCACCGGGGAGAACACCATGGCAGAGCAGCACCGCGACCACGTCCACACCTGGCTGAACGCCATGGAGTCCGCCACCGCGCAGGAGTCCGCCGATGCGGCAGCGGCGGCGGTGACCGAACTCTTCGAGGATGACGGCTACTGGCGGGATCTGCTGGCGTTCTCCTGGAATCTCACCACCGCAGAAGGCGGTGACGAGATCGCCGCCCTGATTCGGGAGACCTGGCCACGCTGCAGCCTCAGCAACCTGCGCATTGACGGCGAGGTGGTCGACGAGGGCGAGGGAGTGCTGCGCGCCTTCTTCACCTTCGACTCCCAGGATTTCCATTGCCGGGGCGTGGTGCGACTGCGCAACGGCCGCGCGTGGACCCTGCTGACCTCCGCCCGGGAGCTGATCGACTTCCCGGAGAAGAAGGGCCGCACCCGCGAACTGGGCGTGGAACACGGGGTGCATCCGGACCGGAAGAACTGGGCCACCCGCAAGGCGGAGCGCCAGGCCTCCCTCGGCATCACGGAGCAGCCCTTCGTGTTGATCGTGGGTGGCGGGCAGGGTGGCGTCGCCCTCGGGGCCCGGCTCAAGCGCCAGGGGGTTCCCACACTGATCGTGGACAAGCATCCGCGCCCCGGCGACCAGTGGCGCAACCGCTACCACTCCCTCTGCCTGCATGACCCGGTCTGGTACGACCACCTGCCCTACCTCCCGTTCCCCGAGCACTGGCCGGTGTTCACCCCGAAGGACAAGATGGGTGACTGGCTCGAGCACTACGTGGGCATCATGGACCTGGACTACTGGACCGGGACCGTCTGTGAACAGGCCGAGTTCGACGAGGACTCCGGCCGCTGGAACGTACGGGTCAACCGCAACGGGCAAGAGCTCCAGCTGCAACCGGAGCACGTGGTCCTGGCCACCGGCATGTCCGGCGTACCGAACCGCCCCCACCTGACGGGCCAGGAGAACTTCACCGGCGAGATCCGGCACTCCTCCGAACACCCCGGTGGTGGCGGCGACCGGGGCAAGAACGTGGTGGTGCTCGGCGCAAACAATTCGGCGCACGACATCTGCGCGGACCTCCACGAAAATGGCGCGCACCCGGTGATGATCCAGCGTTCGAGCACCCACATCACCCGTTCCGAGACCCTGATGCGCGAGGTCTTCGGCCCGCTGTACTCCGAGGAGGCACTCGAGTCCGGACTGGACACCGACTCCGCTGACCTCCTCTTCGCCTCCTGGCCCTACCGCATCCTGAATGAGGCCCAGAAACCGGTCTTCGACAGGATCCGGGAACAGGACAAGGACTTCTACGACTCCCTACGCGACGTCGGATTCATGCTCGACTTCGGTGACGATGATTCCGGCCTGTTCCTGAAGTACCTGCGGCGGGGCTCCGGATACTACATCGATGTCGGAGCCTCTGACCTGGTGGCCGACGGCAAGATTGAACTGCATGCCGGAGTCTCCATCGACCACGTGAAGGAACGCTCCGTGGTGCTGACGGACGGCACGGAGCTGCCCGCCGACGTCATCGTCCTGGCCACCGGCTACGGCTCCATGAACGGGTGGGCCGCGCAGCTGATCAGTCAGGAGGTGGCCGACAAGGTGGGTAAGTGCTGGGGGTTGGGCTCGGACACCACCAAGGACCCCGGCCCCTGGGAGGGCGAGCTGCGCAACATGTGGAAGCCCACCCGGCAGCAGAACCTGTGGTTCCACGGCGGGAACCTGCACCAGTCCCGCCACTACTCCCGGTACCTGGCGCTACAGCTCAAGGCGCGGGCGGAGGGTCTGGACACCCCGGTGTACGGGTTGGCGGAAGTGCACCACGCGAGCTGACGCCGCGGGCCCCTAGCTGTACTACCCTGTGACGTTGTGAACGCGTTGCTGGGGAGTTAACCCTCCGATAGCGGTATGGGCTCGGTGGCAATTGTACTCGTGGACAAACTCCTCGTACGTTGCCTGCCGGGCCCGCTCGCTCGTGTAGGTC
>NZ_JBNILW010000029.1:0-9897 GCF_050107895.1 Corynebacterium halotolerans | reverse complement strand
CGCTCGGCGACCCGGCGTTGGGTCCACCCGTGGATCAGAACCAGATCGATCATTTTGGCCCTACCCGTCGGGGTCAGGGGTGCGTTACGGTGTGTCACTAGGAACCTCCGGTGTTGGTGTGCGTGTCATTACCCACCTGCCTACCGGAGGTTCCCTGTATCCGCTCACACTGTTTACAACCTCCCGAGGAAGTACATCTAGGGGTCCAGTAGAACATCCGTAGCCCATATAGTGGCAAGCGAAACGTCTACACCAGTATCTGACATTAGGGATTACGATCGTCAAGTAACTCTGGGCCCACGGTCGGTGCTGTGATGTGCGACATGCGCTACTTATTGCCGTGGCGGAACAGTGTGGTGTTCTTCCCCGCAAGGCGTGAAAGAGCTGGCTTGGGCTTCTTCACGGGGAATCGAGATGATACGCGTGCGATATCGGGCGGGGTAAGCACCTGCCTCCCTCTAACAAATAGTTAGTGGTCAGGAGCTCTTGCTTACAGCAGCACCGTCGGGCAGCTCACAGGGCTTGGCGGCTGCGCTGGAACCCGTCCACCGCCAGGATGATTAGAGCGATCGCCAGCAGTCCGTACACCACGCTGTCGCTGGGGACGAGCTGTTCGCCCAGCAGGAGAGCGACCACGAACAGCAGGAGCGGCTCCCCGTAACTCAGCAGACCGAATACCGGCATGCTCAGTAGCGTGGAGGCAGCCAGATACAGCGCCATGGCCAGCGCTCCCGACAGTCCAGCGAGGATCACCAGCGCGTTCGTTGACAGGTCTAGGC
Organism: Corynebacterium halotolerans; assembly: GCF_050107895.1. Lineage (GTDB taxonomy): Bacteria > Actinomycetota > Actinomycetes > Mycobacteriales > Mycobacteriaceae > Corynebacterium > Corynebacterium halotolerans_B. The sequence continues at coordinate 9,118 of NZ_JBNILW010000029.1, read as the reverse complement.
GTTCACTGAACTGCAGGAGTAACCAAATGGAAAAGGGGCTCAGGAGCCATACCTCGGCTCCGTAAGCCATCGGTCCGTCGAGGTGGAAATGCTTGCGGATACTGAAATACAGGGCGTAGCCGAAGCAGATCGCCAGGGTGACCCACGAGAGGTGTGCGTTCAGTATCGCCTTGACCGATACGGCGACCACCGCAATCAATACTGCCATCCATTGCATTCGCGTGACGTGGAACCGAAAGATGAAACGTCCGATGATTACGAGACTGATCGGGAGCAGAAGGTATCCGAGGGAAGCATCTAGGGCGTGTCCGTGCACGGGGGTCCAGGCGAACAACCACAACTGCAGGGCGATCAGAGCGGTGAGCAGGACGAAGATCAATGGCTGCCACGGGGTGGCGGTCAGTGACCGCAGGAACTGCCGGAGGGAGGAACGCGCTGCAGGGAGGGTGAGGACCAGCGTGTAGCAGGCTGCTGTGACCAGGACACGCACAGTGAACACTGTGGTCGCGGAAGCCGAGATCGCGCCGGAGATGAAGAAGATGAAACCGAACAGGGCAGATGCCCCGATTGAGGCGAGCACGCCCCGTAGCGCGGTACCTGGGTGGTGAGTGTCCACGGTGCTCCTGGTGGTGGAAAGGGAATGGAAAGCGTTAGGGGGAAGTCTCGCTACTAGCGGCCACCAGGACGCCGTGCAGCTCGTCGTCCAGGAAAATGCTGTCGGCACGGGCGCGCCGACGTCCCGGCAGGGAGACGTCGTAGTCGTCTTCCAGGCGTGCTAGATGCTGCTGCAGCCGATCGGAAAAGCCTGAGGCAAAAGCTGCCGGGTCGAAGGCGAGCACCAGGAGTCCCACCCGCGGCGGGTCAGTGCCATCCTCGAAGGAGGGGGCATCCACGGACCAGTTGGCACCTGTCATGGCGGTGAGAACCTCTACCGCTAGGCCGAGATTTCCGAGCTTGCGGTTCGCTGGGAGCAAACTGCCGGATAGTGCTGCGAGGGGATCCATGGTTGGTCGACCGCGGCTATCGAGGGCCCATCCCTCAGGCAGAAAGCCGCCGCTCGCGGCGGCATCGCGGATAGATACATAGGCGACCGGGGTGATGCTCTGGTCGATGAGCAGAGGGGCCGGATCAGCTGGCGCAGCCAGGGAAAACGGATTGGTGCCGAGTAGAGAACCCGGGTGGCCGCCATAGGCGACGAGGGCGGGGGAGTTGGCTACCGCCAGGGCCACCAGCCCGCGGTCTGCGAGGGCGGCGGTGTAGTGACCCAGCTCCCCGACAGTGAACGTATTGGCCAGTGACAGTACCGCCACCCCAGTCTCGCGGGTGCTTACGGCCAGGCTGCCAAGCGCTTCCGCGAAACCGACATGGGCGATGTTGTCGTGGGCATCAACCCGGAGGATCGGACCGGCTCGAGTGACGGTCGGGGCGGCCTGGCCATCGATACGGCCGGTTCGCAGGCCGGCGAGGAAGTCAAAGAGATGCCTGACGCCGACGGCGGAGTGGCCCCGTAGCTCGGCCTGAACGGTGGCATCTGCGAGATGTCGTGCCGTCAGAGTATCGGCGCCAGCGTGGCGGGCAGCCCGAGAGCAGAGCTCTGCCAGCTCCCCAGCGGCAATGAGCATGGAGGCACCTCAGTCATTCGCGGAGTTGTTGGTTGCTAGGGGCAAGGTCAGGTGTCCTCGTGTGGGTGTCAATGTTTCGGGTTTCGGGGACACAGCGCGGATGATTCCCACAACGGAATCATATGTGATGTGTGATCACAAAATATACGCGGATGTGACACTGGATACAAGCACCTTTCAAAAACTCGCACTGCGCTGGGTTTTTGGTGGTGGTGAAAGCGTCCCCTCAGCTTCGGGAATCTTCATGCGGCGGGGGTATGAACCCACTCAGCCCTTGACGGGCACTGAGGGGCATGTAACATGACCTCATCTTCCGTGATGGGTGTCACCAAACGGATGGAGAATTTCATGAACGTCCTGACCATGATCAGCGACTGGATCTGGAATCCCCTAGCCTACTTCGCACTCGCAGTGGGCATCTTCTTCACTTTCGTGACCAAGGGCGTGCAGTTCCGCCGCCTCCCCGACATGATCAAACAGCTCAAGGACAGCAAATCCGGCGACGGCGGACTGTCTTCCTTCCAAACCCTGGCGCTGACCCTGTCCAGCCGTGTCGGTGTGGGCAGTATCGCGGGTGTGGCCACCGCCGTGGCCATGGGCGGCCCCGGCGCCATCATGTGGATGGCCGTGACCGGCCTACTCGGTTCCACCTGTGCCTATGCGGAGGCTGTGCTCGCCCAGACCTACAAACGCCGCATCCATGGCGAAGATCGCGGCGGTATGCCGTACTACATCAAGTACGGACTGAAAGCACCGTGGTTGGCGTTCATCGTCGCACTGACCGCGATGATCGGCTACGGCTTCGTGTTCCCCGGCGTCCAAGCGAACAACATCGCCTCCTCTTCCCAGCAGGCCTTTGGCCTCGAGCCCTGGGTAACCGGCCTGATCATCACGGGCCTGCTGGCAGTGGTAGTTGTCGGCGGCACGAAGCGCGTGGTGAGCGTGGCACAGACCGTGGTCCCGTTCATGGCGGTCGGCTACCTGCTCACTGCACTACTGCTGATCTTCCTGAACCTGGACAAACTGCCGGATGCGATTGTGCTGATCGTCTCCTCTGGCTTCGGTACAGACCAGGTTTTCGGCGGCATCATCGGCTACGCCGTCGCGTGGGGCGTGCGCCGTGCTGTATTCGCTTCCGCCACGGGCTTCGGTGAAGGTACCTTCGCAGCTGCAGCTGCCCATGCCACGCATCCTGGCAAGCAGGGCATCATCCAGGCATTCTCGATCTACATCGATCTGCTTCTGATCTGCATGGCCACCGGTATCATGGTCGTGCTCACCGACAGCTACCACGTCAGCGATGGTGCCGGTGGAATGATTGTCGACCACGTCCCGGGGGCTGTGGCCGGTCCGAACTTCGTTCAGGCGGCCATTGACTCTTCCCTGCCGGGCTGGGGCAGCGTAGCGGTTGCGATCGCGATCCTGCTGTTCGCCTTCACCTCGCAGGTGTTCTTCTTCTACGTGGCCACCACCAACCTGATCTTCCTGTTAGGGGAGAATCGGTCGGTCTTCCTGGAGAATGTGATCAAGATCGGAGCATTGGCGATCTCCTTCATCGGTTCGGTGATCAGCGCTGACGCGATGTGGGCGGCAGGCGACATCGGTTATGGACTGCTCGCCTGGCTGAACATGGCGGCCGTGCTGCTACTGACCCCCGTCGTGCGCAAGATCATCAAAGACTATGACTCCCAGCGTAAGGCGGGTGTGGATCCTGTCTTCGATCCCCAGGAGCTGGGCATCGAAGGGGCCGTGTGGTGGGAGACCACCTTCAAGCGGCAGATGAATGAGGATGTCGAGACTGCGGGCGAGGTGACCGGGGCCGTACCGCTGGTGGAGGATCCTGTCGCAGAGGGCGAATGTGAGCCCGTCCGCGACAGGTAGAAACGGGTCGGCCGACAGGTATAGTCGGGCCATGGTGTTGTCACGGCTGGATATGAAGACCCGTGTCGGGGATCAGGCTTATGAGGCTCTCCACGCCGCCATCGTCAGTGGTGCCTATGAGGCCGGTCGCCGACTCCAGATTCGGGATCTCGCGGAGGAACTGGGCATCAGCGTGATGCCGGTCCGGGAGGCCATCAAGCGCCTGGAGGAGGTGGGGCTCGTCGAGACCGAGCCCTACCGGGGTGCTGTGGTCAAACGACTGACCCGTAGCGAGCTCCTGCAAATCTACGCGGTGCGTCGACTGCTGGAGGTTGAGGCGGCCCGGCTGGGCACTGAGCGCATTGCCAATGGCGATGTTGTCGAGCTGGTGCAGCACTACCAGGAGATGGTCGACACACTGGAGCGTGGCGACATCGTCAACTACCTGGATATGGATGAGGCTGTCCTGCTGAAGATCTACTCAGCTTCCGGAAATAACGTGCTCGTAGACACCATCCGCTCCCTGTGGGACCGGTGCCGGATCTACAAAATCGTCGGAGCCCGCGACGAACATGAGTCGGGCAAACAGGAACATCTCCTGGACTACCAGGCAAAGCTCCTTGCCGCTGCACGGGAGGGCGATGGCGCAGCGGCAGCACAGATCACCGAGGATTCCCTAGATGCTGCGATTGAGCGTATTCACCTAGCGATGCCGGCGGAAGCTGCTGAAGTGGAGTAGCCCGGCTTGGCGTCCAGGCGGCCTCGGTGATTTCGGGGTGGTGAGCGGTATCCGGAAGGCGTCCCGATTCTTGAGAATTGGGACGCCTTCGGCGTCGACTAGGAAAGTAGTTCTTCCGTTTCCATCATTGCCCGTCGGCCTCAGGGATGGGGTGACAAGCCCCGTACCGGATGGAGATCGCGTTGATCCAGGCCATAGGAGGATAAATAACCAGTTCACCCGCCTTTCTACGGGGTCGTGACCGCAAATCCTCCCGACCCCTTGTGTGATCTGTGATCACAAAGTAGTGTGTTGAGAACAACAACAGAGTAGCTTGGTGATCTGCCCCACCGGGAGTGATGGGTGGGGCGAGATGTCCAACACCGGGAACTGTTGTTCCACGACCACTTGCCTGCCGGACAGTAAAACTGCCGCAGCACCCACTCCGCAAAGGAGAAGCCTGTGAAAGATGTAGTCATCATCGGTGGCGGCCTGGCTGGCCTATCCGCCGCCTGGCGCCTTCGTCACTGGGACACTGTCATCCTTGAGTCCGCCGACCGGATCGGCGGGCGCATCCGCTCTGAGAAGCGCGGCAAGTACTTCCTGAACTGGGGTGGTCACGTCTTCGGCGGTCCCGGTACCTCGACGCATGATTTACTGAGCGAAACCGGCACCGGCGCAGTCGACGTGCCCGGCTCGCTGGCCGGTACCTCCATGAACGGAAAACTCCTGCTCAAGGGCCCGGTCCAGACCTATCCGTTCCGTATCCCGATGGCCATGAGCGACCGGGTGGAAATGGTCCGGGCCGGGGCCAAAGTCAGCCTCGATGTGTTCCGCTACGCCAACGTCGTACGCCGGCGCCCCGGCGAGACGGGGGAGCAGCGCCAGCAGCGGATCTACGACTTCGAAAATGACCGCTCCTTCGCTGACTATCTGGGGGAGATCTCCCCGGAGGCCGAAGCTCTCTTCCGGCCGACCGTGACCCGCTCCGCCGGAGATCCGGAGGAAATCTCGGCGGGTGCCGGTATCGGCTACTTTAGTCTGGTCTGGAACATCGGCCAGGGGCTCAGCCGGAGCATTGCCGGTGGACCGTCCACCCTCACCGAATCAATCGCCGCCTCCCAGCGCGACCGGATTGAGCTGGGCGCCCAGGTCCACGAGTTGACCCAGCACCGCGACCACGTCGTGGTCCGGTACACCCAGGACGGTGTAGACCGCGAAGTTAAGGCCCGGACCGCCGTGATGGCCACTCCTGCAGTGATCAGCCACAAAATCGGCGTCGATCTCCGCCCGGACCTGCGTGAGGCACTGGGTAAGGTCAAGTACGGCTCCTATGTCGCCGCGGCCTTCCTGACCAATGAGACCACACCGCAACCCTGGGACAATGCCTACGGCATCGCCACCCCGAAGCGGTCCTTCAACGTCGTGTTGAACATGGGCAATATCGTCCGTGGTTCGGAGAGTCATCGTCAGCCAGGTGGCAGCATCATGACCTTCTCCCCGGCCAGCCTGGCCGAAAAGCTCCTGCCGCTCAGCGACCGCGAGATCACCGATATCTACCTCAAGGACCTGGACCAGGTGCTACCCGGGTTCTCCGGGATGATCGAAGAATCCCACGTCCAGCGCTGGGAGATCGGCGCACCCTACTGCTTCCCTGGGCGCGCGAAGATTCAGGAGACGCTGATGACTCCTGAGGACCGGGTCTTCCTCGCTGGTGACTACCTCGGCTCCCTGTACACCGAATCGGCCATCACGTCGGCATTCACCGCGGCCCAGCGGGCGGCCAGTCTGCTGGCCACCGAGACCCAGCAGCGCGGCCAGCGAAGCCGAATCACGCGACCGACTGTCGTGCCGTACCCGGATGACACGGCTGCCATGCAGACTGCGGCGGCGAACTGACCGCCCCTGCCACGGCAGTGATGCCGCAATGGCCCGTGCCAGCCACCGAATTCCCCGAACCATCTGTTTTGAACCGACAAGGAACCCTTTCATGACACAGAGCCTGAACCTCCGCGGTGTGCTCACCGCCCTGTCCACCCCGTTCGCCGCCGACGAGTCCATCGACACCGCCGCCCTCAAGCGCGTGGTCGACCGCTCCATCAATGGCGGCGTGCATGGGGTCGTCGCCGGCGGATCCACCGGCGAATTTGCCTCGCTGAGCGCCGACGAGCGCATCCAGCTGGTCGACACCGTCGCCCAGCACACAGCGGGCCGCGTCCCGGTCATCGCCCAGACCGGAGCCACCACCACCACCGAGGCGATCCGGCACTCAAAGGCGGCGCAGGCTTCCGGAGCTGACGTGCTCATGCTGGTCACTCCCTACTATGAACCGCTGAGCCTGGAGGAGACCCTCACCTACATCCGCGAAGTCGTCTCCGCAGTGGAACTGCCGGTCATGCTCTACAACATCCCCGGCGCCACCGGTGTGAACCTCGACGCCGACACCGCTGGAAACCTGGCCCGGGAATTCGACAACATCCGCTACATCAAGGACTCCAGCGCGAACTGGGAGCAGGCGCTGCAGCTGATCCACCACCACTCCGATGTGCTCGGCACCTTCATCGGATGGGACGCCTACATCTACAGCGCACTGACCGAAGGTGCCGCCGGAGTGATGGCCGGTGCCGCAAACGTGGTGCCCGAGGACATCGTCGCCGTGCACAATTTGATTGCCGGGGACAATCTGGTCGAGGCCCGACAGGCATGGAAGCGCCTCTACCCGGTCATTGACACGATGCTCTCCGAGCCGTTTGTGGCCGCGGTCAAGGCTGGTCTGGAGATCCAGGGCGAGCCCGTCGGCATTCCGCGTGCTCCGATGGCAGCGTCCACCCCGGAGGTCTGCGACCGTATCGAACGGGCACTGGCAGAGCTGGCGCAGGAGGTGCGGGCATGACAACCACCATCACGTCCTTCCAGGTCCGGCGCTCCTCTGGCGAGCTGACCGTCCAGTCCGGCGATTTCCCACCGCTGCAGCATTTCATTGACGGCGAGTTCCGCGACCCGCAGAGGGAATCCACCACGACAGTGGTCAACCCCGCCGACGGGCAGGAAATTGCTTCGGTGCCACAGGGAACCGCCGCGGAGGTCGACGCCGCCGTCGCAGCTGCCGACGCCGCCTTGCCCGCTTGGCGGGAACGCACCCCACAGGACCGCTCGGAGATCCTGCTGAAGGTCGCCGAACGCATCGAGAACAACGCCGATCTGCTGGCGCGGCTGGAATCACTCAACGCCGGCAAGCCCCACGCCGTCGCCGAAGATGACGTGGCTGGGACCGTGGACATCTTCCGGTTCTCGGCAGGCGCGTGCCGCGCGATCACGGAGCTGGGTTCCGCCGACTATGTCACGGACCACACCTCGGTCATCCTGCGTGAACCCCTGGGAGTCATCGGCGCCATCGTTCCCTGGAACTACCCGCTGCTCATGGCCGCCTGGAAGATCGCCCCGATCCTCGCAGCGGGTAATACTCTGGTGCTCAAGCCCGCGGAGCAGACTCCACTGAGTCTGCTGAAGCTGATGGAGCTGACCGCGGACCTGCTGCCGGCCGGTGTGTTCAACCTCGTGACCGGATTGGGACGTGAGGTCGGGGCACGGCTCTCTGAGCACCCGGACGTGGCGATGGTCGCTTTGACCGGCAGCGTCGGTAGTGGAAAGACGGTCGCCCGAGCCGCTTCCGACTCTCTCAAACGGGTCCATCTCGAGCTCGGGGGCAAGGCCCCCGTGGTGATTTTCGAGGACGCGGACCTAAAGTTGGCGGCTACTTCGCTGCGCAACGCCGGGTACTGGAACTCCGGACAGGAATGTGGGGCCGGTACTCGCGTACTGGTCCATGAATCTGTGGCAGAGGAGTTCACGGACCTGCTGGTCCAGGAGGTCTCTAGCATCATTGTCGGTGACCCGGCAGCGGGGGAGGATGTCGAACTCGGCCCGTTGGTGTCGAAGGAGCATCACGAGCGGGTTGCAGGATTTCTGGAACGTGCCGTAGCGGAAGGCGCGACCGCCGCCATCGGTGGTGGTCCTTTGGAAGGGCCGGGGTACTTCATCGCACCAACGGTGCTGACCAGCGTGCAACCCGGTACAGAGGCCGCCGGTGAGGAGATTTTTGGACCGGTGATCACAGTGGAGACCTTCCGCACGGAAGAGGAGGCAATTGACCGCGCCAATGAGGTCCCTTATGGTCTTGCCGCTTCGGTGTGGACCCGTGACGTCGCACGGTCGCTCGGCGTGCCCCGCCGTATCGACGCGGGGACAGTCTGGGTCAACTCCCACCTGGTGCTGGCCAATGAGGTGCCGTGGGGCGGATTCAAGGGATCAGGCTACGGCCGAGACCTCTCGGCCTACGCCCTGCAGGATTACTCACGAACCAAACACGTGCAGATCCACCACGCTGGGCACTAAGCCGCCGAGACCGGATAGGTACGGACCCAGATCTTGTCAGGACAGAATATCGGGTACCGGAGTTTTACTGGTGTCGTCACTATGAGCAGGAAGCTGAAACATCTGGGGAAACCTTTAGGTGATAACACTTCGGACCAGAACATGTGACGAGAAAACGCATCAGAAACGGTTTACTAGCTAGGTTGGCGGCGTCGTCAACCTAGCTAGTGACGTTATTCGATTGTATGCGCCTGTGATCGCCCCTGTGTCCTGCCACGATGGGATTGCTCGCGGCAACGAGGCCATCACGAAAACCGATAGAGCCACCTTTATGTGTGCCCACGGCGCAGAGACGCAGCCGGGGAGGTCAGCAGATTAAGAGATGTAGGGGAGCTGACCCCCAGAAATTAGCCGAATATATCCTGGAAAGGATCAACCACGTGGTATCGCAGAAGCTGCCGTCCTTCACCAAGGTCCTGGTTGCCAACCGTGGCGAAATTGCGGTGCGGGCATTCCGCGCCGCGAATGAGACCGGCGCACAGAC
>NZ_JBNILW010000028.1:0-11130 GCF_050107895.1 Corynebacterium halotolerans | reverse complement strand
CCGCCGCAGGGGGCTTTGACGATGCACCCGTCGACGCTGATGTTGTCCAGGTCGAGGCCGACGATACGGTCATAAGATTCCAGACAGATCTGCTCCAACTCATCAAAGATACCGGCGGTGATCCACTTGTCCCGGCGGGTGCGCAACGTGCTCGCCGAGCACGTGGAATCAGCGATCTTGGCGTGGGAGGCGCCCAGGACGAGGACCTGGATGAGCTTGTCGAAGACGATCCGGTCGGCGATCCGCGGGCGGTGACATCCCAGCGGGTGAGTATCGCTCACCGGCGGGATCAGGGCGGCGAACTGGCGCCAGATGGGGTCGATGATAGATGATGGAACAGCAGGCACGAGTGCTCCTGGATGATGGTGAATTCTTGGTCGAATTCCTATGTACCAGGCCTCGTGCTTGCCCTATGTCATGGCCCCGTCCTGGCCCACCTATCCGCGCAATCTCTAAGGCGATTGCCGAGTTGAAGGCGGAGGGCATCTGCCCTCCGACAGTGGAGCATCGACAGGTGAAGTACCTCAATAACGTGCTGGAAGGCGACCACGGGCGGTTGAAACGGATCCTGGGACCCAAAGGCGCTTTCAAAAACAGGACTTCTGCGTACCGGACGTTGAAGGGGATGGAGGCGATGCACTCATTACGGAAGGGACAGGGGGTGATGTTCGCCTACGGGCACCCGAATCCGGATGCGGTGATCGTCAACCGGATCTTCGAGAGGGCCTGAGAACGCCAGCTGCAGCGAGCATCAGCGGATGAAAGATCGAGTCCTCACAGCTCTCCGTTCCACTTTGCAACAGCACCCAGGGGACGATGTTCGCATACGGGGCATCCAAATCCGGATGTGGTGATCGTCAGCCGAATATTCGAGACGATCTGACACCGCCGGCACGCAGCGGTCATCAGCGAATGAGAAACTGAATTTTCGCGACTCTCCGCCGAACTTTTGCAACAGCACAGTGCCTGGCCGCCTGCATCTATGCATCGTTTAAGTCACTGATGACAGCGATCTCCTTGACCTCATGGAGCGCCCACGGCCACTATGGGGGAACCTGCTAGATCACCGCGCACCATCCTTGTGAAGTGAGGAACCGCCATGATCATCACGGATGCCGCCGAAGGCATTGATTTCATCTCCCACGCCCACGTCAACTGCTACCTCGTCCATGACGATGACGGCATCATCCTGGTGGATGCGGGCTTGCCCCGCATGTGGCCGATGGTGCTGGAAGCCCTGGAAAAGCGGGGTCGCACCCGCCGGGATCTCAAGGCTCTGGTGCTGACGCACGGTCACTTCGACCACGTAGGGTTCGCCCTGCGTGCCCACCGCGAGCTGGGGATCCCCGTCTACGTGCACGCGGAGGATTCTTCGCTGGCCGCCCACCCCTACCGCTACAAGCCCCAGCAGAACCGTTTCCTCTACCCGCTCACCCACCCCGGCTCCCTGCCCTACCTCGGCCGGATGGCGCTGGCGGGGGCCCTGGTGATCAAGGGCATCAAGGACACCCGGACCCTGGACACCGACGCCCCGCTCGCGCTGCCCGGCAATCCGATTCCGTTGCTTGCCCCGGGGCACACGGACGGGCACTGCATCCTGCACTTCCCGGAGCGGGATGCCGTGATCAGTGGCGACGCCCTGGTCACCCTCGACCCCTACACCGGGAAATCCGGTCCGCAGATCGTGGCCGCCGCCGCAACGAAGGACACCCACCAGGCGATGACCTCCCTGGACACCGTGGTGGGCACCGGCGCCACCACTCTGCTGCCGGGCCACGGCAAACCGTGGACGAAGGGCGTCGACAATGCCGCCGATCATGCCCGGGTGGTGGGGGAACACTGACATGCGGCCGCCGGGAAATCCCGGTGGTGCCATACTCATAGCGGAGTAGTTGGCGGGCCACGAGGTGGGGAACCATGAATCAGCGGGACCAGGAACGGGAAGCGACCCGGCAGCGGTTCATCGATACCGCCTACGAGTTGTTCCGTGCACAGGGCTACGGCACCACCAGCATGAACCAGATCGCGAAGCAGGCCGGCGGCAGTCGGGCGAACCTCTACCTGCACTTCCGCAATAAGCCGGACCTCATGCTGGCGAAGATGCGGGAGATTGAACCTGCATTGCTGGGCCCCATCTCCTCCATCTTTGAGCTGCCACGGCACGACCTCGACTCGGTCCTGGGTTGGCTGCGGTCCATGCGGGAACTGTGGCTGGAGCACGCCGTGGAGTTCTCCGCCATCGAGCAGGCGATGGCCGAGGACGAGACGGTAGCCGGGGAATGGCTGGAGATGATGCGCCGACTGAGCAACCAGATCCCCCAGCTCAGCGAGGATGAGGACCGTCGGGTCCAGTTCACGGTCACCCTGATGAGCATGGACCGGAACTTCTACTTCCTCTACGTCCGCAACCACGCGATCTATGAGGAGAAGGTGCATCGGGCGCTGGCGCAACAGTGGTTGAACCTGCTTCCCGGCGGGAGATAGCAGCCTGATCGTGCCCGACCGTGCCACGGGGTGGAATTCAGGTTTGCGGTGCTAACAATTGTGCAACTGTCCCGGATTTCTCCGGCCTGGCCCGTGGCGGCCACCTACGCTGACTATGACAACGACACCGTCGCCATCAGCCACAGGAGAAGTCATGTCACGCTCACGCCGCTACTCAACCGGAGTCCTCGCCCTCGGAATGGTGCTGGGATCGCTCGCGTTCGCGCCCACAGCCGCAGCGGGTGCTGCCACAGATGATTCCGTCACTGTGAACACCAACACCACCCCCGCCGAAATCTCCCTCTTCCCGCAGGGCTCATCCCTCGTCGGGCCGGTGGTCGTGGAGATCGAGACGGTCATCGTAGATGCCGGCGATATCTCAGTCATCCTCGACACCGTCTCGCTGCTGTCCCAGGTGACCGCACCGTTCGGCTAGCTCGCGCCCGCGGAGGGCCTGGGACGCTGCGGCTCGCCTACCGCTCCAGCACCAACTTCCCGCATCCCCGCGCCGCCCGGGACACACAGATCATCATGGTGTCGTTGGCGCCCTGCTCATCCGGGGTGAGGATCGAGTCCCGGTGGTCCACCGCTCCGTCCAGCACGGTGGTTTCGCAGGTCCCGCAGGTGCCCTCCCGGCAGGAGGAGATGACGGACAGGCCGGCACCGGCGGCAACGTCCAGGATCGACTCCCGCTCCCCCACCTGCACCGTCGTGCCACTGATGCGGAACTCCACCTCGAAAACCTCATCCTCGTAGTCCCGGGTGATCACCTTCGGCGCGAAGCGCTCCAGCCGCAGGCTGTTCTTCGGCCAGTGCGCGGAACCGTTCTCCACCGCCTGGAGCAGCCCTTCCGGACCACAGCAGTAGATCAACGTGTTCTCACCCGGTTCCCCCAGAATCGCAGGCAGATCCAGGTGGCCGAGTTCGTCCTGCGGGACCAGCCGCACCCTGTCGCCGTACTCCGCCAACTCGTCGAGGAATGCCATGGACGCCCGGCTGCGCCCGCCATAAACCAGCTGCCAGTCCCGGCCCGTCCGTTCCGCCTCGCGGATCATGGCCAGGATCGGCGTGATGCCGATGCCGCCGGCGATGAACAGGTAGCGCTGCGCGTCGACGAAGCGGAAGTTGTTGCGCGGCCAGGAGACGGTGATCGTGTCCCCCTCGCGGACCTTGTCGTGTGCGGTGGCGGAACCGCCGCGGCCCTCCAGCTCGCGCAGGATGCCCACGCGGTAGCTGGTGCGGTCCTCCCAGTCACCCGACAGGGAGTACTGGCGGACCAGCTGACCGCCGTCGGTGTCCGTCGCCGGCAGGTGCAGGTCCACGTGCGCCCCGGGCTTTCACTTCGGCAGCTCGCCGCCGTCGGGGTGGCGCAACAACAGGGAGACCACGCCCTCGGACTCCTCGCGGCGTTCCGCCACGGTGAGGTTCAACGTGCGCACCACCTGCTGCTTGGAGAAGTCGACGTCGGCGACGTCCCAGTGGACGTGCAGGGAGCGGCGGGCGGGCAGCAGGGCGAAACGGACGAAGTCCAGCGCCGCCGGGTCGTCGATGCGCACCGAGGGCAGCCGCTCGAAGAGCACCTTCAGGCCGATCGCACCCTGGACCCGGGCCAACGGGTTGCCCAGGCACTTGTGGCGGCCGGTGGAAAACGCCAGGTGGTCCTCCGGGTCCGGGCGGTGGATGTCGAAGGCGAAGGGATCCGCCACGTAGGACGGATCGGTGTTGACCGAACTCAACGCGATCCACACCATGTCCCCGGCCTTGATCTGCGCGCCGGACAGCTCGACATCGATCATGGCCTTCCGGGAGGCGAAGGTCGACGACGGACGGCGGCGGACGGTCTCCTCGAACACGCGCGGCCACAGTTCCGGCTCCACCAGGGCGTCTTCGAGGGCGTCCGGGTTCTTCTCCAGAAAAAGCAGGGCGTTGGCCATGGCCTGGGCGGCGGTATCCGTGCCGGCGGCGGCGAACTCGGTCAGATGGATGGCGATTTGGTCGGCACCGAGAATGTAGTTTCCGTGTTCATCCTGCTGGGAGGCCATGATGGAGATCAGGTCCCGGGCGTCCGCTCCGCGGCGGGACTCGATGATCTCCCGCAATTCCAGGTTGGCCGCCGTGTACCGGGACCACACGGTGGAACGCCGGGGCTCTTCGAAGGGCTCCTGTGCGGAGGCGAGCACCTGGAAGAAGTCGTCGCGCAGCTGCTTGATGAAGTCCGCGTACTCATAGCCCAGCCCCATGTGCGCCAGCAGGGTCTGGGTGGTCAGCTCCAGGCAGTAGTCCTCCAGCAGGTTGCCGTGCCCGTTGTTCTCGAAGGAATCGATGATGCGGTGGGCGCGGGCCTCGATCTCCGGGGCGAGGGCGTCCATGTCCTCCTGCAGGAATCCCAACTGGGCCACACCGCGGGCGGTGGTGTGTCCCTGCGGGTCAGAACCCACCAGGACCCGGGAGATCAGGTCCTGCGAGATGACGTCCCGGTAGTGTTCCGGAACCTCGATCATCGCGGAGTTGGCCGCGGAGGAGAACTTCCGCCAGTCGCCCAGGACCGTCAGGGCGTCCTCCCGGCGGGTGATGATCCAGGCACCCAGGTGCGGATAGAAGAAGGTCGGGGTCTCGTCGCGGACCGAGGCGAAGTGGGCCGCCGGGTCCTTGAAGTAGTTGTCCCCCATGGCGTCGAAGCCGTGGGCGAAGGGGCATTTACCGGTGGGCTGGGTCTGCTGCGCGGTGGTCATGGGGCTTCCGTCCTTTCGAAGGAAACGGTGGGGTGACGGGGTGTCGGTGCGCGGGGCGTCGTTAAGCGGTGGTCAGACGGCTGCGGCGACGGCCATGGTGGACAGCTTCTGGAAGCGGGCGACGTTGTCGCCCTCATCCATGACGCCGGAGGAGAGGAACACGAAGGTCAGGTCGCGCTCGGGGTCGACCCAGAACAGGGTGGAGCCGGCGCCGTAGTTGCCGAAGGTGCGCGGGGAGGTGAAGGGGCCGAAGAAGTTCGGGGCGGTGCCGGTGCCGGACAGGGAGAAGCCGAGGCCGAAGTTGCCGGCCGGGGCCTCCCAGCTGCGCTGTGCCGCAATGCCGGCGTAGAGGTCATTGGGCATGGTGCCGGTCTGCAGGGTGGTGGCGGCCTCGATGATCGCGGGGGCCACCAGGTGGTCGCCGTCGAGCTCGCCCTTGCGGCAGAAGAGTTCGGCGAAGCGGAAGATGTCATTCACCGTGGCGGTCGCCCCCACCCAGGGCATCTCGGCGTCTTCGGTGATGTGGCGGTTGAGGCACTCGATGTCCTCCGGCGACAGCCAGCCGTCATCCGGCACGTAGACCTTGAGTGGCACGGCGCGGTCGCGGTTGGCCCCGGGGAGTCCGAAGGCGGTGTCCGCCATGCCGAGCGGTGTGAAGATCAGATCACGCGCCAGGTCGCGGAAGTTCTCGTAGCCGTAGGCGCGGCGGACCATCTCCCCCATCAGGGCATGGTTGATGCTCGGCGCATAGTTGAGATTCGTGCCCGGTTCGTTGACCACGTCCACGGAGCCGAGGGCCGCGATGACATCGGCCAGCACGCCGAATTTCTCGGCCGGCAACCCCGGGTCCGGGGTGGCGGGCATGCCTGAACGGTGCGTGAGCAGGTGGGCGAGGTTGATCCGGTCCTTGCGCACCGCCCGGAAGGGGTCGGTGCCGAGGAACTCCGGGATCAGATCGACCACCCGGGTGGACAGCGCGAGCCTGCCCTCCCCGAGCGCACGGTAGGCCAGGGTGTTGGTGAAGGCCTTGGACATCGACAGGATGCGGTAGACATCATCCTGCTGCGACGGGCGGACGGTGTCCCGCTCCGCGTATCCGTAGGTGCCCTGCAGGGCGATCTCGCCGTGACGGGCGACGATGACGTTCACGCCGTCATAGTCACCGCGCTCGATGTCGGCCGTGATTTCGTCCTCGAGACGCTGCAGCGCCTTCTGGTCCATGGACATGTGGTGCGGTTTCCTTCCTGCTGGGGATGTGCTTGGCGACGCCCGCGGTGGTTACCGCCGACGTTGTGGAGCGCGGCTCAGGCGAGGTAGGCGCCGCCGGACGGGGAGAGCACCTGCCCGGTGTAGTGGGCACCCGCGTCGGAGGACAGGAAGACCAGGGTCCTGGCTATCTCCTCCGGTTCCGCCAGGCGCTTGAGCGGTTGCAGAGCGAGCAGGGCCTGGACGTGCTCGTCCCCGGACTGGGTCAGCAGGGCGGTGTTGATGCCGGCCGGGGCCAGGGCGTTGACGCGGATGTTGAAGGGGGCGAGTTCCCCGGACACGGCCCGCGTCATGCCGACGACCGCGGCCTTGGACGCCGGGTAGTAGGCGGGCATCGGCAGGCCCACCAGGCCCGCCACCGAGGCGAAGTTGACGATCGCTCCCCCACCGGCGGCCTTGAGCAGTGGCGCAGCTGCCCGGATGGCGAAGAAGGTGCCGTTGACGTTGATCTTCATCACCCGGTCGAAGTCCTCGTCCGGGATCTGCTCGAGAAACTCCGGGGCGAAGGGCTCACCGTTCCTGGCGGCGTCCAACATGTGATGGTTGATGTCGTCCAGCCACCGCGTCGCCCACCGGTTCGGGGTGTTCACTCCGGCGGCATTGATGAGGATGTCGAGCTTGCCGTGGTCCGCCTTCACCCGGTCGAAAGCATCGTTGACCGCCGCGGAGTCCGCGATGTCGAGGGCAATGGCCGTGACGTTCTCCTCTGCGCCGAGTTCCCGTCCAGGTTGTCCGGGGAGATGTCAAGGGCGTAGACAGTCGCTCCTTCCTCGAGAAAGGCACGGACGGTGGCCAGGCCCATGCCCGAACCGGCTCCGGTGACCACGGCGATCTTGCTGCTGAGACTCATGCTGGTGATGCCTACCTGTCTTGTCCGGGAAGGGTTTCTGTGTCCTGGCGCACATCATCAGCGTTACTGGACAGTTGTCTAGTGAATTTCCGATAAAAGTCACTCGCCCCGCCCCCAGTGCTCCGCATCACCCCAATTTGGGGTTGGATGCGCCTGTTTCCCTAAACGAGAAGAAGGGAGCTCTCCTCTGACAGAACAGTAGGGTCCTCAACTGGGGCGATGAGACCGCAAATGAACACGTCTCTCCCGCCACCTGCAATTTCCTGGGAGAACCGCCTCTCCTCACGCCCTCTTCACCTCAGCGAAGACCATGCTCCTGCTCGCCGCTACCGAACCCTCCGGACTAAAAACTCGTCTCAGGGGAGAAACTTCTCAGATTTCCCCTCGTCCTGCGCGCAGAGGGACAATCACCCCATGAACAATGTCAGCACACAGGATGGTGCGGCACCGGAACCCAACAGTTCTTCCGCTCCGCCATCCTTGGACGCCCATCAGCAGCGTCAATTCTTCGGTCAGCCCTGGGGGCTGGCAAACCTCTTCGGCGTGGAGATGTGGGAGCGTTTCAGCTTCTACGGCATGCAGTCGATTCTCGCCTTCTACCTGTACCATTCCGTCACCGACGGTGGCCTGGGAATGGACCAGGCTGCGGCTCTGTCAATCGTCGGTGCCTACGGCGGCTTCGTCTACATGATGTCTCTGGCCGCCTCCTTCGTTGCGGATCGTATTTTCGGCTCCGAAAAGACCCTCTTCTACTCAGCCATCATCGTGATGCTGGGGCATATCGCCCTGGCTCTGATCCCGGGCTACGCCGGCCTGTCCATCGGCCTGGTCTTGATCGGCCTCGGCTCTGGTGGCGTGAAAACAGCCGCCCAGGTGGTCCTCGGTCAGCTGTACTCGCGTACCGATCCCCGCCGCGACGCCGGTTTCTCCATCTTCTACATGGGTGTGAACCTCGGTGGGCTATTCGGACCCTTGCTCACCAACGCCATCTGGGGCTGGGGCGGCTTCCACTGGGGATTTGGTATCGCCGCCATCGGTATGGCTCTTGGGCTGATCCAATACGTCCTGATGCGCAAAACCACCATCGGCGCCGCCGGTCATGAGGTCCCGAACCCGTTGCCCCGCAACCACTACCTGCCTTGGATCACAGGCACGGTCATCGTGGTCGCGGCAGTTGTCGCGCTGATCGGCACCGGCGTCATCCGTCTTGAGTGGCTGTCCAACATCATGGCCTTCATCGCTCTGTTCGCAGCAGTCGCCCTGCTGGTCCAGATGTACACATCTCCGCTGACCACCGCCAAGGAGAAGTCTCGCCTGTTGGGATTCATCCCCATGTTCGTGGGCGGCGTGCTCTTCTTCGCCATCTTCCAGTCCCAGTTCACCGTACTCGCGGTGTACGCTGATCAGCGCCTGAACCGTGACTTCTTTGGCATCGAGCTGCAACCGGGCCTGGTCAATTCTTTCAACCCGATCTTCATCATCATCTTCTCGGGAGTCTTCGCCGCGCTGTGGACCAAGCTAGGTAAGCGCCAATGGTCCACCGCAGTGAAGTTCGGCGTGGCCAACATGATCATCGGAGTTTCGCTGTTTTTCTTCCTGCCCTACGCGGGCGGTGGCCCGAACTCCACCCCGATGATTCTGATCATCTGGGTCTACTTCCTATTCACCATCGGTGAGCTACTGCTCTCGCCGGTCGGTAACTCCCTAGCCACTAAAGTCGCCCCGGAGGCTTTTCAATCCCGCATGTTCGCGGTGTGGCTGATGGCGGTGTCCATGGGCACCTCCCTGTCCGGCACCCTGGGCAGCTACTACAACTCGGAGGACGCTTCCGCAGAACGGACCTTCTTCATTGTGGTGGGCATCAGCACCATCATCATCGGTGTCCTCATCATCCTGTCGAAGAACTGGGTGCTCAAGAAGTTCATCGACGTACGCTGACCCCGCCACTCCCCCTGCATCCCACCGGGCCGGGCCACCTGACTATCTTCAGGTGGCCCGGCCGTTTTTGTCATTCAGATGCCCGTACTACGCCACGAACAGCACGCACATGGGTGCCCCGACCTCCGCGACGGTTTCCGGGTCGGCAGGCAGGCCATCATCGGTGATGTGCCAGCGCTGGATCAGATTGGAGCGTTCGTGGGCCACGATCAACTGGCCTGCCTCGTGGCCGATGAAGCGCGGCCGCTGACCGAGCGCATTCACCACGCCCAGCGCCTCCAGTAGTCCATCCTCCCGAACCCGGAAGGCGGCGACGGAGTCCGGGCCGGGCCCTGGCTCGGAGTCGTCTCCGGTGCCGGAACGGTTGGACACGTACAGATAGGTCCCCGCCGGATCAATGGCGATGCCACCGGCCCGGGAGTTGCGCACGTCCTCCTCGTGGAGGGTGGGCAGATACTGCCGGACCTCCGGTTCTTCCGTGAGCGCGATGACCGAGACCGAGTTACTCAGCTCGTCCACGCAGTACGCGAGCGGTTTGGTCGGGTGATAAGCCACGTGCCGCGGCCCACTGACCTCCCGGAACCGCAGCTGCTCCCGGAGACTCAGCTCGCCGGTCTCGGCGTCGAGTGTGCAGAAGTGCAGGGTATCCAGGCCCTTGTCACAGATGACCACCGTCCCGCCGTCCGGGGTGAAGGTGACCTGATGGGGCTTCGGGCCATCCTGCTCATAGCCATGCGGCCCCGGTTCGCCCTCCGGAGTCCACCTCGAGGACGCCGGCTCCAACGTGCCGTCTTCGGCCACCGGGAAGACCGTGACAGTGCCGGAGTTGTAATTCACGGTCAGCACATGGCCGCCACTGGGGCTCAACGTCAGATGCACGGGATTCTCCCCGCCGGTGTCCTGCGAACCCAGCGGCGTAAGCTCGCCGTCCTCGCTGAAGGAATAGGCGGACACCCGCGATTCCCCGCCGTGTGCTGCATAGAGGATCCGGCGGTCCGGGTCATAGGCGAGGTAACCCGGGGTTTCGGCCTCCTGGGTACCGACCTCTTCCCAGGGGCCCTCGGACTGCCAGCGGTACACGGCGATGCCGGGGCCGACCGCAGGTGCGGTGCGGGTGCCGACGATCGCGAAACGGGGACGGTCAGGACTCGGCTGCTGTCGCATGGCTCCCACCGTACGCGGATCACAGCGCTTAACACCGCGCCCCGGCGTGCCCTACCGTGGAGGCCATGAGCACCATCACCGTGACCTCCCCCTTTGATGGCCGGGCCCGCCAGCAATAGGCGCAGGTTCCGGTGAAGGAGCGGAAGGCGATCATGCTGCGTTTCCACAACCTGGTGCTGGACAATCAGGAACGGCTGCTGGACACCATCCAGGACGAATCCGGCAAGAACCGTGCCAGCGCTTTCGACGAGATCATGGACGTCGCGGTCACCGCCCGGCACTACGCCTTCCGCGGCAGGCCTGTTGCAGACGACGCGCGCCAAGGGGGCGTTGCCGGTGTTGACCCGCACGCGGGTGCAGCGGGAGGCCAAGGGCGTGGTCGGCATCATCGCACCCTGGAACTACCCACTGGTCATGGCGGTGTCGGACGCCATCCCCGCGATGCTGGCGGGGAATACGATCGTGCTCAAACCTGATTCAAAGACCCCGCTGACAGCGCTGTTGGCCGCCGAGCTGCTGGAAGAGGCCGGCCTGCCGGATTCTGTGTTTCAGGTGCTCACCGGTTCCGGCGAGGTCGTGGGTCAGACAATCGCCGCGGAATGCGACTTCCTGATGTTCACCGGCTCCACCCGGACCGGCCGGCTGCTGGCCAAGACCGCCGGAGAGCGGCTGATCGATTTCTCCGCGGAACTGGGG
>NZ_JBNILW010000027.1:0-13712 GCF_050107895.1 Corynebacterium halotolerans | reverse complement strand
GATGGAACAGCAGGCACGAGTGCTCCTGGATGATGGTGAATTCTTGGTCGAATTCCTATGTACCAGGCCTCGTGCTTGCCCTATGTCATGGCCCCGTCCTGGCCCACCTATCCGCGCAATCTCTAAGTCACACCGGAGAAGGTTCAGTGGGGTTGCCCCTCGTGGCATGATGGAGGAATAGTTCCGTTACTGGAGAGAAAGTTGTGACTACATGAAAAAGAAGCTCCGGGTGAGGTCGTACCTCATCGCCGGATTCCTGGGAGGTGCGGCCTTGTTCGCCGCCCCGGCGGCGGGGGCCCAGGAGCTTCCCGGTGACCCGGCCGGCCTGATCGAGCAGGTCCAGGGGGACCTGGCGGACCTCGGCATCTCCGGCCCGGAGGTCGATGCTGTGGCAACCCAGGCCACACAGGCCGTGGAGCAGGCCTCGGGCCAGGTGGCCGAGGTGCGGGAGGAGATCTCCACCCAGGCACCACAGCTCGCCGAGGACGCCACCGGTTACGCCGGGAACATCGACGGTCCGAACTACCACTGGCGCGAGGACACCGCCTCGAAGGCGTTGGCCGGCTCATCCACCGGACCGGTCCTGCAGCGGGTGGCCGGCAGCTGGTTCGACGCTCCGGACGTGCCCCAGGAGTCCCGGGACGCCGAGGCGCGCGGCGTCTCGCTCTACGGGCCGGGCACCCCGGTCTACGTCGGTGACACGATGATGTGCACCCTCGGGGTGGCCGGGCACGATGCGGCCGGCCGCAAGATCGGCCTGACCGCGGGGCACTGCGGCGATCAGGGGGACCCGGTGATGTCGGCGGATTCCCATGGGGTCGGGCAGTCCGGCACCGTGGTCGGCGGCAACAAGGCGTTGGATTACTCGGTGGTGGAATTCGGCGACAACGCCGAGGTGTCCAACTCCTACAACGGAGTGACGGTCAACTCCGTGGGCGGTCCTGCCCCGGCCACCGGTGAGGTGCTGTGCAAGCAGGGCGTGGCCACCGGCCACACCTGCGGCAACACCTGGACGGCCAGCGAACAGGTCTCCATCACCCAGGTCTGTGCCATGCAGGGCGATTCCGGGGCCCCCGTGATGCGGGGTGACCAGGTGGTGGGCATGGTCTCCGGCGGGCTGCTGCCCTTCCACCAGCTGCAGTGCCAGAGTCCGCTGCAGGGACAGCTGTTCATGCCCACCGTGGTGACGAACATGTCCAACGTCATGGCCGACCTCAACGCCACGGGCGGCCCGGGAGCGGGCTTCCGCGTGGGTTAGCGCAGGCGATCGAGCACGGCGTCGTGAAGCACGCCGTTGGTGGCCACCGCGTCACCGCCATGGGGGCCGGGGGCACCGGTGAGAGAAGTGAAGGTGCCCCCGGCCTCTCGCACGAGCACGGACAGGGCCGCCAGATCCCAGAGGGAGACCTCCGGCTCGGCGGCGATGTCCACCGCCCCTTCGGCCACCAGGCAGTAGGAGAAGAAGTCCCCGTAGGCGCGCAGCCGCCACGTCTGTTCGGTCAGGGCGAGGAACTCGTCCCGCAGCCCGCGTTCCTGCCAGCCGGCCAGGGAGGAGAAGGAGAGGGAGGCGTCAGCGAGGTCACTGACGCCCGATACCGCCAGTTTGGCCGGTGATCCGCCGTTGAAACTGCGCCAGGCGCCACCGTCCTGCGAGGCGTACCAGCGGCGCGCCAGGGCCGGCGCGGAGACCACTCCGACGACCGGCTCGCCGTCGACGAGCAGGGAGATCAGGGTCGCCCAGACGGGAACGCCGCGCACGTAGTTCTTGGTGCCGTCGATCGGGTCGATGACCCATTGCCGGCCGGTGTGCTCGAGCTCGCCGCCGAACTCCTCGCCGAGCACCGCATCCGTGGGCCGCAGCTCGGCGAGCTTGGCACGCAACGCCTCCTCACAGGCCAGATCCGCATCGGAGACCGGGGTCATGTCGGGTTTGGAGTCGACCTGGAGGTCCGTGGCCTCGAAGCGGCCGAGGGAGATGCCGTCGGCGATGTCCGCCAGCTCCAGGGCGAGGGCGAGATCGTCTGCGTAGTGAGTCATACCACCCGATTGTAGAGCGCTAGGCCGTCAGCAGGCCGACCACCTGTTTCACCGCCTGCGGATTGCCCGCCAACGACCAGGTGACCCCGCCAGCCTCGACCTTCGTGCACGCCCCGCCGGCCCCCTCGACGAGTGCGCGTCCGGGGAGCCAGTCCCAGTCCGCGACGGAGTGCTGCAGCCACACGTCCTGCGTGCCGTCGGCGACGGACGCCAGGTCCACCGAGGCCGAGCCCAGCATCCGGACCGTGGCGAACTGCCTGGTCACCCGCAGCCACGCCTCGCGGGTGGTCTCCTCGCCCATGAACCGCGGGTGCAGGTAGGTGGCCAGGCACAGCTGCTCGACCGGGGCATCAGCGAGCTTGTCGACGCCGCGGCCGTCGCGCTCGGTGGGCAGGCCCGGGCCGCCGAACCAGGTGTAGCCCATGGCGGGGCGGTGGACGGCCCCCAGGATCAGCTGCTCCGGGTCGGTGGTGTTCCCCTCCGCCAGCGCGAGGGCGGAGCACCAGTAGTCGGAGCCGGCGGTGAAGTTGTAGGTGCCGTCCACCGGGTCGATGACCCAGACCCGGCCCGACGCCGATTCCCGTGCCGCGCCCTCCTCGCCCAGGATGCCGTCCTCGGGGCGGAGCTGTTCCAGTGCTCCCGCGACGAAACGCTCGGCGGCGCGGTCGGCATCGGTGACCACGTCCGAGACCGAGGTCTTGTACTCGGTTTCCACGCCCATCTCCCGCATCCGCCAGGCCAGCCGCCCGGCGTTGTAGACCAGGGCCTTGGCCAGGCGGTCATCCGGGTCGGATTCGTGGGAGATGACGAAGGTCTTGGTGATCGCGTCGATCATGTCAGAAAGGGACTGCGGGTTCTCAGGGGTAGACATGGACTCCATTGTGCCTTGTCCGGCCACCGGCGCGTCGGGCAGGCATACGGGGGCGAGGAACCTTCATGAACTGGTGTTTCCTCCCCTGCTGGCGTATCGGCGTGTTCGGCACGGTCCCGGGACTGATGGGCCTGGACCCCTCGCTGTGGGGGCTGGTCGCGGTGCTCGGGCCTGCCAGTCAGGACGAGACCGGTTTGTTCGGGGGTGATCATCGCGTTTACGCGGTACATCCTGCGGCACCGGGATCCGCTGCCGGCCCCGGCGACGTAGGAGCGGCTGCGTCAGGCAGGTAGGATGTGGTGTCATGCGATCGGAAAACAGCTCAACTCTGGAACACCTGGACCAGACTCTGACCACCATCGAGAAGATCATGGACCCCGAGGAGCTGTCCGCGCGTGTCCGTGAGCTGGAGGCGCAGGCCACGGATCCCTCCCTCTGGGACAACCCGGACCACGCGCAGCAGGTCACCTCGGAGTTGTCCAGCGTGCAGTCGCAGCTGCGCAAGCTGAGGGACCTGCGCCAGCGGCTCTCGGACCTGCCGGTGATGTACGAACTCGCCGAGGACGAGGAAGGCGGGGAGGAACTCGCCGACGCCGAGCTCGCGGACCTCAAGCGGGAGGTCGAGGCGCTCGAGGTCAAGACCATGCTGGCCGGCGACTACGACCAACGCGAGGCCGTGATCAACATCCGCTCCGGCGCCGGCGGCGTGGACGCGGCGGACTGGGCGGAGATGCTCATGCGCATGTACACCCGCTGGGCCGAGAAGCATGACCACAAGGTCGACGTCTACGACATCTCCTATGCGGAGGAGGCCGGCATCAAATCCGCCACCTTCGTCGTCCACGGCGATTACATGTATGGCCAGCTGTCGGTCGAGCAGGGGGCGCACCGTCTGGTGCGGATCAGCCCCTTCGACAACCAGGGCCGCCGCCAGACCTCCTTCGCCGAGATCGAGGTGCTCCCGGTCGTGGAGACCACCGACCACATCGACGTCCCGGACAATGACGTCCGCGTGGACGTCTACCGCTCCTCCGGCCCGGGCGGCCAGTCGGTGAACACCACCGACTCCGCCGTCCGGCTGACCCACATCCCGACCGGCATCGTGGTCACCTGCCAGAACGAGAAGTCCCAGATCCAGAACCGGGCCTCCGCGATGCGGGTGCTGCAGGCCAAACTGCTGGAGAAGAAACGCCAGGAGGAGCGGGCGGAAATGGACGCCCTGGGTGCTGGCGGCAACGCCTCCTGGGGCAACCAGATGCGCTCCTACGTCCTGCACCCGTACCAGATGGTGAAGGACCTGCGCACTGACCATGAAGTCGGCGATCCCGCCAAGGTGCTCGACGGCGACATCGACGGTTTCCTGGAGGCCGGCATCCGCTGGCGTATGGCGCAGCAGCAGAAAAACGCCGACGGGCAGTGACCCGGGCCTCGGGGACCCGGTGACACTGAGTTCCCCCGGATGATCACTTCGGGCACTTCTGGTTGGCTACAGTGTGGAACGTGATCACGTTTGACTCGGTATCCAAGATCTACCGGACGTCTACCCGGCCGGCGCTGGACAATATCTCGCTCACGATCGAACAGGGCGAGTTCGTCTTCCTCATCGGCCCCTCCGGATCCGGCAAGTCAACGTTCCTGGAGCTGCTGATCCGTGAGGAAAACGTCAGCTCCGGTGACATCCGGGTGGGGGACTTCCACGTCAATGCGCTGCGGGGAAAACGGATCAACCAGCTGCGCCGCCGGATCGGCTACGTGTTCCAGGACTTCCGCCTGCTACCCAAACTCAACGTCCACGACAACGTCGCATTCGCGCTGGAGGTGATCGGGACCAGGAAGAACGAGATCGCCCCCGCAGTGGCCGAGACCCTCGACATGGTCGGGCTCGGCGCCAAAGCGGAACGCATGCCGAACGAGCTCTCTGGTGGCGAACAACAGCGGGTGGCCATCGCCCGGGCATCGGTGAACCGGCCGCTCGTGCTGCTCGCGGATGAGCCGACCGGCAACCTGGATCCCAGCACCGCCGATGAGATCATGAACCTGCTGACCCAGATCAACCGCGCCGGGACCACCGTCATCATGTCCACGCATAACGCCCGCGCGGTCGATGACATGCGCCAGCGCGTGATCGAGCTTTCGCTCGGCAAGCTCGTCCGCGATGACGCCCACGGTGTCTACGGCGAGACCCGCTAGCTGCAGCAGGAACCGGAAAGAGGAACACGGCATGAAACTCGGCTTCGTCCTCCGCGAGACCTTCCGCGGGATGGGACGCAACATCACCATGGGCATCGCCCTGGTCATCACCACCGCGATCTCCCTGGGTCTGCTGGCCACCGGGTTTCTGGTCACCCAGGTCACGGCGGACACCAAGGCGATCTACCTGGACCGCATCGAGGTCATGGTCCAGTTCGACGAGGAAACCTCGGCCGGGGACACCGACTGCTCTTCCGGGGCCTGCCTGGAGGTCCGTGAACAACTGGAATCCGCCGATGGCGTCGAGGGCGTGACCTTCCGCTCGCAGGCGCAGTCCTACGAGCGCTTCGTCGAGGTCTTCGAGGACACTGACCCACAGCTGGTGGAGGAAACCTCCCCCGACGCACTGCCGGCCGCCCTGCACGTCCGGCTGGAGGACCCCCTGGATACTGCGCCGCTGGACGCCGTGCGGGATCTGCCCCAGGTCAGTGCCGTGGTGGATCAGGCAGATGACCTGCGCGGTGCAGTGGACAACCTGGATTCACTGCGCTGGACCACCTTCCTCCTCGCCGGCCTGCAGGTGATCGCGGCGGTCTTCCTCATCGCGAACATGGTCCAGATCGCCGCCTACAACCGCCGGGAGGAGATGTCGATCATGCGCATGGTCGGAGCCTCCCGCTGGTACACCCAGGCACCCTTCGTGCTGGAGGCCGTCCTGGCAACTCTGCTGGGGGCGGCCCTGGCTGCCGTCGGGCTGCTCGCCGGCAAACACCTCGTCCTCGACAACGTCATGCGCGGACTCTACGACTCCCGCCTGATCGCGCCGGTGACCACCGCTGATATCTGGCAGGTCATCCCGGTCATCGGGGTACTCGGCGTAGTGTTGGCCGTTATGACCGCAGAAATCACCCTCCGCTTCTACGTACGGAAATAGACATGACCTGGACACTTTCCCTCGCCGTCGCCTCCGCCGGGGTCGGTGCCGCGAAACTTGGGGTGGCCGGCACCCCGCAACTCGTCGGTTTCTTCCCGGCGGTGGACCGCGCCATGGCGTTCGCCGCGAAGGGGGAAGCCCCGCGGTTGCCGGACTCCGTGCTGCTGCTCGTGCCCGGCAGTCTGAGCGACCACGACCTGAAGTGGTATCTCGGGGAGATCGTGATCGCCGGGGTCCCGGCGGATAAGACCACTGTCACCCTGATCCCGGACGTCCTCGCCGACAGCTACGGAGCTCCCGTGGTGCTCGCGGACGCCAGCTGGAAGAAGATCGTCACGGCTGACGGTGTCGTGACGGACCTCGCGCCGCACTACCTCGACGACCTTCCGGCGGGCACCACACTGGTTCTGGCCGGCCACCCCACGGAGCGGGAGAAGGTCGACGCCACCGGGCCGGGTACGGTCCATCTCGACTTCCCGCAGATCGCGGCGCTGGCGTTCGGGCCGGCCGGCGGGGATCCACTGCCGTCCCCGCATGACGAGCCCGCCCCCGCGAACCCGGGTTCCCCGGCCGCTCTCAAGATCGGCCTGCTGGTGCTCGCCGTCATCGTTGTCGTTCTGGCGCTCTGGGCTCTGGTCTAGGATACGGACATGACGTGGTCACTGGGCTTGACTGTCGGGCCGGGTGGCTTCGGTTCGGCGATCCGGAGCGAATACGGCGAAGTGCACCTCCTCGGGGTCTTCCCGACGATCACCCGCGCGGTGAACGCGGGCTCCCTCGCTGCCCCGGATGAACCGCCGGAGAAGATCGTCCTGGTCCATCCCGCCGGGATACACGCGAATGAACTGGGGCGCCACCTGGGTAACCTCGCCATTGCGGGGTTGGACGGCCAGGACATCGAATTGCGCAGCGATGTCGAGGTGCTCGTCGCCGTCACCGGTAACCGCGTCCTGCTCATCGACGCCGATCTCGACCTCATCGCCGGGCATCCCGGCAAGACGGCGGCTTTCGACCCGGACCGGCTGGCGGAACTTGTCGCCCGGGACCCCTTCAGCACGACCGTCGCGTTGACCGGGCACCCGGAGGTGCGGGACCGGTATCACGTGGCTGCCCGTGATTATGCCCCGATGCTCGTGGAACGGCCCGCCCTGGCGGCGCTGGCGCTCGGCCATCCCACCACCTCCGCCCTGGTCTCCACCCCGCGCACCGCAACCCCGCATCTGCGGAGCCCCTCGAGGGCACAGCGGTACTTCTTCATTGTCATGGTGGCCCTCGTCATCCTGGTGGCGTTGTGGGTGGTCCTGGTTCTTTGACGCGCCCTGTACCATGGGGGACGATATGGCCAAGAAGAAGAAAAACAAGCAGGGCCTGGACGGCCAGGTGATCGCCAGCAACCGCAAGGCGCGCCACGATTTCCGCATCCTCGAAACCTACGAGTGTGGCATCGCCCTGGTGGGCACCGAGATCAAGTCCCTGCGCGAAGGCAAGGCTTCTCTGGTCGACGCCTTCGCCACCATCGACGACGGCGAGGTGTGGCTCCGCGGCCTCCACATCCCCGAATACTCCAGGGGCTCCTGGACAAATCACCCGCCCAAGCGGAACCGCAAACTGCTGCTCCACCGGCGGGAGATCGACAGCCTGATGGGCAAGGTCCGCGACGGCAACAAGACCCTGATCCCGTTGCAGCTGTATTTCAAGGACGGCCGTCTGAAAGTGGAGCTCGGCCTCGCCCAGGGCAAGCAGGACTATGACAAGCGCCAGGACATCAAACGTCGCACCGAGGAGCGAGAAGTGGTTCGTGAACTCGGCCGCCGGGTGAAGGGCATGCCTGGATGAGCGTCCACACCGTGAAGATTCACGACCTCGACGACACGGTGGTGTCGGGCGTGCGCGTGCTCGTCGATCGGCTCTGGCCGAGGGGGATCAAAAAGAAGGACCTGGACCACGACGAGTGGCTCAAGGACGTCGCTCCCTCTCCGGAGCTGCGCAAGTGGTTCAATCACGACCCGGAGCGCTTCGAGGAGTTCTCCCGACGCTATGAGGCTGAGCTGGATGAGGGGAATGAGGACGTGGACAAGCTGGTCAGTCTGGCGGAGAAGGGCGACGTGACCCTGCTCTATGCCGCCAAGGACCGTGAACACAACCATGCGGTGGTTCTGGCGCACTGGCTGTGTTCCTGACCTTTTCCGCCCCGGGGCCGCTTCGGCCATGAGTTCGAAAAAGGGGTTGCTTTTTGCTCGGGGAGGGAGTTAAACTGAGTCCTCCACCGGGGATAGAGCACACTCCCGACCCGGTGGTGACGCGGGGCTGATTTTGGTTTCGACTTCGTGAATTAAGCCAGGGGAAGCGTGCCGGTGCAGGCTGGAGACCACCGTAAGCGTCGCAGCACACTGATAAGCGCCGAGAACACTCAGCGCGACTACGCCCTCGCTGCCTAAACCAGCGACCGCGTGTCTGTCAGCCCGGTAAGGTCTCTGTACCGGTGTCTGGCATCGACTAAAGAGACTTGCCGTCCGGTCGCGTCAGCGGGGCCGGACGGGACTTCCACCGCTGACTGGGCCCATCATCCGGACATGTTCGTCTGATCCGGAGGGCCGAGGAGAGATTCCGCGCGAACTGCGCACGGAGAAGCCCTGGCGAGGTTGCGAAGGACCCGGGTTCAATTCCCGGCAGCTCCACCGAGGGGGAATCCCCACACCTGTGATGGTGTGGGGATTCCCCTTTTTCTGCGCTCTACCAGGGTAAACGGTAGATTCTGATGTGTTGCGTGACGTTGCACAGTGTGGTGTGTGGGAGACACGTCAGAGGCGCGGCAGACACGTAAGAGGGTCCTTCGTGGGTAGGGGATAGGTAGTGGGCTGCCGGAAAGCTGTGCGTTACATCAGCTGTGGCGGGGGTGGTGATCTAGCTCGCAGTAGTCCGATCCACGCTGGTGGGCGCGTCTGTGGAGGGTAGCCGGAGTCAAAAAAGAACTGGAAAGGTTTGGCTTAGGTAAATAAGCTGTGTTAGCTTCATTTTAAGGTACCCTTACCTCACTAACTTAGACTTCAATGGCCCCGGGCGGGCCGAGATTCCGGAAAAGGAAGACATGGCGAAGACTCGTATCAAGCTGGTTTCTGTTGTTGCTGCCGCAGCTCTCGTGTTGGTCGGTTGCTCCTCTGAGTCGGGGAGTGGTTCTGAGAACGCTTCCGGCACCGAGGCCTCGGCGGCCGCCGGCGAGACCATCACCATCGAAGACAACCACGGCTCCCAGGAGGTCCCGGCGAATCCGGAGGCCGTCGCGGCCACCGACAACCGCGCATTTGAGCTGCTTGACCGGTGGGACGTCGATCTGGTCGCCGCTCCGGTCCAGCTGGTGCCGTTCACTGTCACCTCCTACAAGGAAGATGACAGCATCGCAAACATGGGAAGCCACCGCGAGCCGGATCTGGAGGCCCTGACCGCGGCTCAGCCCGACCTCATCATCAACGGCCAGCGGTTCTCCCAGTACTACGAGGACATCTCCACGTTGAACCCGGACGCAGCGATCGTGGAGCTGGACCCGCGTGATGGCGAGCCGCTGGACCAGGAGCTGATCCGCCAGGCGGAAACCCTCGGCACGATCTTCGGCGAGGAAGAGGATGCCCAGGCACTGGTCGACGACTTCAACGAGGCTCTCGAACGCGCGAAGTCGGCCTACGCAGAAATCTCCGACCAGACCGTCATGGCGGTCAACGTTTCGGGCGGCAACATCAACTACATCGCCCCCTCGGTCGGCCGCACATACGGCCCGCTCTTCGATCTCGTGGGGATGACCCCGTCGCTCGAGGTGGGTAACGCCTCCTCCGACCACGAAGGCGATGACATCAACGTCGAAGCCATCGCGGAGTCCGATCCGGACATCATCCTGGTGATGGACCGGGACGGTGGCACCAATACCCGGAACGAAGACTCCTACACGCCGGCGGAGCAGATCCTCGAGGACAGTGCGCCGCTGAGCAACGTCACCGCCATCAATGAAGACAAGGTCTTCTACGCGCCGGCCGACACCTACACCAACGAGAACATCATCACCTACACCGAAATTCTCAACGGTATGGCAGACCTCTTCGAGGAAGCCGCGAACAACTGATCATGCCAGGTGAGGGCGCCGTCCGCGACCAACCACGCGACGGAACTCTCTGGTAATGGGGAGGTCGACCCGGAACACCGGGGCGGCCTCCCTTGTTGGCTTTGATTAGTCGACCCTTACACTGAAAATTGAAGGGTGAGTCGCTCGATGAGGGCCGACTTCTCCACCGAATCGGAAAACCTGTAGGAAACAAGGAAAGTTCATGCCATGCAGTCAGCCGCACACCACCGTGCATCGGAAGGGGTGAGTTGATGTCGACCGCCTCGTCCGCATCCGCGGAGCCGGCCGTCTCCACCGCCCCCCGGGAACGGAGCAACCGAACCCGTGGAAAGCTCCTCGACTGGAAGCTGCTCATCGGCGTGCTCGTGGTCCTGGGCCTGCTCGCGCTTTCGCTGGCCACCGGACAATACGACATTCTCGGTGGCGAAGACGGCACCATGATGTTCGAGACGGTACGTGTGCCACGAACCATCTCGCTGGTCCTGGCCGGTGCCGCCATGGCAATGTCCGGACTGGTGATGCAGCTGCTGACCCAGAACCGGTTCGTCGAGCCGACCACCACCGGTACCACCGAGTGGGCGGGACTGGGACTGCTGTTTGTCATGTACTTCATCCCGGCGGCGACGGTGATGGACCGGATGCTGGGCGCCGTGGTCTTCTCCTTCGTCGGCACCATGATCTTCTTCATGTTTCTGCGTCGTGTGACGCTGCGGTCCTCCCTGATCGTCCCGATCATCGGCATCATGCTCGGTGCGGTGGTCAGCTCCGTCTCCACCTTCTTTGCGCTCCAGACCGATATGCTCCAGCAGTTGGGCATCTGGTTCGCCGGTTCCTTCAACACGGTCTATGCCGGGCAGTACGAGGTGCTGTTCGTCGTCGTGCTGGTGGTGATCGCGGTGTTCTTCTTCGCCGACCGGCTGACCGTGGCGGGGCTCGGTGAGGAGGTGGCCACGAACGTCGGTCTGAACTACAACCGCATGATCCTGTTGGGCACCGGTCTCATCGCGATCGCCACGGGCGTGGTCACCGTGGTCGTCGGCAGCCTGCCGTTTCTGGGTTTGATCGTGCCGAACATCGTCTCCATGTTCCGCGGCGATGATCTGCGGTCGAACCTGCCCTGGGTGTGCTTGGCCGGCGTCGCTGTGGTCACGGTGTGCGACCTCATCAGCCGAACCATCATCGCACCGTTTGAGATCCCGGTTTCCGTGGTCCTCGGCATCATCGGCGCCGTGGTTTTCATCGTCCTGATCGTGAGGCAGCGTGGTCGTGGATAAACACATCGAGAATAAGACGACTGACCTGGAATACCGGGAAACCTACTACGAGTCCGACGTCGTTGAAGGCCATGCGCCTGAGCCGGTAGCCCGGCTGAATGGGAAGGAGCGCAGCGCCGGCGCCTTCCAGTGCGCGAAGTCCCGCCGCAAGTACTGGATCATCCTTTCCTCGATGGTCGTCCTCGGACTGCTATTTACTGCCGGGCTGATCTGGTACGACAATCCGATGCCCGTCACGCACCCCGGATTCCGGTTGATCGCCGAGCGCCGACTGGAAGCAGTTCTCGTGATGATCATCGTTGCGGTCTGCCAGGCACTGGCGACCGTCGCCTTCCAGACGGTGACCAATAACCGGATCATCACGCCGTCGATCATGGGGTTCGAATCCCTGTACACGGTCATCCACACGGCCACCATCTTCTTCCTCGGTTCCACGGCACTGCTCCAGACCCGGAGTCTGAGCATGTTCCTGGCGCAGATGGGGGTCATGGTTCTCCTGACCCTGGTGCTTTACACGTGGCTCCTGTCCGGAAAACGCGGCAACATGCATGCGATGCTTCTGGTGGGCATCATCTTGGGCGGGGGACTGGGGTCGGTCGCCACATTCATGCAGCGCACCCTGACACCGTCGGAGTTCGACGTCCTCTCAGCCCGGCTGTTCGGCTCAGTCAACAACGCGGAGGCCGAGTACTTCCCGATCGCCATTCCACTGGTGGCTATTGCCGGGCTGCTCCTGCTGCTCAGTTCCCGCAGGCTGAACGTGATCGCTCTGGGTAGGGAAGCGACGACCAACCTCGGCGTCAATCACCGGGCATCCGCCATCTTCACGCTGATCCTGGTGTCGATCCTGATGGCGGTATCGACCTCCCTGGTCGGCCCGATGACCTTCCTCGGCTTCCTCGTCGCCACCCTGGCGTACCAGTTCGCCGATACCTATGATCACCGGTTCGTTTTCCCCATGTCGGTGACGATTGCGTTCGTGGTCCTCACCGGCTCGTACTTCATCATGAACCACATCTTCAACGCGCAGGGTGTTGTCTCGATCATCATCGAGATGATCGGCGGCAGCGTCTTCCTGTTCGTCATTCTCAGAAAGGGCAGACTGTGATCACGTTAACCAATGTCCGCAAGGACTACTCCAGTGACGTCAAGATCGGTCCGGTGGATCTGGAGATCCCGGCTGGGGGGATCACCGCGCTGGTGGGTCCCAATGGT
Source organism: Corynebacterium halotolerans (assembly GCF_050107895.1). GTDB lineage: Bacteria > Actinomycetota > Actinomycetes > Mycobacteriales > Mycobacteriaceae > Corynebacterium > Corynebacterium halotolerans_B. Next base: position 1,080 of record NZ_JBNILW010000027.1, on the reverse strand, counting down.
GCCGGCAAGTCGACGCTGCTGACCATGGTCGGCCGACTGCTCGGCATGGACGAAGGACAGATCACCGTCGCCCAATATGACGTCACGAAGACCAAGTCCAAGGACCTGGCCAAGATCATCTCCATCCTCCGCCAGGAGAACCACTTCGTCACGAAGTTGACGGTCCGTCAGCTCGTCGGTTTCGGGAGGTTCCCGCACAGCAAGGGGCGGTTGACTGAAGAAGACGAGCGGATCATCTCCCAATACATCGACTTCCTCAATCTGAGTGAGCTGGAGGACCGTTACCTCGATCAGCTGTCCGGCGGGCAGCGGCAACGTGCGTATGTGGCGATGGTCCTGTCTCAGGAGACCGACTACGTCCTCCTCGATGAGCCGTTGAACAACCTGGACATCGCACATTCGGTGGAGATGATGAAGCACCTGGAGCACGCGGCGGCCGAGTTCGGACGAACCATCATCGTCGTTCTCCATGACATCAACTTCGCCTCCCGGTATGCGGACTACATCGTGGCGGTGAAGCACGGTCAGATCGAGAAAATGGGTACGCCGGAGGAAATCATGCAGGATGACGTTCTCTCCAGTATCTTCAACACCCCGATCGAGGTCATCGACGGACCGAACGGAAAAATCGCCTGCTATCACTGACGGCGGCCCGTTCCACCCGTGAAACCCCGGGCGATGAAGAGATTTTTCAGTGGCCCCACCGGTCCTTTTGCCGGTGGGGCCACTACTCGTTGGGACCGTAGAGAAGGAAACCCTACTGACCAGCGAATTTGTCGAAAATCGTAGAGGTGCGTATATTCATCTTCACCGCCGCAGCGAGTAACCGAGAGGTTAACGGCTAGTAGCGGTAAAGATTTACACGATTTGGGGTTGAGAAGATCAGCCTGCTAGTGTAAATTACGACGAGCTGCTCAGCGGAAAGATCCGGAAGGGTGTTTCAGCGGGTGTGCTGATGTTGTGTGAGAACTCAATAGTGTGCCATTCATATTTTTTGTTTGTCGTGCCCGCATCATCCCTGATGGTGGTGGGGGTGGGTCATGCCGGGTGGCAGGGTCACACCTGTCACGGTAAAGAACG
>NZ_JBNILW010000026.1:0-14442 GCF_050107895.1 Corynebacterium halotolerans | reverse complement strand
TCGGTGTTTGACACGTTGAAAGGCCAGTTGGGCCTGGAGCGCCACGGTGGCCGGACCCTTTCCGGGGTGATCAGTCGGATTGTGCGGCGGTTGTTGGCGTTGACCGCGGTGATCTGGCATAACCACGTCACCGGCCAGCCGGTGCTGCGGTCACTGATCGCGTACGACCACTAAACCCCCGGAATCAATCATCTAGTTAAATCCTCCCGTCTGAGGGCAAACGTTCGATCCGCTCAGAAGTGGTGGCCAGGTCAACCGATAGGCTGACTGGTGTTACTGAGTGGGTAAAAACGGAGGACTGTATGGGCCGTCGGCCGCAGAAGCTGGAGCTGACCTGGTTCAACAAAGACCAGGCACTGATTCCGACCGAGGAAGGCAAGTACGGGTACACCTGGGTCGATCCGAAAGATCCTCGCTACTGCGAAACTCACACCCTCATCATCGACGACGTCGTCTGTGGCACACAGTCCCCGAAAGAAGACGGGATCACCTACTCGGAGCGTGCTGATCTGGACCCCACCGAGGACAATCTCCTCATTCTCGGGGAGTCCGGAGACGTCCTCGAAGCACTCACTCGCGTTCCTGAGCTGGCGGAAAAATACGTCGGCCAGGTCAAATGCATCTACATCGATCCGCCGTTCAATACCGCACAGACGTTCGCCAACTACGAGGACAACCTCGAGCACTCCATCTGGTTGACGATGATGCGAGACCGCCTCATCCACCTCCGCCGACTGCTCTCCGACGAGGGGTCCATCTGGGTTCACCTGGACGACGTTGAAAACCACCGGATGCGTCTACTTATGGATGAAGTGTTTGGTGCTGGAAATTTTGTGGCTGATGTTTCTTGGTTAGCGTCGGACTCATCTAGCAATAACGCCAAAGTATTTTCTCGCGATAAAAATGCAATCATCGTTTATTCAAAGGATTCAGGATGGAGGCCCAATTTCCTTCCAGATACAGAACGTCAATCACATTTTAAGAACCCCGACAATGACCCTCGGGGGCCCTGGTTCGATGGCCATAATGTGCAGAACCCAAAGGATCGCCCGGCCCTAAAATACGAGATCGCGACTCCTTCGGGGAATGTAATCCAGCCACCTACGAATGGATGGCGCTGGGAACTAAAGACGATGTTGCAGAAGATGGAAACAGGGGAGATTTACTTCAACGCAGATGAGACTTCACTGAAGCGCAAGACCTACTTGTATGAGCAGGATGGTTTGCCGCCTAGTGACGCATGGTTCTCAATTAAGAAGACAGGTAGCAGTAGGCAATCGAAGAACCATCTGAAACAACTTTTCCCCGGAATTCCGACGCCCGATCTTTTCGATACGCCGAAAGCCGAAAAGTTAATCGCTTATATCCTTAAGCTTGCCACTGATCCCGGAGACCTGGTGGTGGATGTGTTCGCCGGCAGCGGCACTACTGCTGCTGTGGCACACAAAATGGGCCGACGCTGGGTAACGTGCGAGCTTCTTGAAAGCACGATGGAGCGATTTACTCTGCCGCGGCTTACTAAGGTTGTGCGCGGAGAGGACCCGGGCGGGATCACCTTGACCAAGGGCGAGCGCGTCGATGCCACCGCAGAAGGCCTCCCAGAAGGTATCAGCGCCGAGGAGGCTCAGAAGCTGACCTCGCTGCTTAACAAGGCAATTTCTGAAAATGACAATCTGAAGAAGTCGAAGGACATTCGGGAACTCAAGGCTCTGGTGAAAACCAGCAAGTCGAAGGACACCGTCAACTGGCGTGGCGGCGGCTCCTTCACGGTGGCTCATCTGTCACCGTCGTGCTTTGACTATGACCCGGAGCTCGACCTGGTGACGCTCACCGAGGCAGCCACCGGGCAGACCCTGGTGGAGTCGGTGGCGGCGAACCTGAACTTCCGGCTCACCCCGCAGCACCGCTACTTCCACGGGGTACGCGGAGCCATGCGCCTGGTCGTCGTGGAAGGCCGGCTAGATCGGGCCAAGGTCGATGACCTTATCGCTCACCTCGAGGACGAGGACGGGCTGACTATTGCCGCGACCGAGATCGATGACGGGGTGCGCCAGTATCTGCGCACCCTAGGCCGGGGTTGCCGGGCTGTGCATGTCCCCAGTGAGATTTTCACCTACTCAGTCAGCGAGGAGCAGTAACCATGGCGAGCCTTCCCATTTCCCTGGACCAGGGCATGATCGACCAGATCGCCAAGGAATTTGACCTCCGTGCCCCCAACAAGGAGGGCCTACGGCAGTTGATCTTCCACCTGACCGGTGAGTTCGACCCGCTGGAGCCGTTGGTGATGAACATGGCCACCGGGGCCGGCAAAACCTACCTGATGGCCGCGGCCGTGGAGTACTTCCGCCGACAGGGGATGCACAACATCATGGTCGTCACCCCGTCGCTGGTGGTCCAGGACAAAACCGTCCAGAACTTCCAGCACGGCTCCCGCCGCTATGTCGATGGCTTCCAGGTCGCCCCGGATGTGGTCAGCCCCCAGTCTTATGACGCCTGGCGGGTCAAACAAGCGACCTTGTTTTCCGAGGATGAGACCGATCCCTCGATGGTGTTCGTCTTCAACGTCCAGCAGCTGGTCGCCCCGAAAAAGACGGATACCTCCTCGACCGGCACGCTTGAGGGCCAACGCACGAAGATCCGCAAGTTCCAGGAGGACGCCGGCTCCCTGTACGAGTACCTCACCGAGCTCGATGATCTGATCGTCATTGCCGATGAGTCCCACCTCTACGGTTCCTCGGCTAAGGCGTTTAATCAGGCACTTCGGGACCTCACCCCGGCAGCAACAATTGGGCTGACAGCCTCGGCCTCCAAGGGGGACACGGTCATTTACCGCTACCCGCTGTATAAGGCGATTTCCGACGGGTACGTCAAGACCCCGGTGCTGGTCTACCGCAAGTCCGGCTACAAGGGTGAGCAGGCTGAGGAGCGCCAGCTGCGGGATGCGCTGTCCCTGCTGCGCAACAAGGAAACCGCCTACCAGGCTTACCTCGCGGATCACCCAGAGGCGAAGAAGATCGCACCGGCCTTGTTCGTGGTGGGCTCGAATGTGGAGCACGCGACCGAGACCGCCACCCTGCTGCGCGGCCCCGGATACTGCGGAGACCACCAGGCCGTGCTCCAGGTGGACAATCAGCACGATGATGAGCGCACCCGCAAGCTGTTGGACGATCTCGACAACCCTAACTCGCCAGTGCGAGTCGTGGTCTCGGTCGACAAGCTCAAGGAGGGTTGGGACACCAAGCGCATTGCGGTGATGTGCACCCTGCGGGCCATGGCTTCGGAGGTGCTCACCCAGCAGACCATGGGCCGGGGACTGCGCCTGCCGTTCGGTCAGCGCACCGGTTATCCGCGGATCGACCAGCTAGATATCCTGGCGCACACCTCGTTTGAGGAGCTGCTCAACGACGAGGACATTCTCCAGACCTTCGGCCTGGACGGTGCCGTCGACGGCGAGGTCACGGGCGAGGACATCCTCCAGCAGCCTCCGGCACCGGCCCAGCAGGATACCCAGCCACAGGCCAGCCCGGATGTTCCCCCGCAGGTGCCGACCGAGGCGCCCGCAGCAGTCGAACTCGCTGGCGCCGGTTCCGCCTCTCATGCTACTGGTACCGGCACCGCCGGTGCGGAGCACCGGGGAGCGACGGTACATACTCAGCAGCTGGATGATGAGGAGGCCATCGAGGAAGACGAGCCGATCTTCCCGGTCACGGTCGAGATCAACCCCCGGTATGCCGGCACGACGTTCCTGTTCCCATCGTCGACCATGGTGGAGACGATCACGCCGTTCCATCTCAAGCAGGTCCGGGACGAGGAGATCGAGAAGGCCGCCAAGCGGGTCACCGACTCCGGTGAGGTATTGCACCGCAAGAAGATCGTCGTCTCCGAGGGCGGCCACGAGATCACCACCCAGCGGGTCGAGGACGCCACCGTCGCCAGCGCCTTGGTCGATAAGGATGAGGTGGCCAAGCAGTTGACCCGGCAGGTTGCTGGGCTGCGCCAGATCACCCAGCACAAGGAGAACATCGCCCAGCTGCGCAAACGCATCATCCCGGCGTTCATGGACCATGCGCCGGTGGGGGAATGGACGGAAAAGGCCAAGGACTCCGCGGTCGCAGAACTCGAGCGGTTGATCAAGGACAAGGTCACTCAGCATGCCCGCAACACTCAGACCGAGACCACGATTACTCCTGTTGAATTGCCCATTGACCAGTTCTTCACCCTGCCCATCGGTCAGGATGTCCTGGACCTGGTGGGGGAGGAGCAGCGGGAGAAGTTCCAGCTGCGCAAGTTCTATGGTCCCTGGGACAAGGGACTGTTTCCCGCCGCGTCCTTTGACTCCTGGAGTGGGGAGTATCTGCTGGCGATGAAGCTGAACTACTCTGAGGAGATCGTCTGGTGGAAGCGCCTCTACCGGCACGAGGGGGCCTCTATCGCCTATTCCACCCGGGATAACTACTTCCCAGATTTCGTGGCTCAGGATCAGTCCGGCACCTACTGGATCATCGAGGGCAAGTCCGACAAGGGCCAAGATGACGCCATTGTTCAGAAGAAACGCGAGGCTGCTGTGGATCTGGTCAATGAACTCATTAGTGCACCGGAGTTCGAGGACACCTCCTGGGGCTACCTCATCGCCTACGAATCTGACGTCAAAACCGCTGACTCCTGGGAAGATCTGAAAACCAAGGCGCAGCCAGTAGTAACGAAAAAATACCAAGCGTAGCCTCAAGCGCTCTGTGTCTCGTTAGTCTTCTTATCGGTAGCGGGAGCAGAGAAAATAGGTTCGAAGACCCTTCCGCTTCGCCGGGGCCGTGGTCCGTTGCTGCGCAAGAGTAATGAAGCTTGGCATCCAACTGTGCAGCGCGGCGAGCCAGGTGAGGTTCAGGGGTCTGTTTACTGTGTACTGGTCGTTTCAATGCGGGAAACCGAAGCAGACCTGCGGAATCAGAGAGAACTATGATAGCTACACGACAGGCGCATCACCTTGATTCCGCGCCTCAGAATAAGGATGCTCAATAGTGCCCGACAGACCTCAACAAATGTTGTCAAAGACATGGTCCTTTTTTTCGGACCCTGCCACGAACGCTTGCAATAGCCGTGAAAATACGCTCGACGGCGGTCTGAAGCTTCGCTCTTTGAGTCCGTCCTATGTCTTTGACCAGCACAAGGACTATGTCGAAATCCTGAAGGCTGAGCTCACCCAGTCTGGCCCGGATGCATCGCGCAATATTGCTCTCACCGGCCACTACGGCAGTGGTAAGAGTAGCGTGCTCCTGAAGACGCAACAGGAGTTAGAAGAGCGTGGTGTCAAGGTTATAAACCTGTCGCTTCCGAGTCTTGGTATTGGTGACGGCCGTATCCGGAAAGACGGTGACAAGGCACTTGATAAGACAAACCTAATTCAAAAAGAAATCGTCAAACAGCTGTTGTATCGTCGAAAACCGTCGGACATGCCAGCCTCTCGCTACAGCCGACTCGACAAATTTCATGACGGCCCAGCTTTGAGAACTGCTGCTGGGGTTGGAGTGGCGGTCACCGGCTTGGCGCTGCTGGCAAGAGTGCCAGATAAAGTTAGGGACGCTTTACCGTCCGAAGCGTGGAGCTGGGTCGATAACCATCTATGGGACAGCTCGTCGGGAGCGATCCAGTGGCTGAGCTTGCTGGTCGTCTTCCTCCTCACTGTGCGGGCCACGTTAGGGATTCAGCGCCTAGCACAGCAACGCATCCGCATTACCGAATTGGCTGCCGGGCCGACCAAGATAACGCTCTCTGAGTCGTCCTCGTCCTACTTCGACGAGTATCTCGATGAGATCGTCTACTTTTTCCAGATGTCTAAGACCGCGGTGGTGATCTTTGAGGATCTCGATCGATTCAAAGACCCCTATATCTTCGAGACTCTTCGCGAGCTCAATATGCTACTTAATAACGCGGAACAGCTCGAGGCAAAGCCGATCCGGTTTGTGTATGCGATCAGGGACAGCATCTTCGAGCAGCTCGGCCCCGATATTACTGACAAGAATGTCAACATCGACAACACCGATACGAAAGTCAAAGAGAACGAGGACACTGCCTCCCCCGACCAGGGCGAGACGCGACGACTGATGTCGACAAACCGCACCAAGTTTTTCGACCTGGTCGTCCCGATGGTGCCGTTTATCTCCCACCGCACGTCTCGGGATCTGATCCGGCAGGAGCTCGACGCAATCGTGCCGGAGCAGCGGCCTAGCAATGCGGTCGTGAATATCGTGGGTGCTCATCTCACGGATATGCGACTTATCAAGAACATCTGCAACGAGTACGAGGTGTTCCGGTATCGCATCTTGACCGATGCTGGGCTTAAGGAACTGACTGCCGATCGACTGTTCTCTTCCATCGTTTACAAGAACCTCTACCTCGCTGACTACGAGAAAATTCGCAATGGTACGAGCTGCTTAGACACGCTCTATCGCGCATACCGGGAGTGGGTCGTTCAGCAGGCTGCCGCTGCTCGAACTGCCGAGCGCAAAGCGAGAGCCTGGTTGCGGAAAATCGACGCGATCGAACCACGTGCCGCTGCCCTCGGGACCAGGCTGCAGGAGGTACTGATGGCCCGGTACCTCGCTCACGCCAACACAAGGACGCCAAAGGTCTACGCGGGGGGAACGACGCACAACTGGGACGCGCTTACAGAACCAGATTTCTGGCGAACTTACCTCCACGACCGCGGCGATATGCAAGTCCACTACCGCACGAGCTATTCGCCCGATGTCATCTCATTCGAGAAGATTCAGGTATTGATGGGCCGCTCACTGTCGCCGGATGACTGGACAGATGACGCGAAGGCAGAAGTCAACAGCGAAATCGCCGAGGCAGTAGCTACTCAGAGGTCCATCCCACATGCTTCCATGAGCGATGCGCTTAGAGCGTCTGACAGAGTCTTCTCGTACAACGGTGAAGACCGTTCGATCGCTGATGTAGCAGGCAAGCTGTTTAACGACGCGGACCTTGTTCTGGAACTGTTGCAGTCGGGGCTCATTGATGAGAACTTCACGCTCTACATCACCCAGTTCCCAGGCCAAGCGATTAGCGCTGCCGCGATGAACTTCATCATCAAGGCCGTGCAGCCAGACGTAATGGATATCGAATACCACTTCGGCACCGGCGAAGAAGTAGACACCGATGACATCAAGGCAGTGCTCGAAGCGGAGGAACCGCGTTTGCTTGGCGGGCAAAGCGTCTACAACATTGAAATCTTCGACTATCTCCTCTCGAAGGACCCTGACAAGCTCAATGAACCGATCCGTCGCCTCGTCACTGGCACCGCCGACAACCACAAATTTCTCGATGCTTACCTGATATCTGGTCAGTTCGCTCCCGCACTGGTCCAGCGCCTAAGCGGTGCATGGGAAGGTATCTTTGACTACCTTATCGGAGAGGATCTGGAGGACCCTGCTCAAGATTTACTTGATGCCGCGATAAGGGGTGTGCGCCCAGAGCTGACTTATGTGACGAACGCAGAGCAGCGGAGAGCACTCGCTACCGCCATCCCTGATCTCCCAATGGTGAGAGAACCGCAGGGTCCTGAGCGGGCAGTCGCGCTCGCGGAAACTCTTCTGCAGATGGGTATTCAGGTCGACGATCTGAGTGTGATTGATGAGCCGCTGCGAACTGAACTCACGAAGCGGCGCATCTACCCGATCACACTGACGAACCTGGTGGCAATCATGGGGGCCCCAGCCGATCTCTCTCTGAACAGCATAAAGGAGGCACGGGAGGCAGATGTTTATGCCTATGTTCTTACCCACCTGCGCGACTATCTCGATGCACTTAGCCAGACCACGGATGTATACACGGTTGCTGATCCTGATCAGTTCGCGGAAGTGCTCTCGGACGTTGCCGAAGCAGATGTAGACGCCCTAGAAGAAGTCGCGCGCGGAGCGAGTGCCGATTGTATGCTGAGCGATCTCGATCTGATTGAGGAACTGCTTTGGCCGACCCTTGCCAGCACGCATCGTTTCGCCCTGAGTGCACGCAATGTCGCGTCCTACATCGATCAACACGGCATCGACTCAGGCCTGGCGAACTGGCTCAAAACGGCTGGGGCCATCACGGTAGACACGGACGACCCGGCACCGCTCGGACCGCTGGCGTTGAACCTTCTGAACGCCGTCGCACTAGGTGATGATGCTGCTCTCCAGCTCGTTGACGGGCTGGATCTAGAGCCGGAGTCCATCGCTGCGGCGAGTCTTCAGAAGGAGGCTCACAGCACCGTTCCTGACCTTGTTCAGAGGGGATTGGTTCCGGATGATGCCGATGCCTACGTAACTTTGGAGCAGGACGAGTGGTCAGTTAAGAAGAACCTGATTTTGGTCTCCAAGAACTTCCCGACCTACATGACCGAGCTTCCACTGAGCACAGACGAACTGTTTAGGATCGCTTCGGAATCTGTGCCTGATGCCGTCAAGGACGTCCTACTCACTGAGCTAGAGACGTTCGCCCCAGAGCTTGATCCAAAAGGAGCGACTGCCCTGGCCAAGTGGGCCTCCGCTCAAGGACGCGTGCCGACTGCAGGTGCGATCCTCACGATGGCGACCAAGGGGGGCCCGGGAAGTGCTCGACCGATCCTTAAGCTGCTCGGTGCTCACGCCACCACTATCGATCTCGAACTGTTGAAGAGTGCGCTGAATGCGCTTGGGCGACCTTATAGTCAGCTGACGACGCCTGGGACGGATCGCCCAAGGGTTGATATATCCGCTGGTGTTGAGACTGTCCTAACTCGTCTGCAGAAAGCGGAGATCGTTAGTACTTTCAAGAAGAATACGAAGAAGCAGGTTTTCGAAGTGAACAAGCGGCGCGCATAGCGGTCCCGACTCAGCGGTCTACCCCCGCAGATATTAAAAGGCCGCAGGATCCGTGATGCGCGCGGGTAATGGGACCATGGTCAGCGAAAAGACGCCTCAGTCTTATTACGCCTGCTTTCGAATAGTTACTAACCCCTTTAGACCTTCTCTGGCATTAGAGGCTTTCGTCGTCCCGGAGCGCTTCGTCATCGTCGCGGGCTGTCTGTTTCTCGGCGAGTTTGACGTGCCACTCGGCGCGGGCAACGAGCTCGTCAAACGTTAGGATTTCAGGTTCATGGAGGTTGCGTCGAAACAGCTCGAAGCTATGTACTTTGTCATCGATTGGACCGCCTTTCTTGCCTAGTAGTTGGTCCAACGACCCGACGATGAGGAAAGAACGAGGCCGCACGATGAAAGTTCCATTGCCCGTCCGGGAGCCGTCTTCAGCCCGTTCCTCGATATAATCCCCCAGGTCACGAACCGCCATGCGTACTGTTTGCTGAGTCTGCGTTACCGCTCCGGTCAGATCATTGGAGGGACGCCAGACACCAGAGCGATACTCTTCGGCTAGGAGCTCCGTACGGTGATGTTTGATCTCTGCAAAAGCCAGAGATCGCACGATCCCATTCGTTCGGAGCAGCGCATCAACTCGCTTGCCAACCGTCTGAATGTCCCTGCCGACGACAACTTTCTCCAGCTTGTCCTTGTCCCAGGAAGTCACTAGTTGTCCGCTAAGGCCGATCCCGAGGATCCACGGGTTCTCTTCCAACAGTTGCTGCCAGGCATGCTCAGGGCCACCTGCCTGGTCTTTCTCTACATCGAATGCAGCGTCATCCTCAAGCCATGTTCGCATCTTCTTCACCACATCTCGACGATGCTGCAAGGCGATGACGTCACGCGCGTCGGCATCACTTTGAATAAGAGCACGGAACCGTTCTGGTTCCTGAGCGTAGGCTCGGCCCATTGCGCCTGGGTCAGAGAAGAAATCGCAGAGTACCTGATCATCTACATAAGTCGTACTGTCCCCCTCAATCGGAATCGAGTCAAGGGCCTTAATCAGGTCGATCAACCTAGTGGATTGGTCGCGATCCAGTTCAAGTACCGGTTCCAACTTGGTTAGATCCCCGGATGTGGGCACTTTCTGGATCCGGATTTTGCGTACTGCACCGGCTGAACGTGCAACGTTAAGTTCGATTTGCTTGCGGCCACCAGGGGTCTTGTACACCACGTGTTTCGTCCAATCCCAGTCATCGTTATCATCTGTGGGAGCTTCGTCGAATACCTTGTGGATATATCGAGCTCTTTGACCGGCGTCCTGGCCGTATGTCATGTCGAAACTTCGACTCACATAGGTACGTGTCGTAAGCCGCCCAGTAGCCCACGTCACCTCGTTGGGCTTGGCGAACTCGAGCAAATGTTCCAGATTAATCTTCATTGACCATCCCTATTTGCAGGGCGGCGCTGTGCTAATGTCGCTGCCCCGTTCTCGATCGTACAGCGGCGGTTCATCAGAATGAGCGAACTCCGATCATGCGGTGCTGTTGTACCGACCCTTAGTGTCCTGCGTCGACATGAAGGGGGGCGGCCCAGATAACAGCCCACTTCGCACAACAGGTCGCAACATCAATGGCACGAGATACTGTGCGCTACGGGAATTCGACCGAAGAAGGACCCCGTGGCAACGCATGCTACTTCGTCTCGTTTGGGTGACTCGTGTGCACCTGTTCGAGAAACACCGTGCGTCCGTCTACGTAGAACTAGATGCGTGCGGTGCCTTTTATTGTGGGCTTGTGCTGCCAGCGCTCATGAGTTTCCCCGCCGCGCTGGATCGTGGAGAGCTCGCCCTTCAGTCGGTAGTTTGTCGGGGTCGTGGATAGGGGTGTTCTCGTTAGGAAGTCCCACGTGTCCGCCATCGGGTTGCGGATCGTCGCCACGAGGTCCCGCCACCCCTTGCGGGCATTGGTGGTGGCGAAGCGGATTTCATACTCGGTCCTTTTCGGGGGACGGGGGACGGGGGACTAGCTCGTCCTTCTTGGCGGCTGCCACGACTAGGGGCGCTCTACGGTCTCGTTGTTCTCGAGCCACTCGAGGTCGGTACTGCCCAGTCCGGCGGCGAGGGCCGTGGCCGTTTCCTTCCAGGAGGTCAGCTCGACTAGCGCCAGGTGCGGTTGTTCGGTGGAGAATGAGGCGCGTGCGGCGTCTACAAGGTCGTGGGCGCAGGACTCACGGTCGGCCGGGGACAGGGCGAGCATCCAGGGGAAAACTTTCGTCATGCGCCCGGCGAGCGTTCCGTGGTCGTCGAGGGCGACGGTGATCAGCTGGGCGGCGAACTCGAGGAGACGCGCGCGTCCGTCGGCCTCGCGCTGCGACATCAGCACCAGTGCTTCGCCGTCGCGGCGTGTCACCGTAACGGGGTGGTCCTCGGCCTCGGAGAAGACCTCGGCTGAGTGCTTGCTCAGATCCGAGGAGCGCCGTGTGCGGTTGGGGCGATCAGCTGTGATGGGCATGAACCCATCATATTCGGAACGTATTCGGAAGTACAGAGGGTGGTGGGGGTCGCGCCCTTGTGCCGTCCGGGTAGGTCCGAGTCGTTTCTGGGCGGTCTCGCGCCACCTGGCGAAGGGGGGCGTGAGTTGTGCACAACAACTAGGAGGAGCTTGCTATCCCCTGAAATTATTGCCACTTAACTGTTTTTTACACCCTCTACGAGACTTAGTTAAAATAACGGGTTAAGTGACAGTTTTTGAGTATGTGAGCACATTGTCCTGCAGTGTCACGTAAACGATAGTATATGTGATGAGTTAATACTATGAGACCGATTGCCTCTGCGAGAGTGCTGAAAACTGGTTCCGGAAGTAATGGGGTGAAACTATGGCTCTGATTGGCTATATGCGGGTCTCGAAAAATGATGGATCCCAGACCACGGACCTACAACGTGACGCGTTGATAAAAGTCGGCGTGGATCCCGACCATCTCTACGAGGACAGGGCCTCGGGGAAGAAAGAGGACCGACCGCAGTTGGAGTCGTGCCTGAAAGCACTTCGGCCCGGCGACACGTTGCTGGTGTGGAAGCTCGACCGACTGGGCAGAAATCTCCGCCATCTGGTCAATATCGTCCACGACCTCAACGCCCGAGGCATCGGCCTGAAAGTGCTGACGGGGCAAGGGGCTGCGGTGGACACCACCACGGCTCAGGGCAAGTTGGTGTTCGGGATCTTCGCGGCACTGGCGGAGTTCGAACGCGAGCTGATTTCCGAGCGGACCAAGGCCGGCTTGGAATCGGCCCGCGCCCGTGGCCGTAAGGGTGGCCGGCCATACAAGATGACCCCGGCCAAGGTGCGCCTGGCGATGGCGTCAATGGGCCACCCCGAAACCAGCGTCGCCGCACTGTGCAAGGAACTCGAAGTCACCCGTCAGACGCTCTACCGGCATGTCTCCCCCACCGGCGAGCTACGCGAAGACGGACGAAAGCTACTCTCGGGACACTAACCGAGTGCCTTCCACGCAGAGATGCCCCGTTTCCCAGAGTCATCTCGTTAAGGCCCTATATATAGAGGTATAGGACAAGAAAAATCGATGAAGGAAATCAAGGGTCAGACTCGTCAGGAAACCGCCTGGACATCAGCCCAGCCACGCCTGAGCGGAGAAGCTGCATATCCAGGCATCGTGGAATCGCCATTCGACAGTGCGAGAAAGCCGCCACACGAAGCTGAAAGTCACAGCCCTGGCCGTCGGACTGTTTAAGAAGGGCGTGCTCTATTGGCTCATTTTCCTATGAAAGCCGTCTGTGCTTGTGGTTGGCTTTGCCCTCACCGCTTCGCGACGCCGTGTTGGTTCCTGTGGTGGGGCCCGTCCCGGGTGTCTCTGGCAGAGTGGTCTTTAGACTACTCCGGCCACAGTTTTCGCCAGGGCCACTTTGCCCTCTGCCGGGGTGATCTGTTCCAGCACAATGGCCCGGGCGATGGCGTCGGCGGCGCCGAGGATCGCATGTAGAGCCGCCGGTGGAAGGTTGCCGTCCCGGGTGAACGGCTCAAGGGCGGTGCGGCATCGGGTGCTGAAAGCCGTATCTGCCGCATCCCGGGCCTTCTCCAGTTCCGTGGAACCGGAAAGGGCGCCGACGATGCCGGGCAGCTCGGTCTCCTCCTCGTCGATGCAGTCGATGTAGGCGGCGGCGATGATCCGCGCGACCTCCGGCAGGCTGTCCGGTGCTGACCGTAGGGAGACGTCCAGTGCGGTGTGGGTGCGCGCCTTGAATTCCCGGTACAGCTCCGCCAGAACCGCGGATCTGGTGCCGAAGTGCTGGTACGTGACGGGCTTGCTGACTCCGGCGTGCTCTGCGAGGACGGCGAGCGTCAGGGCGTCGCTGCCCTGTTCGCGGATGAGTTCGCGGGCCGCCTGGAGGAGCTGGGCGCGTCTTTCGGCGCGGGGAAGGCGCTGTCGCGGCGCCGAGTCGTTCTGGCTCATTGCACACTCCCGGGTGAGGTGATAACTTACTAATCGTAGGTTACTAGTAGTAACTTGCCTGGAAGTAACTCACTCTACCCGGAAAGTAATCTGAATGCACTCCCTTGTCATCTTTGCCCACCCCGATCCCACGTCCCTCACCGCGACGAGCGCTCAGCGCATCGCGGATCGTCTCCGCTCCGCCGGTAACACGGTGGAACTGGCGGATCTCTCGGCCGAGGGGTTTGATCCCCGGCACACCAGGGCCGACCTCGAGCTGCTGCAGGGGGTTGGGCCCGTACCCGCTGACGTGCAGCGGGAACAGAAGCGGGTCGAACGGGCTGATTCCATCGTCCTGGTGCACCCGGTGTACTGGTGGGGCATGCCGGGACTGCTGAAGGGGTGGCTCGACCGGGTGCTGACCTTCGGTTGGGCCTTCGGCGGGGAATCCGCCACCGCGCTGGCCGACCGTGACGTGCACCTGGTGGCCTTCGGGGGCAACTCACCGGAAACCTATGATGCGCATGGTTACCGGGAGGCCATCCGCACCAACATCGAGCACGGCGTCTTCGAGTTCGCCGGCGGGCCGGTGGCGTCCTCCCGCATCATCCATTCCGCCGCTGACGGCATCACCGAGCGGGTGGCGGAGGCGATTGAAGCAGTCACCGCTGACATGTTGAACGTGCGCGCCCCGCTCCCGGTGGAATAGGGCGCTCCGTGCGGTGCCCTGCGCTCTATCCTCCCGCCCTTAGCTGCCGAATCCTGCCGGGGCACTCCGCCCTCGCAGGGTTTTGTTTATTCTTTCAGTCCAGGAGGTATCGGTGTAAATGCAGGTTATCAGCATGAAAGCAGCATCTGCGCCTGTTACCACCGTCAGGGATTTCTTCCAGTGGCCTTCGGCTCTCTGCTGTGAAAAGCAGTCGCGCATCACTGACAGCTTTTTGCCTTTCGGACCTACTGTGGGACGGGCCCCGCAAAATCGTGCCGTCTATGACCGAAAGAACCAGAGTCGATCGTCAGGCCCGAGGGCCGTTGACGGCAGCGTCGCTATCTAGGTGTACTGCCCTGTGACGTTGTGAACGCGTTGCTGGGGAGTTAACCCTCCGATAGCGGTATGGGCTCGGTGGCAATTGTACTCGTGGACAAACTCCTCGTACGTTGCCTGCCGGGCCCGCTCGCTCGT
>NZ_JBNILW010000025.1:0-14506 GCF_050107895.1 Corynebacterium halotolerans | reverse complement strand
CGTCCATAGGGTGCGCATCAGGGTGGTCATGAGTGTTCCTCTTCCAGACCCCAGCCGGCACCGGGCGGTAACGGCTGAAGGGATGGGGATTAAGTCGGTGTGACCGGTGGGGTGACCGGTCAGGTGTTAGATCAAGGTGGCGCCATATTCGACGGTCCACTGGCGTACCCAGTTGATGAAGTACGCCCACGCCCCGCTGGCCAGGGCAATGCCGACGGCGACCATGAGCACCCCGCCGAACATCTGGATCTTGCGTGAGTGGCGGCGCAGCCAGCCGACGGTGCGCATTGCGCGCGCCGAGCCGAAGGCCATGAGCAAAAACGGCAGTCCCAGGCCCAGGCAGTAGCCGAGGATGAGGATGACCCCACGCACGGCGGTCATACCCTCGGTGCCAGCCGAGACAGAGATGATCGCCGCGAGCGTGGGCCCCAGACACGGGGTCCATCCCAGAGCGAAGACCCCGCCTAACAGTGGGGCTCCCAGCCAGGTGGACCACTTCTTCGGAGCCATGCGGGTATCACGCTGCAGGGCAGGGACCATGCCCATGAACGTCAGCCCCATGAGGATGGTGATCACCCCACCGATGCGCATCAGGGCCTCGGCATTGAGCGTGAGCATGCTGATCGCCCCGAAAACGGTGACCGTGGCCAACACGAAGACGACCGTGAAGCCAAGGATGAACAACCCGGCGGCACCGGCCACGGCCCACTGGCGTTTTTTGGTCACCACGGAGCCGTGTTCGGAGTCATAGCTGACCTCGCCGCCGACCACACTGGCCAGATACGACATATAACCAGGGACCAGCGGGACCACACACGGGGAGGCAAACGAGACGAGGCCAGCGGCAGCAGCAGCGAGGATGCCGATCAGCAGCGGCCCGGTGGCCGCAACGTCAGCGAACTGCTGGCCGATCGCCAGCTGTGCCATCACATCAACGGTCATGGTGCTGGTGCCTCCTTAGCCAGTGGGAGGGCGACGTCGAGGACGTCCTCGGCGTCGACCTCCCGGAGGAACACCGCTGCGGGGCGGTGCTGCTTGTCCAGGATGATCGTGGTCGGGATGACCGAGGTCGGTACCCCTCCCAGGGCCGCGGCGGTACGAAACGGCGGGTCGTAGATCGACGGGTAGGTCACACCGTTGTCGAGTTTGAAGTCCTGGGCGATGGTCTGGTTGTAGTCGCGGACGTTGATGCCCAGCACGGTGCCGCCGAGGGGTTCGAGAGTCTCCTGGACAAGCTGCAGGTCATCGACTTCCGCCCGACACGGTGCACACCATTGCCCCCAGGCATTGAGAACAACCACCTCCCCGGCGTAGTCGGAGAGGCTGATCTCCTCGCCTTCCTGCATGAGTGAGGGTCCGGAGAAATCCTGCAGTGGGGCACGCTGGTCCTCGTCGTAGAAGATCTCGGTGTGACCCCCGGGTGAGTGGAATTGGAAGGTGCCGCCGACGGCAACGGCGTTTCGGGCACCGTCGCCCGACGAACACGCGGCCAGTGTCAGGGTGGTGAGCACCGCGGCAACCGCTGTGGCGGCCCGGCGGGATGTGCTCGACATGGAACAGATCTCCTTATTCCGGGACGATGTGGAAGAAGTCGGTGTTCTGGTTATCCCGGAAGACCAGAAAGCCACCGAAGCGGGTCACACTGCTGGCTGGCGGGAGGTCTGCAGCGACCCCAACCACCCCAGCGATCGACCATGCTGTGTGGTTACTCGTAGCGCAGGGAGCTGATCATTCCGGTTTCCTGGTGATAGGCGTTGTGACAGTGAAACGCCCACTCACCGGGGTTATCGGCGATCAGGTCCGCATCCACCGTGTCCCCGGGAAGTATCAGGACGGTGTCCTTGCGCAGACCGCTGCTTCCGGGAAGCGCCCAGGTATGCCCGTGCAGGTGCATTGGATGGGGCGTCGCTGTGGGGTTGTGCATCCGCATGCGCATTCGTTGGCCTTGTCGGACTGTGCCGGGAGCATCGGCGCCGTCGATGCGCAACCCCCACTGGTAGGGCATCATCTGACCGGTCAACTCAACTGCTGTGTCCTGGTCCACCTCACCGGCGGGGAGAAGAGCGCGCTCCGCCGGTTCAAAGGACGTTAGGAACGTGCCGAGGGAGTTGAGCTCGGGGAAGGTGGTCTCTGGGGTGGGGGCTTCTCCTTCGGCGGTTCGGATGACGGCGAAGGCCCGATCGTCCTTTCCGGCCGCCAGGGCGGTCAGGGGGAACACGCCATCGCCGAGTATCACCTCCACGTCAATGCGCTCGCCCATCGAGAGGTAGAACGACTCGATGTCGCGGGGACGGACCGGGAAGCCGTCCACATGAGTGACAGTCAGGCGGTGTCCACCCAACGCCACCTTGAAGATGGTGTCCGCGCCAGCATTGATGAACCTCAGGCGGGCCTTTTCCCCGGGTCGGGCGCTAAACGTGCGGTGCGCCCGGGGGATTTTCCCGTTGATAAGATAGTGCGGATACAGGACATCACCGGCATCTCCACCCAGAGCCGGGTCGGGGGTGCCGTGGGCCATCATGTCCCCCTCACCGCCCATGTCCATGTTTTCGTGCCCGCCCATGTCCATCCCTGCCAACAGGTTCAGCTGGCTATCGGGGCTGCTACCGGCGATGCCGTCTATCCAGTCGTCGAGCACGATGGTCCATTCGACGTCCTGGTCCTCGGCGTCTTCCGGGTCGCGCACGATCAGCGGGGCGTGCAAGCCGCGGTCGAGCTGCAGGCCGCTGTGGGAATGATAGAAATAGGTCCCGCCGTGAGGGGTTTCGAAAACGTAGGAAAACGTCTCGCCTGGTTCAATGGGGGGTTGGGTCATCCCGGGTACGCCGTCGGCGGCGTTGTGTAGGGCGATGCCGTGCCAGTGGATGGAGGTGCTCTCAGAAAGTTCATTGGTGATATCGACCTGGAGGACGTCCCCGGCGGTGGTTTCGATGGCAGGTTCCCCGGTCTCAGCGCTATACCCCCAGGTCTGTGCCTCGATACCGCCGATATCGATCGACATGGGCCGTGCGGTCAGTTTCTTGCGCACCGACGGTGCGGCCAGGTTCGTCGGCGTCGGGTACGGGCCAGGCGAGGAAGAAGACGCGGCCGGGGTAGCGGTATTGTTCCCACCGCAGGCGGCCAGGGCGCCGGTGCCGGCGAGCACAAGCCCGCCGAGCAGAAACTTCCGTCGGGAAAAACTACTTGTCATGATTCAACCATCCTTGGTCTAGATCTGCGGGATACCGGGGAAAAGGTGCAGGTGGCGCCCATTGCTGGGGCATCAGGTCAGGCGCAGGTCCGTCACACAGGTGGCGCCGTCGTCGGTGGTGGAGAACTCAGTGACACCGGTGCGCCCCTCGTGGGTGATTTCGATCGTCCCGGTGGCCTCATCGGGGAGCCAGAAGCCGACAAACCCGTTGTCGAAAGTGGCCGTCTCCTCGTCGACCAGGACTTCACCGGTGGTCTCATCGGTGATCGTGACCTGGATGTTCTCGTTGCCCAGTTCACCTAGACAGGTGGTCAGGCTGTGGTAGAAGCAGTCGTGTGTCTGGGTCACATACGGTGCAATCGAGACGTAGGTCTGGTTCTCTGGCAGGTCCACCACCACGTCGTCGTCGTTGTCGCTTAACACCAACTCATCGGTGCGCACCGAGGCCAGCAGATCGGTGGGACGCTGTGAGACGGGCATCTGATCGAGATGGTCGATCATCTCAGCACCCTCCATGCCACCGAGATCGTGGGCGGCCAGAAAATCCGCCTGCGACTCAGTACCAGTGGCGGTGGACTCAGAGTCAACTGTCGAACATCCAGTCAATGTCAGGGCGAGGGTAGCGGTGATGATCGCTGCGCGTTTCACATCAATCTCCTTAGATGAGCAGGGCGGGGCGGGAACGGCGCTATAGACTGTTTCTAGCAACACTCTGTGCCCTGAGGAAATCAAAAACCCTGCTCACAGTGCTATTTACCTTTTGAGGAAGACTTGTTCGGTGGTCCCGGTCACGGTAGCGGTCAGGGACTATCTCCCGTTATGCTGCCCGCACCGCGATGCCCCAGCAGCCCGTCCGAAGGGGAAACCGCTGATGGGACGGGGTGTTGACCTACCGGGCGACAACCTGTGACCTACTGACGGTGGAGAGGCGGCCATCACGCCTGATCGGTGGTTGTTGAAGATTGCGTAAAGATTTCACTGATCACCGGCTTTAGACCACTACTTTTTCCCCGCTGGGGGTGATACTTGATGGCATGGCTGACCACACACCGAGACAGGATGGACCCGCCGGCAGGGTTGTTGTTGTCGACGATGAAAAACCCCTGGCACAGATGGTGACCGACTATCTCATCCGGGCAGGTTTTGATGTCAGGCAAGCCCACACCGGAGACCAGGCACTCGAGGAAACCCGCCGGTTTCGCCCCGACGTCGTCGTGCTTGACCTCGGCCTACCTGGCATCGACGGGTTGGACGTCTGTCGCCAGATCCGCGGCTTCTCCGACTGCTACATCCTCATGCTCACCGCCCGCAGCAGCGAGGACGATAAGATCACCGGGCTGACCACCGGAGCCGATGACTACATCACCAAACCCTTTAGCATCCGGGAGTTGGTCACCCGCATCCGTGCCGTCCTGCGCCGCCCCCGCACCGCCACCACAGGTACTGATGTGCCCGCCGCCTGGGTATTCGGGGATCTCGTTGTCGACCCAGCTGCGCATGAGGTTCGGGTCAAGGGGACTGCGGTGTCTCTCACGCGCACGGAATTTTCGTTACTGGTGGCCCTGGCTACCCGCCCCGGCCAGGTGCTGACCCGCCGTGAACTGATCACCGATGTCTGGGACACCTCCTGGATCGGAGATGAACGCATCATTGACGTCCACATCGGCAACCTACGCCGCAAGCTGGACACCGGTGCTTCCGGGCAGAGTTATATCGACACCGTCCGCGGAGTCGGCTACCGGATGGGGCAGGCATGACACAGGATACAAATCTGACCCTCCGATTCCTGATCGCCCAGGTCCTGGTCGTGATCATCAGCCTGGTTGCGGCGGTGTCCGTGGCATCACTGGTCGGCCCCCCACTATTTCACGAGCACCTGCTGATGGCCGGCCTATCTGATCCCTCCCTCGAGCTGCTCCATGTCGAGCAGGCCTACCGGGATGCCAACCTGATCACCCTGGCGGTCGCGGTACTGACTGCTTTAGGGTCTGCACTGTTAGCTAGTTTCTGGCTCTCCCGCCGGCTGCAAACCCCCCTGCAAGGCCTGACCCGGGCAGCTACCGCGGTGGCCAATGGAAACTATGATGTCCGGGTGCCCGCCGGTGACGCCGGCCCAGAGGTGACAACCCTGGCCCTGGCGTTTAACACCATGGCTGACCGGTTGGCCCATACCGAGGAGATCCGCCGCCAACTACTCTCGGATCTCGCCCACGAAATGCGCACCCCGGTATCGGTGCTTGCCGTCTACCTCGATGGCCTTCAGGACGGGATCGTCGATTGGAACCTGGCCACGCAGACGGTGATGGCCGAACAACTCCAACGCCTGACCCGGCTGGTCGAGGACATCGACGACGTCTCCCGCGCCCAAGAGGGCCGGATTGATCTGGATCGTGCCGAACACCCCCTCGGCGAGCTTATGCACACCACCGCCACCGCGGCCCAGGAAACCTTCGCGGCCAAAGGTGTGAACCTGCAGGCAGTTCCTGTCACCTCCCCCGTGTCCGTACTGGTGGACCGCCAACGCTTCGGCCAGGTCATGAGCAACTTGCTGGCCAACGCCCTGCGCCACACCCCTGCCGGCGGGCAAGTCACCATCAGTGCCCGTCAGCAAGGCTCCGGCACCGTGCTCATCGATATCGCTGATACCGGGGAAGGACTGACCCGTGGACAGCTGGGCCATATCTTCGAACGCTTCTACCGCGGCGACGCCGCCCGCAACCGGGACAACGGCGGCTCCGGGATCGGCCTGACCATCTCTAGGGCCTTGATCGAAGCCCACGGTGGGGCCCTGACTGCGATGTCCGCCGGTCCCGGCACCGGAACCACGCTGACCATCCGCCTCCCGCTTGCTCGTCCGTCACGGAGCCCATCTGATGCCCACCCCTCCCTGCCCGGGACACGATGATCCGCACTGTCCCATGACATATACCCACTGGGGGTATAGCGTGGCGGGTGCGACCCCACCTGATCCCACTGATCCGAAGGAGCTTCCCGATGACCACCCCGATTCTCCGTTTGCGGCCACTGGTCTCCACCGACTGTGGGTGCTGCGCGCCTGCTACACCGTCTGGGACCGTATCGGGCCCTCCCGTCGTCAGCGACGACCGGGCACCTGCCCCCCCACCCACTATCAGGTGTCCTCACTGATCCGCCCAGCATCTCAGCTCAGGAAGGAGTCTCATGACCACCCCACCCCATCACGGTGACCACACCGGCCACGACGGGCACACGGCCAGTCACGATCAAACCGTCCACGATCAACACATTGATGCTGACACCCACGGTCAAGCAATGCCGCAGGGCCACCCGCACTCCGCGGTCGACGAGAACCACCAGCCCCATGACGCGCCCACCGGTCATGATCACGACGATGAGCACCACGTCCATGATCACGGCGAGCATGCCGGGCACAGTGTCGCGATGTTTAAGAACAAGTTCTGGTGGTCACTGATCCTGTCGGTGCCGGTCGTGTTCTTCAGCCCGATGTTCGCCGATCTGATCGGCTACCAGATCCCGGAGTTTCCCGGATCAACCTGGATCGCCCCGGCCCTGGGCACCGTGCTCTTCATCTACGGTGGCGCCCCGTTCCTCAAGGGCGGATGGACCGAGCTACGCTCCCGCCAACCCGGGATGATGCTGCTGATCGCCATGGCGATCACCGTCGCCTTTGTCGCCTCGTGGATCACCACCCTAGGCATCGGCGGGTTCCACCTCGACTTCTGGTGGGAACTGGCGCTGCTGGTGACCATCATGCTGCTGGGGCATTGGCTGGAGATGCGTGCCTTAGGCTCGGCCTCCTCCGCCCTGGACGCGCTGGCCGCCCTGCTGCCCGACGAGGCCGAGAAAATTGAGGACGAGTCCACCCGTACCGTCCCCGTCGCCGAGTTGGGTGTTGACGACATCGTCCTGGTCCGGGCCGGCGCCCGGGTACCCGCCGATGGAACCATCGTGGACGGCTCGGCCGAATTTGATGAGGCGATGATCACCGGGGAATCCCGCCCCGTCTTCCGGGAGACTGGAGCACACGTAGTGGCCGGGACCGTGGCCACCGACAACACCGTCCGCATCCGGATTGAGGCTACCGGTGGCGACACCGCCCTGGCTGGTATCCAACGCATGGTCGCCGATGCCCAGGATTCCTCCTCCCGCGCCCAGGCACTGGCCGACCGGGCAGCAGCATTGCTGTTCTGGTTTGCCCTGACCGCGGCCCTGATCACCGCAGTGGTCTGGGCGATCATCGGTAGCCCGGATGATGCCGTGGTGCGTACGGTGACCGTGTTGGTCATCGCCTGCCCTCACGCTCTGGGTCTGGCCATCCCGCTGGTCATCGCCATTTCCACCGAGCGGGCCGCGAAGTCCGGGGTGCTGATCAAGGACCGGATGGCCCTGGAGCGCATGCGCACCATCGATGTGGTCCTGTTCGATAAGACCGGCACCCTGACCGAAGGAGCACATGCGGTCACCGGTGTTGCCCCGGTGTCCGGCACCTCGGAAGGCCAGCTACTGGCCCTGGCCGCAGCCGCCGAAACCGATAGTGAACACCCGGTGGCCCGGGCGATCGTCACCGCCGCCACCGCACACCCCGAGGCCTCACGCCTTCAGCTGCGCGGCACTGATTTCACCGCGGCTACCGGTCGCGGCGTCCGTGCCACCGTCGACGACTCCGAGATCCTCGTCGGTGGGCCCAACATGCTGCGTGAATTCGATCTAGCCACTCCCGGCGTGCTCGATGAACAGATCGAGACCTGGACCCAGCGCGGGGCCGGGGTCCTCCATGTGGTCCAGGACAAACAGATCATCGGCGCCCTGGCGGTCGAGGACAAGGTCCGTCCCGCCTCTCGTGCGGCGGTGCGCGCCCTCCAGGACCGTGGCGTGAAGGTCGCGATGATTACCGGTGATGCCCATCAAGTAGCCCACGCCGTCGGCGAGGATTTAGGCATTGATGAGGTCTTCGCCGAGGTCCTACCCCAGGACAAGGACACCAAGGTCACCGAGCTACAGGACCGGGGTTTGAGCGTGGCCATGGTCGGCGACGGCGTCAACGACGCCCCCGCTCTGGCCCGCGCGGAGGTCGGCATCGCCATCGGTGCCGGCACGGATGTGGCCATGGAATCTGCCGGGGTGGTCTTAGCCAGTGATGATCCGCGGGCAGTGCTGTCGATGATCGAGCTGTCCCAGGCCAGCTACCGCAAGATGATCCAGAACCTGATCTGGGCTTCTGGCTACAACATCATTGCCGTGCCGCTGGCGGCCGGCGTGCTCGCCCCGATCGGGTTCGTGCTGTCCCCGGCTGTGGGCGCGATCTTGATGTCAGCCTCGACCATCGTGGTTGCCCTCAACGCCCAGCTACTGCGCCGCATTGATCTGGAGCCGGCTCACCTGGCGCCGACCGAGTCGAAGGAGGAACACCGTGGGTCGACATCCCCCGTAACCGTTACTGACTGACCTTGTCACTCGACCCTTAGCTCACACCACCTTTGAAAGGAACGTTCATGAAACGCAGCATGACCCTCGCCGCCTTGGCATTGACCTCCACCCTGGCGCTGAGCGCCTGCAGCGACGCCACTGACAACTCCGACACTGCCGAGACCGTCAGCACCACGACAGCAACCTCAGAGAACAACGAGACCCAGCAGGAGAACACCACCACTGCCGACGACGGTGGTCATGACATGGAGCACCCAGAAGACGGTGGCCCGCCCCCGGAGGGCATTACCGAAGCCACCGAGCCGACCTACCCGGTCGGCTCCGAGGTCATACTCACGGCGGACCATATGCCGGGCATGGACGGTGCGCAGGCCACGATCTCCGGGGCCTTCGATACCACCACCTACTCGGTCAGCTACACCCCGACTGACGGTGGTGAGCCAGTCACCGACCACAAGTGGGTCGTTCACGAGGAACTCGTCGATCCAGGCGAAGCGCCCCTGCCCGATGGTGCCGAGGTGGTCCTCGATGCCGAGCACATGCCGGGAATGAAGGGTGCAGAGGCCACCATCGACTCCTCCACGGATGAAACGGTCTACATGGTTGACCTGACGACGGAGGAGATGACGATGACCAACCACAAGTGGGTCGTCGAGAGTGAGATCGCACCCGCGCAGTAAATCCAGCCGAGTGGGACGGTCAGTCCTAACAACGCACATTGGGACTCAGTGCTGGCCAGTGGACTGGAGTTGGGCAGGAGATTCAGGCCCGGCGATAGACCTGTTGGCCGGCACTGTTGCACATAGAGGTCCCCGCTTGCGCACTACTTGATAGCGCGCAATACCCCACGATTATCAGTTCCGTAGATCTTCATCAATCTACTGATTTTAGACCAGCACCGCTTATCCTCACCTCCTCGAAGGACCCCATGACCACGACGAAGACCCCCATGGCTGGTCGCCGACTGCGCCGCCCGCTCAAGGTGCTGTTGCAAAGTGGAACGGAGAGCTGTGAGAACTCGATCTTTCATCCGCTGATGCTCGCTGCAGCTGGCGTTCTCAGGCCCTCTCGAAGATCCGGCTGACGATCACCGCATCCGGATTCAGATGCCCGTAGGCGAACATCGTCCCCTGCCCCTTCCGTAATGAGTGCATCGCCTCCATCCCCTTCAACGTCCGGTACGCAGAAGTCCTGTTCTTGAAAGCGCCTTTGGGTCCCAGAATCCGTTTCAACCGCCCGTGGTCACCTTCCAGCACGTTATTGAGGTACTTCACCTGTCGATGCTCCACTGTCGGAGGGCAGACGTCCTCCGCCTTCAACTCGGCAATCGCCTTAGCCAGGGAAGGTGCCTTGTCGGTGCTGATCACCCGGGGATACCCTGCTGACACATTGGACCGCAGCGTCTTGGATAAGAAGCGTTTGGCTGCTGCCACATTCCGTTTTGGCGACAAGTAAAAGTCCAGGGTCTGGCCACCAGCGGTGATCGCACGGTAGAGATAGCACCACTTCCCGCCGACCCGGATATAGGTTTCATCCACCCGCCAGGAACGGGCCTGCCAGTCGGGCACCTGCCGGTACCACCGGGTCTGCTTGTCCAGCTCAGGGGCGTATTTCTGCACCCACCGGTAGATCGTGGTGTGATCGACCGGCACCCCGCGCTCGGTCATCATCTCCTCCAGGTCCCGGTAGCTGACCCCGTAGCGGCAGTACCACCGCACCGCCCAGAGGATGACCTCGCGAGGGAAATGGCGACCCGAGAAGATGCCCATGACCGTGATCATTCCACGGCGACCGCCACCCCGCCCCCACTTTGCAACAGCACCGATCATAAAACCCTTAATGGCCGTCCATGATGAGTTCGCGATTCTCCCCGCGGCGCCTAAAAGTGGTTCTGAGTTGCGGAAATTATTATCTCACATTTTGGTTGTTGCCCAGACTACTCACGACCTGCTGGTGACTGACGAAAGACTTCATGCTCAGTCAGTGGATCAGGTCATCGAGGAATTCTCGGAAGAATACCGGATGTCGCTGATCCTCAATCTGACTGCCAACCATGCACTTTCACAACGTATAACGCTGTGGCAAAATCCCATAGAAAGTGACGAGGTAGGTGCCCATCTAGACCTCTTATCGCTGGAGTTCACGGACGAACAGAGTGCCTGCACCATCCCCATGGCCAGTCTCACTGAAGCAAGCACCGGAGCGCCAACAGTAATGACTCCACACAACTTCGGCAGTGCGATACGCGAGATGGCGGCCGGAGGGGCGCCCCCACCGATCTACCGTATGGCCTATGCGCAGTGGTTCACAACGATCATTGCATCCTGGGAGGACGTGTACAGGCCGAGACTGGCTGCAGCGTACA
Organism: Corynebacterium halotolerans; assembly: GCF_050107895.1. Taxonomy (GTDB): domain Bacteria; phylum Actinomycetota; class Actinomycetes; order Mycobacteriales; family Mycobacteriaceae; genus Corynebacterium; species Corynebacterium halotolerans_B. The sequence continues at coordinate 3,524 of NZ_JBNILW010000025.1, read as the reverse complement.
GCAAACCCGAAACCGGTGAGACATGGAAAAAGAACGACATCCGATCAAAATTTTTCTACGAAGTCCAGCAAATCCGTAATGATTTTTCGCACCACCAGGGAATATGTCGTGACAGCAGTGACAATAAGTTGTTTAAGTGGCTCGAGCCTGGCAAACCTATCGCTCCCACCCCGAGGCAAATGTTGGACCTGCTGAACCTTTTTCCAGCAGACGAATTGCGCCAACCTCCGAAACGACTGGAAGACGCAAAGAATGGCGTTGGTCAGCTCCCGTATTCCTTCGATGCCCAGTGGATCGAGAAACTGAAAAAGCACGTCATTAAAGTCTCACCCTCCAAAGCGAAGCGAGCAGGGGTTATCCAAAATGTCCTGGACGAATGGATGGACGCTGAATCTCCTGCGCGCAATTGAGTAACCGGACATCTCCCTAAGTCGCGTAGGTCTCTCTGGGGTATGGGTCGGCGGCCGCAGACGCAGGAGTCCAGGGGGATACTTCTTCGTTCATAACAGAGTCTCTACGTTTCTTTCGGAGGCGTTCATCCAATCTCGCGAAGCTTGAGCAGCCGGTTTCCTAGAGCTTCAGGCCCAGTGTGTTTGAATACTGATATGGCTCTATGTTGGTGGTGTGAGGCGCGGGAAGCGGATTCGAAAGAGCATAAATATAAGCGCAAGGACCTGCTTCGATTAATGGGCGAGGGCGAGGGCCTGGTGTGGTTTGGAGACGACGGCCTACACCGCGATCTCCAGGGAAAAGGCGCTCTCAAAAGAGATCGATACAAGATTCTGAAGTTTCAGAAATCTTTATGCAGCACATGCAATAACGCTCGTTCTCAGCCATTTGACCACGCGTACGATAAGCTCGCGGACTACCTCACCGGTCATGACACGAGCATCTATCGCCGCGGGTCCGTACCCCTGTACCAAGTGTACGAGCCTGAATCCCAGAAGGAACGGCTCAATCTCGGGAGATACTTGACTAAACACTTCGCGAGCCGAATGGCTGAGGATGGCTTAACAGTGCCAGCTCCGCTTCGTCAGTTCCTAGATGGGAGCGAGGAACTTCCTGATTGCACGATGGTGTTAGTCGCCCACAATGGCTTACGGGCTCTTCCTTTCGATTCGGGGATCCATTTGAGCCCCTGCTGGGGGTACGCGGACAGGGAGGATGGCTCTTTCTCCGGATGGGTGAGTGCATACTATTTCGGCTACCTAGGTGTCCGATTCGAGTGGAATAGGAGAGGTATTTCTGATTCTGCATATCAGCAGTTCTTCCGCTTTGATAATCCACTTCTGAACTACTTTGAGCATGATGAGGCTGTCAGGATCAGTGAGGTGTCAAAGCGTCCCTTATCTGCTCGGCTACTAAACCCGATACCCAGGAGGCACCCGTAAATCAGCTCCTCACGATTTAGAGGGCGTTCGAAAATATCTTCACTTGGGCCCGGATTGCGAACTGGTGAATACCGAAGAAACTAATTGGTCACGGTACTGGTGACGGGCCGGTGCTGTTGCAAACTCGGGGCGTCGATGGTGTTGCCGTGGCACCCCGAGTTTGCAACAGCACCACTACGACAGAGAGAAGTCCGCACTCAGGATCAGCCCTCGCCGTACCACCGCCTGATTGCTTCGCCACCGTCCGAGTAGAGCACTTCGTTGCCCTTACGCTGCGCTTTTTCGAAAAGCTTATGGGCCTCCCGTAGTGACTCCACGGTGTAGAAATTACGCACATAATACGCATCTTTAGTGGTCCGCCTGTGAAGTCCATGCTTCACAGGAAGACTGTGTACCAGATCGTTCCGCACCTTCCGTGCTTCATCCAGCAGAACCAAGAATTCGTCAATCCCGTCCAGCGGAGGGGGACTGTCTTTCAGCCGGCCTTGCAGTGTGCCGAGGGGGTCGCTGTAAAGATCTGCTGAATCAAAACCACCGTGGATGCGCAGCACATCGAAAGCGATACCTGCCAGGCCCGCAGCGGCGTAGGTGGCACGTCCGAGTTCCAGTAGATAAGCCTCGTGGTCAGGGTGGTTTGGATCGCCGGGATGATCAGTGCTCGTCATCGCCTCATTATATATCCTCGCCAGCCACCGCAGAGTCCAGAAGAACTACGAACAAGTATAGTTTAAGTATACCCTAATGAGACATTGCCAACTGGCGGAAATCCGCTGTGACTTGCAGCTTCGTTTGGCGGTTTTTCCGCAGCTTCGAATGGCGGTTCAGTCGACGCCGATGGCAACACCTGGATAGGCCACCCGGGCGCTCGGGATGGGCTTATTAGAGGCCGAAGGCGCCGCCGCTGACGAGGATGAAGATGCCCAGGCCGATCAGGACGATCGGGAACAGCACGTGCTCCCAGCGCTCAAGGACTTCTGCGATGGGCGGGCGGGTGGCCACGAACTTTGCCAGCAGGACCAGGCCTGCCACCAGGACGAGGAAAACGATGCAGTAGATGATGACGGCGGCAGTGTCCACGTTGAGGAAGACCGGGACGTAGACGCCGATATTGTCGCCACCGTTGGCAAACGTCACACCGGCGACGGTCAGCACACCCACCTTTTTCCCGGCGATCTTCGCATCATCATCGTCGTCATCATCGCTTCGCCAGGCCTGCCAGGCCGCCCATAGTCCCAGGGCCAGGGGAATTAGTCCGAAGTACGGGATCGCCTCAGCGGGTAGGAATGCTCCTGCCCCCAGCGTGACCAGGACTGCGGCCGCGAGGATGCCCATGAAGCCGAGGTACTGACCAGCCAGAATCCGAAGCGTGGTCCCTTTTTGCCCCGCCCCGCGGGCAAAAAACAGCGAGAGCACGATGATGTCGTCGATATTGGTGGCGATAAACAGACCAATCGCCGACAGTAGACCGGTTACCACTACGCACTCTCCTGTCCAGTGACACACCCAGGTACGGCGCATCCGGCGTCGATGCATTCGGCGTTGTCATCGACGGCCAGGGTGATATCCAGCAACGCGTTCAACGCCTGCGCCAGATGAGCATCAACGATCTCGTAGCGGGTCTGTCGCCCCTGCGGTTCGGCGACAACAATTCCGCAGTCCCTCAGGCAGGCGAGATGGTTCGACACGTTCGAGCGCGTCAGTTCCAGATCCTGGGCGAGAGCGGCCGGGTAGGCCGGCCCCTCCAGCAGCGCCAGGAGAATGCGGGAACGAGTCGGATCCGCCATGGCCCGACCCAACCGGTTCATCACGTCTAGACGAGAAGCAATAGTCAGCATGTGCTGAACTATACAGCTGTTGCTGAACTAACTTCGACATGGGGTGGCGTCGTTGCCAGAGGTCGTCTGCACTTTCAGGCTGAGGCCTTCACTGCGCAGGAAGGAAGCGGCTGCCTAGTTGGCGGTGTTCCCGACGTGATTTAAAGGTGAGGGCTATTGCCGGCAGCTTCCGGCCCAGACCAGCGGCGGCCCACGTACCGATCAAGGTGTCCCACTTCCTAGGAAGTGGAACACCCTTAATGAAAACCTAATGAAAATACATAGTCCCAGGACGAACCGTTCCACAAGCTATTCAACT
>NZ_JBNILW010000024.1:0-20829 GCF_050107895.1 Corynebacterium halotolerans | reverse complement strand
CGGGGCGAAAGTATGAGCGTGTGGTAACTCTCATCTTCGCACCGGGGACCCCTACATCTTGTGGTGGGGTGCCCAGGATGGGTTGCTGCTATCGGGCCGGGGTATGCACTCTAAAAACGGAAGAGCCCCCAATCCATCTGTTCTGTTCCGGCCGGTTCAGTCGGTGAAGTGTGGTCCTTGAAGTCATATTGGTACCTGCCGGAAGGGCCATTCGAGTCAACTGGAGAGGCCAGGGAGTACCTAGACCAGTGCATGGCTGAAGACGAACACTGGATCGTCGCCGTGAAAATTACGATAGACGCTAACCTCGACATGGTCGCCGGAGCCGGGGGCAATCCGTCTCGCTTACTTCGAGGTGGTCGGCCCCTATAGCCAGTTGGCTGGTTAGCTCTTGCGCCCCAGTCTTTCGAGCATCTCTCCCGCCCAATAGTCGTAGGCGGCCGGGAGATAGTGGAAAGGACTGGCGCCCCACCGGTGGTTGGTGTCTGAGATGGCCAGCTCGTCGGGAAGTTCCAAGACGGTGAAGCCGAGGTCTTTGAGTTGTTCGAGGAACCACGTGTTGGTCGTATTCCAATCCTCAATCGACTTACCTAGGTGGGGCTTCAGGTTGTTTCCTTCTTGATCGGCAACGGCCCAGGGCCCGCCGAAAACAAAGACCTTATCCATGAACGGGTCGAGCTCTTGACGTACCTGCTGTGCGGCCTGTGACCACAGTTCCGCGTGTTCATCAGAGCCAGTTCGGATGAGACGTTTCCTCGGGTGGGCCTCAGCAACCTGTGCTTTCTGAGCGGTGCTCGAGTAGGTGAAGTGCTCACCGGACGGCACCTCGGCAGTACTGAAGCGGTCGTCGATCACGTCCAGGACGATAGCGTCTGACTTCGACTCCGCTTTGAGGATTGTCTCCAGGGCGTTGGATGCAAAGTCGCCCTTCACCATCCGTGACTGGAAGTTAGAGGTCAGATCGTCCCCTGGATAGGGCAGGGGCTTGCTAGTCGCGCTAATCCAAGTCTGGCGGGCGGCGTAACTACCGACATCTAGTTGGTCAGCGTACGTGGCGGCAAGGTCGAGAGTGTCGCGTGAGATGCAGGATCCCCAGATACTCACAGTTGTCAAAGGTGCTCCTTTCAGTGGAAGCAATCGTAGCGAAAGGAAGAGGATATTTCCCTAGATGACTGATTCCAGGGGTGTGCTGGGGGTTTAGTGGTCGTATGCGGTCAGGGATCTTAAGACCAGTTGGCCGGTGGTGTGGTTGTGCCAGATCACTGCGGTCAGCGCCAACAACCGTCGCATCACCCGGCTGAGCACCCCGGAGATGGTCCGGCCGCCGTGTTGCTCGAGCCCCAACTGGCCTTTCAACGTGTCAAACACCGACTCGATGGTCTGCCGCAGCGGCTTCAAGAATTGCTTTCCTGGCCTGGGGGTTTCTCCTTTCCGGGCGGGCCGAATGAGCTCGACAGCACCGCCTGTGAGCTCGTCTTCCAACCAGGCACCGTTATAGCCCTTGTCCGCCATGATGATCTGCCCGGCCGGCACGGCCACCGGCACCGCATCCAGCATCGACAGCAGTGTGGCGCGTTCATCGGCTTTCGCCCCGGTGAGCGTGTAGCCGACCGGCAGGCCGTGCAGGATGGAGACCAGATGCAACCGCAGACCCCAGAAAAATCGGGAATGCGAGGCGCAGTAGCCGTACCCGGCGTAGCCGGCCAGGTCTGATCGCTTCACCGTTTCCCTCGATCGGCCGCATTCCACCGGGGTGGAATCCACGACCCACACATCATCGTCGAGCAGGCCGGTCGAGGTAGCCAGATGCGTCATGACGTGCTGCATCAGGACCGTGAGGTTGCGCTGGCGTTTGTTGTAACCCGGCTGCTGCGGAACATAAGGAAATATGCTGGTCAGTCGTGTGTGGGCGAATCGAATCCAACGGCGCTCCGAAGTAAAGCCCAGCAGGGTCTCCATGATCGCCAGGACGATGAGTTCGGCGTCGCTGATGCGTGGTTGGATTCCTACGGCCGGGCGGTCGGGTGCCCGGTGGGGATGGGTGGTGATGAAATCGTCGGTGGTGACGTAGAGTGCGGTGGCGAGGGTGTCCAGATCGTTGTCCATGCCAGGCTTTCGGGCTTGTTGTATGGGGTACAACTTCGATTCTGGGCACTCTCGCTGTGTTTCATGGGTAGCGACTCCCCTTGGAATCAATCATCTAGGAGCTGACAAAGTGGGGCCACACCTCCACTCGCTGTAGGTTCTGCGGGTTTCCGCACGACAGTAACTCCCACGTCCGTCCTCCGTAAGGTACGAACCCGTTATCCAATCCCGACCGTATCGACCTTGGTGCGGTCTAGTTCGGCCCGCAGGCTAGGTGCCGACTCAGGGTAACCTGGTAAACCGGAAGAGCCGATTTACGGGCCAAAGTGGTGAAATATACATGCATTTATAGATTACTTGTCGTCTGGGCGGTTGTGGTGGAAGTACACCATTTCTGGTTTCTTAGATTTGCTGAAGGAGAAGCAGGCCATGTCCGAGGATACTGAACAAACTACCCTCGAAGGTGAGGGCGGGCTCGCGCTACAATACCTAGCCCTATGCCGACGAGGGGGAACCTTCCACTTTCTTCCTCTAGTCAGAAAGGGCGGCGCCGCCAGTTGTTCTATATTTCGATAGTCGGATTGAATTAGTATCGAGCTAAAAGCTCGGAAGTGGCATCAATCCTCAGTGTTGGGTTCCATCCGTCATAGTTTAATGAAGCGCTTCTTAGCGCCAGAGCCCCTTGGTGTCGATGATTCTCTTCCCCTTGAGCTGAGCTGCAGTGACCCCATTGAACTCCTTATGGTCGACGAGAAGAACGACAACCTCTGCCTCTTCAATAGCTTCGTTTGTAGCTGCTAGATCGATGTTCCCGTACTTCGATAAGGTTTCTGGAAGAGCTTCAATATTGGGTTCCACGGCAAGGAGGGTCTTAGTGTTCATTCTTTCGGCTAATGCTTGAGTGATGCTAAGAGAGGGGGATTCTCGAAGGTCATCAATGTTGGCTTTGAACGCAAGGCCGAGAATGGCAATGTTCTTGGCCAGGGTCTCTTCAGCTGCTTTTATCACCTGTTCCACAACCCAAGCAGGCTTGCCGTCATTGACCTCACGAGCCGTCCGAATTAGACGAGAGTTCGTTACGTCAGAGGAGACAATAAACCAGGGGTCGACTGCGATGCAGTGGCCGCCGACACCGGGGCCAGGCTGAAGAATATTTACGCGGGGGTGATGGTTGGCGAGTTCGATCAGTTCCCACACATCAACACCAAGGTTGGTGCAAATCAGTGATAATTCATTGGCGAAAGCTATATTTACATCCCGGAAGGAGTTTTCAGTCAGCTTGGCCATTTCAGCGGTTACGGCATTGGTCCCCAGTAGCTCGCCTTTGCAAAAGGACCGATAAGCCGCCGTTGCGCGGCGCGTAGCCTCTTCAGTTTCACCACCGATGATGCGGTCATTGGTGATCAACTCTTCCATCGCATTGCCTGGAAGAATGCGTTCCGGACAGTGAGCGAAATAGATCACTGGACGGTTTTCGCGATTGTCGGTGCCATCGGCGACAAGGTCAGGACGGAGCTCAAGAATTTTTTCTGCCATGCGACGGGTGGTTTGAGGCGGGGAAGTGGACTCCAAGATGACCAGTTCGTCGCCTTCCAGAGTCGGGGCGATCGACTCGGCTACCGAGTAGATGTACTTCATGTCCACCTCATAATTTTCGGTGAACGGAGTAGGCACAGCGACGATGTACGTATCTGCGTGCACCATGTCGGTGGTGGCCCGGAAGTTCCCGGAAGCAATTGCTGCCTGGAGCCCGTCTTCAAGCCCTGGCTCTACAATCGTGACTTCACCACGATTGATGCGCTCAACATTCTCAGCTTTGACGTCAACGCCAGTGACATCTACGCCGCTGTTTGCCATGACCACCGCGGTGGGCAACCCGATGTATCCGAGTCCGACAAACGCAACGGTAGGTGAAGTCATTCTAGAGTCCTAACTTGTTTCAAGTGTAGATGTACAAACTTGCTAATCGACCTGGGCAAGAAACCTAGACAAACGCCGCAAGTATTCCATGATAGCGTCGCAAACAGTCGAGTCTCCACGAAGGGGAATGGCATTGGCTCTCTGTGATTTAACCGGAACGCCGCTAATGTTATCCGGTTAGGCACAACGTTTCAGACCATCGGGTGAAGAAACGAACAATAGTGGCATACGCTACTCTTTCACTGACGATGTGCAACATGGGGCTTGCCCAAAAAGCGTCTCCGTTGGAACGGCTTTTCCAACATTATTCTCGAGCACTGGGTTGTAGCGCGGACAGTTTTTACCTTTGTACTTTGTCCTGTATTTCTGGTATTGAAGGCGGGACAGTGCGTCTAGCGGCGATTGGCCGAAGCCCTGCAGTGGTTTGTTTCATTTGTTCAGTTTGCGCGCTCTATCAATGGTTTAGCCTGTTCGAATGGCCGAGCATCATAACGATTATTCCCAGTGAACATGCCCAAACTACAATCTCCTGATCTCCTGCATATCCCACAGTCGGCCAAGGGGATCTGGCCAGCCAAGCACCTGCCATCAGCACCGGGGCACCAGCCAGCAACCAATCGGGGATCGAAGTGAACCGCTGGATCGCCCAAGCCGCCACGGTGATGGGCAGTACCGGCCAGCCGACCACCAGGGTCATTCCCGCTACTCCGGCGGTGATCCCAATGGCGCGGGCAACCATCTCCCAGGCCATCATCTGTGGCTCATAAGGCTCAGTATTTCTGGTCCGTCGCCCGAATATCGCCACCGCAATCGCACCGAGTACCGTCAGTACCCCGATGGCACCACCGCCGAACAGACTCACCTGATAGGCCCGCTCGCCGGCAAAGCTGAACTCCACCTGACCGCCCACACCGGCGGGAATCACAAAAGCCTGGGTGCCGGCGTCCACCGCGCGTGGTTCCAACTCGGTTCCGTTGATCGTCGCCGTTAGCCCCGGATTGGCAGAGCGCCCGGTCAGCAGCAGCCGTTCCTGGTCTGCCGCTGTGATCACCTCGCCGGTGTCCTCGAAGGGCACGGAGGGTTCGAAACCAGCTTCTTTCAGGCTGACCCACTCGGCCTCGGTGCGCAGCTCGTGCTGCCCCGCCGGCAGCTCCGCGGTGTCCCCGGCGGCGTACTCCTGTCCGTCGATCACCACCGGTTCCTCGCCGGATGTCTCCAGCTCCAGGCTCATGTCCCGTGGGGCGGTGAACTCCCGGATGAGGATGCCGGTGTCCACGAACATCCGCTGGAACAGGAATTGGCGTACTTCAGGAGACGTGTCCGGGACTGTGACGGTGCGGGTGATGTCCTGGCCCTGCAGCCCGATCTCGGAGATGCCGGTGTGTCCGGTCAATGTCACGCGCACGGCATCGGTCGCCCCACCCGGAACCACAACTTCCTTCGTCTCGCCGGCTGCCACATCCACTTCCACGGCTGCCTCCCCGGAGCTGATCACCAGCGTGGTGTCCTCGGTGGTGGTCACCTCCAGCACTGGCTCGGGGAAGTCCCCGCGCAGCTCCAGCCACTCACCTTCGGCGGTGCCCGGGGTGGGGAACCAGGCGGTGTCCGGCCCATCGTCCACCGCGGCCGTCGGGGAACGTGCCGGATCCGCCCCGCCGAAGCTCGTGGCGTCGGAGGCGGACGAACTGGACACCACGCGGCCGCCGGATTCCACCACCTTCGTTAGTGGGCCCGCGGAAGGGTAATCCTTCACGGCGTTGTGGACGTCCGAGCCCTCCGCGAGGGAGGCCAACGGTGCGGACACCGGTCCGTCGAGCGTGCCGTAGTTGCGGGCCGTGAGCATCGGGGTGTCGGTGACGACCTCCGCGCCGGAGTCCACCAGTTTCCTGGGGCCGGGGCCGTAGATGGAGTCCAGCAGCGCCAGGGACTCGCCACCGCCGGCCACCTGCACCGGTTCCTCGGCGGTGATTGCCATGTCCGCCTGCGGGTCCAGCAGGATCACGTCCACCTCCCCGAAGGTGTGGCGCTCCCCGGGCAGTTCCTCGGCGGCCTGTTCGGCGGTGGCGGGGTCCGATTCGAGGTCGTGCCGGACGAGCACGGCGCCGATGCCGAGGCGTCGCAACGCGGCCGCACCGGTTTCCGGATCCTCCTCGAGGACCGCCATCACCCCGTCCAGGCCGCGGATGGCCTCCGGGTTGACCAGGGGAACGGCGTCGCGGACGGCCCACGGGACGTCGAGCAGCGGCTGCGCGGGTTCGTCGCGGGTCCAGCCCCAGGTCTGCCGGGCGAAGGAGGTTTCGGGGTAGATGAGCGTGCGGGTGTCTTGGGCATGGGTGTTGAGGAAGTCCGTGGCCTCGTGCCAGTACTCGGGCACTTCCTCATAGGCGCCGCGGGGCAGCAGGCGGCCGGTCCAGGCCGGCGCCGTGGCGGTGAGTGCGATGAGGACGACGAGCCCGGCGACGGCGGTGCGCCGGGTGGGGAAGGAGCGCTCGCGGATGGCGGAAAGGGACGTCGGCACGCGGAGATGGGAGCCGAGCGCGGTGAGGCCGACCATGAGTGGGAGGCGTACCAGGGGGTCGAACTTGTGGAGGTTGCGCAAGGGGGCGCCGGCGCCGTCCAGGAAGCTCAGCCACCAGGATCCCAGGGGGCCGTGGGCCATGCCGAGGATGACGACGCCGGTGAGCAGCATCAGTACCCAGAGACCGGCGAGGTAGCTGCTCTTGCGGAGCAGGGAGGTGAGCCCGGCCAGGCCAAGGGCGGCGACCATGACGGTGGCCAGCACGAAGACGGGTTCGCTGACCAGGAGGTTGCCGGCGGTGCGTTCGGTGTCCACGAAGGGGGACCAGCTGGTGGTGCCGCGCAGGATCTCCACGAGGTTGAGCCAGCGGGTGGTCACGTAGGAGGACTCGATGTAGTCCGTGAACGGCGGGGAGTAGCGGCCCAGCACCAGTAGGGGACCGATCCACCACAGGCTGACCAGCAGACAGCCGAGCAACCAGGTCCCGAGGGCTCGGGCCGCGCCGCGGTCCCGCCGGATGATCCGCCAGAGGAGCAGGAGGCCGGCGGGCACGCAGGCGGCCAACGTGGCGGTGGCGTTGACCGCGCCCATCGCGGCCACCGGCAGGACGGCCAGGGCCACGCTGCGGAAGGTGAGCCGGCCCAACAGGGGAACCATGACCCAGGGAGCGAGCATGACCGGCCAGGTCTCCGAGGAGATGGCCGTGAGCGTGGTCAACGTGCGCGGGGACAGGGCGAAGAGCATCGCCCCGAGGAAGCGGAAAGCCGGTGTGCCTATGCCCAGCCTGGTGACCAGGAGGTGGAAACCGGAGAAGCCGACGCCGATGACAATGATCCACCAGATGCGCTGGGCGATCCAGTCAGGGAGGGGATCGGCGGACAGGAAGAACAGGCCCTGCGGGAAGAGGTAGCCGTAGGCCTGGTTCTGGAGTTGGCCGAGCGTGAACGTGTCCGTCCACGCGTGCAGGCTGCCGGCGAGGAAGCCCGCGGGGTTGGCCATCAGGTCATGCTTGGTGTCCGCTGCCGTGAGTCCGAAAGGTTGCGCGAAGATCACCACGGCCAGCAGGAGCCAGCCGAGCAGGTGAGGGTGCAGCCCGCGTTTCACGTGGATCGCGGGCTATTGGCGGGTGCCGTACTCCGGGCCACCGAGCATGGCATCCTCCGCCGTGACGGCGTTGCCGTGCGGAACGGCGTCCTGATCGGAGAAGGCCGCGATCCCGAGCACAGCGACGACACCCATGGCGATACCGACGACCGCGCTGGCGATCGCCGGGCCGAGGGAGCGGCGGTTCAGGGAGTCAGATTTGTAGGCCATGACTTGTCAGGATAACAGGAAATGCGCAGTCCTTGATGTGGGCGGCGCAAAAGTTGCAGTGGTTACTCGGTGCGGTTCCGGTTCATCCCGGACACCTGCGGGATTTCCCCTCCTGCTGTCTTCTGCGTGGGCGCCGCGTGGGCGGGGCGGTCTGTTTCGGCTACGGCGTGCTTGTTGCGGGACTTCTCCTCCGGGCCGCAGTCCATCGGCGGGACCACGAACACCGGGATGCGGGCGTTGTGCACGATATTGTCCGCGGTGGAGGACTGCCACAGGGACTTGAAGCCGCTGATCGCGCGGGTGCCGGTGACGATGACGTCCGGGCGCAGTTCGGCGGTGGCGTCCACGATCGCCGACCAGATCGTGGTGGCCGACTCCACCATGTGGGCACGGGCCTTCAGACCCAGGGACTCGGCGACCTCCACGCCCTCCCGGCAGATCGCACGCGCCTGCTCATAGGCCGGATCATCCGTCTCCAGGCCGGTGCCCCAGTCTGCCTGATGCAGGCCGGACATGCTCACCGCGCGGGCCGCCTGCCGGTGCAGCGGCTCCCAAGCCGTGAGGATCTCCACGTGCCGGGGCCGGAGCAAGGCGGCGGCGTACTCCAAGGCATGCCGGGCCTCACCGGAGCCGTCGAAGGCGATCAGCATGGTGGTGAAGTCGCGGGGTTCTGCTGGAACCTCGAGGTTCGCTGCGGCGGTTTCTGGGGAGGTGGGGTTCTCCGGCGTTGTGGCGTTGCCTGTTGAAGTGGCGTTGCCGGCGTGGGCGGGCTGCTCCGCGTTGGGAGACTCGCCTGCGTTAGCGGGCTCTCCGGGAGTAGCTGGCTGCTCTGGGGTGGTGGGCGCGCCTGCGTTAGCGGGCCGCTCCGGCGTTGCGGGGTTCACTGGTTCAGACACGACGGCTCCTTCGAGCTATTCGATGATGACGTGATCCAGCCTATCGGCGGTGGGGGAGTGGGCGCAGGGGAGCTTTGGATTTGCAAGAGCAGTAATCACTGGCAATGGAGATAATTGGGGGGTCGTGCGAAAGAGGTTGCCAGTCAAGTAGTGAGGACCGGATGAGGGTGTAAAGCCGTAAAGACATTTCGGTATGGCAGTCTTGCTTTTTCCTTCCGTGACCACGGAGATGACGTCATGTTGGCAACAAAGCTTTCTTCCTGGTCGTTCAGCAAGTTCGCTCGCGTATGTTCAGGAGAGAAAGGCTCCAGCCTCGTTCTGTAGCTGGAGCCTCGACTGCCTGGACAGACCTATAGGCTAGGTCAGCAGCATGACGTCCTGAGTGACGGCAGGGGTGTACTTCTCCCAATGAATCCGCCGTGGTGACATTCGCCGTCGTTTGAAGGCGCGGCGCCCTGCCTCGACAAGTGCAGGTGGACCACAGAGGTAACCGGACCACCCACGAAGAGTTCCGAATTCCTCGACGATCATCTCAGAGGCGTATCCTGTTCGCCCGTCCCAAAGCTGACGAGTCAGGCAGGGTTTCACGACAAGGTTCGGGTGCCGTGCCGCTAGTTCCGCCAGTAGATCCCGTGCGTAAAGCTCTTCTTCTGTGCGTACTGACTGGTAGAGATGCACTTCTCGGTCTGGATGGGCGGCCAATAGTGTCTGAAGGATAGACAGGATGGGAGCCAACCCTGTGCCACCGGCGACCATGATGACACCGCCCTCGGATTCGAGGTCTGAGCACCGAAAGTCTCCTAACGGGCCGCTGACTTCAACCTGTTCTCCAACAGACAGGGCGCCAAATGCCCACCTATCGGAGGCGAGCCCGCCGGGATGACGCTTGATATGCAGTTCAATCTCACGGGTCATGCCCTCGGGCCCGGGGACATTGGCAATTGAATAGTGACGTTGACCGGTGGTCCCTGGGATGGTGAGTTCGACGTACTGACCTGGGGTAAACCCGATCCGATCATCGAGGTGCAGTACGACCTTACGTGTATCTGCGGCAATATCTTCCACAGCAATTACCGTTCCGATGAAGTCACGCAGTGGGTGGGTAGCGACAGTACCGCCGGCTCCGTTCTCCGGCTCAATGACAATGTCCCCAGACGGAGTAGCTTGGCAAGCTAAGGCCAACCCTTGCGTGCGGTCGGTGGGAGACAAGGTGACGTGGGGGCTATCGTGGTGGTCGACGGTGCCTTCAACCACGCGTACGGTGCACGTGCCGCAAGTTCCCTGGTTGCAGGAGTTCGGAAGCCACACGCCTTGACGAAGTGCGGCATCTAGCAGGGACTGGTCCCCTGCGCACTGGATGTGATCGCCGGTTGTAGTAGTGACAGTATACTGATTCATAGTGTTAGACCTCCCAGACGACAGGTAGTTCGGTGGGGCCGCGGAAGCCCCAGCCCCAGAAATTGACCTCGTGGTCCGGTTGCAGTTCAAGGTTGGGCAAGGTGTCCAGCAGTTCCTCAAGACCGATACGGCAGACGTGGTTTGCGAAATAGATTCCTGCGCAGGCGTGCTTGCCGGCGCCGAAGGCCAGATGCGGCAGGGGAGGACGGCGCAGATCGTACTCTGAGGGAGCGTCATAGGCGTTCGTGTCATGGTTGGCAGAACCGAAGGACATCATGACCGGGGTATTGGCCGGAATAAGGACGCCATCGATCTCAATGTCTTCTTCACAGATGCGTGCCGTAGCGGACCAGATTGGCGAGGTCCAGCGCATCCCTTCGGCGATCGCCCGCGGTAGTAGCGCCGGTTCGTCAATGACCGCCTCCAACTGCTCCGATTGAGAGAAAAGCCCTGCCAGTGTCGACCCCATGGCATGACCAGGTTCTTGGAGGGCGCCGAGAAGAAACACGAACAGCGTGGGATACAGATACTCCCGGTCACGGGTCTGCCCTTCCGGCATGCCGTCATGGAGCCAGTGGGACAGCGCGGAGTCATCAGGGTGTTCGATCCATTTATCGATCAGTGGATCGACGATAGCGCGAATCTCCGCTTTCGCTGCGTCGCCGTCATCGAATCCTCGGGGGTTGGCAAACTCGCCGTTGTCGTCGAGTCCGGCGTTGGTAAAGGAGTGGCTGAGGCGGTGGAACCAGTCGCGCAGGGTGGCCTCGTCGACGGATGCTAGACCTAGCAGATCGCCCACAGCTCGCACCGAGACTTTCTCGCAGTATTCGGACATGAGGTCGGCGGAGCCGTTCATCTCGATTTCTGCGACGAAGCGTTGTGCGACGGGGCGAACCAGGTCCTCAACCCAGCGGTCTACTTCAGAGGGTTGCAGGGCGGGGTCCACCATCGAGCGCAGATCATCGTGGATATCCCCGTTGACACCGATAACAGCCGGGTGGCCAAAAGTGCGGCCACCAGCTTTAGTGATCACTCCCCCGAACTTCGGGTGGTGTGCGATCTCCTCGCACATCTGCCGGGTTGAGGCAACGTAGGCCCCTAGTACAGGCACGAAGGCCAGGGGCGCTTCATTCCTTAGGCGTTCGTAAAACGGGTACGGGTTACGCTCCAGCTCCTGCATGGAGACATCGGCGATCCACTGGGGGGTTTGTTGCATGGCAACCGTCATCGTTACATCCTCTCAGTCAGTGTGTGGTTGATCCCACTTCATTGCATGCTATGTTGTGAGTCACAGTTCGCCTATCCCGGGTGCGCACCGGTTATCCGAAATATGCACCATCCCTGTTGCCCCATCTCTGACAGGTTCCTCTTCTGGAGATAATCCATGGCCGAAATCAGCCCCGTTCAGGTTCTGAGCTCCTGCGATCTGCAAGAAATGCAGGCTGCTGTCGCCCGGGCTTACTTCCCCCATAATCTGCAGAAAATCAGCCGACCGGCCACAGTTGGTGTTGTGCGCACCCTGGAACTTGGACCACTGACCCTGGGCCGAATCCAGTGGGGAACAGACATCTCGCTCGAATGTGACTATGCACAGGACGCTTACGAGGTCAATATTGTGCTGGCAGGATCGCTGTCCTGGGAACGGGACGGAAAACAGCACACCGCGGGGCCAGGCGAGGCCGCCGTGTTCCTTCCGGGAAAGCGCAGCACCATCACCTACTGGGGTGCGGATGCGAAGGTCCTGGGCGTAAAGATGGCTCGCGGCACTCTCCACAATCACCTTCCTGTTGATGCGACAGTCTCCGCGCCCCTGGAGGAGATCGCTCCAGCCACGCTGGATCTGCGCTCTGATGAAGGGCGCTCATGGGTGAGATTCATCCGGTCGTCAGCAGAACACATGATCTCAGACCCGGCCGTAACGTCATTGCCTGCATTCCGGGACTCGCTTGTGGCGGCTGTCGCTGCACCGATGGCAGTCTTCCTCACGCCAGAATTCGGGGCCGCTCCCCCTGGCCCGTATATGATCCGCCGCGTTCGCAACGCCGTGGAGCAGGATTTGGGTCGGCGATGGAGCCTGGACGATATGGCTGCGGTCTCTGGTGTCGGGCGACGGCGCCTGCAGCAGGCGTTCCGCGATTACGTCGGGGCAACCCCGACAGCATGGCTATTGCGTGTTCGCCTTGACCATGCGCACCGCCTGCTCGCTGCCTCCACCGGCAGTACAACGGTTTACGAGGTGGCCTACGCCTGCGGGTTTAATCACCTGGGTCGATTTGCACAAGAGTTCCGGAAACGCTTTGGATACACCCCGTCAGAAACGGCGACCGGCGCAGGCGAAGAGTAGACGCCAGCACTCGTGCCCAATGCTACTGTTCGGTGAATTGCCGAGAATCTCAGCAGCCGGAGTCGGGACGAACGGTCCCTCAGGTTTGCAGCCGTGATGGACATTTAGCGAGTATTCCCCGCAGCACGTGATCACCACGGTCCCACCGCGGCGTCGATAAGCACCCGAAGCCCCCGCCTTGCTGCCCCGGATGGCCCCGGTAGAATGCCCTCGGTCAGCGCCCTGTTGCGCCTTCCTTCTCCCCGAAGCGGGGCCATTTTCTCTCTGAGGTTGACCACACTCATGTCCTCCCCCTCTGCCGCGGGTTCCCGCGTCCCTGATTCTGAAGCATCGATCATCCCCGGCCCCGTCAAGGCGGTGTTGGCGGTGCTGGTGTTCACCGCCTTCGTGATGATGCTCAATGAGACCGCGTTGTCTGTCGCCCTGCCCGCCATGATGGCCGACTACGGCATCACCGCAGCCACGGCGCAGTGGTTGCTCACCGGTTTCATGCTCACCATGGCGGTGGTGCTGCCCACCACCGGCTGGCTCCTGGAGCGCTTCACCACCCGGTCGGTGTTCCTCTTCGCCGCCGCAGCTTTCCTGGTCGGCACTATCATCGCAGCGTTGGCACCGACTTTCACCGTGCTGCTCATCGCACGCATCTCCCAGGCGGTCGGGACCGCGGTGGTCATGCCGCTGTTGATGACGGTGGCCATGACCCTGGTTCCGCCGCAACGACGCGGCGCGATCATGGGGTTGATCTCGGTGGTGATGGCGGTCGGGCCGGCTCTGGGGCCCACCGTGGCGGGTGTGATCCTGAGTTTCACCAGTTGGCACGGCATCTTCTGGTTCATGGTGCCCCTGGTGGCGATTGCCGCGGGCATCGGCGCCCTCAAGCTGATCAACCTCGGCGAGCCAACATCCGCCCCACTGGATCTGGTGTCCGTGATCCTCTCGGTCTTCGCCTTCGGCGGCCTGGTCTACGGGTTGAGCTCGATCGGGCTGATCCTCGAAGGCCAGCGCAGTGCCCTGATCATCCTGGTTGTCGGCCTGGTGGGCGTGGTGCTCTTCATCTGGCGCCAGCTCAACCAGGCGAAGAAGGGCCGGGCCCTGCTGGATCTGCGCCCACTCGGGGTGCGCAACTACACCTTCTCCCTGATCGTGCTGCTGACGCTGTTCGGGGCGATGCTCGGCGTGCTCAACACCCTGCCCCTGTATCTGCAGGGCTCTCTGCTGGTCACCGCCCTCGTTGCGGGTCTGGTGCTGTTGCCCGGCGGTCTACTCGAGGGAGTTCTCTCCCCGTTCGCCGGTCGACTCTATGACCGCTATGGCCCGCGTCCGCTGATCGCGCCGAGCATGGTGCTGGTGGTGGGCAGCCTGTTCTGGCTGTCCACCGCCGATGAAAACTCCCGGGTCTGGCTGATCATCGCCGTCCACGTCATCTTCTCCATCGGCCTGGCAGGACTGTTCACCCCGCTGATGACCACCGCGCTTGGTTCCCTGCCGAAGGACCTCTACGGCCACGGCTCTGCGATCCTCAACACCCTCCAACAGCTCGCCGGAGCAGCCGGCACCGCCGTAATGATCACCATCTACAGCGGGGTCAGCGCCTCCGCCCAGGAGACCGGAACCCCGGAGACCGTCGCGCTGGCGGACGGCGCGAACTCGGCCTTCCTGACCTCGGCGGTATTGACCGTGGTTGCGCTGGTGTTCTCCCTGTTCATCACGCGGGTGGATTCCCGGGCGGAGACGATCAGCGAAGTGGAACCGGGGCGTGACTCCTGATCCTTAGGACTTGCACCCACTGCCGCAAGGACTTCCCGCCCTTGGCCATCGTTTTGCCAGCTTATGGACCACACTCCAATGGGAGGGCTGGGGAGCAGTGTTGACCGCAGGAAATCGCCGGCAGGGGAAGCAGCACGCGGCGCGGATGGTCCCACACCGATGGTTCTCCCTCCAGGTCTGGGCAACAACACCCTGCCATCATCTCTGAGGCCAAGGAGGAACGGCCGGGACCTGTCAGCGCCGCACGTGGACCTGCACGCTGGATCGGATGAAAAGGCTGTATGTCACCCCTTCGAGGAAGTATTCTGACGGAATACTGGTTCTCGTCCTTGGGAGGACATCGTGGCAAGGTTTATCGCCTGCGCACTACCGCTGGTTCGGTCTGCACTGCGGGGCGACGATGATCGTTGGTCGTCATGACCAAGCGCACCTTTGGCGTCGAAGAGGAGCTCCTGCTGGTGGATGCCGTCACCCTGGCTCCGTTGCCGGCGGCGGAGCGCCTGGTGGCCCTGCAGCAGGAGGACTCGGACACCGATCATGAGATCACCCTGGAGTTCAAGCAGGAACAGATCGAGGTGGTCTCCCCGCCCCAGACCACGCTGCTCGGCCAGCTGGAGTGCATCCGCGCCGGGCGCAAGCTCGCTGATGCGGCGGCGTCGCGCGTGGGTGGCCGGGTGGTGGCACTGTCCACCGTCCCCGGGGAGGTGGACACCCATCTGATTCCGAAGCCGCGTTTCCACAACATCCACCGGCGCTTCGGGATCACAGCCGTGGAGCAACTCACCTGCGGTTTTCATGTCCACGTGTTGATCAAATCACAGGAGGAGGGTGTGGCTGCGCTGGACCGGATCCGGGACTGGTTGCCGGTGCTGCTCGCGCTGAGTGCAAACTCCCCGTTCTGGCAGGGCGTGGACACCGGTTTCTCATCCTATCGCTATCAGGTATGGAACCGGTGGCCGCTGACCGGACCCACTGATTTCTTTGGTTCCGCCGCAGCTCACGATCATCATCAGCGCATGTTGCTGGCGACCAAGGTTCCGTTGGATAAGGGGATGATCTATTTTGATGCCCGGCTCTGCGAGCATCAACCCACTCTGGAGATCCGGGTGGCGGACGTGTGCCTGGACAGCACCCACGCTGCAGTGCTGGCCACCATCGCCCGTGCCCTGGTGGAGACGGCCATCCGGCACTGGGAGGCAGGGGTGCCGGTGGTCCCTACCCCGACCTCCGCATTGCAGGCGTGGTCCTGGCAGGCCAGCAGCCGCGGCGTCGATAATGAACTGGTGAACCCCATGACCGGCGCGCCGGCGCCCGCCGTGGAGGTGGTGGCCGGTCTGATGGAGGTCATCCGGCCCGTGCTGGTGGAATACGGGGAGGAGACGATGGTGGCGGAGGTGGTGTCCGAGATGCTCAGCGAGGGGCCGGGGGCGCGCTGGCAGCGTGAGGTGTTCGCGTCGCGCCGGGAGGTGCGGGACGTGGTGGAGTTCGCCCTGGGAGTCACGCACCGCGATGGCGCGGCGAAGTACGCGGAGGGGTGAGAGGCGGGCGGAGCGCACATCCCGGCGCGTCGTCGCTTACCTCTCCCGCAGGGAAAAGCCCAGCCGTTTCTCGGAGAAGAGCATGATCAAGGCGACGCCCAGGGCGCCGGCCGCAGCGGTGAGCCACCAGGAGGTGTGCCAGCCCTGGGCCTGGGTGGCCAACCACGCCAGCAGGATGGGGCCCAGGAAATTGCCGGTGTTCTGCGTCTGCTGCATCAGTCCGATCACCCCGGGTGGTGAACCACCTGGCGGGGCCAGGTCCACGGCGATCCGGTACATGGAGGTGGGGATCAGGGCGCCGACCATCGAAAAGACACAGACCAGCACAAACTGGGGGACGAACGTGCCGGGCAGGTCAGACCAGTCGACAGCGTAGACGCCGAAGGTGGTGATCGCCATGACCCCAAAGGCGGTGATGACCATCGGGCGGACGGCGAATCCGCGCCGCAACAGCAGCCCAGCCAGCACCGCTCCCACGGCGTTGACCCCACCCGCGACCGCCGAGAGTGCCCCGCCGAGCACGGAGCCCACGCCGTACTCCCCGTAAATGGTGGGCAGGAACCCGATGACGGCGGTCCACTGGACGGTGTAGCAGGCGAAGACCAGGCCGGCGACCCACGGCTTCCAGCTGTGCACGGTCACCCAGACGCGGCGGAAGGCCGCTCCCACCCCGCCCTCCCGCGGGGGATCCGGGGCGGTGTTCTTCAGCAGCAGCGGAATCCCGACGGCGGTCACCACGGCCATGATCCAGTACCACATGCGCCAGTCGGTGACCTGCAGCAGCAGCGAGCCGCCCAGCACGGCAATGAAGGTGGCCATCCCCTGGAACCCGGTCCAGGCTCCCAGGGCCATGGTCAACCGGTCAGTCGGGGTTTCACGGCGGATCAGCGCGGGAGCCATGACGACCACCGCGAGGTATCCGATGCCTTCCAGCGCGCGGGCGACCATCATCACCTCTGACGCCGTGGCCAGCGCACTGATCGCCGTGCCCACCACCAGAAGGAGCAGGCCGAGGAGCACGGTCCGGCGCAGCCCCACACGCTCGCCCAGGATGGAGGCTGGAATTCCGCCCAGCATTCCCGCCAGCTGCACCAGCCCCAGCAGCAGACCGGCCTGCACCAGGCTGATGCTCAGATCAGCCTGGACATCAGTGAGTGCGCTGGGCAGTTTCCAGATGTGCATCGCTGCGATGACGCCGCAGACCACCACGACGATCCACGTCGCGTTGCCGGACCGGCGGCGGGTGGAGGGAAGCGGCTGCGAGACAGTGGTCATGCTGTGAAACTCCTGGCGTAGGAAGAAGCTATAAGTAGGGGATCCTAGCCCAGTTCCCCCGGCTTTACCGGCGTTTTTCACAGCATGGGTTAATGGCCGGGACGGGATGCGGGCCCTTTTGCGGAGTGTCGCGGCTTGGCGAACTACGCGGGTAACGGGCTCATCCATCAAAAGTGACTGTTGGTGGGGCCGGGTGCTCCGTGGAGCCGGCTGACTGAAGCGGTGGGGTAGTTTCGGCGGCATCAGTACCGGAGAATTTTTCGAGGCAGAAGGACGTGGTTTCCATGGCAGCGGACAAGCCGATTCCGAGCGTCACAGTCACGCGTAGTGGCCAGCGGGTGGAACTCCCGGGGTGTGACATCACTGAGACCGCTACATACCTGAAATCGAATTATATTCAGCTGGTAGGGCAGTGATTTCCTCGACTAAGGACGCTCCGAGCGAGGTGAATGGTGGCTTGTGTGACTGTGATGATCAGCAACAGCAAGCAACAACCGGCAACAAAAAGCAACAATGAACGATTGTTTTTTCCGTCCCAGGCATCTATCCTTGAGACATCACGCCCAGCCTTCCGTCTCGTTCTGTACGAGGGGGGAGGCTGGCTCTCTGTTTAAGATGCTGTCATGTCCTACGAGAAGCCCTATCTGAGTGTTGACGAACAGCTTGACCTTTTGACGGAGCGGGGATGTGACGTCGGAGACCGGGGAGAAGCCGCAGAGCTATTGAATCGAGTGGGCTACTACCGGTTGAGCGGATACTGGTATCCCTTCCGAAAACGCACCATCAGCAAGGGGACGACAGTAGGAGGCTTATTCATAGGGGTTTAGCGCTCCCAGTCCGATCGCCGCTCGTGTGGCGTGTCGTGAACGCATAAAAAGGGACTGCCTGTTTCGATTAATGTGTGAAGAAAAACCCAACAAACAGTCCCACCACCAAGACTACGGCCCCACTAAATGACACACAACTACTCGGCCTGATCGAGACCATCGAGCACTGCGACCAGCTCGCCGATGTGCCCTACGGCCAGCGCACTCTGACCGTGGAAGACCGTGTCCTGCTGACCCTGGACTACCTCAGCGAAAACCGCACCGAACAAGCACTCGCCACAACCTACCGCGTCTCCCCGCCCACCGTCTCCCGCATCATCAGCACCTTCACCGACCTGATCGCTGGCCTGCTCGAGAAACACCGGCCCACTCCCGCAGACTTCCAGACCTTTGCCGGCACACTCGTGGTCGATGGCACCCTGGTGACCTGCTGGGACTGGAGAGACCACCACGACCTCTACTCGGGGAAACACAAGACCACCGGGCTCAACCTCCAGGTCGCCTGTGATCTCGACGGACACCTGATGTGGGTCTCCGACCCGAAACCCGGGTCCTGGCACGACCTCCGGTGCATCCGGGAGTCTGAATTCCCCGCCCCCGAAGGGCAGTCCTGGAACGTCACCGCCGACAAAGGCTACATCGGATGGAGCTGCACGCACCCGATCCGGAAACCTAAAAACGGCAACCTGACTGAAGAAGACAAAGACTACAACCGACAGGTCAACAGCTACCGGGCCGTCATCGAGCGAGTGAACGCACACCTGAAGAACTGGCACATCCTTAAAACCAGATATCGCCGCCCGATCAAGGACTTCACAAACGTCATCCGAGCAATCATCGGAATGATGTTCTACAACGGCCTATGAATAAGCCTCTAGCCCTTGACGAGTTCGTTGAAGGAACAACGCTTGCCAATGTGGCGGAAGTGTATGATTTCGACCGGCGATTGCGTCTTTTGACACTCGACGCCCTTGAACGGGTGGAAGTGGCAGTGAGATTCCAGGTCGGCCATACTCTTGGTCGGCGTGGTGCTTTTGCCCACACTGACGTGGATTCACTCAGCGATGAGTTCGCTGGCAGGTCCTCTCCGCCGCCCGCGCTCGCAAAATGGAAGAACTCCGCTCACGCCAGCTGGTTGGGGTTGAGGGAGAAAGAAGAAGGGCGATCGAAGGCAGACTTCGTCAAGCACTTCAAGAAGAAATACGGTTTGCCGCTCCCAGTGTGGGTGGTGACCGAACTCCTCGACTTTGGCGGTTTATCTAGGCTCTACGCAGGCTTGTTGCAGCAGGACCGGGATTCTATCGCTGCAACATACGGGCTCTTTGACGCGTCGAATGTAGGGCATGGCGGCGCCCTCCAGGACTGGTTGAAAAACCTCAACTATATTCGCAATGTCTGCGCGCACCATTCTCGGTTTTGGAACGTCAATGTCACAGAACGGATGAGCCCGCGGATGATGAAAGCCATACCTGAAGTAGCTCATATAGGGATTTTCAAGAGTCCCAAGATGCTTTCGCGTCCTTATGCGTCACTGGCGGTACTTGCATTGATGACGGTGCGTATCAACCCTCAAGATGATTGGAGGCTTCGGCTACGGAATCTGGTTGCCGATTCACTTCCTGTAGGGCGCCGCGAAGCCGAGATGGGCTTTCCCGAAGGCTGGCGGGACTTCGAGATCTGGAATTGATCGTATTCCGGCAGCATGGAGGACCGGGAGATCAGCTGGGGCTTAACCAGAAACAGATCGGGGTTTCTTTCCTTGTGATCGATCTTGTGATTAGGAGGAGACCCGAGTCCGACGTGTACGCCATTTTCGAGTTCACTTCGCATCGCTTCCGAGTTCCCGAGAAGCCAGGCGCTGGCGGCGTCGATAATAAAAGGTTCCAGTGGCGGGTGCTCGGGCTTCTTATGTCTCAACCACTGGATAAGCCCATGCAGTAGATTCGGCGGCATCAGTACCGGAGAATTTTTCGAGGCAGAAGGACGTGGTTTCCATGGCAGCGGACAAGCCGATTCCGAGCGTCACAGTCACGCGTAGCGGAGTGAACACTTATACCGCCAGGAGTGCTGGTGGTGCCGAGCTGCGCATCGGGGAACCGGGGCAAGAAGGTGTCTTTTCCCCGGTGGAGTTGCTGCAGGTCGCGATCGCCGGCTGTGCCTCCATGTCCGCAGAGCCCCAGTTGACCAGTCAGCTGGGTGAGGACTTCGACCTCACCACCACAGTGGATGCGGTTCAGAACTCTGAAGAGAATCGCCTGGAAAAGCTCATCACCACTATCAACACTGACTTGACGGAGCTGGATCCTAGGAAGCAGGAAAAGCTCATCGCGCGGGCGGAGAAGTTCATCGAGAAGCTGTGCACCGTCAAGCGCACTCTGAAGCACGGTGTGGAAACGGAGACATCGGTTCAGTCGGGGAGCGTCTAGCCGGAGCCAGCGTTGCCGGCTGTGTGGCCACCGCACGCACCAGACCCCGCCCTCCCGCGGTAAGTCCGCGGGAGGGCGGGGTCTGTCATGGGCGGCCGGCCTACCCGGTCACACCTGCCATCAAGCGGTTTCGTAGACGCGGATCTCCGGGTCCGCCTGCAGGAACGGGGAGAGCCCGCCCACCACGTCGCGGGTGAACAGTTCGGTGCTCAGGTACGCCTGCGCATTGGCGGCGGTGTCGAAGCCGTGCAGGACCTGGACGTCCTCGTCGCGGATGAGCAGGTCCTTGCTGGTTGCGCCGGTGGCGGTATCCAGGAAGGGCTGCTTGTACTGCTGGTACACGCCAGCGGCGGCTTCCCGGTCGGCTTCGTTGACCTGCAGGGTGATCTCCAGATAAGAGATCGCGCGGATAGGGGTCATGGCCGGCGGTCAGGACGGGTCTCCCAGCGGTAGGTGCTCCAGGCCTGCTTGATGAGCCGACGCACAATGATCACCGCGTTAGCTAAAGCAATAAACGCTTC
>NZ_JBNILW010000023.1:0-24199 GCF_050107895.1 Corynebacterium halotolerans | reverse complement strand
ACATCAAGAAACTCGGGACCATTCCTGACGGTGGTGGCTGGAGGGCCCACGGACGCGGATCTGCCCCAGACCGTCAGGCCGGTGTTGCCCGTGGCAGGAAGACCCGGGCGGGTGCGAACCCGGGACGGGGGTATTCCTATCTCCATCACGCGGTAGACGATCACTCCCGGCTGGTGTACTCCGAGATCCTGGGTGATGAGAAGAAAGAGACCGCGGCCGGGTTCTGGACCCGGGCCCGGGGCTTCTTCGCCGGCTGTGGGATCACCGTGCGGCAGGTGATGACCGATAACGGTGCCTGCTACCGGTCACACACGTTCGCCGATGCTCTCGGCGACGGCGTTGAGCACCGGTACACCAGGCCGTATCGGCCGCAGACCAACGGCAAGGTCGAACGGTTCAACCGCACCCTGATGACCGAGTGGGCCTACGCGAAGACCTACACGAGCGAGCGGGCCCGGCAGGCAACGTACGAGGAGTTTGTCCACGAGTACAATTGCCACCGAGCCCATACCGCTATCGGAGGGTTAACTCCCCAGCAACGCGTTCACAACGTCACAGGGCAGTACAGCTAGCCCCGAGGCCCGGGCTGGGCGCACACGATAGAGACCCGGCGGGGTCCACGGCGTCGATAAGTGGCGATGAGTTCCAAGGTTGCCGAGCCTTAAATGCTCCTTGGAAGTTACCGATAGTTCCGGAAAAGTCTCTTCTTCGCCACTCATTGTTCGCGTTCTTGTGCCATCGTGGCCACATGAGCATTTCCTGGAACCGTTCCCTGAAGACCGGCCTCGCCACCGCTGGCGTGGCCGCCACTTTTGCCGCCATCATCCCCGCTACCGCTTCTGCTGACATCGTCGACGATGCCCTGGCCAAGATCCCAGCCGGCCAGATCTCCTGCGAGCAGGCTAACCAGTACTGGACCACCGAGGCCGAGTACAACAGCTACGCCTCCCAGGCCGCAGCGGTGGCCCCGTTCCACCCGCGTGGCGGCGAGATCAACGACGCCCTCGCCCGCATCGACGAGGCCGCCGACCGCTGTGGCCTGAAGGGCGGCGGCGCCGCTGTCGAGCAGCAGGATGCCGGCGCTCAGGAGAACACCCCCGCACCGGCTGCGGACACCACTCCCGCTGCCGGTGACAACGCCGGTGATGCCCCCGCAGAGCAGGACAACACTGGCCAGGAAACCGCCCCGGCTCCGGCCGAGAACACCGCCGAGGAAACTCCGGCCCAGAACGGCCCCGTCTTCACCATCCCGGTCCCCGAGGGCACCCCGACCACCACGGTCGAGCTCGAAGATGTGGGTACCGTCGTGGTCCCGGACGTCGAGAAGCTCATCGAAGACCTCCAGACCGGTAATCCGCTGGCCCAGCTGGCCGTCGGTTCCTCTAACTAGTCTCTTTGTTATGTGGTCGGGCCCCGGTGGAGGGTCCGACCTTTTGTGATTTTGTTTCGGGTTAGCCATACGTTCTCCCGAATGGTGGTTCCAGCAGGATCCCATTAGTAATATCTAGGGTTTCGTGCCATTCTTTTCTGCATGAGCATCTCCTGGAACCGTTCCTTAAAGACCGGCCTGGCCACCGCCGGTGCCGCCGTCGCCCTGTCCATGGTCGTCCCGGCGACCGCCTCCGCTGACATCGTCGATGACGCCCTGGCCCGGATCCCGGCCGGCCAGATCTCCTGCGAGCAGGCCAAGCAGTACTGGACCACCGAGTCCGAGTACAACTCCTACCGCACCCAGGCACAGGCTGCGGCGCTGTTCCACCCGCGCGGCGGCGAGATCCGGGACGCGCTGGCCCGCATCGATGAAGCCGCCAACCGCTGCGGCCTCAAGGGCGGCGGCAACACCGGTGGCCAGCAGACCGGCGGTGGCAACGATGGCGGTAATGGTGGCGGCAACGCTGGCGCGCCGACCAACAACGGCCCGGTGTTCACCATCCCGACCCCCTCCGGCACTCCGACCACCAGCATCCCGGTCGGGAATGTGGCCACCGTCGTCATTCCGGACGTCCAGCAGATGATCGATGATGCACTGAAGGGCAACCCGCTGGCACAGCTGTCGAGCGGTTCCTCTTTCTAGGTTTTGTGATTTAAAAGACCGGGTCCTGGTGGGGCCCGGTTTTTTCATCAATTGACCAGAAATGGGGACCAGACCGAAGCAGACCTCAGGCGCATCCCAGAGAAACAAGAGATACCTGAATAAAGACCATATTTCCCACCATTAGGTTTCTCGGGTTCAACCCTGTTATTGGAGTCTTTAGCAGGCCGAACTATGCGTTATTCGCACAGCTGGGACGAACGTGGGTTCGGAAACGCTCCACTATTGAACGTTCGTGTAGCGATCCATAACTAAACAGCTCTTCGGATGCTATTCGGATTCTCGTAGGCCAGCACCACGTACCTCCATCGGCCCACCCCGACCGCCTCGTCTTATTTGCAAAAGAACGAAAGCAATACCTTCAGACCACTGGCTTCGATCCATCCCTACACCATTGCGCAGGCTAGCGCGCTTTTCGCCCCCTCTATGTGTGGAAATGCACAACTACAGTGCAGAACTAGCTATCAAGAAATGTTACGAAGAACACATTTATCTCACACAATGAGGAGTGACACTTCAGAGTCCTATTGAATACCGGAAGGTACAAAAATGGCTTCTCAATCCAGCGCTGCAGGATCACCACCGTCAATCGAAGACCGTCGGCAGGCTCGAAAAGGTCTGCGCAGAGTCGTGACCGCCTCGATGGCAGGAACCATCGTCGAGTGGTACGAGTTTTTCCTCTACGCCACTGCCGCAACCCTGGTCTTTAATGTCCTCTTCTTCCCCCAGAGCGACAATCCCTATGATGCGGTGATCGCCGCTTTCGCGACCTACGCTGTCGGCTTCCTCGCCCGCCCCCTCGGGGGCATCATCTTTGCCCACTTCGGCGACCGTTTTGGCCGTAAGCATCTGCTCCAGATCGCCATCATCATGGTCGGGGCCTCGACTTTCCTGATGGGCTGTCTCCCTACCTTCGACTCAGTGGGTTACCTCGCCCCGGCACTGCTGGTGGGACTGCGTTTCATCCAAGGTATTGCCGTCGGTGGCGAATGGGGTGGGGCCGTCCTGCTGGTCGGCGAACACGCTCCGGCTAAAGAACGCGGGTTCTGGGCAAGCTGGCCTCAGGCGGCTCTACCGCTCGGCAATCTGCTGGCCACCATCGTGCTCCTGGTCCTGTCCTCCACCTTGAGCGAAGAGGCGTTCCTCAGCTGGGGTTGGCGTGTGGGATTCTGGCTCTCAGTGGTCATCGTGGCGATCGGCTACTACGTTCGCACCAAGGTTGAGGACGCCCCGATCTTCCAGGAAACCAAGAACAAGATCGAGGAATCCGATGAAGTCCGCTACGGAGTCTTTGAGGTTGTCAAGAAGTATCCTCGTGGTGTGCTGACAGCCATGGCCCTGCGCTTCGGTGAAAATATCTTGTACTACATGGTCGTGACGTTCTCCATCACTTACCTGTCGATGTGGGTCGGGATGGAAACCAGCAGCATCCTCGGACTGATTCTTTTGGCGCACGCGTCCCAATTCTTCATGATCCCCCTCATCGGGCGTCTCAATGACGTTGTCGGCCGGCGCCCCATGCAGATCACCGGCGCACTATTGGCGATTTGCTGGGCCTTCGTCGTCTTCCCCATGCTGAATTCCGCCCAACCGGTCATTATCCTGGCGGCTATCGTCCTGGGGCTACTGGCCCAGAGCTTCATGTACACCGGCCAACCCTCCGTGATGGCGGAGATGTTCCCCACCCGCATGCGGTACGCGGGTGTTTCGCTCGGTTACCAGGTCACCTCGATTGTCGCCGGATCAATGGCACCGATCATCGCGACCACTCTTTTGAGCCGTTTCGGGTCCTGGGTTCCAGTTGCCATCTACGTGGCCCTAGCCTGTTGCGTCACGCTCGTTGCCGCTCTGGTCATGCGGGAGACAAAGGGAGCTGCCCTCGAAGACATTGACCTCGCCGATCGTCGAGCACACATCGAACCGTCTCAGCCTGCACCCGAGAAAGCTGTTGTTCTCGATGGCTAATTGAACTCAGCAAACTGAAATCGTTCCGCTCGCGACTCCTCGCGCAAAGCCGCCATACAGGCCCGCACTGAGGCGTTACGAGCGTTTTCTTCTCTCATCACCGCCCAATAGCTGACCTCGTGATGGAACTCCGTGGGTAAGACCGGCACCAGAGAGCCATCCTCTACTGCGAACTCTGGAAGCAAACCAAGACCAGCCCCCGCCACGGTCGAAGCTACATGAGCGAAAACGCTCGTCGAACTGATTCCAGGCTGATAGGAGGGGATTCGTCTAGCCCCCGAATCTAGATCATCCACCTGCAGTACAGAATCTATGTAGTAGTTAAGGCGATGTCTGGCAAGATCATCCAGCGACCCCGGAGTCCCCTCGCGATCGAGGTAGTCCTGGGCAGCGTACAGCCGGAGACGGTAGGACAGCAGTTCTACGGTCACTGCTTTGTTGACCCGGGGTTCACCGATGACGATCTCAATGTCAGCGCCGGAGCGCCGCTGCCTCAACTGCTGGGTTGCAGTCAAAATGTCGATACCAAGTCCGGGTTCTTGGATCTGCAGTTTCGCTAGGGCGGGTATCGCAATAAACGTTGTGAACGCATCCGGAGCAGCAATACGCACGACTCCGCTCAACCTCAGAGCGTCTCCCCCGTCAGCAAGTGCCCCGAGCTCCTGCAGGGTACGCTCCGCCCGTTCAGCGGCGGGCATGGCCCGATTACCCAGTTCAGTCAGTTCCCATCCACTAGCGCCGCGCTCGAGCACTTGACCACCGAGTGCCTTTTCCAGATCCGCAACACGTCGCGAAACGGTGGAATGATTGATCCCCAGACTCTTCGCAGCTGAGGTGTACCGACCCAGACGCGCCACCGCAAGGAACGTGATCAATCCTTCAAGGTGGGCGGTTTCAATTTTTGCCGCCATGCCCAATAGTGTGCATGAACGCACAGGGGCATTGCAATATTGACCCCTCGAAAGCATTGTTGCGCACAGAATACCTTCCTATTATGAGCCTCAGGTCACTTTAATAACCAACTGTGACACCAAACGGAAGGAAACATCATGAGCAACATTGGCTGGGTCGGACTGGGCAACATGGGATCCCACATGGCGGCGAACCTCGTACAGGCTGGACACACGGTCAAAGGGTTCGATCTCAATCCTGCCGCCCTCAACCAGGCCATCGAATCTGGGGTGACTGCTACGGCAAGCGTTGCAGAGACGGTGCAAGATGTTGATGTGGTCTTCACCATGCTCCCTAAGGGAGAGCACGTTCGTAATGTCTTCGACGGGCCTGAGGGAATCTGGGCTAATGCCTCGCAGAAGACACTGCTGGTGGACAGTTCCACTGTGGACATTGACTCCGCCCGGTTCCTCCACGACAAGTCCCAGGAACTGGGCTTTGACTTCGTAGACGCCCCAGTAAGTGGAGGAATCAGTGGCGCTGAAGCAGGCACACTAGCATTCATGCTGGGTGGATCCTCCATCAACACTTCACGGGCGGAGTCATACATCGAACCGATGGCCCGGAAAATCTTTGTCGCCGGTGGTCCGACCATGGGAATCGCCGCCAAGATCGCCAACAACATGATGTTGTTCATCAATGTGCTCGCCAATTCCGAGGGATCCCAGCTTGCCGAGCAGCTCGGCCTCGACCCGAAGGTCTTCTGGGAGATCGTCACTGCCTCTTCGGGACAGTCCTGGGCGCAGCAGACCTGGTATCCAATGCCCGACATCATCGATGTATCACCCGCCAACCGCAATTTTGATCCGGGATTCGCTACCGAACTGGCGCGAAAAGATGTCGGACTGGCACTCGACGCCGGGGCCGCAGCCGGCATCAGCCTTCCCGCCGCCAATCTTGCCCGCGAGCAGTTCGACCGCCTTATCGAAGAGGGGATGGCAACCAAGGACTGCACACTGATTGCAAAGTACGTCAACCCCACTGGAGACGTCCGCGGCTGGAACAACGTCGACGGGAACGTCAGCAACGAAGACGCCGCCTAGACCACAAATACCCCGGACACATTTCGGCTCCACATCCTGAAAGGCAGACTCCAACCATGACTATTTCCCTGAGCACCCAAACCATCTCGCACCTCATCGGTGGCCAGCAGATCACCGAGAGCGCGCGCGACCAGGCGATCTACAATCCCGCGACCGGGGAAGAAATCCGGCGTGTTCCACTCGCCGACAACGAACTCCTCGACACTGCGGTCGAGACCGCTGCGCAGGCACAGAAATCCTGGCGCGCCCTCGGTCTGGCCAAACGCAGCCAGGTGTTCTTCAAACTGGCTGCCATCATCCGCGACGAAGCAGATGATCTCGCCCGGATCATCACCGAAGAGCACGGCAAGACTATCCCGGATGCCCACGGGGAGATCGCCCGCGGACTCGAAAACGTCGAATTCTGCGCCGGTCTGATGCACCACCTCAAGGGGGAGAGCGCCGAACAAGTGGCCGGAGGCGTCGATGTCGAGCAACTCAAGCAGCCGGTCGGCGTGGTCGCCTGCATTACCCCCTTCAACTTCCCGGCCATGGTTCCACTATGGATGATTTCCACCGCCATCGCCGCTGGTAATGCAGTAATTCTCAAGCCTTCTGAGAGGGACCCCTCCGCCGTCGTATGGATTGCTGAGGCGTTCTCTCGTGCAGGTCTTCCTGACGGCGTCCTCAATGTCGTCCACGGCGACAAAGACACTGTGAATGCCATTCTCGAGCACCCGACCATCAAGGCTGTCTCATTCGTGGGTTCCACTCCCATCGCCCGCCATATCTACTCCACCGCTTCAGCGCACGGAAAGCGCGTCCAGGCGCTCGGCGGCGCCAAGAACCACATGGTGGTTATGCCAGATGCGGATCTGGATGCTGCAGCAGACGCGGCAATCTCGGCGGGTTACGGTTCTGCCGGACAGCGCTGCATGGCAGTTTCAGTGCTGGTCGCGGTCGGCGATATCGCGGATCCATTGATCGAGAAAATCAAGGAACGTATCACCCCGTTGAAGCTCGGCAATGGCGCAGACTCCGACACCGACATCGGACCGCTGATCACTGCCCAGGCACGAGATCGTGCCGACCAGATCTTGGCCAGCGCGCCAGATGAGGGAGCAGAGATTGTGGTCGATGGCCGCGAATCCGTGACTGACAGGGACGGATTTTTCGTCGGCGCAAGCCTGGTGGACCACGTCAAACCCGGAATGACGGTGTACGAGGAGGAGATCTTCGGCCCAGTACTCAGCGTGGTCCGAGTGGACAGCTATCAGGATGCCGTCGAGTTGATCAACTCCAATCGCTACGCCAACGGCGTCGCCATGTTCACCAGGGACGGACGCACTGCCCGTGAGTTCAAGTTCGACATTGAGGTCGGCATGGTCGGTATCAACGTCCCAATTCCGGTCCCGGTCGGCGCCTTCTCCTTCGGGGGCTGGAAGGACTCCCTATTCGGCGATACCCATATGTACGGGCCCGAGTCCTTCAACTTCTACACCCGTCGCAAGGTGGTCACATCCCGCTGGCCGCTCCCCAGCGAGAGCCAGATCGAACTCGGTTTCCCCAGCAACTAGCACAATTGAGTACGTCGGTAACATAATCACCATCTGCTACCGACCAGCAACAGTCCGAGTAGCACGTGCTAGCGGCGGCTGACGAGAAACTGCCGGAGCCTGCCGTTGCCTCCTGGAAGGCTTTTCTGACGGCCGTTGCGGCTCCGCAGAAGCACTGTTTCCGCAACCGGAGGTATCCACAAAAGTGGGTACCTCCGGTTTGATACTCAGTACCGACCATGAAGATGGCCCGAGCGCTGGCTACTGGGCAAGCCCCGAGCCGGCGACAAGCCCCCTATCTCCTGGGCGAACCATCCCAACTCCCCCGCTCCCCGTACAGCTCCTCCAGCAGCTCTAGCCCGCGCTGTGCCCACTGGATCTCCATCTCAGCCTGGGCCACGCGGCCCTCATAGGCGAAGCGCTTGAAGGCAATGGTGGCAGCATGTTTTTCTTCCGGGGTCCGCAGCAGGCGACGAACCAGGTTCGGGCTGGTACCGGAGTTGATCCGATTGATTTCATCCTGTGCCTGCGCGCGCTGATTCTCGAAATGGGAAAGGTGTTCGCGCAGATTATTTTCCGCAGCCTCAGGCGTGGACATCTCGAAGTAGGCAACTTTCAACCGCGCCGGATCCCGGTCCGGGATATAGGTCATCGGCTCACTCTGCCAGTTCCGGATCGCCTCCAAGCCGGCATCGCTGATGGAGTACTCCGTCTTTGTCACCCCCTTCGAACCCCAGGGAACTTCACGGGTGTCCAGGAGACCTTCCTTCTCCAATTTCCGCAGCTCGGGGTAGATCTGGGAGTTCGCCGCGTGCCAGAGGAACCCCACAGAGGAGGCGAATCTCTTCGCCACGTCGTACCCGGTCATCGGACCGGAGGATAACAGGGCCAGTAGCGCATTCCTTAGGGTCACGCACTCTTTTTACCCTGCTTGGCGGCCGATCCCAAGCGAGTCGGGACCAGCGCACCCTAACCGAGGCCGTCTCGGTCCCCTGCTGATGGGGGGAGAAATCCCGAAAACTTTTGTCCCATGTCTTGCCTTAGACCACCCACTACCCTAAGTTGTGATTCAAGACACCAACTATCTAACTATTTAGATAGTTTCCGAGATAACACCGAGTGGAGCGTCATGACTACCGCTACTTCTTCTTCAACCACCACCGCCAAGATCCTGCCTCACCCGCTCAACGCCTGGTACGTCGCCGCCTGGGACCATGAGGTCACCGCCAAGGGCATCATGTCCCGGACTATCGCGAACAAGCCGCTGGCGCTTTACCGCACCCAGGATGGCCGCGCCGTCGCCCTCGCCGACGCCTGCTGGCACCGTCTCGCCCCACTGTCCAAGGGGAAGCTGACCGGCCGCGATGGCATCCAGTGCCCCTACCATGGCCTGGTCTACAACTCTGCTGGACGCTGCATGTCCATGCCGGCCCAAGAGACGCTGAATCCCTCAGCCGCGGTGCCGTCTTACCCGGTCGTCGAGCAGCACCGCTATATCTGGGTCTGGCTGGGTGATCCCACTCTGGCGGATCCGACCCTGGTGCCGGACATGCACCAGATGGACCACCCGGACTGGACCGGTGACGGCAAGACCATCGCCGCCGCATGTAACTACCAGCTGGTGCTGGACAACCTCATGGATCTGACCCATGAGGAGTTCGTCCATGCTTCCTCCATCGGGCAGGACGAGCTTTCCGAAGCAGAGTTCGAGGTCACCCACACTGAAGACTCCGTCACCGTTTCCCGGTGGATGCGCGACATCGATGCCCCGCCCTTCTGGCAGAAGAACATGAATGACAAGTTCCCCGGTTTCGAGGGCAAGGTGGACCGCTGGCAGATTATCCACTACTACTACCCCTCCACGATCTGCATCGACGTCGGGGTGGCCAAGGCCGGCACCGGCGCCCCGGAGGGCGACCGCAGCCAGGGTGTCAACGGATACGTCATGAACACCATCACCCCGGAATCCGATCGCTCCTCCCACTACTTCTGGTCCTTCCAGCGCAACTACCGGCTGGACAGCCAGCTGATCACCACCCAACTACGCGAAGGAGTCCACGGGGTGTTCGGCGAGGACGAGGAGATGCTCACTGCTCAACAGGACGCCATCGACGCCAACCCGGACCACGAGTTCTACAGTCTCAACATCGACGCCGGCGGCATGTG
This sequence comes from Corynebacterium halotolerans, assembly GCF_050107895.1. GTDB lineage: Bacteria > Actinomycetota > Actinomycetes > Mycobacteriales > Mycobacteriaceae > Corynebacterium > Corynebacterium halotolerans_B. The sequence continues at coordinate 14,447 of NZ_JBNILW010000023.1, read as the reverse complement.
GGTCCGCCGCATCCTCGAAAAGGCTTTAGCTGCAGAGGACCGCCTTGACATCCCCACTACCTTCGCCACGAAGCAGGAGGCCTGAGATCATGGCCACCTCGAACACGATCGTCTGGCAGGACGCCGAGGTCACCGCGACCACAGAGATCGCCGACCGGATCCGGCGGATCACCCTGCGCCCGGACAACCCGCAACAGGTCCGCCCAGGCGAGCACCTGAAGGTCATGGTCGATATCAACGGCGAAGAGGCGGTCCGTTCCTACTCCATCGTGGACGCCACCCCTGACGGCAGCGAGCTGTCGCTGAGCGTGTTCCACACCCCGCACTCCCGGGGCGGATCCACCTACATGCATACCCGGGACGTCGGCACGTGGCTACGCATCGCCGGCCCCCTGCAGGACTTCCCGATGCGCGTGGGCGCGCCCGATTACGTCCTCGTGGCCGGCGGGATCGGTATCACCGCAATCCGTGGAATGGCATCCCTGCTGCGTCGACTCGGCGCGAATTATGTCATTCACTACTCCGCCCGGTCTCCGGAAGCTATGGCCTATCGCGAGGAGCTGGCCGCCGAACACGGCGAAAAGCTGCACACCTACTTCGATTCCGAGGGCACTCTCCTCGATATCCCGGCCATCATCAACTCGGCCACTCCAGACACGGAGCTCTACATGTGTGGTCCGATCCGTCTCATGGACGCGATTCGGCGGACCTGGCAGGCCAGCCAGCTGGACCCGACCAACCTGCGCTTCGAAACCTTCGGTAACAGCGGGTGGTTCACCCCGGAACAGTTCTCGGTCAGCATTCCTCGTCTGGGCGTGTCCACCGAGATCGGCCAGAACGAATCCATCCTCGAGGCTCTGGAAAAACTCGGCGTGGAGATGATGTCGGACTGCCGCCGCGGGGAGTGCGGGCTGTGCCAGGTCAATGTCCTGCACACTGAGGGCCAGATCGACCACCGCGACGTATTCTTCTCCGACAAACAGAAAACCGCTTCCACCAAGCTCTGCGCCTGTGTGTCCCGCGTGGCCTCACCGGAGGCCTCCCCACCCGGCCGCAGCGTCCAACTCACCATTGACGTGCCCTAGGAAGGCAGCCCCATGGACATCAGAAAAGCGATCGACACCACCCCGATGGGCGGTTTCCAGTGGTACATCATCGGATTGGCCACGTTCCTCAATGCCCTGGACGGCTATGACGTCCTCGCGATGGCCTTCACCGCCAACTCGGTGACTGAGGAGTTCGGTCTCAGCGGAAGCCAGCTGGGACTCCTGCTCAGCTCGGGGCTGATCGGAATGGCGCTGGGATCATTGATCCTCGGGCCCTTCGCCGACCGGATGGGCAGGCGCCGCATTCTCATCGTCGCCCTGCTCATCAACCTCACTGGGCTGGCAATGTCCGCCACCGCCGGCTCCCCGGTCGAACTGGGGATCTGGCGGGTGATCACCGGACTCGGCATCGGCGGGATCCTGGCCACGGTCACCGTGATCACCAGTGAATACTCGAACAACAAGAACCGCGGCATGGCAGTGAGCATCTACACCGCCGGTTACGGACTCGGCGCCACGCTCGGCGGAGCGCTGGCCACCCAGTTGATCCCGGCCTTCGGGTGGCGCTCAGTCTTCGCCGCTGGTGCCGTGGCAACGCTACTGGCACTGTTACTCGTGATCGTCAGCATTCCTGAATCAGTGGACTACCTCCGGGTCAAGCGCCCCGTTGGTGCCGAGGCCAAGATGGAGAAGATCGCCCACCGGCTCGGCAAGGAGGGCATCACCGAGATCGGCCCGGCGAATGTCGCGTCCGAGGCCACTCAGGTGAAGCTCTCCAGCCTGCTGGTCGGCTCCTTCAAGGCGACCACCCTCAAGCTCTGGGCGGCGTTCTTCATCATCATGTTTGGTTTCTACTTCGCCAACACCTGGACTCCGCAGCTACTGGTGGAGTCCGGGATGTCCGAGAATCAGGGCATCATCGGTGGACTGGCACTCACCCTGGGTGGCACCTTCGGCTCCCTGCTCTACGGAGCGATCACCATCCGGTTCAATTCCCGCCACACCCTCATGGTGTTCTCCGTTCTCTCCGCACTCACCCTGGTCGTGTTCATCACCACCACCTCCATTCCCGCACTGGCCTTCCTCAGCGGCGTGCTGGTGGGCATGCTCATCAACGGCTGCGTGGCTGGTCTGTACACCGTCACTCCCGCCGCTTACCCCTCCGCCCTGCGAACCACCGGCGTGGGCTGGGGTATCGGTGTTGGACGCTTCGGAGCTATCTTCGCCCCGATCACCGTCGGTGCCCTGCTCGATGCCGGTTGGACGCCCGTCTACCTCTACTCCGGAGTAGCCATCGTGGTGGTGCTCGCCGCTGTGGCCCTGATCGGTATCCGTCCCTACCTCGGCGCAGGGGACTCCGTGAGTGGATCCCGGCGCGAAGCGCGAGTGGCCGAGAATGACGAGGCAGCAGCCATTTCCTGACTCCTCCCGGTATCAAGACTGACATCGTGAAAGGCTTCCCCTTCCACGATGTCAGTCTTTTGTGGTTTCCGTGATCAGCAGCTGACTGTCCGGAGGCCGCACTCCGAAAGACATGGGGGAGCCCGCGCCAATTCCACAGAGGGGAATCTCCACAGATTTCCCCATAGGAGATACTAGCTACCTTAGACTTTCCAGGTAATAAGCAGTTCACCTCATTCCTTCTGAAAGAATCCAATACCATGCGTTATGAGTCTGCTATTGATTTCTCCGCCATTGAAGCGATCGACGTGCACGTCCACTACGAGACCGATTCCTGTGGGCACCACGCCATGCCGCAGGAGTACATCGACGCCTCCGCGGCCTATTTCAAGGGCGGGGAACGTATCCCCTCAGCTGATTCGATCGCCGAGCTCTACCGCGGCTTGAACATGGCGGGGGTGATTTTCACTATCGACGCCCGCACTCAATTGGGCCATCTTCCGAACTCCATCGACGACCTAGTGTCCGCCGCACAGAAGCACAATGACGTACTGATCCCCTTCGGTAGCGTAGACCCACGCATGGGCGAAGACGCGATTACCGAGGCAGTGCGCCAAGTGAAGGAACTGGGCGTGTGGGGAATGAAGTTCCACCCTTCTGTCCAAGGCTTCGATCCCTCGGACCCGCAGTACCTGCCGCTGTGGCGCAAGGTCGCCGAGCTCGGCGTTCCGGCGCTGTTCCACACCGGACAGAACGGCATGGGAGCTGGGATGCCCGGAGGTGGGGGGATCAAATTGCGCTACTCCAATCCCCTGCTGCTCGACGATGTTGCCGCCGAAGTTCCCGGACTGACGATCATCATGGCCCACCCCTCGGTACCCTGGCAGGACGAGGCTAACTCGATCGCCATCCACAAGCCGAATGTCTACATCGACCTCTCAGGTTGGCGCCCCAAGTATTTCCCGGAATCTCTGGTGCGCTTCGCTTCCAACATGCTCTCCGAGAAGCTCCTGTTCGGCACGGACTACCCACTGATCGCCCCCGAGAAGTGGCTGGCGGACTTCGCGGATCTGCCGATCAAGGATGAGGTGCGGCCAAAGATCTTCAAGGACAACGCCCTGCGGGCACTCGGGGTGAAGTAGCGGAATATGAGGAGGCCCTGCCATCATGTCACTGATGCCTGAGGAGCCCTCGGGCGAGCTTCCCGCTCCTGTCGAATCAGTTGATCGAGCGCTGCGCATCCTGCTCTATCTGCGCAATCACGACTCGATCTCAGTGAAGGAGGCCGCAGCCCACCTGGGGATCGCAGCCTCGACCGCTCATCGCCTCCTGTCGACGCTGGCGCGGCGCGGTTTCGTACTCCAGGACTTCACCCGCCGCTACCGGTTGGGGGACGTCCTGTCAGTCATTGCCCCAGAGCAGATCACCGAGTCCGGGCTGCGGGAGGTTGCCCTCCAACCCCTGCGAGAGCTACAGGTCAAGGTGCAGGAGACGGTGCAGCTGATGGTGCTGCGTGGTGGCAACATCCGCTTCATCGAGGGTGTGGAGCCCAATGCAGTCCTACGCGTCATTCGACGCGTAGACGATGAGATGCCAGCGTTCGTCTCCGCGGGAGGCAAGGCGATACTGGCTCGTCTGTCCAATCAGGAAGTGGAAGACATCTATCAGCGCGGATTGTCTAACTGGCCCACGCGCCGGGTACAGAGCATGAAGATGCTCAAGCGCATGCTCACCCTCGTCCGACGTAACGGCTACGCGCTGAGCCTGGAAGAAACCGAACAGGGTGTATCCGGCGTGGGCGTGTGCGTCATCGGCCCTAACGGCCGGCCAGTGGCCGCCCTGACTGTGGCGATCCCCAGTGTGCGCTTCCGCCGCGAGCTAGTTCCGGAATACGTGGCAGCGCTTCAAGCCGCAGCCTGGCAACTTCAAGAGGAACTGTTTGGGGAGTATCGGACGTAAATTCCCGATTAAGGAATACACGACCCGGGATCATTATTTTACCAGCTCATAAGGGTAATTAGGGGGAACAGGAGACGCCCCAAACTACCCCCGCAAAGGTGGCTTGAACGGACGGCAGTTCCGCCAGAAGGAATCTAACCTCAAGACGCAGATAGCCGGAGCCATCCTAAATATGCTTCCAGTCACACTAAAGCGATTGGGCGGCCCGTCTCACATGTCGCCCGTGACGGAAGGGTTCCAATGACCACCACCACACAACACTCCATCCGGGGACCGGAACAGATCCTCACCGAGGTCCGGCGGGGCCGGATGTCGAAGTTCCAGATCATCGCGGTCTCCCTCGCGTTGATGCTTATCATCCTGGACGGCTTTGAGGTCGGCATCATGGCTTTTGCCGCCCCGGAGATTCAATCGCAGATGGGACTGAGCTCAGATGTGCTCGGTTACGTCTTGAGTGCCAGTCTCTTCGGTATGGCAATCGGTTCGATCCTCCTGACCCCGCTAGCAGATCGTTTCGGTCGTCGCCCGCTGACCCTGGCCATGCTGGTCCTGATCGTGGCCGGTATGGCGTTGACAATAACGGCGCCAAGCGCCGGGATGCTGATTCTGTGGCGCGTGCTCACCGGTCTAGGCATCGGCGGCATGATGGCCAACCTCAACGCGCTGGTGGCGGAGTACTCCTCTGATGCCCGTCGTACCACGGCAATCGCGATCTACGCGGCGGGTTACCCAATCGGTGCGACCGTCGCCGGTTTCATCGCTGGCCCTCTGATTCCGATGTTCGGCTGGCAAGTCATTTTCGTCGTCGGCACGTTGCTGGCGGGCGGCGCCTTGACCGCGGCCTGGTTCTTCCTGCCAGAGTCCCTTGACTACTTGTTGGGGCGCCGTCCGGATAATGCACTCTCCCGGGTCAACCGGATTCTGAGCCGGATGCACATGGCACCGCTCAACGAACTGCCGAAGCACAGCACCGCTGAAGTGCAGGCAAAGGACAAGGGCATGCTGCGGGAGATGCTCAGCCCACCGATCCTACGCCTGACCATTGCTCTGTGGGTCGGCTACGGCCTACTCACCGCTTCCTACTACTTCGCCAACACGTGGATCCCCACCATTCTGACCAATGTCACTGGCGACCCCCAGTTGGGCACCATTATGGGTATCGGCGCCAATCTCGGCGGTGTGCTGGGTTGTTTCATCTTCGCCGGCCTGGCTATCCGCTTCAGCGGCCGCACCTTGCTGTGCATGACCCTGTTCGCCGCCGCTGCCGCCTACCTGATCTTCAGCATCGTGCCCATTGCAGTCGTCGTCGGATTCGTGCTCGGCATGCTGACCACGGGTGCGATCGCTGGCTTCTACGCAGTCGCTCCCACCATCTACTCTGCCCGCGTTCGCGCCACCGGTATCGGCTGGATGATCGGCCTGGGACGTCTGGTCTCGGTCGCCGCACCCATCATCGTGGGCTACATCCTCGCCGCCGGCATGGCACCGGAGCGCGTGTTCATCGCCTTTGCGGTTCCCTTGGTCATCGCCGCCCTGGCTGCGCTGTCCCTGCTGATAGGCCGCCAGAACGCCACCATGGCCGACTAGCTTCCCATCCACCGCTTTCCATCAGCACAGCTCTTCCCGGAGGAAACCACCATGTCCACTGCTCTCATCAACTCGCAGACCGTCCCGTCCCCCACACAGGTCACCTGGCAGCCGAGCGAGTCCGAGCTCCACAACTGTCGCATGAGCCGCTTCGCCCGGTGGTCCGAGCAGCGTTTCGAGCGCCCGCTCCCGGACTTCCGCTCCCTGTGGGAGTGGTCGGTCACCGAGACCACCGAGTTCTGGCGGGCCATCCCGGAGTACTTCGAGGTCCTCGGCGATGGTTTCACCGGCAGCCCGGTGCTCAGCGATGACCGGATGCCCTTCGCCACCTGGTTCCCGGGTGTGCAGGTGAACTTCGCTGAAAACGTTCTGCGGCATGCCAGCGACCCGGCACTGCGTGATCAGGCAGCTATCACGGATGTGGCGGAGGACGGCACTCTGACCCCGATCAGCTGGGCTGAGCTGGAGTTCCGTGTGGCCTCCCTGGCCCAGACCTTCCGCGATCTGGGAGTGGAACGGGGCGACCGCGTGGCTGCCGTACTGCCGAACATCCCGGAGGCCGTGATCGGACTGCTAGCGGCGGCGTCGATAGGCGCGGTGTGGACCATCAACTCCCCTGACCTGTCCGCGGAAGCCAGCGTCCGCCGCGTGCGACAGCTCGCACCGAAGGTACTGGTTGCCGGCGACGGATATGTCTTCGGCGGCAAGGAACTGGAACGGCGTACCCACACCGCCGAGGTGGAGGAAAACCTGCCCTCTCTGGTGGCCACCATCCTGGTCCGCACGCTGGAGCCGGAGCGTGAGGCCGGCCAGATGGCCGGAAGCGCCCACAGGCACCGGCCCCGGATGGCCTTCGATGAAGCAGAGCAGGTTCCGGCTTCGCCGAACTATGAACGGGTGGAATTCAGCGACCCGCTGTGGATCCTGTTCTCCTCCGGCACCACCGGAGAACCGAAGGGCATCGTGCACGGCCACGGCGGCATCGTGCTGGACAGCCTGAAGGGGATCGCCCTGCATCAGGACATGGGGCCGGGCGACGTCTACTACGTGGCCGCGAACACCTCCTGGATGGTGTGGAACACGCTGTCCCAGAATTTGCTGGCGGGCGCCAGCATCGTCACCTACGCCGGATCCCCCAAGGTGACCGGCAAGGACCACCACTTCCAGATCATCTCCGACCTGCAGGTGACCCAGTTCGCCACCGGAGCGGCCTATCTGACCATGGTGGAAAAGTCCGGGCTGGAACCCCGGCGCGGACGCGACTTCTCCGCCCTGCGTGCCATCCTATCCACCGGGTCCCCGCTGCCGCCGAGCACCTGGCTCTGGGTGCATGAGGCCCTCAAACAGGACGTGCACCTGGGATCTGACTCGGGAGGGACCGACATCTGTGGCGGCTTTCTGGGCTCCAACCCGATGGAACCGGTGCACCTGGGCTACCTGCAGGGACCCCTCCTCGGGGTAGCCGCGGAAGCCCACGATGACGAAGGTCGCGCCCTGATCGACGAGGTCGGCGAAATGGCGGTGACCCGGCCTCTGCCGTCCATGCCGCTGTTCCTCTGGGGCGATGAGTCCGGTGAACGCTACCACTCCTCCTATTTCACCGCGCAGCCCGGCGTGTGGATGCACGGCGACTGGATCACCCGCACCGCCGACGGCCAATTCACGGTGCACGGCCGGGCGGATGCCACCCTCAACCGCCAGGGGATACGCATCGGAGCCTCCGACATCTACGACGCCCTCCAGGACGTCGAGGAGATCGCCGACTGTCTGGTACTCGGTGTTGAGCAGGAGGGCGGCGACTACTGGATGCCACTATTCGTGGTGGCTGCCGAAGGGGAGGCGGTGGACGACGCGCTGCGTGAGCGGATCTGCCAGACCCTGCGCAGCCGTGCCAGCGCCCGCCACGTACCCGATGAGATCATTCAGGCCCCGGATATCCCCGTGACTCACAGCATGAAACGTCTGGAGGTTCCCCTGAAACGTCTGCTCAGTGGCCGGACGGGCGGCAAGCCCATCAACCGGGACTCGGTGAAGAATCCGGATGCGCTGGACTGGTTCCAGAACTTCGCAACAGCCCGAATCGCCAATCGAGCAGCATAGGATCAGCAGGTATGACGAACTCACAACGCGTACTCATTACCGCCGGAGCCAGTGGCATTGGCTGGGCCATCGTCGAAGCGTTCCTGGCGCAGGGCAGTCTCGTGCACATCTTCGACGTCGACGAGGCGGCCGTGTCCAGTGTTATCCGGACCCGGGAGAACCTCAGCGGCAGCGTCGGTGACGTTACCTCCGAGGAGGACGTGTCCCGCCTGATCGAGGAGCTCCGCACTAAGTGGGGCGGACTCGACGTCGTGATCAGCAACGCGGGTATCGCCGGTCCCACCGCCCCGGTGGAGGACTACGATCCGGCCGCCTGGAAAACAGTCGTGGACGTCAACCTCAACGGTTCCTTCAATGTGGTTCGCCAGGCAGTACCGCTACTCAAGGACAGCGGCGGGGGATCGATCCTGGTGATGTCTTCTCTGGCGGGACGCTTCGGCTACCCGAATCGCATTGCCTACTCCACCACGAAATGGGGGCTGGTCGGCTTCACTAAGACCTTGTCCCTGGAGCTCGGCCCGCACGGCATCACCGTCAACTCGATCCATCCCGGCGCGGTCCAGGGCGAGCGGATCGAGCAGGTTTTCGCCGGCCGTGCCGAAGTATCAGGGCGCACCATCGAGGAGGAAAAGGCCGCCGGCATGGAAAACCAAGCCATCAAGTCCTTCACGGATCCGGCAGACATCGGAGCGCTGGCAGTGTTCCTCAGCGGACCGCATGCCCGCACGATCTCGGGGCAGCAGTTCCCGATCGACGGTGACTCGAAGGCGGCGCAGTAGCTCAGGTATCCCTGTCATCCGCACCGGCCCGGGGCCCGGTGCGGATTCTTTTCTGCAGTGCCCCCGAGTGGTGTTCGGAGAGGAATTCAAACACGTTAGCTGAGTACCGCGGAGTCCACACGGCGTCGATAAGCCTCACGGATCCCCGGTCGCGGCCGCGTTCATCAGCGGAAAAGCCGCACTGCTGCGTGGGCGGGGCGTCGGCAAGTTTTCATTTGCCGACGCGACCGCGATACAGTTACCGGAATCAGATTTTCCCTGGGTACACGCTTGTCGGGCTTCCGGTAACAGGTCGCGCGGCATTGTCCTGCCCCTCAGCGAGGGCCGCCGCGCCCGGGCGGGGATCTGTCAACACGGGACGCTCGTCTCATCAGGGCGGACTTCCTGTGTTGCGATTGGCCACCAGACGTCGGACATTGAGGAACTCCCGCATGACACGGTTCTCCGTCCTCTCGCAGTAGTCCGTCAACGATTCTCTCCGTCACGCCGGTGCCGTGACGCGACACCGTGGCTGATTCTTCCTGCTCTGCACCAACAACAGCTCTATGAAAGGCCTCGTGACCGAGCCCAACTCGACCACGCCCACCATCGCCTATGGGAATTCGCTGCGCAAGGCGGAACCCTACGGTACCGAGGAAATCCCCGACACCGAACGGCACGGACATCCCCGCTCCCAGTTCACGCTGTGGTTCGCGGCGAACATGGTGCTCGCCGTGCTGGTCTCCGGCTTCTTCGCCAGCTCCTTCGGCCTGACAATCGCGCAGGGCCTGTCCGCCGTAGCCGTCGGCAGCCTCGCCGGCGCCCTGGTGATGGGCGTGCTGGCGGGGATCGGCACCCGCTTCGGGGTGCCGCAGCAGGTGCAGGCCCGCGGGCCGATGGGATACTTCGGTAATTTCGCGCCCGTGGCCCTGCTGACCAACGTCTCCGCGATCGGCTGGGTTGCGGTGAACACGGTCTTCGCCGTGCTCGCGCTGCAGCAGCTGGTGGGCGTGCCTTTCTGGCTCGGCTCCGCGGTGATGTTCGGGTTCCAGGCACTCTTCGCCATCTGGGGACACAACCTGATCCACCTGGTCAACAAGATCGCCACCGTGGTGCTGACCGTGCTCTTCGCCGTGATCACCGTTCTGGCGTTGACCAAGGTAGACATCGGGGCCGCTCCTGCTGCTGTTGAGGGAGGCGGCTTCGCCGAGTGGGTCACCTTCGCCGGTTTCTTCTTAATCTATGTGATGACGTGGACGCCGTTCGCCTCCGACTTCTCGCGCTACCTGCCGCGCAACACCTCGCACATGAAGATCGTCGCCTACACCACCGGCGGCGGGTTCCTCTCCCTGCTCTGGTTGGGCAGCATCGGCGTGCTGGTCTCCAGCTTCGCCGGCGACCTGGGTGCGGTGGAGGCCGTCGCGGAGCTCACCGGCCCCTGGGCCCCACTGGCCATGATCACCGTGGTGGTCTCCACCGTCCCGGTCAGCGCGATGAATCTCTACGGCGGCGCGCTGTCACTGCTGACGATCCGCGTCCCGGTCAGCCGCACCGTGGGAGTGATCATTACCGCGCTGATCAGCTTCGGGGTCACGCTGCTCATGCAGAGCGACCCCTACGGCAGCTTTTACGACTTCCTGCTGCTACTCGGCTACCTGGTGGTGCCGTTCTCCACGGTGCTGCTGATGGATTACTACGTGCGCACCCGCCACCTGAAGACGGAGGCTGTAAAGGAGCTCTTCGACCCTCGGCGCGCTGTCGCCTGGGGTTTCGTGGCGTGGATCTTCGGGTGCCTGGTTTCCGCGCTGTTCTGGGACACCCCGCTGGGCACGGGCCCCCTATCCGGATGGCTCTCCAGCCTGGGTGACGTCACCTATTACATCGGTGCGCTGTCGGCTGCCGTCGCCTATCTTGTGATTCACCTGCTGCGTGGACGTGACGCGGACATCTCGATGGGCTCGCGGAATTTGTCTTCTGACACTGCTCCGGTGGCAGGTTCTGACGCGGTTGCTACTGATCTGACTGAGGAGCTCGCCCGATGACTGTTTCTGAATTGTCCGGCAACGCGGTACTCGCCGTAATCGATATGCAGGTGGCCTTCCACGAGACGGGCAGCGACTGGCAGGTGCCGCGCTATGAGGAGGCCGAGGCCAAGGTGACCGAGCTTACCGAGGCCTTCGAGCAGGTGGTGTGGACCAGGTTCGTCCGCGACCCCGCCGAGAAGGGCGCCTGGTCCGACTACTACGACCGTTGGTCCAGCTTCCGGGTGGATGAGACCTCCCGGTTGTGGGACCTGACGATCGATCCGCCGCCCTCCCAACCGGTGATCTCCCTGCCGACGTTCTCGAAGTGGGGGCCGGAGCTGGCGGCGCTGGTTCCGGTGAGCATACCGTTGGTGCTCTGCGGTGTGGCTACCGACTGCTGCGTGCTGTCCACGGCACTCGGCGCCATCGACGCCGGGCGTTCCGTGATCGTGGTGACCGACGCGTGCGGTGCCCTCAGCGACGAGGCGCAGGAGCAGACTCTCCGGATCTTGGAGTTGCTGGCACCGATGGTCACTTTGGCCACCACGGCTGAAGTTATTGGGGCGTTGGGGCGGTAGGGCTCCTGCCGGAGCGGTGTGCGGTGTTGATGCTGTCCGGTCCCCATTAGGGGTAGATGCACAGCCCATTTTATGTAAATTCACAGTTTATGCCAATACTTTCTCCATGCGTAAAAGAATCCTGAGCATCGCTCTCGCCGCCAGCATCGCTATCTCCACTGCGACCCCTGCCCATGCCGAGGTCTCGGCAGAATTCTTGGAGGAAACCACCTCCTCCGCCGAGCTATCTTCGGGGTTGTCCTCGGGGCTCTCCTCGAATCTGTCTTCCGGAGACCATGCAGACGTTGCAGAACTCGAGAACCCTGACACCGCCGAGGGCAGCTCAGAAGGTGCCGTTATCGGAGTCGTCGCACTCCTCGCCATCGGTGGTCTGATCGCAGGTGGCGTCAACTGGGCAATCCAGGAACGGCTCATCCCGAACCCGCTCCCGGGCATCATCCCTGGTCCGCCGGCGCCCTCCCCGGCACCGCAACCCGCGTCTGCCCCTCAACGCAATGTGCCCGCACCTGCCCCCGCACCCGCGCCGACTCCGGCACGGACCGACACTGTCTACTACAAGAACTGCACCGCAGTCTGGAACGCGCTCAACCGGCCTATCTACCGGGATGACGCCGGATTCCGTGCCGCTCACGACCGCAACCGCGACGGCGTCGGCTGCGAGTCCGACCCGCGCTAAGCCGTGCGGTCAATCGCCGGTGGATTCTCCGCTCTCGGCGGCAACCCACGGTAACCGGGAACGCCGTCAGGATTTTCCCCTGACGGCATTCTTCTTTCCTAGGCTCAGTCCGCCCGTGGTACTCGGATGACATCACCGACACTGATCTGGTTCGGGTTGGTGATCGAGGGGTTCGCCGTGACCAGCCGCTGGTAGAGATTGCCGTTGCCATAATGCTGGCGGGCGATGCCCCACAACGTCTCCCCTCCCCTGACCACATGCTCCAGGTAGCTGGTGTAACCGGGCACGATCCGTTCCCCCAGGATGACCGGCACCACCACGCGATCAAGCTCCTCCCCGTCCTTGGGCGAGGTGTGGAAGACCTCCACATAGGCCACGACGTGGGTAAAAGCCGCGCCGGAGACGTCGGCCATTACTTGGAACTGGCCATGCCCACCCACCCCATCACCGGCCATGAAATGACCGGTGACCTCGTCATGACCTTCAGTGACGCGGTAGTTGTAGCTGGCTTCGAAGGCGCCGCCGGCGACACCTGCGATCTGGATGTTGTTGCCGACGATGTCATAGGGTTCCGGTTGTTGAATACGGATGCTCATGAGGGTTTCCTCCTGTAAGTGAGTGACCTACCAAGGAGGAAGCCTCTGCCGCGCAGACACTTGCGGCCCGCGCTTCATCCCTGCTCCAGAATGTAGCTGTCCTCAGCTTCCCACAGGCCTAAATTGCTGACAAGAGCTGCGAAAATATTCCTGAGGGAAAAACTTGAATCAGCGCGGCTTTACTGAGCGAGGGCAGGTGTATGGCAGGAATTCCGATTGTTTCCCGTGCTTGCTAAGCTGCAGCTCAGAAACTCCCCGTGTGTTCTAGCCGGGGTGCTCCCGGGTAAGAGGTTGAATCCTACGCCCGGAGTCTTCCAGCATGCGCCAGGGGCGCGGCTTTGTTGCCGCCGCTCCGTCGTGCATTTTCCCTTGAGAAGGAGCCCTCTTGACGTTGAAGCGTTGGATCACCGTATCCGCAGCTGCCCTGAGCCTGGCGGTGTTCGCCACCGGCTGTGCCGCCCCGGACACGGAAGGATCTGACCCGGCGGCTTCCTCGAGCGCCACCGCGGCCACCGCCTCCCCTGCCAGTGGTCAGTCGCCGGAGATTTCGGAGGAGAACACCGAGGAACCCGCCGGGGAGACCGCGGCGGAGGAACCGGCGGTGGCAGGAAGCGCGCTAGCTGCCCTGGAGACCCTGGATGTGAAGGGGCGCGCGCCACAGACCGGCTACGAACGGGAACAGTTCGGGGCCGCATGGGCGGACACCGACCACAACGGCTGCGACACCCGCAACGACATTCTGGCCCGTGACCTGGAGGGCGAGACCTTCCGTCCGGGCACCCATGACTGCATCGTGCTCACCGGTGTGCTCGACGATCCGTACACCGCCACTGAGATCCACTTCCAGCGTGGCCAGGACACCTCCACCAAGGTTCAGATCGACCACGTGGTGGCCCTGTCCGATGCCTGGCAGAAGGGTGCCCAGCAGCTCAGTGTGGAGGACCGTACCCAGTTCGCCAACGATCCGTTGAACCTGCTGGCAGTGGACGGCCCGGCCAACTCCCAGAAGGGGGCCGGTGACGCCGCGACGTGGCTGCCGGCCAACCGTTCCTTCCGCTGTGATTATGTGTCCCGGCAGATCGCGGTGAAGGCCCGCTATGACCTGTGGGTGACCAGCGCCGAGAAGGACGCCATAGGCCGGGTGTTGTCCAACTGCCCCGACCATGAGCTGCCCACCGGCGGAACCGACTATCAGGTGAACATCACTGCCACGCAGGAGGCTGCTCCGGTTGAGGAGCCGGCACCGATCGAGGCAGAGATCCCGGTTGCTCCGGCGCAGCAGGCGCCCGTTGAGCAGGCTCCGGCCCAGGGCGGCACCGATCCCCAGTTCAGCAGCTGTGCCAAGGCCAAGGACGCCGGTTACGGTCCCTACGTCTCCGGAGTGGATCCGGAATATGGCTGGTACCGCGACGGTGACAACGACGGTATTAACTGCGAGTAGGTAAGTTTTCTTGGGGGTTGTGTCGGGTAGGTACCGGCTACCGGCACATTGTGGTCTCCCGCCGGGCCCAATCCGTCGATTACCGCTACCTACCCGACACCCCGCAAGACCCTAACCGGGCGCTCGGCGATCTTTCTTGTAATTCCACTGCTCACTAGATGATTGATTCCAGGGAGAGTCGCTGCTCATAAGACAAAGCGAGAGTGTTGAAGAATCGAAGTTGTGGACAACGATCTCAACACTCTCGCAACAGCACTGTACGTCGCCACCGACGACTACCT
>NZ_JBNILW010000022.1:0-28481 GCF_050107895.1 Corynebacterium halotolerans | reverse complement strand
AGTCCAGCTGGCGTTTTTGCCAGATCATCACCTCGTCCAGGACGGCGTCGGTGATGGTGCTGATCGTCTCGTGCGACAGGTCCGTACCCAGCGTGGTGGCCAGGTGGTGCTGAATATCGCGGATGGTCATCCCACCGGCATACAAACTGATGATCTGCTCATCTAAGCCACCGAGCCGGCGAGAGCCTTTCGGTACCATCTTCGGGATAAAGGAACCGGCCCGGTCGCGGGGGACGTCGAGGTCGATCGGTCCGTAGGTGGTGTCCACCGTTTTTGGGTAGGTCCCGTTTCGCGAGTTCGTCGATGCGGTCTCCTGCCGGGCTTCGCGGTCGCCTTTGGCGTAGCCGAGATGGGCGTCGAGTTCGGCGGACAATCCACGGTTGAGACTGGCTTGGAGCAGTCCCTTGACCAGGTCATCGGCATTGTTGGTCGAGCCGGCGAGCTCGTCGATCAGGCCGGTGAGTTCGTCGTTTTCCAGGAACTTCTCGGAGATCGTCTTGATGCGGTCAGCGTCGTTGTGATGTTTTGGTGCCACGCTTGTCATGATGGCTTACCTTTCGGTTCGGGGTTAGCCGTTCACACACAATCCATCTGACACTCTCATGTGAACTTCGTTGATTTCCTCTACCGCGCGGGCAGAGTGCCTGATTCGCGACGCAGCTGTCAGGTTCAGAAGTCCCCTTCACCATCGAGACCCGGAGGAGTGCGGTCGCCCTCTGAAAATGACGGCCAGTGCAGACCGGTACTGAACATAGTGATGTCAGCACTCCTGCTCACCAAGTGTGAAAATTCAGAAGCCGTGTTCACTATCCGCGCGCACCGTTCCGGAACATTGGGTTCCACAGCGTCCCACCGTTCGCTAAGCGAACCCTGACAAGGGTGGGCGTGGTGTAACACAGTGGGTCCCGGGAAACTCTGTCACATTAATAAAATTTTATACCGTTCACGGAACGTAGGTAATATAACGCGTTACGTGACATTTTTCGATTTTTTGACCTGTGTGACTCGCAGCTTCGTGTGGCGGCTTTTGCGCAGCTTCGGATGGCGGTTCTAGGTGATCCCGATGACCAGGGTGGAGCGGGCTGCTTCGACGACGTCGTCGGTGATGGTGGTCAGCTCATTGATCTTCATGACCCGCTCCATCTGGGTGAACAGCCGGTCGACCAGGCGGAAGTTGCCTCGGGTGACCCGCGCGATCGCGGCGACGGCCTGGGTGTCGGTGAAGTCTTCGGTGTTGAGTTCCTGGCCGAGTTTGCGCCACCAGCGCCTTAGGACAAACACCAGTTCCTCCTCGGCCAGGGGACGGTATTCATGGGCGAAACCAACACGACTGTAGAGCTGGGGAAACCGACTGAACTTCCGCTCGATGCCGGGCATCCCGATCAGCATCAATGCGATGTTGGTGCGGTCATAGCGATCGCGCATCATCTCCAGGGCCGTGGCGTTGAGGCGCTCAGACTCATCGATGATGATCATGTCGATGTATTTGTTCAGGCGTGAGGTCGGTTTTTTCACCTCGCCACTTTTGATCAGGTGCTGCTCGATGCAGATGGCGGCACGGTCACTGACCTGGGCGAGGTCTTCTCGTATCCGCTTCGGCGTGGTGGCAACGTGCGGGGTGTAAAAGACTGTTCGTTTGTGGGCCAGGGCGGCATAGACCTGATAGTCCGAGTCTTCTCTGAGCCCCCATTCCGTGAGCAGGGGCTCGGCGACAGACCAGTGGGCATAGTGCCTGGCGGAGAGTGTTTCCCGGTCCCGGCCTGTCCGTAGCAGATACCGATGGTGCGTTGCCGGCGCACCGCGTCGGCGAATTCAACGAACCGGCGGTGTTGCTTGGTGGCGATGAAACGTTGCGGGGCCATCAGTCCTCCTCCAGATAGGTGCGCAGCTTGCGCTTTTTCCTGGTCGGTTCACCGGTCGCCGGCGATTGCGGGCTCGTGGGCCTGAGCTGGGGGCTGTGGTCGGCGACCACGGCGATGCGTTCATTGATCTGGGCGCGGAGTTGGCGTCGTCGTGTGGCTCGGGCTGTCTGGATGTCTTTGAGGCTGACTGTGGCGGAGGCGTGATCGGGGTCGACGGCTGTGCAGATGTACTGGTCGTGGTGGAAGACCTTGATCTCGGAGATATCCCTCGGGTCATAGCGGATGACCACGGGTTCTTTGACGTACGCCGCCAGCAACGGGGAGACATAGCGCAGTCCCTGGAAGTGCACACCGTCGCGGTGGACCACCCGTGGTGTCGCCACAGTGAGCAGCAGCAGGTTGAGGTCATCGACCGTGTCCGGCAGACGCGGTAGCCAGCCGTTGCCGATCCAGGCCTGGTGGGGGGTGGTGTTGATCTCGGGGTGGATGCGCTGGTGGTAGGTGGTGCCGATAAATGCCGCGATGACGGTATCAAGCTCCGGGAGAGTCAGTACTGGTGCGGGATGGCGGTGGCCTTCGGCCAGGTAGCCGGGCAGTTCGGCCAGGAGTTCGGTGGTGATGGTGCGAAAGATCCGTTCGATCTTGCCGCGTCCCTGCGGTCTGGCGACGGTGGAGTAGATGATCTCGAAGTGCAGGTCTTTGGCTGTCTGGGCGAGACGATGGCTGGTGAAGTCCGTGCCATGGTCGACATAGAGCACGTCTGGGATCCCGCACATCGGCCACTCGGTGTCGTTTTTGGGCCAGATTCCGTGGCGCAACGCCAGGGCGGTGTTCATGGCGGAGGGGGCGCCGAGAAAGACCATGTAGCCGCAGACCGCGCGGGAGTAGTCATCCAAGATCACCGTCAGCCAGGGGCGGGCGGGTTGACCATTCGTATTCTGGATGAGGATGTCGAGCTGGGTGTGATCGGCCTGCCAGGTGGCGTTGGCGCGTTTAGCCCGGTGTCGCCAGACCAATTCGAAGTTGTCCCGGTAGGCGACCGGACCCTGGTGGGCGAGAGTGAGCATCCCCTGGTCCAGATCAGCCATGATCGAGCGGACCGTGCTGTAGGAGACGGGGAGCCAGCCGTGTCCGGCAGCGATTGCGGTGGCCCTGCGGGTGATCGCTGCTGCCGACAGACGTGGGGTGACCAGTGCTAACCCCTCAATGAGTGCCCGTAGTTCGGGATGTGTCCGTCGTCCTCGGGGCGCTGGCGTGGCGGGGGACAGGCCTGCGATCCCACCTTTCCGGTACGCCGCAAGCCAGCGCTGCAGGGTGCGTACGCCGATGCCCTCCTGGACGGCCAGCTGTGTCAGAGGAATCTCGTCTTCAACGTGTTGGCGCAGCACCGTCCACCGGGCGACGGTGGTGTTCTCACGTGCGGAGGCACCATCAGGTTGCGTGGACCTGCTGCCTCCGGTCATGACTACTCCGCTGGCGTGGAGGCCCGCCGGCGCCTGGGCGGGGTGGTTCCGGTGTCACGGCGCAAAGCGCGATATACAGTGGTGTGCCTCACACCTAGAACTGTACTGATCTGCTCGCGGTCATGTCCCACTGCTCGTGGATTTTCCCGCGCGGTGCGTAGCTTGTCCCCGCTGAGCAGTGGTGGCCGGCCTCCCGTGCGGCCACGAGCCCAGGCAGCCTCCAGACCGGCGTGGGTCCGCTCCCGGATCAGATCACATTCAAACTCCGCCGGGCAGGAAGATGTGGAACACTCTTCGGCCCCCGGAGGATGAGGTGCCGGTGTTTTCCTGCAGCGATCGAAACTCCACCCCTCTCGTTGTGCTGACGACAGAGTGTCCCTCGGGGTCGCCGGCCAGGCGGGGATTACTTGACGGTTGTGCCGAATGAGTCCGCGATGGTCCGGGCGGTCTGCTTGGCGTAGGGGCCTACCCCGGTGAGCGTGGCGGCTCCGGGGCCGGTCCAGTCGCCGTAACCGACCAGGTGCAGGCCCGGGTATTTCGGGGTCGTGCCGTCCAGGGGCCGGCGCACCGGTCTGAGGGACGGCCGGAACCCGGTGCACCAGATCAGATGATCCGGTGGTGACCTGGTCGAGGGAACTAAACATCGGCGTGGCCGCCAACCATCCGGCGTCGCGGGCAGCGCGCACCTCAGGCAGCACGACAATGTCGCCGAGCTCCGAGTCGGCCCCCGGATCGGTCTCGCCGCGCTGGACGGCCAGGGCGCGTTGCCGGTTCCGGCGAAACAGCACCCGCCCGTCGACCTCATCGGGCATCCACCGTGGTGGATGCCGGGTGTACCAGATGACTTCGGCAAGACCGGTGAGTTCGGCGGCGATCTGCGCGGCGGAGTTCGCCGCCCTCACCACCGCCACGGACGACCCCCGGAAGGGGCCCACCCCGGGATAGTTCGCCGAATGCCACTGCGTGCCGGTAAACAATCCCGGGTAGGCCGGGACGAAGGGAGTAGACCAGGTGCCGGTGGCGGCGACGACATGGGGAGCCGTCCACGACCGATCACCGGCGTGGAGGCGGTAGCCTCCATCCTCCCGCTCGACGCGGTCCACGCGCACGGGGCGCTCGACGGGGATCCGGTAGCGCTGCTCATAGTCGGCAAGGTAGTCGATGACATGGTCCGACGGTGGGAACCCCTCGTAGGCTGGCATGGGCTTGCCCGGCAGGTTGGAAAACTCCGCGGTGGAAAACAACGTCATCGACGGCCACACCTGCCGCCACGCCCCACCGGGGCCGTCCTGATCGTCGAGGACCAGGGTGTTCACGCCTGCTCGCAGCAGGTAGTAGGCGGTGACCAGGCCCGCCTGGCCACCGCCGATAATGATCGCCGCGAAGTGTTTGCTGGTCACGTGTGTGATCGTCTCCTGCTCGTCGGTGGTGGGTCAGTCCATCTGCAGCACGGTGCGCAGCTCCGCGAACAGTTCCGGGCGGACCTGGTGGGTCACCGTCCGGCCCACTCGCACCTTGTCCAGCAGGCCTGCCTCGGTCAACCGCTTCAGGTGGTGCGACACAGTCGGCTGGCTCAACCCCGACCTCTCTGTCAGCTCGCCGACGCTGACCGGGCCACAGCCCTCGGCCGCCAACCTCGACAGCAGGCGCAGGCGGGCGGGGTCAGCCAGCACCTTGAACAACGTGGCATAACGCTCGGCCTCCGTATCAGTCAGGGGGCCAGCACCCAGCGAGCAACAGGCGGCAAGATCGGTGAGCGGAAGGATCTGCGGGAGTGTCATAACAACCATCCTATATTGACAGGCATCTATATCAGGTCTACTTTTCGTATTGATGATTGTCAATACTGTGAAAGGGGCCGTATGACTGCCGCCCACCGCCCGCGCATGTCCTTTTTGGATCGCTTCCTGCCGGTCTGGATCCTCCTGGCCATGGCCGCTGGCCTGGTCATCGGCCGGGTGGTCCCCGGTATCGGTGACGCACTCGGTGCCCTGGAGGTCGGTGAGATTTCCCTGCCGATCGCGCTGGGGCTGCTGGTGATGATGTACCCGCCGCTGGCGAAGGTCCGCTACGACAAGGCCGGCGAGATCGCCGCCGATAAACGCCTGATGACGGTGTCCATCGTCCTCAACTGGCTGGTCGGGCCTGCCTTCATGTTCGCCCTGGCCTGGATCTTCCTGCCGGACCAGCCGGAACTGCGCACCGGGTTGATCATCGTCGGCCTGGCCCGGTGCATTGCCATGGTGCTCGTCTGGAGTGACCTGTCGTGCGGTGACCGGGAGGCCACGGCCGTGCTGGTGGCCATCAACTCGGTCTTCCAGGTCATCATGTTCGGCGTACTCGGCTGGTTCTACCTCCAGGTCCTGCCCTCCTGGCTGGGCCTGGCGACCACGTCCGCCGAGTTTTCCTTCTGGTCCATTGTCACCTCCGTGCTCGTCTTCCTCGGCATCCCGCTGGCCGCCGGCGTGGCCTCCCGGATCATCGGCGAAAAAACCAAGGGCCGTGCCTGGTACGAAAACACCTACCTGCCGAAGATCTCCCCGCTGGCACTGATCGGCCTGCTCTATACCATCGTGCTGCTGTTTTCCCTGCAGGGCGAGCAGATCACCTCCCAACCGTGGACCGTGGCCCGCCTGGCTGTGCCGCTGCTGGCCTACTTCGTCGGCATGTTCGCCATCTCCCTGGCCACCTCGAAGGCGTCGGGCATGAATTACGCCCAGTCCGCGTCGGTGTCGTTTACAGCCGCGGGCAACAACTTCGAGCTGGCCATCGCCGTGGCCATCGGTACCTTCGGTGCGACCTCCGCACAGGCGCTGGCCGGTACGATCGGACCGCTGATCGAGATCCCGGTGCTCGTCGGCCTGGTCTACGTCATGCTGTGGCTGGGACCGAAACTCTTCCCCCAGGATCCGACCCTGCCCGCATCCTCGACACCATCCTCGCAGACTGCTGTATCCGAGAAGGAGAACATCACCTCATGAGCACCCAACCATCAGTCCTGTTCGTCTGCGTCGGCAACGGTGGGAAATCCCAGATGGCCGCAGCCTTGGCCGCTCAGCACGCCGGCGACCGGATCAAGATCCACTCCGCCGGCACGACACCCGGCAGCAAGCTCAACGCCCAGTCCGTCGAGGTCATCGCCGAGGCCGGTGCCGACATGTCCGCAGGCCACCCCAAGGGCGTGGATCCACAGCTGTTGCGCGAGGTCGATCGCGTGATCATCCTGGGAGGTGATGCCCAGCTGGAGCTACCCGACGACGCCCGCGGGACGTGCGAGCGGTGGGTGACTGACGAGCCGTCCCAGCGTGGCATCGAGGGTCTGGAGCGTATGCGTCTGGTCCGCGATGACATCGATGCCCGGGTGCGCAGGCTCCTCGCCGAGCTGCTGGAGCACTGACCACCCCACCTGACACCACCAACGACCCCGCGCGGGAATCGCGCGGGGTCGTTGGTGTCGGTGCCGGCTGTTCGTGCCCTCGGCCAGGAGCCGGTCACGCTGGTAGAGACCGGGGTGTGTGTCGGGTTAGGACGTGGCGTGCTGGTGCTGCTCCTCCTGGTCACTGGTGGTGTCGGTGTCGTCGTCGGCGACGATCTCGACGCTGCAGCAGTCGGAGTTCGTGTTCTTCTTGGTAAACAGGTCCTTGAGTCCCATGAGGGTGTCCTTTCAGTAGAGGTGGGTGGTTTAGAGGATGATCGTCATCGCGTAGCCGGCCAGCATGGCCGCCAGCAGAATCGTGATCACGAAGGTGGCCAACAGTTTCGGCTTGAACACCGCCGCCAGCATCGAGACCTCCGGCGGTGAGGCCCCGGCCCCGCCGATCATCATCGCGAAGATCGGGCCGATGGCCACCCCGGCACCCGATAAGGCCAGGGCGACCGGCAGCATCGTCTCGAGTCGGACATACAGCGGGATGCCGATCACCGCGGCCACCGGAATCAGCCACCAGACGTTTTCGCCGGCCATAAAGCCCAGGCCGTCTTCGGGCACGACCCCGTAGATGAATGCGCCGATGGCCACGCCGATGATCATCGGAATGAGCATGGGGCGTAGATCCTCCCAGGCCTGGCGGATCGCTGCCGGGGTTTCTTGTTTGATCCCGCGCCACGGGGTCCCGTCCAGGCCGCGCCCGCCCTTGACCTTGACCTTGCGCAGCTGGTCTTCCATGCCCAGGGCGGTCCAGGCCCAGGGTGCTGCCAGCGCCAGCAGCGCCATGATCACCGCGTAGCTGAGCGCGATCTGCCAGGTAAAGATCAGCCAGATCCCGCCGAGGATGACCGGGTTGAGCAGCGGCGAGGCGATCAGGTAGGTCACGGTGGTGCGAAAAGCCACCCCGGCTTTGAGCATGCTGACAAACATCGGGATCGTCGAGCAGGAACAAAACGGGGTGATCGCCCCCAGCGCCAGGCCCTTGACCTGGCCGGGAACCACCCCACCGGCCATCCAGTTCTGCAACTGCTCTGGGCCGAAACGCCGGTTGATCAACGCGACCGCATAGGAGATCACCAGAAACAGCAGGAGCAGTTCGCCCAGGAGGACAGCGAACGTGCCGAGGGCATCAGCCAGCATCGGTGACCTCGCTGCCCAGCGGGGTGTCTGTGCAGCAGGCCCGTTGTCCTTCCGGGGTCAACGTTGCCAGGTGTGCTAGCCAGCGCACCGGATCAGCCAGCTGGGCACAGCACACGGAATTCAACGTGGCCCGGCCCACCGGCTCCGAGTCCACCAGCCCGGCCTTGCGCAAGGCGGCCAGGTGATGACTGACCAGTGCCTGACTCATCCCGGTGGCTTCGTGGAGCTGGCGGTTGGTCATTGACTTCTCGGCCAGGGTGAGCAGGATCGTCAACCGGTTTTCATCCGACAACGCAGCCAGGGTGGGCACGAGTAACCGTGCCCGCTCGGCGGGACTGAGATCCGACGCGGGGATGGATAAGGAAATCTCTGTAGGCACACCTCGACACTAACAAGCGCCTACTTGTATGACAAGCAATGGTTTGAATGTTGGGAAAGGGGGCCCTTCCGACCTTTTCGGGGTGTCTCACTTCCAAGGAACTGAAACATCTAAATCTTTGAGACGACTGCCCAGACCTGAGCTCTTTGGCATGGAGAAGTACAAATTAAACCTTGTCGACGACAAGTTCCCTCAGAATTCTTTTCACGGCTTTTCGATCAGTCTTCAGCCCCACGGTTCTAGGGATTTCATCTACCTGAAGCATGATGCTGGGGACCGAATAGCTAGCCAGGTTCTTTTTCAGTTCCGCAGTGAGATAACTTGGGGATATCTCATGGTTGGCAACGTATAATGCGGCGGGGATTTCGCCGTAGAGTTCGTCTTCGATGCCCACAACACAGGTGTCTACAACGCTGTCAATGTTGCTGAGAGCTTCCTCAACTACGTGGGGGTAAATTTTCTCGCCACCGCGGTTGATCTGGTCTTTTTTCCGATCTACCACGTAGAGGAAGCCGTGGTCATCCACAAAACCGAGGTCGCCAGTAGGAAGCCACTCGAATTTTTCGATCCTTCCGTGTGCGTCGATGTAGCCCAGACACACGGTCGATCCTCGGACCTCAATCTCTCCGATCTCGCCATTGTCGACTTCGAATCCACCTTCAGCCACGATTCGTAGATCAACCCCGGGAATCGCCCAACCTGATGCGCCAATGTGTTCAGAATCTCCAGCATCGACCGGAAAGATACTGGCGGGGGAAGTGGTTTCTGTCAGTCCGTAGATGGTTCTGAACTCAGCATCAGGGAGTCTATTTTTCAAGCGGAGAATTCGTGATGAAGGCATGCTGGCAGCACCGCAGGCCAGGATTCGGATGGAGGGAATCTCAAAGTTATCTGGCCAGGAACGCAGCATTAACTCGAACACCGTAGGGGAGGCATGGATATAGGTGGCTTGCACCTCACGAGCCCATTTCAGAAAACGCTCTGGATGAAAGCGACGCTGCAGATAGAGCGTGCATCCTGTGAGGGTGATTTGTGCAATGATCGCTATCACCCCGGTCACGTGGTAGAGCGGGACACCAAAGATTAGCCGGTCGTTCTTATCAAGGTTGAACACCTTCTCATAGGACATCGCCGCCTGGATGATGTTGTCATTAGAGATGGCAACGGTCTTGGGTGTGTTCGATGTGCCAGAGGTGAACATCATCAGGGCGAGCTCGTCACCACCGGCCTCAACCATTGGAAGGTGTCCCACCATTGGCTCAGCCGCCATAATTCCAGGCATGGTGTCAGTGGGGTAGCCGCATTCTTCTAGCAGGTCGAGTCGTTCGGGTTCAGCAATGATCAAATCAGGTTGCGCGCGCTCAACCAGCTCCATAAGAGCCGGAACTTTTAGTTTTCCGGGCAGCATGACTGCCACAGCTCCTAGCCGGCTAACCGCGTACAGGGCGATGAACAACTCTATAGAATTGTCCAGCAGTAAGCCGATCTTTGATCCCTTGGTGACTCTATATTGGGTAAGTCGGCTAGCTACATCAACGGACATAGACTTCAGCTGCGAAAACGTGTAAACGTCTCCGGTCTCGAGAACCACCGCGGGTTTATCTGGGAATCGAAGTGCGCTGGTTTCAAGGGCTTCAAAAAGGCTGCTGGGGGCGCCAGTGTATGCACCGCGCTCGGAATCGAAGCGGATGCCACGATGATCGAGGGCCAACACAGCGTTCGGCCACAAGTTTTTGCCAGTAATCATGGCTTCCCTCCGTCTCTTTCCTTTACCGGTTGTTTGCATTGAGAATATGACAAAGCATGATGCTTGCCTCGGAGAGGTTTTCTTCTGCGGTGGCGAGCGCGTTCTGGAGGTCTCCGATGTTGCGGGTGATGGGGATGACCGCGTCAAAATAGGTGGGGATGAGATCGTCGGCGGTCTTGTCTATCAGTCCGCCGAAGGCAAATACCTGGGCGCCCAGTTCCTTCGATAGCTGGGCTACCCGCGCGGGACCTTTGCCAAAAGCGGTTTGATTATCGATTTTTCCTTCACCAGTGAAAACGATGCAGTCTTTATCACAATGATCGGAGTAGTTAACGAGATCGAGAATTAGATCTGCACCAGGTGTGATAGAAACATTGAAGAATGCGAGTAATCCCGTCGCGATTGCGCCGGCGGCCCCTGCCCCGGGGTAGTCGTTGATTTCACGGGAAGAAGCATTTTCTAGAGCTTTCACCCATTTGCTGATCACGTTGTCTAGGGCGGGCAGGTCCGTGGTGCGGGCACCTTTTTGCTGTCCGAATATATGAGTGGCACCGTTTGGTCCCGTTGCCGGGGAGACGACGTCACTTGCAATGATGATGTGGACGTCATCCCATCGAGGATCCAATGCGGAGAAGTCCACGGATACACACTGTTCAAGCCCGCGCGGTGTAGCGGGCAGGGGAGAGCCTGAGAAGTCGAGCGCTTGAACTCCCAGTGCATTGAGCATTCCGACACCGCCATCATTGGTGACTGATCCGCCGAGTCCCAGGATGACTCGCGTTGCTCCGAGATCCAAGACCTTTTGGAGTAGTTGTCCTACGCCAAATGAATTGGCACTCCAGATATTTCGTGCATCTTCTGCCACTAAGTGGATTCCGATAGCTTCGGCCACTTCAACTATGGCAGTTTGGTTGTCAAAGACGTATCCGAATTTGGCTCTAGTTTGTTCGCCCAGGGGCCCGGCTACCTGGGTGTGGTGAATCTCCCCGCCTAATGCATGGGTAATAACCTCGCAGGTGCCCTCACCGCCATCGGCGATCGGGATAAGCCGGATATCGGGGTCTGGGAATACCTTTCTGATTCCTTTGGCTATGGCGTTGGATGCCTGGACTGCGGAGAGTGATTCTTTGAAGGAATCCGGTGCGACGATAAATTTCATGGCGGGGAGTCCATCACTTCTAACTGGCTACCGGGGCAGCGGTCGAGTCAGGAACCTGTGTTTTCTCGGTAGTGCGGTATTTCAGGAGCCATGCGAGCACGGCACCAACCAGAACCAGGATGATGATGAACCACAGGCCTGCAAACTGGTTGCCGGTGGACTGTTCCAGGCTGCCCATCACAGTTGGGCCGATAAATCCGCCCAAGAGACCGAAAGTGTTGATGAAGGCGATACCCGATGCGGCTGCTGCGCCGGACATACGGTTTGAGGGGAAGGTAAACAAAACGGACTGGATCACAAAGAGCATGAATGCCGAGATACAGAATCCGATGATGGCTACCAGGAACCCAGAGCGTAGAGCAATGAACAGACCACCTGCGATGAGTATCAAGCCACCGGATACCAGCGAACGCGCGCGGGTGGTGTTAGTTGCAAAGCGTGGAAGCAGCACCGAACCAACGGCTGCCGATATCCAGGGCAGCGCTGTAATTAATCCAACGGTCAAAGGGTCCATGGTTTCGTCGTAGCTCTGAATCATGGAGGGCAGGAAATATGACAGTGAGTACACAGCGATCTGGTGGGCAAAGTAAATCAGGACCACTAGCCAGAGCTGGATGTCCTTGATCACCGGGCCCAGCGCGCGAATGCCGGTATGGCTGGTCTTTTCACCGGTGTCCTCAGCTGTGAGAACATCAGTGAGCAGATTCTTTTCTTCTTGGGTCATCCACTTGGCATCTTGAGGGCCATTGGGGAGGCGGAACCACACCCAGAAGCAGAGAAGGACAGCGGGTAGACCTTCGATGAGGAACATCCATTGGTAGCCGTGCAACCCGAGGAATCCATCCATGCCGAGCAATAAGCCTGCTAGCGGTGCTCCGATGATGTTTCCCAGCGAAACACCCAAAAGAAAGAGACCGATTGCCTTGGCTCGTTCCTTCTTCGGGAACCAGTACGTGATGTACAAGATTACACCGGGGTACAACCCTGCTTCAGCGGCTCCCAATAAGATACGCAGAACGTAGAAGGAGGCTTCGTTCCACACGAAAGCCATGGCCATGGCGAGAATCCCCCAGGTCAGCATGATGCGGGCGATCCAGAATCTGGCGCCGACCTTGTGCATGATGAGGTTCGAGGGGATCTCGAGGAAGGCGTAAGCGATGAAGAACAGACCGGCACCCAGGCCGAACGCAGCCGCTGAAATGCCGATATGGATTTCCAGATCCTGTTTCACCATGCCAATGTTTGTGCGGTCAATGAAGGCGATGATGTAGGCAAAAACTAGTACTGGCATCAGTTTGCGGTAGTTGCGGCTGACAATCCCTGGGAGGCGTGGATCATCAGCGCTGCGGGTAACCGCAGTAGTGCGAGAGAAGTCGGTCATAATGGGGTCCTTGTTTTATACCGGAGAAAGGAATAAGAACTACTGGGCGACGCGGATGATGGCAGCGACGGCTTGGCCGCCACCGATGCACATGGTGACTAACCCGTACTCACCACCGGTGCGCTTCAAGTTGATAAGAGTGCGAAGCGTCAGGATCGAGCCTGTTGCTCCGACTGGGTGCCCGAGGGCAATCGCACCACCCAGTGGATTGACCTTTTCCGGATCCATTCCCAGATCACGGACTACGGCGACCGCCTGGGCTGCGAAAGCCTCATTGAGCTCGATCCAATCGATCTGTTCAAGGGTCAGCCCAGACTTTTCCAGGACTCGCTCGGTAGCGAGCTTAGGGGCGTACCCCATGATCTCCGGGCGAATGCCAGCCTTGGCGAACGCGACCAACTCGCCGATGGGTTGGAGGCCATCGGCCTGTGCCGTCGACTCGAGGGACAGAACCAAAGCTGCTGCGGCATCGTTGATACCGGAGGAATTACCAGCGGTGACAGTACCGTCCTTGACGAAGGCGGGACGAAGCTTGGAGAGCTTTTCTGCGCTCGTGCCCGGCCTGATGTGTTCATCCTTGGCAAAAGTTATATTTTCTCGTTTCCGTGATATCTCGATAGGGGCGATCTCAGCGTCGAAAAGTCCATCTTCCTGGGCTTTAGTAGCTCGTCTCTGCGACTCTGCGGCAAAGATGTCCTGTTCTTCTCGGGAGATACCAAACTCGGTGGCTACCGCCTCAGCGGTGTTGCCCATGGGGTACTGGCCGAAGGGATCGGTGATCAGGGATTTGGTGCCATCGATGACGGTGCGATCACCAAGGCGCCAACCGTCACGGGCTCCGTAGTCGAGGAAAGGTTGGAGAGACATATTCTCTGCGCCACCAGCTACGGCGTATCGAGCATCGCCTGTCCGAAGCTCTAGGGCGGCTGACTGGACCGCTTGCAAACCGGAACCGCAGAGACGATTGACGGTCATGGCAGTAGAATCGTCGCGAGCGCCAGCACCGAGGGCGATACGCCGGGCAAGGAATGCTTCCTCGCCGACCTGTCCCACACAGCCGATGACTACTTCGTCGACTGTTTCTGCCGAAACGTCGACGTTTTCAAGGGCTGCCTTCATGGCGTGGGCACCGAGCTGGTGGGTCGGTACCTGTGAGAGGGTTCCACCGTAGGTGCCCACTGCGGTGCGCGCGCCACCGAGGAATACAACTTTATCTTCAGACATTTTCTAGTTCTCCTTAGAAATTATTTGACTGTGTGGTTGATCTTGAAAGGGATACGAGCCAGTGCGTCATCGGTTTCGGGAGAATCATCGGCTTCGATGAGCGTCCAGCCGTCGTCGGTGAACTGGAGGAGGTAATACTCAGTGGCCAGATAAACCCGGCTGCCCTTTTTCAGCGTGTGCCTTCCAGAAAAACTGACTTGGGAAACCTCATCGACGTACTTGTTGTACTTGCCACCTGCAGACATCAGGAAGCAGACCGTTTTAGCACCGTCGACAATGTCCATGAATCCCCCGCAGCCGATAGCCTTGCCGCCGAGGTGGGAGACGTTGACATCGCCGGAACCATCGACCTGGCCAGCACCCATGAAGGTGATGTCCACTCCACCGCCGTTGTAGAAGTCCATTTGCTGTGGATGGCCGATGATGGCCTCTGGGTGGATGGAGCAGCCGAAATCAACAACTCCTAACGGCAGCCCGCTGTATGTGCCTGATTCAACAGTGAGGTGGACGGCGGAGAGGATTCCCGCCTGTGCAAGAGCCTTGCCAACCGTATCGGCGGGGATTCCCGTGCCGACGTTGATGACGTCGCCGCTTTTGACCAACGTGACACCCCTAGCACCTACAGATAGTCGGTGTGCTGGAGTTTCCTGAACATTGAAGGCCTCTTCGAGTTTCTCCTGCGCCATATGACCGGAGATTAAGGTCGCGTCGAACTTCGGGAAGCTATGAGACTGGCGGTGGTGGGCTGCGACATCAGTAGTGACGAAGGCATAATCCACCAGTGGCGCGGGAACGACCACGTCGCGGGCGTTGATGTCACCGGGTTCAACAATCTCTTTGACCTGGGCGATGACGATGCCGCCTGAGTTGTGGGTGGCCTGCGCAATAGCCAGCGCATCAAGGCCAGAGACTTCCTCACGGTGACTGAGATTTCCGTTGGAATCGATCACGTCTCCGCGAATGATGGCGACGTCGAGTGGAAAGCTCTTGTAGAGGAGATACTCTTGACCCTCAAGTTCAATAAGGTCGACGTATTCATTGGTTCCAACGTTGTCTTCAGCCAGTTGATTGATGCGGCCGGCTCCGTTCCGAGGATCAATGTAGGTGCCGATACCCACCGTGGAGATCTGTCCCGGACGGCCCGCAGCTATGGTGCGGAACAATGTGGATAGCTGTCCCTGCGGGAGGCAAACGCCTTCTGCTTCGTTATTGCCAAGAAGTTCGCCCATGGGGGGATTTAGTCCCCAGTGGGAACCCACAATGCGCTTGAGCAGGCCCTTGTGTGCCACACGGGCAAGACCCTCAACTCGGTTCGATTGACCGGCTGCATGAACCCAGGTCAAGTCGCGAGGTTCGTTGATGGAAAGGAAAGAGTCCTCGATGACTTTGAGGGCCTCGTCTGCCACACCCATGAGTGTCATCCCGTCGGTGACGACGGTGTCACCGTTTTTGATTAAGGATGGCACGTCGGTGGTTTCGATTATTTTTGTCACAGCTTGTAACCTCCACCGATGTTGATGACTTCGCCGGTGAGATAGGCGGCATCATCGGAGGCGAGGAATGCCACCAGGTTGGCAACGTCTTCGGGTTCGCCAGCACGGCCGAGCGGGATCTTATCGAGCTGATCGTTGAAAATCTTCTCGGGGATGGACTTGGTCATTTCGGTGAGGATGAAGCCGGGGCAGATGGCATTGGCCGTGACATTCTTGAACGCCAGTTCTTTCGAGATTGAGCGAGTCAGGGACACGACACCTCCTTTAGCCGCGGCGTAGTTGGTCTGACCGATGTTTCCCATCCAGGATGCTGAGGCAACGTTGACAATGCGGCCGTATTCTTTGGTGCGCATATGGGTCCCGACTTCACGACACATGTAGAAGACGCCGGAGAGATCAACAGCGAGCACGGAATCCCACTGATCATCGGACATTTTGTGCAGCATGGCGTCACGGTTGATGCCTGCGTTGTTGACCAGGACATCGATCTTGCCGAGCTCGTCGACGAGGTTAGCAACCGTGGTGCGGACTGCATCTGCTTCTGCAACGTTAAGGGAGAGGGCGAAGGAGTTATTGCCGCATAGCTCTGCGGTTTCCTGCGCTGCCTCAAGGTTGACATCCGCAACAACCACGCGAGCGCCACGCTCAGCCAGTTTGAGGGCGATGCCTCGGCCGATGCCTCGGGAAGCGCCAGTGACGATGGCATTCTTACCTTCAAAGGGGGTGTAGTTCATCTGAACTCCTAGGTTCGGTTAGTGGTTCCCGCAGGAACCACCAAGGTGAAGTTTGTGCGAGTGAATAGTGATGGGGTTATCGATCGTCTCGCCACTGGCGAGCTGAAGAATCTTTGCAATAGAACTGCGGGCCATCTTCTCGGTGGGTTGAACGATCGTGGTTAGATCGAGAAAGGGGTGCTGGGTGCCAGCGATGCCGTCGAAACCGACGATCGCAATATCACTAGGCACCGACACGCCGGCTAGGGCTAGGCGGTTGATGAGACCGGTGGCGATGGCATCCGCACCACAGACGACGACCTGCGGTAGTTTTCCGTTCTCGAGCAGGTACTCAGCTGCTATATCTCCGCCAAGCACGTTCAAGCTGGTCGACATGACGCTTGTCTTCGGAATATGGACTCCTTCGACCTCTGCAGCCGCCAAAAAGCCCTCGATTCGCTGGCTCGTTGCATAGGAGGAAAACCCTCCCGTGGCGATGGCGATCTCGGTGTAACCGTGTGAGATCACATGGGTCATGAGTTCATAACCCGCCCTGAAATCGTCGATGCCGTCGAAGGGAATGTCAGCGAGCTGGGGCACTCTCCTCGACAACAGCACGATGGGGGTGCGCCTGGTGCGTAGATCCCGGACCAAACCGCCCTCACCGATATTGAGCGTGGTGAGGATGATTCCCTTTACTCCGCTTTGCGCCATGTTCTCAGCAGCCTTGGCAATCGCTTCTGGGCTATCCGCACTATGAGAGAGAAGGAGTTCGACTGACTGGTCTCGCGCGGTCTTGGTCGCTGCGGTCGCGATATTGGCGTAAAAGGGGTTACCTAGGTCAGCCAAAATCATTCCGATGGACCCGATTGAGGAACTGTCGATGTCCTTGGCGATCAATCCCTTCCGTCGTGCTTTCGTCAAGATTTTCTTACGCAGCGAGGGGGATACTCCTGGTTTTCCGTTTAGCGCATAACTCACTGCAGCTCGAGAAACACCAAGTTCCCGTGCTAGGTCAGCGGATGTCGATGCAACACTGTGATATTGATCAACAGCAGCCATTTGATGTTTCCTAACTCACGTTTCTTGGTGTGGGGTAATCTTCACAAAAGACATAGATATTAAGCAATCGTTAAGTAAAGATGGTTTTGACCTGCACATTCAATGAAAATATATCCGAATAGTTAGGGATAGTGATTTGTGTAAACATGGTAATGATTGACGGTTCTTGCAGTGATGCGCTGGCAGCTGTGGAGACCTGCTGACTGCATATGGAAATGTGCGCCCTAACCCGGGGAACGGGGTCAGGGCGCACAGGATTAAGAAATTTGGGGCAGTGTTATGCCGAGATCTGTCTGACCTGCTTATGGCTTGGCCGAGTGCTCGGGGCCTGCTTGATAAAGATCTGAATGATCGCCCCTAGAAGGGCGCAGGAAGCCATGAATAGGAAGGTGTAGACGTAACCGGTGGAGGAATCCCAGCCGCCACCGAGGCCGACCAGACGGCCCATGATGATCGGGGAAAGGCCGCCGCCAATGAACATTGCGGTGGTAATCACGCCGTTCGCGGTGGAAGTGCCACCTTCCGGTGCGGCATCAGATGCGGCCGCATAGTAAATCGGCCATACAGCGTTGGCCACAAGGCCGAAAGCGAGCTGAACCACGACGACAGTAAGGGAGCTGGTTGCAAAATAGAGGCAACCTACGCTGATTGCCATCCAGATGCCACAGATGATGATGGTGACCTTGCGCCCGATGATGTCGGACAGGGTAGGCCAGAGTACCTGGCCGATGATACCCGTGAGCGCGAACACCACACTCATTGCCGCGGATTCCGCCATGGATAGGCCAACCACGTTGTAGAGGTAGAGAGGAAGAACAGTGTTCACACCCATATAGACGATCTGGGTCAACATCGTGGTGCCGGCTGTGGCTGTAATACGGGGGTTGGCCAGTACTTTCTTGAGCAGGCCGCGGGGGCGGTCCACTCCTCCTGTAACAATCTCGGGCGGGGTCAGTCCCTTGGACTCAATATCTGCGTACAGTGTGTCAATTTTATCTGCGGTGGAGTATTTCACCCAGAACAGCATGACTGGCACCGCGACGATGAGAGTGAAGAAAAACGCGTAGGACCAGCCTTCGCTTCCGAACCAGGTTAGAGCGGCAGCGGCACCGATGCCGGACAGTAGGGAACCGATGGGGTAGCCAGTGTGGTGAACTCCGAGAGCGAAGCCTCGGCGCTCTTTTGGCCACCATTCTGCGGTATTACTTACGCCGACGGGCTCGGCCCAGCCGGAACCAAGGTTGACGCCGACGCGGAGCGCGAAGAAAGAAACGATGTTATGGCTGAGGAACTTGAACCCCGAGATGAATGATAGTGCGGTGACGCCAATGATCAGTGGAACCTGGAATTTGGCACGTTTGTGCCCACCGCCGAACTTATCGCTCAGGGCAGAGCCTGGGATCGGAAGTACGGCGAGCGCGATCATAATGAAAGCGGCCATCACACCCCAGGCATCAGGAGAGAGATCGAAAGTCTCGGAGATCGATGGCCCCAGCCGTAGAACTATCTCTCGGTCATAGGCGTTAAGCACCCAGATGAGCCAGCAAACAATCAGAGACACCCATGAGTAGCGGTGGACCTGCTTCATGGATTTAAGTGCATTAGACATGGGTTAGCTCTCTTTCGCGCCGAAGCGTGGTTCAGCAATGCCCGTGACACCAGTCCCAGTGATGGCAAATAGTGCACCGCGCAGCTGGCCATCTTGGGGGAATCGGGGAAGTGGAGGCTTCGCCATGGACGTGACGTACAGAATATCCAGATTCGGGCCGCCAAACGCTAAGCTTGTTGCTTTGAGTACCGGCATCTCGATAGTGCGGTCAATGGTTCCATCGGGGGCGTAGCGAACAATCTTTCCGCTGTAGACCAGTGCCTGCCACAGGAAACCTTCGGAATCAACTGTAGCGCCATCGGCAGCGCCACCTTGAGAAGTGTCCACCTCGGCGAAAATCGAGCGATTGCTGACACGACCGGTCGCGGGATCATAGTCGTATTTCCAGATCTCCCCGGCCCAGGTGTCGCAGAAGTACAAGATAGAACCATCGGGACTGAAGCACGGACCGTTGGAGCAGATAATGTCTCCGTCCAGAACGCGTAACTCGCCTTCTGGTGTATATGAGTACAAATGCCCCAGCGGATCTTCTTCGAGCATATCCATAGAGCCAACAATGAACCGACCCTGCCGGTCAACCTTGCCGTCGTTGAGACGGGTCCGGTTTTTGTCTTCGGGAATCTCGGCAAGAAGAGTCTTTTCACCAGTGTCAACATCGATCCGATAGAGACCGCTCTTGAGTGCGGAAAGAAAGGCCGACCCGTCTTCGTAGAGCGCCATGGATCCAATTTGCTCGTCGACTTCCCACGCGCGCAGTTCGGTACCTTCGGAGGTGGAGCGAAAAATGCGGCCGTCACGACTATCTATCCAGTGAAGTCTCTGGGACTGCGCGTCCCAGACTGGCCCCTCGCCTAGGGTTGTTTTGATGTCTAACAGGACATCGATTTTCGGTTGCATTGCCAAATCTCCTCAACACGGATGGGTGGAGTCGACGCTTAAGCACTCGGCGGGATTAAGTGATATGCCCTACTCCACTAGTTGTATGTGCGACATTGCACATTCTGTAGAAGGATCATTATCCTCACCGCATAACGTAAGCAACTGTTAAGTAGGAGATTTTCACTGGCAACACGTCGGAACGGGTTTTGCAACTTCGGCCGTCCAAGCTCCAAAGGGCCGCCCGGATGCTTTTCTGGGGTATACTCCAGTGAGACATGCCGACAGATACCATCTCTGCTGTGACTCGCAACTTCATGTGGCGGCTTTCTCACAACTCCAGATGGCGTCCTCGTGAAGGGGTGTCGTCCAGAAGTTGGCTGGTGGGGACCGACCTCTGGAAATTAGTCACAGGGTCCGGCCCTTCTATTTCTGAGCCCGCCTGCGCGCTGAGCGGTAAGTCAACCCTTGGCGAACTAGGTATGACGCGCCAGAATCACCATGCCTAGAGCTGCAGTCGGAACCAGCCCCAGAAAAATGTATGACCCATCTATAAAGGACATCGTGTACCAGGAGGGTATTAGACCGATGACTATGTAGGCGATAAGGGGAACGAGTGCTGGCCCCAAAGGCTGCCCGGCTCTCTCTAGGCGAAGTTCTGCCATCTATGCCGGAATCGGCCGATTCTGCTACAGAAAACATGGTTCCGGGAGATTTCCCCTATATTAAGGTGTCGAAGTCAGAAGACGATTGCACAAACATGGCCTGGTGAGCACGGCCGCACAAACGCCTTCTGATCACCATCTAGTCACTACTCGTGTACACAAGCGGAAAACGTCAAAGTCTCGGGCACAGAGCGTCACTACAGGCCAGGATCTGGGGGTCTTAGGCCTCACCATCGTTGGCGGTGTGGGTCTCCACCGGTCGGGGCGGCAGGTGCCGGTAGAGGCTGGAGCGGGTGATGCCGGTCTTCTCCACGATCTTGCTCATCGAGAAGCCCTCGTTGCGCAGGTGCTCGGCGTAGCGGAGCTTGTCCGGGTCTACGACACTGGGCCGGCCCACCCGTTTCCCCTTGGCCTCGGCCACGGTCCGGGCATGGGCCGCACGCTCAATGGCGTAGGTGCGTTCCATCTGCCCGAATAGCGACAGGATCACCACCGATAGCTGGGCCATTGGATCATTCGGGTTCGAAGAATCAACTGGCATGGGATCAGCCAGGGTGCGTACCCCGACGTTGCGCTCTTGAAGATCGTGGATCAGGTTCAGCGTGTCGCGCACCGTGCGGCCCAACCGGTCGAGGGTGTGGACGACAATGACATCGCCTTCGCGGGCCTGATCCAGTGCCTTGTGCAGTCCGGGGCGGTTGGTGGTGGAGCCGGATTTCTTATCAACGTAAATGTATTTGCTGGCAATACCTTCCTGGCGCAGAGCGTCGATCTGTCGGTCAAGGTCCTGTTTCGCGGTCGACACCCGGGCGTAGCCAATATCCATGATCGGAATAGTACCGGAAGTCTATTTTGTATCGGTATTTATGGGACATGGTTGTGGGATGACTTGTGGAACAGGTGTCTCCTGGGACTATGTATTTTCAATACGTTTTCATTAAGGGTGTCCCATTTCCTTGGAACTGAGCCACTCTAGTGCAGTTCGGCGACGGGACAT
Organism: Corynebacterium halotolerans; assembly: GCF_050107895.1. Classification (GTDB taxonomy): domain Bacteria; phylum Actinomycetota; class Actinomycetes; order Mycobacteriales; family Mycobacteriaceae; genus Corynebacterium; species Corynebacterium halotolerans_B. The sequence goes on along the minus strand of NZ_JBNILW010000022.1, from coordinate 7,284 downwards.
TCTGGTCCTCTTTTGCTTTGCTTCGTCGAGCCTTCCAGCACCGGAAGGCTCGACGAAGCAAAGCAGGGAATCGACCCCTTCGAGCGCCGAGCTCGGAGTGGACTCAGATGTCCGATGGGCGTGTTGAGCTGTGCTTTTCCTCCAGCATGGCCTGTATCGTGCCTAACAGAAGCCGCAGCGCCAGTGGATAGGTGCTGCTCCCGTCGTGCTGTTCAAGTAATTCCGCCACCGCGGCGATATTCGGGTAGGTTTCGGCCGAGGCGTGCGCATAGGTGTTCTTCCACCGATCAATATCAGCCCTCCGGTTGGCCACCAGTTTTCCCGCCCCGTCCCGGGCAGCGTAAGAAAGCATCTGGGTGATGAAAAGCCGGTAACCCAGGACGGCCAAGTGGTCGGGGAAACCCGCACCCCTCAAAGCCGCGAGGATCAGCTCCACCCCGGCCAGTTCAGCGGTACTGCCAGTGATTCTGGCCGCCGTAATCTGAGCCGCCTGCGGATATTTCATGTATTCCGCATGGGCGCTCAACCCCCAGCGGTGCAGGTCGGCCCGCCAGTCCCCCGTGGAATGCCATTCCCTCGTGACCCGGGTGATCAGCTCATCGGCCATCGCCAGGAGGAGATCATCCATGCTGTGGAAATAGCGATAGACCGCGCTCGGATCCGCCCCCAGGGCGCGGCCAAGACGACGGGCTGAGAGCCCCTCGGATCCATGTTCCTCGATCATCCGGAGTGCAGTGTCGATAATCATCCCCTCGCTGAGCACGACACCAGCCTTAGTGGGCCTGCGACGTTTGCGACCCGCTTCCGGCACTACTCGTTCGACCACTTCTGCCCCTTACGACAACACCATTGACCTAGATTACTCCGATCAGATTATATGACTTGTTCCACATGATGTTCCAAAAGCAATACAAATCATTGCTTGCGAGGAGAGAAGAAACGCATGACTGTTATCCGGACGCGGTCGAAGCACCGCCTTTCTACGACTGCATTGTTTGCCCTACTGGCGTTATCTGGCTCGACGATGTTGACCGCGTGCGGCGCCTCGGTTGATGTCGCCGAGTCTGCCTCCCAGTCCAGTACCTCGTCGTCTGCGGCTGATAACGCGGAAGAGGCTGCAGATGCAGACACCGCCGGAGATTTCCGCACCGTGGAGGTGTCCATGAGTGAGGCCACCAATATGGCCGCCACCGTCTCCCCTAATGGCACCACTGTGGTCATGGATCTTTACAGCGCCTTGTGGACGGTGCCGGTGGAAGGCGGGCAGGCTACCCGGATTACGGAGCATTCCCTGGAAGCCACCCGCCCCACCTATTCACCCCATGGTGACCTCATCGCGTTCCAGGCCTACCAGGGAGGGAACTACCAGATCTGGGTAGTCCGCCCGGACGGAACGGGGCTGCGCCAACTGACCGAGGGCGAGTTCGACCACCGCGAGCCGGCCTGGTCCCCGGACGGCAAGGAGATCGTCTTCTCCTCCGACCGTTCCGGCCGGGGGTCCTATGACATCTGGACCATGGACGTGTCTGACGGAACGCTCACCCAGCACACCCACTCCCCCGCGGAGGAATATGAACCGGCCTGGTCCCCGGACGGCAAGGAGATCGTCTTCACCGAAGGCCAGGGCACTACCGGGCCCCAGGTCGTGGTCATCGACGAGAAAGGGACACGCCGTACCGTGGCCGAAGACGCCAGCGCACCGTCCTGGTCACCCGATGGTTCGAGCATCCTCTACTGGCAGGGGGGCAACCTGATTCTCAATGGTGAGGAAGTGACCTCTCAAGAGGATGTGTTCCGTTTCCCTGCCCGCGCACTGTCCCAGGAGCTGGTTCTCTACTCCGCCGACGGTGGTATCCGCACTCGCAACCTGCGCACCGGAGAGAAAGTAGAGATCCCCTTCGAGGCGAACGTGGAGCTTAAGCGGCCTGTAACCCGGAACACGAAGGACCACCAGTGGAGCTCTGATAAACCGCGACAGGTTACCGGGATCCTCAACCCCAGGTTGTCCCCCGATGGGAAGACCATTGCGTTTGGCGCTCTCAACGACCTGTGGCTGCAGACTGAGGGGGAAAAGCCGAAGCAGCTGACTGATGACCAGTACTGGGAATATGACGTCGAGTGGTCACGTGATGGCGCCTCGGTTACCTACAGCTCCGATAAAGCAGGAACCCCGGATGTCTACCTGCGTGACCTCGCCACGGGTGAGGAACGTCGGCTCACCAGCGCGGAGGGTGCCGAGTACGGGGCCTCCCTGTCCCCGGATGGCACGCGCCTGTCTTTTCTCGATCAGGACAACAGGCTCCAAGTTCTCGACGTGGCCAGCGGGAAGATCCACGACCTGGGTACGGGGCCCGGAGGGGAGCTGTGGGAGGGGACCTCCTGGTCGGCCGATGGCGCCTATATCGCCCTGGGGGATGGTTCCTTCGCCCCCAACACACGTTTCCGGGAAGACTTCAACTCCATCTGGGTGGTGGACTCGCGAACCGGGGAACGCACCTCGTACGCCCCTCAGGAACGGGGATCGATCGCTGATCTCGGCGACAGCGGGCCTGTCTGGTCGCCTGACGGTAAGTGGATGGCGTTCATCATGGAATCCAGCCTGTGGGTGCTGCCCGTGGACCCGATGGGAAAACCGGTCGGGCAGGCACGCAGGATCACCGATGAGACCGCAGACTCCCCGTCGTGGAGCGGGGATTCGTCCCGTCTGCTGTATCTGCACGAGGGGAAGCTGAAATCCACAGATCTAGAAGGCACCGATGTGCGCGAGCACCCGGTGGACCTGACCTACACCAACGATGTCCCCCAGGGCCGGACTGTTATTCACGCCGGAAAAATGTGGGACGGCACCTCCCAGACGGCGCGAGAAAATATCGACATCACCTTGGACGGTGACCGGATTCAGAGCATCGATCCGCACCAAGAGCGCTCCGAGGAAGACAAGGAGGCGGACACCACCTACATCGACGCCTCCAACAAGACCGTTGTGCCCGGTATGTTCGAGATGCACAGCCACCCCCAGGACATGCGCTACTACGGCACCAAGTGGTGGAACTTTTACCTCTCCATGGGGGTGACCTCCAATGTGTCCATGGGCAGTTTCCTCTACGAAGCGGTCTCTACCCGTGAAGCCTTGGCCAGCGGGGAATTGCTAGGACCCCGATCGTTCGTGGCCGGCGAGTTGATCGATGGCTCCCGGGTGTCTCATCCGGAAACCCGGGCCATCGTCTCGGATGAACAGCTGGAAAAGGAACTGTCCCGACAGCAGTCCCTTGACCCGGACTTGTTCAAAACCTATGTCCGTACCGCCCCGGAGCACATGGCCCGGGTGGCGGAAGTGGCCAACGAAGTGGGTGTTCCCGCCTTCTCACACATTCTCCCCACCACGGCCACGCTGGGGTTGACCGGCACCAGCCATTTGGGGGCCACACAACGTGCCGGCTATGACAACGTGACCAGCCCCGGCGGTCACAGCTATGGCGACGTCATCGACATCTATTCGAAGGGCGGCGTCGATGTGGTGGCCACCCCGTTCGAAGCCACCGCCCTGCTGGGGCTGCAGCCCGAGCTGGCCCACGACCCGCGCGTGCAACGCCTGCTACCCGCCAAGGACATTGCCACTGTTGAGGCCGCCTCAGCTCAACGGCCGTCCTCGGAAGAGATCGACGAGATCCGCGGCTCGATGGGGGTCTACACCGACTTAGTGCGGGCAGGGGCGAATGTCTCAGCAGGCACAGATGCCCCACTGACGACCCCCGGAATCCACAATCACCTGGTGCTGCGCGCCTTCGTTGAGGGTGGCATGACCGAGGTTGAAGCACTGCAGACCGCTACCAGCGTGGCCGCCGAGACCATGGGCGTCGCAGAAGACCTGGGAACTCTGGAGGTAGGAAAAATCGCTGACATGGTCTTCGTTGACGGTGACCCCCTGATGAACATCAACGACCTCGTCAACATCGAGGCGGTGATGAAAGGCGGCACCTACATCACTCAGGAACAGATCCTCGACAACTTCTGACGCCACCCTCTGGGCGTTCCAGGCCGGTGGCCTGCCCAAAAGTCCCTGAGATGATCAACCACAACGAGGGTCTACAGGACAGCGCCGGAGGTCTCTGGCAGGCCGACCTTCCCTTCTCCCGTCTCACCCCCTACAGGCGCACTGGCTAAAGGGGGCCTGAGGCGTGGGTTCCGGGACTGGGATATTCCGGGGTCGATAGCACCCCTTATGACAACACGGTTGACCCAAGAAACTGCGAACCAGTTATATGACACATGGCACACATTGCCCCGAAATGAATTCGGGCCACACTCACGAGGTTGGGAGATTTTCCATGGTTGATGCTCGAAACCGCCCTGCACGTCGCAGGACACCAGTTCTACTTGCCACCCTGGCGCTTACGGGAGCGACTGCCCTCACAGCTTGCGGATCCTCGGACGACGTGGCAGAACCAGTCGCAGAAACCACCACCATTGCCCCCCATCCCGGACTGGCAGAGCTTGGTGTTGAGGAAGGCCCGGATACTGTTGCCGAGTTCTACGGTGCAGAATTGCCCGAGGATGCCGAGGCGGGTTCCTTGATCTGGGCCAAGCCGCGGTCGGATGCTCCGGAGGGGGCTGCGGCCTATACGGTTATGTACGCTTCCGAGAGCGTCCACGGCGGTTTGGCCCCCGTCTCGGGCACGCTGTATGTGCCGGAGGGGGAAGTAAAACCCGACTTTGTGGTGTGGGCCCACGAAACGGCGGGCACCGGTGACGATTGCGCCCCATCCCGGACCACGCTCAATGAGAGGTACGAAGGTGAATCGGTCGCACAGCTTCTCCAAGACGGCCATGCGGTAATTGCACCTGACTACGAGGGGCTGGGCACCCCCGGAAAGACCGTCTACATGAACGGGGAGGCCCAGGCCAAAAACACCCTTGATGCCGCTCGTGCCGCACGAAACTTCCTCGGAGACAAGCTCGGCAACCGTCTGGTGATGTACGGCTACTCTCAGGGCGGGCAAACCGGATTGTGGTCGGCCCATATCGCAGCCGACTACGCCCCGGAGCTGGAACTGGCGGGTGTCCTGGGTATTGGTTCAGCCGCGAAATACCATGACCTGGCCCTGTATGAAGCCACCGCGCCGAACACTCGAGACGACTGGGGACAAGGCGGTTACCTCGTCTCGGCACTGGCCGGCATCAGCGTAGGCAAAGACCTCCCCCTCCAGGACGTGTTGACCACACAAGGCCTTGAACTTCTCCACACACTGAGTGGGGACTGTTGGGAGCCGTGGCAGGAAGCCGCCGAGAAGACAGGCCCATTTGCCCACGAAGAAGCGCTCCAACCTGGCCAACCCTGGGGCGATGCCCTTGCCGCCAACGATGAGTTCACCCCGATCCCGGACACTATTCCCATCACCCTGGTTCAGGGCGAAGCAGACACCGACGTTCCCGTGGAAGTCGGCCGGGAATTGCGCGACGAGTTGTGCGAATCCGGCTCAACCGTGGACTACCAGGAGTTTGCCGGTGAACCCCACGGTGTGCCCAGCTTTAAACAGCATATTCGCCAGTGGGTGGATGACCGCTTCTCCAACCAACCCCCGGCTGACGTCTGCGGTTAGCCCTGCCACACCCTAAGTACCACTCCACCGGCGATGGTCTTGCTATCGCCAGCTGATCCCGTCGGGGAGGGAAGGTGTCCCCTCATACTGGCTGTTCTTTTAGGGGCGCCTTTCCCTACCCGTCCAGGGACCGTCCGAAGGATCGGCCTGGCGGCACAGAAGCAGGAAAACCCTCGTTATCGTCTCCGGGCGAGGTGGGCGAAAACGCTTACCGCAGTGGATATACGCCGTCCCTATCACAGGGTCACTGCAGGAACACAAGAGACGCTCCTTGGGTTTTTGCTATCCACAGCTCCGACCCACTCCGTCCTCGGGCTTGCTCGAGGAGGACATTTTGAATTCCAAAGAAAGATATAGGGGACGAACTCCCCTGCCAGATCCCCATGAGAGAAGATGATCGTGCCCTTTATTCGAGATAGGCAGTTCCGGTTATGAGCCTGGCCATTACTCCCACTGAACTTCGCAGTGAGCAGAGCCGATACCTGGACGCTACCCGGCGTGAATCGGTAACCATTCTCAGCCGGGGTATCGGACGTCGCGCTATTCTCATCTCCCCCGACTTCTATGACCGGGCTGTCCAGGCACTGAAGAGAATCGAAGACACTCGTGCCGCCGCGACAGCCCACCAAGAGGCGGACGGCGTTTCCTCTGAGGACAGCCCGGACATCGGCACGGGTCACTTTAAGCCGAGTCGAGAGCCAAACCGGTCACGGGGCCACATCGGAGCCGCAGAGCGGTTCGATGAGTTGGTGGAACTGCGTAAGGAAATCCGGCGGGTGGCAGATGTGGCGCAAATGGCGATTGAGGCACTACGCCAGGTCGGACAAAGTGCCTTGGCGGATGAGCTGTCAGGAAAGCTGGGCATCCCTGCCACGATGCTCCAGAGCGACCCCTACCAGGGATAATCCCCGCAATTATCTCTATTTTCCGAGGGGATGGGGCACGCTGCGGCTCCACCGAGCCCCTAAGTGTCCTATCCCCAGGGACCGTGGAGCAACTGGCGTCATATTCCTGGTCCAGGATGAGGGCCAGGAGCAGGATCCCTAGACCCCAGCAATAACCCAAGCAGTTTCACTGGCACCGTCGACACAGTGCGCCGGCACGCCATCTAGGTCAGCGATAGAAATCTTCGCCCCCAGGGTCGAAAGCTGCTGACCCACGCTCGTAGTAGTCCCACCGATAGTGACTCGTGGCGGATAGGTCAGGAAGTCGACTTCCTGACCGAAAATCAGCAGTTCTGGTTCGCTGCCGGGCTGCAGCGCAAGGCAACCGCCGGGTCCGGTAATCAGCTTTCCCTGGAGCCGCTCCGTCGCACCATCGGTAGAGGCAGCGTCATCCATACGCAGGATCTGTGCTCCCCGGCCTTCAGCAGTCACCGTGAGCCCCTGAGCGTTAATCGGTTGGGCCTCATTACTGCTGCCGACCGCGGTGCTCAGGGGAGATGAGCTCCCGCAACTAGCTGGAGCCAAGAGCAGACTTAAAGCACCTAGCAGGGATGCAGCACGGCGGATAGTGATGCGGGAGGCAATCATATTTCTCATTTCAACATAAAAAATATGGTGCTGTTGCAAAGTGGGGGCGGGGTGGCGGTCGCCGTGGAATGATCACGGTCATGGGCATCTTCTCGGGTCGCCATTTCCCTCGCGAGGTCATCCTCTGGGCGGTGAGGTGGTACTGCCGTTAT
>NZ_JBNILW010000021.1:0-28926 GCF_050107895.1 Corynebacterium halotolerans | reverse complement strand
CAGGCACGAGTGCTCCTGAGTGGTGTACGTTTTCTTGGTCGAATCCGTATCTACCAGGCCTCGTGCCTGCTCTTGTTCACTACCCCACCGTGGCCCCCTGTATCTTCCTATCCGCGCAATCTCTAAGCTCAGCGGTAACGCAACGACCACGGCCTTCGCGGCACAACCCACGTTCCCCGACATTTCACGGCCGTGAAGAGGAGGTGCAGGAACATGGACGACCGGGACGCGGGTCTTCTACCCGACGAACCAGATATAAATGACTCCGAGCTTCCCGATGATCCACTGGCGGATGATCGGCCCGGCGAAGAACTGGTCTCCGACGATCCACTTGCTGATGACTGGCCGGCGGCAGAACAGGACGATCATCGAGACTCCGGCAACTCGGACGGTACCGGTCCGGAGGTTGACAACCCACGGGCCCGGTGATGGAAGCGACCGAGGCGCAGAACGCAACTGGGATCACCCCTGTCTAAAACCCGGTCGCAGTACCTCAGTTACCTGAACGCGGTCGAGTGATACCAGGCCGCGCTCTCGCGTTATGGGCTGTCCGCCCAGCGGGATAGACTGGGCCACCGTGACCGACCATCCCCTCCCCCGCTCCACTGAGGACCTGCTGAAAACCGCCGTCGAATCACTCGGCGGCACCCGTCGTGAGGGGCAGGTCGCTATGGCCAACGCCGTGACCAAAGCGATGGAAAGCGAACGCCATCTAGCCGTTCAGGCTGGCACCGGCACCGGCAAATCACTGGCCTACCTGGTGCCGGCCCTGCGCCATGCGCAATCGACCGATTCCACCATCATTGTCTCCACCGCCACCCTCGCCCTGCAGCGCCAGCTGGTCAACCGGGACCTGCCGCGGTTGACCGAAGCACTGAAAGAGGAACTGCCGCACGAGCCGACCTTCGCGATCATGAAGGGCCGCTCCAACTACGTCTGTCTGAACAAGATCGCCCGCGAGGACGAGCCCGACTCCGATGCGTTGCTCGACGAGGAAGACATCTCCTGGACCGGCAAGCACGTCAAACGTGTCGCTGAATGGGCCCAGGACACCGAGACCGGTGATCGCGACGACCTGGAGCCCGGGGTACCGGACCTGGCATGGAAGCAGGTATCAGTGACCGCCCAGGAATGCCTCGGTGCCTCTCGCTGCCCTCACGGCGAGGAGTGCTTCGCCGAGCTCGCGCGTGCCAAGGCCCGCGAATCCGACGTCGTGGTCACCAACCACGCCCTCCTGGCCATCGACGCACTGGCGGACACCGCAGTCCTCCCCGAGCACGACACCGTGATCGTCGACGAGGCCCATGAACTCGACGGCCGGATCACCGCCGTGGCCACCGCCGAGATCTCCGCCACCACGCTGAAGCTATCCGCCAAGCGCGCGGGGAAACTCGGCGCCGAATCCCGTGATGAGAAGTTGGTCGAACTGGCGGATGAGTGGGAGCAGACCGTCGCCCCGCTGCCGGAGGGACGCTGGGAGGACCTCGATGAGGCGGTGAAGTCCCAGCTGACCGCCGTCAAGGATTCCCTCTGGTCACTGCGGGAGACGATCAGCCGCTCTCCCGAGGGCGAGGCCGCCAATGACGTGGAGAAATTCGCCGAGCGGCAGAACCTAGCCAACCACCTGCAGGAACAGCACGACGCCATCGTGCGCATCCTCGAGGTCTTCGCGGAATCCGACGCCGCACAGCAACGCGACGTCGTCTGGCTGCGCCGGGACCAACGCCGCGGCGACGTACAGACTGCGCTGACCGTGGCACCGTTGTCGGTGGCCGGGTTGTTGAACACGCGGCTGTTCGCGGAGAACACTGTGGTGTTGGCCTCCGCAACGCTGACCATCGGCGGCAACTTCGATGCCATGGCCGCCAGTTGGGGTCTGCCCCAGGGCAGCTGGGACTCCCTCAACGCGGGTACTCCCTTCGACCCCCGCAAGTCCGGCATCCTCTATACCGCCAGGCACTTGCCGGGGCCCGGCCGTGAGGGGCTGGCCAAGGAGACCCTCGATGAGATCCATGACCTCATCATGGCGGCCGGCGGACGCACCTTGGGATTGTTCTCCTCCCGACGGGCAGCCAACCAAGCCGCCGAGGAGATGCGGAAACGGCTCCCCTTCGACGTGCTCGCCCAGGGGGATGAAACCACCGGGGCGCTGGTGGCGAAGTTCTCCAAATCCGAGAACACCTGCCTGTTCGGCACTCTCGGGCTCTGGCAGGGTGTCGACGTCCCGGGCAGGTCGCTGTCGCTGGTCATCATCGACCGGATCCCCTTCCCCCGGCCCGATGACCCCCTGCTCCAGGCTCGAAAGGAAGCTGCGGATGCCGAGGGACGCAACGGCTTCATGGAGGTCGCAGCCACCCACGCCGCTCTCTTGATGGCCCAGGGGGCCGGTAGATTACTGCGCAGTGTCACGGACCGCGGAGTGGTGGCTTGTCTGGACAACCGTCTGGTGACCAAACGTTACGGCGGATTCCTCCGGGCCTCCATGCCCAATTTCTGGCCCACCACTGACCCGCAGGTGGTGCGCGGCGCACTGCAGCGCCTCACCGCCCGCTAGAGGCGCGAGCTCGCGCGTACCACCGACGTCGGCAGATCTCAGATCCGGCCGGGCACGGCCAGCACGGTTGTGGAGTTGGGCGCAACCTCCGTAAAACCCGCGTCCTGGACTGTGACGGCGTCGGGGCTGTCGGCCAGGGCGCGGAAAATGCTACTGTCCACCTCCGCGACCGTCAGCGCAAAACCGTGTTGCGCCCACCGACACACCCAGTCCAGATCGCGATGTGCGGCCAGCAGCATCGCCGCGTGCCCCGCCTGCGCCGCCGCCTTTCCGGTGGTCATGGCCAGGCCGGCGTCCAGATAAATGCGTGGGAGCTCCGGCTCAGCGGTCACCTGCTCCGCTTCCCCCTCCCGCGGCAGATCTGTGCCCTGGATCTGCAGCTTCCTCAGCTCAGCGGGAACAGCTGACACCGGTGTGGGAAGGAAGGCCCGTGCTTCCGCTCCACCCACCTGCGCGGTCACGCCAGTGATCGCCTGGGCGTCTGACCAGCCCTTGTTTCGGGCCCGGCGGGTGACCTTGCGGATCAGGTGGTCGTACCAGGTCTCCAGCCGGTCCCGGTACTCCGGGTCACGACACACCCGGGGATCCAGACAGACCTGCACTACGGCGGTGGCTGCGGCAGCCAGGATGTCGTGCCGATTCGGCGGATCGACCTTCGGCAGGTGCAGGACGATCTGCATCGCCTGCACCGTATCGGGCTGCTCCGGATCCTCGGTGTGGGTCCGACCAACCCGCGCCGCCAACAGGGTGTGCGCCGCGGCCAGTTCTTCGCGGGTGATCATTTAGAGCTGGTCGAGTGAGACCCGGCGGAAGGTACCGGCCTCCAGGTCGGAGGCGTCGATCTCCTCGCGGGGGATACCCAGCATGTAGAGCACCTCATCCAGGAACGGGTGGTTGACGGAGGTGTCGGCGACCTCCTTGAGCGCCGGCTTGGCGTTGAAGGCGATGCCCAGCCCGGCAGCGGAGAGCATGTCGATGTCGTTGGCCCCGTCACCGACAGCAACGGTCTGGAACATGTGCAGACCCTCGGCGTCGGCGAACTCCCGGAGGAAATCGGCCTTGGCCGCACGGTCCACGACCTCGCCGATGACCCGACCGGTCAGCTTGCCGTCCACGATCTCCAGCGTGTTGGCTCGGGCGTAATCGATCTCGAGTTCCTCCACCAGGTCGTCGAGCACCTGGATGAAGCCACCGGAGACTACGGCAGTGGTGTATCCCATCCGCTTGAGCGTGCGGATCGTGGTGCGGGCACCCGGAGTCAGCTCGATCTCCCCGGCGACCTCCTTGATGACCGACTCATCCAGGCCAGCCAACGCCTTGACCCGCTCACGCAGGGACTCCTCGAAGTCCAGCTCTCCACGCATGGCCCGCTCGGTGACGGCTGCGACCTCTGCCTCCCGCCCGGCACGGGCGGCCAGCATCTCGATGACCTCACCCGTGATCAGCGTGGAGTCACAGTCGAAGCAGACCAGCCGCTTGGAACGGCGCAGCAAACCGGAGCGCTCAATCGCGATGTCCACCCCCAGCTCCGGGGTGAGGGCAGCCAGGGCTTTACGCAGCGCATGGCCGCCGCCCGGCTCAGTGTTCGGGACGGTGACCTTCAATTCCAGGCCAGTGACCGGGTAATCCGCAATACCCCGGATCCGGTCGATGTTGGCGTCATAATTGGCCAACGTCTGACCGATGCTGGAGACGTCCTCCGCGTTGACGGGGTTGCCCAGAATAATGATGTCGTGGCTGGAGCGCGGGCGGGCGGAGATGATCTCATCCTCCAGCTCCAGCACGACTTTCTGTCCGTGGCCCCGCAACGTCTCCGTCAACCCCTCCGAAAGCCGTTCGGCCCGCTCCGGGTCGACGCCGACATACGCGGCCAACGACATGTGGCCGCGGAACACGGACTGCTCAACATCGAGCAGCTGGACGTCATAGGCAGTCAGAACGCGGAAGAAAGCCGCGGACACGCCAGGTTGGTTGCGACCGGTCACGGTGATGACGGCGGGGGCGAACCCCTCCCGGAGCGCGACGCTGTGCGCGAGATCGGTGTCCTGGACATCGACGTTCTGGTTATCTACAGAGTGAGTTTGAGTCACGGTGATCATTCTTCCATGTAAGGGGGAAACTGCACGACGAAACCCCCGGAGGTGAAACCCCGGGGGTTTGTCTTGAGTCAGGGAGCAGGGGGCGGGCTAGCTGTCTGCCCGGACCTCAGCAGGGGTCGGGGACTTCTGCTTTTCAGCCCGCTCATCGTGCTGGCCGACGTGCGCCTCTGCGCGCATGCGCTCCACCATGTGCGGGTAGTGCAGCTCGAACGCTGGACGCTCGGAGCGGATGCGCGGCAGGGAGATGAAGTTGTGGCGCGGCGGCGGGCAGGAGGTGGCCCACTCCAGGGAGTTGCCGTAGCCCCACGGGTCATCGACGGTGACAACCTCACCGTAGCGCCAGGACTTGAACACGTTCCAGACGAACGGGATGACCGACAGTCCCAGGATAAACGCGGAGACCGTGGAGATCTGGTTGAACAGGGTGAAGCCGTCAGAGTCCAGGTAGTCGGCGTAGCGGCGCGGCATGCCCATGTTGCCCAGCCAGTGCTGGATGAGGAATGTGCCGTGGAAGCCGAAGAAGGTCATCCAGAAGTGGATCTTGCCCAGTCGCTCGTCCAGCATCCGGCCGGTCATCTTCGGGAACCAGAAGTAGACGCCAGCGTAGGAGGCGAAGACCACCGTGCCGAAGAGGGTGTAGTGGAAGTGCGCGATCAGGAAGTAGGAGTCAGACAGCTGGAAGTCCAGCGGCGGGGAAGCCAGCATGATGCCGGTCAGACCACCGAAGAGGAAGCTCGACATGAAGCCCACCGCGAAGATCATCGGGGTCTCCCAGGTGATGTGTCCCTTCCACATGGTTCCCACCCAGTTGAAGAACTTCACGCCGGTGGGCACCGCGATCAGGAAGGTCATGAAGGAGAAGAAGGGAAGCAGGACAGCACCCGTGACGAACATGTGGTGCGCCCACACGGCCATGGACAGGGCACCAATCGCCAGGGTGGCGAAGACCAGCCCGATGTAGCCGAACATCGGCTTCCGGGAGAAGACCGGGATGATCTCGGAGATGATGCCGAAGAACGGCAGGGCCAGAACGTAGACCTCGGGGTGTCCGAAGAACCAGAACAGGTGCTGCCACAGGATGGAGCCGCCGTTGGCCGGATCGAAGATGTGTCCACCCAGCTTACGGTCGTAGAGCACGCCGAGGGCGGCGGCCGTCAGCAGCGGGAAGATCAACAGGGCCAGGACCGAGGTGACGAAGATGTTCCACGCGAAAATCGACATGCGGAACATCGTCATGCCCGGTGCACGCAGCGTCATGATGGTGGTCAGCATGTTGATCGCGGAAGCGATGGTGCCGATACCGGTCATGCCGACACCGAGGATCCAGAGGTCAGCGCCCACACCCGGAGTGTGGATCGAGTCCGACAGCGGGGAGTACATGGTCCAGCCGAAGTCGGCGGCACCGCCCGGGGTCAGGAAGCCGGAAAGCATGACGAAACCGCCGACTGAGGTGATCCAGAAGCCAAAGGCATTCAGTCGCGGGAAGGCCACGTCCGGCGCGCCGATCTGAAGCGGAAGCACGAAGTTGGCGAAGCCCCAGACAACCGGGGTGCCGTACAGCAGCAGCATCACAGTGCCGTGCATGGTGAACAGCTGGTTGAACTGCTCATTCGACAGGAACTGCAGACCCGGCGTGAACAGCTCAGCACGGATCAGCAACGCCATCAGTCCACCGATGAAGAAGAACATGAAGGACATGATGATGTACATGATGCCCAGCTTCTTGTGGTCGGTGGTGGTGAGCATGTGCCAGGCCTCAGAGCCCTTGCGCGCATGCCCAGTCGGTGTAGGCCTTGTGGGCTCGACATAATCGTCGAGCCGAGGCGCCACAGCGGTCATATTTCCTCCTGACTACGAGACAACCCTGCGAAAACAGGGCTGTCCAAGCTTTACACCGCCTAATCTTAAAGGAAGCGTAAGAATATTTTCCAGCCGCGCAGGCCGGATCTGCACTCACTGTAGTAGTCGGATACAGGCACACAGAAGTTCCCGACCCCTCAAGCTGCGTTCTCCCTGCGGTTTACAGCCAGCTCCCCCCAAGCGCGTGATGGGCGACACACGGCAGCGGCAGTGTCGTTGCTCACTAATCAGGCAAATCCCAGGGTGCCCACCCCCGTTCGGGTTCATTCGAAAGGCAACTTCGTGCAGGATGGCAAAATGTGCGAACTTTCCAGAGTAGGAATTGCCTAGCGTCGAAATCGACTCCTCGCGGCCCGCGATAGCGACGGGGCGCCCCACGCCTCCGCCGCGACCGCACCCTCCCTCCGCACCCCGCCGCGGCACCCGGACTTTCGCAGCACGCTTCGCCCGCCCCACCCCACCAGGCGACCGTTTGACACGGCCCCAAGCGGCACCCCTTTAAATGCGACACCCCGGGCCGGAAGTGCGCTGGCCATCACGCCCTCCTGTGAACAGAAACTACCGACCGGGCCACCATGAGGCTCGCCACAGAATAGGTGGGCGTTCTGCCCCAATTTCGTAGCCGTTCTAGACAATGTCCCACTCCACGAGCTGGGGCACGCACGCTTTTTCGGGAAGGCTGACCTAAAATCGCTAACATTTCACGGAATTCCTGTCAAAAGTACGTGTTATGCAGGCCTTACCTTAGGTGCACGCTCTGTGGAACTGTCCTAAAATCCAAGACATGACCATTCACGAAGAACTCCAGCAGGCCCTCAATGAACAGGTGACCGCGGAACTCGAAGCAGCCCTCGTCTACCTCCAGCTCTCCTACGCTCTCGACGATCTCGGCCTCGTCGGAATGCGCGACTGGATGAAGAAGCAGCACAAGGAGGAGCTCGACCACGCCGAGCGTTTCTCCCAGCACCTGCTCGATCGCGATGTCACTCCGCAAATCGGCAACATCTCTGCCCCCATCGTCAAGGTCGAGACCGCCATCGACGCCTTCGAGGCAGCTCTGAACCACGAGAAGATGATCTCCGAGCGTATCCGCCGCCTTGCTGACCTGCAGGCGACCCACCGCGACTACGACTCCCGCCCCCTCATCGACTTTTTCCTGGCGGAACAGATCGAAGAGGAAGCCGACATCGACGAGATCCTGGATCGGCTGAAACTCGCCGGTACAGAGGGATCGGGCATTCTCCGGATCGACGGCGAACTCGGACGCCGCTGATCTCCCCACATTGGTCGGATCAAACCTGAGAAATATAAGTTGATTTCTCAACATTGCCCTAGTGTTACCTAGTAGGTTTAGGGTGCAATAGGTGGTAACTGCGGAATAGGGACACCATCATGATTCTACCGTTGAGAATCGTGGGCTTTCAGCACATGGTGAGCGTTCTGTCCCGCACGAACGAAATGAGGAACCGACCATGTCCCGTCCGAAGAGGGGCCCTGCCGCTCCGCTCCTAGACAGTGTCCTGGATCAACTCGGTAGGGAGATAGTTGGCGGAACGCTTCGCGAAGGAAAGACCTTCACCCTCCTCGACCTGAGCAACCGCTTCGAGATATCCAGAACCGTCGCCCGCGAAGCCATGCGGGCACTCGAGCAGCTCGGTCTCGTCGCTGCTTCGCGCCGCGTGGGGATCACGGTCCTCCCCCGCTCCAAGTGGTCCGTCCTCAATCAGTCCATCATCGAATGGCGGCTCGAAACAGAATCCGAGATTCGGGACCAGCTGCGGTCGCTGGCGGAGCTACGCTCCGGCGTCGAACCCGTGGCGGCCCGGCTCGCTGCTGTTTACGCCACACAGAACGAGCGGAACCGACTGGCCAAGATCGCCAGTGATCTCCGTCAGTTGGGCCGGGAAGGAAGGGGCGCAACCGATGAGTTCCTGGAACTCGATATCGCGTTCCACAGTCTGCTTCTGCGAGCCTCCAACAATGAGATGTTCGCCGCGTTGATCCCGTCGATCACGAGCATGTTGAGGGGACGTACCACTTTCGGGCTGATGCCCGCCGTTCCGAACGAGCGGGCGTTGACTTCCCATATGGAATTGGCCAATGCGATCAAGGCCGGTAACCGCGATGCCGCAGACCGTTGGGCCAGGGAGATCCTCGAAGAGGTGCGGGAGCACCTCTATCCCTGAGCAATTTCCAGCTCTCGACACCGTTCCCGATGGCCTGGGAACGGTGTCTTTCACATTCCAGACAGGAACAACCACAGCCGTGATATTTTCCCGCGCTGGTCGCAGCCCGCAAGGTGTCTGCGGGTCCCGTCTCAATGCTGTCAGGATCCTCGGGTAGCACCCGCTGCTGTTGCCCGTCTCTTCCCCTAGCCGGCAATCCCCACGCCCAGAGAGCCGAAACGCGGCTCATGGCCTCCGGGCGGTATCCACGACCCTCAGAATCCACTCAGGGGACATCATAGGAAAAGACCCGTGATCAGTACGTCGACTGATCACGGGTCTATCTCCGAGGCATGCGCGATGCGGGTTATAGCATGCAGCTGACGCAGCCCTCGATCTCAGTGCCTTCCAGCGCCTGCTGACGCAGTCGGATGTAGTACAGGGTCTTGATGCCCTTGCGCCACGCGTAGATCTGCGCGCGGTTCAGATCGCGGGTGGTCACGGTGTCCTTGAAGAACAGGGTCAGGGACAGGCCCTGATCGATGTACTTGGTGGCTGCGGCGTAGGTGTCGATGACCTTCTCGTAGCCGATTTCGTAGGCATCCTGGAAGTAATCCAGGTTGTCGTTGTCCAGGTGCGGCGCCGGGTAGTAGACGCGGCCGATCTTGCCTTCCTTGCGGATCTCGATCTTGGAGGCGATCGGGTGGATCGACGATGTCGAGTTATTGATGTAGGAGATCGAACCGGTCGGCGGGATGGCCTGCAGGTAACGGTTGAAGAGACCGTATTGCATGACATCCTTCTTCAACTGCTCCCATTCCTCCGCACTCGGCGTGTGAATGGTGGACTCCGCGAACAGCTTCCTGACCTTCTCCGTCTGCGGGATGAATTCGGCCGGGTCAAACCGGTCGAAGTAGCTGCCGTCGGCGTAGTCGGAGTTCTCGAAGTTGCTGAAGTACTGCCCGCGCTCCCGGGCGAGCTTATTGGAAGCGACGAGGCACTGGTACAGCACAGCGGCGAAGTAGGCGTTGGTGAAATCGAGGCCTTCTTCGGATCCGTAGTAGATGTGCTCCCGACCGAGGTAACCGTGCAGGTTCATCTGGCCCAGTCCGATAGCGTGAGCGGCGTTATTGCCCTCCCGGATGGACGGCACCGAGTCAATGCTGGTCTGCTCCGACACGGCGGTCAAGCCCCGGATAGCCGTATCGATGGTCTTCCCGAAGTCCGGCGAATCCATGGCCATAGCTACGTTCAGGGAACCGAGGTTACAGGAGATGTCCTCGCCGACCTTGGTGTAGTTGAGATCCTCAGAGAACTCGGAGGGGGTGTTGACCTGCAGGATCTCCGAGCAGAGGTTGGACATGTTGACCCGGCCCTCAATCGGGTTTGCGGCGTTGGCCGTGTCCTCGAACATGATGTACGGGTAGCCGGACTCGAACTGCACCTCTGCCAGGGTCTGGAAAAACTGGCGGGCGTTGATCTTGGTCTTGCGGATCCGTGAGTCATCGACCATGTCGTGGTAATGCTCGGTGACCGAGATGTCGCCGAAGGGCTTTCCGTAGATGCGCTCCACGTCATAGGGCGAAAACAGGTACATGTCCTGGTTGCGCTTCGCCAGGTCGAAGGTGATGTCAGGAATGACCACGCCCAGTGAAAGAGTCTTGATGCGGATCTTCTCGTCAGCATTCTCGCGCTTGGTGTCCAGGAAGGACAGAATGTCCGGGTGGTGAGCGTTGAGGTAGACGGCACCGGCGCCCTGCCGGGCCCCCAGCTGGTTGGCGTAGGAGAAGGAGTCCTCGAGAAGCTTCATCACGGGAATGACACCGGAAGACTGGTTTTCAATCTTCTTGATCGGAGCACCGGCTTCGCGCAGGTTGGACAGCAGCAGGGCAACGCCGCCGCCCCGCTTGGACAGCTGAAGCGCGGAGTTGATGGACCGGCCGATGGACTCCATGTTGTCCTCGATGCGCAGCAGGAAACAGGAGACCTGCTCGCCTCGCTGGGCCTTGCCGGCGTTCAGGAAGGTCGGGGTAGCCGGCTGATAACGGCCCCCGATGATCTCGTCGACCAGGTTCTCCGCCAGCTCCCTGTCGCCGCTGGCCAGAGTCAGGGCAACCATGCAGACGCGGTCCTCAAAGCGCTCCAGGTAGCGCTGACCGTCGAAAGTCTTGAGGGTGTAGGAGGTGTAGTACTTGTACGCACCGAGGAAGGTCTTGAAACGGAACTTGTGGCTGTAGGCCCGCTTGAACAACGCCTTGATGAACTCGAAGTCGTAGGGGGCCAGCACCTCTTCCTCGTAATAGTTGTTCTCGATCAGGTAGTTCAGCTTCTCCCGCAGGCTGTGGAAGAAGACAGTGTTCTGATTCACGTGCTGGAGGAAGTACTGCCGCGCGGCCATCCGATCCTTGTCGAACTGGATCTTGCCGTTTTCATCGTAGAGATTCAGCAGCGCGTTGAGCGCGTGGTAGTCCAGCTCCTGGTGCTGCGGCGGTTCGATGACTGTCGTATCCGGGGAAGACAAGGGTTCGCACCTTTCGGTATGGGTGTTATTGGCGGTTGTTGCTGACTATTAAATTGTGCCGGTCTACATGCTCCCGGTTGACTTGTGTGGCCGAAATACGGCGATGCCAGTACCGGATGATATCGGTCATCCTAGGACTCCGGCTGCCCCGCTGCCACTGGCTCCAGCCCCAGAGCTACAGCATTCTCCAGTAGGCCGGAGCGGAGCACCCGGACATCATTCTCGTTGCCCATCAGCTCGAACCTGTAGACATAAGGAACCTGACACTTCCGGGAGATGATCTCACCGGCCTTACCGTAATCCGTGCCGAAGTTGGTGTTCCCGCCGGCCACGACAGCGCGGATGAAGCTCCGGTTGTGTTCGTCATTCAGAAATCGGATGACCTGTGGCGGTACCGGGCGCG
Source organism: Corynebacterium halotolerans (assembly GCF_050107895.1). Taxonomy (GTDB): domain Bacteria; phylum Actinomycetota; class Actinomycetes; order Mycobacteriales; family Mycobacteriaceae; genus Corynebacterium; species Corynebacterium halotolerans_B. The sequence continues at coordinate 17,324 of NZ_JBNILW010000021.1, read as the reverse complement.
AATTCTGGTGGGTCATGCCTGCGCCGCCCCCGTAGGTGGGACAGACAAGCACATAGGGCTCATTGACGTGGAGCGGCTCATCCTCCCGGCGGAGGGGGATGCGCGCGATCGGCAGATCCAGCTTTTTCACGAAGCGGTGCGTGTTCTCGGTAACTGAAGAAAAATACACGACCAGCACATCGATCACTTCCCTTCTCAATGCTGGTCCGGTGGCCGACAGCCACCTCAGACTACGAAAGCCGCCCAACTCAAGGCGGCGGATAGGTGCTGTGGCTTCGCTGCGGCGACCGGGGCTCCGCCGGGGAGGGCGGGAACCTGGAGATGCTGCGGGATCTAGGCGGCCTGGGCAGCCAGCCCGCGGATGCGCTCCGGACGGAAACCCGACCAGTGTTCGCCGTTGACCTCGACGACCGGAGCCTGGAGGTACCCCAGCGCCATCACGTAGTCGCGTGCCTCATCATCCAGGCTGATGTCCACGGAGGTGTACTCGAGGCCGGCGCGGTCCAGCGCCTTCTTGGTGGCGTTGCACTGCATGCAAGCAGGCTTGGTGTAGAGAGTAATTGCCATGATTTCTTCCTCGTCCTCCGTGTAGTGCCGTTACCATCGAAGCGTGTGATCCGCCTGCGAGGTGGCCCCTTAAGCTAGTTCTTGCCGATCTCTCGGTGACACCAACCGACACTATACTTTGTGCCAGAAAGCCGCAAATAGCACTATATATAGTAGTTACAAGGATGGAATTCCCAGGATGGAAGCGCTCCGGGGACTACATCTAGCCCCTCCCCCTCACGGCCCGGACGGACGGGAAATGACATCGTTGACATTTCCGCAGGACGCGCCAAACCCCTTTATGGAATTGTTATAATTGTCCCTCGGCGCACACCGGGGCACATCCCTCACACCTTGCGCGCTGCTGCAGAAATTTCGGGGTGGGTGCCCGCCAGCGTCGTGCCGCCCCCTCGCTACGGAAGGCCCCTGAAAGGCCTGACACGTCCCCTGGGGCGTTCCACAGCACCCAGTGGAGGCGGTGCCACGGCTGGGGCAAACCTCGGCAGGTGGCGCACAGAAGGCGGAGTACCGACCATTCCGCAACGTGCCGACCGCCTCTCCCCCGCCCCACCGGGAGCCACTGTCGTGTTTACGCCCGCCAGCGCTGAACACTACCCAGCACCATCACTTAATCCTCAGGGCTGACGGCACTAAAAAAGCCATCCACACCGCTTGGCGGTGTGGATGGCCGAACCGTGAAAACGGCGACCGAGGCCTTAGCCCTGGCGAGCCTTGAAACGCGGCTCCTTCTTGTTGATCACGAAAACCTTGCCGTGACGGCGCACAACCTGGGCGCCCGGCTTGTTCTTCAGCGACCGAAGCGACTTGCGAACCTTCATCGGGCGCTCCTTTCTGTATGCGCGAAGTAAATTCTGCGACTGGATGAACTTTCATTGGCCTGCGATTCCGACCGGCCAGTCCGTGAGGATTGACGCGACGGATACACCAGCCATGACACGAGGAGGAATCTTACCCTAGACCGGCCCGTTCCTCCAAAACACCGGGCCCCTTTCCGCCTCCGGGGAACCCCCGCCTGAAGCACCGGCATCTTCTTCCCGATAGCAGGTCCGCCACCTCAACTAGGATCGGGATATGTCTTTCACCCCTGGCCCCATACAGCAAGAGATCATCACCACGTTGCATGCGAGACCCCGGATCGATCTGGAAGCGGAACTGAAGGATCGGGTCGGTTTCCTGGTCGACTATCTGGCCACCACCGGAGCCGGCGGCTATGTGCTGGGCATCTCCGGGGGCCAGGATTCCACATTGGCCGGGCGGCTCGCCCAACTCGCGGTGGAGGAGCGCCGGGCGGCCGGCCACGACGCCGCCTTCTGGGCGATGCGGTTACCCCACGGCGAGCAATCAGATGAGGACGATGCCCGCATGGCCCTGGATTTCATCGCCCCGGACCAGGAGATCACCGTAAACATCAAGGAAGCGACCAGCGCCATCGATTCTCAGCTGGCCGGTGCTCTGCACCAGGAAAGCCTCGGCGACTTCAACCGCGGCAATGTCAAGGCCCGGCAGCGGATGATAGCCCAGTACGCCCTCGCCGGAGAGAAGGGTCTGCTGGTGCTCGGCACCGACCATGCGGCGGAGAATCTGACCGCTTTCTTCACGAAGTTCGGTGACGGTGCCGCCGACGTCGTTCCACTGATGGGGTTGAACAAGCGCCAGGGGGCGGCGCTCCTGCAGCACCTGGATGCGCCTGCGGCAACCTGGGAGAAGGTCCCCACCGCAGATCTGGAGGATGATCGGCCTGCCCTTCCGGACGAGACTGCGCTGGGGGTGAGCTACCAGCACATCGATGATTACCTGGAAGGACGTGAGGTGCCCGAATCCGCGCGGGAGCGGATCGAGCACCTCTGGCACATCGGCCAGCACAAGCGGCATCTGCCGCCCGGCCCAGCCGACGGCTGGTGGCGCGTCTAGCTGTTGCGCAGAGCGTCGATGAGCTCGTCCTTGTTCATCTTCGACCGCCCACCGATGTCGAGCTCACGGGCCCGATCCTGCAGTTCCTCGGCGGTCCAATCGTCATAGGAGCCGGCCTTGCCACCCTTGCGCCCCACCTCCTCGCGGGAGGTGTTGGCTGCGGCATTCGCGATGCGGGCGGCCTTCTGCTTGCTGGCCCCGTCCTCGCGCAGCCCCTCGTAGAGTTCATCATCCTTGACGCTGGGGCCCGGGTCTTCCCGCTTCTTGGCCATGTCAATTCCTCGCAATCTGCTCGGGTTCAGGTGGGCCCGAGCTTAGTCCCGTTCTAGCGCAGAAGGTCAAGAGTGGCCCGGGCGGTTTCGACGAGCGCGTGTCCGTAGCTTGGGCCGTGGGTCAGCGCATGCACAGCGAGAGGATGCAACTGGTGCACCGGCGTGTATTCCAGCCACCCCTCCGGCAGCTGGGCGATCTCCTGATAGCCGGCCCGGATCTCCTCGAGGTGGGGTGCGCCGAATAACGCCAACATCGCCAGGTCAGTCTCCCGGTGCCCGCCATGGGCGGCCGGATCAATGAAGACCGGTCCCCCTGCGCTGAACAACAGGTTTCCGGTCCACAGGTCGCCGTGGATGCGTGCCGGAGTGGTGCCCCACACCTCCGCCGGGGTACCGCCTATCGACGCCGAGGCACGCTCCACCAGCTGCAGACCGGGGGCATCGAGGTTGCCCCGCAGGTGCGCCGCCCGGGCGAACGGCAAGACCCGCTGTTCCGTGTAGAAGGTGGCCCAGTCGGCCGTCGGGGTGCATTCCTGGCGTTGGGTACCGATGAAGTTCGGACCGTCCCAGCCGGAGGGCGGGCTCCCGAAGGCCGGGGCGCCGGCGTCATGGATCCGCGCGAGTTCCCGTCCCGCCTGGCGGGCGGCTGCGGCGGTGGGGTGGACCGTGTCTACCCGGGTGATGGACAGAGCGTGCGGAGTGACGTCGTGGACCTCCACCACCGCATCGCTGGCTTCCCGCAACCAGCGCAGTCCGGCCGCCTCCGCTTCGGCGGCACCATCCTGATCGGGGCGCTTGATGAATGTCGCAGTCATGGTTTCAGTGTAGCTTCGGGGGCAGGCAGTTCGGCTGCGTTCACATCGATACTCCACCATCACCCGTTGCGCTCCGGAACCAAGCCGATGCCGGGGACTTCGCCAGCTACTTCAGTACCGCTCCGGTTCTTCCCCGATTTCAAAGGCCCGTCCGGAGATCTCCGCCGGGGTGATCCGCACATAGTTGTACTTCAGCGTCGGTGCCCAGGGCCGCAACGGTAGAGTGTCCGCATGGTGGATGTCCTTCAGGTCCCGCAGAATCTCCGCGTGTCCCTTGATGACCACTGACCAGGCATGCCCCTCCCGGACATCGTCCGCCTCGAAAAGAACATCGGCATTGAGGTTGATGCTGAACAGCTTGTTGCCCTCCGCCGTGCGCAGGTACACCCGGCCTTCCTCGTCCACCACATAGTTGACGGGAAAGATATCCATGTCGTCAGTGCGTCGAACGACGATACGCCCGAGTTGCTCGCTCCGGAGTCTCTCCAGGCATTCTTCCCGGTTGAGAACCTGAATTGTTCGGTCTGTGTTGCTCATGCCCTCATTGTCCCACCAATTCCGACCCGTGTCCGGAGTTCAGCCTGTTGAGAGGCATATCCCACTCCGCGGTGTCGGCGAGGGCTGAGGCGGTAGAATCGCGCGGTTCCGCGCTCAGCGTAGCCAGGCAGAAGCCGATGATCCCCCGCCAACGAGCTGGATTCTGCGATGGTCTTCCCACCCCTTGCCGGGAGATGCTCCGGTACGGATGTGCGTCTTAGAGAAGGCCGGGTCAGACCTCACGGAACGCACGGCCAACGGGAGTTCTGCCGGGCCGTCTTGTCTTACCCACCCGGGAGAACACAAGAACAAGGCCCGAATCCCCACAACCATCAGGTTGCAGGATTCAGACCTTGTCAGAAAAGTGGAGCTAATGGGATTCGAACCCATGACCCCCACACTGCCAGTGTGGTGCGCTACCAGCTGCGCCATAGCCCCGTGTCGCATATTCAATTGAGCCGACTCACTCATGACGAGCGATTCGGAGTGGAGCTAATGGGATTCGAACCCATGACCCCCACACTGCCAGTGTGGTGCGCTACCAGCTGCGCCATAGCCCCTCAAGCGACTTATGTAAATGTACATGGAGCCCCTCGAAGGAACCAAATCGGCTGGTAGAACGATCGTCCTCCGCCCCTCTCGCTCCGCACCGCCCCGGCTCCGCCACAGCAATCAGTTGCGGCGGAGCCGGGGTTCTGGCCGACGGCCTGTCGGAAGCGACGGAGAGGACCGGGATCAGCCCTGGATGGCCACCGGAATCCAGTTGAAGATGTCATTCTCGGCGATGTCCTGGCCGTCCTGCAGGACGCGCGGAGAGGACACGGAGCCCGTCTGCTCCTCAAGCATGGCGGCATTGTCATCGCCCAACGCGGTGGCGTCCTCGCGGAATTCATCATTGTTGATGGCCTCCACCACGGCGTCAGAAGCGCCCATCTCGGCGGCGGCATTGGCGAAGTCCTCGTTGTTCCACTGGTTGGCGATCTGCTCCTGCTCCTCCAGCAGCAGGGCCCGGTAGTTCCAGAACAGGTCGGAGTCGCCCTGCTCGACCGTGGCCAGGGCTGCGGCCAGCGCGCTGTGGGAGTGACCGCTGGTGTTCTGGTTGTCCATGAAGTGCAGCGTGTGGAGGTTGACCACGAGGTCACCGGCTTCGACGGCGTCGCGCATCTGGTCATCGGTGGCGATGGCCAGCTCCGAGCAGTGCGGGCAGCTGTAGTCCTCGTAGAGGTCGGCTTCCGGGGTGTCGGCGGTGGCGTTCTCGGACCGCAGGGTCACCACACTGCCGTCTCGGGTGGCCTCCAGCTGGACGTCCTCGAACTCGCGATCGGCGACCCACTCGGTCTTCGCCCCCTGACTCGAGTAGACGATGTAGGCGACGATGATGACGGCGATGACCAGAATGGCCACCAACGCCCAGATGAATCCGTTGCCCCTGTCGTTGGGCGACTTAATTTTGTTGCTCACTGTGCACCTTTGTATCTCGGTTCCACGGCGGAGAGCGCGGTTCGACTCCCCGCCCCTGTCCGGCCGCACTCACTCCCTGCGGTCGAAAGTTCCTTTAAGACCTTATCCGATCAAGCTGCAGGCAGACACAGCAACAATGCTTGGCCGGCGGTCATACCAGCCACCCGTCTCTCCCGCCGCCGATTCTTCCATGTGCCCACCAGGCAGCAGTTGCACCCTGCCCGGGTCTCCACAACGGAGCGGCACCTGCGGCGATGCGGATGGAGATCCGCCGCTACTCCCCCAACACCTGGGACACCACGGCCTGGGCCTCCCGCTGAACTTCACGGAGGTGATCTTGCCCACGGAAGGATTCCGCGTAGATCTTGTACTTGTCCTCCGTGCCGGAGGGGCGGGCGGCGAACCAGGCGTTTTCAGTGGTCACCTTCAGGCCGCCGATCGGGGCGTCATTGCCCGGCGCGCGCGTGAGTTTGGCGGTGATCGCCTCCCCGGCGAGCTCGGTCGCGCTGACCTGCTCCGGGGAGAGCTGCTTGAGAATGGCCTTCTGCTCGCGGTTGGCCGGGGCGTCGGTACGCGCATAGGCCGGGGCGCCGAATTCCCCGGCGAGTTCAGCGTAACGCTGCGAGGGGGTCTTGCCGGTCACGGCGGTGATCTCGGCGGCGAGCAGGTTCAGGATCAGGCCGTCCTTATCCGTGGACCAGACCTGGCCGTTGTGGCGGAGGAAGGAGGCGCCGGCGGACTCCTCCCCGCCGAAGCCGATGGTTCCGGACTGCAGGCCGTCCACGAACCACTTGAAGCCCACCGGCACCTCGTTCAAGGTGCGGCCGAGTTTGGCCACCACACGATCGATCATGGAGGAGGAGACCAGGGTCTTGCCCACGGCGGTACGGGCGCCCCAGCCGGGACGGTTGGCGAAGAGGTAGTCGATGGCCACCGCGAGGTAGTGGTTGGGGTTCATCAGTCCGTGATCCGGGGTGACGATGCCGTGGCGGTCAGCGTCGGCGTCGTTGCCGGTGGCGATGTCGTAGCGCTCGCGGTTGGCCACCAGGGAGGCCATGGAGTTCGGGGAGGAGCAGTCCATCCGGATCTGGCCGTCGGTGTCCAGTGTCATGAACCGGAAGGTGGCGTCCACCAGCGGGTTGACCACGGTGAGGTTCAGCTTGTGGGTGTCCGCGATCGCCGCCCAGTAGTCCACGGAAGCCCCACCCATCGGGTCCGCGCCGATGGACAGGCCGGAGTTGCGGATGGCCTCGATATCGACCACGTTCGGCAGGTCCGCGACGTAGTTGCCCAGGAAGTCGTGGCGTCGGGCACGTTCATCCAGTACACCCGTGACAGAGGTGCGACTGACCTCCTGCAGTCCGCCCCGGAGCAACTCGTTGGCGCGGTCCGCGATCCAGTCGGTGGCACCGGTGTCCGCCGGGCCGCCGCTGGGCGGGTTGTACTTGAAACCGCCGTCGCGGGGCGGGTTGTGCGAGGGGGTGATGACGATGCCGTCCGCGTGCCTGATCGGGCCCCCGTGGGTGCCCCAGCCCAGGCCGGTGTTGTGGGTCAGGATCGCGTGGGAGACGGCCGGGGTCGGGGTGTAACGGCCGGCGGCGTCCACGAACACCTCGACTCCGTTGGCCAGCAGCACCTCAAGCGCGGAGATCATCGCCGGCTCCGAGAGCGCGTGGGTGTCCCGGCCGATGTAGACCGGTCCACCGATCCCCTGCCGCCGGCGGTGATCGACGATCGCCTGCGTGGTGGCCAGGATGTGGTGCTCGTTGAAGGCGTTGTCGAGAGCGGAACCACGGTGCCCGGAGGTGCCGAAGGAGACCTGCTGATCGGGGTTCTCGACATCCGGGGTGCGGGTGAAGTAGGCGGTGACCAGCTCCGCGATATCGATGAGATCCTCGGGACGGGCTGGTTGCCCGGCACGTTCATGGGCCATGGGGTGGTGCTCCTTGTCTGACCTTTGGTGGTGTTTACCGTCCCCATCTTTCCCCTGCCCGGACGTTTCCGCAGGCGCTCCGGATAAGGGGTGCACCCATGCGGCCTTCCCCGCTGCCCCGGGCCCGGGTGGGGCACGGCGCCGGACCAGCGCACGAGGGCGTCGATAAGCTCCCGAAAAGAACCACGTGTGAGGCAGCTGACAGTTATGCTTACCTGAGTGCATTCCCCGGAACACAGCCACCGGGGTGATGAGCACCCGCTTCTTCCCGTTGCCACACAGAGAAACTCAATCTGTCGAAAGGTGTCTTTCATGGACGCACTCTCGGATTTCTTCGGCACCCTGTCAGGGGTTGTCTGGGGCCCCTGGCTCCTCATTCCGCTGCTGCTGGGAACCGGCCTCTATCTGACCATCCGGCTCGGCTTCCTCCAGTTCCGCACCCTGGGCCGCGCCATGCGACACGCCTTCATCGATGGGGCGGAAGGTGAGAGCACCAAGGGTGACATCTCCAACTATCAGGCCCTGACCACCGCCCTGGCGGCCACCGTCGGCGTGGGCAATATCGTCGGCGTGGCCACGGCGTTGAGCATCGGCGGCCCCGGTGCACTGTTCTGGATCTGGCTCACCGGGCTGCTGGGCATGGCCTCGAAGTACACGGAGGCCTACCTGGGTGTCCGTTTCCGCACCACCGACGAGAAGGGCGAGCAGGTCGGCGGCCCCCAGGAGTACCTCAAGCGCGGCATCAAGGGGCCGGTGGGCAAGGTCCTGGCCTTCGCGTTCACGATCTTCGCCATCATCGCCTCCTTCGGCATCGGCAACATGACCCAGTCCAACGCAGTCTCGAGCGGGCTGGACACCACCTTCGGCATCAGCCCGATGCTCACCGGTGCGGTGCTCTTCGTCGGCATCGGCGCGGTGCTGCTGGGTGGTATCCAGGCGATCGGCCGGGTCACCTCCGCCTTCGTTCCGCTGATGATCATCATCTACGTCACCGCCGGCATCGTGGTGCTGGCCATCAACGCCGGTGACATCCCGGCGGCGCTCGCCCTGGTGTTCACCGACGCTTTCACCGGCACCGCCGCCACCGGTGGTTTCGTGGGCTCGGGCATCCTGATCGCGATGCAGTTCGGTGTGGCCCGCGGTATCTTCTCCAACGAGTCCGGCATGGGTTCCGCCGCCATCGCGGCCGCCGCGGCCAAGACCACCCACCCGGTGCGTCAGGGCCTGGTCTCCATGACCCAGACGTTCATCGACACCATCATCGTCGTCTCCATCACCGGTCTGGTCATCGTCACCACGGGGGCCTGGGACCTGGGCGAGGACCGCGCCGGCGGCATGACCGCCGTGGCCTTCAGCCAGGGCCTGCCGGGCGACTGGGGCGGGATCATCGTGGCCCTGTCGGTGGTGTTCTTCGCCTTCTCCACGATTCTGGGCTGGTCCTACTACGGCGAGCGCAACGTGGTCTCCCTGCTGGGGCGGGCCTGGTCACTGCCCTACCGTCTGTTGTTCACCGTCGTGGTCTTCATCGGAGCCACCACGGAGCTGACCGTGGTGTGGAACTTCTCCGACCTGGCCAACGGCCTGATGGCTCTGCCTAACCTGATCGGGCTGCTCATCCTCTCGGGGTTCGTCGCCCGGGAAACCAGGGCCTACCTGAAGTTCGACTCGAAGCTGACCGCCAGCGAGGAAGAGGTGCGCCGGTTCCGTGAGGAACAGCAGATGGTGTGGCAGTAACCTGAGCATGTGATCCGCGAAGCACTGAGCATCGGGGCCGGCGCCGCCATCGGCGCGCTGGCCCGTTTCGCACTTCTACTGGCTTTCGGGGAAGAACTCTGGCCGGTGCTGGGCATCAACCTGGTGGGCTCTCTCGTGATGGGACGACTGCAGCCCGGCGCCTTTGTGGGGGCCGGGGTATTGGGCGGTTTCACCACGTTCTCCACCTTCGCCGCACTGACGGCGCGCACTTCGCCCGGTACGGCGGCGGGGTATGCGGTAGCCACGGTCCTCGGTTGCGTGCTCGCCTGGATGATCGGTGACCAGCTGCGCCGCTCCGCTTTGCGACGCCGCGGGGAGCGGCCCTGATGGCCGGGGCAGGGGTGGCAGCACTGCTCGGTGCTGTGCTGGCCGTCGGTGTCGGAGCGTTTGCGGGCGGTCTGCTGCGCGGCTTACTACGCCATCGGCCGGGCGGCCTGGCGGGCACGCTGGTGGCCAATCTGACGGCGTGCCTGGCGCTCGGACTGATCCTCGGCTCCGGGCTGGGCACCGGTGAGGCGCCCCCTGGGGAGACCCTCTGGCAGTTGGCCCTGGGCACCGGTTTCTGCGGGGCGTTGTCCACCTGGTCCACGCTGGCGGGTGAGCTGGGTTCGCTGCTACGGGAGCGCTCGTGGAACCGGCTGGCCGGCTATTTGACGGCCACTCTGGGAGCCGGGCTGGGACTGATCTGGTTCGGGTGGCAACTGGGCGGGCTACTCGGCTGAGTCCGGGACCGGCAGACCGACGGACCGGAGTTGCGACTGCAGGTCATCCTGTGCCTGCTGCCAGGTCAGGTCCGCCAGGAACACCCCCAACGTCAGCCCTTCCGCCGTGGCCTGCAGCCGCCGGGCCAGTTCCCCGGGCTGGGCCAGTTCCGGAACCAGCTGGACAATGAGACGGGTCAGTTCCCGATGCAGGCTCGCACGTGCGGCGCCGAGCTGCCCAGCGATGACCGGGTCCGTCACCGCCAGGGCCACATACGAGTAGTAGACGGCCACTCCCACCCGGCTCCGCTCAGTGCGCGGTAGCGCATGGACGAGCAGATGCCAGAGCTCCCCGGCCGGGTCAGTGGGGACGGTGACGGCCGCATGCACTGCGGCAGCAGCCTCCAGCAGATACTCCAGACTGGCATGCAGCAGCTCCAGCTTGGCCGGAAAATGGTGTTGCACCCGGCCAGGCGACATCCCGGCAGCCCGAGCCACTGAGCGCACGCTGACCGCCCCGACGCCCCGGGTGTACATCACCTGCCAGACCGCCTGGCAGATCTGCTCTCGCGAACCCCCCTGCCCTGACCGGTGGTCTTCTGATCCAACTGCCCTCTTCACCATGACACGATTATACGATACAGTTGTATTGTCATTACGATACGACTGTATTGTCCACCGACGGGATCCTCCCCCATGTCCACCCGATCTGTTTCCCCTCCCCCACTTTCTTCCGCCCCGACCACTGCCGCGGGCCCCAGTTCCCCTGCCCAGAATTCCGGGGGCTCCGCCCGGGGGCGTCTCCGGAAATTGGGTGTCCTCCTGCTCTGCCTCCTGCTGATGGCGTTGCTCATAGATCGCACGCGGAGTCTGCTGTTCCCGCCGCCCGCCGTCGGGCACTGGTCCTCCGTTGTCGCGCAGGAAGAATACGAGGACGCCTATTGGGAGCTCCTCAGCGCTCTCCCGGCACCGACGAGCCGCCACATCGACACCGGTCACGGTTCCGCCCACGTGTTGCTCTGGGAATCCGACAACCCTGCCCCACCAGTTCTCCTGCTTCCCGGCCACAGCTCCGGGGCGCCCATGTGGGCGGAAAACCTGCCGGACTTCATCGGACACCGCACGGTCATCGCCGCTGACCCCTTCGGCGACGCCGGTTTGTCCAGTCAGCGTCTTCCGCTGAACTCCCCGGTTGATCAGGCCACCTGGATCAGTCAGCTGTTGACGGAGTTGGGTATGCCCCGTGTGCACGTGGTCGGCCACAGCTTCGGCGGTGCCACTGCCGCAGTGTTCGCACTGCGCCGCCCCGGCCAGGTTGCCTCCCTGACTCTCCTGGAGCCGGTGATGGTCATCGAACCCCCGCCCCTGTCCACCTACTTCTGGGCCTCACTCCTCCTGCTTCCGGTACCGCAGTCCTGGAAGGACCGCGCATTGGCGGCGATCGGCGGCAGCACGGTCGAGGCCGTGCGGGAAGGCGGACCGATGACTCGCATGGTGGATGCCGCCGCCAGCGGCTACGTCACCGCGATGCCGACCCCGAGCAGACTCTCCGATGAGCAGTGGCGCTCCCTGACCATGCCGGTCCGTATCGACATCGCCGGCACGGGCTCGCTGGCCGGCGGCCCCGGTGCTGTGGACCGGATGACCGCACTACTCCCGAATGCCGAGACCAGATTCTGGCCGGAGGCCACCCACTCCCTCCCCATGGAAGTGCGCGCGGAGCTTGATCCGCAGCTGGTGGAGTTCTGGCGTCATCACGACCGGTGACCTGTCCGACGCCCGCAGCACCGCGTACTCCGGGGTACCGCGGCGTCGGCAAGCGAAAGCTCCCGCAGCACTGCGCCGGGGAGGCACGGGGCTGCGGGAGCGGTGTGGTTTCACCGGCGGCGGAGCTACTCGTCCGCGATGGCGTCCAGCGGCGGGGTCCTTGCGGCCCGGTTCGCCGGCCAGATGGCGGCGAAGACACCGACGACCATCGAACCCACCAACATCCAGACCAGATTCCCCAGCGGCACGGAGATACTGCCGAGCCCCTCCTCAGACAGCACCCGGAGGAAACTCCAGCCCAGGAAGAGCCCGATCAGGATGCCCGAGACCGCACCGAACACAGCGATCTGCACGGCCTCCAGGGTGATCATGATGCGCACCTGGCGGCGCTGACCGCCGACCGCCCGGAGCATTCCGATCTCCTGGCGGCGTTCAATCACGTTCAGGGTCAGGGTATTCACGATGCCGAGGATCGCGATGATCACAGCCAGCGCCAGCAGGGCGTAGAGGATGTTGAGCATCTGGTCGATCATCTGGGTCGCCTGACCCGTGATCTCCTCGGAATCCATCACCTGGACCACGATGAACTCGCTGACAGCCTCCTCCAGATTCGCCCGGAGTTCCTCGGTTTCCACGCTGCCGTCCCCCAGCAGCCCGATCATCATCAGCTGCTGCATCTGGGCCGGGACGAGCGCGTCCGTGGCGGTCTGGCTCACCGCCAACCGCCCCAGGTTGAAGTTCGGCTCGTAGATGCCCCGGACCTCCATCTCCTGGGGAACCGGAGAGGCCGGGGAGTTGACTGCGACCAGATCGCCGACACTCCAGTCGCGCATCTGCGCGACGGCGGTGTCCACTATCACGCCGTCCCGATCGCTCAGGTCGACGCTGCCCTCCACCACGGCGACGTTCATGATGTCCGTCGGATCGCCGTCGATGACGGTGGTCGGGCTCTCCCCGGCCGGGCCATAGGTTCCCAGCCCCTCCACGAAAATGGGGGACATACCGACGGTGACGGTCTCGCCCACGCCCGGGGTATCCCGCACGGCGTCGAGAGCACCCTGCGGCACCGGGAACGTTCCGTTCGTGGGACCGGAAAGCAGGAAGTCCGCGTGATACTCCTCCTCCACGATGTCCGAGATGGAGGTCTTCATGGTGTCACCGAGCATGCCGATGGTGGTGACCAGAGCGATGCCCAGAGTCAGCGCGAAGGCGGTGGCGGAGGTACGGCGCGGATTGCGCCGTGAGTTGGTGGCCGCCAGCTTGCCGACGGCCCCGAACGGCAGACCGATCACCCGGCCCACCGCCGGTACCACCGGGAGGGACAGCGCCGGCCCGGCGAGGAAGAATCCGGCGATGACCGCTACCGCCCCCACGCCGACAAAGCTCGACCGGTTGCCCGTGGAATAGTCTTCCAGGAACACCCCGGCCAGTGCTGCGGCGGCACCGATGCCCACCAGCACCAGGCCAAGGACGGTGCGGACCAGCAGGGGTGAACCCGCCGCGGATTCGGTGGTGCGCATCGCTTCGACGGGCTGCACCTCCCCGGCCCGACGGGCGGGCATCCAGGCGGACACCACGGTGACCAGGACACCGAGAACCACGGGGACGACCACCGCACTGGGGCTCAACCCCAGACCGGCGTTCGGCAGTCCCATGTCCAGAGCGGTCAGGACCGTCTTGATCACGGCCACCAGGCCCATGCCGGCGAGTACGCCGAGGACCGAGCCGAGCAGCCCCACGACGAATGCCTCGAACACCACGGACCGGGTGATCTGCTGTCGCGTCGCACCGAGCGCCCGGAGCAGGGCGAACTCCCTGGTGCGCTGCGCCACGATCATGGCGAAGGTGTTGGCGATCAGGAAGGTGCCCACCAACAGTGCGACGAGACCGAAGGCGATGAGGAAGTAGTTGACGAAGCTCAGCGCCAGTTCCATCTGCTCCCTGGCCTCGGCGGCCAGCTGCGCGCCGGACTCGACCAGCATCGTGTCATGAGCGGCGGCGAGATCAGCGACCAGTTGCTCAGCACTCACCCCTTCGGCGGCGGACACGGTCAGATCCGGCAGAAAAAGCCCGTCGGTGTACCGGTCCAGGTAGGGCTGTTCCGCCATCGAGAGGGTGACGGCCCCGCCGGTGTCGAGGGGGTGCTCGTAGATCCCGCTGACGGTCGCGGTCATCCGCTGCTGCGGATCCACCACAATGAGTTCATCGCCGACCGAGACACCGTACTTCGACGCTGCTCCGGCGTTCAGTGCGACCTCTTCCGGCGCGGCCGGGGCGGTGCCCTCGGTGATCTCGCCGCCCTGGCCGACCGACTCCCCGGCGGGGTACCAGATCTGCAGGCTCGCCGGTGCGCCGCCGGTCTGTATCGCCTCGCCGGCCTCATTGGCCAGCACCACCGAGGTGCTGGCGTCGAGGTTGACCAGGTTCACGTTCTCATCCGCCGCCACTGCATCACGGACCTCCACGGGCACACCAGCGATCCCGGCCTCCGGATCAGGAGAGACCACCGCATCCACCCCGTCATAGGCGGAGGAGACGGCGCTGTTGAAGGCGTTCGACAGCGCATTGGTGAACATGAAGGCGCCGGAGATGAACGCGGTGCCGAGAACGACGGCGACCACGGTCAGGGCCAGCCGGAGCTTGTGGGCGCCAATGCTGCGGAGGCTGACCTTCCACATGGTTGAGGATGTCCCAGCCATCAGTTGACCCGCTCGATTCCGGCCATAGTCGCCAGGATCTGATCGATCTCCGGATCGCGGAGCTCATTGACGATCTCACCGTCGGCGAGGAAGATCACGCGGTCGGCATAAGAGGCCGCCTTGGCGTCATGGGTGACAATGACGACCGTCTGACCGTCCTGGTCCACGGCGGTGCGCAGGATGTCGAGTACCTCCGCAGAGGAGTTCGAGTCCAGGTTGCCGGTCGGCTCGTCACCGAAGATGATCTCCGGCCGGGAAACCAGGGCACGCGCGCAAGCCACGCGTTGCTGCTGGCCGCCCGACAGCTCCGCGGGACGGTGGGTCAGCCGCTGGCTGAGCCCGAGCCGCGAGGTGATCTGCTCGAACCACCCGGCGTCAACCTTGCGGCCGGCGATATCGGTGGGCAGCGTGATGTTTTCCTGGGCGGTGAGCGTGGGCACCAGGTTGAAGGACTGGAAGATGAAACCCAGGCGGTCGCGGCGCAGGTTCGTCATCTCCTTGTCCCGCAGCGTGGACAGATCGGTGTCCCCGATGAAGGCCTGGCCGGAGGTAGCGGAATCCAGGCCGGCCATGCAGTGCATCAGAGTGGATTTGCCGGACCCGGATGGTCCCATGATGGCGGTGAACTCATTGCGCACGAAATCGACATTGACATCCTTCAGCGCGGTCACGGTGGTGTCCCCCGAGCCGTACTGTTTGCGCAGGTTCACCGCACGGGCGGCGGACTCGCGGGAAGAATTGTGGGAGGCACCAGGGGCGGGGGCGGCGTCGCCGGCCCCGCCGGGGCTGACCGGGCGCTGCTCTGGTTCTGGCATGACGGAGAGTCTCCTGACTGACGATGAAATACTACTTCTAGGAAGTTACCGCAGGGGGTGGACATGGTCATCGGGGGTTACCCGGATCTTCACACTGCCTGGCGCCTCCCCAGGAATCCCCGCCCCGTGTCCCAGCCCCGGGCACTGCCTTAGACTGGCGTCATGACTGACAAGCAACCTACTTCTGACACCGGTGTCCCCGACGACACCTCCCATGCCGACATCAAGCCCCGCTCCCGCGCCGTCACCGACGGCCTCAACGCCACCGCTTCCCGCGGCATGCTCCGGGCGGTCGGGCTCGGAGACGATGACTGGGTCAAGCCCCAGATCGGTGTCGCTTCCTCCTGGAACGAGATCACTCCCTGCAACCTGACGTTGAAGAAGCTCGCCGGGTTCGCCAAGGAAGGTGTCCACGCCGCCGGTGGCTTCCCCCTGGAGTTCGGCACCATCTCCGTCTCCGACGGGATCTCGATGGGGCACGAGGGAATGCACTACTCGCTGGTTTCCCGGGAGGTTATCACCGACTCCGTGGAAACCGTGATGTCCGCGGAACGCCTCGACGGCTCGGTGCTGCTGGCCGGTTGCGACAAGTCCATCCCCGGCATGCTCATGGCCGCCGCCAGGTTGAACCTCTCCAGCGTCTTCCTCTACAACGGCTCCACCATGCCGGGCACCGCTCAACTCGCGGACGGCTCCGAGAAGGAGGTCACGCTCATCGACGCCTTCGAAGCGGTCGGTGCCTGCCGGGCCGGCACGATGTCGGAGGATGACGTGGACGCCATCGAACGTGCCGTGTGCCCCGGTGAGGGGGCCTGCGGTGGCATGTACACGGCCAACACCATGGCATCCGCTGCCGAAGCCATGGGAATCTCGCTGCCCGGCTCCGCTGCGCCCCCGGCCATTCACCGCAACCGCACCGAATACGCCCGGCAGTCCGGAAAAGCGGTCTACCACCTCCTGGAACGCGGCATCACCGCCCGGGACATCATCACCCGCGATTCGCTGCTGAACGCCGTCGCCGTGGTGATGGCCCTCGGTGGCTCCACCAATGCGGTGCTGCACCTGCTGGCGATCGCGAAGGAAGCCGAGGTGGAACTGACCCTCGAGGACTTCAACCGGGTCTCCGACAAGGTCCCGCACCTGGGTAATCTCAAGCCCTTCGGCGATTACGTGATGAATGACGTGTTCAAGATCGGTGGTATCCCGGTGGTGATGCGGGCGCTGCTCGACGCAGGACTTCTCAACGGCGACTGCCTGACCGTCACCGGGAAGACCGTGGCGGAGAACCTGGCGGGCATCAACCCACCGGATCCGGACGGCAAAATCCTGCGGGCTCTGGACAACCCCCTCCACGCCAACGGTGGACTGTCCATTCTTCGGGGATCACTCGCTCCCGATGGGGCCGTGGTCAAGACCGCCGGCTTCGACGCCGACGTCTTCGAGGGCACCGCCCGCGTCTTTGAACGCGAGCAGCCCGCCATGGATGCCGTCCTCAATGGTGAGCTCAAGAAGGGCGATGTCGTCATCATCCGCTATGAGGGGCCGAAGGGCGGACCGGGAATGCGGGAGATGCTCGCCATCACCGGCGCCATCAAGGGTGCCGGGATCGGTAAGGACGTCCTGCTCATCACCGACGGCCGTTTCTCCGGTGGTTCAACGGGCCTCTGCATCGGCCATGTGGCACCAGAAGCCGTCGACGGCGGTCCCATCGCTTTCGTCCGGGACGGCGATCCCATTCGCGTCAGCATCCCGGACAGGTCGATCGATGTGGACATCTCAGAAGCTGAACTGGCTGAACGTCGCGCCGAGTGGGTCATGCCGGAGAACCCCCGGTTGCACGGTGTCCTTGGCAAGTACGCCAAACTGGTCCATTCCGCTGCCGCGGGCGCGGTCTGCTACTGACGGGAGGACGGAGACCCCGTCAACGGTCGTAGGGACTCCACCGCCGTGAATCCCTCCGCTGTGGCACGACCACTTGTAACCCCGCCCCCGGGTCTCACTTCCGGGGAACGGGGTCACCTTCTGTAACGCACCCAGACACGCAAAAAGAGGTGCACGCAGTCGCCTACCGCGACCACGCACACCCCCAAC
>NZ_JBNILW010000020.1:0-29543 GCF_050107895.1 Corynebacterium halotolerans | reverse complement strand
GTAGTCGTCGGTGGCGACGTACAGTGCTGTTGCGAGAGTGTTGAGATCGTTGTCCACAACTTCGATTCTTCAACACTCTCGCTTTGTCTTATGAGCAGCGACTCTCCCTGGAATCAATCATCTAGGGACTGGAGTGAGTTACCTGCAGCTGGTTTCTAAATCCAGCCGTGAGCAGAAATGAGGGCGTGCGAGGCACGGCGACGGCGGGAGTATGCCTACAGATTATTCACAGTTGATGCCGTCGTTGTCCCCGTCGCCGTACCAGTGATATTCCGGGTCAATCCCGGCGGTGTAGGGCCCGTGGCCGGCGGCCTTGGCTTTCGCGCAGCTGGTGAACTGGGGATCGGTGCCACCCTGCACAGGCGCCTGCGGGGCCGGTGCCGGGGCGAGAGCGGGAGCAAGGGGCTCGGGCGCTGGCGCGGGAGCCGGTGGTTCCGCGGCCGGAAATCGTGGCGCAGGTTCCAGCGTCGGGGATTGGGGGGCCGTGGTATCCACCTGGTAGGCGGTGGCGGCCGTCTCGTCGGTGGGCAGGACCTGGTCGGGGCAGTCGGTGAGCACCCGGGCCATGGCGTCTTTCTCGGCGGCGGTGACCCACAGGTGGTAGCGGGCCTTGACCGCGATCTGCCGGGCGATGTAGTCACAGCGGAAGGAGCGGTTGGCCGGAAGCCAGGTTGCCGCGTCCCCGTCGCCCTTCTGGGCGTTGGTGGGCCCGTCCACGGCCAGGAGATTGAGCGGGTCGTTGGCGAACGCGGTGCGGGTGGTCTCGTCGAGGTGTTGAGCACCCTTCTGCCAGGCGTCGGATAGGTCGACGACGTGGTCGATCTGGACGGCCTCGGAGGTGTCCTGCCCGCGCTGGAAGTGGATCTCGGTGGCGGTGTACGGGTCGTCGAGGATCCCGGTGAGGACGACGCAGTTCTGGGTGTCGGGGTCGAAGGTCTCGGCCTGAAGATCACGGGCGAGGATGTCGTTGCGGGTGTCGCAGCCGTTGCGGTCGACATCGGCCCAGCGGGGTCCGAACTGCTCGCGGTCGTAGCCGGTCTTCGGCGCCCGGCCCTTGACCGTCAGGACCTCGAGGGCCGCCAGCGCGCTTCCGGTGGCCCCTCCCCCACCCTGCTCGTTAATGGAGGTTGCTTCTTCCCCTGAGCCGGGTGCCGGGGTGGGCGGAGGAGGACACCGTGGTGTCCGCAAGCACGGTGGCCGTGGTCTGGATCGTGCTCGTGGCAGTCGTGTTGATGGTCTCCTCTGTCTCGGGTGCGGTACAGCCTGCCGCAGTGACGGTGAGGAGCAGGGCTGTTGCGGTGACCGTGAGCCAGCGTGGTGAGGTCATGACACATCCATGGAAGAGCAGCGAAGTGATTCCTCCTATTACTTCACGAGGAAATAACCCTGATGCATGAACGGGGAAAGATTCTCTTGGAGAAGTGAGATACCAGAGCCCAGAGCTTTCCTCCTGTCGAGAGAGTAATTCTGCGCTGACGGTAACCACTGATTTTCAGGGGCAAGGCGTCGCGCAGCGGCGCCGCGGCAGCTTTCTGCTCAAGTTATGAGTCTGGTTGGTTAGACGTTAGAAGCCCTGCTATGGCTGGAACATATTGTTTTACTGGATACTGTTATAAAGAACGAGGTGAATATAAATTATTTGCAGGTCAAACCCTGTGAAAAACTTTTAGACCGAGGGTAAATCTGCGCAGGAGCGAGGGTAAATCTGCGCAGGAGCGAGGGTAAATCTGCGCAGGAGCGAGGGTAAATCTGCGCAGCCAATTTCTGACCGAGGGTAAATCTGCGCAACATGACCAGCAAAAATGTTTTTTCGCCACTTTCGTCTCCCTCTGACCGAGGGTAAATCTGCGCAACATGGGCTATGAGAAGAAAAGAATGCTCCCCTCGCTAGACGGTGCGAGGGGAGCTGACTACAGCCTAATCTGCTTGCGAGGTGGTTTCTGTTTAACTGGGGGGTCACCTTGGTAGACGAGGAGTCCCGCTGGAGTCACATCCGCCCCAACCTCCGGCCAAAACTCCTGGATGGTGGTAAGGCATTTCTTGATTTCCGTGCGAAAATCTCGCCGCTCTACCCAGGTGTGAAGCTTTTTAGGGGAGAAATGTAGGGCCAGGGTGTCCCAGGTGAATGTAAAGTCCCGGTCGGGACGCTTTGATAACCAGAATTTTTTCAGCGCTAACCAAACGTACAGGTCAATGGCTCTTGGCTTATTTAATTGCTTAAGCACATCCAAATCAATGGGAATTGGTGACTCAATGATCTGTTGGTAAAATTCGCGCGTTAACTCGATGTAAGATTCAGTGACTGTTGCCTGGTCTGCGTTCTTGGGATCAAACCAGAGGTCATATTCATCAGTGATATCTATTGATTTCCCGCGTCCTCGGTCGCGATGTTCAGTTCGAAAGATCTTTTCAACCTTGATTGATGAAGTGGTGATTCGGCACAGCTGTTCCCGGATCAGGGTCAAAGTTCCTCGCTGTCCCCCAGTCCCACGCGTCAGCAGACCAATTTGCCCGAGAAAGGAATTCATCGAGCTGCCGAGGGGAATCCGGCGTGCTTCATCTTCTGGACGATCCTGTCTATGGACAGCTTGGGTAATGATATAAGCCATAATGAGACGTGGATACTTCCCATACGGTAGCCCGTCTGGCGAAGTGACCGTAATGCGGTCGGGACCGTTCTGAACCTGGCGAACAAGATCATCCGTTTTGCGATAGGGGAACAAAGCTTGGACGAATATGCGGCTGGTATAACCAACGTCTTGCCGCTCCGCCTCTTCGAGGTCGATAAGCATAGGTGGAGCAGGAGTCTTGCCCGTGGCAGGCTCGGACGGGGTATGATTGACCATAAATCCTCACACTTTCCCTTTAATCATTTGTGGGGTCGTGGCCGGGGCTGGTGGTGCAGCGCCCGGCCTACACTATCTCTTCACGGTAGCAGCAGCTCAGCTCCCCTGGCGGGAAGAAAAAGCGCCTCTAATACTAATGTAACGATGTAAACACTGTTTGATGTATGTACATCAAGCTTTATTAATTCATGGCTTTGTGAAATTTTTGCACCTTCATGCCAAGTGCCCTTGATGAAGGTCAGCGTCACCATCAAGGGGGTCATACGCCATATAGGCCCCTCCCCTTCTTTAATGTATTGATGTACATGTGGCTATACATCTTGCAATTGCGGCTGTAGGTGGCTGATGGGGTGGATTGGGTACCGTCTTTTAGTGGATTTGTCTCGGTCGGCGCTGAAAAGGGGCGAGGGTGTGCAAGTCTCCGTGATGTTAGTGTCTGCAGTCCTGGTCGCAATACGGTCGTTCGCCCGGCAATATCTTGATAGCATGATGTATTAATATCTAAATGTACTTACATCATTATTCATTGACATCGAGATAGCTCTGTAGCAGGCCCTCTAGTATCTCTTTCATTGACCGCCCCTCGGTCACTGCTCGGATTTTGAGTCGGCGATGAAGGTCGCTGTTCATTCGAAGTGTGAACATGGTGGTCGGCTCTTCTCCATCACTGAACGCTTCTTTCATGCTTCGCCTAGGGGTGGATTGGGCTGCTGCTGGCGGCTGAAACTTCGACTTTTTATCGGTCACTGGATAGCCTCCAAAATTTCTCGGGCGACTTCGTCGTAACCTTCACTCTTGAGTGGCACAGCGCCGAACGAGTCGCGTATGGCCTCGCGCATGGGAATGCGAGTGTCGAACAAGGGAATTTCTTGACTTTTGAGTACTTCGGCAACGTCTTCGAGGTTGCGAGTGCCGAGTCGTGCGGCGGTGATGAGGACTCCGAAAGGAATTCCTCTTAGGGAAGGTAGGGTCTCCCAGACTCGGGCGACTTCAATGCTTGAAGCTTGGGTGGGAACGATAACGAACTCGGAAGTTTCGATGGCTGCGTCTATGGAGCGGGCGTCACCGGGTGGGGTGTCGAGGATGATGATGGTGTCTGGGTCGGTGGCATTAACGGTGCGGGGGAGACGCTTTAGGTTCGAAACTTCAACTGGGAAGGGGAGTGGAGACCCTGAGGCTTCGGCACGGTCGGCCCAGTCGGAAGCGGACCCCTGTAGGTCCAAATCGATGACAATGACCTTGTGTCCTCGGTGGGCGAATGAAGTTGCTAGGTAGATGGCGGTGGTTGTTTTTCCGACGCCACCCTTTCCATTAACGATTCCGATGATCATCGGACCTCCTTCTGGGGTTGCAGGGCGTGACGTATGCACATCGTACATTAAAACATCATGATGTACATGCATCATGATCTCGTACTTTTTGATGTATTAATGTATTGATGTCTTACTTGCTGGGAGCGTTGCGTAGAACTGGCAGGATAGTTTGTATGTCAACGGTGAAGGACGTCATCGCTGCGCTCCAGGGGCTTCCCACGAATGCGGATCGTGGGTACCGGTTTGAAGGTCTGATGGTGCGTTATTGCCAGCTGGATCCGGGGAGTGATGGACACCGCCGAGAGTGCCAACCGTCAGCGGGTAGGGACTGGGTTGTTGGCGACGCTGAGGGAAGCGGCCCCGGAGTTTGTCGAGGGCGTGGTCGTGGATGTGCTGCTGGCGATGGGCTACGGCGGGGCGCACGGCAAGGGAGCGGTGATTGGGGCAGTCATGACGGTGGCATCGACGGGATTATCGACGAAGATGCCCTGGGGTTGGACAAGATCTATGTTCAGGCCAAGCGGTATGCCGAGGGAAACAACATCGGCAGTCAGGACATTCAGGGGTTTGTCGGTGCGTTACACGAGCAGGCGGCGCAGAAGGGCGTGTTCTTTACCACCAGCATGTTTACCCCCTCCGCACGTGGCTGCGCCGCGTCGGTCCCGACCGGGTTGGTGTTAATTGATGGGCAGCGTCTGACGGAGTTGATGATGCACTACCGGGCCGGGGTTCAGGTACAGCGCGGCTACGTCGCCCTGGAGCTTGACCAGGACTACTTCGAGTAGCCCGATAGCCCGCTTAGTTGGTGGTGGCGTTGTTACTGCGCGCTGGAGGTGGGCGAGGACTGTTCCCTTCTCACCTTCCGGCGGCGGGATTGTCGGCCCCGGTGGTGGCCTCCCCGTCCAACGGCACGGAGTAGTCGGTCTGCTCTGCGATCTGTGCGTAGAGCTGGTCGTGATAGGTCAGGTAGCGCGTGCGGACGAGTCTCAAGCTGGCACGGTGCCGTGGGGGCGGGGCGTCCTGCGAGGTGAGTGAAGTGGTCGTAGATCACGATGTCGATCCGTGCGTGGACATACCGGCCCTGACGGCAGGGCTCTGGGACGGGGGATCGCATGGTCTGCCGTGGGCAGGGTGTGCTGTGTGTGTGCCTGTCGGTGGCGATGGTGGTTCTGGTGTGCCGCCGGTAGTCGTGGTGGGTGTGGCCTTTCCTGGATGTGTCCACAGCGATGTGTCTGATTGCGGATGTACGAGGGGACAGGGGCGAGGTCGTGAGCTTCGTAGGAGCTGCCTCGCACCGGCGGTGTCGTCGTGCTCCGCACGGGGCGACTGTAGCTAGTCTGTGTCCCCATCTCGTGGGTGGTGAGGAGAGTCCTGGTCGATGTCATCGACGCACCATCACCGGTAGGGGTTAGGTGGGCAGGGGCTCGGGCACTGAGATGGCGTGTGCTTCGGCATTTCTGGGCCTACACCAGTGGTCTGCCACCGGTGTAATCATCAGGGGTGATCGGTCTGGGTGATGACCACATCGAGGACGTCACACCCGAGCACTGCTGCCGCGAGATACGCAAGGGTGATGTAGTCGGGGTTGTCGTCCAGGAGCGTGAGCAGTTGCCGAGCCATAGCCCCGGCATTATCAGCGATCAGGATCTCGGTGTCGGTATCTAAAATCAGGGCCATATCTGGGTAGGACTCCCCAGCGATCGCCGGGGTTCCCGACCCCGCTGTCACTGCCTGACAATGAGGGCATGGGCCGGGCTTCTGCGCGTGCTGTCAGCAGTGGGGGAGAGGCACCTGTTCCTCAAGAAAACAGGGGCTCTGGTCGTCCAGGTCATGTCCTCAGAAACAGTGCCACACCGGAGGGGTCTGACACCCGCCTGCGTGTCAGCACAGCGGCTACTCTACCGCCGGTAGCCGAGTGCCAGGGAGAGCCGTTGTCGGTGCTGTCCCACCAAGGAGAGCTACCGCATCAGTGGTCCCGATCATCCGCGACTGAGGCCCCTGGTGTCCGCGCCATGTCATGCGGTGACCGACCTGCTGTGACTGCTCCGGTTTTCTGCGCACCTACCGCCCTGTCTCCGCATCATCACCGAGCCCCTCAGGGCCCTGCTCTGGTCGCTGCTCCGCTCCCGCATCCCACCTACCTGTGGCCGCTTTGTAGGTGGCCACACCCGCGAAGCCGTGACACGACACATAGCAACACACCTATTGCAGATCATCTGACTGTCGGTTTTCGCTGGTCACAGACCCGCGATCGGTAAGTGCCGTCACGGCTGAAAAATCGTCCCTAGACTGGTGGGCATGTTGTCGATCAGGGCGGTGCACGCGGGGGATGGTTACGCCTATCTCTTGAACTCCGTGGCCTCCCATGACGACACGACGCAGCCGGCAACGCGGCTTACTGACTACTACGACGCCACCGGTACTCCGCCAGGACAGTGGTTTGGCAGCGGCATTGCAGGGCTGGGGGAGACCACCGTTGTGGCAGGCGGGGTCGTCGAGGAAGATCAGATGGCCGCGCTCTACGGGGCGGGTCTGCACCCGGACGCCGAGACCAAACTCGACGCCGGGGCCGCCTTAAAAGACGTTCAGCTCGGCCGCTCCTACCCCAACTACACCAAGGGTGTTCCGGTGCTTGAAGCGGTCAAGCGGGCGGAGAAATCCTTCCGCGAGACCCACGGCCGTAGGCCGGACAGGGACGAGCGTAACCTCATCGGGCTCGAGGTGGCCCGTCCTTTCTACGAGACGGAACAGGGCCTGGCGGCCAGTTCTCCGCGGGAGGTGTTGGCGTGGTTGAACACGGAAAAGAACAAGGTCAAACAGGCTGTGTCGTCTGCTGATCTGACGTTCTCACCCACCAAATCCGTCTCCGTGCTCTGGGCGCTGGGTGATGATGACACCCGGAAAGTCATCGAGCAGATCCACCAGGAGAGCGTCCAGGAGTCCCTCGGCTGGATCGAGGACAACCTGCTCTACACCCGCACCGGAGCACGCGGCGAGCGCCAGATCAAAGCCACGGGCATGATCGCAGCAACCTTCATGCACTACGACACCAGGGCCGGTGACCCGGATCTGCACACCCACTGTTTGCTCTCGAATAAGGTCCAGGCCGAGCCCGACACCAGCGGTTTGTCGGCAGACGATGCCGCTAAGTGGCGCTCGTTGGATGCGTCAGTGCTGTTTAAAAATTCCGCCCGGATCGGGCAGCGGTACCAGCGCATGATGGTCCAACGCCTAGGCGAGGAACTGGGCCTGGACTTCTACGACCGGAGCACGGACGCCGACAAGCAGCCGGTCTGGGAGATCGCCGGGATCGACGACAACCTCATCGAGAAGTTCTCCCAGCGGCGCACCACCGCCCGCCCCGTCTACGAGCAGTACGCCGCCGAATACGCGCAAACCCACGGCCATGCCCCGTCTGATCGCGTGCAGTACGCCCTGTGGCAGCAGGCCATTCTCGACACCCGGGATGCGAAGAAACCCGCCCAATCCTTAGCCGATCACCGGGCCGAATGGGCGAAACTGCACGACGGCCAGCCGTTGTCGATCGAGGTGCTCCGTGGTCACGGGAAACGAGAGTTCTTCCCCGGACAAGACACGGACACCTACCAGGAAGCGGTCGTCTTGTTGGCCGAGCAGGCTGTGGAGGACACCCGCATTAGACGGGCTGATTTCCAGGTGCGCCACCTCGATACCTCCCTGTCGACGCGGCTGAACCAGTGGAGGTTCGCCACCGAAGACGACGCCGAGACCGCCCGCAACGCGGCGTTCGACCACGCCATGACCCACCTCGTCGTCGGCCTGGGCACCACCCAGGCCGAGACGCTTCCGGCCGCATTGCTGCACGCCGATGGGCGCGTGATTGACCGGGACGCGGAGTCGCAGACACTCACCGCACGCACCACCCTGGCAGAAGAAAACACCGTCCTCGAAGCGCTAAATGAGCCGACTGCGTGGACCGTCAGCCACGCTTCCTTGGACACCGCGATCAAGAACCACGCCAAGGACAAGGGCTTTGCGCTCACCACCGGACAGCAACTCCTGGCGCAGCATTTGACCGAATCCGGGGCGCAGATCACCGCCGGAGTCGGCCCGGCCGGTACCGGTAAAACGGCGTCGATGGCCGTGGTGGCAGACATCTGGCGCGCCCACAACCGTAATGTTTTGGCCCTGGCACCGTCCGCGACGGCCGCCCAGCAATTGGGCGAGGACATCGGTGCCCAGGGTGCGACCCTGGCATCCCTGACGTACCGCTGGCGCGGTGTCGTCGGCACGCATCCGCGCAGTACCTCGCACCTGGGAGTCGACATTAACCCCGGCGATATGTTGCTGCTGGATGAGGCCGGCATGGCCACGACCGCTGATCTCGCAGCACTCACGGAGATCGCTCAGGCCACCGGTGCGGTGGTGCGGATGGTCGGTGACCCGCACCAGTTGGATGCGGTGGAAACCGGCGGATTGTTCCGCACCATCGTCACACGCGATAGCTCTGTGGAACTCGACTCTGTCATGCGCATGGGCGCGGACACCGCCCAGGCGAAGGCTGGGTTGGCTCTTCGTCACGGTGACGTAAGAGGGCTGGATCTCTACCATCAGCGTGGCTGGGTCCACCACGGAACGAGGGCCGATATGGTCACCGAGGCCGCCGCCCAGCACCTGGCGGACGAGGACGCAGGACGCTCTGCGATCCTGATCGCGGCCACCAGGGATGACGTCAACACCGCCAACCACCTCATCCGTGACGCTCGAATCCAGTCCGGTCTGGTCGACCAGGACGGCCCGCAGGTCACGCTTGGCACCGGGCATCAGGCAGGTGTCGGGGACGTGATTCTCACGCGGAAGAATCAGACCATTAACGGCCACCGGGTGCTCAACGGGCACCGCTTCACCGTCACCGATGTCCGCGCAGATGGTGGCCTGGTGGTCGTGGACGAGCAGCGTCAGCGCCCCCAGATCCTGCCCGGTGCTTATGTCGCAGAGCATGTGCAGCTGGGCTACGCCGCGACCGTCCACCGCGCCCAGGGCGTCACCGTCGATGTCACCCGTGCGGTCGTGGGCCCGGAGACCGACCGCCGCGGACTCTACGTGGCGCTGACCCGTGGCAAGAAGCAAAACCACGTCTATGTCGCTGAGGACTCCCGGATTGACCTGGATGCCGAGGGTGGGCACTGGCATATGTCCGGCGAACACCACGCCCCGGACCATGCCCAGATCCTGCGCTCCATTGTCAAGAAGGATGACGGGCAGCGCAGTGCCACCGACCTGCACCGCGACCTATCCGCCCACGACAGCAGCGACCAGCGTAAGAATGAGCTGCTCATGACCGCTACGGATCTGTTGACCACCGACTGGCGTCGCGACGTCGTGGAGCCAGACATCCGTGCCCGGCTGGATCAGCTACCAGTCTCGGATGTGGAGGCCATTGATGAGGATCAGGCGATCGAGCGGATCAGCACCGCAGTAGTCCGTCTGTCCCAGCACGGTATCGACTACCGCGAGCTGATCGAGGATGCCACCACTGACCTCGAGGGCTCCCGTGATGTCGGGGCAGTCATCGCTGCCCGACTTAACCAGGAGATTCCCGACGAGGCGCCGGCGATCAAGCATCTGCCGCCGGTTCACGCCGGCACGGATACCGAGCTGCACGACTGGGCCGAGACTACCCGGGAGGAACTGGGCCGCTCTGTCGAGCGTGACCTGCGCCTACTGGAGCACCCGCTGCCGGACAGGGGAGAGGTCACCGGTCAGGACTTCCGGAACATGGACCTGCGTGGTCTGGAACTGTCTGGTCTGAAGTTCATCGACTGTGTCTTTGACGGCGCCGCCTTTGATGACGCCGAGATCCACCGGGTGACGTTCAAGGACTGCTCCATGACCAATGCGACGTTTACCGGTGCCGATTTCGGCTCCAGTGACAGTGTCCTCAGGCAAAGCCCGATCATCGGCTGCACCCTGGATGGCGCTGACTTCACCGGCGCCCAGTTGATCCGCAGCCGGTTTACCAACAGCTCCATGCGGGATACGACGTTTACCAACGCGACCGTGGCCGGAAGGTTCCAGCTCGTTAATCTCACGGGCGCGGACTTTGGCCAGGCCACCATCAGCAGTCGTGTGTCCATCGCGGATTCTGTTTTCGATGAGGATGCCCCCGAGCAGCTGCACCAGGCTCAGGATGAGACCCTTGCCGAGCGTGAGCAGCGCCATCAGAAACTCCGGGCGCAACACCGTGCTGCGCAGGATGACTCCTACGATGCAGCAACCAGCCCACCGATCACCGAGCACCAGGTCAAATCCGGGGGGTTTGAGCTCTAAATACTGGTCAGGTGTTGAAGCCAGTCATGCTGCCTCCTCGTGAATCCGAGGGGGTCGATGTAGTGAAGGAAGTGCGGGGACTATTCGGGGTGTCTGATCAGGCCTGCTAGGAGCGTCCCGGCGTCGATGTCTAAGATGGTGGCCAGCGTGAGGATATTGAGCAGGGCGATATTGCGCTCACCGCGCTCAACCGAGCTGACATAGGTACGGTGCAGTCCGGCCTGATGTGCCAGTGCCTCCTGGGAAAGGCCAGCGGCTTTCCGCGCGGCCCGGAGCCGGTCTCCAAATACGCGGAGAAGATCATCATCACTGGTCACTTATCCAATCTCATGCCATGATGACTAAAGGTCTACAGACTATAAGTATCATTATGGGGTGTTGCGTCTGTTCAAGAAGATGAGATACCAGGGCATACCGGTCCCTGCCGTGGAGTGTTCGCTCCCAGGGGCATCTGCTGTATCCGGTTTTCTAGTGACATGCGCCGTGATTTTCGCGGTTGCGAAGGGAGCGCGGCAGATGGCCGGGCGTGACGGGGAGCCAGTAGCGCCTGTGATGAAAGGACTGCGATGATTCTTGCGATTGTGAACCACAAAGGCGGGGTGGGCCGTTCGACAACCGCCATGATGTTGGGCTTTGCGTTTACACGGGCAGGTCGACGCGTTGTGCTCAATGATGTGGATCCGGTGGGCACAGTAATTGGCTGGGCCGATCAGATCCATGGTCCTGGGGAGTCGCTACCGTTTTCAACCTACTTCTATCCGAAAAGCCATCATGAGGACTGGGACCTGGAGGAGGCATTACCCGTAGTGAGGGAAGGCGTGCCAGAGGATACGGTGCTCATCTTCGATGTCGGACCACGCGATACTGCTGGTGTCCGGGAGGTGGCCGAGCGTGCAGATTTCGTTCTCGTGCCGACCCAGTCCTCCAAGCTAGCCTTTGCAGAGACAGTCAGGACTCTTGACGGGTTGACGGTGCCTCATGCCGTGGTACTGACCATGGGCAGGCAGAAAGGGGCCGAGGAAATAGAGTACCGACAGCGTTTCTTTGACCAGGGCGTATACGTCTGCCGGACGATGATCCCGTACGACCCAAGCATCGCCAGGGTGTACGGCACTGTGCCAACGCCCTTGCAGGGGTTGTTCGGATATGAGGAACTGGCCGGGGAGCTGGAATCCTGCTTCGAGGTGCTGACTGATTCCGCAGAGATTCGCCGCCGACACCGTGCCTGGGAACAGGAGAAGGGGCGGAGTCTGTTTTGTGGCCTTGAGGCCCGGTTGTCTTCCCCGGCCTATCAGCGCCCCAGCTAACAGACGAGACTGATCGAGCCGACAGACATCAAAGACAGAGAGTTGGATAGGTCGCCGAGTGGGTGGGGTTAATCGAATTTATCGAACCAGGTGTCGTTGACGGTTGGTTGGAGACTGACCCCGGATTCCCCGTCATCGCGGATCAGCTCGGCCAGCCGGTCACCGCCGATCAGATCCACCGTCGACAGATGTCACCACGGTAACGAGAGTAGAAGCGAAATCCAGAGAAGTCGGCATGGAAGTGCTTCAAAAATATCTAAATGAGCTATTTTTGAAGCATGATGCACCCTTCTTGTGTGTCAATAAGTGACATTTGTGCAAGAATCGAAGTATGCGGAGTAGTGAAGCTATCGAGATCGTCTCCGATCTCGCGGCCCAGCAGTGGGGATTGTTCACGGCCGCCCAAGCCCGGGCGGCCGGTGTTGCCGCGTTCCTGCTGAGTAGGTTGGTGGACCAGGGTGTTCTCCTGCGTATCCGGCATGGGGTGTACGCCTCCTCGTCCACACCGTGGAGTCCTGCCCTCGAGGTCCGGGCCCAGTGGTTGGCCCTGGAACCGACGGTCATGGCAGCCGGCCGCCGCACCGGCCAGGACCAGGGGCCAGTGGCCTCCCACGAAACCGCTGCCGACCTGCACGGTATGGGGGATGTACCCAGCGACACGATTACGTTCACCACGCCTCAGCGGCGTCAGACCAAGCAGTCGGATGTGCGTTTCCACACCGCTACGCTTACCTCCGGTGAGATTATCTTCCTGGAGGGATTGCCGGTGACCACCGTGGCCAGGACTCTGTGGGAT
Source organism: Corynebacterium halotolerans (assembly GCF_050107895.1). GTDB lineage: Bacteria > Actinomycetota > Actinomycetes > Mycobacteriales > Mycobacteriaceae > Corynebacterium > Corynebacterium halotolerans_B. Next base: position 16,972 of record NZ_JBNILW010000020.1, on the reverse strand, counting down.
CTGGCTCAGGCGGGCCACGAACCAGGGCACCTCAGCGACATGATCACCGATGCCATCACCAACCAGCTGACCACCAAGGACGAGCTGGCCACCGCACTGGGGACGGTCGCTGAGCTCTTCGGGGCTACCGGGAACACCGTGGCCGCGATGCGGGCACGACTGGAAGAACTTGCCCCCGACCCTGCTGCCGGGGAGGATCCCGTGGCCCGCGCGGTTCGGGAGGCGGTGGCACCGCTCCAGCAACAGATCCAGGAACTCCTGTCCCGTCTTTCCTCGCAGGCATACCTCCCCGAGGGGTGGGCAGGGATGTCTGCCGCGGCTACCTCGCCGGCGAATCTGGAGTCGGTGGTTTCTCCTGAGATACGGGAAATGCTGAAGGAGGCCGCTGCCAGCGAGGCGATGAGCACCACGACCCTTCACCCCGGCACCGACCCGGGGGTCTTTAACATTGCGCAGGACAAGCTACTGAGCTCTCGCAGGGGAGACGCCAGGGACCAAGACGCAGATATGGGAGACGACGAGGATAATCATGGCTAAACCGAAAATCCGGGCCACCCACTCCCAGATCACCGCCGGGCTGCGAGAGTTCGCCAAGCAGCAGAAACTGACCCCCAATGTCGTCTACAGCAGGTTCTTCCGCGAGGTGTTCCTTGCCGAGCTCATGGCGAAAGACCCGGGGTGGGTGCTCAAGGGAGGCACCAACCTCTACTTCCTGATCCCCGGGGCACGGCACACCCAGGACTTGGACCTGTACCGGCAGGATGCCCCGACTGGTCACCGCGACGCCGCGACTACTCTGATCACGGTGATGGACCAGACCACGGTCGGCCCGTACACCTTCGAGGTCCGGAACCCACGGGTGGATACGATCAGTGGCACCATCGACAACATCCAGCTGAGTGTCATTGTTCGTTTCGGTACCGGGGAATTCTCGAGGTTTTCCATTGATGTCTCCGGTGACCTTAAGGTTCCTGCTGTCACGGAACCGTTGCTGGTCACCCGCTCGGAACCGCTGGATGTACCGTTTGTGCCACAGGAATTTCCGGTGCTGTCCTACCCGGTGGAAAATCAGCTGGCCGACGATATCTGTGCCATGTACGAGGTCCACGGGTCGCGGGCGTCGACCCGGTACCGCGACCTCTACGACATCGGTCTGATTGCCCTGGAGCTTGAGGTTGATGCCGAAAAACTACGCACCGCGCTGCGGACACAAGAACACATCCGTGTGATGACCTTGCCGGCTCGCATGGTTTTACCCAGTCAAGAGTGGCCAAACGGCTACAAGAAGTTCATGGGTACTGTGGTTTTCAGAACTCGTCTGCACTGGCAGCATCTTGCGACCAGGGGGAGTGCAGTCGGCTTCTGAAATTCTGATTTCAGTACCCCTCTGCACTGTCCGTCATTTTTCAGAAGTCGTGTTCACTAGCCGTCACCGGGGGCCGCGTCCTACTCCTCGGCGGTATGGGCGTCTACCGGCCGGGGTGGCAGGTACCGGTAGAGGGTGGTGCGGGCAATGTTCGTTTTCTCCACGATCTCCCGCATCGAGAATCCTTCATTGCGCAGATGCTCGGCATATTTGAGTTTGTCCGGGTCGACCACACTGGGTCGACCTACTCGTTTTCCCTTCGCGGTGGCCACGGCTCGGGCATGGGCCGCGCGTTCGAGGGCGTAGGTGCGTTCCATCTGTCCAAACAGCGACAGGATCACGACCGACAGCTGGGCCATGGGATCATCCGGGTCAGAGGAATCAACCTTGATGGGATCGGCCAAGGTGCGCACCCCGACCTCGCGCTCGCGGAGATCGTGAAGCATGTTCAACGTGTCCCGGACGGTACGGCCCAACCGGTCGAGGGTGTGAACGACGATGACGTCACCCTCGCGGGCTTGATCCAAGGCTTTCTGGAGTCCGGGGCGGTTGGTGGTGGAGCCGGATTTCTTGTCGACGTAGATGTATTTGTCCGCTACACCTTCTTGACGCAAGGCGTCGATCTGTCGGTCGAGGTCTTGTTTCGCGGTCGACACCCGGGCGTATCCGATATCCATGACCGGTATCGTACCGGAAGTATATTCCGCAGCAGGTTTCTCGGTACAGTTTATTGGGGTAACTTGTGGAACAGGTGTCTCCTGGGACAATGAATTTTCATATCATTGTCACTACGGGTGTCCCAGTTCCTTGGAACTGGGACACCCGTAGTGAAGCTAGGCACCTGGGCCGGGGGACTACCGTCTCGTTTACTGTCAGCGCATGGAAAAGAGCGACTCCCTATATATAAGGGTGTCGCTCTTTTCCTCTCCAGGAAGAAGGGAGCGGGTCGTTACCCCTCCTTGCCGCTAGCAATCACCTACCGGGAGGGCCGGGGTAATGAATCCACCAGTGCAGTAGCCCCTCCCCTTTCCCGTCCCCCTTAACGCCGGGGCGGATCACCGTGACCGAATACGGCGCCTGCTGGTGTGCGGTGTGGTTAGCTCCCGGTGGGAAGGCCGATGACCAGTGACTGAGGGGCAGATACGCAGCACCCCTGCGAGGAGGCCTCATCCGACATCAGATCAGTGGGCGCCGGTACGTCACAGGACCCACCCAGATCAGTGGTACACACCCCAGTTTCCGGCAGGTCCAGGTGCACTGCATCAGCAGCTTCCCGGTCCCCGGCCAGGGCGGCCACAATCGAACGGACCTGCTCATAGCCGGTGGCCATCAAAAAGGTCGGGGCACGACCATAGCTCTTCATGCCAGCGATATAGAAGTTGTCCTCAGGGTGGGACAGCACCCGTTCACCGTGCGGAGCCACCGATCCGCAACTGTGGAACTCCGCATCAATCAGCGGACCCAGCTGGGCCGGGGCCTCGACCGCGGGATCTAAGGCCAGGCGCAGTTCCGACAGGATGCCCAGATCCGGGCGAAAACCAGTGGCCGGCACCAGAACATCGACGTCAAGGACCCGGTCACCTGCTGGAGTGACTCCGTGCACCCGCAATTGGTCCTGGGCCTCGAAATCAGTGATCGTCAACGACGTGTACACCTCGATGTGGCCGGAATCCACCAGGTCACGCAGGCGACTGCCCAGCGCCCCACGGGCCGCCAGTTCATCGTTGTGCTCACCGCCGTAAACGTGCTCGATATTCGCGGAGCGCACCGCCCAGCTGATCCGGGTACCCGGGGCCTGCTCAGCAAGTGTGCCCAGGTCAAGCAGGGAGTTGGCGGCGGAATGCCCGGCCCCGACAACCAGGACATGGCGGCCGGCGAAGCGGTCACGGTCACGGCCCAGAATATCGGGCAGCACCTGGGTGATCAGTCCCTGTTCACGGGCCTGACGCTCCCCCGGGGCCGTAAGCCCCGCCCGGCCCAGGGGGTTAGGTGTCGACCAGGTACCGGAGGTATCGATGACCGCGGAGGCCTGAATGTCCTCACTTGCTCCCTCGGTATAGTCGACGCGGACGATAAACGGGGTGGCCTTGCGGCCGGCGGTGCGGGTCTTGTCCAGGCCCAGCCGGGACACCGCAACCACGCGGGTGTTGTAGCTGATCGCGGGAGCAAGCTCCGGTGTTGCGGCCAGGGGCTCCAGGTAGCCGGTGCGCAGTTCCTGTCCGGTAGGTAGCTCCTCATCTGACGGGGCGATCCAGTCGTAGCCCTCCAGCAGGCGACGGGCGGCGGCGTCGATGTTGTACTCCCAGGGCGAAAACAGCCGGGTGTGTCCCCAGTGCGCGATCGCGGCTCCGGCCTCGGGGCCTTGTTCCAGAACGCGGAAGGGTAGGCCGCGTTCGTGGAGGTGGGCGGCGGCCGCCAGGCCCACCGGGCCGGCGCCGATGATCAGGACCGGATCGGTGGCAAAGGTGGTGTCCAGGGGTGATGCCATTTCGAGGTGTTCTCCTAGGTGGATCAGACGTCAAGGGTGGTGACTGCGGCAGGGGTGCGGTGCTGAGTGCGACGGCACCTCTGTCACATCGATGATGATCAATGTCCACCGTATTCCCCACATTGATAGATGTCAATGTATGGTGGGGGCATGACCGCCGCAATGAACGTTCCTGGAATCCACTCTGGCCACGGTGCCGGCACGGACTGTTGCACCCTCTCGGACGGGCCGATTAGCAAGTCCCGGGCCCAGCTGCTGGCGATACGGATGAAGGCGCTGTCCGATCCGACCCGTCTGCGCCTGCTGTCCCATGTCGCCTCTCAGGGGCACGAGTCGGTCTGTGCCTGCGATGTGATCGAGTCGCTCGGAGTCAACCAGTCCACGGTCAGCCATCACATGAAAAAGCTGGTCGACGCCGGACTCCTGGAGCGCGAACAGCGGGGACGCTGGGCCTACTACACGGTCATCCGGGAAGCCTTCGAGGATCTCCGGTCCTTCCTGGACCTGGGATAGGCAGCAGATTCTCCGGCAGACCCCCTGTGATCAGCGATTATTTCACGGTTTTCCCGACCGTTCCGGCCACGTCCCGGGCTGCCTGCTTGGCGTAGGGGCCCACACCGGTGATCGTCGCTGACCCAGGACCCACCCAGTCGCCGTAACCGACCAGGTGCAGGCCCGGATGTTTAGGTTCCCGGCCATCGAGTAAGTGTCGCACCGGCTTCAGGGCGGGCCGGAAGCCGGTACACCAGATCAGATGGTCGGCGGTGATCTCCCCTAAGGAGGAAAACATCGCTCTGGCCTGCAGGCGGCCGGAGTCCCGGGCCGCGCGAACCTCCGGTAAGGCGACGATGTCACCGAGTTCGGAGTCTGCCCCCGGGTCCGGCTCCCCGCGCCCCAGTGCCAGTGCGCGCAGTCGGTTGCGGCGAAACAGCACCCGGCCGTCCACGTCATCGGGCATCCACCGTGGCGGCCTGCGGGTATACCAGGTCACCTCGGCGACCCGGGTCAGTTCCGCGGCGATCTGGGCCCCGGAGTTCGCCCCACCGACCACCGCCACCGTGGCACCCTGAAACGGCGCAGGCCCGGGATAATTGGCCGAATGCCACTGCGTGCCACGGAAGGTGCCCGGATAAGCCGGCACGAACGGGGCGGAATGGTTACCGGTGGCGGCGATGACATTGACCGCCGACCACGACCGGTCACCGGCATGTATCAGGTACTGGGCCCCGTCGTATTCGACCCGGTCGACCGTGACGGGGCGCTTCACTGGAATCCGGTAACGCTGCTCATAGGCTGCCAGGTAGTCGATGACATGGGCCGCAGGCGGAAAACCCTCAAAGGTCGGCATCGGCCAGCCGGGGAGGTTGGAGAACTCCGCGGTGGAAAACAGCGTCATCGACGGCCACACGTGGCGCCAGGCCCCTCCCGGTGAGTCCTGATCGTCCAGGACCACGGTGTCCACACCTGCCCGCACCAGGTAATAGGCGGTGGCCAGCCCCGCCTGGCCACCGCCGATGATCACTGCCTCATGCATATTCTGCCTACTCACGCGCCCCACTTTCTCAGAAACATCGTCGACTTATCGCCCGCTCAACCGATCTGCAAGACGGTGCGCAGCTCAGCAAACAGCTCCGGGCGCACCCGGTGGATCACGGTTCGCCCCTCCCGACTACGTTCCAGCAACCCAGCCTCGGTGAGTTTTTTCAGGTGATGGGAAATCGTGGACTGGCTCAGCCCCAGCATCGCGGTGAGCTCATTGACACTGACCGGACCACAGCCCCCGGCCGCCAGCTGGGACAGGATCTGCAGCCGGACTGGCTCGGCCAACACCTTGAACAACGCAGCGTAGCGATCGGCCTCGGCACCATCGAGGGGACCTCGCCCCAATGAGCAGCAGGTGGCCAGGTCCGTTAAGGGAAGAATCTGTGCGGTGGTCATACCTCCATCATATATTGACGTTCATCGATATTGGAAGTATCGTCAATATCGACAACCATCGATACCATTGAGAGGTGACACATGACCGCACCCCCGACCTCCCGGGTAGCACCCGCCCGCATGTCCTTTTTGGACCGTTATCTCGCTGTCTGGATCATTCTTGCCATGGGACTGGGCCTGCTGCTGGGGCGCTCCATCCCGGGCCTGGGCCCGTTCCTCGGTTCCATGGAGGTCGGCGGGATCTCCCTGCCGATTGCACTCGGCCTGTTGGTGATGATGTACCCGCCGCTGGCCAAGGTCCGCTACGACAAGACCCGGCAAATCACCGCCGATAAGCGCCTGATGAGTGTGTCGATCGTCCTCAACTGGGTTCTCGGCCCCGCCCTGATGTTCGCCCTGGCCTGGATATTCCTGCCCGACCAACCCGAGTTGCGCACCGGTTTGATCATTGTCGGCCTGGCCCGGTGTATCGCCATGGTGCTGGTCTGGTCCGACCTCTCCTGCGGTGACCGGGAGGCCACAGCCGTGCTGGTGGCCATCAACTCGGTGTTCCAGATCATCATGTTCGGCGTGCTCGGCTGGTTCTACCTGCAGGTCCTGCCCTCCTGGCTGGGCCTGGAAACCACCTCCGCGGACTTCTCCTTCTTCTCCATCGTGACGTCGGTCCTGGTTTTCCTCGGCATCCCGCTGCTGGCCGGGATCCTGTCGCGGATCATCGGCGAGAAGACCAAGGGACGCCGCTGGTATGAAAACACCTACCTGCCCGCGATCTCCCCACTGGCACTGATCGGCCTGCTCTACACCATCGTCCTGCTGTTTTCCCTGCAGGGCGAGGCCATCACCTCCCAGCCCTTAACCGTGGCCCGCCTGGCTGTGCCGCTGCTGCTCTACTTCATCGGCATGTTCTTCATCTCCCTGGCCGCCTCCAGACTCTCCGGCCTCAACTACGCCCGCTCGGCCAGCGTGTCCTTTACCGCTGCGGGCAATAACTTCGAGCTCGCCATCGCGGTAGCCATCGGCACCTTCGGCGCCACCTCCGGTCAGGCCCTGGCCGGCACGATCGGCCCGTTGATCGAGGTCCCCGTGCTCGTCGGCCTGGTCTACATCATGCTGTGGCTGGGACCGAAACTCTTCCCCCACGATCCGACCCTGCCAACTCCCCGCACCACCAAGAACCCGACCTCCCAGAAAGAGAACATCACCTCATGAGCACCACACCTTCAGTCCTGTTCGTCTGCGTCGGCAACGGCGGCAAGTCCCAGATGGCTGCGGCCCTGGCCACCCAGCACGCTGGTGACCGCCTGGAGATCCACTCCGCCGGCACGAAACCCGGTTCCAAGCTCAACGCCCAGTCGGTCGAGGTCATCACCGAAGCCGGGGCCGATATGTCCCAGGGCACCTCAAAGGGCATCGACCCGGAGCTCCTGCGCACCGTCGACCGGGTGATCATCCTCGGCGCCGACGCCCAAGTCGAGATGCCGAATGATGCCCGTGGCACTCTCCAGCGCTGGGTCACCGATGAACCCTCCAAGCGTGGCATCGAGGGACTGGAGCGCATGCGCCTGGTCCGCGACGACATCGACACCCGCGTACAACAGCTCATCGTCGAGCTCGGCTGCTAGCGCAGGGACCGCAGGGATCCTCGTCGGGGATGTGTGGCAGCACCTTGCGCGCTCTTCCATCTGTAAGTGGCCTGCCCCTGGCTGAAAGATTGCGGGTTTCATTCACGAGACTGGAGATTGCTGACCTTAGCGCTGGCGGGGCGAGTCCCTCAGTCGTATCGCCGCGCTGCCAGGACGCCCAGTACTGCTGTTCACTCCGCAGCGACGGCAGCCATCAGCGGGGGCTGACAACGCAGCTCATCTAAGTAATTCTGGAACGTCACCACATCCGTATGTCGTCTGTGGTGCCGCTTTCATGATGAGGTGATCCGGGTGGCCCGGTGGCGAGTGACCGGGACGCTGATCGGCTCACCCTGGGGTTCTACGGTGATGCGTGTCGCCTCGAAGCAGTCATATCCGGGATACGGGCCCGGTCCTGACGCCGGCGGATCTCACGGTATTCTACCTTGCTCGTGGCGTCGGCCTCGTCCCAGCTCCGCGGCGGAAACAACCGCCAGTTCCGAGCACAAGACGCAGTGCCGGACACCACCTGCACACTGGTGCCGACTTGGACATTGCCGACCTTATCCAGGGCTCGGGCTGCCGGGCTGATCCCAGTGGAGCTATTTGTCACCCCGGCAAAGATATAAGATCACGCCGAGAAGCTTGGAAAGTATCAATCAGTTGATACTTTCCAAGCGAAGGTGTTCTGGTACGGTTCTTTTCTTGATACTATCGCAGCTAAGGAGGAGGTCATGAGGGAGTCTCAGGTGTTGGAGGGGCTGGAAATGTTCGGCTCCTCGCAATGGGGCCTGGTTACCGCGGCGCAGGCACGCGGCTTAGGTGTGGAGCGGTTGTGGCTTTCCCGTATGAGTGCCCGGGGGATGCTGCAGCGGATCCGACACGGGGTATACGCCTTACCTTCGGCCCAGTATGGCCCCTTACAGGATCTTCAGGCCGCCTGGCTGGCCACAGACGCCGCCCTCTCGGCGGAAGATCGCCTGGAGGCAGAGGACCCGGTGGTGGTCTCCCATGTCTCTGCCGCAGGCGTGCACCAGCTGGGCGATCGCCTCGCCGCACGCCATGAGTTTTCCTCGCCGGCCCGGAGACAGACCACCCAGAAGGACCTGCGGTTCCACCGCTGTGAGGTACCTGCCCGGGATATCACCTGGGTGGATGGCCTCCCGGTGACCTCTGTGGCCCGGACGGTCGGTGATCTGGCTGCGAATGCGACAGATGGTGATCACCTCGCCACCGTGGTGCGTGATGCGGTGGAAGACCATCACGCCACGGTCAGTGACCTGGCGGAACGGTTGTTTCCCCACATCGATACCTATGGTGCTGCCAGTGGGACCGAACTGGTCCAGTCACTGCTGGACCAGGCCGGGTACGCCCCAGAGAAGGACCCGTCGGTCAACAAGGTGTGGGACGCAGTCTCCCGGGACGTCCGGGCCCGCGTGCTGGGTGCTGAATGGTCTGACATGATCCAGGCCAGTATCGGCAGCGCTATCGTCACACACCTGGCGCAGCGGGACCTCGGTCTGGTCCAGAATTCCGAGAGGGGAAGTGCAAGGTTGGCCGCGCACCAGGCACTACAGGGAGTCAGCGACGACATCACCGGAGGGAGCATGCTGTCACCGGACACAGTGCGGAAGCTCGAGCAGACGGCGGGCATGATCCACCCCGATGGTATTGAGCGTGCCCTGGCGGGGATTTCGTCCCTGGCCACGCAGAATCTCATGGGATTTCACGAGGATATTGTCACCGCTCGCAACAAGAGCCAGCCATCAGAGGCCGACGAGGCACCACAGGAAGAAGACGACATTCACCATGACGCCTAACGCCGGCAGTAACGGAAACCAGCAGAGTCTCCAGCGTCTGCGCAAGATCCTGGCCAACCAGATCAGTGCCGTTGCCCGCGACAAAGGTGTTGACTCCCAGCTGGTGCGTAAACAGTACGTCTTCGCTCTCTTCTTCAAACGCATCTTTCACGGTGATGATCACAACTGGATGCTGCTGGGCGGTAACGCGTTGCTGATTCGTGCCGGCGGTGGGCGTTTCACCAGGGACATCGACCTGGCCCGAGACACTTCGTGGGAGGACCCGGAACCGGTCAAAAATGAGCTCCAGACCCTCGTGGAGGCTGGGGACCAGCTCGACCCCTTCCGCTTCGAGCTGGGCGAGATCGACCCGCACTCTGATCCCGACAGCTTCGGGTACGGCTCGAAGACGGCAAAGATCACCGTCACCGTGTGGCTGGGCAACCGGACATTCGACGCCTTCGTCATTGACATCACCAATCGACGCCATGACCATGGTCCTGTCGATATGCTCCCGCTGGTGCCGGTAATCGAACACGACACACTGCTCGAGCTGCCCCGGATCCCGGTCGTGGCGGTCGAGAATCACCTAGCAGACAAGATCTGCGCGATGTATGAACTCCATGGCCGTAACAACGATCAACCCTCTACCAGGTACCGTGATCTCGCTGATATCGTCCGGTTGATCGAGTCCTCCCGGATTGATGCCACCCGGTTACGTGAGGTGCTGGGTCATGAACAGGAGCGACGGGGCATTTCCCTCCCGCAGCACCTCCACGCCCCGTCCCCGTGGTGGGTGGAGAATTTTCCCCGGGCTGCGCAAGACTTCGCGGAATACCCTGCCGATTATCACCAGCTGGATGTTTCTTTAACTCATGCCGGGGTATGTGTGAATCCCGTGCTGTCAGGGGAAATCAGCGCAGGGTACTGGGAACCGGCCTCCCGGTCTTGGCAGACCCCGGGGGCGTCCGTCCCTACGTAATTCCGAGGGGCAATAGGATGCTTCGGAACACTGTTCCGGATTACGCCTATCGCTGGCTCAACCAACTTTCATAACCACTGATAGCAGCGTAGAAATGACCCGATAGCCGCGATCTGGCAGCGCTATGGCCAGCAGGTTGCGGACCTGAAAACGGCCGCTGGCCTCGCCGAGGAGATCGCTGAGCGTGAGGAGAAACTCGGCGTCGTGGCCGGTCGGCTACACGGTGGTGGGATGTCGGTGTCGGAGCTGGCCAAATGCACCGGCATCCATCCGAACCGGGTGCGCCGGTTGATTGAGCGGCACCACACCACGGCTGGGGAGTAACTTCCTGCTTTTCCCTGACCTGCGGTAATGACGGGGGAAGCAGGCGGAAAGTGGGAGTCAAAGGGCGACAGGTGCCACGTCGGCACACGAAAGCATCGAGCTGCCTCTGTCGTGCGTGCGAGCATTGGGAGGGCTGCCGCGTCGCCGCTGTGCAGGCGACCTGCCCGTCGTATGGAAGCGTCGATCGGTGCGGTGAGGGTAAGACGGAACAACGGATGGACATTACAGTCCAAAGAAATACTCATATCTTCATAAAGTGATTTTTATCACTTTATGAAGATATGAGTATTAAGCACACCGTTAATTAATAACGGTGTGCTATGATGACTAGGTCCCTATTTCTTGGTTACAGAAGGCCTGGCAGCTATTCGCTGTAACCAATTACCTTGAAAGGAGGTAAAGAAGTGCTTGAATCAGCAGTAGTCATCGTCGCATCGACTTTTTTCGTCCACGCAGTGCGCTCACTCTTGAGTGATCTCCGCAAGTAGTTTCCGGCGCCGGTCAGCCCTTCGGGGTTGGCCGGTTTCTCTCTCGTTTGGCTATGTAACAACTATATACCTTAAGGCTGGAATCTGGCAAGGGCCCCCTCCCCTTCAGGTGGCTAGAAAGCCACTCTCACCTGCTCTTATGTAAGTGAAAAAACTTAACCACCCCCGAATTGACGTGATAAGGGCTTAGGGTCTTGCCAAGTTTTCGAGAGCTATTCAGGCGAGCATCGGGTCAGTTTGAAGATTGCTGGTTCTTTTCGGTGAGGGCTCGATAGAGGGTGGCTCTGCTGACTCCCAGGTCTTTGGCGATGGCCACCTTGGACTCCCCCGCCTTGGCTCGTTGTTTTGCTTCTTCGACCTTGTCTGGGGTGAGGGCTCGTTTGCGGCCTGTGTACTTGCCGGCCTTTTTCGCCAGGGAGATCCCCTCGGCCTGCCGCTCCCGGATGATCGAGCGTTCGAACTCCGCGAACGATCCCAGGATGCCCAGCATGAGTCTGACTCGGGGGTCGGAGGATTCCGCGGAAAACGTCAGGTTCTCCTTGATAAAGTGCACGCTCGCGCCCTTATCGGTGATCTGGTCGATCAGTCCCTGCAGGTCCGCCAGGGACCGAGCCAGCCGGTCAATCGAGGCGACCACCAGTTGGTCGTGCTCGCGCAGGTAGCCGATGCAGTCCTCGAGTCCTGCCCGGTCGGCCCGGGAGCGGGCGGAGATCTTGTCCTGGAACTCATGGTCCACGGCGCCGATCATCTCGCGCTGCCTAGCGAGGTTCTGCTCGGCGGTGGAGACCCGGATATAGGACACCCGCTGACCCCGATTAGCCCCACTGTTTTTCTGCTGGTCGGTGACCGCGGAAACCGTGGCCGTGCCCGTGTCCTGGGAACCATCGGTGCCCTCTCCCCCGGCGTCACTGGTGTCCTTGGCGTCCTCGTGCCAGGCGGGTGGGTGCCAGCCGGCGCTGGCCCCGCCGTCGAAGCGCACATCACCTGGGTGGAAGTCCTGGAGCTCACTCCACTGACTGTCGCCGTGGTAGAGGCGGGCTTTGACGACGTGCTTATAGACCCGCTGCACCGACAGTCGTCCCGCGGGCTCACCGGTGATGCTGAGATAAGTGGCGTGCTTCGGATTCGTGGTGTGCTGTTCCCAAAGCCGGCCACCATCATCGAGAATCAGGCCGGTATCAACCTGCTCGTCCTCGGCCGCCCAGGAACGCCCGTAGTTGACGGACCGTCTGATCCGGGTAGCCTTCTTCCCCTTACGGATGATCTGCACCCGGCCTTCGGGCCGGCCGCCGGTTCCGAGCAGTGTTCCCACGCGTGGCACCGCGTACCTCCAAAGTGTCTCACTAAGCCATTGGGTTCACTGCGAAGTGTATCAAAATAAGCTTCTAGGGGTTGATGAGACAGTGGAGATGGCCCCTGGCGACATGTCTCACTGGGGTATGCCCTAATGATTCGCTTTTTAGAAGAAGGGACAATTATGAGCCCCTATGTCATAGGGTCAGATGCACATGACCGTAGGGGCACAGCGACAAGACATCGTGGGTCCTCTATGTCGGTACCTTTTCCAGGTCCTCGCATCCCGCCGACAGAGCGTGCAGGTTTCCCTGTCCTTCCGGCTTGGTAAAATGAGGGTTACCTAAAGGATGCGGTTTCCCATGAGAGGATGTCTTCATGACAGCACCCGCCATGTTTGACAAAGAAAGCCTCTCCGAAAGAGTGAAACGGGTCATTGTCGACCGCGTTATTGATGGCACCTACCCTCCCGGGACCCACCTTGTTGAGCTTCACCTTGCCGAGGAATTCGACGTCAGTCAGGCGCCAGTACGTGAAGCCCTGCGTGAGCTGTCATCAACTCGACTTGTGGAGAACAGGCCGAGACGCGGGACGTTCGTCCGCAAAATCTCGTCCGAGGAAATGGCGGAAATCTATATGGTTCGCACTGCCCTGGAGGGAGAAGCTGCCATCCACGCCTTTCCGACACTCCACCGGGACCCCGCTCCGCTTCGCGCAGCCCTTGAAGGGATGCGCGCGGCAGTTCAGAGCGACAGTGCCCGTGGGCTGGCGAAGTACAGTACCGAATTTCACCGGGTCATCATCGAAGCCTCCGGAAACCGCCTCATGTTAGAGATCTGGGACTCACTGTTCGTCGAGGTACGCACCATGGCCACCATCATCCGCGGCCACGTGGACCCGAAGGCCGCAGCAGAAGCCCATGCCCCGATTCTGGCAGCCTACGAAACCGGCGACGCTGCGCTATGTCGAGAGCTTGTCACTAGGCACCAGCAGGAATACTCGATCCTCCCCCACGAATAGCCCGGAATCTTCCCTCCGACTTTCGCCAACAGCGGATACACGCCCCTCCCCTGCGCTTGAGCAGGTGAGGGGATTATTCTTTGCCTTCCCGACAGTGCCTTAGACCCCCTCCCGACTGAGGAGTGTTAGGCATCTCCAGAGGACCCCTATTGTGTTTTGCATCTCAACACTCTAGGGTCAATTAAACAATCGATAATCGATACTGGAGGCGCCTTGAAGTTCATCACCTACAAGCACCAGGACACGACCCAGACGGGCGTACTGGATGCAGAAACCAACACCATCACCCCGCTCGACGGAGACCAGGACCTGCTCACGGTCATCGCATCCGGAACCACCAGCGACATCCGTTTGAGCAGCATCACTCTCTCCCTCAGCGACGTTGACCTGCTCGCGCCGATCCCGCGCCCGCGTCGCAACATCTTCTGCATCGGCCGCAACTACCTCGACCACGCCAAGGAATTCGCCGACTCCGGATTCGATGCGACCGCCAGTGACAGCCACATCCCGGACTATCCCGTCGTGTTCACCAAGGCACCATCCACGGTTATCGCCACGGGAGACGACATTGATCCCCACCTGAACCTGACCGAGGCACTCGACTATGAGGCAGAACTCGGCGTGATCATCGGCACCGGCGGCCGCGGTATCACCAAGGAACAGGCTATGGACCACGTCTGGGGCTACACCAACATCAACGACGTCACTGCCCGGGATATGCAGAAAAAGCACGCCCAGTGGTTTCTCGGCAAGAGCCTGGACACCCACTGCCCCATGGGGCCCTGGGCAGTCACCCGCGATGAAGTCGGCGACCAGCCACTTGACCTGCTCTGCACCGTCAACGGCGAAACCCGCCAGCAGGCCAACACCGCCGACCTGATCTTCGACATCCCCACCATCATCGAAACCATCAGCGCCGGCATCACCCTCGAACCCGGCGACATCATCGCCACCGGCACCCCGGTCGGCGTCGGTATCGGATTCAAGCCACCGAAGTTTCTGTCCCCCGGTGATGTCGTCGAGGTCTCGTTCACCCACCTCGGCACCCTGCGCAACCAGGTCGGACAGGGCCAGTAACACCGCCCCACGAGCAGCCAGGAGAAACCATGACCGTCACCACCACTGCGTCCATCCGTTGGCACGAGCTGACCAACACCGGCAGCAAGAACCTGTTCATCGAAACGACCGGCGACGGCCCCGATGTCGTTCTAGTTCACGGCCTCGGCGGCGCCACCCCGTTCTACGACCCGCTGGTCAACGACCTCGCCACCGACTTCCGGTTCACACGCTATGACTTCAACGGCCACGGGCGCACCCCCCTCTCCGGCGAGTTGAGTATTGACACTCTCACCGAGGAACTCGCGGAGGTGATCCAAACCCAGACTGCAGCAGGAAAAGCCCACGTTATCGGCCATTCCATGGGAACTCTGGTAGTCCAGCAACTTGCTGCCACCCGCCCGGAACTAGTTGACCGCATCGTCCTGCTCGGCCCTGTCCGGGGACAGCCCGACAAAGCAAAGGCCGCCACCCGAGATCGGGCCACCACCGTCCGGACCAAGGGAATGTCAGCAGTAGCCGACAACATTTCCCAAGGCGCAACCGCTGATCAGGCAGCCCAGCACAATCCCCTGGTCCGACCACTCGTGCGGGAACTCCTCCTCGGACAACATCCTGAGTCCTACGCCCAGGCCTGCGAAGCTCTGGCGGCAGCCGAAAACCCGGATCTGTCGAAGATCACCGCCCAAACCCTGCTGATCACCGGGGATGAAGACGGAGTCAGCACGCCCGCGACCAACGAAGCCATGAAGGCCGAACTAACCAACGCAGAACGCCACACCATCACCGGTATCGGGCACTGGACTGTTCTGGAAGCCCCGGATTTCGTGGCGGACTTCGTCCGTACCTTCCTCACGAACTCGTAGGCCATATTTTTCCCACCATCTCTGCCACATCCATCACTTATCCCCCGAGGCACATGCACCTTCTGATCCCTTATTCGGGTCAATCACCACCAACGCGTAGCGCAACGCGCGCACCTTCACCTCCCACCTAGGGACACCAAGAAAGGGTACGACCATGTCGAAGACCATCTTCAAAAACGTCAAGATCCTGGACAGCACCGGAAACCAGCCCTACCTGGGCGAGGTTCTCGTCGAGGACGAGCGCATCACCGAAGTCAGCACCGGTGTCGGCAACATCAACGACCCCAACGCACTGGTCATTGACGGCCGCGGCCAAACCCTCATGTCAGGTCTAACCGATGCCCACACCCACTTCACCTGGGACAACCGCCCCTTCGACAAGCTCGGCAACACCCCCGTCGAAGAGCATCTGCTCTCCACCATCGACTCCGCCAAGACCTACATCGACTACGGCTACACCATGTGCTTCGGCGCCGCCAGCGCCAAAGCACGTCTCGACGTCGTCGTCCGCGACGCGATCAACTCCGGTAGAATCCCCGGCCCCCGCTACCGCGCCAACGGCATGGAAATCGCCACCACCTCCGGCGACCTCGTCGACAGCATCACCCAGACCGCCGACGGTGTTGAGGGCATGCGCAAGATCGTACGCAAGACGATCGGCCTGGGCGTCGACAACATCAAGATGAGTATCTCCGGCGAAGAAGTCACCGGTACCCGGTCGGCAGAAGAGACCTTCATTACCGAAGAAGAACTCCAGGTCGCCGTCGACGAAGCCCACCGCCGTGGCGTTAAGGTCTGCACGCACGCCCGTAGTCGTGACTCCATCTACCTCTCGTTGAAAACGGGCGTGGACATGATCTACCACGCCTCCTACATCGACGAGGAGAGCATGGACATGCTCGAAGCCGCCAAGGACCGCGTCTTTGTCGCCCCGGCCATCAACTGGCTGGTAGCCACCCTCTACGAAGCAGGAGAATTCGGCTACTCGCAGGAAGCTGCTGAAATGGCCGGGTACGCGAAGGAACTGGAAGTCGCCGTCAAGGGCATCAAGGAGATGCGCAAGCGTGGCATTCGGGTTCTACCTGGCGGAGACTACGGTTTTGCCTGGACTCCGCACGGCACCTACGCCCGTGACCTCAAGCACTTCGTGAAGCTGTTCGGCTACACGGAAATGGAAGCCATTCTCGCTGCTACTGCTCTCGGTGGTGAGCTGTTCGATCAGGCCGACGAGCTCGGCAAAGTCCAGCCCGGTTACTACGCCGACCTGATCCTTGTCGACGGCGACCCATTGGAGGACATCACCGTCTTGCAGGACATCGAGAAGATCACGGCCGTGATGAAAAACGGGCAGTTCCACCGCCGCCCCCACGAGAACATGATCATCCCGAAGGAAGCTCACGAACCGGCGATGAATACCGCCACCGTGTAAGCACACTGGGCCGGGCGTTTCGACCGAGTGGTCGAAGCGCCCGTTTTCCGGTACTGGGTCATGGATATCAAGAACACAGCAGTGGACAACTGTGTAACGGCCATCCCACCGCAAAGGCCCCCGCGTCAGAAAAGCATACTTTCTTGGGAAGTGCGATGTCTGAGCTAGTTAATCCAAAACGCCGGCCCAGGCAGGCTACTCCACGACCACCAGCAGGTCCCCGCCCTCAACCTTCTCGGGCTGCTTGAGCACCACCCGCTTGACCACCCCATCAACCGGAGTCGTGATCGTGGCCTCCATC
>NZ_JBNILW010000019.1:0-40389 GCF_050107895.1 Corynebacterium halotolerans | reverse complement strand
GAACCCGGAAGCTAAGCCTGTTTGCGCTGATGGTACTGCACCTGGGAGGGTGTGGGAGAGTAGGTTGCCGCCAACCTTTTAACTTCATGTGTCTGGCCCTCGTGGCCCCGCGTTGTGGTGGGGGCCCCGGGGGCCAGACTGCTGTTGGGGGTGTGCGTGGTCGCGGTAGGCGACTGCGTGCACCTCTTTTTGCGTGTCTGGGTGCGTTACAGAAGGTGACCCCGTTCCCCGGAAGTGAGACCCGGGGGCGGGGTTACAAGTGGTCGTGCCGAAGGGCAACAGGAGACTGGTGTGCTGCCGGCGCCCCGGTACTCGTAGTTTCCGGCTACAAGCCGGGAATTGCCGACTCAGTCTCGATAGCAGGTAGAATCATCCGCATATCTCTGCGTCGCATTCAGGCGACGTGTTGTTCCCGATCCAGAAAGAACTGTCTGAATGTCTGAAGGCTCTTCTCCCAACCGCCGTTTCGATGACTCCCGAGGTGATCGTGGTCCACGTCGCCGCCCCTCCGGAGATTCTCGTTCGGGCGGCGGCCGGCCCAGGCATGGAGACAGCCCCCGACGTGATCAGGAGGATCGTAGGGAAGGCGGCCGGGGTTACGGCCGCGACACCCAGCGCAGTTCGGAGCGTGGGGGAAACCGGAACGAACGGCGTGATGACCGTCGGGGAGGGTACGGCGAGGATCGCGGTGACCGTCGATCGGGGCGTCGGGACGATCGTCCCGGCCGTCCGCAGCGGCACGGGGACGGTGATCGCGGTGGTCGAGATGGCCAGCGTCGTCATGCGCAGCGTGGCGGTGCCGAGCGTAGCGGCGGAGCCCGTTCCGGCCCGCAGCGTTCGGGTTTCCGCGAGGAGCGGCTGAATAAGCGGATGGCTGAGCCGGATCTCCCGGGCGATATCGATATCCACGATCTGGACCCCATGGTCCTGCAGGATCTGCGCGTGCTCTCCAAGGACAACGCCGAAGCGGTGGCCAAGCACATGATCATGGCTGCGGTGCTGATGGACGATGATCCGCAGTTGGCGCTGCGCCATGCCCGAGCAGCGAAAGATCGCGCGGGGCGGGTAGCCGTGGCCCGGGAAACCTGTGGCATCGCCGCCTACCGGGCCGGTGAGTGGAAGGAGGCTCTCTCGGAGCTGCGGGCCGCTCGTCGGATGAGCGGTGGCCCGGGTCTGCTCGCTGTGATGGCCGATGCGGAGCGTGGGCTCGGCAGGCCGGAAAAGGCCCTCGAACTCGGGTCCTCCCCCGAGGCCAAGTCACTGAACCGGGAGGCTGCGATTGAGCTGGCCATTGTCCTCGCCGGTGCCCGACAGGATCTCGAGCAGTTCGATAGCGCGGTGGTGGTTCTCCAGCGACAGAACCCGGATCTCCAGGCCAGTGGCTTCCCGACGTTGCGGCTGTCCTATGCCTACGCCAATGCTCTGGAACTGGCGGGCCGCAAGGATGAGGCCCGGCAGTGGTTCTCCCACGCCGGGGAGATCGATGAGGACGAGATCACGGACGCCAAGGACCGGTTGGCTGCCCTCGATACCGAGTAATTCCGTACGGTCAGCCCCCGGCAGTGCCTGCCGGAGGCTGACGGTGTCAGGCCGTGAACTAGAATCGTCACCATGAGCCTGTTGACCGATTACGATGCGATGCTGCTGGACCTGGACGGCACGGTCTGGGAAGGCGGCCGGGCCATTCCGGGTGCCGTCGACGTCATCAACACCGCAGATCTCCCAACGGTCTATGTCACGAACAACGCCGCCCGGGCTGCCGAAGTAGTCGCTTCCCGGCTGCAGGGGATCGGGTTGCCGGCCAGTGCCGCCGACGTATTGACGTCGGCCCAGGCAGCCGTGGAACTGGCAGTCGCCGACGTCCCCGCGGAATCAGCCGTGCTGGTGCTGGGCACCGATTCTTTCCGGCAGTTGGCGGAGCAGGCGGGATTCCGCGTCGTCGAGAGCGCGGACGATGAGCCCGTGGCCGTCCTGCAGGGACACAATCCGGAGACCGGCTGGGCCCAATTGTCGGAGGCGGCACTGGCGATCCGGGCCGGTGCGCGGTATATCGCGTCGAACCTGGACAGTTCGCTGCCCTCCGAGCGGGGTCTGCTGGTGGGTAATGGCTCGATGGTTGCTGCAGTGGTCAGCGCCACCGGGGTCACCCCGTTGTCCGCCGGAAAACCCGGCCCGGCGATGTTTCACTCGGCAGCAGGGAAGCTGGACTCGAAACGTCCGTTGGTTGTCGGCGACCGCCTGGACACCGATATCGAGGGAGGTGTCACCGCCGGGATGGACACCTTTCAGGTGCTCACCGGAGTCAGCGGTCCGAAGGCGTTGTTGGCGGCTCCGCTTCACCAGCGTCCCGTCTTCATCGGGGAGTCCATGACGGATCTCTCCCGGGAGGGTGCGGAGCTTCGCGTGGGACCCCAGGGCGGTTTTACAGCCCGGATTGACGGTGCAGAACTGGTGCTCAGCGGCGGCGGCCCCGAAGCCACTTCAATCCATGCCTTGCGCACCGCTCTTGCCGTGACATGGGACTCCGGTGGGGAAGTGACCACCATCCGGGGCGAAGGGGAAGCCGCAGAAGAGGCGGTGGCCGCATGGTGGTGAAACCGCATGATCCCCGGCAACCGCGGGTCACCCCGGAACACGTGAAGCAGATGTTGCAGGACATCCTCGGTGAGCAGCCGGAGGATCTACCGGCGGAAGCGCGGCAACTCGGCAGAGCTCACGACGTCCTCTACGAGGCACTGCAGGAAGGTTAGGAAGGTTTCCCTTATGGTGGCACGCAGGCGGCTGGACGCGGAACTCGTCAGACGTAAGATAGCCCGGTCCCGGGAGCAGGCCGTGGACATGATCAAAGAGGGGCGGGTCTATGTCGGCGGCTTCAAGGCGGCCAAACCGGCCAGCGTCGTAAATCCCGGGGCGTCAATTCGGGTGGAGCAGACCGAGGGCGATGACTGGGCTTCCCGGGGCGCCCACAAACTCTTGGGGGCGCTCGCCGCCTTTGAGCCCCTGGGTCTGCAGGTGGCGGGCCGACGCGCGTTGGACGCAGGTGCCTCCACTGGCGGGTTCACCGACGTTCTCCTGCGGCGCGACGCCGCGGAGGTGGTGGCCGTGGACGTGGGTTACGGACAGCTCATCTGGCGCCTGCAGAATGACCCCAGGGTGAAGATTCTCGACCGCACCAACATCCGCCACCTGACCACCGAGCTCACCGAGGGGCCCTGCGAGCTGATGGTCGGCGATCTGTCGTTCATCTCGCTGAAGCTCACACTGCCGGCCATCGCCGCCGCGATGTCGGAGGGAGCGGACCTGCTGCCCATGATCAAGCCACAGTTCGAGGTCGGCAAGGACCGGCTCGGTCACGGCGGGGTGGTGCGCAGCCCGGAATTGCGGGCGGAGGTGACCCAAGAGATCGCCGAGTTCGCCCGGACGCTGGGGCTGAGCGTGAAGGCGGTCACCGCCTCGCCGCTCCCGGGGCCCAGCGGCAACGTAGAGTATTTCCTGTGGCTGGTCAAGGACGGTGGGGTGAGCCACCCCGGGCAAGACCAACTCACCGAGATGATCGCGACCGCAGTGGAAGAGGGACCGCAGTGACTGAGACGACTGAATCCGGGCGGGAGATCCTGCTCGTGCCGCACACCGGGCGCCGCAGCAACATTGAATCCGCAGCCCGCGCCGCCGAACTGCTGGATGGCGCGGGGATCCGGGTGCGCGTGCTCATGCCGCAGGATGAGATCCCGGTTGCGGAGGGCCCGGTCCTGGCGAAGCTCGACCGTTACCCGCACTCCGAGGAAGCCGCTGCCGGCGTCGAGCTCGTGTTGGTGCTCGGCGGTGACGGCACCTTCCTCCGTGCCGCGGATCTGGCACGCTCAGTGGATGTGCCGGTGCTCGGCATCAATCTGGGGCACGTCGGTTTCCTCGCGGAGTGGGAGGGAGAGTCCCTGGATGAGGCGATCCAGCGCGTCATCGAACGCGACTACCGCGTGGAAGACCGAATGACCATCGACGTCACCGTGCGCGACCAGGGCCACGAGGTCATCGGTCGGGGCTGGGCGCTCAATGAGGTCAGCGTGGAAAACCTCAACCGCCGCGGTGTGCTGGATGCCGTCCTGGAGGTGGACTCCCGTCCGGTGAGCTCCTTCGGCTGTGACGGGGTACTGATCTCGACGCCGACCGGTTCCACCGCCTACGCATTTTCCGCGGGTGGCCCGGTGCTGTGGCCGGAACTCGACGCCATTCTGGTGGTGCCGAACAACGCGCACGCGCTGTTCACCAAGCCGTTGGTGGTGAGCCCCTATTCCACCGTGGCGGTGGAATCCAACCCCGACGCCTACCCGGCCATGGCGGTGATGGACGGCTTCCGGCCGATTCCGCTGCCCCCGGGATCCCGTGTGGAGGTAGTTCGTGGAGCCACGCCCGTGCGGTGGGTCCGCCTGGATGACGCCACCTTCACTGATCGCCTGGTGACGAAATTCCGGCTGCCGGTAGAGGGATGGCGCGGCCCCGGAAACACCAACACGAGGTAACATTCCGGCGAATTTTCGTACGTCTGTTCGCAAAAGTGGGCGGGGTGTGGGGTAAGCTCATCCCCATGCTTGCAGATATCGCCATCGAAAATCTCGGTGTCATCCCCCGGGCGACAGTGCCGCTGTCCCCCGGTCTGACGGTGCTGACCGGCGAGACCGGTGCCGGAAAGACCATGGTCGTGACCGGTCTGCGTCTACTCTGCGGGGGTCGGGCGGACGCGTCCCGGGTCCGCAGCGGCCAGGGGCAGGCGGTGGTCGAGGGTACTTTCACCACTGATTCGCTCCCATCCGGCCTGGCCGAACGTGTGCGCGAAACGGTGGAGGCCGCCGGCGGGCTCGCGGACGAGAACGGAGAGTTCATCTCCTCCCGGGTGGTCAACGCCACGGGGCGGTCCCGGGCGCACCTGGGAGGCCGTTCGGTGCCCGCGGGAACCCTGCAGGAGTTCACCTCGGAGCTGTTGACCATCCACGGGCAGAACGATCAGTTGCGCCTGCTGGCTCCGGAACGCCAGTTGGCTGCATTGGACCGCTTCGATCCGGCCGTGGCGCCGTTGGCGGAGGACTATCGCGCGAAGTACGGCACCTGGCGGGAGCTGGCCCGTGATCTGCGCAAGCGCACCGAGTCCCGCCGGGAGTTGGCGCAGGAGGTGGACCGGCTCCAGTTCGCCCTGAATGAGATCAATGACGCGGATCCGCAGCCGGGCGAGGATGCCGAGCTGGTGGAACAGATCCGTCGGCTGCAGGATGTGGACGGTCTCCGCGAGGCCGCCAGCACGGCGCTGACCGCCATCGACGGCCCTGAGGCCTTCGGGTACTCGGAGACTGAGGCGGAGGCCGGTTCCAGTCTGATCGGCCAGGCCGAGTCCGTGCTGAGCGGCAGTGAAGATCCCAAGCTCAAGGAGTTGGGCTCGAAGCTGGGGGAGGCCACCGCCATCCTCACGGACGTCTCCGCGGAACTGGGGGGTTTCCTCTCAGGGCTGCCGGTGGATCCCGACCAGCTGGAGCAGTATCTGCAGCGGCAGCAGGCCCTCAAGCAGTTGACCAGGAAGTACGCCCCGGAGATTGACGGGGTGCTCGCCTGGCGGGACAAGGCAGAGGCGAAGCTGTCCCGGATCGACATCTCATCGGAGGCGGTCGACGCCCTGAAGAAGCAGGTTGCCACGGCCGAAAAGGCCATGCGGGCCGCGGCGAAGAAACTCCGGAAGGCCCGTCTGAAGGCCGCGGAGCGACTGGGAGCGCAGGTCACCACGGAGCTGCAGGGGCTGGCCATGCCGAAGACCCGGCTGGAGGTCGCCGTGCGCGAGGTGGCCCCGGGGCGGGACGGCATCGATGAGGTGGAGCTGTTGCTGGCGGCCAATGCCCAGGCCGAGCCCCGGCCGCTGGCCTCCTCCGCCTCCGGCGGTGAACTGTCCCGCGTGATGCTGGCACTGGAGGTGATCCTCGCGGGCGGTAGTGCCGGCGCCACCTTGGTCTTTGACGAGGTGGATGCAGGCGTGGGGGGTCGTGCGGCGGTCGAGATCGGCCGTCGGTTGGCACGGTTGTCGGAGAACAACCAGGTCATCGTGGTCACCCATCTGCCACAGGTCGCCGCCTACGCGGACACCCATCTGCACGTGTCGAAGAATGTCGGGGACACTGCGGTGACCTCCGGAGTGGAGTCGCTGACCCACGAACGCCGGATCGAGGAGCTGTCCCGGATGCTCGCCGGTCTCGATGACACGGACACCGGCCGGGCGCACGCCGCCGAGCTGCTGCACCGCGCGCAGCAGGAGCGGACCGGCGACGCCGCTGCGGCTTAGCCGCAGTCCCCACCGCCGGGTTCCGCCACGTCATGGGTGGAGGGCCGGGTTTTCAGGCGCGCCTCCACCATTACTTGAGACTTTCGGCGACAATAGCGCCCATGAGTCTGTTCTCCCGCAACACCGAACTGCCCGGTCTCCACGGTGTCCTGCGCGACTGCACGCCTGCCGGTAAGAGCTCCAAACGCCTGCGCGAAGGTGACATCGCGGTCGTTGACGCCCCTGACATCACCCGCCAGCTGGCCCAACGACTGATTGAGGCGAAACCGGTGGCGGTGATCAACCTCGCCCGCTTCACCACGGGATCCGTTCCCAACTTTGGTCCGTTGTTGCTGCTCGACTCCGACATTCTGCTCGTTGAAGGGGTCGGTGAGGACCTCAAGGCCGGCATGCGGGACGGCAAAAAGGCGCGGGTGATGGAGGACGGCACCATCTTCCACGCGGAGAGGGCCATCGGGGCGGGCACCGTGCTCGACCGGGCGGCGGCAGAGCACCGCTTCACGGAGGCCCAGCAGGGCCTGGTGGACCACATGGAAGCCTACTTCGGCAACACCATCCAGTTCATCCACTCCGAGGCACCACTGTTGATCGACGGGGTGGGTGTCCCGGACACCGGAGCCGAGATCACCGGGCGCAAGGTGCTGGTGGCCTCGCCGGGGACGGGACTGCGGAACCAGGTCACGCTGCTGCGCAACTTCATCCGGGAGTATGAGCCGGTCATCATCGGGGTTGACGGGGCCGCCGACACCCTGGTGGAACTCGGGCACGCTCCGGATCTCATCGTGGGCAACCCCGCCCATATCGGAGCGGACACCCTGCGCAGCGGAGCCCGGGTGGTGCTCCCGGCGGAGCCGGACGGGCACGCCGCCGGGCTGGAGCGCATCCAGGACCTGGGGATCGGTGCCATGACCTTCCCGGCGGCGACCGATTCCGCCACTGATCTGGCGCTGTTGCTCGCCGAGTACCACGGCGCAGAGATGATCATCAACGCCGGACCAGTCCTGGACCTGGAGGCGATGTTCGCCGATGCCCCCCAGGCCACCCCGGCGGCGCTGCTGACGCGCGCGAAGGTGGGTGGCAAGCTCGTCGACGCCGATCTGATCGCCAATCTCTACACCGTGCGCAGCGGCGGCGGCCTGGCATGGCTCTGGGCCGTCCTGGGGATCCTGGTCGCGTTGGCGGCCATCGTGCTGATTGTCGGGACCGGCGGCGACGGGTCCTTCACGGATAATCTGATCGACACCTGGAACAACATCGCGTTGAAGTTCCAGAGCTGGTTCAACTAACCGAAGGAGCGTACGGAACATGGCCGGAAGGAACCGCAGCGGGCGGGGCGGAGTGCTTATCGCCGGACTCGGCTTCGGCGTGGCGGCCGGTGTCGCCCTCGGGATGCTGGTGATCGGTCCGAACCTGGCGGGGGACGGTGCGGCGGGCCCGGGTGACCGGGGTGAGGTGGAACAGGTCCGACAGGAGTCGGAGATCAACGCCGCCCAGGCGGATTCGGCGGACGCCTGGATCGGCAACCAGGCCGAGGAGGCTGTCGCGGGCACTCTGGAGCAGCGTCCCGTGCTACTGATGCGCACCCCCGACGCCGATGACGAGGACGTCGGCAACGTCGCCTGGCTGCTGCGGCAGGCCGGTGCCGTGGACGCGGGGCGGATCACCCTGGAGGAGCCGTTCCTGTCCCAGGACGGCGCGGATCGGCTCAAGTCGATCGTGGCCAACACGCTGCCCGCCGGAGCGCAGTTATCTGAGGCGTCCCTGGATCCCGGCACGCACGCCGGGGACGCATTGGGGGCGGCGCTGCTGCTGGATCCGGAGACGGCGGAACCGACGGCCAGCCCGGAGGAACGGGCCCTGCTGCTGGAGTCGCTCGCCGACGCCGGCTACCTCAGCTATGAACGCGGGACCATCCTGCCGGCCCAGGCGGTCGTCATCGTCACCGGCGGCAACGACGGCACCGGGGATAATGGATTCGGCGCCAACACGCTCGCGCAATTCGCCGCCAGTCTGGACGACAACGCCAACGGCACGGTCGTGGCCGGGCGGATCACCGCGGCCAGTGATACCGGGCCGATCGCGCTCATCCGGGACCAGGCGGGCGACCGGGTCTCCACGGTCGACTCCCTCAGCCGCACCTGGGGCCGGATGGCCACGGTGCTCGCGGTCCGGGAGCAGATCGACGGCGGTGCCGGGGCCTATGGTTCCGCCGCCTCCGCGACCGGGGGCCCGGCACCGACCATTTCCTGAGACACATCCGTCATTTTCGCCGGCAGTCCCGGGGCACCTGCCGCGGAGGGCTGCCCGAACATAGATTGGAAAGGTATATGACACATCCCGGAAGTCACGAGTTCACCGTCACCGGATCAGAACTGCTGGTCGACGCCCCGATCCTCGCGCTACGCCGTGATCAGGTGGTGATGCCCGGCGGGGAGACCGCCGACCGGGAGATCGTCGAGCATTTCGGAGCCGTCGCCGTGGTGGCCGTGCGCGGCACCGAGATCGCCATGGTGCGCCAGTACCGGCGCAGCGCCGGCCGCCGGCTCTGGGAACTGCCCGCCGGCCTTCTGGACATCGCGGAGGAAGATCCGTTGGACTGTGCCCGTCGGGAACTGGCGGAGGAAGCCGGGTTAGCGGCCGCGGACTGGAGCCTACTGGTGGACATGTTCACCAGCCCGGGGGTCTTCGACGAGGCTGTGCGCATCTACCTGGCCCGCGATCTCTCCGAGGTGGACCGGCCAGTGGCCGAACACGAGGAAGCGGACATGGAGTTCGCCTGGATTCCGCTGGATGAGGCCCGGGGGAAGGTGATGGCCGGGGAGATCAACAACGCCATCGCCGTCGCAGGCATCATGACCGCGGCGGAAGTACTGGCCGGCCGGGCCAAGCCCCGCGACGTCGGCACGCCCTTCACGGACCGGCCGAACGCGTTGGCGAACCGGAGGATCGCCGCTGGCCGGACACCGGACATGAAGCAGCCGTGAGCGACCCGAAGGAACTGGCCGCGACCTGGCTCAACCATCTCGCGGTGGAGCGGGGCCTGTCCCCGAACACGCTGAGCAACTACCGGCGCGACATCGACCGTTACCTGGACTGGTTGGCGGCGGCGGGGGTCACCGACCTGAACCGGGTGCAGGTCACCGACCTGGAGGCTTATGTGGCGGACCTGCGCCGCGGCGATCCGGAGCGCGGCCGCGCCCCGTTGGCGCCGTCCTCCACGGGTCGGGCCCTGGTTGTCGCCCGCGGTCTGCACCGCTTCGGGGTGGCGGAGGGGGCACTGGCCGTGGACGTGGCCGTGGACGTGTCGCCGCCGTCGACGGGGCGGCACCTGCCGGACACCCTGAGCATCGGAGAAGTGGAGGCCCTGTTGGAGTCCGTGCCCACGGGGGAGACCGCCACTGCGGTGGATCTGCGGGACCGGGCCCTGCTGGAGCTCCTCTACGGCACAGGCGCGCGCATCTCGGAGGTCACCTCGCTGGACGTCGACGACCTCGTCGGGTGTGAGGGGTTGTTGCGGATCACCGGCAAGGGGGACAAGGAACGCATCGTGCCGGTCGGCGCCGCTGCGCTGGAGGCCAGCAATGATTATCTGGTGCGGGCGCGGCCGGTCTTCGCGAACGGAAAATCCCACGCCGCCTTGCTGAACACCCGCGGGGGGTCATTGTCGCGCCAGAGCGCGTGGGCGGCGCTGAAGTCGCGGGCGGAACGCGCCGGCGTCACCAAGAACATCTCCCCGCACACACTGCGGCACAGCTATGCCACCCACCTGCTTGAAGGCGGGGCGGACGTGCGGGTGGTCCAGGAACTGCTGGGCCATTCCTCGGTGACCACCACTCAGATCTACACCCACGTGACAGCGGAGAACCTCCGGCAGGTTTGGGCGAGTTCCCACCCGCGGGCATGAGGCGTCAACCCCCCGCGATTGGAAAGGTAGGTAAACCTCACCTAATATTCCGGTCATGAACGGGCAAAAAACTCAGGGCGGAACCACCGGGGCGCTCCAGAAGCGGACGTTCGGCCACGAAACCGGTCACCGCCTGCTCTGGCTCGGCAGCGGCGCCGCGGAAATAGCCTGTGGCCGGACCATCTACACGCTCACCCGGGAGTGGGGGCTGTGGCTGCCGGCCGGTACGGCACCGGCGCAGTTGAACCACGAAGGCGTGCAGTGCCGGGAGCTCTGCCTCCAATCCGGCAGCGCCGCGCTGTCCGCCGACATCACCGTGGTCCGGGTCACTCCGCTTCTGCGCCTGCTGCTGAGCCGGCTCGACGACCCGGCGGTGACCGACGAGTCCCGTTCCCTGACTACGGCGATGATCGCGGACCTGCTCGAATCAGCGGAGGACGCCCTCGTGGTTGAGGTGCCGGCGGCGTCAGTGCTCGAGCCCATCGTCACCGCCCTGCTCGCGGAGCCCGGCCACACGCTGACGCTGGACCAGTGGGCCCGGGAACTGCAGGTGAGCACCAAGACGATCACGCGGGCCTTCCAGCGGGAGACCGGCCTGGGATTCACGGGTTGGCGTTCTGCGGTACGTGCCCGAGCGGCAGTCGAGTGGCTCGCGGCGGGAATGGATCCCGCCGACGTGGCGAGCCGGAGCGGATACCACTCCGCCAGCGCCTTCGGTGCCGCCTTCCGCCGGGTCACCGGCCGTACCCCCGGAGATTTCCGGCCCTGTCCCGTCATGTCCCCGGTGGACTGACGCCCACCCCTGCGCCAGGCGCGGCACCGCGACTATTGGCGGCCGCCCAGTTCCAGCCGGTGCCAGTCGGCGGTGTCGTTCAGCAGCTGCCGGTCGTGGGTGACCACGACCACCGCCGCCGAGGTCACCCGCAGGGCCGCGGTGAGCTCATCGACCAGTCGGGCCGAGAGGTGGTTGGTCGGCTCATCCAGCAGCAGCACCTGCGGCGCACCACTGAGTGCATCCGCGAGATCAAGTCTGCGCAGTTGACCCAGGGACATATCGCGGAGCGGTCGACGGGCCTCCGCGGAGCTGAGCAGGCCTAATGCCAGGGCGCGGTCGGTCCCGGCTGGCGGCCGTTCCGACTCCTGTGCCAGCACGCCGGCGGCGGCCGTACGGGTGATCTGTCCGCGGTCCGGGAGCAGCGTACCGGCGAGCAGTTGTAGCAGCGTCGACTTCCCGGCACCGTTGGCGCCGGTGACCACCCATTTCTCGCCGCCCCGCACCGTCAGCGAGACCGGGGTGTCCAGGCGGCCTGCCACCGTGACCTCGCAGGCGTCGAGCAGGGGCACGCCCGCCGGGGCGGCGAGGTCAGGGAATCTCAGCTGCCGGGGCGGCTCCGGAACGTCCACCGCACACTCCTCCAGTTGAGCCTGGCGCCGGCGCACGGCCTGGACCACGCCCTCGGTGCGCATGGCCCGGGTGTGTTTTCCGGTGCCCTTCGGCGGCCGCCAGCCGGTGTGGAGCCGGGAACGGGCCTGTTCCCGCGAATGTTCGAGTTCCCCGCGCCGGGCCTGTTCGGAGCGGTACTCTTGTTCCCAGCGGGCTAGCATCGCGGCCCGCCCGGACCGGTAGCCCGCGTAACCGTCGCCGTACACGCGGGGACGGCCGTCCGGGGTCGGGTCGAGGTCGATGACGGTGTCGGCGACATCGGCGAGGAGAGCCCGGTCATGGCTGACCAGCACAGTGGCGCCCCGGCGGCCGAGCAGGGACCCGGTCAGGAAATCCAGGCTGTCCCGGTCGAGATGATTCGTCGGTTCATCGAGCAGCAGGAGGGGATCACTACCGCCGAGCAGGCAGGCGAGGCGCACGCGGTAACGCTGACCGACGGACAGCCCCGCCAGCGGGACCCGGAAATCCGTTTCCGCCGCGAGCGCCTCCAGTGCGACCTGGATGCGGCGCTCCACGCCCCAGGCGTCGATCCTTTCGACGCGATCGAGGGCGGCGGCGAACTCGGACTCGGCGCCGGGCCGTTCCTCGGTGAGCGCCGCCCCGGCCAGCTCGAGGGCGGAGAGGGCCGCCCTGGCGGGTGCGGCGGCGACGTCGACGGCGTCGCCGACGGTACTCCCGGTGGCCACGGACATTTCTTGTTCGGCGAGGGCGAGACTGCCCTGGCGGATGATTTCCCCGCCCTGGGGGTCGAACCGGCCGGCCAAGGTGTGTAGTAGGGAGGTCTTTCCGCGGCCGTTCTCGCCGACCACGGCGGTCACGGAGCCTGGGGCGGCGGTGAAGCTGAGGCCTTCGATCAGGGTCCGGCCCCCGCGGCGGATACACAACTGGCGGGCGGACAACTGGGCATGGGTGATGGGGGAGGTGGGCATGAAAAAACTTCCTCTTTGAAAAGTGGCGAACCGGCCCGGCGGCGTTGCCTGCGCGGGCCGAGGAGCTTCGACACTGAATTAGAGGAAGTAGAGATGCATGGGTCTGAGACTAGGGGCACGGGTGTGGCAGGGTCAAGCCCTCCGCGCGTGGTGCCGCGCCCGCGACCGGCATCCCGCTTCGGGCCCTGTGTCCGGAGCGTGTGGCGGCGGCCTAGTCAAGCATGTGTCCGGTACTTTGGTCGAGAGGGCAGTTATGGCGGTAGCAGAGTGTCGTCAATGCGTCGGCTCAGGACAACAGACATGTAATCTGGCTGATAGCAACCGCGTAACCAGCAGGGCAGCGAGAGAGTCAAGGAAGAGGGTTTGACTGTGAGCGATTCGGGGAAGTTCGACTCTTCGGAGGTCGAGCGGGGTCTGACCGGACGGCCGGTCCGTGAACTGACCGAGCCCGAGCCGCTGTCGGAGCACGGACCGGCCCACATCATCGCCATGTGCAACCAGAAGGGCGGGGTGGGAAAGACCACGTCGACGATCAACATGGGTGCCTGCATCGCGGAGCTGGGGCGCAAGGTGCTGCTGGTGGATCTGGACCCGCAGGGCGCACTGTCCGCGGGACTGGGGGTGCCGCACAATGACGTCGACGTCACGATCTACGATCTGCTCGTGGACCGCAAGGCTGATGTACACGACGCCGTCCACTCCACCGCCGTGCCGAACCTGGATCTGGTGCCGGCGAATATCGACCTGTCCGCCGCGGAGATCCAGTTGGTCAACGAGGTCGGCCGGGAACAGGCGCTGGCGCGCGCGTTGCGGCCGGTGATGAAGGACTATGACTTCATCATCCTGGACTGCCAGCCTTCGCTGGGTCTGCTGACCGTCAACGCCCTGGCTTGTGCGCAGGACGTGATCATCCCGATGGAATGCGAGTACTTCGCGTTGCGCGGCCTGGCGCTGTTGACCGACACCGTGGAAAAGGTCAGCGACCGCATCAATTTCGATCTGGAGATCATGGGCATCCTGGTGACGATGTTCGACCGCCGGACCTCCCACGCCCGCGAGGTGATGTCCCGCGTGGTGGAGGTGTTCGGGGACCGGGTCTTCGACACCGTCATCACCCGCACCGTCCGGTTCCCGGAGACCTCGGTCGCCGGGGAGCCGATCACCACGTGGGCGCCGAAGTCCCAGGGCGCGGACCAGTACCGCAGCCTCGCCCTCGAGGTACTGGAACGAACCGCCCGGTAGGGGCGCGGATAACGCTGTGAGTGCTGCTTCGACGTCGCCCGGGGAGAACCCTGTCGCCGCCCGGGGCACCGGGCAGCCGGGGGCCCCGGAACCGGCCGGTTTCCAGGTGGCCCTGGAGAACTTCGAGGGCCCGTTCGACCTCCTGCTCCAACTCATCACGGGCAAGAAGATGGACATCACCGACGTCGCCTTGGCGGAGGTGACCGACGAGTTCATCGCCTACGCCCGGGCACTCGGGGAAACTGCGGATCTGGACGAGATCACGGAGTTCCTGGTGGTGGCCGCGACCCTCCTGGACCTGAAGACCGCCCGCCTGCTGCCCCGCGGGGAGGTCGACGATGATGAAGACCTGGCACTGCTGGAGTCACGCGACCTGCTGTTCGCCCGCCTGCTGCAGTACCGTGCCTACAAACAGGTCGCCGACCTGTTCGCTGACTGGCAGCGCAGTGCGCAGCGGCGTTACCCGCGGGCCGTCGGGCTGGAGGACCGGTTCGCCACGTTGCTTCCCCCGGTGACCATCGGGAAATCCCCGGGCCCCTTCGCCGAGTTGGCGGCCGGGGTGTTTCGCCCGCGCCCGCCGGAGCAGGTCGCCACCGATCACATCCACCGGGTGGCGGTCTCCGTGCCCGAGCAGGCGGGCAAGATCCTGGATACTCTCCGGTTGATCGGGCAACAGACGTGGACCTCCTTTGCGGTGCTGACCCGCGACACCACTGTCTCCATGGAGGTGGTCGGGAGGTTCCTCGCGCTGCTGGAGCTGTACAAGGCGCACGCCGTGGACACGGAGCAGCCGGATCCGCTCGGCGAGCTCAAGGTCGCCTGGACCGGGCTGGACGTGGACCCTGCCGTGGTCGCCGCCAGCAACTGGGACTGACCACCCACCCACGGACGCCAGCCCGGCACCGGAACAGTTCAGGGGTGGAGGGGCCCTGTGAGGGCCGGTCTCCCTCGGGGTCGGGGCGGCAGGGGAGGCTGCCGCCCCGGGGCCGGTCAGGGGCGGTTGATGAGGGTTTCCAGGATGTCCGGCGGCAGCTCGCGGTCCGCATAGATCCGCACGTCGGGCTCCGCGGGGTTGTCCTCGGTGCCCACCCGGCGCCCCTCCCAGACCGCCCGGAAGCCCAGCTTCTCCAGTACGCGGAAGGAAGCGGGGTGGTTGGTGGTCACCCGGGCGGTGATGGGGGTGTCCGGGTCAGTCCGCTTCACGGCGGCCAGGGCGGCCTCGGAGATCTCCGTGGCGTAGCCGGAACCCCACTTGTCCGGGCGCAGCCGGTACTTCAGGTCCCACACCTTGTCGTCGACCAGCTCCAGGCCGCCCACCCCGACGAAGTCGGAGGGGTGGTCACGCAGGTAGACGCCCCATGGCCCCAGGTTCTTGGCCTCCCAGCTGTGCGCGGTGCGTTCGATGACCTTGAGGGTTTCCCGCACCGTCTCGTGGCGTGCCTGGGGACGGTGCCCCCACACGCGGTCATCGCTGTAGACCCGGAATGCCTCGTCGGCCTGGTCCGACGTCAGGGGCATGAGGATCAATCGGTCGGTTCTCGTTGCTGTAGCCATGACAAGAGGTTAATCCCAAGTACCCGGAAAATGTAGCCCACTTCACAAAATCGTTATTTTGGCGGCGCCCGCCACCCCCGAAAAGGCAGCAATCCCTGTCTTATCTGCAGGTTGTCACCAGAAGTCCAGCTCCCCGGCGGAGATTTCACCACGCAGATGCTCCCGCATGCCGGGCATTGCAAGTGATACAACGCCCCGCTCAGGCGCGGTGATGATGTGCTTGTCCAACAGGCGCCTGCGGTACTGGCCCACGTAGACCGTGGTCTTTCCCATGCGCTGGGCGATCTCGGCGGTCAGGCTCGGCCCCTCGTCCTGCGCCATCGCCTCCAGGAACGCCACCTCCACCGCGGTGAGGGAGGAGATGGTCGGCCGGTGCACCAGGGAGCTGACATCCCGCGTGGCCCGCGAGACGGCCGCGGCCACCTCAGTGACGCCGATGACCTGCCCCGCCGCGCGGTAGGCGTGGAAGCCGACCAGCTGCAGCATGTAGGGGTAACCACGGGTGGCCTCCACCGCCTGGGACAGGGCCGCGTCCTCCCAGGACCGGCCCGCCTCCTCGACGGGGACGGCCAGCCCGCGGGCGGCGGCGGCGCGTGAGACCGCGCCGAGCGGACGGTGCATGGCCCGCCGCAGGAACGTGATGCCGGAGGCGTCCAGCAGCGCCTCCACGCTCTGCGGCAGCCCCGCCATGATCACAGCGATGGGCCGGTCCTCCCGGAACAGGTGCTGCACGGTGGCCGCGATGGCCCGCAGATCCGCCAGGGTCTCCGGCGCGATCTCATCGATGGTGACCACCACGCCCGTGCCGTTGCGCGCCAGGTGGCCGGTCAGTTCCGTGAGCTGTGAACGTAGGCTCGGAGCCGGCTGGTGGCGCTTGCCGGTGTCGAAGTTGACTCCACCCAGCCGGGCGGGGGCGGCGAAGCCGGAGAAGCGGCGTTCCACATTGCCGCGCGGATCGTGTTCGGCGAGCAGACGGGGGAGGTGGTCAGTGGTCATCCGGTCCACCAGCCCGGACAGGGCGGTCTCGGAGATCGTCAGCCAGCCACGCTGCTTCGCCTCATCTTCCAGGGCATTGAGCAGGGCGGTCTTGCCCACCCCGCGCTGGCCGGACAGCAGCAGCGCACGGCCGGGGGCGCCGGGGCCGTCGTCAAGCGCGTCGGCGAACTCCTGGATCACCGGGCCGCGCCCGACGAGCAGGGCGGGGGAGGTGCCGAAGGTGGGCGTGAAGGGGTTGGTGCTGCGGGACGTCGGGACGGCGATGACGGTCTCCAATCTGCGTTTTTAAATACGTTAAATAACTATTTTAAACTGTTTAAATAACTTTCGGAAGGGTGTAAAGTCAGCGAACGTGAGTGCTGACCTTCCCCTGATCTCCCAGCAACGCTCCCGCATCGAGTCCGTGCTGCTGGTGGTGGACACCCCGGTGCCCGCCGAGCAACTGGCCCGCGCCCTGGATCTGGACCTCACCCTGGTCGCCGAGATCCTCACCGAGCTGGCGGAGGAACTCGACGCCCGGGGCTCCGGCATGGACCTGCGGGAGACTGGCGACGGCTGGCGGCTCTACACCCGCCCGACCAACGCCCCGGCGGTGGAACAGTTCCTGCTCGACGGGGCCCAGTCCAAGCTCTCCCGGGCGGCGTTGGAGACCCTCGCCGTGGTCGCCTACCGGCAGCCGTGCACCCGTTCGCAGGTTTCAGCGGTCCGGGGGGTCAATGTGGACGGCGTGATGCGCACGCTGGCCCTGCGTGGCCTGATCCGCGAGGTGGACGTGGAGGAATCCTCCGGCGCCAACCGTTACGCCACCACCGAGCTCTTCCTGGAACTGATGGGGATCGACTCCCTGGCGCGCCTGCCCGACCTGGCGCCCCTGCTACCGGACATCGACAGCATCGACGACTATTAGAAAACCTGCTGTGTGGCGTAGGATTGCGCGCAGCACTTCAATTTCATACCTCAAGTTAGGACACGATTCGTGACTCCACCCGCTCGCCGAGACGGCACACCGGACAAGAAGGGCTCCCGCGGCAACGGCCGCGGCGGCTCCCACGGCCGTCGCAGTAGCACCCACTCCGGCCGTCCCCCCGCCACACCGCAGCCCAAGGCCCAGCGCCGCGACGAGGACCTGCTCTCCAACGCCAAACCGGCCCGGCGCCAGCACGTCGCCGCCCCGAAGCAGGGGGCGGACCCCGCCGACGAGGGCATCCGCCTGCAGAAGGTCCTCGCCCGCGCCGGGGTGGCGTCCCGCCGCCACGCCGAGATCCTGATCGACCGTGGCCGCGTCGAGGTCAACGGAAAAATCGTCACCACCCAGGGCACCCGGGTCAACCCGGAGAGTGACGTCATCCGCGTCGACGGCGTGCGCGTGAAGGTCAACGAGGATCTGGAGTACTTCATCCTCAACAAGCCCCACGGCGTGCAGTCCACCATGTCCGACGAACTCGGCCGTCCCTGCGTCGGTGACCTGATCAGTGAAAAGGTCCTCTCCGGCCAGCGGCTGTTCCACGTCGGCCGTCTGGACGCCGACACCGAGGGGCTGCTGCTCCTGACCAACGACGGCGAACTCGCCAACCGGTTGATGCACCCGCGCTACGAGGTCTCCAAGACCTATCTGGCCACGGTGGTCGGGGAGGCGGACAAGTCCCTGACCCGGCTGCTGCGCGACGGGATCGAACTCGACGATGGTCCGGCCAAGGCGGATTTCGTCCAGGTCATCGACGCCCACAACGGCAAGTCCCTGATCCGGCTGGAGCTGCATGAGGGCCGCAAGCACATCGTGCGCCGCATGCTCAAGGAATCAGGTTATCCGGTCGAGCGGCTCGTGCGCACCAAACTGCACACCGTCCAGCTCGGCGAGCAGAAGCCGGGCACGCTGCGGGCCCTGAACGAATCCGAGCTGACGAGCCTGTACAAGGCGGTGGGAATGTGATTGACCAGCAGTTGAGCAACACCGTCGACGGCGGCCTGATCGTCGCCGTGGACGGCCCGTCCGGCACCGGCAAGTCCACCACCTGCCGGGCCCTGGCCAAGCGCCTGGACGCCCGCTACGTGGACACCGGGGCGATGTACCGGGTGGCCACCCTCGCCGTCTTGCGCGCCGGCATCGACCCCGCCGACGCCGCAGCCGTCATCGCCGCCACGCGCGATCTGCCGCTCGGGCTTTCCGACGACCCGGACTCTACCGAGGTGCTCCTCGACGGCGAGGACGTCTCCGGCGAGATCCGCGGCCCGGAGGTCACCCGACACGTCTCCGCCGTTTCCGCGATCCCGGAGGTGCGCGAGAATCTCGTGGCTCTTCAGCGGGACCTGGCGCGGCGCGCCCACCGCGCCATCGTGGAGGGCCGGGACATCGGGACCACCGTACTGGTCAACGCACCTGTGAAGGCCTATCTGACGGCCTCTGCGGAGGTGCGCGCCCACCGCCGCCACGACCAGGATCTGGCCGCCGGCCGGGAGTCCGATTTTGGGAAGGTGCTGGCTGATGTCAAGCGTCGGGACGCCGCGGACTCCTCGCGGGCGACCTCCCCGCTGCGTCCGGCCGACGACGCCGAGATCGTCGACACCTCCGAGATGAGCATCGACGCGGTGCTCGACCACCTCGTGGGCCTGGTCCGGGATTCGGATCTCACCCACGCCCAGTACCGGGAAGGAAGTACATCGTGAGCGACAAGCGCAACGATCAGTCCCACGACGAACCGGAAACCGAGTTCGTCTTCCACACCGACGGCGGCGAGATGGCCGCCGAAGGGGTGTTTATCGAGGAGTCGGAACTCGCGCCCGGCGGCGGTTACGCCACCGGCGACTTCGAGGAGTCCGACTTCGCGTTCGAGTTCGATGAGGACCTGGACGAGTCCGAGTTCGGTGAGGCGGACTACGGCGACGACTTCAGCGACGAGGACTGGGAGGACGTGGAGCGCGTCTTCGGCGTGGAGCGTCCCAGCGTCGTCGAGGAGTCGCTGTGCACCGTCGCCATCGTCGGTCGGCCCAATGTTGGCAAGTCCACCCTGGTCAACCGCTTCATCGGCCGACGTGAGGCCGTGGTGGAGGATTTCCCCGGCGTGACCCGGGACCGGATCTCCTACCTGTCCGACTGGGGCGGGCAGCGTTTCTGGGTGCAGGACACCGGCGGCTGGGATCCCAACGTCAAGGGCATCCACGGCGCCATCGCCCGTCAGGCGGAGGTGGCGATGGCCACGGCCGACGTGATCGTCATGGTGGTGGACACCAAGGTCGGCATCACCGAGACCGATGAGATCATGGCGCGCAAGTTGCAGCGTTCGGAGGTCCCGGTCCTCCTGGTGGCCAACAAGTTCGACTCCGATTCCCAGCTGGCGGACATGACCGAGTTCTACGCGCTCGGCCTCGGCGATCCCTGGCCGGTCTCCGCCCAGCACGGCCGCGGCGGCGCCGATGTCCTCGATGAGGTGCTGGCCAAATTCCCGGAGACCCCGCGTGCCACCTCGATCACGGAGGGACCGCGACGGGTGGCCCTGGTGGGCAAGCCGAACGTGGGCAAGTCCTCGCTGATGAACAAGTTCGCCGGTGAGGAACGTGCCGTGGTGGACGATGTCGCCGGGACCACCGTCGACCCGGTGGATTCCCTGGTGCAGCTGGATGACGCCCTGTGGAAGTTCATCGACACCGCCGGGCTGCGCAAGAAGGTCAAGAATGCCTCCGGGCACGAGTACTACGCGTCGCTGCGCACCCGCGGTGCCATCGACGCCGCTGAAGTCTGCGTCATGCTCATTGACGCCTCCGAGTCCATCACCGAGCAGGATCAGCGCGTGCTCAACATGGTGCTGGATTCCGGCAGGGCTCTGGTCCTGGCCTTCAACAAGTGGGACCTGATGGACGAGGACCGCCGTGATGACCTGGAGCGGGAATTCGACCTCCAGCTGGCGCACCTGCCCTGGGTCCAGCGGGTCAACATCTCCGCCAAGACCGGCCGCGCCCTGCAGAAGCTGGAACCGGCGATGAAAACTGCCCTGGAGAGCTGGGACAAGCGGGTCTCGACCGGGCAGCTCAACAACTGGCTGCGCGCCACCATCGCCCAGAATCCGCCGCCCATGCAGGCCGGGCGGCTGCCGAAGGTGCTGTTCGCCACCCAGGCTTCCACCCGTCCGCCGGTGTTCGTCCTGTTCACCACGGGTTTCCTGGATGCCGGCTACCGCCGCTACCTGGAGCGCAAACTGCGGGAGGAGTTCGGCTTCCATGGCTCGCCGGTCCGCATCGCGGTCCGCGTCCGGGAGCGGCGTCAGCGGAAGTAGCCGCAGGCTTTTACCCCGGCCGCTGCGCCCGCCGTGTCCTACCCCGTGGGAGGTCGGTACGGCGGGCTTTCGCATTGGTGGGGCTTTCCCGGAGGCACCCGAGGGGCTGCAGGCGAGAAAAACCGCCCCGGAGCGAAGTAGCTCAGGGGCGGAGGCAAGGAGACCGGTTGACTAGAGGCCGAACAACGCGTTGCCGAAACGGAAGTACATGGCCGCGAAGAAGAGCAGGTACCACAGAGCCCAGATGACCTCCCGGTACTGGTTCAGGAAGACCAGGAGTTTCTCGCCGCCGGTGGTGGCCTCAGCCGGGTGCTCCGGTGCCAGGACGTTGAGGAAGGTGAGCCAGAAGATCGGGATGGTCGCCGCCCACACCACGATGCACCACGGGCACAGGGCGTTGATGGACCACAGGCTCTCAAAGGCGAGCCAGTGGATGAAGAGCAGCGCCAGGAACGTGCCGGCCAGGAACAGGATCCAGAACCAGGGGGCGAACCTGGCGCCGGCCAGCACCGCCATGCCGACCACGATCACACAGGTGAACCCGAAGATCCCGAGTAACGGGTTGGGGATCACGAAGACCGCGGCCTGGGCGGAGTCCAGAATGGAACCACAGGACAGCACTGAGTTGAAGGTGCAGGTGGGGACATAATCCGGATCCACCGCCATGGTGAACTTTTCCATGATCAGCACGGTGGAGAAGATCAGGCCGATCGTGCCGAGGAGGACCATCAGGATCCCGTAGGAGCGGTCTCCGAGGGGGCGGCGGAATCTCTCCGGGCTGCGGTTCGTGGGTGCGGTCGTCATACGGTCCTTCTTCAGAACGGTGGCCGCCCGATAGTCGGAACAACGGCGGGCGACCGGGGTCTATCACGCATGGTAGCCGCCGCTGGGACGGCACCGGAGAGCTCCACGACGGTGGGGGACGTTGTCTTGCTCACAACCGCAGTGCCACGGGACAGCCGCGGGCCGATCCCGGGCAACGTCAGGGACGCCGCAGCACGAAGGCGTCACAGCGGTAAGGGACGGCCAGCAGCTGGCCGGGCTGGAATCCCAGCCGGTCGTAGAGGTACCAGCGCAGATTGGCGGTCACCTTCTCCCGGACCGCCGCGGAGGACTTCAACCAGTAGGAGCGGGTCTGCGTCAGCAGGTAGAGCTGCTCGGGGGTGAGGTACTGCGTCCACGTCGTGCGCAGGACTTCGTCGATACGCCAGGGGGCGGAAACCCACGGCAGAAAACCCTCCTTGTGGATGTCACCGGCGTGCATGATCCGGCTCAGCCGCAGGATCCACGGTTGGGAGACGTCCAGATTGTTCCAGACCAGCAGGACCGCGCCGCCGGGCCGGACCACGCGGTCGAACTCGGTGCTGGCCCGGTCCACGTCCACCCAGTGCCAGGTCTGGGCGCAGGCGAGGGCGTCGACGGCGGCGTCGGCCAGCGCGGTCGCCTCGGCCGTGGCGCGCCAGACCGGCACGCCCACCCGCTCCCGCAGCACCCGGGCCATGTCGGGGCTCGGGTCGAGCGCGACAAGCTCGTGGCCCGCGTCGCGCAACTGGGCGGTGAGTTTTCCGGTGCCGGCACCGACGTCCGCGATCTGGCGGTGCCCGGCGAGCAGCGTGAGCACCTCGGGCGGATATCCTGGGCGGACGGCGTCGTAGCGGCGGGCACCGGTGTCGAAGGCACGGCCGGCGCGGATGCGTTCGGCTTCGGCCGGAAAGCGCGGGAGATCGCGGCGGGAACGGGGGGAGTAGCTGTTCATCGTGTTAAACCATATCCGGGCTAGAATCAGCAGCCATGCGCATCGCCTCCGACCGACCGGTCTCCAAGCTTCCTGGCCCAGCTGATCGCCGGTGGCTGATCAAGACGGCGCTCTCCCAGCGGCCCTGGACGATCTACTCGGCGATCCTGATGTCCCTGGTGTTCGTGTGCAACGCCACCACCCCGATCCTCATCGGCCGTGCGATCGACGATCTCGACCGGGTGTGGCTGTGGTGCGGACTGCTCGCCGGGATTTTCCTGATCAACGGGGTGGCCGGCTGGTGCGGGCGGTGGTTCCTCAACCGCTCCGCCCTCCTGGTCGGTCATGACCTGCGCATGGCGGTGACCGACCGGATCCAGGATCCGCGCGGGATGGCCGGGCAGAAGCGCACCGCCGGCGGACTGCTGTCCATCGCCAGCGCCGACACCCAGCGGGTGGCCGACGTCGTGATGATGACGGTTTTCCCCGTCGCCGAGATCACCGCCGTGATCTACGTCGGCATCGTGATGCTGGGCATCTCCGTGCCGCTGGGGGTCGCCGTGCTGGTCGGCGGGCCGCTGGTGGTCTGGATCGCGCTGAAGGCCGCAACACCGCTGCGGGAACGCTCCGGCAAACGCCAACGGGCACTCGCCCGGGCCGCCGCGACGGCCACCGACGTCGTGGAGGGACTGCGCATCCTCAAGGGACTGGGCGCGGTGGTCACCGTCCGCAGCCGCTACAAGCGGGTCTCCGACGCCGCCTACGAAAAGACCGTCAACGCCAACGCCGCCGAGGCGCGGCTGAACGCCACCACGGAGGCCACCGGCGCGATCTACGTCATCGGCATCGCCCTGGCGGCCGGTGCCATGGCCCGCACCGGTGCGATGAGCATCGGCGAGCTCATCACCGCGGTCGGGCTGACCCAGTTCATCATCCACCCGATGACCATGCTGGGTAAGAACCTCGCCTCCCGCTGGGCCTCCGCCTCGGCGAGCGCCGGGCGCATCGTCGACGTGCTCACCGCCGCCCCGGCCCGGGCCGAGGAGCTCGACGACGCCGCCGTCGCCGCCCTTCCGGACGGGCTCACCGTCGTGCGCGGGGCGATGCCGGAGGAACTGGAGCTGCTGCCGCGGCACCGCGCCGTGGTGGCCCCGCACGCCGCTGACCTGTTCGACGGCAGCGTGATCGACAACGTCCACCCGGACCGCGGACGGGCCGAGCGGGCGTTGTTCACGGCCTCCTGCGACGACATCCCGGGCGGGGTGGACCGCGAGGTCGGGGAGTCCGGCCGGATGCTCTCCGGCGGGCAACGCCAGCGCGTGGCCCTGGCCCGGGCGATCGCCGCGGATCCCGAGGTGCTGATCCTGCAGGACCCGACCACCGCGGTGGATTCCGTGACCGAACAGGCCATCGCGCAACGCGTGGCCGCGCACCGCACCGGAAAAACCCTGGTCTTCACCAATGCGCCGGCCTGGCTGGCCGTCGCCGACGCCGTGGAGGTGGCGCTATGAGCAACCTGAAAACCGAGGCGGAACTCAGGTTCCCGATCGCCCGGTGGCCGGAGGTCCGCCGGGAGCTGGTCCACCACATCCGTTCCGTGCCTGGGGCCGGCCGGCAGTTCATCCTCGCGGTGGTGCTGCTCGGGCTGGGGGCGGCGGCCAATGTCACCGTGCCGCGCCTGCTCGGCCGCATCATCGACATCGTGGCCGGCAATGCTGATGCGGGACTGGGCAGTGTCGGTGTCGGCCTGGTCATCGCCGCCGCGCTCTCGGCGATGCTGAGTGCCTCCGGCTTCTACCTGCTGGCCCGGCTGTGCGAGCGGTTGATCGCGAACCTGCGTGAAGACATGGTGGGCACGGCGCTCGGTCTGCCGGTCCACCGTGTGGAGGACGCCGGCACCGGCGACCTGGTCAGTCGCTCCACCGACGACGTCGCCGAACTGTCCACCGCAGTGACCGAGACCGTGCCGATCCTGTCCAGCTCGGTGTTCTCCATCGCCGCCACCACGGTGGCCCTGTTCACCATCGACTGGCAGTTCATGCTCATCCCGGTGCTCTGCGCGCCGGTGTACTACTTCGCCGCCAGGCAGTACCTGCGCAAGGCCCCGCAGCGCTATGCCGCCGAACGCAGCTCCATGGCGGAACGGGCCCGGCGCGTGCTCGAGGCCATCCGGGGGCGCGCCACGGTGCGGGCCTTCCGGATGGAGCCGATGATGCACGAACGTATCCGGCACGCTTCCACGGGTGTGGTGGAGAACGGACTGCAGGCCCGGGTGACCATGCTGGTGCTGCAGAACTGGATCACCTTCAGCGAGTTCCTCATGCTGTTCGTTGCGCTGTTGGTCGGTGCCTGGCTGGTCGGGCAGGGAGCCCTGACCGTCGGGGCG
Source organism: Corynebacterium halotolerans (assembly GCF_050107895.1). GTDB lineage: Bacteria > Actinomycetota > Actinomycetes > Mycobacteriales > Mycobacteriaceae > Corynebacterium > Corynebacterium halotolerans_B. Next base: position 15,615 of record NZ_JBNILW010000019.1, on the reverse strand, counting down.
GTCACCGCCGCGGCCCTGATGCTGATCCGCGTGCGCGGGCCGTTGATGGGGGTCATGCGGGTGTTGGACACCATCCAGTCCGGCTATGCCTCGCTGGCGAGGATCGTCGGCGTGGTGGTCGACCCGCCGAAACCGGTCCCGGATTCCGGGGCGCCGGCGCGGGCCGGCAACGTGGACATGGACCACGTCAGCTTCAGCTACGGCGACTCCTGGGCGGTGGCGGACGTCAGCCTGCGGATCCGTCCCGGGGAGACCATCGCCCTGGTGGGGGCCTCCGGCGCGGGGAAGACCACCGTCGCCGCTCTGCTGGCCGGCCTGCGGATCCCCGATGAAGGACGGGTCACCATCGACGGGGTGGAGGTCAGTTCCCTGTCCGACACCGACCGGGTGGCGCGGTTGGCGATGATCTCCCAGGATGTCCACGTTTTCTCGGGTACGCTGCGAGAAGATCTCACCCTCGCCAAACCCGGTGCCACTGATGAGGAGCTGTTGGCCGCGCTCGAGCGGGTGCGGGCGGACTGGCTGGCGGATCTGCCCGACGGCCTGGACACCGAGGTCGGGGCACGGGGCGTCGTCCTGGAGCCGATTGCGGCGCAACAGCTGGCGCTGGCTAGAATTCTGCTGTTGGATCCCAAGGTCGTGGTCATGGATGAGGCGACCGCGGAGGCCGGCTCTGCGGGTGCCGGGGCACTCGAGGCCGGGGCGGATGAGGTGACGCGGGGCCGGGCCGCGCTCGTGGTGGCCCACCGTCTGGACCAGGCCGCCCGGGCGGACCAGGTGCTGGTGATGGACGCGGGGAGGATCGTGGAGTCCGGCACCCATGAGGAACTGCTGGCCACCGGCGGCCGCTACCACCGGTTGTGGGCGGCCTGGTCGCAGGGCAGGTAGCGGAACGTGACACCGAGGACGGAAAAGTGCGGATGCGCAGAACGGCGTTGATTCTGGCAGTGCTGGCGGTCCTCCTGCTGTTGAGCGGGATCGTGCTGCAGACCTATGCCAGCGGCGGATCCGAGCACTCGGAGAAGGCCCCGGCCCCGCCGACGGTCACCCTGCCGGAGCGCGTGCCCTCCGACGCCCCGAGCATCGACGGCCCGAACCCCGGGGATTCCGCCACCATCAAGCTGGAGTCCTCGGATAGGCAGCGGGAGTTTGTGCTCTCGGTACCGGAGAACTACCGCGCGGGCGGGCAGTGGCCGGTGCTCTTCGCGTTCCATGGCTGGGGAGAGGGCGCCAACAACACGCGTTCCTACACCGGCTTCGACGCGGCCCGTGCCCTGGTGGTGTACCCGCAGGGTGTGGACAACGCCTGGGAGGGTGCGCCCTACGCCGAGGTGAAGCCGGGGGAGGACCAGCAGTTCGTCTCCGACATCCTGGCTGCGCTGCGCGCGACCTACCGGGTGGATGACTCCCGGGTCTTCGCCGCGGGCTTCTCCAACGGCGGTGGTTTCTCCGCCCTGCTGGGCTGCCGGATGAATGAGGAGTTCGCCGGGGTGGCGTCCGTGGCGGCCGCCTACTACGACACCATCTTCCGCGACTGCGATGACACCCCGATCGCGCTGCTCGACATCCACGGCACCACCGACCCGGTGATCGGCTACTACGGCGGCGTGCGACACGGCGCGGACTACGCCTCCGTGGAACAGGTGGTGGGGGCGGCCGCGGAGCGCAACACCTGCTCCGGACAGGTTCACACGAGCCGGGTCAACGCCTGGGCGCTGCGCCAGGACTGGACCGGCTGCAGCCACCCCTTGACCCACATCCGGATCGGCGGCGGCGGACACGTGTGGCCCGGCGCCCGCGAGGACACCTACGGCTACGTGCCGAAGGACTACGCCAGCCAGGAGATCCTGCGGTTCTTCGGCATTGCAACCGGGTAGCAGCCCCGGCAGGGCACGGGCCAGGCTCCGGCCCTATGCTGTGGTGAAACCGACCTTCCGGAGGAAAGGCCACCGATGCCCAGCCCCGTTCTCTCCCTGCGTCCCTTCACTGACCGCGACCGGGCATTCTTCACCGGCCTGGCCACCGATGAGCGGGTCACCCGTCATATCGGGGACGGCCAGCCGTGGTCTGCAGCCCAGATTTCTCCGCGGGTCACCACGGCGCTGGAAGATGCTTCGGTGTGCCGGGTCGGGGGACGACGGTGGTTCCTGGCCGACGACGGTCAGCAGGCCGTGGGACTGCTGACGGCCACCAGGCGGAAAGCCGGGGTGGAGATCGGCTACTGGGTGACACCGGCACAGTGGGGTCGGGGTATCGCGGGAGCCGTGATCACACAGGCGCAGGAACTGCTTCCGGTGATTTTCCGCTGCTCCGTCCTGCTGGCCGAGGTGGCGCCGGACAACACCACCTCGGCCCGGGCCCTGGTCCGGCGTGGGTTCCGTCTCCTCTCCCGTTCCGGCGGGCACAACTGCTACACCTGGGCCGCTGGGCCGAAGTGATCCGTGGCGGACGAGCCGGAGCCGGATAAGCTGGTCGCCATGACAGCCCAAGTCCTTTCGACCAACCTCGCGCGGCCCCGGCCGGATCCCGGTGGACAGGACCGGGTCAGCGGCATCGACAAGCGTCCGGTCCCGCGCATCGAGGTCTTCGAGCCCGGCCCAGATTACGGGGACGGCCCCGGGGTGGTGGGGGACGTGGTGGGAGACAGCAGGCACCACGGCGGCGCCCAGAAGGCGGTCTATGCCTTCGCCCGGGAGGAACTGGACTACTGGCAGGCCCAACTCGGCCGGGAACTGGGCAACGGCAGCTTCGGCGAGAATCTGACCACCACCGGGATTGATCTGGGCACAGTGCTGATCAATCAACGGGTGCGCGCCGGTACGGCACTGCTGGAGGTCTCGGTCCCGCGGCGGCCGTGCCGCACCTTCGGTGGCTGGCTGGAGGAGCGCGGCTGGATGAAGACCTTCACCAACCGGTATCAGCCCGGCGCCTACTTCCGGGTCATCGAGCCCGGGGTGATCGCGCCCGGGGACCGGCTGGAACTTCTGGCCGCACCCGACCACAACATCGACATGGCCACCGCCTTCCGTGCCAAGATGGGGGACAAAACGGCAGCCCGCCGCGTGGTGGCGGCGGGCTGCCTCCCAGGGCGGTATCACGAGGAACTCGTGAGGATCGCCGGCTGAGGGGGAGAGGTGACTAGATGGCCCCGCTGATCAGCTGGTCCAGGACTCCAGCCTCAAGGCCCTGGAGTTCGTAGTGGTCGTAGCCCTGGCGGACGTCGATGGTGCTGCGGATGAAGCCCTGGGGCACGTAGTGGGCGATCCCGGTTGCGGCGGCGCAGGTGCCGCAGAAGCTCGCAGTGCGGTCATCAGTGCCGGTCAGCCAGTGGAGACGGAAGTTCGGCCGGGTCTGGAGCGGGGAATTGAGCAGGCCGCGGGCTCCGCCGCCCCCGGTCATCAGCGCGCCGCCACCAGAGACCAGGCCGAGATGACGGGAGAGGAAGTGGTAGGTCAGCTGTTCGGCACCGCCGGAATAGCCGCTGAACCAGACGCGGGAACGGTCGACGGGGTAGTTTCCGTAGGCGACGACGTTGATGAGCTCGGCCAGATAGTCACTCTTCGCGGTGCCGTTGCCGGCCCACCAGGTGTGGTCGCCTTCCTCGAAGGAGGGGGTGCGCGCGGAAAGCAGCACCATGTTGTGCCGCTGTGCCACCGGCTGGATCTGAGTCAGTTTTCCGTGCCCGTTGGGGTAGTTCTGGAATTCGCCGGCACCGTCGCCGTGAAGTTGGACGATCAGACCCACGGGGCGGGAGTAGTCGACGTGGTCATCGATCACGTGGTAATTGCCGGACATGCCGTTGCTGGCGGAGAAGGGGGCGTGCAGCTGCGTTGCGGAAGCTGGTTGTGGGGTCATGACGAGGACCGAGAAGATGGTGAGGAGGGCAACGGCGAAAACGCCTGCCTTTCGTATTACCATTTCGTTTCCATTCTGTTATATTTTCGTGACAACTTGCGGGTAGTGTACTTTGCCGCGAGAAACTTGTCGCGTCCAGCTGTCCCGCGGGGTCACCCAGACGTGCGATGGATACAGATTTTCTGGCGAACGTACGTGCTAGACGGAAGTGGGCGGGGGTTCACCGGTGTCCGGGGAGTGGGCTAGCATGTGCCGTAGATCCAGAAGCTCAGCCCGCAGATGCTGCATCTGAAGTCCACAGGCCCTTCGGCCGGCTGGCTGGCAACCGTATGCTCGTTTGATTTCGGTGCCCCCGAGGGAAGATCTGCCCGCCTGTCAACCTGCAGCGCGGGAAACAGCGACAAGCAGAAGGAGCAGCACGATGTCTGACATCTCGTGCACCAGTTACAGTCCCGGCCACAACGTCCACTTCATCCAGGCGCGGCACTGCTGGGAAAACCCCTCCGAGGTGGCGGCGGTGGAGTTGATTGCCATTCACGGACACTGGTTCGACGTCCTGATCGGTGGTCGACGACACCGCGGTTGGAACCACGACGCCGCGCACGTCAGGGAGTTCTTCGCGGCTGGGGTCGGAGAGGGGGCCGGGGGACTCCCGGAATTCCCCGATCCCGCCGAGGCCGCCGCCAGGGGACGGGAGGAGTTCCTGGAACTCCACCACAACGACACCTACCGGGGCCAGATCATCTGGCACAAGGCCGGCGGGGGATCACTGGCCGTCAATCACGGTGACGGAACCAGGGGAAACCTCAGCGTCTGCTGGGGCGAGCCCGAGGAGTGCCATGTCGCTGTCCGGAGATTTGCGGACGGTGTTGTCGTGAGCTGACCCCGCCGGGTGAAGGGGGCCGCGACGGCGGGTCAGCCGGGCTGGCCCGCCGTCAGAAGGGGATGGAGAAGCTGAGGGGGTCGGGGAAGACCATCTCGCCGCCGATCTGGGCGGCGACCAGATTCACCCCGGCCTGCAGCCACTGCAGAATGACCGTGGCGACGCTGGTGGCGAAGAGCAGCACATACTCGGCCAGCGGGGCAGCCACCGCCAACACGCCCAGCCAGAGGTCCCGGACCCACAGGGCGACCAGCAGACCGAATACCGCCACGGAAAGGCTGATGATCCAGGTGTCGCGGGTCTGCTCGAAAGGCCCCAGAAGCAGCTGAACGGCCCAGAAATAGCCGAGCACCACCCAGGCGATGATCCGTAGGGTCTTCCGGGGACGTGTCTGATCGCGCGCCATGAACCTCTTCCTCCCGTGACGGAAACCGTCCCTGAAGTATGGCACCGCCGGGCGGATCAGGCAGTCAGAAACTCCCGCAGTCCGCGTTCCGCCTGGCGGTAGGTCCTGGTCTGCAGCACTTCGCCGGCCTCGAACTTCTCGATCACGCGCGGATCTATGTAGGAGTTCCGGGCGATCGTCGGGGTATTCTGCAGGTGTTCGGCCACCTCGTCCACGGCTGCACGGATCGCCTGCTGGTGGTCCTTCTTCGTGGTCATTGCGGCGGGATCGTGTTTCGCCAGGGCCCGCGCCGCGATCACCGTGGCGTGCCAGGTGCGGAAGTCCTTGGCAGTCATGTCGATGCCGCTGATCTCGCGGAGAAAGTCGTTGACGTCCCCGGAACTCAGGGTGTGCCAGGTGCCGTTACTCCGGTATGCGAGCGCCGTATGGGATTTCGGGCGTTGCAGCAGCGGTGCCATCGCCGCGGCCAGATCAGCGTCCCGGGTCTGGACGCTCGCGTACTGGCCGGACTTTGCCGGAAACTCCAGGTGCAGTGAGTCCCCGACGGGCTCGATGTGGCGGACCAGCATCGTGGTCAGCCCATAGGAGCCGTTCTCGGTCGCATACTCTTCATTGCCCACCCGCACACCCGTGGAGTCCAGCAGCCGGAAGGCAATGGCGCAAGCCTTGTCCGGACCCGTTTCCCCGCTACGCAGCAGATGGGTGACTTTGGGGCGAGCGGAAGGCAGGGCGTCACCGACGTCGAGGATGTGGTCGAACTTCTCGTCCGCCTGCTTCTCTTTCCATTGCGCGTGATAGATGTACTGCTTGCGCCCCGCATCGTCGACGCCGGTGGCCTGGATGTGCCCGTTCGGATACTGGCAGATCCAGACCTCCTGCCAGGCCGGTGGAATGGCCAGGCTCTTCAACCGCTCAACCTCTTCGGCGTCGTCAATCTTCGTGCCATCGGGGAGGTGGTAAGAAAAACCTTTGCCGCGGCGACGCCGGGTGATACCGGGCTTGGCGGTATCGCTGCGGCGGAGTCGAACTCGAGAAGCAGACATGGCTAAAAGCTTATGCGTCTCTGGGCGGTCGTGCCGGAGCTAAGGTTTCACCGGCCCTGGGCAGCAAACACCCCGGGCCGCCACATCGCCAGCTCCGCCGGCAGATCATCATTGTTCGGTATGCGACCCAGTGGAACAAAGCCGTGGCGCTCATAGAGCGAGGCCGACCGCGGAGCGGAGGACTCCAGATAGATGGGGTCATCCCCGGCCCTGGCGATACCGTGACGCAGGAGCGCCGATCCCGCCCCCTTCCCGCGTGCACTGGAGCCGGTGCCGATGGCGTAGAGGTACCAGTGCGCAAACTTTGGATGATAGGCGTCAACCTGCAGTTCCCGCCGTAGGGCACGGGCCGTCGAGGCGCCCAGTAACCGCACCAAGCCGGCAGCCTTCGAGACCCGCTGCGACAGGGGGACAATCGCATCAGGCTTCTCCCAGAGCGCGGCCGCCACGATGCCGGCATCGTCTGATACGGCGAGATCCACGACCCCGGACGACAGATAGAACTTCTCGATCTGCAGCGTGAAAAGCTTACGCAGGAGTTCACTGGAGTTCGGTTGGTTGCCGACGATGCGCCAGAAGGCCGGATCCTGGCGGAAGGCCTCGACGAGGATCTCGGTCACCGGCGCAATGTCCTGTTGTGTTGCCGCTCTGATGGAAATGCTCACCGTGCCCAGGATAGGCGCGACGGGCGGGGTCAGTGTTTTCTGGACTAGGGGATAGCTCTTTCCTAAGATCACCTCACATATCGGGAGGTCCTCACGGGTGGTCATTTCCTCGTGGTTATTGCACCTGATACTGCGTTGCGATCCACCAGATCGTGCCCCAGGGGTCTTGCACGCCGCCGCGCAGATCGTCATCCTCGGTTTTGCGCATAGGTTCCTGGATTATCTTTGCCCCAGCCTCGACCGCCCGTGTGAAGACCGCCACAGCGTCCTCGACGTAGAGATGTATGTGGGTGAGTGCAGCTGTGGTCTCGGTGGCACCGCCGCCGATCATCACGATGCTGTCGTCGATCTTTACTTCGGCGTGCATCAGCGATCCATCAGGCCGTTCGAATCGCCGCTGCACCTCCCCGTCGAATGCGGCCTCAAGGAAAGAAATGAGTCTTTCCGCGTCGCGGCAAATTAAGTACGGGCTCATCGACGGGTAGGAGGCAGGCTTCCAGTTGTCCATGTTGTCAACCTCTCGCTTTCAGGTAGTCAGTCTACTGAGAGTCAGGCCTCGGTCGTCTGAAGGGCTTTTTCCAGCTGCTGCAGTGACGCAGGAAAAAGCGGTTGTTTCCCCTGGCCGGAGGAAATCTCCTCACGGTAGGGGTTCTTCCGTCCTCACGTCCTCATTTTAGCGACTGCGCCCTCCGCGAAAACCCCGCCCGGCCCGGTTGTTGTCTTCCCCAGCGGACAACAATCTTCTTGTGAAGGGAGTGAAGAAGGAAACTGGCTCTTGACACTTAGACCAGGAAGTTCGCGTTGTTCAGGGGATGTTTTCCGCGGCCCTGGGAGCGCCGGATGGGGTGAACCGCTGGTTTAATCTTTTATGGGCCTGTACGTCCGACCATGCGCCCCACCTCCGGGGCGACCGCAGCGTGGGTCGTGTACCCGGAAAACCGTGCCGGCAAAGACCCGGATCTCTGGGGCCCGCAGATGCTCCGGAAGATCCTGCAGCGTTAAAACTCCGGGCCCAGCAGCTTATGCTGGCCACATGATTAGTCGCTTCTTCCTGGCCCTCGGCTGCGCGTATTTGAGCGCGGGTGTGCTGGTGGGGTGTGGGAATAATATCCAGACCGATCTTCGCGGACACACGGCGTTCAGCCTCTCGGAAGCCGGGGATATTTCAGTTCTGGTTCAGCCCTGCGGGCTCCCGATAGATCAAGTCTATGTAGTAGGACCGCTGGAAGACCGCGGTGATTACTCGGAAAACCCGGTGTACCTAAGCCTTACTTCTCAGCAGGGGCACCCAGACTTATTCTCCGTTGATCTTGAGCACGTTGAAGAGGACTGGCAGATTGAATCGCAGTACGAGATTCCTGACGATCCCAATCATCTCTTAATAGCCGGCACCCGCGTTCAAGGTGAGGATGCTGAAGCATCTCAGGTCTCGGCAACTATCGGAGACATTCAACAGCTTCAACCTGGCATGGTGATTATCACGAGCGACAGTAAAGTTGTCCCGATGGACGAGTTCAAGCAGTGCTCCCGTTAAACAAGAGAAGATTGGAGAGCACGACGTGTGTGCGCCTGGACCCTGCCTGGCCAAAAAATAAAAGACCAGAAAGAGAAACCTTCTGGCCTTGATTACCGGTCGGACTGACAGGATTTGAACGAACCCCCGATTCCGGAGAAGTTCAGATCCACTACCAGGGGATATGCAAAACACTTAGCTCTGGATGTGATCCTACACCGGCACGTGCCACATACGTGCCACAGGAAGATTCCGAAGTGTTTACCCCCGTTTCTACCCCTGCTGATTCCCTCTCCGGAGCCCGGCTCTACGTCGTGAGCGTGGAACCCGGATTGAGGGCGTCCGCAGTGCTCGAAACCCGCAACGGTGAGGCCGTGGCGGTGTTCGATTCTGGCGACAGCCGCCCCGTCCGTGTTGTTGACGGTGCCCTCTGGGTTCAGGCACCCGGTTCCTCGGACGAGTGGGAGATTGCTGCCACGCCAGGGATCACCATGACCAAGGATCGCGTACTCGTGTTTGACGAGCAGCGGACACCGGAACTGGACGAGTTCCTCACTGCCGGTGACTACTACGCCGAGGTGTTGGACGAGCTGGACAACGGTTCAAGGGTCGAGGTTTACGCGCGGCTGTAGCAGCGCACTTTCGTGTCCCATGACCGTTTCCGCGTCGTGGGGCGTGATGGTGTTCTGCTTCGCTGATACGCCACGGGAGGAACGTACTCCTCCCACAACCATTAACCACCCCGGCTGTTTAGTCGCACCAGTTCCAGCCACAATACGATTCCCAAACGGTGCCCGGTGACAGTGCTTTCAATGCAATTCAAGCGCTCCAGTAGACCGGTCTGGAGCCACCTACCGAAGTCCGATCAACTTTGACTAGGTGCATAGTGGGAGCCCCGCGTCCGCTCAAGGGACACGGGGCTACTCGCCGTGGGGTGACGACGGAAAGCGGACAAAAGTGGGAAACCGCAGTGGGGGGTCACCAAGCAGGGAGATCTTTGTTCCTTATGTCCTTGCCCAGGGTTACCACCCTCCACCGTGGGGCAGGGAGGGACTCCGAAGCAAAGAGTCACAGTGACGAATCGGGGGAGGTGCAATGGCTCTGATACCGAGGAGGTAGGAAAGGTTCCCAACTCCCAAGACCCGGAAGCGGAAGAGCCAGGAGTTCGCTAACTTCCTCCGGGAAGAGGTCTACACCTACACCAAGCCGGTACACATCGACGCATACGACGCTCTGGAGAGCGCTAAGAGCGTTGATCTCCCTGTACGAGAAGAGGATGCGAACGACCAGACCATCCCCTTCGATTTCGAGGGGCAGAACGTCCGCACCGTCACTATCGACAATGAGATTTGGTTCGTCCTCGCAGATGTGTGCAAGGTTCTGGGACTGCGAACCGATAACGTAAAACCCAGGATGAACAGCGACGATGTGGATACCCACTATATGGCAGGGGGTATTGGCAACCCGAACAAGACTGTCGTCAACGAGTCCGGTCTCTACGATGTGATCCTGGACAGCCGCAAGCCGCAGGCAAAGAGGTTCCGTCGCTGGGTCACCTCCGAGGTGATCCCGACCATCCGCAAGCACGGCGGATACCTGACCGAGCAGAAGCTGGAAGAGGTTCTGTTTGATCCTGATCTTCTGATTAACCTGGCCCAGAACCTGAAGGATGAACAGACCAAGCGGAAGCAGCTGGAGCAGCAGCGAGAGTTGGACGCTCCGAAGGTTCGCATGGCAGAAGCTGTGGAGGCTTCAGAAGACTTCATCACCCTGACTCGTATGTCCCAGATCCTGAATGGTCTGGGAGTAGACATGAATACGGCAGAGGTTGCAGCGGCTCACGAAAGGGCCTCGCTCTGCTCGGGCTGCTCTGTTCGTTCGCCTGCCCCTTGCCGTTGCTCCGGAGATCCGAAGTTCCGGGAGGGGGTGAGGGACTTCCTCCTCCGGATCACCGGCTACGGTGGCAGGCTCACGGCCCGCGCCACCCTCCTGTGTACGGGTTAGAAGTCGATGAATCGAAGGAGCCACCCCCAGTAAGGGGTATTTACCAGTGAGCCATGACACAAAAGAAGGGGGTGATGTAACAAAAGTGGACATGTTACACGTATCTAGTATATGAGAGGCGAACGAAGAGAGCCTCGAACGGCTCACTCCGTTCTCACTAAGAGGCCGGCCCCAAGCCGGCCTACTGAGTTATTGAGTAGGCGGGCACCAAGCCCGCCACTGAGTGAAGGTTGTTCGTGACCTCACCAGTTCGGTCACTCACTACAGGGCAGTCCTAGAACTCGATCCCCGAAGAGGGATCGGGTGTCTAGTTCTGTCCTTAACAGGATTCAACCTCCGAAGAAAGGAGGTCTCCCTTGTGGGAGACATCCGACCGGAGGCAGAGACTGCCACAGAACTGGAACGTTCTGAGGCTCTCGATCCTCCGAAGAGACAGCTGGCGTTGCCAGATGAAGCTAACCGGTTGCCTCGGGGTAGTGAGCCCGACGTACGAGGAGACCCCTCCAGGTCTCCCACGACAGACCGACTACCACCGGTTGCAGATCCCGGAGCACTCCAAGCTCCGGTTGATCTCCTGGTGGTGGTCCAAGCTTTACCAAGGAGCATGAGCTACTGAGCTGGAACAGGCCAGCAGAGCGCATCTAGGTTTAACATCCTCGATCTAGGTGCGTTGTGCGGTCTGCTCTGGCAGACCTCTCCAGGGTGGTTCCTGGTACTGCCACGCGCTCACCACGCGGGGCAGGGGTTAACGGAAAGTGGTCTCATGAGACAGCGATACGGCAACCCCGGATCTGCTGATCCTCCTCCTTGTGCTGAAGTCCTCCCGGTCGAGTCCAAAAGACTTGGCTGGGAGGGCTTTTCATTTGCCTATCACATATAACGCCATACTCATAAGGATTGACTATGACCATGCACAACCACGAGCCGGAGCGGTACGACAGCGGCAAGCTCAAAGCCAGCCAGCAGCAGGCAACCCGCGCTTACCGGCGACGGCAGGCCCGCCTCCGGGACTGGAGCGACGAACTAGCCGGCCTCCTCGGAATCACCCGGGAGGAGCTTACTGCTACGCCGGCTGCTGATCTCGTTGCCACCATCCTCCGGGATCAGCCGGATCCCTGAACCAATGACCCTATCGAGACACATCAATCATCACCCCGGAGCAGAAAGTTGCCGGGGTTTCACATTCCAGAAGGAGAACACACCATGAACGAATTTGACCGCAGCGTTACCGAGACCCTCACCGCCGCTGACCCCACTCTCACGATCAAGCGAGAAGATGCCGGTGGACGATTCACCGTGTACGCCTACGGCGACCGAGAGGCTGTCCGAGTCGAGGGAGCAGACACGCTGAGCCTTGCAGGCATCCGACAGCTGGCAGCGGATCTGGTGGATGCCGTCGATCACGCCGAGAACTACCAGCTGACCTAACCACCGCCGAAGCACAGCCCCGACATTGGCCGGGGCTTTTTTCATGCCCGCACTAAGGAGAGACCGTGACCATCAAGCAAGATCTCGCAGATCTCAAAGACATGAGAAGCAGGATCACCCCCTGGTCCCAGCGTCCCGGCTGGGTCGCCAAGGTTCGCCGGGAGGTAGAACACGACCGCATCAAGCAGCTGGACCGAGAGAACAAGCTGCCCCAGGAGCCGGCTACGCCGGAACAGCTCCAGCAGTTCACCCGGCACCTGAAAGACGTACTCACTGAGCAGGGTGAGCAGAAACCGCCGCTGCGGGTTCAGACCATGCTGGGCACCTACGGGGCGAAAGCCTGTCCCGACTGCCTGGAGGTACTAAGCCGGGAGACCGGGTTCTACTCCGGGGATTCCTACTGCAAGGAGTGCGTTGCCAAGCGCGGTGCCGAGTACCGGGAGGCCAACCGGGAAGAGATCCTCCAGCGTCGCCGGGAGGCGTACGCCGAAGATCCCGAGAAGCACCGGGAGCGGTCCCGGGCCTGGGCAGCTGAGCACCCCGAGTATGTCCAGGAGTACCACCGCGATCACAGAGAGCGCCGGCCTCTGGTGAAGAAGTTGTACGCCGGCTATCAACGAGCGATCAAGGCCGGCAACCCGGCTGAGTCCATCACCACCGAGGAGATCCTGAGCTACTGGGAATCGGTGGGCATCGACAGCACCCGGTGCTACTTCACCGGAGAGGAGCTGAACAGTTCCACCATCAGCATCGACCACGGCACCCCGATCAGCCGGGGAGGTGGTCACGTCCTGGACAACCTGTTTCCTTGCACGGTGGCAGCGAACCTGGACAAGAGCACCCGCACGGTTGCCGAGTACAAGGAGGAAGAATGAGCGTAGAAGAAGCTGACCACCAGATCCGGCGATTAACCGAGGGTCGGCTGTTGTGTGCCGGGTGTCTGACAGAGCGCCCGGTCTGGCAGTTCCGGAGGATCTCGCTCCAGGGGCCGGCAGTGCCCCGGCACTGGTCCAGGGAATGCTTCGCCTGCGAGAGTCTGGAGGCCCGAGGGCTCCGGGAGGGTACCGAGGAGACTGCTCCGGTCGATTCCTGGTCTGAGCTGATCGGGGCAACGCCGCCGAAGAGCGGGAGCCTGCGAGGCTTTCCCAGCGCTGTATCCCGTGCTCGCCGTGCTGCCCGCCGAGCCGGTGTCCCGGTACACCGCATCACTGCCCAGGAGATCCGGGAGCACTGGGGCAACCGCCCCGAAGTCATCGGGGTGGATCTCGTTGATCCGGCCCGGGGTTTCTGTCTGGACAACCTGGAACCCATCACCGCAGAGCAGCTAGGCCCAGAAGAGTACGAGTGCCAAACACCACAGTTGGCGGGGGTGACGTAAAGGGTAATGCAGCTTCATCACGAGAAGTCAACCCAAACACGGTGCAACTCGATGAACAGCACCATCACCAACCATCCGGGGTAGATGCACACCACCATCCATCATGCAACAGGGATCGTGTTCGCTCCACCCCCGTCCAATTCTGGGGAATTTAGCCCTGAGCGGGCGCGATACCCACCCCCACCGAGAGGGGCTCGGAAACGCCGAGGCCCACAACACCAGCAAGGAGATCAACCATGACCAATCACACGCCGCTTAACGGTCGTCAGGTGACCAACGCAGTCAGTCGGGCACTCAGCGGGCAATCTGCCCAGCACCGCCCCTCTGCTGCTGGAGCCCTGAGTGCTGCCCTGGCAGGAGAGGCCGGCAGCACCGAACAGGTTCAGCGCCCCGCTCCCGACGGGACCAACGGGGCCACCAAGTCCTTTCCCCGAGGGGCAACCGCAACCGATCCATCGCAAGGAGCGGGAGGGCCGGCCCGTAAACGCCGGAACCGAGATCCGCTGTTGGAACAGATCATGGGGCTCCGGAGCATGAACAGCCGCTCCCGGTTCTAAGCCCCCTTTCCACTCACCGAGAGCCGGCCCATCAGCCGGCCTCATTTCATTCACCAGCCCGGACCCAGCAACCCGGTCCTCACAGAGGTTCCGGTCCTAGGGGTACCGGGCACTACTTATTCCAGGAGGAATACACCATGAACTTCGATGCCCACTTCACCATCGACCTGATCCGTAACCTGTCCGGCGACCACCCGGAGGAGGTTGTCACGTTGCTGGAGGCGTACGAGCAGCTGCTCAGCTTCGATCACCAGCCGCCGAGCCTTGCCAATCTCTCCAACCCGGAGCACACCCACCGGGTGATGGAAGAGCTTGTTCGCTTCAACGCCACCACCGGGGAAGCTACCGCCAAGGCCAAGGAGACCGGGGCTAACAGCATCCGGGGGAAGCTGACCCACGCTGTCAGGAACAACCTGGACCACTACCTCGGGTTCCAGCGCACCGTGTTCGAGCAGGCTGCTAAGAAGTACACCGCCGCAGTCGCCAAGCTGCCGGACGAGTTCACCAACGAGGACGTACTGAACTTCACCCCGACCGAGTTCAAGGCGCTCCAGGATGTGCGAGCAGCTGTGTTTGATCTCAAGGATTCCCGGGGCTGGAGCGTGAACCTGCCCAACCTGATCCAGGGAATCCGGTACGACTCCAAGACCTGGAACCTGAACCACCTGATCCTGGCATCCAGCGATGCCCAGTCATGGAACGCGGTCCAGTACACCCCGGACTTCAAGGAGGCCGATGCAGCGTTTGTGTCTATCGCTCCGGAGATTCGGTACGCCCTGGAGCACGGCGCTGAGTTCGAGCTGTCCACCCCGGAAGAAGCAACCCAGCGTAACCGGGAGGCATCCACCTCCTGGGTCCAGTAGCCCCTGCACTGGGAGGGGTTGCCGGGCAGAGGAGGTTCTCGGGGTAGCCCTGCGGGGTGGCAGGGCGCTCTGTGTGTCCTCCTGAGGGCTTGGGAACGCTTGCCCACCCTCTGCTCCAGGTGGTCCCTGCTAGGCCGGCACAGGGCCACTGGAGGCCGCTGAACACCCTCTGGTGAGGGTGGGATTTGACTTTCCTGCGAGTGTGTGCATCCCAGGGGGTATGCCCCCGCCCCGACCCGTGAGACCGGAGGTGACTGCGTACTCCAGGGTGCATGCGATTAGTTTTGCCCATTTTTCAATAAAACCAAGAAGAGGAACCAATCAATGACCAATCTAGAGAGTGTCCCCGACATCACCCCGGACACGATTCCAGCATCGCCCGAAGATCTCGGAGATGCCGGCCTGGAGCTATGGACGCGGATTAACACGACGTTCGACTTCGCAGACGAGCCCGGCAAGCTGGCGATCCTGGAGCAGGCAGCTCGCACCGTGGACCAGATCGAGGCACTGGAGGAAGCCAAGAAAGATGCACCCCTGACTGCCAAGGGCAGCATGGGGCAGGCAGTTATTCACCCGTTCATCCAGGAGCTGAGACAGCAGCGGGGTTCCCTGAACAGCCTCATGAAGTCGCTGGGGCTTCCCGAGTCTGACGAGGAGACGGCGGCAAAGGCGGAGCGCCGTTCCAAGGCAGGTAAGGCTGGTGCTGCCGGACGGTGGGGTCGGCAGTGACCGTTCGACGCACCCGCAAGGTTCCCACCAGTCCGGAGAGGATTGCAGCCGCTGTTCCGGCTGTAGCCCTGGAGATGTTCCCGCCGGAGGATTACCGGTCCTACTTCGGGGCATTGACCGAGGAGGTGGAGGAGATCACCGGGCAGCATGACCACGGGATAACGGGCTCTTCCGGTTTCGGAGTGCGTAGCGGGGTGAAGGAGGCCACGGCAGGTTCAGCGGGTCACCACAACATATAGGGGTCCCCGGTGTGAAGATGAAAGTTCCTACACAACCATCTGCACACACCAG
>NZ_JBNILW010000018.1:0-49796 GCF_050107895.1 Corynebacterium halotolerans | reverse complement strand
GGGGTCAGGGGTGCGTTACGGTGTGTCACTAGGAACCTCCGGTGTTGGTGTGCGTGTCGTTACCCACCTGCCTACCGGAGGTTCCCTGTATCCGCTCACACTGTTTACAACCTCCCGAGGAAGTACAGCTAGCTCAGCCTCAACGCCGCCCAAGTACCTCGGAAAATAGCTCCTCGGGAACGAAGCCGGTGAGCATTCCCAGAATGACACCGAAGGGGTCGAGATGCTGGGTGTGCTTGTCGCTGCAACGGTCGGCGGGTTCCTCATCGGTGAACAGGTAGGCGCTGCCGGTCACCGGGGACTCGACGCTCTTGTTCCATACCTTCGAGGAACCTGTATCCAGCAGCAATGGGGAATGTTGTACTTCTGCGCGGGGAAAGAAAACCCACTCCCCAGGAGCTGCCAAAGCATGGCGGCCAGCCGAAGGACTGACCACTCCGTCACTCCAGAGGGGGCTCAGCTACTCCGAGGTCTGGGATTCGGCAAGAGTGCCGGCCACTTCCATTGCTGTCTCCCATGCATTCCGAATCGCATCACGGGAAACGCCGGTGACCAGGAGCTCTTCGTCGGGGCGGCCCCGCATCAGGGAAACCGGTGCGATGTGGCCCGCTTCCACAGCCGCCGAGACGCGCTCAACCAACAGGTCCGCCGCGCTCAAGGGGCCGCTGAGAATTACCGTTCCGGGGTCGACTACGGTCGCGGCATCGAGCACCGTCTGCCCCAGCAGCTCAGCCGCATACTCGGCTTCGGTGTTGTCGGGATCCTGGAACGCGGCAAGCGCCAGGTCGATGTCGATGGAGGATTTGTCCGGGCTGCCGAAGCTCAATGAAGAAAGTTCGGCGTGCAGGGTGGTGCCATGTGGGGTGCGGAGAAAGCTGATCTCCCCGGCCGCGCCGTTGGCACCACGGACTACGGTGCCTTCGGCCACCTGGGCACCGCCGATACCAGCGCCCAGGTAGATGTAGAGGAATGACCGGCCCGGCTCTTTGTCCGGATCGGTGGCCTCCGCCAGGGCTGCCCAGTTCACGTCGTTGTCCACGCGGACCTGTGGCACATGCGCCAATCCCAACTCGGCGATGATGTCGGGGACGAAGCCACCCAGGGGCGCGCCGGCCATCGGTTGGACCGCACCGGTGTGCGGATCCACCGGCGCGGCGACGGAGATGGTCGCGGAGTGGCACGGAGTGTCCATTGCCGTCGCGGCCGCAGCAAGTTGTTCTTTCGCCCAGGCAATTCCCCGGGAAAAGCTCACATCCTCGGTGTATTGCCGCTCCCACTGGAGCTCGCCGCGGAAATCCAGCGCGCGGACCACGAAGTGGCGCCGCTCGAGTACCACGGCGCTGACATGACAGTACCCGGGATTGATCCCGTAGAGCAGGGCGCGTCGGCCGCGTCCTCGGGGAGTGGACTCGCCGACTTCGGCGATCATGCCGGCAGTGCGGAGTCGGGTGGCGGAGTCGGAGATCGTTGGTTTGGAGATCCCGGTTGCCCGGGCGATCTCCGCTCGGCTCGCTGCGCCGTGTGTGGCCAGGTGTCGGAGGAACGCCTGGTCCGTCATTCCGGTGAGGTTGGCGGGAAGGGAGCGGGAAGACGGCGGCGGGGGTGGCATCGCAATAAGTGTAGCTACTGGGATGTCCTCAACAGGAGGTTTCGGGAGGGTGGCCACCCCCGGAAGAGCTGACTCCAGGCCCTGGTTTGTGGCCGTTTTACTCACGCCCCTTTACTTGTGACAGCTATCACGCTAGTTTCTAGTAAATCGTTTTTACCAAATAGGTCAACGTGAAGAGAGGGCACATGACCACCGCGACTTCCCCACATGCACCCACCCAACGTCCGGATGACCTTCCTGCCGCCATCCGGGAAACCAAGGCACAACTCCGCGCCCAACTGGGCGGACCAGCTGGCGTCAAGGCCGCCTTCCGCGAGGTCGAGGCCTTCGTCGAGGAACGGGTGAAGGAGATCGAAGAGTACAACGCCCGCGGCGAATCGATCTGGCCGGAGATCAACTACGACGACATCGCGGCCGGCAACATCTCCGAAGAGTTCAAAGAGAAGGTCCGCCGCTACGGAGTGCTCGTCGTCCGCAACCACTTCCCCCGTGAGCAGGCGCTGGAATTCGACCGGGAATTGGTCGACTACGTCGACGTCAATGACTTCGACGCCCAGTACCGCGGCCCCGGTGATGACTTCTTCGGCACCTTGGCCGCCTCCCGCCCGGAGATCTTCCCGATCTACTGGTCCAGGCCGCAGATGCAGGCCCGACAGTCCGAGCGCACCGCCAAGGTGCAGGCATTCCTGAACCACCGCTGGAAGTTCGAGTCCGAAGGCGTGAAGTGGTTCGATCCGGACCAGGACAGCATGTACCCGGACCGCATCCGTCGCCGTCCCCCGGGAACCAATTCCTCCGGCCTGGGCGCCCACACCGATTCCGGTGCAGTGGAACGCTGGCTGCTGCCCGCCTACCAGAAGGTCTTCCAGGACGTCTTCAGCGGCAACTTCGCCAACTACGACCCGTGGGATGCGGCGCACCGCACCGAGGTCAACGAGTACGAGGGCGGCTCCACCATGTGTTCTGCCTTCCGGACCTTCCAGGGCTGGACCGCACTGTCCGACCAGCAGCGTGACCAGGGGGTGCTGGCCACCGTCCCGATTCCGGAAGCCATGGCCTACATCCTGCTGCGCGCGTTGCAGGACGACGTCGCCGAGGACGACCTCTGCGGTGCCGCACCCAGCCGGGTGCTCGCCGTCAACGAGCAGTGGCACCCGTTGCTCATGCGCGGGCTGACCAACATTCCGGATCTCCAGGCTGGCGACAGTGTCTGGTGGCACGCCGATATCGTCCACGCCGTAGACCCGATCGAGGACCAGCAGGGCTGGGGCAACGTCATGTACATCCCGGCCGCCCCGATGTGCGACAAGAACAAGGCCTACTCCAAGCAGGTGGCCGAGCACTTCCTCAACGGCACGTCCCCGGACGACTTCCCGGCCGAGGACTACGAAGTGGACTGGCAGGACCGTTTCACCACCGCTGATCTCAATGAGATCGGCCGCCGTGGGCTCGGCCTGGATTAATCAGCCCTCACTTACAGCGGGGTAGCTGCAGCATCAGGCCCTTGAAGGGCGGCTGCAGCATCCCGCCGTTGGCACACCAGCACGGACCATTGAGAGCATCCATCACTCCCACCAAGGGACTCAAGAGAATCGACAACAGTCATGGCAGACACAACACACACCGCCGATGAGCGGGTGAGTTCCCGGCTCATCGGAGTCGTCGCCACTGCGGCACTGGGCGGCTTCCTCTTCGGCTTCGACAGCTCCATCATCAACGGCACCGTGGAGGCGATCCGCGACCAATTCTCCCTGAACGCGGTAGTACTCGGTTTCGTGGTCTCCGTCGCGCTCCTGGGCGCCGGCGTCGGGGCCTGGACCGCGGGCATCTGCGCCGACCGGATCGGGCGGGTGAAAACCATGCTCGTGGCAGCATTCATCCTCTTTGTCTCCTCGGTGGGGGCGGGGCTGGCCTTCGGCGTGGTGGACCTGATCATCTGGCGCTTCCTCGGCGGTGTCGGCATCGGCTTCGCCTCCGTGATCGCCCCCGGCTACATTGCCGAGGTCAGTCCCGCGAAACACCGCGGCACCCTGGCCACCATGCAGCAGATGGCACTGGTGACCGGCATCTTCATGGCCCTGCTCGCCAGCGCGTGGTTCGCCCGCATCTCCGGCGGGGCCGCCGAAGTGCTCTGGTTCGGTCTGCCCGCCTGGCGGTGGATGCTCATGTCCGCGGCTGTACCGTCCCTGATCTACGGCATCCTGGCGATCCGGCTGCCGGAATCCCCGCGTTTCCTGGCCTCCCGCGGCCGCACCGACGAAGCCCGCACCGTGCTGCGCGAGGTCGTCGGCATGCGCCAGGAAGTCAATATCGACGCCAAGATCACCTCGATGCTGGGTACGGTCAAACTGGAGAAGCGGCAGAAGTTCAGTGACCTGCTCGGTGGCCGCTTCGGCCTACTGCCGCTGGTCTGGATCGGCATCCTGCTCTCGGTGTTCCAGCAGTTCGTCGGCATCAACGTCATCTTCTACTACTCGACCACCCTGTGGCAGGCCGTCGGCTTCCAGGAGTCCGATTCGTTCGTGATCTCAGTGATCACCGCAGTGACCAACATCGTGGCCACCATTATCGCGATCATGCTGATTGACAGGGTCGGTCGACGCCGCCTGCTGCTGATCGGCGCCGCGATCATGACGGTGTCACTGGCAACCATGGCCCTCGCCTTCGCCCAGGCAGACATTATCGACGGCGCGCCGGTCCTGCCCGGCTCCTGGGGCCCGGTGGCATTGGTGGCGGCCAACCTCTTCGTGATTGGCTTCGGCATCAGCTGGGGGCCGACGGTCTGGGTGCTGCTGGGGGAGATGTTCCCGAATCACATCCGTGCCTATGCCCTGGGTGTGGGCGGCGCCGCTCAATGGTTGGCGAACTTCGTGGTCAGCGCGACGTTCCCCTCGCTGGCGGACGCCGGTCTGGAGTTGGCCTATGGTCTCTACGGCTTCTTCGCACTGCTGTCGTTCGTGTTCGTCTACTTCCTGGTGCCCGAAACAAACGGCAAGCAACTCGAAGCCATGGGCGATGACGCTCCCCGCGAGCCGGCACTACCGGTCCCAGGCTCCCACATCGAGGACGACGTGGACCCCCGGATGAGGACCTCGCCGGATCCGGTGTAACCCGTGACTCCCCGAGACCGAGCCACCTGTTCAGGGGCTCGGTCTCGTCATCTTTGGCGGCGGGGAGGTGGCACTCTGGAAAAATTCGCCGGGTAAGTGCTGCAGTAGCGCCGAATCAGGGAACTCCGAGTAGCCAAGAAAACACCGACTCTCCTCGACTGTCCCTATCGCTACCGGCCGCGAGATCTGATCAGCGGCATCCGGTACCGCATCAAGACCGGTTGCCCTTGCTTACCGATCCCCCGCGCTCCCACCCGCCGCCCCACCGATCCCCGGTAACTTGGGGAGCAATGAAACCTCATCGGCTCCTGGCCACTGTCGCGGGCATTCCCGTTGCGGCACCCGTGGTCACCGCTGGTATTGCCATGGGCGGAGCACCGCAATGAGCACCGGTAACAACAATCGCCGCCCGTTCCGCGTGATCCTGGGTCTCCTCCTGGTCGTGGCACTGATCGTGGCGCTGGTGGTCTACGGTCCCGGCCTACTCCGCAGCCTGCGGGAGGGCGAGAACCTGCTGCCCTGGCCTGCCGAGTGCACGGTCCAGACCGCGGAGGGCGAAGTCGGACTCTCCCGCGACGAGGCAAAGCTGGCCACCACGGCGGTGGCGCTCGGGGCCCGCGGGACGGAGACACCGGACACCTCCGGCATTGACGACGCCGTGCTGCAGCGGCTCGCTGAAGGCTCTCCCGAGGATGCGGGGCCGAGTCTGATCTGCCGCGGAGCAGCTGCCAGCAACCTGCTCGAAGAGCAGATGACGGCCAGCGGTCTGACTCCGCGCGCCGAGCAGGTCCGCGCGGCGATGGCCGAGGTATTCGGTGAGTTGCCCCTGGGCGGCTTCACCCCGGGTGGCTTCGATTACGGCCACGGGGAGGACTCGACGCACTATGACGGCCGCGCCATCGACGTCTTCTTCCGCCCGGTCACCGAGGAAAACCGGCGGGCAGGATGGCGGCTGGCCCACTGGCTGATCGCGCACGCCGACGAGCTGCACATCCAGTACGTCATCTTCGACGACCGGATCTGGAGTGCCCACAGCTTCCGCGGGCAGTGGCGGGATTACCGGGCACCCGAGCCAGCCAACGAGATCCTGCGCCACCTCGACCACGTGCACGTGGACGTGCTGGGCGGTGGACCCGAATAGGAATTCGCCCTGCTTATCGATGCCCCGTTCCCGGCGCGTGCGACCATGCACCGCTGGCATCTCCACAGATCCTGGCTGGCATTTACTGCTTTACAATGATGAAAGATAGTTACATTCCGGAACCGGGATGAGACGTGGGCACAGGGGTTGCCGCAGCACTAGCTTTCTCCGTGATAAGTCACCACCCTGCAGAGGGAACCCCGGTCTGAGTTTCAACGAAGCCCGGGCGTGTGCAGTGCGATCCAGCGGCTAGCGAGCTTCATGATCAGCGTGAAGTTCGCCTCGCTAGTGGGTGCCGGTCTGCAGATGGCCTACGGCCTCTCGGGCTTCTTCGCCCTGGTGTCCTTCGTCTTCGTGTACTTCCGGGCGCCGGAAACCAACGGCAAGTACCTTGAGCCCATGGGAGAGGACACCCCGGGAGAACTGACGCCACCGGTTACCTCACTTACTCGCTCCAGCACTGCCAGCAATGCGGAACTCCGTCCGAGGACGCTGGCCGATCCGGTGGAGGCACTGACGCCCCGATACCGGATTCCTTGTTTCGAGAGCCCGGCATCGTCATCTTTGGTGGCCGGAGGTGAACTACCCGGTACCGAGTAGTTCACCTCGGTTTCTTAAGCGGCGGTCTCTCTACAGCGGGTGCTTGAGTCCCGCTGTCATAGGAGGGGATCCCGCCGATGGCTTGCTAGCGATAGATGCTGCCGTGACTGCGTGAGGAAAGGTCCTGTTCCGTCTGGCAAGCGACGAGTCTCAAGGCAGATCCTTCGTTGCTCCAAGGCCCAAAATCTGTAGCGTCGGCAGTTGCTGCTGGGTCCCCTAAAGCAGACGGTAGCTGCGAAGAATGTGGTCGGTAGCTGCAGCCCCATCCGATCCGCTTCGCGGACTCGATTCGGTGAACCGGACTGCTCGTCTTGCCCTGGGCCCAGGCGGGACGGACGCCTGCGAAAACTCCGGCCGATTCGCGATTGCCGGTGCCCGCTCTATCCTCCCCTTGAGTACCTGACCTCCGGCAGGTTTTCTCCCCCGGTACTCCGTGACATGCTCTCCACGCCTTCTTTGATGAGATCGATGAACCACTTCTGAGGTGCTGTTCGCCGCCGCTTCACTCGCGACATCAATGACACTTCCATACGCTCAGCGGGGATCGGACTGGGCAGGATCTGCAGCCGCTCCGACCAACCGAGGCTCTCGACCACCGCTTCAGGAATGATCCCCAGTAGATCTGAGTTCATGACCACTCCGGGTACGGACACAACTCTGGTGCCGAGAATCCCCGTCTGTAGCTGTACGCCAGCCTTCAGTAGAAGATTCTCGGGAGCATCATGTCCAATGGATGATTTGATCCGGATAAACCGCTCAGCACTCAATTGGTCAAGACTGACGGACTCCTGAATACGAGGATGATTCATATTTGCCACCACAACATAAACGTCTCGATAGATCACGGTGCGCTCTACATCATCGGAATGGAAATGCGGGGTTTGAATAGCAGCATCAATCTCACCGGTAGTTAGTTTCTCCGGCACTTTCGGTACATCCAGAGGTTCAATTCTCAACTGGGCCGAAGGGGCCCGCGTTTCGAACAAGCTCTGGATGAGTGGAAGGAACACCACCTCCCCGAGGTCGGACAGCATAAGGACAAACTCTCGGGTTGAACTCGCTGGCTCGAACCCGTGACTGAAGAGTTCGGTGGACGCGATCAGGTCCAAGGCTGCCCGGAGGTCGGGGTAAATCTGCTGTGCCCGAAGAGTGGGATGGAGCAGACCGCGCTCGCGATAGAAAAGCTGATCATTATAGGCCCTTCGCAGCTGCTTCAGGGAGTAGCTCACCGTCGGCTGGGACAGGTGGAGCTCGTCGGCTGCACGACTAATCCCCTGATGCTCATAAATCAAGCAAAAGGTGTGGATCAAGTTTAAGTTCACGTCTTTTACCACCGTGTATAGAGCCTCTCTATGGCATTGGAAAATACTTTTATTGGACTGATTGTGATGTGGGTCATTAGCTTAACTCCTATCGAGAAACGACGAGAGGAAGACAACGTGAAGACCCAGCAATACTTGGCAGAAGCCCCCACAAGCCCCGGCTCGAAGCGTACGGTGCGTTCGGCGGTCCATGAGCTCATGCTCAAGCACGGAGTGTTCCGGATTTTCGGGAACCCCGGATCAAATGAACTGCCATTTCTGTCCGACCTCCCAGAAGAGATCGAGTACGTTCTCGGTCTTCACGAACAGGTTGTAGTCGGGATGGCCGATGGGTTCGCTCAAGCATCAGGAGAGGTTGCTTTCGTCAATCTGCACGCGGCATCCGGAACCGGCAACGCGATGGGGGCTCTCACCAACTCCTTTTACTCGCGTAGTCCGCTTGTCATCTCCGCCGGGCAGCAAGTGCGAGAGACCATCGGTATCCACTCATTCCTCTCTAATGTCGATGCCGCTCAGCTCACCAAGCCGTTGACCAAGTGGAGTTGTGAACCGACCTCCGCCTCCGATGTGCCGCGTAGCTTCAATGAAGCGGTGATGCAGGCTCAGGCGAGCGCGCCCGGTCCTGTCTATCTCTCTATTCCTTATGACGACTGGGACCACGAGGCGAATGCCAATGATGAACTCCTCCTCCGCCGTTCCTACAGCGAAGAGAATGAGCTGTCCGCCGCCGCTGTTGAGCATCTCTCCGGGCTGATCTCCGCAGCCATGAGACCGGCGATCATCCTAGGATCTGCGGTTGATACCGTCGGCGCTAACGGGGCGGCCGTCACACTAGCGGAAAACTCCGGCGCTGATGTCTACCTCGCTCCTTCCCCCTACCGCCTGCCTTTCCCGAACAAGCATGGACAGTTCCGGGGAGTGCTGCCGGCCTCTATTCATGCCGTCAACACAACTCTCGCGGCCTATGATTTGGTCTTGGTGATCGGAGCCCCGGTTTTCCGCTATCACCAGCACGTTCCCGGCCAGTACCTGAGCGATGAAGTCGACCTGATTCACATCACGGATGATCCCAACGAAGCGGCTCGAGCCCCCTTCGGAACAGCGGTCGTCACCAACATCAAGCGTGCGGTTGAACTTCTTGCAGAGGCAGTGCCGCCGCAGGAGTCCGTCATCGAACTGCGACAGCAGGGATTCCCGGCGACCGAAGCCCCGGTGGCTGGTGTCTTCGATCCGGCAAGGGTGTTCGCGCTGCTTCGGGAGCATGCTCCAACTGGCACGTCCTATGTTGTCGAGTCGACCTCCACCAACTCCGACTTCTGGGCTCAGATGGACCTGCAAGAACCAGGTTCATATTTCTGGCCGGCTTCCGGAGGACTGGGTTTCGGCATGCCAGCGGCGGTTGGCGTCCAGATGGCGCTAGCTGATCGTCAGGTGATTGGGATCATCGGGGACGGTTCCGCCAACTACGGCATCACAGCGCTATGGACGGCAGCGCAGTATGACATTCCGGTTGTCTTCATTGTCTTGAAGAACGGAACCTACGGAGCACTCAGGTGGTTCTCTGAGCTTCTGAACACCCCCGATGTACCGGGCGTCAATGTGCCGGGCATCGATTTCGTTTCCCTAGCCCACGGTTATGGAGTGGAAGCCCGCACAGCCGAAAACGAGGGGGACTTCATCGACGCCCTGGCGGAGGCGGTCGCTTCTCGAAAGCCGTGCCTCATCGAGGTCTGCACCAATCTCACTCAACCCTGAAACGTACGAATCAACCGTAACTTACTCCAAGCAAGGAATTGACGATGACTAACCTTCACGTGGAGACCCCTCTGGGGACCACGCCCCAGTCCATTTCCGTCGCCCGAGTGGTCAATCAAGCGAAGATCACTCCGTTCCACAAGCGAGTCTTCGCCCTCTGCACACTATTGATGATCGTTGACGGCTACGACATGATCTCCTACGGATCAGTCGTTCAAACTCTTATCCTGGAATGGGGTATGACCCCTCAACAAGGAGGCTACCTGGGCGCGGCTGCTCTGGTCGGCATGCTCATCGGCGGCATGTTCGTGGCCCCACTCGCTGACCGTTTCGGCCGAAAAAACCTGCTGCTCGGCTGCCTGATAGGCTCCGCGACCTTCTCCCTGGCGTGCGCGCTGGCTTTCAACTTCGAGACACTCTTCATTGCCCGCACCTTGGTCGGTATTTCACTAGGCGCGATGGTCCCCAACTTCGTGGCCATGACCGGAGAGTTTGCCCCGCAGCGGCTCCGCTCCTTCGCGGTGTGCTTCGTTTGTAGCGTCTATTCCATCGGAGGCATCATCGCCGGTCTTCTCGGCATGTTCCTCATTCCGAATTTCGGCTGGCACAGCGTCTTCTGGGTCTCGGTGTCCTTCATTGTCCTAGCGCCGGTTGTCTGGAAACTCATGCCGGAGTCCCCGATGTTCCTGTCCAAACTGCCTGCCCGCAGAACTGAGTTCGAGAGCGTTATATCCCGCATCTCCCCGGAAACGAATCCCCGCGCTGTGATAGCCGTCGAGGAGCCCAAGCAACAGTCTGCTCCCTTCATCGAGATTTTCCGCAGAGGAAATGGATCCAACACCCTGCTTATCTGGGTCGTCTTCCTCATGACCATGCTGTTGAGCTACGGACTCAACACGTGGTTGCCCACCCTGATGGCGTCCGCAGGCTACTCCTTGGGAGGTGGACTGTTCAATCTGGTGGTCCTTAATATCGGCGGTTTCCTCGGTGCGGTCCTAGGCGGCTACCTGGCAGATCGCTTCCGGATCAAGAACGTGATCCTCGCCTACTTCGTTGTAGCCACCCTTTCCCTCGCCTCGCTGGCACTCACCCAGAACAACCTCATCGTAAACCTGCTACTAGTGCTCGCTGGTGCCACGACAGTCGGGACTCTGTCAGTCATCCATGCTTTGGCTGCAGAGTACTACCCCTCTGCCATGCGCTCCACCGGCATCGGTTGGGCTGCCGGCATCGGAAGACTCGGCGCAATCGCCGGACCGGTTCTGGGCGGAGCACTTCTGGGACTTGCCCTTCCGTTCTCGCAGAATTTCTTGGCCGTCGCCATTCCCGGGGTCATCGGCGCAATAGCCATGGCTTTCGTCAACATGTCCAAAGCCACCAAGGACATGGAGTAGATGCTCTATGTCCATCGGAGCCGATCCCCGCCCGTCCCCTTGAAACCTGGCACCACCCATCCCGACCTGAAATCAGCTTTACTGCCTCCTTGAAAGGACAAGACCATGCAAACCCAGCTGCTCATTGACAACAGTGCCCGTCCTGCCACCGATAACGGGAATTTCACCTGGTCACATCCAGTGACTGGCGAGACGATCACGACCAGCGCTGCCGCTACTGTTCAAGACGCGATCGACGCAGTTGAGTCAGCCGACCAGGCGTTCACCAGCTGGTCCAAAACCGGACCCAGCCAGCGCCGTAACATCCTCCTCAAGGCTGCAGATCTCCTTGATGAGCGAGCCGAGGAGTTCACCGAGGTGATGTCCTCCGAGGTAGCCGCCGCAGAAGGCTGGTCGCGGTTCAACGTTTACTTGACCACTCAGTGTCTGCGTCAAGCAGCTAGCCTGACCAGCCGCATCTCGGGTGAGACCATTCCGACCGACCGTCCCGGCGTGTTCTCCATGACCGTGCGACAGCCCGCCGGGGTCGTGCTCAGCATGGCTCCGTGGAACGCCCCAGGGGTCTTGGGTATGCGCTCTCTAGCGTATCCACTGGCTTGCGGAAACACGGTTGTATTCCGTGCTTCTGAAGCCAGCCCCCGCACCCACCAGATCCTGGTTGAGGTGCTGCATGACGCAGGGCTCCCGCCCGGAGTCGTCAATTTCCTGACACACGATCCGGTGGATGCCGATGAGATTGTTGAGGCCATGATCTCTCACCCTGCTGTTCGCCGGGTGAACTTCACCGGTTCCACCCATGTCGGCCGTATCATCGCAGAGAAATGTGGACGCCATCTGAAAAAGCCGCTCCTCGAGCTCGGTGGAAAGGCGCCGTTCGTTGTTCTCGACGACGCGGATATTAATGGCGCTGTTGATGCCGCAATCTTCGGATCCTTCATGTTCCAGGGCCAGATCTGCATGAGCACGGAACGATTCGTCGTCGACAACAAGGTCGCAGACGATTTCGTGTCCAAGTTTGGTGAACGCGCCGGACAGCTCAAGCATGGTATCTCCGTGGCAGATCCTTCCGTTGCTGTGGGGCCGATGTTCAAACCAGCCTCTGGAACTCGTATCAACACACTGATCGACGATGCTGTGGACAAGGGGGCAAACGTGGTTACCGGTGGAAAAGCTGATGGAGCCCTGATGCCTCCTACGATCCTTGACCACGTCACACCGGAGATGGACATCTACGACCAGGAGACCTTCGGCCCCGTCACCATCGTTGTGCGCGTTACAGGTACTGAACAGGCGGTCTCCACCGCCAACGACACTGAGTACGGTCTGGCGGCAGCAGTACACGGGGGAGACGTGAAGCGGGCCATGGATGTCGCCCTCCAGATCGAAGCTGGTCACGTACACGTCAACGGGGCAACGGTCCAGAACGACGCCGCAGCACCGTTTGGGGGAATGAAAGCCAGTGGCTTCGGCAAATTCGATGGTGAAGCGGTAATTGATGAATTTACCGAACTCAAGTGGATGACAGTCGAACCTTCTGATCAGCAGTACCCGCTCTAAGCGAGCTCTACGCGCCAATCACAAGGAAAATCACTAACTGCGTAGAGTTTTGAGTGAAGGCGATCGGTGAGCTGAAATGCCAGCTCACCGATCGAGCCTCTCGGTCCCACAGCGTCCCAACCTGGCGGCAGTGCTGACGGCCGCAGGGACGGTGTATTGCGTGAGTTCAGCGCGGCACTGCTTGTGAGGAGACTAGCGTCGCGTTTCGTTGCCAGACCGCGGTGCGCGCTTGCCCACCTTCTGGGGCAGCCGCTCACATGTCCAGCTGGGCACTCTCTGGTTAGAGGGTGAGGGAGTAGAGAGGTTTTCTTCCTGTCCCAATTCCCACCGGCACCACCACCCAGGCCACCAACAAGGCCAGTCCCAACCAGTACTCCCAACCACGCTGCGTAGGCGCACCAGTGTCCACCACCTGGTCGCCATCAACCACCAGGCCAACCCCCAGCTGCTCAAGAGCCGAGACATCCCCAGCAGCCCACGCCTCCTGCGCCTGCACCCAACGCTCTGACGGCGGATCAACCACCTCTCCATCCACCACGAGCGCCCCGGATTCCACCAGAGACAGTGCCTTGGACATGGGTTCCACAACCACACGGCCTTCGATCACCGTCAATGGGGCAGCGCCCATCAACAAGACGTCGCGCCCGTCAGCCCGCTCCACCAGCTCTTCATCCACGGGAACTTCCACCGGTGCCAGCTGTTGCATCACCCGCGGGGCATCGGGGATCTGTAGCACGGCCAGCAGAATCACAAGAACCGCCGGCGCCGCAGGCCGCACGTTAGTCCGCAACACCCCCGTACTTCGCGCGCTAGCCCCGGAAACACCCACGCCCCACACCCCGACACCCACCGAACGCGAAGACCCAGCAAACACCACCCCACCAGCCATCGCCGCATATACCGGAATCGCCAGCATCACCAGCTTCTGGGAGTCGCGCAATAGACCAGCACCCGGCACTGCAGAAATCAACCAGCCCATAACTCCCGGCAGCAACCACGCCAGCGCAGCGCTACCTAGGCCCACAGCACCGAGCACCAACAATCGCACCGGAACCCGTCGCGCGCCCAACAGCAGTACGGCGAATAACAAAATCCCGAACACCGCGAACCCGGCTTCCCGGGACGCTGGCACCGCATCCGCGTTCCAGATTCCGCCTAGCCCAAGCAGCGATCCCAACGTTCCCGTCCAGGCTTCCGCTCGCGGTGCAAACGCAGTCGCACCAGTACTGCTGCTCGTGGATCCCATTAACAGGCCAGGAACAATCCACGGCAGGCTCATGAGAACACCGAAACCGAGGATCACCAGCCGGCGTCGCCACTCCCGGGCGCTGACCACTCCCACCACCACAGCGAACAGGGCGCCGGTAGGTGTCAGCGAAGCTAACCACATCGCCAGCAGCTGAATCACAAAACTCCGGCGCAATGCTGCAGCCGCAATCAGTGGCAGCAACCACGCCGCAATCACCAGAGACCAGTGCCCCTGAAGGAAGCGCTCCACCACGAAGGGGTTCCACAGCGTCACGGTGATCGCAGCAGCCTGCCCCCAAACCACGCCACGCCCCACACCGGCGCCCTCAGCGCCGTCGCCGTCCGCAGCACTACCAGCGGCCTCACCAACAGACTCGCGCTCAGCACCAAAACCACCAGCCCCCGAGGAAACAGCCCTCGAAGAAGCACTCCCCGAAGCAATAACCCGCACCAACCACGCCGCCCCCAGCGCTCCCACCGCGCCGGCCACAACGATCAGTACCCGCACGAACCACGATGCCGGCATCACCATGCCAATCAGCGTCAGAAGCCCGTCCTGGGGCGAGTTGCGGGCAGCTAAATCACCAAAACCGAGTGCTCCCCGGGACAGCGCGGGATGGTCGATCACCATCATGTCGCGCAGCGCCAACTGGCCGGAGAAGATCCCAGAGTCAGCGGGCATAAACAGCGGGTACACGAGCAACCCCAGCAATAGCGTCGCCCATGCGGTCAGCAGGGTTCGCGCCAGGGTGCCTCGCTCCCCGCTGGCCATCAGCGTCCCTTAACGCCGTCCACGCCGGTATCGCCGCCACCTTCGGTGCCGCCGCCTCCCGAGCTACCAGCCGCGCCGTCCTCAGCAGCATTCTCACCCGCCGCGCCACGCTCCGAAGCATCGCGCTCCGAGGCGCCAACCCCCGAAACATCACCCTCCGAAGCATTTGGCTCCGAAACGCCATCAACCCCCGTCGCTCCCTCAACCGCAACACCACCACCGGCAATGGTCCGGTTCTCCTTATATCGGCGACGCATCCACCAGATCAGTGCGCCGGCAGCCAGGAACACCACGATGGTGTTGCCCAGCAGGGAGATCACTTCGAGCGCCTTCAGCACCCGTAGGTCGGATTTCGCCTGCTCCTGCGCGGAATCCGTGGTTGCGGTGTCCCACGCCAGCTCGGTCGCCAGCACGGTCCGCTCTGAAAGCTCCCCGTTAGCCCCGAAAGGCTCGGCTACCTCGGAACCAGCCTCGCCAGCAGCATCAGCCCCGCCCGAAGCCTCAGACGAAGCCTCAGACGAAACCCCTGAAGACCCCGCAAAAACAGCCGCCGCCATCTCATCCGCCTCGTCCTGCCCGGCAGCCAGGTACACCCACACTCGGTCAACCCGGTCAATCACCGTGCCGGACTGCGGCTCCACCCACAGCGTGCGATCCACGCTGTAATAAGGGCTCAGCGAAACCCGGTCCGTCGCGGACATCCCCTCTGAAGCCAACTCCGCCGCAGAGTAGAACTGTGACGCCGCGCCGTTCACCCGCAGCGAGGAAATAGCCTCGCGCTGTTCTTCATCCAGATCCCCCATCCGCAGCAGTGGCGGCATCTCCGGCGCGTCGGAGATGCCGTGCGGTTGCGTGAAACCCTGCGCCATGGAGCTCATCAGGTCCACCGCGGGCACGGTCTGCTGGAATTCATAGCTGCGCAGCCCCTCGTGCTCCACGCGGTCCACGAAGTCGAGTGGCTCGGCCAGCTGGATCATCGGGTCGAAGAACGCGTAGGACACCCGCTCGGTGTTGTAGGGGAAGAAGTACTGCAGTCCATTGCGGCTGAATTCCCCCGTCGCCACAGAATCTCCCAACTGGGGCAGCGTCATCTCCATCGAGGAACTCGGCTCCGGCACCGGGAACGCGGAGTGGCTCTGCAGCCGCACAAAGTCCTCAATCTCCAGAATCGGGGAACCGTCCACGGACAATGCAGAAGCAGCAGACACCGCCACTTCCTTCCGCGTCTCCGTGGAAGCGGTTTCCACCTCCCGGGAGAACTCAGCCTCCCCGGGAATCACGAAACACGAGAAAGAAGGCTCCTCTCCGGCGCACTCCTCCCGCGCAGCATTCACCTCAGGAACTGCACCTTCCCGAAATGCTGAAAGATCCACCGCCCGCGCCGCCGCAGGCGTAGAAGAATACGAAAAAGCCTCGTCCTTCGGCATCTGCCGCAGCCCGGCAATCACAAATTGCGGCACAATACCCGCCACCAGGATGATCGCCAGGATGACGGCACCCACGATCACCAACGGTCGATTGCGCGTCAACCACCGCCGGCGTCGCGACATTCCAGTGCTCCTGGTGGTCAACGGCCCTCCTTGAAGTAGGATCTCCCCAACGACACCACGTGAGGAAGGCGGCGTTGTAACTGGTGCATTCGGCACAATCCTACGCAACGGGCTTCATCCCCTCGTTGGAGGGCTTGCGCGCCGTGGCGGCACTCGGCATCATGCTCACCCACGTCGCCTTCCAGTCCGGCATGGACCCGGCCACCTTCCCGGGTGACCTGCTCGCGCGTTTCGATTTCTTCGTCCCCGTCTTCTTCGCCCTCTCCGCGTTCCTGCTCTGGCGCCGCCACCGGCTCGACCACGCCCAGGGCTACGGCATCGCCCGCTACTACCTCAACCGCCTGGGCCGCATCTTCCCCGCCTACCTGGTGCTCGTCGTGCTGGTGCTGCTGCTCCTCCCGGAGGCCGCCGGCATCAGTTGGCAGGTGGCACTGGCCAACCTGTTCATGGTCCAGCTCTATATTCCCGACGCCCTGGCGCCTGGCATGACCCACCTCTGGTCGCTGGTGGTGGAGGTCGCCTTCTACCTGGCCATGCCGCTGCTCGCCCTCGCCGTCGGCGCCCGCCGGCGCCTTATTCGCTTATCGACGATCGCAGCGCTCAGCGTGCTCAGTCTCGGCTGGCCCTGGCTTCCCTTCGTCGCCGCATCGCCGGACGAAGGCGTGCCGAACATGCAGATCTTCCCGCCCTCCTATATCGCCTGGTTCGCCGTCGGCCTGTTGGCTGCCGAGTTCGAGAACCGCGTCCCCGACTGGCTGGACCGCATCTTCCGCTGGCGTTGGCTGTGGTGGGGGCTGGCCATGCTCACCGCCTGGGTCGCCGCCCAGGAGTGGTACGGACCCATCGGATTGACGCATCCCTCCGCCTTTGAGTTCAACCTGCGCGTGCTCGCCGGCACCGTCTTCGCCGCCTGCCTGGTCGTGCCCTACGCCCTGGCACCGGGGGACAGGTTCCTCGGGACCAGGGAGATGCAGGCGCTCGGTCGCTGGTCCTACGGCATCTTCCTCTGGCACCTGGCCGTACTCACTGTGGCGTTCCCGGTGCTGGGTATCGATCTCTTCTCCGGTTCCTGGATCGTCTTCCTGATACTGGCCGCCTTCACCACCGTGGTCTCGGTGGTGGTGGCAGCGATCAGCTACTCACTCATCGAGGAACCGGCCCGCAAGTTCGTCCGTGATCTCAGCTCCCGGCTGGAACGGAAGCAGGAACCGGTCGGCCGGCACCGGCAACCGGAGGAGGGCTACCAGGTGGTGTCGGAAACCGCGGGCCCGGGAGCGCAGAGCTGAACCCCCGGACCAGCAGGTCGCGGGGGTTAACTACATCAGAGTGCTACTCGCAGCCCACACCGTCGCCGTCGCGGTCCAGGTGCGTTCCGTAACCGGGGCTGCCGGCATAGACCGGGGCAGCGCCAGCAGCACGCGCGGCCGAGCAGTTCTTGTAGTAGGTCGCAGCGGGTGCCGGTGCCGGAGCAGGAGCCTGTGACTGTACGGGCGCCGGGGCCGGATCCGGCAGAGACGCGATGCGCCGGGGACTGTCCAGATCGACGGCGGCAGCCGGATCAGTGTCGATGTCGATCTCCGCTGGCGCGGTCGTCGCTGCGCTGGTGGTCGGCGTCGGCTCCTCGGTGGTGGGCTCGACCGTGCTGGTCACAGTCTTCGTGGTGGTCGCCGTCGTGGTGACCGAGGAGGTCACGGTGACGGTTTCTGCCGGGGTCTCGGCTTCGCTGGTGCCGCCGCAGGCAGTCAGCGTGCCGAGGGCGAGCACGGCGCCTACGGCCATGATGCCCCGCTTGAGGAAGCTGCCGCGCTTCTTTTCGGCGCCGGTCATGTCGGGAGAAAGGGTGGGGAGGGTGTTAACCACGAGAACCTCGATCTTAAGAGAACCTGAACTATAAATAAGTAAGCTAGCATCTGGTGTCAGGCTCGGGGTGTTTTGCGACGAGTATCACCAAAGATCATTTCTCACTGCATGAGCCACCCTCTCAGAAGGACGTTAAATACTGCCCCCGAACACCAGGGGGATGAGGGTGTACAGGGCGATCATGACCAACACCAGGGAGATCATGTTCAGCCACACACCCGCCCGCACCATCTGCTTGATGGTGATTTCCCCGGAGCCGAAGGCCACCGCATTGGAAGGTGTCGCCACCGGGAGCATGTAGGCGGAGCACACGGCCAGGGTCACTGCGATCGTCATGATCAGCGGATCCACGCCGACGCCCACCGCTACCGCACCAAAGATCGGGAAGAAGGCGGCTGCGGTGGCTGTGTTCGACGTCAGCTCGGTCAATGCCAGACCGACGATGATGACGACGAGGATGATGATCCAGTTGGGCAGGGAGGCGAGCCCGGAAACCTGTGAACCGACCCAGTTGGAGAGCCCGGTAGCGGTGAACATTGCGGAGAGCGACAAGCCGCCGCCGAAGAGCAGCAGTAGCCCCCAGGGGACTTCTCGCGAGGCGGACCAGCTGAGTAGGGCACCGCCTGTTGGTGCGTCCCGACGCTTTTCAGCGGGGACGATGAAACAGACCACGGCAGCGGCGATGGCAACCTGGGTGTCTGAGATCGATGAGAGGAACGGCAGATACTGCGCGATTACTGGGGTCTCTGCGATGAAGGGAACCGCCACCCAGAAGAAAATTGCGGCCAGGAAGATCAGGGCGACCCGCTTTTCCGGAGTCCGCATCGAGCCGAGCTTCTGGTACTCCTCGCGGATCATTTCCTTTCCACCCGGGATTTCGTTCACCTCGGGGCGGAAGACCAATTTGGTGAGTACCAGCCAGGCGATCGCCGTCATCACCACGGCCCACGGGACCCCGACGATCATCCACTGTCCGAATCCCATGTCGAAGTCCTGGGATTCCAGCAGGTACGCCTTCATCAGAGCCATAGGGGGCTGCCCGATCAGCGTTGCCGTGGAACCGATGGTCACGCCGTAAGCCACGCCAAGGAGCGTCGCAGCGGAGAACTTCGTGCCGGCCGCCCGGCTATCCACCTTCCGCACCAGCTGGATGATGGAGGAAGCGATCGGAACCATGATCACCGCGGTAGCGGTGTTCGATACCCACGCGGAGATGAAGGCGGAGGCAATCATGAGACCGAGGACGATCTGGGCAGGCTTGGTTCCCACCACCTTGATGGTCAGCAGTGCCACCCGCAGGTGCAGGTTGGACTTTTCAGTGGCCAGTCCGAGGATCACACCACCCATGACCAGGAAGACCACGGAGTTGGCATAGGGGCTGGCTACCTCTTCCATGGTCCCTGCCCCTACGAGCGGGAAGAGGATGAGGGGGAGCAATGAGGTTACCGGGATCGGCACGGCCTCGGTCATCCACCACAGCGCCATCCAGATCGCGATGCCGGCGACGGCCCGCCCCTCGAAGACGAGGCTGTCCGGAAGCAACAGTGTCAGCACAATGGCCACCACCGGGCCTGCGAGGATTAACCACCAATTCCGGCGGCCACCGGTGTCCATCGCGTCCTTGACTGGTTGCGAGTTTGCGGACTTTTCCTCAGTGGGCACACTGTTCTGTTGTTCACTCATATTCCACCTTCTGTGCTCTGAACTACAGAGGTGGACACTACAGCGTGGTGTCACAGTAGAGGGCTTCCCAAAAGTGACTACCCCCGCTTCTCCTGCTCTCTTCGTGCAGCGTGAGCGCCAACCAAATAGCGGGAGGGAAGACTATTTGTGCCTGTTCTGCAATGGGGCCAGCGCTGATTGTGCCTGCTGGAGCAATGTGGTCACCGCGCTCTCTACGGAGGGGGCGGTGACCAGTTTCTTGCTCATGGAGTAGATCGCAAGCTTGTCCAGAATCCAGCACCTAGCTGGGATCCGGGCAGGAGTCTGTTGACTGGTGCCAGCAACCCGAGAACAACCACCCACCCAAAAACCGCCACACCTTAGCAGCTCCACACACTCTCCGCTAGCTTTTCGGCAGAAAATACCGATACGCTTGAAAGTTATGTCTCAATATCTCTTATATCCCTTGGAGGACCACACCGCGGCCGTGATCGCCCGGTGAACTACAGGATCCAACTCCGCCGGCTGGTCACCTTCCTGCTCGGCATCCTCATCATGTCGATCGGTGTCGCCATCACGGTGCACGCCCAGCTCGGCACGGCACCGATCACATCCTTCCCCACGGCGCTCTCCGCCGCCACATCCCTGAGCGTGGGCGTCTGGACCATCCTGTTCTGCCTGGTGGTCCTGCTCATCGAGGTCGCCGTACTGCGCAAGAAGTTCCCGCTGATTCAGCTGATCCAGCTTCCCGTGGTGCTCCTCTTCGGCATGTTCGTGGACCTCAGCGTGGCCCTGACCACCTGGGTGGAAACGGACAACTACCTGCTGCAGTGGGTCTGGACCCTGATCGGTTCCGTGGTCGTTGCCCTCGGCGTCTACATCGAGATCCAGCCCCGCCTGACCTACCTGCCACCGGAGGGACTGGTCGCCGCCATCACCATGCGCAGCGGTCTGCCCTTCGGCCGCATCAAGCTCTTCTTCGACTGGACCCTGGTCGCCCTTGCAGCCATTACCGCCCTGGTCCTCATGGGCGAGCTCCAGGGCGTGCGTGAAGGCACGGTCTTCGCCGCCGTCGCCGTCGGCTACATGGTCAAGGTCATCGGCAACGCTCATGATGAAGTGCGCAATCGCCGTCACGTCCGGATCACCGAGCAGCAGCCTCCGGAGGTCCCCGGAGACCAGGAGGCTACCGACGCCGCGGACAGCACCGACACAGTCGGAAGTCACGATGATCCCGGCTCCCCGGGTCCGGTGAACTGAACGTCTCCTCAGGAGCTGTCACCAGGTTCAGCGGAACACGCATTATTCCGCCTCGCCGGACAGAAGGTTGAGTTACCGGGATACTCGTGTGGCAGTTTCTTCGATGCCTACGTTATCCGTACACCAGGCCGGGGAGTCTCCCTTCACGTCTCTAAGGAGTCCGACGACGTTGTTCCCTGGGGACACCTGGATCCAGTTGTCTATACCGCGTTCGGAGAGAGCAGCTACACCCGTACTCCATTGGACTGGCCTGTCAGTGGCGTGAATGAGATCCGCGCGTAGTTGCGGTGCTGTCCTGATCATGCGGCCCGTGGTGTTCGCCAGCAGGGGGAACGCGGGTTTGGTCATCTTCACCGGCCCCATCGCCTCGTCGAGGTTCTCGCGAGCAGACTGCATGAGCGGACTATGTGCGGGAACCGCCACCTTTAAACGCACCATTCGCTGGGCACCGGCTGCCTCCACTATCGGTTCTAGTTTCGCCAGCGCGGAAACGGATCCAGAGACTGTGGATTGCGCGGGGGAATTGAGGTTGGAAAGCCAGATTTCCTCGTCCGCTGAGCGAAGCTGCTGCACCAGACCTTCCAGCGGTGACGGGCCTAGACCGATGATCGCTGCCATGCCGTAACCGTCTGAAACAGCCTCCGCCATTCCGGTGGCCCGCACATCTACCATGCGGAGTGCATCTTCCAGGGATAATGCGCCTGCGGTGACTGCCGCGCTCCAGGCACCGAGAGAATGTCCGGCAGCAAAGGACGCCTGTACTCCATGGTTCATGAGCTCTTTTGCGACACCGGTCTGCAGGATCAGGAGCGAGAGCTGCACAGCTCTGGTGCCGTGGAGGGCTTCTTCGGTATCCAACTCCCACGCATCCTCCCCGAGAATCTCCGTCGCGGTGGCCACATGACCCCGGACCGCGGGTAGCACGGACCACTCGTGGAGCATACCGACCTTCTGGCTCCCTTGACCGCCGAAAAGCAGCGTCGTCGTCATCATCAACTCCAGGGGTACTTCGCCAACTCCGGACCATCCGGAGTTCGGAGCATTACTGTGGGTTTGGGCTGAAGCCCGATGGCGCGGGTGAGTTCAGCGAAAGCGACTGCGCCGGTGGGGGTCTCCACGAGGATATCTATTCGCGTTCCGCTGAATTTTTGGATGGACCCAGTGGTCATCTCTAGTTCGCGTAGATCCTTATCGGTGACCGCTGCGTCAGCGTAGACGATCAGGTCAACATCACTGCTCTCCTTTGCGGCCTTTGCCCCGGTGACAGTCTCGAACCCAAGGCTCCCGCCTACACCCCAGGGCAAGCTGATGGGGGCATCAACCAGAGCCTGCAGGACTCGAAATGCCCCCAACTGCGATCGGGTGGCCGGAAAATTACGCGCTTGAGCGGGGGTGACGATATCGCAGATATCCGACTCGCAGACCTCCGCAGCCCACCGCTGGCTGCGCTCCGGACCCCGGACACCGATGGGAATGCGACTGGGAGCGCTGGGTCTGGCGCGGCGGACCACCGCCCACGGAACTTGAGACAGCGAGGAAGCTACCCAGGATTCCTCC
This sequence comes from Corynebacterium halotolerans, assembly GCF_050107895.1. Lineage (GTDB taxonomy): Bacteria > Actinomycetota > Actinomycetes > Mycobacteriales > Mycobacteriaceae > Corynebacterium > Corynebacterium halotolerans_B. The sequence continues at coordinate 27,399 of NZ_JBNILW010000018.1, read as the reverse complement.
GCCGCCTCCGCGCTCAGCCCTTCGATAGCGGAGGAAGCCAGACGTACGAGGTCATGAACCTGCGGCGGGTTTTTTCGGGGAGTCACCATTGGGCGTTGACCACCTCGCGCACCTGCCGGGAGAGCTTCCGGGAATCACGCGCCGCTGCGGAGTCCAGCCTGGAGGACAGGTCGCGGTTTGAGTCCTCCTGGATGTCTTCCAACGCTCGGGTCAGGCAAGCACGAGCTACGTTGAGATCTTCGGGGCCTGGCTGAAGCGGATCTACTGCGGTGATCACCTCGGCCACGGCCCCGAGCGTGGCGAAGGACGCACCGTCGAAGGCCATGGCGGGCACGGACTCCGCTGCCTTGTCCAACTCCTCTATCGTGCGTTGGGTGATGCGGGCGGCTGCCTTTTTGCTCATCACCTGCACCTGGACCCCCTCGTGGTCCAGTGCGACGATGCGGTTGGACTGCAGACCAGTGGCCAGGAAAGCGCCGGAAATTGCTTTACCGACGATGAGGCTGATGATCGGATGGCCTTCTAAACGTGCCTGTGCAAGTGCGTGAACGGAGGTTGCGAGGGCGAAGTTGATCCCGAAGAGCTCCTCAATATAGCCGTAGGCTTGGCTGGGGACATCGATCAACAACACGATCGGCTGCTGGGGATCCTTCAGGCTCTTGACCCAGGCCACCAGATCCAGAGATTCCTTCAATCCGACCTCTCCATGGCGGGCCCGCGGATATTCACTGTCTTTATCGGGGACAATCGCGGCCAGTGCTGCGGAGGTTCCCTGCAGCGTGATTTCACCGGTCAGCAGCGATCCCGTGTCTGAGCTGCCAGTTTCATCGAGCGCGTTAAACCAGGTTCGCCCGAATTCCGGAGTGTTTTGAGTGGTCATGAGTGGCTCCTGTCGGTGATGTCGCGCAGATCTTCGGCGGTCAAGCGGATGGTTGGGTCGACGGTGGCGAGTTGAGACAACAGCTCATCCACCTGATTGGCTCGGTGGACTGTTGGTGTGACAGCACTGGCTTCAACTACCGCCCGGCGGACATCCGCGGTCTGGTCCTCGACTAGAACATCAGCGCGTCGAGTGGCCACCCGCTGTCTGCCGCCAATCATGTTCCAGATGGCGGGGCGATCAGTGGAATCCAGCTCGGCGACGCCGGCTTCCGTCTCGATGACCTCTGGACCGTTGAGCCCGAGCCGGCCTTCCTGGGTCATGATGATTCGATCGCAGAGACCAGCCGCGATACCCATGCCGCCGAAACATCCGACCATGCCAGCTACGACGCCGACAACCGGGGTGTGACGTTGCAGGGCCACGATTGCGGAGTGGATTTCTGCGATGGCCAGTAGGCCGAGATTCGCCTCTTGGAGCCGGATGCCACCTGTCTCCAGTAGCAGGACGACCCGGATCGGGATACCGGCCTCCGCATCGACGAGCGCGCGTTCGAGGGCTGCGGCAATCTTCGCTCCGGAAACCTCACCGATTCCCCCACCCTGGAACTTTCCTTCCAGGGCTGCCACAACCGCCGGATCACCGTCGATGGTGCCTCGAGCGAGAACAGCGCCGTCATCGGATTCAGGGACGATACCCTGCGGCTCCAAGTGTGCAGATTCGAGGCGTTCAAAGGGGCCGAGAATTTCGCGGAAGGTGCCGGGATCCAGAATCCCTCGTGCGCGGTCCCGGGCGCTGAGCTCGGTGAAAGGCATCTGGTCGAGGTCACGGCCCCCGTTGGCCTCCGGCATCGTCGCCAACTCGAAAGCCTGCGCCAGCCGCAACGTCACCATCCCTGGGGTGGCCCCGAAGTCATTGATTTCGAAATCACCGGCAAGATCGTGCCGGTGGAAGAAGCGCTCGAGAACGTTGCGCCAGACGGTGTCGAAGCCGTCAACGGAGGTCCGCACCTTCACCGTCGCCCGGCCTGGGGTGCTCGGCTCCGAAATGAGAATCTCCATGTCCCCGGACCCGACCACCCCGACATGGATGGGACGGCGAAGCTGCACTGAAGCGGGGTACTGCTCATTGATTGTCTGCATGTTCTGCTCCCAGAATCGAGGTGAGAAAGAGTGCACAGGCCAGTAGATCGGCGCTGCCGCCGGCGGAGAGGTCACGCTCGGCCAGCTGATGGTCAAAGTTCTTGAGCGCGGTGGCCCAGGTCGCAGGCTCTGAAGTCGAAACTGCTAGGAGCGCCAGTGCCCCTGACTGCACGAATTCCAGCCCCTCCTGGCCGCCTCGGTGCAGGACGCAGGTGTCATCGAGGCTGCTCATGCTGGTCAGGAGGCCCCGCAGCTTTTGCGTGTTGGTGGGCGGTAGGTCGGTGTACCCCTCAGTCGAACTCATTCCGCGTAATGCCGCGAGTACGTGCGGAAAACCGGCAGCGGCCTCTGAGACGGCACCGCCTACTCGGAAGCGTTTCCGGGCCGTGGCACCGGGGCGCGGACGATGGTCGGTAAAGGAGTCCGGAATTGAGGCCAACCGGCCGGCGTGCCGGGTGATGAGGTTGGCGCAGGGACGTTCCCGGGGTTGTTGCTGTCCCAGTCCGGCGGTGGCAATGACCATCAGGCCGAGGTTCCAGATCGCACCCCGGTGTGTGTTGACTCCGCCCGTGGCGGTCAGCATGGCTTCTTCGCCTTCCCGTCCGATCTCTCCGACGACATCGCGGAGCTCCTGGCCGACCTCTAGGCTGTTGCCGGCTTCAGCGAGTTTGGTGAAGGTCGGTTCCAGGGTGCGGGCGGATAGCCGCATCAGTTCGACATCCATGTCGGCGTGGGAACGGGTTCCGTCCGGTCCCACCAGCCCGGGCTTTCCTGGCAGGTTGACTTCCGCCAGCAGCGCTTGCATCGCTTGGTGGCCTAGCTCGGCAGGGGGTGGGGAGACGAAGGTCGTCTCCGTTGAAAGCAATAGGCTGCTCATGTGATTCCTCTCATCGTCCGTATGCGGTCTGGTTCCTACCGGCTGCGGAATTTCGGCGGGGGCTCATAGAGTCCACCGGACCATTCGATCAGCGATTCGATGGAATGAGCGGCGAGCAGGCTGCGGTCGGCTTGCGCGCGCTGGATTCCCAGATCCTCGGGGAAGGCGACGACTCCGTTGCGACGCAGCTCTGCCACGTCCTCCGCGCGCGACTGGCTCCCGATGGGGGTAACACCGGCGATCGCTGCGACAGCTTGCCGGCGTTCCTCAAGGCTCTGCGTCTTGTACAGGTAGGCCACGCCTTCCTCTGAAACCAGGTGGGTCAGATCATCGCCGTAGACCATGACCGGTGCCAGGGCCATGCCGCTTCGCTCACCGACGGCAACGGCATCGAGCTGCTCCACGAACTTCGGATCGGCTCCGGCGTTGTAGGTTTCGGCGATCTGGACCACCAACTTCTGTCCGCGATGGACGCCCATTTGTCCTTCGCCCTGGGCTAGATCCATCCAGGCGGGGCTGGAGTGCCGTCGGCCGCGGGAGTCCGATCCCAGGTTGGGGGCGCCGCCGAATCCGGCTAGACGTCCGGAGGTAACGGTGGAGGAGTTTCCTAAGGCATCGACCTGCAGGGTGGATCCCACGAACATGTCGGTGGCATAGAGGCCGGCTGCCTGCGCCGCCATGCGGTTGGAACGCAGGCTGCCATCAAAACCGGTGGCGAAGATGTCCGGGCGGGCCGCCACATAATCGCTCATTCCGACTTCACCACCGAAGGCGGAGATCTTCTCCACCCAACCGGTTTCAATGGCGGGAATGAGAGTCGGGTGGGGGTTTAACGCCCAGTGAGTGCAGATCTTTCCCTTGAGCCCGAGTGATTTACCGTAGGTGGGAAGCAGCAGCTCGATGGCCGCGGTGTCCAGTCCCACGCCATGGTTCAGTGAGGTCACCTCGTGCCTTTCGTAGACTCCGCGCAACGTGATCATTGCCAGGAGGACGTGCACGGAGGTGAGCTTGCGGGGATCGCGGGTAAACAGGGGTTCGACCTGGAAGGGGGAGTCCGCCTCGACCACGAAATCAACCCAGTCCCCGGGCACGTCGACCCGGGGCACTTTATCCACGATCTCGTTGACCTGGGCAATAACTATGCCCGAGCGGAATGCGGTCGCCTCGGCGATGGAGGGAGTGTCTTCGGTGTTCGGGCCAGTGTAGAGGTTGCCATCGCGGTCAGCCGAGACCGCAGCGACCAACGCCACGCGGGGCGTGAGGTCGAGAAACATGCGGGAATAGAGCTCCAGGTAGGTGTGGATGGCGCCTACCTGGAGCGTCCCGTCACCGATCAGCTGTGCAACGCGAGCTGATTGCTGGCCGGAGAAGGCGAAGTCCACCCGCTTAGCTATGCCGTCTTCGAAAATATCGAGATGTTCTGGCCGGGAGATTGAGGGGAAGAGCATGTGCAGATCGGAAACTCGGTCCGGATCTACGTTGGCCAGAGACCGGGACAAGAAGTCCGCCTGTTTCTGATTGTTTCCCTCCAGAGCCACCCGATCGCCCGAGGTGAGGATCTCCTCCAGGAATTGGGTGATTCGCTCGGTCGGGATGATGTTTCCCTGGGCAAGGTGGGCCACGGACTCCAGACGCTCGGCCTTATCTCTGCGTTCGGTGTCCCATTGGCGGGATGCCTGGACGATATTGGTGGTCATCTAATCATTCCTTCAAAAGGTTAGGTATGCGGCGCGGTGTGAGTTCTTGAATCACGGTGCTTCTTGATCCGGATTGGATACGGTTAAAGTGTGTCGTTGACTCCGCCTGATGCCGATAATCAAAGGTTAGAGAGCTGCAATGACGATTTTCTACAGTCATTTCGGTATCGATCATGCATTTATGCATGGATCTCATGAGGTCGAAATTCCGCAGGTCTACCCGAAGAGCAGTCGCAGCGCGAAGTAAAAGACGGAGGGGGCGAAGAGGCAACCGAGGCCGGTGTAAAAGGTTGCGGTCATTGCTCCGTAGGGGACGAGCCGTTGATCGGTGGCGGCGAGTCCACCTGCGACACCGGAAGTGGTGCCCATCAGCCCACCAAAGGCCATCGCAGATTTGGGGTTGTTGAGACCGATGAACCGGGCGACCATGGGAGTGCCGATCATGACCGCGACGGATTTGGTTAGCCCTGCCGCTACAGACAAGGCGATGACCTCAGAACTGGCGCCAACTGCAGTGCCGGTGACGGGGCCGACGATATAGGTCGCTGCGCCGGCGCCGATTGTCGCCAGTGATTCCGGATCGCGGTAGCCGAATGCGTAGGCGACACCAGCGCCCAGGATGAATGACACGAAGATCCCCAGAAATAGGGCGAGTACGCCGGTTATGCCTGCCTTTTTGATTTCTTTCAGGTCGACGCCATAGGCCGTGGAAACAATTGCGAAGTCCCGCAACATGGAGCCACCCAGGATGGCGAGGCCACTGAAGATGGTGATGTCTGCGAGTCCGTTCTCGCCACCGGAGTAGGTTCCCCCGATGAAGGCGAGTCCGAGTCCGAGAACAATCGCTATTGCTGAGCCGTGGACGCGTCCCCTGGTGGCTTTCTGGGAAATGAACCGGGAAATCAGCATCATGATCCCGACGACGGCAAAGGCAAAGATGAGGCTGTTTTTCTCGAGGATGTTACCGATGATTTCCATGTCAATTCACCTTGTTGTCGAGGAGGTCGTCCTTACGATCTTCGGCACTGTCTTCTGCTGGCTGATCGGCAGGCGGTAGGGGTTCTGAGGGCGGCCCGATCTTGGTCAGCACGGGCACCAGAGCAGTGCAGACTATAAGGGCGACGAATCCGGCGACAATGGCCACCGGTCCGCTCGACAGGGCGCCGACGACATTCTGGATGGAGGCCATGGCAATGACGATGGGAATGTACATGGCTGCCCAGAAAAGGATGCCCTGTTCGGTGGGCTGGGGCAGCAGCTTCTTCCGGCGTAGCCAATCGGAGACGAAGATCAGCAGGACCATGGCGAAGCCGACGCCGCCGATGTCGGCGTCGACGCCGACCAGCTGTCCGATCAGGTTCCCGAGGATTGAGCCGACTAGCATGCAGATGGCCAGGGTCGCGGTTCCGTAAAGAATCATGTCTTCTCACGTTCCAAAGAGGTTTGAGGGGGGAGATCGGCATAGGCCTTCACGCGCGGGCCAGCGGAATGACCTCTCATGGGCGCGGGCCATATTAGGGCTGGTGCCCGTTCGCGTTTAAACTTGAGGGTGATCATGGACACAATAGTGCCGGAATGAAAGGTTTATCACTAATATGAATTCTGGCGCATTCATGCATATACACATCAGTCATGGTGGAGAATGGGACGCGGTGAATCACGCGCTTTAGGTAGTTTCGATCACGCAGTGCCCCACCTTTGCCCGAGATCTTTGGAAAGGACGGTTACAGCCAGTGTCCCTTTCTATCGACACCACTCTGGCTCAACTCACGGGCATCCTTCCTGTACTACGTGAGCTGGGAAACGGTGAAACCATTACCAGCACCGCCGAACGGCTTGGCTTTTCGCAACCTGCGTTGAGTCGGGCGATAGCACGCTGTGAATCAGAACTGTCGGTCAAGCTGGTGGAGCGGGCTGGCCGGGGGATCGCCCTTACCGAAGAGGGGAGGGTCTTGACTGACGCTGCCACTGAAGCCCTGTCGATCTTTCAGCCTGCGTTGGAAGATGTGCTGGGCGATCGGAATGCTCGGCCCGTGCGCCTGGGGACGTTGCGGTCCATCGCTGGGCAATTGGGACCAATGATGACGCGCACCCCGATTAGTTCCAACGTGACAATCTCCGAAGGATCCACGGATGGTCTGCTGGAAAAGCTGGTCAAGGGCGATATCGATGCCGTTATAATCGGACCCCGGCCCGAAGATCCCCGCTTTGACTGGGCCTTCCTTCAGAATCAGGAGTTCGTCCTGGCAGTGCCCCCGGAGCACCGGCTCGCGGGGCGGGAAGCGATTATGCTGAACGAGGCCGCCGACGAGAGCTTTGTCGCCATGGATTCCAAGTACACCACCAGAGATCTGGCGGACCAACTCTGCGCGGAAGCGGGTATTTCTCCGCCCATCACTGTCGAGTCCGATAACCCATACACGTTGAGAACCTATGTGGCGTCGGGCCTCGGACTCTGCATCCTGCCGGACATCATGGCAGGAGATGATCCCAGCATCGCAACAGTACGGATTCTGCGCCCCGGTGGAGAGCTCGCCACCAGGGAGATCGGGATGGTCCGCATGAAGTCGCGCCCACTGCCCGCCCAGGTACGGTCCGCCTTGAGATCCCTGCTCGCTAGGCCCCTGAGCATTGATCCCCGGCTTGTTCCCTCGCGTGGGCTATGAGCAAAACCGGCAAAAGCCAACGCCTTTAAAGAGCTGGTGATCCTGTCAAGGAGGAAAACTCGCGCCGTGCCGGGACAATCAGTGACCGCGGGGCTCCTATACTCGGTCGCCATGACCAGACCCCGGGACTTCGCACAGGTGGATGTCTTCTCCGCCGCACCCTTCCACGGCAACCCGCTCGCCGTGATTCTCGACGCGGAGGGGCTCAGCAACACCCAGATGCAGCAGATCGCCAGCTGGACCAACCTCTCGGAGACCACCTTCGTGCTCCCACCCACCCAGGCCGGCGCGGACTACCGCGTGCGCATCTTCACCCCGACCGGCGAACTGCCCTTCGCCGGCCACCCGACACTCGGCACCGCCCACGCCTGGCTGGAAAACGGCGGCAGCCCGCTTGCCGACGCCGCGATCACCCAGCAATGCGCCGCCGGCCTGGTCACCATCCGGCAGGAGGGCGGCATGCTCTTCTTCGCCGCCCCGGACACAATGCGCTCCGGCGAGCTCGACGCCGCCACCCTCGGGCACATCCGGGAAAGCCTCGGCGTGGCACCGGAGGACATCAGCGGCCACCAGTGGGTGGACAACGGCCCGGGCTGGGCCGCGGTCCAGCTGGAAAGCGCTGAGCAGGTGCTCGCCCTGGAGCCCGATTTTGCAGCCGCCCAGGACCTGAAGTTCGGTGTCATCGGGGCATTTCCGGCAGGCAGCGAGTTCGCCTTCGAGATCCGTGCCTTCCTGCCGGACCGTCACGCTGAGGATCCCGTGACCGGCAGTCTCAACGCCTCGGTCGCGCAGTGGCTGCACCGCGCCGGTCAGGTGGGCAGCTCCTACCGCGTCTCCCAGGGCACCCGGCTCGGTCGCGCCGGGGACGTCCACATCACTTGCGAGGACAACGGCACCATCTGGGTCGGGGGAGCGGTCACCACCTGCTTCCGGGGCACCGCCACGGCCTGATCCGGCTGCTCCTAACCTTCCCTGCGGCTGACCATCTCCGTGATCCAGATCGGCGCATAGGGAGAGGTGCATCCCGGGGAGGCGGGGTAGTCCTTGAGCACCTCCAGACGCTCGCCGATCTCCAGGGCGCGTCCGCGCAGCTCCGGGTTCTCGATGCCGATCTGTGCCAGGCAGCTGTTCATGGCCCACTGCAGCCGCTCTGGGGCGCCGGCCATCTCCGCCTCGATCACGTCGAGGAGGTCGGGAAGATCCCGGTCCTCGGGCTGCTTCACGATCTTGTCCGCGGTCAACGTCCAGCCGGCGCTGGCGAACACCGGATCCGGATCCTCGAACCACGCGGTGCGCAGCTCTTCGACGTGCTTGGACTTCTTCACCACATAATTCAGCAGCCAGTCCTGAATCTTCGGCGTGCCTGCTTCCCGCAGCATGGTGTCCAGCTCATCGCGAGTGAATTCTTTTGGCCGGCAGATCAGCAGCGCCAGAAGGCGAGCCGCGGAGTCCCCAGCCTTCCAGAGCTGAACGGCAAGCTCCTGCTGTTTCTTCAACCGCTTGGAGATCGCCCGCAGCTTGGTCAGGTTTACCGCATGGTCATCACCGTGTTTCTGGTTGACCGCGAGGATCCTCTCGTCCGCCAGGGCTGCGAGTTCTGCCATGATCTCGTCCACTGCGTTCTCAGAGGTGAGGAAGGCGGGCATGGACTCCTAATTTCTGATCAGGCATCGGGGCGAGGAGGTCATGGTTGCGCCGGTGGCAGCCACCGGCCCTCCGGAGGAGCTAGCTGAGGCGGTCATAGTTTAGCGTTCCGGCCACTGAGCCTAGCCAATCAGAGAGAAATTCTGAGCAAGAACGTTCTCGAAGATGTCCCTCTAGTAGAAGTCTCAACTGGCAGCGATCGTTTTTCTTGTTCTAGATGCTCATTCTTCTGCTGGACAGCGTCTCTGTGTTGAATGTTACGGGGCAGAAACTATGGGGCATGAAATGGGAAAATGGCACTTTGGTGGAGTGTACTTGCTTGGCTTGTGACCCAAACGGGTGAAATTATTATCGTTGCGAGATGCAAAATGTATCACCATACGATTAACTGGATGGGTTGGTATGCCCTAATAGGGCTGAGCGAAGTTTAAGAAGAGTCAGGATTGTGATGACGCCCAAGATCATGACCGTGTACGGAACGCGACCGGAAGCGATCAAGGTTGCGCCGGTTATTTCTGCGCTACAGCGTGACGCTCGCTTTGTCTCCGTTCCGGTATCGACTGGCCAGCACCGTGAGATGCTCGATCAGGTCAACGGCATGTTCGGCATCACCCCGGTCTATGACCTGGATCTGATGAGGCCGGGACAGTCGCTCAACCAGATTGTCTCCCGGGCGATCGCCGGCCTCGACGAAATCATGGCAGAGGAACAACCGGATGTGGTGATCTCTCAGGGGGATACCTCCACGGCCATGGCAGCGGCACTGGCTGGATTCCACAATGGCGCCAAGGTAGTGCACCTGGAGGCGGGACTTCGTACCGGTGATATCCTGTCGCCCTTCCCAGAGGAGTCCAACCGTCGAATCATCGGCCAGGTTGCCTCACTTCACTTGGCCCCGACTTCGGAGTCTCGCGATAATCTGCTGCGGGAGGACTTCGATGAGAAAAACATTGTGGTCACCGGCAACACGGTTATCGATGCCCTCCTCCACGTCGCACAGCTTGAAAGTGAGTTTGAGGATCCGGAGCTGGCCGAGGCCGTGGAATCGACCAAACGTATGGTGCTAGTGACCACCCACCGTCGCGAGAACCTCGCTGCCATGTCCGAGATCGGCCAAGCTGTCGCTGAGCTAGCTGGACTCTATCCCGATACTGTTTTTGCGCTTCCCCTACACCTGAATCCCAAGGTGCGGACAGTGGTTCTCCCGCACGTGGAGGAGCTTGAGAACGTCATCGTCACAGATCCGCTGCCTTATGACCAGTTCACCCGTCTGATGGGCCGGGTTGACCTGGTTTTGACCGACTCCGGTGGAGTTCAGGAGGAGGCGCCGAGCCTCGGCAAGCCCGTTCTGGTAATGCGAGAGAATACCGAACGTCCTGAGGCGGTCACTGCCGGTACCGTAAAACTGATTGGTACGTTTCAAGAACGTATTGTTTCTGAGGCTCGCCGCCTTCTTGATGATGTTGACGCTTATGATGAGATGGCCAACGCAGTCAACCCTTATGGCGATGGCCATGGCGCGGAGCGTGCGATTGCAGCTATCGCGCACCTCACGGGTCTGGGCAGCCGCATCGAAGAGTTCGCTCCAGTGATTGAGGGAGAACGCCGGGACCCGGACATTGACCAGCTCGAAATGGTTGCAGCGGCGTCGGTCTAATCCTGGCTTCTTGAGAGCAGGCACCAATCACTTATTGGCTCCCTCGAAATTCGCGAGGGCGGTGACACTCGCAGCTATTCCTATTTGCGTAGGTTGCACCGTGTTTTGATCCGGGGACATGTGGTGCGTTGTCCTGTCCGGGTCGCCCGCGATTCACCCGTTTGAGCTAAGCTCGTTTCCTGATAATTGGTAGGATCAACCTAGCGCTAACCTCCAGCGAGGAAGTTCTGAGCAGGCCGGTGATGGGAATTGATGATCAACTTCAAGCTTCAGGCTAAGATTCCCGGAGCGCGGCAAGGGAAGGGCAATGCATTCGTGAAGGTGCCGCAAGCGCGATGAAAATTCTGATTCTTTCGCAATATTGGCACCCGGAGAACGGAGTGCCGCAGCGGCGCTGGACGTGGCTTTCGAAAGTCCTCGTCGACGCCGGTCACGAGGTGACTGTCATCGCTCCCCCTCCGCATTATCAGAGAAAGATCACCCTCAAGACGTGGTGGGGAGAAGGTCTTTACTCCGCAAAAGCAGAGAAGAGCAACGGACCTTCCGGCGAGCGTATTATCCGCAGTGGCTTCTTTCCTGCTGGTCAATCATTGACTCAGCGTGCCTTGAACCAGGCTACTGTCGCCTTAGGTGCTATATGGGTGGTTCTGCGGCGCAGCGATCTACTGCCGACCCCTACGCCTGATCTGGTTATTGGCACGGTCCCCGCGCTCCCTACTGCCGTGGCCGCCCGTCTAGTAGCGAAAAAGCTGGGGAAACCCTACATCATTGATCTACGAGATGCCTGGCCGGATCTCTTGACCGAATCCCGGAATTGGAATAAGAGCACGGGGAAAAAATCCGTGAGGGAAAGAATCCTGTCGAAGGGGCCACTCCAGCTTGTCAGCGCGACCACGAAACGCTCATTGAACGGTGCTCTGAAGCATGCGGCGGGAATCTCGGTAACCTCAAGTCACCTGGCGGAGAACCTCCGGGCTCGTCCCGAGATCATGTCCGATGGGGCCACGCCTCCGGTCGAAACGATCCGTAACGTGTTCCCGCCAGAAACCAAGTTCGCGGAAGGAAATGAAAACGACGGGTCCCGTGGGCAACTGAACGTGTTGTACGCCGGCACCTTTGGCCGCGCCCAGAACTTGGAGAACGCACTCTGCGCAGCGGAATTGGCGCGAGAACAGGGAATCGATGTCGCCCTGTGTTTCGTCGGTGCGGGAGTCACAAGGGAAGCACTTTCTGAGTCTGTGCGTGAACGTGGCTTGGATGTAACCATTGAAAGCCGAAAATCTGCTGGTGACCTCGCTCCGTTTTATGAGTGGGCTGATACGGCCCTTGTACATCTCACCGATTGGGAGCCACTCGAGAGAGCAGTACCATCGAAAACCTATGAACTCATGGCTGCTCGGGTGCACATTTCTGCGGTGGTCAGTGGAGAAACCGCCGAGCTTGTTAGAGGATTAGGCGCCGGCGATGTTGTTGACCCCGAAGACCCCCAAGCGCTAGCAGAGCAATGGGTCAAACTTGCGAATAACAGGACACTGCTTTCAGTAGAAGGCGGCGGTTCTGAATGGGTTGCAGAGGAACGTGTGATGGTGGCTCCTCAAAGGTTGCTGGCATTGATCGAGAAAGCAAGAGCTGTCGGACGATGAAGTGGAAGTTCAGGCTCCGCGTTTTTTCGCTGCTTGCTAGTGCCGTGCTTCGGCTTGTGCGCGAAGACCCAACGGGGTTCGCGATCAAAGTTGCAGAACGCGTGAGGACTTCGGACAGCAAACTCTTGTCGAAAGTTCCTAGGAATCTTCTTTCACGCCTCTCGCTGCCACCTAGCGAAGCTCGAAAGTTCATCGAATTAGGCGAGTTGTCCGACGGGATCAAGCTTGTTGAAAGACAAGGCCGTTCAGCCAATCGATCGGATAGACACCTCGCGCAGCGTACTCGTGAACGGCTCCAGCAACTCACCGAACCTATACCCAGCTCGGCTAATTCGGGGGAGCGTCCGACACAACACCGGATCCTCCATGTGTTGACGAACAGTGTCCCATATACGCATTCCGGCTACACGGTGCGTTCTCATAATGTCCTCAAGTCTCAGCGTGACGCCGGGCTGGCGGTCCAAGGAGTCACCCGGCTGGCATACCCCGTCCTCGTCGGGAAGCTGCCTGGCTCCCCCGTCCAGATCATCAACGGAATCGAATACCATCGACTCCTTCCGAAAAGCTATCCGGTCAGTCTCCTCGAACGAGATGAACTGGCGGTGGCCATGATTATTGCCCAAGCGCAATACTTCGGTGCTTCCATTCTCCACACCACCACAGATTTTAAGAACGCGATGGTCGTGGCGAAGGCTGCACAGCGCCTTGGTATCCCTTGGGTGTACGAAATCCGCGGCGAGCTGGAAAGTACGTGGCTTTCGAAGCAACCGGATTACCTGCAAGAGCGAGCAGTGGCTTCTGAGTTCTACCGGTTAGCCAGGCGACAGGAGGCTGCCTGTGCGCGAGCGGCTGATGCTGTCGTGACACTGAGCGAGATTGTTAAAAGACAATTTGTTGCGCGAGGAGTCTCTGGAGAGGACATTCATGTCATTCCCAATGCGATCGACCAGCGTGATCTCAATCGCGAATTTGATAGATCCGCGATCCGTGCGGAACTTGGCCTTCCGGATATCAGCTTGGTCGGAACTGTTACGTCCGTAGTGGATTATGAAGGCATCGACACACTCATTAGAGCCCTCCTGCATCTTCCGGACTCGGTTGAAGCACTCATCGTGGGCGACGGAACAGCTCGACCTGGCTTGGAAGACTTGGTGAGGGAGCTCGGGTTAGATTCTCGCGTTCACTTCGTCGGTAGGAAGCCGCAGGAAGACATTTGGAAGTGGTATGCAACACTTGATGTTTTCGTGGTGCCCCGCAAGGATCTTCAAGTATGTCGGGTGGTAACACCCATCAAAGCTTTGATGGCGCAGGCTCTCGAAGTTCCTGTAGTCGCTTCTGACCTTCCCGCGCTCCGAGAGGTGACAGGCGGTCGAGCAGAATATGTCCCCCCAGAGGATTCGCACAGCTTAGCTGCAGGGGTCCGCAAGCAACTCCAGGTTCCGCTAACCAACGATGGGGACGCTGATTGGTTGGCCTCACGTACTTGGACGGCGAACGCAGACCGGTACCTCAGGCTCTATGAAAGCCTCTGAGATGAGGAAGCAGAGCGGGTACCGTTAGTTTGTGCAGCTGCTAGACGCATACATGCCGTGTATTCAGGCCGAAAGATTCAACGATTCCGTTGGCGAGGAATTCGGCATCAGTAGCTGACCAAGTGTGAGCGCCGTGGCCCCGAACCTGGATAAAATTGAACCGGTCTGCGGCGTAAATCTTCATCCCGGCATCCAGCACATCGACCAGGAAGGCACTGTCTTCGCCGTGAGTGATGTCTGCAAAGGGAATCTCCTCAAAGACTCGACGGTAGCCCACAAGAGTCGGTCCAGCAATGAAATCGGTCCATCGGTGCTCCCGGGTAGGGCGGCGTAAAACCAAGACATCGTTCGATTCTAAGTAGGCGTAGGCAGCTTCCTTGCCCACCAGGTCCGCTCCTGAAAAACTCAGGGCGTTTAGCTGGTCCAAAAGGTAGAAGGGCCCGTACAGGTCATCGTCGTCAAACTTGGCGACAACACTGCCGCGTGCCTCAGAAACGAGTTTGTTCAGACATGCCCCGAGACTCCACGCTGCGGGGGCTGAGAACGAGCGAATCTTATCAATTCCGAGGCGCTGACAGGTTTCTCGAAGTTCCGATTCATCGAGGTCGAAGCCATGTGAAAGAAGAAGAACCTCGAGCTTGACATCGCGTTGATGGACAATTTGGCTAAGCACATGCTCTATTTGATCGGGTCGGTTAGTGGAGACGACTATAGAGACCGTAGGGGAGTCGAGAGTCCTGTGCGCAATCCCAGCTGCTGCCAAAACTTGTTCAGCCCGATGAGTGTAAGTATGAGCTCCCCAGATTCTGCGCTGGGCTTTGTGAACCATGCGATCTCGGTATTGTGCTGAGTTCACTAGCGAACGCAATAGCAAGGCAGCTTCAACTTCATCGTCGACAGTTGGTACTTCATCAGCCGGGAAAAAGTTTCGGATAGCCGCGCTGGGAGCGCTGACTACAGGAGTACCGCTGGCCGTGATCTCGAAGATCCGACGGGCACACATACTGGAGCTATCCGTCACAGAATTGACGTTGAGGAAGACCTTGAAGTGGCGGTAAGCGGTGAGCATCTTGGCGTACGGGAGGGAGCCGACAACGTATTGATCAAATGGTGCGGGGAACTGGTACTTCTCGTCATTGCCGGCAAACCGAGAGAAAATCGTCAGACCGTAGTTCATGCGGGACGAGACTTCTGCGGCAGCTGACAGGAGCACCTGCATTTGCTGGCGACGTTCGGGAAACTTGTGGGCAAAGTACATCCCGGCGAAAGCGATGTCGCCCCGTTGATGAATACCTGGGAGCCGAATCGGATTATGAATTGCCGGCTGGGCGGCAAAACTCATGACATGAATCCGGTCATGATCCAAGGCCTTTCGATAGTCGCTGACCTTGTTGACATCGGTGGTGAATACAACGTCAAACAGCTTTGCCGTTCCCAGAAAGTCATCGAAGTGTGGCGGGTCCTCTTTGTTCCAGAAGACTGAAGGCACGCCCCGTTGTTTGCAGAAGTCAGTGAGCTCTCGTAGAGCGTTGCTGGGCGCAGAGCGACCAGTAAGCTGGTACTGCCAACTTCCGTCATTCCCATTCCACGCAGACTCGACGAGCAGCAGGTCAACATCGTCATCGATTAATTCCCGCCAATTTTCGGGAGTGACGGGAACGGTGTTGAATTCGTAGCTCCACGCTTGCATGGAAAAGTCATCGAGAATGACTGCAACCTTGATAGTATCGAACGATTTCGGGCGTGAGAGGGAAATATACGTCTCCACGCCGAGCGGATTCCATTGCTCTCCGGTGCGACGGGCTGGTGTTGCGTCATGGAACCTGCGGCGCTTCAACCACTCGCGATATTGGGCTACGCCACCTTTACGAAGATGCCAAAAACCGCGGCGCGCTTCGGAGACTAGTTGCTTCATTCTCATCAGGGGACATGCCTTTCCAGGGAGAGTCAGAACAGGAGGCGCAGGTTTCATGGGAGCTAAGCGGAAATACCGGACCAGAGGGCGAGCTGGTGGTACACACTCCTCCGGAGCCTGTCTTTGAATGGAAGAGAGAGCATGGCGTGGAAGATTCGCCGAGAGTTGAGCGGCAATACCACCAGAGGCCCGAAGTCGGCTTCGGAGTAGCCATAGGCAGCCCAAGTAGACATACGGTGTTCCCAATAGAACAAGTCTAGTAGGTCGTAGCCAGCGGAGTTCTCTTCGCTGAGCTCGGTGTAGTCCATATACTCCGTCATAGTCTCGATCAACCGCGGGTCGTGTTGGAAGGCCGACTGAGTGTATTTCCCGGCAAGGACTTCCGGTGTGATCTTGTCGAACTCGCGATCTCTGTAAAAGACGGTTCCGACCTCGCCACCGATCCCCAATATCAAGGCTTCGTCAGCCCCGAGTTCCTCATAGTAGGTTCTAGCTAGCGTCGGAAACCGCGCCCAGGTAGGGAAAGTTTTGCTGTACATGGAGGTGAACGCGTGAGTTTTCCGGCGGGGTGACACATCGAGCACGCGGTGTTTGAGGTTGCTCAAATTAGCGAGCCGATTCGCCCCCAGTAGATCCTCCCGAGAATGGTCAGCGTTGCGGGCAAAGAAATGATACGTCATCGCGGATACGTCGGCAGTATGCAATAGATCGAGTGTCGCAGTGAGGATCGCTCGAGAATCAGCTCCGGCGGTCAGTCCGAAAACTGTCTTGGGGCGATGGGCCAAAGCTGCGTCCATCTGAAAGCGAAGCTCCGAGAGATAGCGTTCGGCGGCTTCTGCGACACTGAGACTTTCGGGTGGCGTAGAAAAAAACCGGCGATGAGATATCTCAGAACCCTGGATAGTCAACGCACAGTTGGCAATGACCATTTTCACGGCGTCATGTGGACTGACCATTCCCGGGAGACATTTTCCGGCAGGATTATGATAATCGGGGTGTGTGAGAACCCATCGACTTCCACTGGCGGCGACATCTCCGATCGCTTGTGCAGCCAGAATGGAATGGGAGGCAAAAACGAGATGACCGCCCTGCCTTGCCCAATAGCATGAACGTGACGCCATAGCATCCACATGGATGCGTACGGAGGATGACCGCCGTCCGATTGCAACGAACCGGCCTCCCAGCCAAGTCACGGCCTCATCAAACGCATCCCAGCCTAATGAGCTGGATAGCTCTTTCAGGAGTTCCGAAGCTACGCTTTTAGAAGTGTGAAGTCGCTTTGCGGAGTCCGTAGCTTGTCCAAGAAGCAGAATTTCGTATTCTCCCTCAGCGTGAACCACATGATGCACTTCGAGATCTGGATCGAATTGACATGTCCAAGCTCCGAAACCCAGCGATTTCCAGTGTTCTGGGAGGGACACGTCCGGATTCGGTGTGTTGGTAAGTATCCAACCCTGCGCGAAAAAATTGCGATACTGCCGAACATCAGCTGCGGAAAGTGACGTTTCTAGTCGATTCGCGATCGCCTGCCAGGATTGCGTAAGCGACGGGCTACTGCTTGTCAGAGCCTCACTAGGAAGATATCTATGCTTACGGCTCTCTAGAGAACCGGCGATCCGATTGCGATTCCAGCGCCTGACCTGCTTTAGACCGCCATGGCGGAGATGCCAGAAGGCCTTCCGAAGCTCATCAATTTTTTGATACATTAGGTGCGCTGCTCCTGGACGAATTCATCAATGCGCTTTCGGAATAGCTCGTAGGCTTCTGAAGTGTAGTGGAAAGGAGCTCGGCCCCAGCGGTGGTCGAGGTCAGAAACGAGTCCGGTGAACCTAGCTACTCTCAAACCCGCCTCTTCAAGGTGAGTGAGATATGGAGCAAAGGCGGCAGGTGCATCGGAAGGCCGGAGTTCTCCTAGCTTGCGAGTGGGTTGCCCAGCGGTATCGATCAACGCCCAGTCAGGTGCCAGGACGAGAACACGATTCTTGATTTCCGCACTCGCTAGAGCCTCAACCAGCACGTCCGCAGCTGTCTTCCAGCGCGAAATATGCTCTTCAGTATTAAAGTCGATTTTCCTCGCATTGCTCAGAGAACTTCTCAGTTCAGGAACCTTACGAAGATCAGGACTATTGGTCACCACTGAACCGTCAGGAAACTCCCAGCAGCCCGCTCGTTCCACGTTGAGGTCCCAGAGGAGTACGTCGATATTACCGAGCTTTGCAACTTCATGGAACAAGTTTCCCCTGATGTCGAAATCAATGATTCGTTGCTGAAATCTACTCCGAACATTGAATACAGGGAAATTATGGGAAGCATCTTGACCTGCAGAAAGCAGCGAATGGCGTGCGATATAGCGCGTCAGGGGGTAGTTTTCATCACCGGAGAATGCGAGAGTATCCCGACTAACGCAGCCTCCGAAGATTGCTGTCTTCGTGGTTGGCACGAGATCGTCATTTCGCACTGGCTTTCCTATCATCTAAGACTGCGTATTGGGAACACAGTAAAGTGAACCCGGTTGTTGCTTGAACATACTTTATCTAGGGGAGGTGGGCCATGAGTAGTAGTGGTCTTACTAGCGAGTCATTAGGGTCCTCAAAGCGAGATCGCTCAACTGTGCAAGTCGATGACAGCAAGCTCCACCCCCTCAACGTACGCCCTAGTTTACTTCGTTATATTCGTCAACTTTGGGGACGCCGCTACTTCATTGCCGAAGATGCCACGGGAAAATCGTTTGACTCCCAGAAGGACATGTTCCTCGGAAGAGCGTGGCTCGTGCTGTCTCCGATGCTCGATGCGGCGATGTATGGAATTCTCTTTGGGCTACTGTTACGAACTTCGCGTGGCATCGAGAACTTCATCGGCTATCTCATCATTGGGATCATCTTTTTCAGTTACATGCAAGCCGGCTTGAACGGCGGCACCAATTTGATCAAGAGTTCACAAAACATGATATCCGCTTTCATGTTCCCACGAGCTGCTTTGGTGCTTTCCCAGGCTGCTCGAAACTTTATATCGGGTCTAGCCCCAGCATTGGTAGCTGTTGTTGGTGCTCTCGCGTTCCAGTGGGGAACTCCTCCGACGTGGAGATTGCTGTTGGTGATCCCGTTGTATCTGTTGATTCACGTTTTCGCGACGGGAGTCATGTTTATCGTTGCGCGTCTATGTGCATTTGTGCCGGACCTTCGATCGTTGGTCCGAGTTGTTGGGCGGGCTTGGTTTTTCACTTCCGGTGTATTTTTTTCAGTCGAAAGGTACGCGACAGTTCCGCTGATTCAAGACATCATGGTGGCAAATCCTGCTTACCAGTTTTTGCAAGCTGTGCGCGATACCGTCATGTACCAGGAGACACCCAAACTCGAAGTTTGGGGTTATCTCACTGTCTGGTCAGTGGGAATATTTGTTATAGGTTTGATCTTTTTCTGGCGAGCTGAGGAGCGCTATGGAACCCTCCATTAACGACCCGACAGTGGTCGTTCGAAAAATATACAAGGACTACCGCGTGGTAGGGCACAGAAAACAAAAAGTTCGCGCGCTGTCTGGAGTGACATTTGCTGCTTATTCTGGCGACTCGATAGGAGTCTTGGGAAAGAACGGTTCAGGGAAATCAACGCTACTCCGTCTGATAGCGGGAGGTGAAGCGGCTACTTCCGGAGAAATCAAGGTCTCATCCCAACCAACGCTTCTCGGGGTGTCAGCAGCGCTCCAGCCTCGTTTGAGCGGGGCTCAGAACATCCGGCTAGGCCTGCTTGCGATGGGGCTGACCCCTGACCAGGTTGACGAGAAATTCCAGGAGATTCGCGACTTTTCAGATATCGGAGACGCGATTCATCGACCTATGAATACATATTCATCGGGGATGGGGGCTCGCCTTAAATTTGCAATCTCTACTAGCGTGCGGCCCGAGATTCTCCTCATTGATGAAGCTTTGTCTACTGGAGATGCTTCGTTTACTGACCGCGCCAGAAAACGCATGGATCACATGCTTGAATCATCAGGAACTGTCTTTTTGGTTTCGCACGGAGCTGCGACAATTCAAGAGGCCTGCACCCGAGCGCTCTGGTTGCACGAAGGAAGAATAATTGCCGATGGCGAGGCTGAAAGCGTGACCAAGTCATACAGGGTTTGGGGCAACAGGAAGGCTACTGGTAGAGACCTCGAAGCTCAGCAGATAATTTCCAAGATGGAACAATATTACACGCCCCCACGTATCAACCTGTTGAGCGAACAAGAGAATCGTCGCTGATAAATGAAAAGGGACAGGCTAGGATAATTAGTCTGTAATGGAATAGACATGATACTTTCTTATTCTAAACGTTGGATCCTATGTTGGGTATTATTCTTCATAGGCTTACTTACGTTAGTGGCAGGACTCTTCTCGCTGGCAGTCGATATCAGGCAAGGAGCCGGTCTGAGTTTGATTGCCTCCGGCTTAATGGTGCCCTCCAGCTGGTGGTTGCGCCGAGCGAGCCGACGCAAAGCAGTTCCGCGGATGCCTCTTGTTTCTCTTATCGGCGGAGTAGGACTCGTATCTGGAGCAGTCCTCTTGCCGTGGAGTAACCTACTGGTATCGAACGACTCCAACCATTATGTAGATGACAGGGCTGACGAATCGGAAACTCCTTCAGAAAGTTCGCCCGCATCTCCCTCTCGGAGCTCAAATCCTAGCGTTCGAGAAACTCAGTCTACCGCCGAAACTACTGTCGTAACTGACCCCTCCATCAACGTGCGGACGGAGTACGTGACGGAGCCTCCAGCGACCGTGACAGAGGTCGAGACTCTCATGCCTCCAACTGTCACCGTTACAAGTCAGCTCCCTCTTGAGCCGGTTCCGAATCAGAGTGTGAACCCTGGACTGCCGCAAGAATCTCCATATAACTCAGGTGCTAGTGATCAGCCTGGGCAAATCACCTCCCCAGCCGAAACCATGGAACCTAGCCAGGGTACTGAGTCAAACGCGGAGAGTAGCGAGTTGGGCCGAACACCGAGTCAATCGACCAATGAGGTAGAGCCGGACGCTCAGGAGTATGCGGTGCCTGGGAGGGAACCTGTTGAGGATCCGGAAGGTGATAGGAACAGCACGACAAGTGCCGTCCCCGCGTCACCAACGCCTGAATCCCTAGAGTAAAACCGGATGGCAGAAAAATTCCTCGAGGTTGTAGTAGTGACTTAGGGTGTTTATGGTGTCACCACTGTGTTACTCAGAGTTAGCTGTAATCTGAATGTGCGCCAAAAGAGTCCAGCCGATTTTGAGCTCGGCTACGTGTCACGCCGCAAATATATCCCCATAAAACGGAAGGTTTGGTTCACGCAGGATGAAGTCTAGAACCCGGGTGAATCCGGATCTCGTCGCTGCCGATTTTCTTGTCCTTCGGAAATGGATAACCGATGCTCAGAACAGAGAGCTCCAAATCCTTGAAGAGCTAGATTCCCTGAAAAAGGAGCTCCAAGAAGTAGCGAGACAGGCCGGGGAACTTCAGACGCTTAACGAAGCGCGAGACCGATGGCAGGATGAGGCTGAGGACCTCAAGCATCAGTTAGACGATTTGAAGGAAAGTCGAACTTACCGCTTAGGTGCTGCGCTCAGAGATTCACGAAATATGCGTGGTTTGCTTGCTCTGCCCCGTCGCGTCACGAGACTTCTCACCAGTACCGGAGGAAATCCCCAAAATGACTAATGCAACTCTCTCTTCGATCCCTTCTCACGTTGAGGATCGGCGACTCGAAAAGCAGCTAATCCGAACCCGGCAGAGACAAGGTCGAGCTGCCTCGTTGACTGTGGCATGCATTTTGGACAATCTATCCATGTCATCGTTCTCACCAGAAGCGGATTTTCAACCACTTACAATGAGGGACTGGCTTGTGGAGCTGACGGCTTCTCAGCCAGATTTGCTGTTCGTTGAATCCGCTTGGCGTGGCCATCGAAATAGCTGGTGGAACGAAGTTCAACGGTGTGGCCCTGAACTACTCGGCATCCTTGAGTGGTGTAATTCTCGTAATATTCCTACCGTGTTCTGGAATAAGGAAGATCCGGTTCACTTTTCTACTTTCTTAAATACGGCACAATTGTTTGACGTTATATTTACCACCGATGTAGATTGTGTTCCCCGGTATAAAGCTTCCCTAAATCATGATAGGGTTTATTTTCTTCCTTTCGCGGCTCAGCCAAAGTTCCATAACCCTATCGAAGAGTTCAATCGGCTCGAAGGCTGCTCGTTTGCGGGTGCCTATTATAAAAAATACGGAGCTCGTAACCGTGATTTCGCCGAATTGAGTACGGCCCTAAAAGAAACTGGTCGTCTAGATATCTATGACAGAAACTACGGGTCAGAACTTGAAGAGCAGCAGTTTCCCTCAGAACTGCAGAACCTCATTGTCGGAGGGCTGTCGCCGGAAGATATAAGTGTTGCATACAAGGGATACACCTACAGTTTGAACCTGAACTCGGTGAAGGAAAGCCAGTCGATGTTTGCCCGACGCGTCTTCGAACTTCTGGCGTCGAATACTGGCGTGGTAAGCAACTACGCTCGTGGCCTCAAAATCCTATTTGGAGACCTGACTTTCACTACAGACAGTCCAGAACATCTCAGGACGCGGATGGCTTGGGTGATGTCGCAGCCGAATGGGTCCGAGCGTCTGCGAAGCATGGGACTTCGCAAAGTGCTCGCGGAGCATACGTATGCTAAAAGGCTGGAAGAAATTGCCACTCGCGCCGGCGTCGATCTCTCTCCCAGGAGCGCTGGTCACGTCTTGCTTGTTAGCTATGTCTCCTGCCAACAAAAAGCCATGAAATTAGCAAGATTAATGAAGGCGCAGAGTCACCAAGCCTGGGAGTTATGGTTCGTCGGAACGCACCTTGACTACGATGGATTCATAGATCCGCGTATTCATGTGGTCGAAAGCGGCGCGCAGCTATCTAGCATTGAGGTCGCCGGCTTCCGATTTCTGGGCTATCTAGACGAGCAGGACTGGTATGGAGAAGAATATCTGACAGATCTTCTGCGCGTGTTCGAATGGGCTGACGTTGACGCAGTCGGACATTCAGAAAGATATGTCTCGAACGGCCAACAGGTCGAGCGGGTTGGACATAAGACTGCATGGACACACCAGAGTGATATGTGTCTGACAAGGTCCCTAGTGAAGCTTCGTGAAAATGATGCCCTCGAAGTTGAGACTTTGGGGCCAGAGAGGCTGGTTTCTGGGGTCGCAACTTCGACCCTTGAATATTGTGAGGGGGGGGCGGAGCTTTCGCTCGATCAGCTAGCGCCAGTCACAAATCTCCATTTATGCGAAGGTATGTCACTTAGCGAACTCCAAGATTACGGCAGCAACCTAGATCCTAACGCGGAACTTGAGGCTTCGGGGATTGGCGGAGAGTTACACCCTTCTGATCTTTTTGAGGGTTTGGGCAGTGTCCGCGGCCTCAAGATTGAAGAACAGGAAGGAAAGATCAATGTAACTTCGTTCTTGGAAAATGGGCAGCACCAGTACTCCTACTCACAAGTCCCGATCGACCCGGTGATGTTGCCGGACGTGAACGGCGGTGAAGTCTATTTTGAAGCAACGCCCGGATTGAACGTCATGTTGGCGTTCATCTACTATTCTGCCGAAGGCGAGCGTCTTGGTCATACCATGATCTCGCATTCGCGTAACACCTCGGTGAGCTGGCCTGAAGAAACAGCGAAAGTCAAGGTGGGGATCCGTGCATTAGGCGCTGGCTCCTGCACGATTTCCTCATATTCACGGGCCCCGCGAAAGTCAGCACTTCATCCCCCTGTTTCGCAAAGCAAGACACTGATCGTGACGAACCGATACCCTTCTTACGAATCCCTCTATCAAAATGGGTTCGTAGCAAGTCGAGCTGAGACCTACGCTGATAAAGAAGCTGCTCCGGAGATCTTTTGTGTGGATCTATCGAAGAATTCAGTCGGGTACCGTGAGTTTAACGGCATAGAAGTGATGACCGGAACAGCTGAGCATCTAAAACTAATTGTGGAAGACGGCCACTACAGCCGCATATTGGTACATTTCTTGTCACGCCATATTTGGGAGGCTTTGAGCGCTTCTGAGTTCCGCAAAGGCGTTACCGTCTGGATTCACGGGTTTGAGGCGCAACCTTGGTGGAGGAGAAAATCGCTCTACACTGACCCAAAGATGCTTGAAGAAGCTAAGCGACAGACCGAGATTCGGATGGACTTTTGGCGCGACGTTTTCTGCAACTCTTCGGAGAACTGGCATTTCGTCTTTGTTTCAAGTTATCTTGCGCAACAAGTCTTTGAGGACGTAGGGGTAACGCTTGATCGTTCACAATACTCTATCATCCCTAATGTTATTGACGATAGCCTATTTACATATGAGAAGAAGGGCGAGGATCAACGTTTCAAAGTTTTGAGTATCCGTCCCTATGCTTCCCCGATATATGCTAATGATCTTGCGGTTCAAGCAGTGCTGCTCTTGAAGGAACTATCGCCCAACTTCGAGCAGTTTGAGTTCGCCTTCTACGGAGACGGTCTCCTTTTTGATGAGATTCTTAAACCTCTGCAGGGTCTGGAAAACGTGAAGGTAATCCGTGGTTTTCTCACACGTAAAGAAATATCGGAAGTACACAAGGACTATGGCGTATTCCTGGTGCCTTCGCGAATGGATACGCAGGGTGTCTCACGAGGTGAGGCGATGGCGTCAGGTTTAGTGCCAGTAACTAGTTCAGTCGCGGCAATCCCTGAGTTCGTGGACGAGAAATCGGGAGTTCTAACCGAGGCTGAAGATATTACTGGGTTAGCTTCTGCGCTGCAGTGGATAGCTGACGATCCTCAGGTTTTTTCTCGTCTCTCTGAAGGTGCAGCGCTCCGTGTTAGGGAGCAATTGAGTTTTTCGGAAACGGTCGGCAAAGAAATGGATCTGATCGGGCTGAGGCACAGGGCGCCGCAGAACAACGCCTAAAAATGTCCACCGGTCTTGTTCTCATTTCCAAACTAGCCGGTGAGGTTTTTAAAGTTCCCCTGCTCCCAGTTGCATGCCAAATTGGGGTGGGGAGAAGGAATCGAGGAGAAACGCAAGGTTGGTTTGCCCCTCAAGAACTATGGACCGAAAGGCGGGAAAATCGTGGTTGCTTGAAGCTGCTCCCTAGATGTAGAGCTCAAATGAAGTAATTGTTCATAACTTTAGGAAACGCTTCTGAGAGTCCGTGCTCGAGATCTCTCCAAATTCTAGTGGAGCGTGTCTCTTCAGGATAATACGTGTGCTCATTCATGCGCACTTGCTAATTGACGGCGATTATTGTTCCATATCCAAACAGAAGAAAGTGGATGTTTTGTTTTTTAAGTCTGCGGATCACGTCAGTATCAAAACTAGCGCAGTAGCCATGAGTGACGCTGCCGATGAGGAACCAGAAAACATTTCTGAGTTCGTTGTTCGATCGACAGCAGGGGTCGGGGCTGGTCCCAACCACTTTTTCGACACGTCTTTTGGTTCTGACGATTTAAATGGTATACCTGCTTCAGAAGTGGCCGATTGCGTGGGTGAGTGGCTGCTTATTGCCGAGCGTAGGAAGGTCGACTGCAGCGAATTTATAGCGTTTGGCGATGAATATGGATACTGCCCGTTATTTTATGCTCTCGTACCGGGTCATGCGATTGTTATATCTGATTCGTTCTATGGAATTCGTGCAGCTCTCGTCGACTACGGCATTGAGCCGAGTCTCGACGTGGACAACTATATGGCCACGGTCACCGCAAAATCCGTTCATTTTGCCAATCCTACGGTCCGAAGAACGATGGCAGCAGAGATCAGTATTCTTTCGATGGACGAAGCTCTGCTTATCGGAGCTGAAGGGGTCCGGAAGATAAATCGAAGTGGACTCGGCAATGCACATCGGGTGACCAGTTTCGAAGAAGCCGTGGATCTTGGCATCGACTTTATTGGTGATTCTCTGCAAACTCTTGCTGATACTTTTAGCGGAGACAAAACGCTTTTCCTCTCCGGAGGTGTCGATTCGCGTCTTCTATTGGCCTTGGCAAAAAGCGCGGGCGTCAGTGAGAAGTTTTTGATCCGCTCCGCAGACCCAAGGAACTTTAAATCTGCCTACTCTCGTAAGGTGGTTCGAGACGACATTCTAATATCGGATACGATTCGTCGCGATTTAGGGCTATCTTGGTGGTGTCGAGGTGGGTCGAGTAGGTACGCTCTTGATTTTCGTGAGTCGCTCGCATTTTTTCAAAGCTATCGGTCCAACTTCTCTTATTCTTTTTCTCCGCAAAAGTCGGTTACGGTTTTTGACGATCCGATTATCGCGCTTCGTGGAGGAGGTGGTGAGATGTTGAGATCCACTAATACTAGTTTGGCTATCAGTCGCAAGGTTTCTGACTTCGTTTCTTCGGCAGATATTTCTGACTCTTCTAACGTCGAGAATCTCGTGCGATGGTATATGAACTCAGGCAGGCTGGCCCAATCTGGGGAGCAGCCGACGGAGCGGGTGATGCGGGGGGCCTTCGGTGCTTTCAGTGGTTCGACGGTAGTAGAGATTATGAACGCGCACTATTTCAATACCAGGAATAGAGCTCACTTTGGTCATATCCGCTTTTCTCACGCCTCAAATGAAGTAGCCTTCCATTTCCTTTCGAATGGATATTTCAAACGTGCCGCAGAGTTGTCCTCTTTCGAGGATCGTGTAAACGGCGAGGTGGCTCGCGCGATATTCCGTCGCACCTCCCCGCAACTGTTGTCGTATCCTTTTGAAAATGATGGATGGACCCAGAAGTTAGCTTCCGCGCCGCTAAGGACTGTGAGCGGTAGTGATGAAAGATGGACGGCGGAATTGGATGCTCTTCGTGGGAGCGTGCCGAATTCTAAACCGGCAGCCGGTTGGGGGGCGAGACAACGGGGCGTTCATACTGATTATGAACCGGACGTCATTCAGTTAAGCTTTATTAAGAGAGCTTTTAGCTTGATTGAATCCCGAGTTCCTGAAGGAAGGCGCGAGGAGTTGAGTGTCTTTCATGAGGAGATACTCTCTGTTGCTAGTGCTTCGTCTCTTCATCTAAGTACACTGGTCGCGAAGGCTGCATCGGCGGTAGATGTCTTCTACCCGATCATCCGAAAGGGAAACTCCGTGCGCCTTTCCTGTCGTCCGGCACAGGGGAAGCCCTCCTCTGCTATTCGCTCGGCTCGTGCTGATTTTCTTGATGTACCGCAAGACGGTTGGAATAATATTCCATTTATTGAATTTTCGCCGACGATTATGCTCACCGCAGAGGGCATTCTGGTTGAAGTTAATGTTGCTGGTACGAGTAGCCTTGGTTCCTCCTTTGCCTACTATCTTTTCCGAGATGGGAAGCGCGTCGACACTGTTTGGTATTCATCCCGTTCGTCGGCGCTGTTCGAGAAGCCATCGACACCCGGCCGTTACAGTGCTCTCGTGTTCGCCCGCACCGAGGCCGATGGGGAACGAGTACTGAAGGTGCGAACGAACCAGTTGCAGATTAGGTAGATTAGGTAGATCTCAGTTCCAGATGCCGGGCTCCTTCGTCTGTCTCTATGTATATTAATTCGCTGGGCCCAGCATCATGGTTGCCGTGAGAATGTGTAACTCGTTTATCCCAGCGGTTCTACCCAATCCGGCCCTTCCGGATCTAGAGTGCGTTGATCTTGGCCTGGAGTCCTCCCGAGTGGATCAGTGACCGCAATATGTAGTGGTTGAGATTCCGGAAGCCCAAGGCAATGCCGCGCAGGTGCTCGAGTCTGCCGTTGATCGCCT
>NZ_JBNILW010000017.1:0-65347 GCF_050107895.1 Corynebacterium halotolerans | reverse complement strand
ATCAGTCGGATTGTGCGGCGGTTGTTGGCGTTGACCGCGGTGATCTGGCATAACCACGCCACCGGCCAGCCGGTGCTGCGGTCACTGATCGCGTACGACCACTAAACCCCCGGAATCAATCATCTAGTCGATACACGTTCAGGCCCTGCCCTTCACCACCTGAAAGAAGAATGCTCTCCAACACAAATATCAGAACCGCATCTAGCTAATCAGCCGAACCGGGTGCACACTTATGACATGGTTCACTCCTTGCCTGGAGGGCGGCCAGGTGATCTCCCCGTTCCGCCGAGAACACCGAACCCCTGGTCCGATACCGTGGGACGGGCAGCTTCCCGCTGCGCCCAGATTCTGCTTATTGCCGCAGTGTGTGGGCGGGGTATGGCTCCTGCTGCGGGTCTCGGTGGTGGTCATCGCCGTGTTCGTGGCGCTGATTTTCGCTTCCGCCATTTACCCGCTGGTTCGGTGGCTCGTAGGTAAGGGCTGGTTTCGATTGCTGGCCACCACCGCCACATTCCTGGTGATCCTCGCTCTGCTGAGCGCGGTGGTCACCGGGATCGTTTTTGCTGTCCGCAGTGAATGGGACACGTTGTCCGTCTCAGCTGTCGCCGGCTGGCAACAGCTCCAGGGGTTCATCGCGTCGGGACCGCTGCCCATCGACACCTCAGCCGTGGACGACATCGCCCGCCGGGCCACTTCTTTCCTCACGGATGGCGCCTTCCTCGGCAGTGCCCTGACGGGGATCACCGCTGCCACCGAGTTCGGCACCGGGGCGATCCTCATGGTCATCATCTTGTTCTTCCTGCTCAAGGACGGGCCGAAGATCTGGAACTTCACCCTGCGTTGGTTCCGGAGTGACACCCGCGCGAAGCTTGCTGAATCCGGGGACCGGACCGTCCAGATTCTCGGTGGCTATGTGCGTGGGACCGTGATCATCAACCTCATCGAGGCAGTGCTGATCGGGGTGCCCCTGGCACTGCTCAGGGTCCCGTTGGCACTGCCGCTGGCGGTCATCGTGTTTGTGCTGGGTTTCCTGCCGATCATCGGCGCCACTTTCGCCACCGCGCTGGCTGCGCTGGTGGCCCTGGTGACCAACGGGGTCGTCGTCGCGCTCATCGTCATCGCACTCGCCGTCGCCGTCAACCAACTTGAGGGGCATCTGCTTCAGCCGGTCATTATGGGACGTACTCTGAGTCTGCACGCGATCGTCGTACTACTGGCCCTTGCCGTCGGCACGCTGGTTGGCGGCTTTTTCGGCGCGGTTCTCGCTGTGCCGCTGGCCGCCGTGGATTGGGCTCTGCTTCAGGTGTGGACGGACGCCTACCAGATCGGCGATGACCCGGTGTTGGGGGAGGATCCGGTCAACCCCAAGACTCGCGTGGAGGCGAAGGCGAGCATGGCGGAACTGTGGAAATACCGGAAGATGCGTTACCGGCCGCGCCTCGCGAGGCGTCGGCGGTGATCTTTACCGGGTAAAGGGTACTGCCATTGACCGGCGGCTCTTTCCCCGGATCAGGATAGCGTCGCGAGGAGGCCAAGACGGATAGCCCACCCCGTGACATAGGGCGAGAGGTAAGCGTGTCAGAGCGCAGTATGCGCAGTACAGAACGAGTCATCGTCCGGGAAGGTGTAGATGGATTTTCCAGTAGATGACTGAGGTTGGTCCTTTCCATACATCGTCTCTTCTACGCCTCTTCAGTCTGGCGCGGAACCGTCTTGGTGTGATTGTGCCAGGGACAACGCTGCTACTGCCGCACTCCGGTGGGCGGGCACCTCGTTGCTTTTTGCGCTCATGGTCACGGATCCGAACAGCAGGGTCTGCTGTCTTCTACGCGTGCTCCGTACTTCAGCGGTAGCGGATAGTCAGTTGGCCCAGGATCTCCACCGGGAGCGGGAGCGAATTCATCGTCAGATTCTCGCCCAGCAGCAGACCCTGCGAGCACTGGACGAGGTCATCGATACTGCTGAGCTCATCCCCCAGTCTCCGGGGTCGGCGACGCCTATCTGAATGAGCAGATAAAAGGCATCCATGACGCTGTTGGGGATACCCCGCGGATGGGCACCCCCAGGAGAATCCTATTTGCGGCAGCACCGTTAGCGGTCAGTAGTCGCTTTCCCATACTTAGTCAGCAGGAGCTGACTGAGCAAACATCTTCTGGCTCTGACATGCTCTCACGCGCAGGTCAGGCCCAGTGCCCCTCTTGGCCCAGGAAAGAAGAGGGGGACACGCTCGAAACTGTCTCATCAGGACATATCTAAGAGACACATCCTAACTATCTGCCGCCCGAATCTTTCCCTGCTTGCTGCGGTGGAACAACGCCGGGTCGTTGTCCAGCTGGTCATAGACCATCTCCGGCCGCCAGGTGGACAATGCAGATTCCCAGTCGTGGACGAGGGCGGTGAGGAAGCTGGCCACCTCCGCCAGCACCGGAGGTTCGCAGGTCGGGCAGGAGTTGATCTCGTAGATCACCAGCTCGCCCGTCGCCTGATTCTCGGCGACGTCCACCCCACAGATCAGGGTGCCCGCAGCCTTCGACGCCTGCTCCGCCAGCTCAGCGATCTCCTCGGTCAGCGGACACATCGCCAAGCCTCCGCCGGCCCGTACATTGGTGATCCACTCCCCGGCAGGCGCGTACCGGTAGATCGCGAATACAGCATGATGGTTCACGGTGTAGACGCGGATGTCCCTTCCGGGGTTGTCGATCCAGGGCACGGCGTAGTAGTCCGCCCCCTGCGTTTCCAGTTCCGTGACAAATTCCTGGAACTCCCCGGCACCATCGAGCTTCCGCAGTCCCCGACCGCCGAACCCGACCAGAGGTTTGATCACCGCGGGGCCATCCAATTTCTCCAGCCAATCGGCTAGCGGCCCGGGATCCCGCCCGCTGATCACCGGGTACCGCAGCACTCCCCCGGCACTCAGCAGGGAGCTGTCCAGATACTTGTTCTGGGCGCGGAACAGGGTCAGCGTCTGATTGATCACCGGAATGCCGGCCCGCTGGAGGACATCGAGCTGCGCCATACCCTCGATCAGCAGCTCATCCAGCACCCATCCCACCACCAGGTCAGGCGCCAGTGGCCGCCCGGCCACGCTGAAACTGATCTCCGTCCCGTCCATGTGAGTGACCAGGTCATGAGGATGCACCCGCACCACTCCCACCCCGCATTCACGGATGGCAGGAAAGAGCAGGTCATGGTCTTCTTCGTCAATATCATCACCCAGGAACACCACCAGGGGGCGGTCCGGGTTCATAGGGTCATCGAGTCTGCTCTGCATCGCGATCCTCCCTCTCCTCAGGAAACCCCAACCTATACGAGTTCCCGCATGCGTGGCGGTCCGGAGGACATCACCCCACAAAGTGCCTGATTCGATCCAGAATCCCCGGAATTCCTGGGGATTTTCTCAGTTCCGGACCTATACTCGTCGGCATGACCGGCATCGATGCACCCCGGGTCCGCACCCGGCATTTCGCCCAGGCCAAGGCCACAGGCCACAAGATTTCCGCGTTGACCAGCTATGACGCGATGACAGCCGCCATCTTCGACGAAGCTGGCATTGACCTGCTGTTGGTCGGGGACTCCGCGGCGAATGTCGTACTGGGCCGCGAAACCACGCTGTCGGTGACCACCGAGGAAATGATCACCATGGCCCGAGCGGTTTCCGGAGCCACCAGGCGCGCGCTCGTGGTGGTGGACCTACCCTTCGGCACCTACGAGGCCGAGGAACGTCAGGCCGTGGACACTGCCGTCCGTTTCATGAAGGAGACCGGGGTCGCGGCCGTCAAGGTCGAGGGCGGCACCGAGATGGCGGGCACCATCCGCCGCATCGTCGACGCCGGCATCCCCGTGGTCGGCCACATCGGATTCACCCCACAGTCCGAGCACGCCCTCGGCGGCGCCGTGATCCAGGGCCGCGGTGCGGCCGCGGAGAAACTGCGTGCCGACGCCCGCGCGGTCCAGGAGGCAGGTGCCTTCGCCGTCGTACTGGAGATGGTGCCGGCACAGGTTGCCACGGACATCACCGCGGAACTGGACATCGTCACCATCGGCATCGGCGCAGGCAACGGTACGGATGGCCAGGTGCTGGTCTGGCAGGACGCCTTCGGCCTGAACCGGGGACGCACCGCGCGTTTCGTCCGGCAGTACGCCGACCTGGGGTCCCAGCTTCTCGACGCCGCGAAGCACTACGCCGCGGACGTCGGCAACGGCCAGTTCCCCGCCGCCGCCGAATCCTACGAGGACACGAAGTAGACCATGGCGTTCATCACTCGCACGGCTGCGCAGCTGCGCAGCGAAATCTCCCGCCGCGGTCCCGCGGATAACTCGGTGGCCCTGGTACCCACGATGGGTGCCCTGCACGAGGGGCACGCCGCCCTGGTCTCCCAGGCGAGGGAGGAAAACGACCTCGTGGTGGTCAGCATCTTCGTCAATCCGCTGCAGTTCGAGAACCTCGGCGACTGCGAGGACTACCGGAACTACCCCCGCCAGCTCGACCAGGATGTGGCGCTGCTGTCAGAGCTGGGGGCGGACATCGTCTTTGCCCCGGACACCGAGGCCATGTACCCGGATGGTCAGCCGATGGTCTGGGTGCGCACCGGTCGGCTGGGGGACCGTCTGGAAGGCGCCAGCCGTCCCGGTCACTTCGACGGGGTGGCGACGGTCGTCGCCAAGCTCTTCCATCTCTGTCGACCGGACCGCGCCTACTTCGGGCAGAAGGACGCCCAGCAGGTCGCGGTCATCAACCGTATGGTTGCGGATCTGGATTTCGACGTGGAAGTCGTGCCGGTGCCCATCATCCGCGCCGCCGATGGGCTGGCGGAGTCCAGCCGCAATCAGCGGCTGAGCAGCACGGACCGGCAGCACGCGCTGGCGCTGTCGCAGGCTCTGTTCACCCTCCGGGACCGGGCGGTGGCCGGGCAACCGCTGCGTTCCGGGGAGATTAGTGCGCAGCTGCGCACCACGGCGGGGGTCACCCTCGATCACCTAGAGATCGTGGATCCGGCGACCCTGGAACCGCTCGCCGATGAGACCGCCCTGGGCCGTCCCGCCCTGGCACTGGTGGCTGCCCAGGTGGGCCCGGTCCGGTTGATCGATAACCTGCGGTTGGAACCACCGGCTGCGAGCTAGGACACATCGGTCTACCCTCGGGTCCACCACCCCGAGATAAGGAGAAGACCATGAATGACACCTCCGCAATGCTGTCCACCCACCCCGTCGCCGCCGATGATCTCGATGTGAACCTGCTCGCCGAGGCCATTGACGCCTGCCTCGCGTGTGCCCAGACCTGCACCTCCTGCGCGGACGCCTGCCTGGCCGAGGATGACGTGGCGAAGCTGCGGGACTGCATCCGCACGGATCTGGACTGCGCCGATATCTGCGCCACCACCGCCCGCGTGCTCAGCCGTCGCACCGGCGAAAACACCGAGGTGGTCAAGGCGCTGCTGAGCGCCTGCCGCACCGCGTGCGGCAACTGTGCCGAGGACTGCGAAAGCCACGCTGAGCACCATGCCCACTGCAAGATCTGCGCGGACGCCTGCCGGCGCTGCGAAAAGGCCTGCGGGGAGCTGCTCGCTGCCCTGAGCTGACCGTCCCGGCAGGACCGCCGCGTAACATCGCCTCAGTGAGTACCGTGTCAGAGCTGTCCGAACGGATCCTCAGCGAACTCGGCATCGAGCTGTGGCGCATCCCCGTGGTGATCCTCTCGTCGGTGGGGATCTACCTGGGGTTCCTGCTACTCGTCCGGATCTTCGGCCCCCGGGTGCTGTCTCGGTTGACCATCTTCGACGCCGTCGTGGTGGTCATGTTCGGAGCCGTGGCCGGGCGGGTGGTGCTCGGCCACCCACCCAGCCTGGCGGCCGGGTTGATCGGCTTGGCCACGTTGATGTTCATGGAAGCGCTCTTCGGGCTCGCCAGGTCAGTCAGTGGCCTGCGCTCGCTGCTCCAGGGCGGTCCCGTAGTGGTGCTGGCCAACGGCTCCTACCTGGACGAGGAGATGCGGCGCAGCCATCTGTCCCGCGATGACATCAACGCGGCGCTGCGCAGCGCCGGCGTGACCGCTGTGGCGGATGTCCGGGCGGTGATCGCGGAGCCCAGTGGCGGGTTGTCCATCTACCGCACCGGGCAGCCTATCGATCCGCAACTGCTCGAGGGGGTCCGCGGTGCCGAACTCCTGGAGTGATCTCCCGATTCGACCTTGTGGTGATCGCAGTGCCGAGCGCCGCGGGGAAACAAGGGCAGAAACTGCGCCGAAGATCAGTTAGAGATTGCGCGGATAGAGGTCATGGTCGTCGGGTAGGTCGGGTGTCCCAACGGTAGGTGGTCCACGCTTCTCGGATGAGGCGACGGATGATGATCACGGCGTTGGCTAGGGCGATGAATGCCTCCACGACCCGGGCACGCCGCTCTGTGCATATCTGCAGTTTCTTGAAGCCCCGGTTGTGCCAGGAGTTCGTGCGCTCGACCACCCAGCGGGCACCGGCCTGTAAGGGCTCGCCCTTCTTACTGATTACCCAGTCGCAGCCGAGTTCGTCGAGCAGGGTCCGAGTCTTGTTTGAATCGTACCCAGCATCCAGATGTACCGTGATCTCCTCGGGCAGGTAAAACTCGAACCGGTCGAGCTTTTCCAACGTCGGCCGCAACAACGGTGAGTCATGCCGGTTCGCCCCGATGATTACACACCCCAACGGCAGACCGTTACCGTCGACGAGCAAAGAGCGCTTAGTGCCCTGTTTGCCCCGGTCAACCGGGGATCTTCCGGCGACCTCCCCGCCGCAGGGAGCCTTGACGATGCACCCGTCCACACTCAGATTCTCCAGGTCGAGGCCGACAATCCGGTCATAGAACTCCAGGCACAATTGTTCCAGTCGGGTGAAGATACCGGCGGCGATCCACTCATCCCGACGGGTGCGCAGAGTCGTGGCCGAGCAGGTCGTGTCGGCGATTTTGTTGTAGGAGGCACCGAGGACGAGGACCTGGATGAGCTTGTCGAAGACGATCCGGTCCGCGATCCTCTGCCGGTGACATGCCCACGGATGAGATATTTCCCGGGTGGGGATCAGCGCGGCGAACTGGTCGAAGAGGGGGTTCATGATGAATGATGGAACGGCAGGCACGAGTGCTCCTGAAGTATCTACGTTTTCTTGGTCGAATCCGTATGTACCAGGCCTCGTGCCTGCCCCTGTTCACAACACCCCGCGGCCCCCTCTATCCGCGCAATCTCTTAATCCCTTATCCGATATCTGTGTGCTCCAGAGAGATGGGATCGCGGCCTACCCTGGGGCTATAGGCACCTGGCCGGTCATTTCCGCTGAACCGCTCCCCTACCGGTTCTGCTTCTGCGACCCATCCGCCGGGAAGTTCTGGCTGACCCCTGACCTCGGGGTCTTCTCTGTGAAGTCGGCCATCGCCTCAAGCTGTCTGCCGTTGGTTTCCGGTACGAGGAAGAACACGAAGACGAACGACAGCAGCGCAAAGAGACCGTAGAGCCCGTAAGCCAGTTGGAGACCGGTATCCGCGAGCGAGGGGAAGGTGGCGCTGACTGCGAAGTTCGCCAGCCACTGGGCGGCACCCGCAACCCCGATCGCATAAGCCCGGATGCGGTTGGGGAACATCTCGCCCAACAGCACCCAGACCGCCGGGCCCCAGCTGATGCCGAAGCCGATGACGAAGAGATTGGCTGCCACCAGGGCAATCGGGCCCCAGGAGCCGGGCAGCACCGGCTCGCCGTCCACGATATAGGCCTGGGAGAACGCCACCGCCATGGTTGCCAGGGTCACCGTCATGATCGCGGCGCCCGTCAGCAGCAGTCGGCGGCGGCCGACCTTGTCGATCAGCATGATGGCAATGATGGTGGCGACGATATTGGTCACCGCGGTGATCACCGAAATGGTGAAAGAATCGCCCTCCTGGAAGCCGACAGCCTGCCACAGTGTCGTGGAGTAGTAGAAGATGACGTTGATGCCCACGAGCTGCTGGAAAACCGAGAGCAGGATGCCGATCCACACCACCGGCAGCAGCCCGTAACGGCCGCCGAGCAGGTCCCGGAAGCTCTGGCGCCGTTCCAGTTTGACGGTGTCGAGCATGGCGTCGATCCTCGCGTCCATCGCGGCCTCATCCCGCATGCCGACGACCTCGTGCAGGACCACCCGGGCGTCGTCGCTACGCCCCCGGGAAGCGAGGTAGCGCGGTGATTCCGGCAGGCCAGCGGCCAGGATGCCGTAGATCAGGGAGGGGACAGCAGCGGACATCAGCATCCAGCGCCAGGCGGGAAGCCCGAACCACAGTTCCTCCGCTGCACCGCCCGCGACCCGGGCCAGCAGCGCGCTGGTCAGCAGAGCGATGAAGATGCCGAGCACCACGGCCATCTGCTGCGCCGTGCCCAACCGACCCCGATGTTTCGCGGGTGACACCTCCGCGATGTAGCCCGGCGCGATGACGGAGGCGAAGCCGATGCCCACGCCGCCCAGGAACCGCCAGATGATCAGATCGATCACGCCGAAGGCCAGACCCGCGCCGATTGAGGAGATGAAGAGGATCACGGCGGCGACGAGCATCGTTTTCACCCGACCGATGCGGTCGGCGCAGATACCGGCCGTCCAGGCGCCGACGCCGGCCCCCAGGAGTGCACAGGAGACCACAAATCCCAGGACTGTGGGATGCAGGGAGAACTGGTCGCGGATGGCCTCGACCGTGCCATTGACGATGGAACTGTCAAAACCGAAGAGGAGTCCGCCGAGGGCGGCGGTGATGACGGTCCAGATCAGTTTCGGACTGACACGTTCGTCAGAGACAGTGAGGGGCTCTGCCATGGGAAGTTGTCATTTCTAGTTGGCCGATAGGGATAGCTCGAACGTACTACTCAAGGACCCGGCCCCGAATGGCGGCACGTGGCATGTGTCGACGCCCCAGGATCTGCCGAGTGGGAGCACCAGTGCACAGCGAGGTGCCCTGCTCGGCGGACCCTTTACCGCTTCGGCTACCAGATCAAGTTAAGTACCTAAACTTGAGAAGTTATCGTGAGTGCCATCACAAGTAAAGGTACGTTTATTTCCGCGATGGCCCCCCACAGCCGCACAGAGAGCACCCGACCGCACAGTCATACGTGTGTGAACTGGGGAAAGAGCGGCTTCCCCATTACCGGCAGGTCGGAGGATGTCAGAAATCTCACTATCGACGTCCCGGCAGAAATTCCGCCGGGCTCGAGGGGCGACACCGCCACCCGGGAGACCATCCTGCGGCCCATCGTCGAGGATGAGTACGGCGGGGTAATGGAGAAACGGCCAGCCTCGAGCGCTACCCGCAGCCAGCTTCCGGAGCACCCCAGTTACTGAGTGACGTCATGCTGGGACCAGTCACACCCCGAACTCACGTTCCAATGTCCACCCGACGTTCTACGGTCAGGGCATGATCGACATAAAGAAGCTGACGCTGGCCACCGCAGGAGTGCTCGCAATGGGACTGACCGCCTGCACCACCGAGGACACACCGCCACCCGGGTCTCAGACGGCGGTCACGTCCGACCCATCCCGGGAAGACACGACCAGCGAACCTGCCGGTTCGACGGCAGCAACGGAACCGACGACAGTGGATCCCGAACGCTTCCGCGTCAGTGGGAACTACATCTTCGACTATGAGATGCAGGACAGCTCCACCGGCACCTGCCTGGTCACGACAGATGGGGTGACCTGCACCGGCCTCGCCGGCAAGGAAATTCCCGAAGTTTCCATCCCACCTTTTGACCCCCAGCATCCGGGGGCGGTTTCGGCCAGCGCGGAAGGCCTCCACTACACCATCTCCGAGGGAGTCCCGCCCGCCCCCGCACAGCTGGAACCGGGCAAACGACTTGAGGTCGGTTCGGTCACCTGTGAGGTCTCCCGGGACAACGACGTCTCCTGCGGAATCCGGGACAACTCATTCACGATCTCCGGGCAGGACCGGCTGATCACCACCTCCGGTAAGGTCACCGATCCGTACGGCGGCAGCTCCGCTGCCCAAACCCCGGAGGAGACCGTCGAAGCCACCCCCGGCGAAAACTATGGTGCCGATCTGGACGTCCCCGCAACCCCGGGGACGATGTGCGGTGCAACTGGAACAACAACCCTGGTAAAGGTCGAACAGGGCAGCCTCTCCTGCAATGAGGCCGCTGCGGTCATCGACGAATACCGTGACCGCGTGCAGCAGGAAGGCAGCGGGAATGCCATGTATGTCGAGCTCGGCGGATGGGTCTGCTCCACCCCAACGGCAGGGCGCTCTGCCCAGCTGCGCGCCGCTGAAATCTGTGAACGTACCGGCGACGCCGCGCGGCTGTTGACTCCGGCCGGTTCTCGGTGACTACTGCGCGACCAGGTTGGCCGGTCCCGCCGCGCACCCCGGGCTCCATCCCCGTGAACTGCAACAGCACCTAGAATCGACGGACACTGCACCCCGACTCAAATGGAGGAAACCTGCCATGGCTACCCTGATTGTCTTCGAGTTTCCGTCTACCGGCCCCTTTGGCTCCGAAGCCGCCGGTGCCTACCGCGACCTCGCCAACGACATCGCCGAGCAAACCGGGCTCATCTGGAAGGTCTGGACTGAGGATCCCGTCCGGCAGGTTGCCGGCGGGGTGTACCTCTTCCGGGACTCCGCCACCGCCTCCGATTACGTGGCCATGCACACCCGCCGCCTTGAGGGGTTCGGTATCACTGACATCTCCGCCACCACCTACGAGGTCAACGAGGAGCTCTCCCGCGCTGATCATGCGGTGCTCTCCCGCCCTGGCAACTAGTCGATAAGTCCTCATGCCAGTTTTGTTTTGCCCACCTATGCTGGGGCGGTGAAGCAGGAGCGCGGCATCCCGCCGGCTCCCTCGATGACATTAGGAGTGAGTACACCATGAAGTCACGTTCTATCCTCACCATAGGCATCGCACTCGGGGCCTCGCTTTTCCTGGCCGCCTGCTCCGGCACCGAAGAGACCTCCTCCCCGGAGACAGTGACCCAGACGGCTGATCAGGACGCCACTGAAACCACCACGGCCAACGACACGACGACCAGCGAAGACACCAGCGCCGACACCACCACTTCAGCGACCGATACCACCGAGCAGCAGAATGGGGATGACCCGGTCTTCGCCGCCATCGACGCAGTCCTGGCCGAGCACGCCGACGGCATCATCGTGGACATCGACCGCGAGGACGACCGTGAAATCTATGACATCGATGTCGTCGTGGGCAATGAAGTCATCGAGCTCGAGGTCGATGGTGACGGCACGATCCGCGAGGACGACCGCGAAGGCGACGACGATGATGTCCGCGAGGCCCAGGACGCCACCGTGACCGCGGCCGACGCCATCCGTGACGCCCTGAACCAGCACCCCGAAGGTGTTCTGGACGAGGCTCAGCTCGATGAGGACGACGGCCGTCTGAACTGGGAGATTGACCTGGATGACGCTGACCGCAACGACCTGGCGGAGCTGTCCCTGCCAGCCAACTAAAGCGGCAACCTACTACCCCTGAGTATCATCCTCTCGGCGTCCCGGCATCCTGCAGGGACGCCGGTTTTCCTTTTCGCACCCCTGGAAAAGGGTGGACGAACCCGCAAAATCAGGAAAAGTAGACCGCCCTGTCTCTCCTTGTCTCCGCTCTCCTGTCCCTATTTCACCCCCTTCTCACGCCCCACTGCCCGATTCACCCCCGGATGAGCACCGTTTCCAACATTTCTTCTCATTCCCTGGCTCGCTTGGGGGAAGCCGCATAACCTGCTCCCTAAAGCGAAACCGACACGAAACAAGGAGCGGCAGAACATGAGCACCATCACCCTTGACAGCATCGGCGCCGCGCAGGTTCCGGAAGATGAGCAGGTCAGTACGGAGCGCAACTGGATATCCCAGGCCCCGCTAGCCACGCTGGCGGCATGTGCCTCGGCACTTGTGCTCTACATGAATTCCCGGCGCGAGTCCTGATTTTTTCACCCCCGGAGGGCGGTTCGGCGTTCCAGAGCTTAGCTCCTCCACAGGAGCCGGTCCCGGCCCCGCCATCGAGTGCCACCCGCTGGTACGGCTGCGAGCTTTCTGCGCCTACCGTCCGACCGACTCTCCATAATGACCACCACGGCCTAGAATCCGGAGACATGGACAAGTTGTTGATCCGGCGCGAAGCCGAAGAGGACATCCCCGCGATCCGTCGCCTCGTGTTCAACTCCTACGCCGACAAGGATGACGAGGCCATCCGGCGCGAGGAACAGGCCGTGGAGACACTGCGTGATGCGGACGTCCTTTCAGTCTCCCTCGTCGCGATCAGCATTCCGAACATCGTCGGCTATATCGCGGCCTCTCCGGTCAAGATCGCGGACGGCACCGGCGGCTGGTACGGCCTCGGCCCGGTGGCCGTGGATCCGGAGCACCGCAACTCCGGCATTGGTCGTGCCCTGATGAGCGCTGCACTGGAGGCCCTGCAGGAGGGTGGGGCCGGTGGAGTCGTTTCCCTGGGAGATCCCGCGTTCTACCGGCGTTTCGACTTCGACCACATCACCGGCCTCTACTATCCGGGAGCGCCCGAGGGCGATCTGCTCGCCCGTCACCTCGGAGACAACACCGCGCCCCAGGGCGCGGTGGCCTATCACTCCGCTTTCGATGAGCTGATCTAGCCACCCTGGCCATTCCGCTGCCAGGCAGCGGCGATCATGCCCTCAAGCACCATGAGGTCGATGTCCTCTGGCTTGTTGATGTAGATGCAGCCCGCTCCGACAGTGTGCTTTCCCAGCTTGTCCAGCTGCTTCCCCACCTCTGGGCCCTTGAGCCCGTAGAGGGAGATCGCGGCTTTTCGTGGACTGAAGCCGACGGCGAACCAGTCCCCCTCCCGACCGGTGGGGGACTCATAGTGCACTTCGCCGTAACCGATCATCGATGCACCCCACATCACCGGCTCCGCCCCAGTCACCCTGCCGAAGAGCTCAAGCAGCTGACGGCCATGCCGGACCCGGCGCGGGGTGTCCAGCCCCTCAATGTATTCGACCGCATCCACTCCCGTGGGTCGGGTCTTGATGTCCGCGGCATTCTTCCCGGTGTGGCCGGCGGTGGTCCGCATGGCCCTGGGTTGCAGCTCCGGAATGTTCCCCGCCATGCTCAGGCCGCGCTCCACCAGGGCGGCCTGGAGCCGTTCCAGCCCGCGCTCACCGACGCCGTGGAGCTCCGCCAGTTCGGCGTAGTTCACACCGTGTAGCGACTCCAGATCCGGGTAACCGGCGCCCACCAGGGCACGGTGCAGGGGCCGGGCAGTGCCCGCGATCCGGTCGAAGCTGGTGCTCATGCTTCGCAGTGTAGAACAGGGGCCGGACATTCACCGTCAGAGTGCGACTTCCCGCCGTTCGAACTCATAACGGCGGTGCTGGTTCTCCTGATAGCTGTGCCGCGGCAGCAGGTCCGGCTCCACTTCAGCCCTGGCCCCGGCACGCATCCGCACCTCTCCACCCACGGTGGCAGCGCGATGGATGATCAGGTCCTGCCCGTTGTCGAGCACGAATCGCAGGCCACCATCCCGCCACCAATCCCACTCCGGTTGATCCGTGTTCCTGTCGATCGCGGAGATCCGGTCCTGGATCCGGTGGATCGCCGTGATTCCTCCGGTCAGTTCGTGAAGGTCGGACTCGACTCCGGGGAAGTCCCCGCCCTGGGGAAAGACCTTGAGCAGGGACTCGACGTTCTCGAAGCCGGCGTCGAATGCAACCACGGTCTCCTCATACTCCAGCTGCACCCAACCCTGATCCAGCTTCAGCCACACCCCGAAGGCCGCGACCCCCTCATCGATCTCCAGATCGCTGCCGTAGGCCGACAGTTGCTGGCCGATCAGTTGCTGCAGCGTGTCCACGCTGCCGATATCCAGGTAGGTTTCGGTGGTCATGCCCAGTTCCTTCCGGTAGTTCGCTTCCTCTTCCCCATCAGGCTATCGGGTTCACCCCACCCAGCTGCCCGATTCGCGGCAGCAACACCATGGCGTGACTGCTACCGCAGGTTCCCCCAGGTTTTCCTTTCCGTGGATCACCCGGATCAGACCGACACCCCTCCCGTAGCGCGGACAACGAAACTGAGGAAACACGCTCTCCAAAAAGGAAGACTAAGACCGCCCGGGAGGAAGTAGGGAGAACCTGAGGGACCACTCAAAACTTTCTCCCATAACCCTACCCACACCGCTCTCCCCTATTAGTGAAAAACATTTAGTATTACTAAAAGGATGATTTAATAGCATCTTATCGGGTGAATTCAGGGAGTTTCCCCCTAAAATCAGGCACAAATCCCCCACTTCATAGATTCTTAATATTTTCTTGGCTATTGTCCGCCTTAGCGGGCAGAGAACAGGTTCCTCTCCCCCTCATCCACCCAGCCCACACCCAGCACCCCCAGTGAGAGGGAAGATCACCGTGGTACGGAAGAACTCTGTGAGCATCACAACCAATCATCGCCGCAGGCTGCTCGCGCCGGCGGTGGGGCTCGGCATAACCGCCCTCGTCCTGACCGGCTGCGCACAGCCGGAGTTCCTGCTGAGTCGAGACAGCGCAGCCGATGCGGACCAACCGGTGCCCGCTTCGGTCGACGGTACGATAACCCTCTCCCCGACCCACGGTTCGATCCAGGGTGGCAATCTGGTTCTGGTGGCCACCGGCGAAGGGGCCGATGTACCCGTCACCGCACAGTTCGGGGAAACAGCCGTGGACTGCCATTTTGACGAGCTCTCGGCGCGGCATGCCTGCGTAGCACCACGCGGGGAGACGACCGGGCTGGTCAACGTCGCGCTCACGGTAGATGGCACCCCCTTGGACACCACCGGCACCTACACCTACACCACACCCGGCACGCAGGACTCCCCGATGATGACGGTCAACACCGACACCGTGCGGAAAAAGGCCACGGAGATCCGGGGCTCCTACCCGCGGGACCTGATGCTCGCCGCCGTGTTGAAGAACGGCGCCCCGGTGGACGTATTCGGCCAGGTCATCCACGGTGAGGCAAAGCCGGAGTACTTCTTCGTGCCGACGCTGGCGGACGCCATCAAGCTCCGCGAGTCGGGCATCGAGTCGCGGATCGCGGTGCTGTACGTCTCGCAGCTCGAGCACATCCCCCTGATGCTGCACTATGACATCGAGGGCGCCGCCGCGGACGCGTCCTGGGTGGCCGAGGCGAATGAGGTCGCCGCCAGTACCGGCGGAATTCTGAAGGTCCACCAGTGGATCGACACCGGTCTCGGCCGCGAGGGGGCCACGCCCGATCAGGCCCTGCCGCTGGCCACCGCCATCGAGACGGCCCCGCATCTGGAGCTCGTCGGTATCGCCACGCATTTCTCACACATCACGGACCAGGACGAGGCGGCCATCGAGGACGGCGACCTCAACAACATCACCGCTGCACAGAAGAAGCGTTTCGACGACTCCGTGGCGGAGATCCGCGACGCGGGGCTCGGTACGGACGCGCTGATCCACGCCGGGGCGAGCGACGTCCTCATCCACGAGATCGATTCCCTGTACTACGACCTGTTGCGGATTGGCGGTGCCTTCTTCGGAGCCAATTCTCCGGAAGAAGCCGTGTACTCCTGGAACACCCAGCTGGAAACGGTCAAGACCCTGCCCGCCGGCTGGTGCATCGACTATGACTGCACCACGCCGACAGCCGAGGAGAAGACCGTGGGGACGGTCAACCACATCCCGCGGCGCGAGACGGAGCTGGTGTTCACCGTCCGGGGTGTACAGGTTCCGGTCCTGCTCAATCACGGGACCGTGGTCACCCTCGACCTCTCCGGAGTGCCGGAGGTCGCCGTGGGCGAGGAGGTGCGCATCGACACGAGCCCGGAGGGCTTCTACATGCTCGACGCAGCCTCCCCGTTGCCGGTGACCACCGTCAGCGGTTAGCGACGCCGCCGGGGCCCGGCGCCGTGGTCAAGCCCGGGAGGACGGTGCCGCGTCGCGGCGCAGCAGGATCACATCCAGGTTCCGGGGGCCGTGCACCCCTTCCACGCGCTTCAGTTCAATGTCGGAGGTGGCCGAGGGGCCGGAGATCATGGTGATGGGTGCGGTGGGTTCGACCCGCTCCATCGCCTCCGGGACCAGTTCCACGATGCTGTCCAGGGGAACGACGCAGATGTGGTGGTCCGGCACCAGTGTGATCATCCGGCGCCCCTCATCGGGCCGACCGCTCAGAAAGATGGTGCCGGTCTCCGCGCAGGACACGGTGGAGGATGTCACCACTGTGCCGACGTTATTGAGATCCTTGACGCCGAGGACCTCCTCCGTGGTTTCGACGATGACCTGCCGGGTGTCGGTGTCCTCAGGGACCCAGGTGTGCTCCAGACCGTCGGGGATCACGTACTCGCCGGTGTCGGCGAGCAGCGCGCCGATGCGCTCGGCGATGGTGTCGGAGGTCTCGTGGAAGACATTGGCCCGGTAGTCCAGCAGCCGGTCCTCAAGCATCTCCACCACTTCTGCGTGGTCACGGTTGGATTGGCGGCGGTAACCGCGGG
This sequence comes from Corynebacterium halotolerans, assembly GCF_050107895.1. Classification (GTDB taxonomy): domain Bacteria; phylum Actinomycetota; class Actinomycetes; order Mycobacteriales; family Mycobacteriaceae; genus Corynebacterium; species Corynebacterium halotolerans_B. The sequence goes on along the minus strand of NZ_JBNILW010000017.1, from coordinate 48,870 downwards.
GTGCCTCGGGGGCCGCCGGGGCGTCGTCAAGCGCGCTCCGGAGACGGGCGAGGATCTCGGTCTTGGCGTCGCTCACTTGTCCTCCTCCTGGTTACGGTAGCCGCCGTCCCGGGCAACCCGGGATTCGGCGTCCCCGGCATGTTCCTTCCACCAGTTGCGGAAGGACTGCTTGGGCGGGGCCGGAATGTCGCGGACGTCGGTCCAGCCACCGATCACGCCGGGCAGCCAACTGATCGCCCGGTCCCGACCAGCCACGACCCGCCCCAGCGGCAGTGCCTTCTCCGCCAGCGACATCGTCGTTCCGGAGGACATCATCAGCGAGGCCCCCTTCATCATCATGTCCATCTGGGTGGGCACCTTGCCGGCGAGTCTGCCCAGTCCGGTCTTTTCTTCTCCTGAGGGGCGTTCACCGTGCTGGGTCCGCACGTCCTCGTCCCGGAGGTGGACCAGGATGTCTGGGATGTTGATCTTGACCGGGCAGACGTCATAGCAGGCGCCGCAGAGTGAGGAGGCGTACGGCAGGGAGGCGTTTTCCGCGGAGGTGATGCCCGTCAACTGCGGGGTGAGGATCGCCCCGATCGGCCCCGGGTAGGTGGAACCGTAGGCGTGACCGCCGGCCTGTTCATAGACCGGACAGACATTCAGGCAGGCCGAGCACCGGATGCAGTGCAGCGCCGAGCGGCCGTCGGGATCGTCGAGCACCGCGGAACGACCGTTGTCCAGCAGCACCACGTGCATGTTCTGCGGGCCGTCGCCCGGGGTCACGCCGGTCCACATGGAGGTGTAGGGGTTCATCCGCTCGCCGGTGGACGAACGCGGCAGCAGTTGGAGGAACACCTCCAGATCCGCGAAGGTGGGGATCAGCTTCTCGATGCCCATCACCGAGATCAGCGTGTTCGGCAGGGTCAGACACATCCGGCCGTTGCCCTCTGACTCGACGATGGATAGGGTGCCGGTGTCCGCCACCCCGAAGTTCGCGCCGGAGATCGCGACCGAGGTGTTCAGGAACTTCTCCCGCAGATGCCGCCGCGACGCCTCGGCCAGATCCCGGGGCTCGGAGGTCAGCGTCTCATCGGTCTCCGGCATCTCGGCCAGGAAGATGTCGCGGATCTCGTCGCGGTTGCGGTGGATCGCGGGCACCAAGATGTGGGAGGGCTTATCGTGGCCCAGCTGCACGATCAGCTCCGCCAGGTCGGTTTCGGTGGCCTCGATCCCGTGTTCGGAGAGATGATGGTCCAGACCGATCTCCTGGGTGGCCATGGACTTGATCTTGATGACCTCCTCCGAACCCGTCTCCTGCACCAGCTCCGTGACGATGCGGTTGGCCTCGTCGGCGTCGCGGGCCCAGTGGACGTGGCCGCCGGCCGCGGTGAAGTTGCGTTCGAACTCCTCCAGCAGTTCCGGCAGGTTCGCCATCACCTGCTCCTTGAGCGCGGAACCGGCCGCCCGCAGCTCCTCCCAGTCCGGCAGTTCGGAGACGACGTCGGCGCGCTTGGCGCGGATGGTGTGGGTGGCGTGGCGGATATTCGTCCGCATCTGTTCGTTGCCCATTTCCCGGCGCGCGGCCTCGGGAAAGGGCTCGTCGATGTGGAGGTTGCCCTGCCCGTGGGCGGGACGGAGGGTGGGCATGCCAAGGGATGTCGGGCTCATCGGGAAGCTCCTTCAGTGGTGATGGACAATTCGACCGGGCCGTCGACCTCAAGGGGGTTGTCCTTCGTCGACGCCAGGATCTCCGCCAGGTGGACGGTGCGCAGGTCCACATCCCGCTGCGACATGACCCCTCCCAGATGCAGCAGGCAGGAGGCATCCCCGCCGGTACACAGCGGTGCCCCGCTGGCCTCGATGTTTTCGATCTTCTCCACTGCCATTGCCGCGGAGACGTCCGGGTTCTTGAAGGAGAAGGTGCCGCCGAAGCCACAGCACTCCTCGGCGTTCGGCAGCTCGCGGTAATCGATGCCGCCGACGCTACGCAGCAGCCCGGAGGGCCGGTCCCCGAGCCGCAGCAGGCGCAGGCCGTGGCAGGAGGGATGGTACGTCACGGTGTGCGGGAACCAGGAGCCGAGCTGCTCCGCGGCGTCGGTGACCCCCAGGACGTCGGTGAGCAGTTGCGTGAGTTCATAGGTGTTGTCGGCGACCTCCGCGGCCCGTTTGGCCAGCTTCTTGTCTCCACCGGCGCGCGCCACCATGGGCTGCTGGTGGCCGAGCGAGGCCACGCACGACCCGGACGGGGCAACCGCGACGTCATAGTCCGCCTCGGTGAAGGCCCGGACGTGGTTGCGCACCACGGGCAACGCGTCACTGAGGTAGCCGCTGTTGACGTGCATCTGGGAGCAGCATCCCTGGCCTTCCGGGAACACCACCTCATGGCCGAGTCGTTCGAGGATGCGCACGGTGGCGAGGGCCACCCTGGGGTACATCGCGTCCACGATGCACGTGGCGAAAAGCGCGATTTTCATGGGACCTCCGTTGGGGCGGGTGAGTCTGGTGGGGAGATTACGCCGGAAGCGGCGGGCTGGCAGCTCCCGGGAGCGATCCTACCCCTGTGGTCAGACCATCCTAGGACAGTGTCGCACATCACGCAATATCCACATGGCACTCACAAGCTATTGACCGGTGTGACGCCCATCATATAGTCTGCTGTGGTCAGTCCACTATGGTCAGTCCACAATCGGCGGGCGGCCCAGCAAGAGTTTCTCCCCATTCCCCCTCAACCCAGGAGTCACGCGTGAACACCTACACCGCGTTAACCGATGCCGTCGGCGGCAGTCTCGCCCTGTCGGCGCTGGTCGGAACCCTGCCCCTGCTCACCTTCTTCGCGATGCTGCTGCTGGCGAAGGTCGCGGCCCACGTCGCGGGCCTGACCTCCCTCGCCGTGGCCCTGCTCGTGGCGATCTTCGCCTACGGGATGCCGTGGGACCTGGCCTTCCTCTCCGCCAGTCAGGGGGCCGTGTTCGGCTTCTTCCCGATCGTCTGGATCGTGGTCATGGCGCTGTGGTTCTACCAGGTCACCGTGCTCAGCGGCCGATTCGAGGACATGCGCACGCTCTTCGACACCCTCGGTGGCGGTGACCTGCGCATCCAGGCGATCCTCATCGCCTTCTGTTTCGGTGGCCTGCTGGAGGCACTGGCCGGCTTCGGCGCCCCGGTCGCGATCACCGCGACCATGATCATGGCCCTCGGCATCAAGCCGCTGAAGACGGCCACCACCGTGCTGATCGCCAACACCGCCCCCGTGGCCTTCGGCGCCATCGCCATCCCCATCACCACCGCGGGCGCGCTGACCGGCCTCGATCCCGCCCACATCGGCGCCATCGTCGGCCACCAGGCACCCTTCCTCGCCGTCCTGGTCCCCTTCATCCTGCTGCTGATCATCGACGGAACCCGCGGCCTGCGCGAGGCCTGGCCCGCGGCCCTGGTGATCGGGGCGAGCTTCGCCGTCGCGCAGTGGTGGTCGGCCACCCACTTCTCCTATGAGCTCACCGACGTCGTCGCCGCGCTCGTCGGCCTGGGGGCCGCGGTGATCCTGCTGCGCTTCTGGAAGCCGAAGGGCACCGACGGCGTCCGGGAGCGCCTCGGCGTCGAGAAGCCCGCCACCGTGGAGAAGCTGACCCCGGTGCGCATCTGGATGGCGGTGCTGCCCTACCTGCTGGTCGTGGCCGTCTTCGGGGTGGCCAAGCTGTGGAAGATCGGTGTGGACGTGCCTGCCCGACTGGCGGCCACCGACGTCAAGATTCCCTGGCCCGGGCTGGACGGCAACCTCTTCACCGCCGAGGGCGAGGTGCTCACCAGCACGGTCTACAACTTCCAGTGGCTGTCCAGTCCCGGCACGCTGCTGCTGATCTCCGGCCTGCTGGTCGCCGTCATCTACGCGGTGTTCACCCACCACGGGAAGTTCAAGCTTGATTTCACGGACGCCCTGGTCGAGATCGGCCGCTCCTTCTGGCGGATGCGCTGGGCGGCCCTGACCATCGTCAGCGTCCTCTCCCTGGCCTACGTCATGAACTTCTCCGGCCAGACCATCGCGATCGGCACGTGGGTGGCGGGCCTCGGCGCGATCTTCGCCTTCCTCTCCCCGGTGCTCGGTTGGCTGGGCACCGCGGTCACCGGCTCAGACACCTCCGCCAACGCCCTGTTCGCCAACCTGCAGAAGACCGCCGCCGAGGGCATCGGTGCCGACCCCTACCTGATGACCGCCGCCAACACCGCCGGCGGCGTGGTGGGCAAGATGATCTCCCCGCAATCGCTGGCGATCGCCGCCACGGCCGTCGGCATGGAGGGCAGGGAATCGCAGATCTTCCGGGCCGTGGTCGGCTGGTCCATCGGCCTGCTGCTCCTGCTGTGTCTCCTGGTCTTCCTGCAGTCCAACGTCCTGGCCGGGATGCTGCCGGCGTTCTGATGCGCGCGGCCGGCGTGAGCGCGGGACCAACCCGGCGGGCGGTGTCTCTCATCCGGCTTAGTGCTACCTAAAGTAATGGGGAATCTACTGACCAGGAGTTGCCCATGACCACCACGCGCCGCGCCTACACCGTCGTCCTCGCCTGGGTCGAGGAACGCCTCCGCTCCGGCGAACTGTCCATCGGGGACAAACTGCCCAGCGAACGGGTCCTGGCCGAGCGGTTCGACATCTCCCGGGCGTCCGTCCGGGAAGCCGTGCGGATCCTGGACGTGATGGGACTGGTGCGCTCGGCCACCGGGTCCGGCCCCAGCTCCGGTGCGACGGTGATCTCCGAGCCCTCCGCCGCCCTCGGCTGGGCGCTGCGGATGCACATCGCGACGAAGTCACTGCCGATCAACGACATCGTGCAGACCCGCCTGCTGCTGGAAACCCAGGCGGCAGTGGAGGCGGCGGAAACTTTGGATTCAGCGGACCGCACGGAGATTCTGGACCGCGCCGCTGAGCTGATCACGGTCATGGATGACCCCGGGCTGCCCGCCGATGACTACCACCTCCACGACACCCAGTTCCATCTCCTCCTGGCCTCCCTGGCCGGCAACGTCGTGGTGGAGACCATCATGACCTCCCTCCGGCAGGCCACCATCTCCTATGTGCAGGAGACCGTGGCCGGAGTCAATGACTGGGCCGAGGTCCGCGACACCCTCCAGGCACAGCACCGGGTGATCCTCGCGGCGGTCCGGGAACGCCGGGGCGACGATGCCGCACAGGCGCTGCGCGAACACATCATGTGGTTCTACGGGCTGAGCGGGGAGAAATGAGCGGCTGCGTTCCAAGTGGCGCAGATCAGATCCGCACCCCGAAGGAGCGCAGCTGATCCTTGAGCTGGTCAAGCGCCGGATGGTCGACGTTGAGCAGGGCGACCACCCCCGCAGCCACGCCGCCGAGGGCGGCGGTCAGCCCCAGGATGCCGGCTCCGGACGAGCCCAGGGAGGAGCTTTCCCCGGACCGGGCCGGTGGCTCCGGTGCCTCGTGAGCACGGGCGGTCAGCCACTGGTCTGCTGCGAGGGCACCGTGCACCACGCGGGTCTCACCGATCTGGCCGTACCAGGGATTCGCAGGATTCGAATCCCACATGTTGGCACCGATCAACCAGGCCTCCCCGGTGGCGGCCAAACCCTGGGCATCCAGGACGTCGCGCAGAATCGGGGCACCATTGACGAACATCTCGACGGAATTGGTGTCGGGGTCGTTGATGATCGCCACGTGGAGCCATTCCCCCTTGGGAACTTCATGCGACCAGTTCGAAGTGCCGGTGGTGGTCCCCTCCGTGGCGACCGTGGTCCACTGCAGTTCCCGGAGCGAAGACACCGCGAGGGCCGCAGGTGGTTCATCCCCCTCGGGGATTTCAGCCGCAATTTCCCCGCGTTCCCCCTGCCGGGAGATGGCCCCCATCCAGTGGTTGTCCCCGTCGAAACCTTCGTCGACCTTGATGAACGTTTCGAAGGTGTAACCGTCATCGAACGTCTCGGTGTTGATGGCCGCGTCAGCCGTAGTCTCGAACCAGTTCAGACGCTGACTGTTCTCAGCCGGATCGACCCATCGGAGGGAAGCGGTGTCAGCTGACAACGGGTGCGTATCGGTGGTGTAGATGACATCCCCGGCCGTAGCACCTTGCGCACCGCGGGTGTTGAGTTCGGCGCGCACCATATCGTTGTCGCCCGCGGCGTCCGGAATCACCGAACCGGGTCCGATCCCCTCACCCTCTTCCGCTGGGCGCCCGTCGACCTCAGTCATCCCCGGACGCCAGTGCACCGCCGTGTCTTCAACCTCGGGGTAGTCCGAACTGTCGGTCGGCAGGTCGCCCTCCTCGATAGCCGGAGGAGTATATCCGGCCGAGATAATCTCACGGGCCAGGGCAGCGTAATCCGGGTCGTCCTCTTCCCCGATCGCCCAATCCGGGGCGAACCCTGCGAACCGGTCGACGAAGTCCATCTCTACGGCCCAGCTGTCACTGGGTCCTTCTGGAATCAGGTGATCGAACTGGTTGAGCTGTTCCGCCGGCTTCGCTGCCACCCACGGGGAAAGCGCCGTCATGTCCAGCTGGCTTCCAGAGAGGTCGAACTGGATGAGTCCCAATAGACCATTCCCGCCTTGATAGGCCATTTGATAGTCCTGCAGTACATTGACCACCGGGTTACCGGTGGCGTTGGTGTCCACCCGGTAGCCCGCCCCGTGGTGGTGACCGGAGAGAGTCAGGAAGATCTGGTCATTCTGCGAAATGAAGGTGTCCCAGAGGTGCTGCCCATAGGACTCGGAGAGGAAAATCTCTCCCTCCGCATTGATGTTGGAAATTTCGTGGCTGGTGAGGATCACCGGGAGCTCAGGGTGCGCATCGAGCACACTCTGCGCCCACGCCAGCGCGGCGTCGTCGGCCCGCCACGCTAGAGCGAGGACCAGGTACTCCTGCCCTTCCGCCTCGAAGATATGGAATTCAGATTCATTATTGGCGGCCTCGTAGCGCTCCCCGAAGGTGGCGTTCCGGGCAGCCCGGTCAGCGGAAAAGTACTGGGTGTACATCGTCGGATTCGTGTCCGAGATGTCATGATTCCCCGGAAGGACGGAGTAGTTCATCCCGCCGTCCTCCAGAATCCGCATCGAACGATCAGCCACCTCCCACTCCTGCACAATGGAAGACTGGTCCACTACATCACCCAAGTGCGCGGTGAAGGGAATGTTCAGTTCATTCTGATGCTCGACCAACCACTCCGCTTGAGCGGCGTACGGCTCTGAGCCGTAGCGGTCCATATAGAGGTTTCCGGTGTCCGGCGTCGAGTACCGCGAATAGAACTGAGTATCGGGCATCACCCCCAAAGTGAACCGGGAACCCAACTCGGTGTCTTGAGCCTGAGTGACAGCGGTCGTCCCAGCTACAGCCAGAGTGGACACAAGAACGGCAGCCGTACAAGAACGGCGGGAAATTCGCATGACAACCTTTCACAGAAACGGATGCGCGACTCCACCCTCGAATCAGGGGGTCGACAGAGCGACATTAGATCCACCTTGTGAACGAACCATGAAGTTCCGGAGAACATCTTAATGTAAAGAAAGGATCTTTTAGTAAACACAGCAACCGTCACCATGATGGCCTCGACGAACTTTCTGCGGCCCGTTCCGTCGGCCCCACTACGCAACGTCCCCCGCGCCGGTTAAAATGAAGCGGAGTTTATGATTTCCCATCCGTCCGGGTATCACCAGTTCAGGTATGGCGCGCATCCGGGCTGACCCCAGTGAAAGCAGGTGTTCCGGTGACTTCCGCGTCGTCGCAACAGATCTCAGATACCGACTCCGCGAGACTCAGCGCCGGGCAGGTGGCACCCCTCGTGCTGGCCCTGCTGGCTGCAGTGTTCGCCTTCCAGCTCAACGCCTCCATGCTCTCCCCGGCGCTGGTGGTGATGGAAAATGAGCTCAGCGCCACCAGCGCCCAGATCGGGCTGACGCAGACCGCGTTCTTCACCGCCGCGGCCCTCTTCTCCCTGTTCCTGCCACGCTGGGCAGACCTCATCGGACGGCGCAAGGTGCTGGTCGGCATGATGCTCGTCCTGCTGGTCGGCTGCATCGTGGCCGCTCTCGCCCCGAATGCGACGGTACTGTTCATCGGGCGGGTGATCCAGGGGGTCGCCGGGCCCACCGTGCCGATGTGTCTCATCATGCTGCGCGTGCAGATTCCCAGTGACAAGCAGTATGCCCTGTTGATGGGCATCATCACCTCGGTCAACGGCGGCATCGGCGGCGTCGATGCACTGGCCGGCGGCTGGCTGGCGGACCACCTCGGCTTCCGCTCGATCTTCTGGGTGATGGCCGTGATCGCCATCCTCGCCGCAGTGGCCGTGCAGTTCGGCACCAGGGAGTCCACCGCCACCGAGACCCACCCGATGGACTGGAAGGGTGTGGTCCCGATCGTCATCGCCCTCGCTGCGGCGCTGATCGCCTTCAATGAGGCCGGCAAGCTGGCGGCGGCGAACTGGTGGCTGGTCATCGGCCTGCTGATCGTCGCGGCGGCCGCCTTCTTCGTGTTCTGGCGGATCGAGTCCACGGTCCGCTATCCGCTGGTGTCCACCCACTACATGAAGCAGCGCCGCACCTGGGCCCTGCTGATCACCACTTTGCTGACCATGACCGGGGTGTTCGCGGTGATGAACGGTCTGATCCCGAACCTGGGGCAGAACGCCGAGGTCGGTGCCGGCATCGCCGCCGATACCGTCTCGTGGTGGACGCTGACCCCCTACGCGTTGGCCGGTCTGGTCGTCGGGCCGATCGCGGGCGCGCTGGCGGGCAAGTTCGGTTACAAGGTGATCCTGCAGATCGGTCTGATCGGCACCGCCCTGGGACTGTTGGCGGCCATCTTCGTGGTGGGCGATCCCGGACCGATCTCGCTGCTGCTGATCTCGTTGTTCGTCGGTGTCGTCTACGCCGGCATCTCCAACATCATGCTCAACGGCATGGGTATCGTGCTCTCCCCGGCGGATAACCCGGGTTACCTGCCCGGAATGAACGCCTCCGCCTTCAACCTCGGTGCCGGTCTCAGCTTCGCCATCCTCTTCGCGGTGTTCACCTTCTTCGCGGAGATGGATCCGGCCGCGGGCTTCCGCTTCGGCATCGGCACCGGTGCCGTGATCCTGCTGTTCGCCTTCCTGACCTCCTTCCTCATTCCGAAACCGGAAACTCTCTCCGACGCGGTGAGCGATGAGACCGCGAACATCGAGAACTAGGGAAGAATGAAGGACATGACGAAAAAGATCATCCTCGACTGCGATCCCGGCCACGACGATGCCGTGGCCATCATCCTGGCTGCCGGCAACCCCGCCATCGACCTCCTGGGTATCACCACCATCGGTGGCAACCAAACCCTGCCGAAGGTCACCCGCAACGCCCTGACGGTGCTCACCGTCCTCGGCCAGACCGATGTTCCGGTCTACGCCGGATGCACCCGCCCCCTGGTACGCGACGTCGAGGTCGCGCCCGACATCCACGGCGACTCCGGCATGGAGATCCATGGCTATGAGCTGCCGGAACCAGTCACAGATGTCATCGCTGAGACACATGCGGTGGACTACATCATCGAGACGGTGATGAGCCACGAGCCCGGCACCGTCACCCTCGTGCCCACCGGGCCGCTGACCAACATTGCGCTGGCGGTGCGCAAGGAACCCCGGATCGCGGAACGCGTGAAGGAGGTCGTGCTCATGGGTGGCGGCTACCACGAGGGCAACTGGTCCGCGGTGGCCGAGTTCAACATCATGGTCGATCCGGAGGCCGCCCACATCGTCTTCAACGAGTCCTGGCCGCTCACGATGGTCGGCCTGGATCTGACCCATCAGGCCCTGGCCACCGCGGAGGTCGAGCAGCGTCTGGTGGACCTGGACACCGATGTCGCCCGCTTCGTCGTCGGTCTCTTCGGCTTCTTCCGCCAGGCCTACCGTGACGCCCAGGGCTTCGACGATCCGCCCGTCCATGACCCGTGCACCATCGCCTACCTCATCGACCCCGCCGTGGTGACCACGCGGAAGGTGCCGCTGGATGTCGAGCTGCGCGGAGAGCTGACCGTGGGCATGACCGTCGCGGATTTCCGCGCCCCCGCCCCGGAGGACTGCACCACCCAGGTGGCGGTCACACTCGACCGGGAGAAGTTCTGGGACCTGGTGATCGATGCGGTGGAGACGCTGAGCTGACACCCTGACCAGCACGGGCTCCACTCCACCCAGCGCCCTCCCCCGCCATTCCCGTACCCTCACTGGCATGGCACTCGCGGACTTCGTGCGTAAAGCGGAACACTCCATCAACCGCGCCGGAGTACGGCGCAAGGCCGAGGCGGGCTGGCGCCCGGCCGTCACCGGATTCCGGGGTTACGGATCCGGGCGGCGCGTCCGGGTCCTCGGCCGTGTGCTCATGGCGGATCCGGAGGAGCCGGGTGAGGACACCCCGATCACGCCGCGCGGCGTCGCTGAACAGGCCCAGCGCGGGTGGCGACAGTTCTTCACCGTCCAGGTCGGGGGTCTCCCCGTGACCGTCCGCGCCGGCGAGCAGACCGTGCACACCACCACCAACGCCAACGGTTATGTGGATGTCCTGGTCAATGACCACGGTCTCCCGTCCGGCTGGCAGGAGGTCACCATCGAGGCCGAGGGCGCGCCACCGCAGCGCGCCGACGTGCTCATCGTGCCATCTGAGGTCCGGACCGGCCTGATCTCGGACATCGATGACACCGTGATGGTCACCTGGCTACCCCGGGCGCTGCTCGCGGCCTGGAATTCCTGGGTCCGGCACACCAACAAGCGCAAACCCGTCCCAGGCATGAATGACTTCTACCGGGAGCTGCTCGGGGACGATCCCGACGCTCCCGTGTTCTACCTGTCCACCGGCGCGTGGAACACCTACGGAACGTTGGTCGACTTCCTGGCCAAGCACGATCTTCCCAAGGGGCCGCTGCTGCTCACGGACTGGGGGCCGACCCCTACCGGTTTGTTCCGTTCCGGCCAGGAGCACAAGAAGGTGCAGCTGCGGAACCTGTTCATCGAGTTCCCCGAGATCCAGTGGATCCTGGTCGGAGATGACGGCCAGCATGATCCGCTGATCTACGGCGAAGCCGTATTCGAGCACGGTGACCGTGTCGCCGGGGTGGCCATCCGCCAACTCTCCCCCAGCGAGCATGTGCTCTCCCACGGCACGACCACGGCCCTGACAGAACCGGCGCAGACCGCGGAGCGGGGCGTGCCCACGATACTGGGAGCCGACGGTCACGAGCTGCTGGACAATTACCGTCGGGCGTCGTTTCCGCTCGTGCGAGAACAGGTGGCGGAAACCCCCGAATAACTGACGCTTGTCGACGCCGCGCCCGGCGGCGGGGCGCCCGGCAGCCCGCTATCTGCCCCCGCCTTCTTCCACCCGGATGGTCGCTGACGGGCAGAGTCGCTCCGCCCGTTGCACTCTGGACAACTCGGCCTCTGGGGGGTGCTCATCGGCCACGCTGACGAAACCACCGTGCTCATCGAGGTTCCGGAAGACATTCGGCGCGATGTACCCGCAATTGCCAGAGGCGATGCACGTGTCGTAGTTGGCGATGACCTTCATCTCCCCTCCTTTCCAGTGCCCTCAGCCCCGGTACTGGAGGACCAGCGGGCACGTGTACAGATTCCGGTTCCGCAGTCCGACCTGGTTGAGATAAGCGATGATCGTGGCATAGCACTCACGCAGCGTCGTCTCGGTGTAACGGATGTCATGGCGGGCGCAGTGCTCTCGGACAAGTTCCTGGAGCACCGGAAGATTCGGGCGGGGTGTCTTGGGGAATAGGTGGTGTTCCACCTGGTACTGCAGGCCACCCATGAGAAAATGCACCAGTCGGCCGCCCCGGATATTGCGGGACATGCGCACCTGCCGCCGCAGGAAGTCGAGCTTCACGTCGTGGGGGACGCTCGGCATCCCGATGTGGTTGGTGGCGAAGGCCCCACCGAGCAGGAACCCGAACACGATCACCTGGACCACGATGAAGCTAAGTGCCAGCCCCACAGGCAGGAAGAGAAACAGGAACACCGGATAGCCGATCAGCCTGATCCCGAGGAAGAGGAGCTCGACCCACCGATGCCTGATCTGCCGGGACGTGAGGACCTTCTTGGTGGCGGCCAGATGCAGGGAGAAACCCTCGAAGAGCAGCAACGGAACAAAATAGTAGCCCTGGTAGCGCGTGAGTCGCGCCCACAGACCGCTGCGCCGGTCCGCGTTCTCCGGGGTAAGGGCCACGACCTTCGAGGTCACGTCTGGATCCGATCGTTCCCGGTTGGGGTGGGCGTGGTGCCGGCTGTGCTTGTCCACCCACCAGCCGTAACTCAGCCCGGTGAGCAACCCTCCCAGAACGCGAGCCGTCCATTCGTTCCAGCTGCGGCTGCGGAAGATCTCCTGGTGGGCGGCCTCATGGCTGAGGAATCCCAGTTGTGACATCACCACCCCCAGGAAAGTGGCGAGGACCAACTGCCACCAGCTGGCGCCGAGCAGAGCCACCGCGATGAGGATGGCCAGGGTGCACAGCGTCCAGAACAGAATCCTGGTCCAATAAAAGCCGTAGCGGCGCTGCATGAGTCCGGCGTCATGGACTTTGGCGGATAGGGCGAGGAAGGATTCGACGTGGGGGTTGGTGGTCATCGGACCTCCTAATGCTGTGACGTATGACATAGTCTAGCGGCCATTCACTCCCGGGACAGCACCTCGCCAAGCTTCTCACGGGCAAACCCCCACCGCGCCATCGCTGCCGGTATTTATATTCATGCTAACCCCGGCCTTCACAAAATTTCCCTCCCCGCTCAGAAAAGCTTTCAACCTTTAACAGAGAAACCGGTTTTTGCAGGTGACCCTGTTTCTGTACCTTGATAGTTTGTCCATCGAAACCCAACGAGATCAAGGTTGACCCACATGGCCACCCCAGTTACCGATTCCGTCCGCGCGCTGACCAACGAAGAGATCTTCGCCGCCCACGAGGGCGGCAAGCTCTCGATCGCATCCGCCCGCCCCCTGGAGAACATGCGCGACCTCTCGCTGGCGTACACCCCAGGTGTCGCGACGGTCTGTCAGGCCATTGCCGCTGATCCGGCCGTCGCCCGCACCCACACCGGCATCGGCGACACCGTCGCGATCATCTCCGACGGCAGCGCAGTGCTCGGCCTCGGTGACATCGGACCGCAGGCCTCCCTGCCCGTCATGGAGGGCAAGGCCCAGCTGTTCAGCTCCTTCGCCGGACTGAAGGCCGTCCCACTGGTGCTCAACATCCGCGAGGTCGATGAGCTCGTGGACACGATCGCCGCACTGGCCCCCTCCTTCGGCGGCATCAACCTCGAGGACATCTCCGCGCCGCGCTGCTTCGAGGTCGAGCGCAAGCTGATCGAGCGCCTGGACATCCCGGTCATGCACGATGACCAGCACGGCACCGCCGTGGTCATCCTGGCCGCGCTGCGCAACGCGCTGACCCTGGTGGAAAAGGACATCGCGGGTCTGCGCATCGTCATCTCCGGTGCCGGTGCCGCCGGTGTGGCGGCCGTGGACATGCTCCACAACGCCGGCGCCCGGGACATCGTGGTGCTCGATTCCCGCGGCGTGATCTCCACCGACCGCCAGGACCTGGCCCCGGTCAAGCAGGACCTGGCCGCCCGGACCAACCCGCGCGGCGTCACCGGCGGCATCAACGAGGCCTTCACTGGCGCCGACACCTTCATCGGCGTCTCCGGCGGCAACATCGGCGAGGAGGCGCTGCAGCTCATGGCTCCGGAGCCGATCCTGTTCACGTTGGCCAACCCCACCCCGGAGATCGATCCGGAGCTGTCCCGCCGTTACGGCGCGATCGTGGCCACCGGACGCAGTGACCTGCCGAACCAGATCAACAATGTGCTGGCCTTCCCGGGCATTTTCCACGGTGCACTGGCCGCGGAGGCCACGGCCATCACGCCTGAGATGAAGCTGGCCGCAGCCACCGCTATCGCGGAGATCGCCGCCGAGGATCTCGAACCGGGACGCATCGTGCCCTCCCCGCTGGATCCGCGCGTGGCCCCCGCGGTCAGCGCAGCAGTGCAGGCTGCGGCCCAGGGCTAAACGCCCTACCGCACCAGATTCAGCCCGGTCACCGGGAACCCCAGGTCAATCACCGCGTGGGTTCCCACGTCGGTGTTCCCGGGGCCGGGTACGATCCAGATCTTGCCGGAGAGATCCGCGACATAGGCCACCTGCTCGGCCTGGTCCACGACCAGCCCGATGGCTTCATCGAAGCCCTGCGCGAGAATATCCGGGGCTTTCCCCGGTTCCCCGATGGCCGGAAGCAGGGCCCGGTTGAGCGAGTTGCCGCCGGGCCAGGAGCCGGAGCCACGGTCGGTCCAGACCAGTCGGTCCTCGATCAGTTCCAGATCAATCGGCGCCGGTAGACCGTCCCAGAGCAGCTCGATGTCGCTGCGACTGTCCGCCGTCTCCCCGGCGGGGATTTCCAGCCCGGCGCGGAAGATCCTGCCGTCGCCACCGGTGAAGGAACCCTTCTGCGACCAGTAGAGGTGGCCGTTCGCCTCATCAATGGCCACGCCGACGATCCAGTCCCGCTCCTCCCCGGAACCGTCCCGCCGGACCAGGTCCCGCAGGCCCGTGCCATCGGTTCGGACGGTGGCCAGCGAGCAGCCCTCCCGGTTGCCCCAGTAGAGGTTGCCGTGACTGTCCAGCGCGATTTGTTTGCCGGTGGTCGTGCCACCGGGAGGCACGATGTCCCGGCGGTGGGACCCGTCCACGTCGATGGCGTGGACCCCGCCGTCCGCGTGGGCGTAGATGGCTTCCCCGCCGGGGGCGGTACCGGTCCGCTCCCCCATCGTGGTCCAGTAGATGCTGGTGCCGTCACACACCACGCCATCCGGGTGCGGGCCGGTCTCGGTGATGATGACCTCGCGGTGACCGGTGTCCGGATCGATCATCTCGATGCGGTCCAGGTCCCGGGCCAGAACAAGCAACTGCGGCATCTCGGACTCCTCAGGGGTTCGGCAGCATGCCTTCCCATCCCAGGCTACCGGCGCACTGCGCGCCCTGTCCGGGTCTGTTCACCACCCCTCGGTGGCGTCCCGCAGCCGGGCATAACGCGCCAGCCCCTCGCCATCCACCGCAGCTGAGATCGCCTCGGTGCCGGGCACTGGCCACTGCGGCGGTTCCGGTTCCCCGGACAGCACCCACGCGGCCTGCCGGGCGGCGCCGAGGGCCACGTACTCGGCCGGGTCCGGGATGACCACGTCCACGCCGAAGATCTCCGGGGCGATCAACTGGACCGCCTCAGACTGCGCGCCGCCGCCGATCAGCAGCACGCGCTTGGCCGGCACCCCGGTGGCGGACACCAGAGCGTCCACGGCGTCCTTCATGGAGTACAACAGTCCCTCCACAATCGAGCGTGCGAAGTCCTCCCGGGTGGTGGCGCTGGTGAGGCCGGCCAGCACCCCGGTGGCGTCCGGGCGGTTGGGCGTGCGCTCGCCGTCCAGGTAGGGCTGGAGCACCAGGCCGTTCGCGCCGGATTCTCCGGCCAACGCCAGACGGCTGAACTCCGCCCAGTCCACGCCGAGGATGCGCCGGCCCAGTTCCAGCACCCGCGCCCCGTTCAGGGTGCAGGCCAGTGGCAGGTAGGCACCGGTGGCGTCGGCGAAGCCGGTGACCAGTCCGGATTCATCGTGCACGCTTCCCGGGACCGCTGCGGCAGCCACCCCGGAGGTGCCGATGGACACGCTCACGTCCCCGGCACCCAGGCAAAGGCCCAGGGCCGCGGCCATGTTGTCACCGGTGCCCGGGGCGATCACCGCGCCTGCCGGGCTGCCGCCGACGGTGCCCACCTGCTCATCCGGTTCCGCGATGTGCGGCAGCTCCACCGCATGCCCCAGCGCCTGTTCGGCCAGTTCCGGCACGAAGCGGCGCTCGCGGGTGCTGTAGTAGCCGGTGCCGGAGGCATCGCCGTGGTCCGTGGTCTTGCGCTGCCGACCACCCAGATGCCAGGTCAGGTAGTCGTGCGGCAGCAGCACGCTGGCGGTGCGCGCGGCGTTGTCTGGCTCGTGGTCACGCAGCCAGCGCAGCTTGGTGGCGGTGATCGAGGCGACGTGCAGGCTGCCGGTCTGCTCCACGCAGGCAGCGGGCCCGCCGAATTCGGCGATCAGGTCCTCGGCCGTCCGGGCGGAGCGGGTGTCATTCCACAACAGGGCCGGACGTACCACCTCGCCCGTCTCGTCGAGGGCGACCATGCCGTGCTGCTGCCCGGCGATCGCCACGGCGTCGGCCCGCTCGATGAGGCCGGCGGTGGCCTGGTCCATGGCGGTCAGCCAGGCGGCGGGATCCACCTCCGTGCCCTCGGGGTGGGTCGCGCGCTGCTCGGCGAGGACTTCGCCGGTGGCGGCGTCGACAAGCACCGCCTTGCAGGACTGCGTGGAGCTGTCGATGCCCAGTACCAGTGCCATCAGTTCTCTTCCTGTTCGGTGCGGCCGGCGGTCGGCGGGTGTTCATTGCCTTCGGCGTCCACGATATGGACCCGGGCGTGGGAGCGGGACAGCAGGTCGCGCTGACTGCGGCTGATCTCGCGGTCGACGATGATGTGGTCGAATTCGTCCAGGTCCGCCACCTTGAACACGCCCGGCGCATGGAACTTGGTCGAATCCAGCACCAGCACACGGGTGGTGCCCACCGCGATCAGCGCGCGTTTGGTATCCGCGGCCTCCAGGTCGGGGTGGAAGAGGGCGGCACCGGCGGAACCACAGGGGCGGACCGAGGTGGTGGAGACGAAGGAGACATCAGCCGAGAGCTGCCCCAGTTCCGCGACAGTGGTCGCCCCCAGGAAGGAGTCGGTCTCCGCGAAATAGAGGCCACCACATCCGATCAACCGGATGCCGGTCATGCCGACGCGACGCCGGTGATCGCTCATCGCCTTGAGGGAGTGGGTGATGAGCGCCGAGGGGTTGCGCTCTGGCAGCCCCTCGACCAGGGGCTCCAGCGTGGTGGAGTCATCGATGGCCACCACCGCGCCCTCCGGAATCAGCCGCGCCGCCGCCGCACACAGCGCCGCCTTGGTGTCCCGGTGGAGCTGGCGGCGCTGGCCGACGCCCAGTTCACTCATGGACGGCGACACCGACCGCGCGCCGCCGCGGATGCGTTCCAGCAGGTGTTCAGCGGCCAGAGCCTCCAGGTCACGGTGGATCGTCATGGCGGAGACGTCGAAGTGCTCCGCGAGCTGTTCCACCCGGACGGAGCCATGACGGGTGACATAGGCGACGATGCGTTCGCGCCGCCGCTCCTGCGTGGTGGCAGGGATTACTCGAGCCATGTGAAAAATCTAGCATGCACGCACGTCAGAAAACACGCCTATCTAACATCTGGATGTTAGTTCTTGCTTTTTTATAACACTATGGCGTTAGATTGTGGTTGTCATCGTGAGTGGGAGCACAACCCGGGGCAACCGGGGCGCCGCACCTCACCCTCCGTCCCAGGAAGAAACCCCATGACGCACCACAGTGATCCCGCCGCGACGGCGGCCGACTCCCCGCCGCCGGCGGCCTCCACCGCGGCGTCGGCAAGCACCCCGCAGCCCGGCCTGCTGGACCGCATCGGCATCCCGCGGCCGCTGATCTTCGGATTCATCGGCCTGACGATCTTCATGATCGGCGACGGCGTGGAAACCAATATCCTGGAGCCCTTCCTGAGTTCTGAGCACGGCTTCTCCGTGTCCCTGGCCGGCACGCTGGTCACTGTCTACGGCGTCGCCGTGGCCATCGCCGCCTTCTTCGCCGCCGCCCTGTCGGATCTGTGGGGTCCGCGCAAGGTGATGATCCTCGGCGCCGTCGTGTGGATCGTCTTTGAACTGGCCTTCCTCTGCGTGGCACTGACCACGGACCTGAACTGGCTGATCTTCCTCACCTACGGATTACGCGGCTTCGGCTACCCCTTCTTCGCCTACGGTTTCCTGGTCTGGATCACCGCCACGGCCCCGGCCAAACAGCTGGGCACCGGTGTGGGCTGGTTCTACGTGGCCTTTTCTGCTGGTCTGCCCACGCTGGGGGCGCTGGTGGCCACCGTGTCCATCCAGTTCTTCAGCCTGACCTTCTACGAGACCCTGTGGGTCTCCCTGGGTCTGGTGATCATCGGTTCCCTGATCGCCCTGCTCGGCGTGAAGGAGCGCAAGGGCCGCCATCCGCTGGTGGCCAACCCGGAGGCCGTCTCCCAGACGCTCGGTCAGGGCTTCAAGCTGCTGGCCCGGGACCGCCGCGCCCGGTTCGTCACCTACATCCGCACCATCAACTCCATCCCCACCTACGCCATGGCGGTGTTCTTCCCCTCCTTCTTCACCGATGACCTCGGCTGGCAGCTGGGCTGGTTCCTGATTCTGACCACCGTCATCTACGCCGTGAACCTGCCGTTCAACCCCTTCTTCGGCAAGTTCGGCGATAAGACCGGCTGGGCGAAGACCGTCTTCTGGGGCGGTTCCATCGGCGGGGCGGTGACCCTCGCGCTGGTCTACTTCATCCCCTTCTTCGGCGTGCCTGCGGGTCTGCCCAACGGGCTGGTCTTCGGCGTCACCATCGCCGCCGGCGCGCTGTTCGGCGTTTCCCTGGCCGGCTTCGTCCCGCTGTCCGCCATCGCGGTCTCCCTGGACCCGAAGCACCCCGGGGCCGCGATGGCCACCTACAACCTGGGCGTGGGCGGCGCCGTGGCCGTCGGCCCGTTGCTGGTCGCCGTCTTCCACCCGCTGGTGGGCGCGACCGGCCTGGTGCTCATCATGATCGCCCTCTATCTGCTCTCCGGCTGGATGACCCTCCAGCTCAAGGGCACCCAGCCCGGCTTCGACGGCGTACCGGCCCTGGCCGAGGACGCCGACATCGATGAACTCGCCGGCTCCCCTGCTGACGCCACCTCCCGCGTTGACGTCTCCGATTCCACCCGCAACTGACCCCTCCTGGAGAACCCCACCATGCCATCCCCCGCGCTCAGCAACGCCACCCTCGACCAGGTAGCCGAGATCTCCGGCGCAGCCGTCCCCACCTATGACCGCTCCCGGGTCACCGCGGGCATCGTCCACTTCGGTGTCGGCGGTTTCCACCGCGCGCACCAGGCCATGTACCTGGACCGCCTGATGAACGAAGACAAGGCCCTGGACTGGGGCATCATCGGCATGGGCGTCATGCCCGGCGATGCCCGCATGCGCGACGCCCTGGCCGGTCAGGACCACCTGTACACCCTGAGCACCAAGTCCGCGGACGGTCACGTGGACCAGCGAGTGATCGGCAGCATCATCGACTACGTCTTCGCCCCCGAGGACCCCGCGGCCGCCGTGGCCACGCTTGCCGACGCCGCGATCCGCATCATCTCCCTCACCGTCACCGAGGGCGGCTACAACATCGATCCGGCCACCGGCGAGTTCGACCACGCCAACGTGCACGTCTCCCAGGACCGGCAGCACCTGCAGGACGGCGGGACCGCCGGCCTGCAGACCTTCTTCGGTCTGGTGACCGCCGCCCTGATCGAACGCCGCGCCGCCGGCGCCGCACCGTTCACCATCATGAGCTGTGACAACATCCAGGGCAACGGCGACCTGGCCAAGCGCTACTTCCTGGCCTTCGCCGAGTCCGTGGACCCGGAACTGGGGGAATGGGTGGCCGCGAACGTCTCCTTCCCGAACTCCATGGTGGATCGGATCACGCCGGAGACCACCGATGCCGACCGCGCGGACATCACCGCCACCGGCTACACGGACGCCTGGCCCGTGGTGGCCGAGGACTTCACCCAGTGGGTGCTGGAGGACAACTTCGTGGCCGGTCGCCCGGCCTACGAAGAGGTGGGCGTGCAGGTGGTCGACGACGTCGAACCCTATGAGCTGATGAAGCTGCGCCTGCTCAACGCCTCCCACCAGGGACTGTGCTACTTCGGCCATCTGGCCGGCCACCACATGGTCCACGACGTCCTGGCCGATGAGCGCTTCCGGGACTTCCTGCTGGCCTACATGGAAAACGAGGCCACCCCGACCCTGCGCGAGCTCCCGGGCGTGGACCTGGACGCCTACCGCCACAAGTTGATCGAGCGCTTCGGCAACGCCGCCGTCAAGGACACCGTGCCGCGCCTGTGCGCCGAATCCTCCGACCGCATCCCGAAATGGCTGCTGCCCGTGGTCCGGGAGAACCTGGCGACCGGCGGCAGCGTGGTGCTCTCCGCCGCGATCGTGGCCTCCTGGGCCCGCTACGCCGAGGGGGTGGACGAACAGGGACAGGCCATCAAGGTGGTCGACCGACTGGCTCCACGACTGATGGAGAACGCCTCCCACAACCGGGAGGACATCCTGGCGTTCCTGCGTGACCGCGGGATCTTCGGCGACCTGATTGACCGGGAAGAGTTCACCGAGCCCTACGCCCAGGTGCTGACCATGTTGCACGAGGACGGCGCTGAAGCCGCCCTCGACGAGATCCTGGCGGACCTGAAGCAGCTGAGCGCCTGACGGTTGCCCGCGTCAGCGGACCGCCATCGACACCGCCGCGTTCTGCGGCAGCAGACTGTCCATCGGAGCATCGGCAAGCGCCTCCCGTAGTTACGTGCGCAGGCGCCGGGCGAAGTCCGGCCGGTTGTCCAGGTAGAGCTGGGGCGCAGCGGCGGGTGACCATTGCTGCTCGGCCGGAAGGTGTTGAGCAGGTGTCCGTGGTGGCCGCGGATCCACTGGACGCGGCCGTCGGCACCCAGGGACCCAAGGGCACGGCTCCGGTCGCGGCAGCGGTCCTCCCGCGGACCGCCCCGGCGGCCACGCGGAGTGCCGTGCAACTGCCGGCAGACCTACTGGGAACCGGTGAGGATTTCCAGGCACCGCGCGTTCTCGCCCCAGGTGTCCAGCGCCATGGAGACACCCACGAGTTCCCCAACGAGCTCTGATTCCGCTGTGACAGTGGACAGCCGGACCTTCCCCGCGGAGGTCACCGCCCCGATGCCAGTGAGCTTCCGCCGCCCCTACCGGGGAGGCGCCCGGGGCTGGCCACCACGAACCGTGGCGCCCGGGGCGTAGAGAACCAGTCCGACATCCCGGTGATCGTGCCCCAGATCGAGGACGGCATCGAGGACGGGGCCGCGGGTCGCGGTGGCATCCTCCGGGCAGTGCCACGTGGCGATGCTGTCCCGCTCCTCCAGCGCCCCCGCCCCTGCATCTGCCTGGGCCACCTGCCACAGAGGGATTGATAGTGCCAGCGTCTGAAGTGAGACTTTTCAGGTATTTCAGTTACTGACGGACAATCCATAACATGAGTCAAGTCACACAGGGTGGGCGATGTGAGTGGCACTGCATCACGCGCCGACGCGAACGATTATGGAGGAGTTTTTCCGTGGACCAGCTATTTCGAACAATCGGGAAGATACCAGGGGCACTGATGGTGGTGCCGCTGTTTCTCGGTGCGGTCATCAACACCTTTGCACCGGGGATTCTGGAGATCGGTAGCTTCACCACTGCCCTGTTCAAGGAGGGCACCACAGTTCTGATCGCCCTCTTCTTCATCTCCGTTGGTTCACAGATCAACTTCAAGACGGCCCTCCCCTCCATCGAGAAGGGTGCCGTACTGATGTTCTCGAAGTTCGGCATTGCAGTGACCGTCGGCCTCGCTGTCGCATTTCTCACTCCGGACGGACACCTCTGGGGCCTGCTCCCGCTGGCGGTGATCGCCGCCATGTCCAACTCGAGCGGCTCCCTTTTCGTCGCTCTGACCTCACAGTTCGGCTCCAAGACCGATAAGGGGTCCATCTCTGTCCTCTCGGTCAACGATGGTCCCTTCCTGACCATGATCGCCCTCGGCGCTGCCGGTCTCGCTGACTTCCCCATCATGACACTGCTGGCCGCCATCTTCCCGATGATCTTCGGCTTCCTGCTCGGCAACTTCTCCACGATCGCCCGGAATTTCCTCGCCCCAGGCGAGAAGCTCATCATTCCGTTCGCCGGCTTCGCCATCGGCGCCGGCATCGACTTCGGCGAATTGCTTCGCTCCGGCGCCATTGGTGTACTGCTCGGACTGATGACACTGGTCTTCTCCGGCACCGCCACGATTCTGGCCGTTTACCTGTGGCACCGGGTTCGCCGCCACCCGAAGAACGCGCGCAACGTAGTCGCGGGTGCGGCAGAATCAGCTGTCGCCGGTAATGCCATCGCCACTCCGGCAGCCATCGCCGCTATCGATCCCGCCCTCCAGGCCGTCCAGGCGGAAGCCACCGCACAGATCGCCACGGCGGTGGTTGTCACCACCTTCATCACTCCGTTCCTGGTCGCCTTCGTGGCCAAGAGACAGCGGAAAGCCGGCATCTCGCCCGTCGCCGAAGACCAGTTGTTCGAAGGCAGGCTCACGGACCTCCCCGACACCGAAGATGCCGGTCCGCCTACCACCCATCTGTCCCACCTCGATTTTCCCGTCAACCAGGACGTTGCGGTGAAACGAGAATAGAACCGCTGTGGTCTAGTTTCCTTCTCCGCCGGCGAGTTCCCGCCGAAGCAGCCCGCTGATTCTCGTAATCAGCGGGTTCTGTGCCTCTTTAAGCCCGCTGATAGCCAGGCCAATCGGTGCGATTCCCGTCAAAGACCGGAAGCAGACGGGGAACTGGGCGGGAGGAACCGAACCTGCGGGGACCACGGCAATTCCGGAACCAACACCGACCAGGGTCAATAGCGTGGACATCCGATCTGTCTCGTGGGCCACTCTAGGCAGAAAACCGGCCTCCCGGCAGGCACTGTAGAAGGCGATCGCAGCGGCAGCGTCGGCGGGATAAGACACAAAACTTCTTTCCCGCAGATCAGCGATATCGAGCGGTTCCGTCGAACCTGCGAGGGGATCATTTTCCGCGAACGCCACTTCAAAAGGATCCTCCCGCAATAGTTCGACTGAGATTCTCCCGGTCGACACCGGCGGCCGGATAACCGCGAGATCAAGCACCCTCCGCTTTAAGCGGTCCTCAATCTGCGGCGTCAGCAGCTCCCCCTCGACCTCCACTTTCACCTCAGGAAATTCACGCTGAGCACAGGCGAGAACCTGCGGCATCAGGTGGTAGGTGGCAGTACCGACGAAACCGATTCGGACCACTCCACGGACCCCGTTCGCTACGCTCGCGGCCTCGCTGACAGCGTTACGGAGCTCCTTGCCCAGGTCACGGACCCGGCCGGCAAAATGTCTGCCGGCCGGAGTCAATTCGACCTTGCGGGTGGTGCGGCGAAACAATGCGAAACCCAGCTCATCTTCCAAAGCCTTCACCTGCTGGGACAGTGGCGGCTGGGCCATGTGCAGGCGTTGTGCCGCACGGGTGAAGTTGAGCTCTTCGGCAACCGCCAAAAAGTATTTCAGCTGCCGTAGTTCCATGACCGTCTGCGCTCTTCCCTTAGACCCGAGGTAATCAAGCACTTATCATGCCGTGCCTCACCGACTGGGGAAAGTCATGGAACCGGAGCTCCAGCCAGGCCTATTTCGCGAGCTGCATGGCCCGCTTGAAGTCCACGCCGAGGATCTCGCCGATGTCACGGAAGGTCAACCCCTGCAGACTCAGCTCCCGGACCGCCTGCCGCATGGCCCGCTGTTCCTCATACTGCAATTTCCGCACCCGCTCACTGAGGTCCTTGACGTGGAGCACGCACTGGGAGTCATCCTCGGGGAACACCATCACAATCGCGTCCTCCGGATCTGAGAACTCGCCCGGGATATGAGCGAGCTGCTCCCGAACTGCCATGGGAACCTGCTCCAGCAGCCGCACCTTGGTGGTCAGTCCTTCAACTTCATCGACGGAGACCAGCCACCACTCGCCATCCCGGCGGACTCGAGCCGTGTAAATTGCCATGTTCTTCCTCAAAGTAGGATCCCCGTCCTCGCAGGAGCACGGAGCTTAAGGAAGCCGGGGAGATCCCCAGCAGACAGATGTGCTTTGCTTTCACAACTGATTCGGACTGGACCTCTCACCGTCTTCACCTCCACGCGTTGACAGATATGATGTTTGGTTGGGATGACAACATTTTTGCTTTCTAAGAGAAAATTAGCCCCCGGGGGAAGACAATTCAAGGCTTTTTCGAGGCAAATAAAATAAGCCCGAAAAAGCCCCAGAACGCAGGGGCACCCAGCATAATGCCAGGTAAATCACACCTTTTGAACGCTCCAACGTTTTTTCACCTTGTGACCTCGGCTTATCCAATTCGAGACCGGCAGGCTGAAATACACCCCCCATTTAGAGGGGCGCACATGTTATTCCCCCAATTCGCGGTTACCCGCTACCCCCGAAATCCCCGTCAGCTGACCAGAATCTGCGTGGCAGACTCCTTGAGTTTTGAATTCGCCCATTTCATCTGGCGGAGGGTGTCGGGATGACAGCGTTTGGTCAACGCCAGCAACTCCCGGTTCCTGATCCCCTGCGCCGCCTGCCCGAGCAATTCCCAGTCGACGGAGAGGCCCGCGGCCATGGTGTAGAGCTCGCGGAGATCGACCAGCAGCAGAAGTCCCGGCTCACTGCGGCGGCCGAGCAATTCGCTGCCCTTTTCCCGCAACTTCTGCGCCACGTGATGTTCCGCCGCCGGCTCGGGATCGAGGTTCAGGTCAAGGTCCCGCGCCGCCTCGGCGATCTCCCTGACGTGTCGCTGTGACCAGCCCGCCAGGTCCCGTCCGAGATGGTAGACATCGTGGTCGACCTTGTGACGTTCAGAGACATGCAGCAGTTTGTGTGCGAGGTTATTCTCCCGCCGGTGGAGCTCCCGCAGTACCAGATCGAGCTTCATCGCATTCCCGCCTTCGTGTCGTTGGTGCCGCTTCGCGCGAGCGGGGCCGACGCCGTGTTCGTCGGGGCCGGTGAGGATCCGTCACCGCTGCCGAGACGTTCCACTCGCGCAGCCGCGGTCTTGAAGATCGGCTGCTTGGACACGGGATCCCAGTCGGTGATGGTCAGCTCGTTGGCCGCACGCCCGTGCTCCCCCGGTTCCTCTCCGCCGTCGGTGTCCCAGTACCCGTAGTGGAAGGGAAGGAAGAGTACGCCGGGGCGGATGCCGGTGATGCGGGCTTTCGCGTCCACCCTGCCCCGCGGTGTGCTCACCCGCAGCAGATCCCCCTCGGCCGCACCGATGCTCACGGCGTCGACAGCTGACAGCTCGATCCACACCTCGGGCGCGGCCTTCTGCAGTTCCGGCGCCCGCGCCGTCTTGGTCCGGGTGTGAAAGTGGTAGAGCGTGCGGCCGGTGGTCAGCTGCATGGGGTAGTCCCCACCGGGCTCCTCATGGGGCGGGACGTAGGCAGCCCCCTTCAGCATTGCCTTGGCCTCCGGGTTCTGGGCACGGTACTCCTGCGGTTCCATCGGTGCACCGGTGAGCATGTCCTTGCCGTAGCTCTCGCAGTAGTCCGGTGCACTCCAGAATTTCCCGTCGGTGTAGATGCGTTCCGTGCCGTCAGGGTGATCTTCATTGCAGGGCCACTGGATGCCGGTTTTACCGCGCAGCTTGTCATAGCTGAGCCCCGTGTAGTCGCACGGTCTGCCGCGGGTGCACTCCTTCCACGCCTCGAAAGCGGACTCCGGATCATCCCATTTGACCAGCGGTTCCCCGTCTTTGTCCCGCAGGTCCAAGCGTTGGGCGTAATCGAGGAAGATGTCCAGGTCCGGCCGCGCCTCGCCCGGTGGTTCCACGGCCTTCTCAGACAGGTGGACGGTGCGGTCCACGTTGGTGAAGGTGCCCGTCTTCTCTCCCCAGGTGGCGGCGGGCAGGACGACGTCGGCCAGTTGCGCTGTCTCGGAGAGGAAGATGTCCTGCACCACCAGGAAGAGCCGTTCC
Organism: Corynebacterium halotolerans; assembly: GCF_050107895.1. Classification (GTDB taxonomy): domain Bacteria; phylum Actinomycetota; class Actinomycetes; order Mycobacteriales; family Mycobacteriaceae; genus Corynebacterium; species Corynebacterium halotolerans_B. The sequence continues at coordinate 23,140 of NZ_JBNILW010000017.1, read as the reverse complement.
TGCGTGAGGATGGACCTGATCCGGTGCAGCTCGGGCAGGGACACCGCGGGGTTGGTGGCACTGACCCAGAGGAACCTGATCGAGCCCTCCTCGACGTAGCGCATCATCTGCATCACGTGGGTGGGTGCCGTGTAATGCGGGATCTGCATCGGATCCACGTTCCACACCCGGGCCAGGTCCGCCACATGGTCATCGTTGGACCAGTTCCGGAAACCCGGCAGATCGCCGTCACCGCCGCACTCGCGGGTGTTCTGGGCGGTGGGTTGGCCGTTCATCTGCAGGATGCCGCAACCGGGTTTCCCGAGCATGCCCCGGATCAGGTTGATGTTGTTGACCTGGACGGATGCGGCTGTGGCCTGGTTTGACTGGTAGAAGCCCTGCAGCACCGTGGACAGCAGTTTCTCGGCGTGCCCCAGAATATGGGCAGCCTGGCGGATCTGCTCCACGGGGACGTCACAGATCTCGGCGACCCTCTCCGGCGGGTAGTCCCGGACCGTCTCCACCAGCTTGTCGTAGCCCACCGTGTTGGCGGTGATGAAATCGTGGTCCACCCAGTCATTGGCGATGATCTCGTGCAGCAGCCCGTTCATCAGCGCCACATTGGTGCCCAGCTTCGGCGCCAGGTGCACGGTGGCGTGCTCGGCAACCTTGGTGGGGCGGGGATCCACGCAGATGATCTGCGGCGGGTTCGGGCCCGCCAGGCGGTCCAGCATCCGCATCCACAGCACGGACTGGGTCTCTGCCACATTGTGCCCGTAGAGCGCGATGACATCGGCGTGGTCGACGTCGGTGTAGGAACCCGGCTGCCCGTCACACCCGAAGGACGCCTTCAGTGCGGCCGCTGCGGTGGCGGTGCACAACCGGGTGTTGCCGTCCACGTGGTTCGTGCCCAGCCCGCCGTGGGCGATCACCCCCAGCGTGTAGTACTCCTCGGCAAAGAGCTGGCCGGTGGTGTAGAAGCCGAGGGCACTGGCCCCCTGTTCCTCCAGCAGCTCCCGGGTACGGGAAACCACCCGGTCCATGGCGGTGTCCCAGTCCGTCTCCACGAGCTCGCCGTCCTGCCGGATCAACGGGTGGGTCAGCCGGTCCGGGGAGGAATTGGCCTGCCAGCCGTAGAGGTCCTTCACCCCGAGTCGGCCGTGGTTGACCCGGTCCTGCGCCCGTCCGCGGACACCGACGATCTCTCCGTCTTTGACCGCGATGTCCAGGGCGTCGCCGTTCGAGTGCAGGATGGACGCGGTCTGCCTCCACCCGTCCACGTCCTCCTCGGCCACGCCTTCCGCCAGGTGCGTGTCCACCCGGCTCGGCCATGTCTCCCCTGCCGCGTAGGGAGTTCGCTCTCCCCACGGTTCGGCGATTCTGTCCCGGCCCATGTGGCCTCCCTTGTATTTCACATCCAGGGCTGATCTGCAGCCATATGCAAAAACTAATGAGTGTGGCCGAGACTACATTCGCTTCTCTCCCGCGACAAGGAACAGGCTCCGGAACCTGCTCCCCTCGCAGTTCCCGACAAAGCAACCGCTGCCGCCCCGAGACATGGGGCAACAGCGGTTGCTGAGATGGACTTGCCAGGCTTCCCGGCGGACCTGGAGAGGCTAACCCACCAGCTTGGTGAAGTGCTGGACGATGCTGGTGATGACCGCGCCCAGGGCACCGATACCGACAATGCCACTCACGGCGCCGAAGAGCTGGGACAGGAATCCACCCTCCTCAGTTGAGCTACCTGCAGAACTGCCGTCGGCACTGCCGCCGGGCGCTGTCGGCTCTTCCGGATCAGCCGGGTCCTCCGGGTTCGCCGGGTCTTCCGGATCAGCCGGCTCCTCCGGCTCAGTCGGCTCCGCGAAGGTCGGCTCGGTATCGAGCACCAGGTCCGAGAAGGCGTCACCCGCCGAGTAGTTGGTGAACACCGGCACGCCGTCCTCGACGAGCGTGGTGGCACCGGTCAGATTCAGCGGGGCACTGAAGTCCACCGGCTCATCGAAGACGATGTCGACGAAGTGGACATTTTCTTCGACGACAGCCTCCTCCCCTGGTTCCATGGACATGGGCTTGGAGCTGTAGTCCACGTAGAGGGAGCCGGTGGTGCCGTCGACGTGGAGCGTGAAGTCGCTGACGGTGGTGTCGAGGATCCCGCCGTGGGCGTTGAAGTTCACCTCGCCGCCGAGCTCGATGACGGCGGTGTCATTGTCGGTGACGGTGGTGTTCTCAGCATCGATCGGGAAGGTGAAGGGTTGTCCCTTCTCCCAGGTCGCCCCGTCGGAGACGGTGACCGCGCCCCCGGCGAATCCGCTGGTGACATAGCTCAGGAAGCTGTCCTTGAAGTTCCAGTCCACGGTGCCGGTCACGCCGGTCAGTTCGCCCTCCTGGGCGGTGGCGGAGGGGATGAGGAGACCGGCGGTGAGGACGGCGGTGGTGGTCGCGGCGAGTGCGCGGTGTCGGAAAGCCATGGTGTGAGGAGCCTTTCTGGAAAAGGTGAAGTAGTGGTGGAATCCAGCCCGAGGTACGGTTAGGAGGAGAGCTGGGCCCCTTCGGAGGCGCCGAGAGTCTCGCCGAGGAAGGCGGTGAGCGCGGCAAACACCTGCGGCACCCCGACGACGCCGGAGCCGGTGTTCGAGCTGGTGCTGATCTGGCCTGCACCGTTCCCGGCGGCCGGCTCAGCAGCGAAACTCAGGCTGAGGTCGGCCGGTGCCATGTCGGTGCCCACGGGGTAGTGGCCGAGGGAATCAGTGACCCCCTGCGCCGCCGCAGTGCTCACGTCGGTGACGGTGAACTCACCGGTGGCCGGGTCGATCGGCTCGGCCAGGGTGAAGGTGACCAGATCAACGTCATCACCGCTGCGCAAGCCGTCGGAGACGTCATAGTCACCGGTGAGGGTGGCGGCGGTGCCCACCACCGTCAGGGAGAGGTTGTCGTAGCTGAGGTCGAGACCCCAACCGCCGTCCGGCCCCTTCCCCTCGTGTGCCTTGAGATCGATGCCGCCGTCGAGCGCGATGTGGGCGGTGCCCGCGGCGTCGATGGCGGAATCTGCGGCCGCGACCGGGAAAGTGAATTCCCGTTCGGCGTACTCCGCTCCGTCGGTGCCGGTCAGCTGGGCACCGGCGGCCGGAGAAGCGAGGTAACCCAGGAAATTCGCGTTGATGCCCCAGGTGAAACTGCCACCGGTGATGCCCGGCACCGGCGGGTCCTCGGCGAGTGCCGCGGTCGGAACCGCGAACGCCAGGCCGCTCGCCAGCGCAGTGGCGGTGAGGACGGAGGTAGCCGCCGTGCGGCGGGTGATGATGGTCATGTGTGGTCTTTCTCTTGGGTTCTGGCGGTGGTGCGGGGCCGACGCTCCACACCATCGAAAGAAAGCTTAGGTTAGCCTTGCCTTAACGCAAGCACTTCCCTGGAATTTCCTGAACGTACACCCCCGAGAAGCAGGTTGACCTGCCCGTTTAGGCAACCCTCACCACCCCCGCGTGCGGGGGCGACCTGGCGGAGGCCACCCGGCCCCTTGAGCACCTGAATGGGCCAGCGGTAGACGCCGGAGAGGATCTCTTCGGTGTAGACCTCCCCCACCTCACCGGCCGCGGCCACCCGCCCTTCCGAGAGGCACACGATGCGGTCGCAATAGGCCGCTGCGGCGTTGAGATCGTGCAGGACCACCACTACCGCCGCCCCGGCTGCCGCCAGGTACCGCAGAAGCCCCAGGGACTGCTCCTGGTGCCGGATGTCCATCGCAGCGGTGGGTTCATCCAGCAGCACGACCGGGGCCTGCTGCACCAGGACCCGGGACAGCGCCACCCGGGCCCGCTCCCCACCCGAGAGCGTCATGATGTCGCGCCCGGCCAGCCCCGAGACGCCGGTGGCGGCGAGCGCGGCGTCGACAAGCGTGTCATCGCCCCGGGCCCGGTGGGTGCCGGCCCAGGGGCGACGGCCCATCTCCACGACGTCGCGGACCAGGAACGCGAAGGCCACGTGGGTGTCCTGGAGCATGACCGCGCGGTGGCGCGAGAGCTGTTTCGCTGGGGTACGGACCGGGTCCACGCCGTCCAGGGCCACCCTCCCGGAAGTGGGGACAAGGTCACCGGCCAGCGCGGCCAGCAGCGTGGACTTGCCTGCTCCGTTCGGACCGATCAGACCGGTGACCTGGCCGGGCTCGGCGCGCAGACTCACCTGGTCGAGGATGGTGGCTGAACCGATCCGCACGCTGAGGTCGGTGACGGTGATGCCGGAGGTCATGCGTGTCCGCCCTTTCTTGTCATTCGTCGCAGCAGGATGAAGAACACCGGACCGCCGACAAGTGCCGTGAAGATGCCGATGGGCAGGTCCACGAAGGGGATGATGGTGCGCGCCACGATGTCGGACAGGCCGATGAGCACCGCCCCGCCGAGTGCGGAAGCCGGCAGGATCAGGTGGTTCGAGGGCCCGGCGACGGTGCGGATGATGTGCGGGACGATCAGGCCGACGAAGCCGATCAGCCCGGCGTAGGAGACCGCCGCCGCCGTGAGCAGGGTGGCGGTGATGATCGCCAGCGCGCGCAGCTTGCCGACATTGACACCGACATGTGCGGCGGCCCGGTCACCCAGGGACAGCACGTCCAGGTGCCTACCGAGCAGCAGTGCGATCACCAGGCCGACGGCGACGATCACCCCGACGACCGAGACATGCGCCCACTGTGCACCGTTGAGCGTGCCCATCTGCCAGAAGACGATCTCCTCCCGGGAGGTCGACGGCGCGAGAAACACCAGGAAGGAGATGGCCGCGCCCGCCACGGCGTTGACGGCGATACCGACCAGGATCAGGTTGATCACCCGGATCTTGCCGCCAAAGCGCGACAGCGCGTAGACCACCCCGGTGGTGATCAGCCCGGAGACAAACGCCAGCGCCGGGGTGGTGGAGGTGCCCAGGAAGGTCCAGCCGAAGACGATGGCCGCGGCCGCCCCCACGCCGGCACCACTGGTCACGCCGATGACCGAGGGCTCGGCCAGCGGGTTGGCGAACACCGACTGCATCAGCGCCCCGCCCACCCCCAGCGCAGCGCCGACCAGCAGGCCGAGCAGCACGCGCGGGATGCGGATCTGCCAGACCACGGATTCCGTCAGGTCGGTCGCCCCCGTGGGCCCGGCGGCGAGGATGCCGGGCAGGTCCCGCAGCGGCAGATCGTACTGGCCGAGCATGATCGAGATGACCGAGGTGACCGCCACCGCCCCCGCGAGTACCACCAGCAGGATGACCCGCCGCAGGCGGCGTGCCCGGAATACCTGCTCGGGACCGTCTGGCGACGCCGTGACGGGTGCGGCCCCTGTCGCGGCCGCGGTAGGCACGGACGCGGCGTCGGTAATGGGCTCCGCGACGGTGCCGGGTTTGCCGAGGTTCGTGGTCACTTACTCTCCCCGTCCAGGTAGAGCGCCTGCGCACCGCGCAGGAGCAGCTCACCGGTCTGCGGTCCGAAGGACAGGGACTGGCCGTCGGGCAGGGCGAGGATGCGCTGCTTCTGGCCGGCGACGGTCTGTGCGACGCCGGGCCGCTGCAGCAGGCCCGCGACATCGCCGGTGGATTCCAGGCCGCCGGACATCATGACGAAGACCTCCGGGTTGAGCTCGGCCAGGGCCTCCGCGTTCGCGGGCGCGGGGGCACCGACGCCGGATTCCGCCGCGACGTCGATGCCGCCGAGCCCCTCGATCAGTCCCCGGGATCCGGATTCCTCGCCGAGGACGAAGAACACGCCGCCGTCACCCCGCGCATAGAGGAAGGCCATGCGCAGGGGCTCCTCGGGAGCCAGTTCGGCGACGGCCTGCTTGTCCGCCTCAAGCTCTGCCAGGCTGCGCTCGGCGAGCTGTTCGCCCTCCTCCGGCAGACCGACCACGGCTGCCAGATCCATGATGTCGGTGCCGATGGAGTCCGGGGAGCGCTGCGGGGACATGACCACCACGGTCACCCCGGCCTGCCGGATCTGGTCGATGGCCTCGCGCGGGCCGACGGAATGGTCCACGATGACCAGACTCGGCTGCAGATTGAGCACGGCCTCCACATTCAGGCTGTGACCGGACTCGGTGACCACCGGCAGGTCCTGCAGCGAGGGCTCGGAGGAGCTGACCGTGCGGCCGATGATGTTCTCGCCCAGGCCCAGGCCCCGCAGGGTCTTGGTGTAGGTGCCGTACAGGTCGAGCGCGAGGATGCGGGAGGTGTCGGTGACGGTGACGTCGAAACCGTCGGCGTCGGTCAGCTCGACGGGTAGCTGCGGCTGTGCACTGTCCGTGACGGGTTCGACCTCGGACATCTCCGCCACCGCGGATACTCCGGTCAGCGCGCGGGGATCATCTGCGGGGGTGGCGCTGCCCAGTTCCTCACGCAACTGTGCATCGGCGGTGACCGGGACCTCGTCCCAGGAGGCGCAGGCCCCCAGGCTCAGCGCGGTCGTGAGGAGCAGCGCGACGCCCGGGAGGATTCTTGTCATTTTCATGTGGTGTACCTACTCTCCCTGCGAGCCCACGGTGGGGTTGCGGCGCGCGAAACTGCTCAGGCTGGCGCCGGCGACCACGAAGGCGGCGACGATCAACAACACGAGCGTGATCAACCGGTCATTGCCGACGGGGTTGTCCTCCCCGGCCGAGCGGACGCGGAACTGGCTGCCGTCCGCGGCCGCGTTCAGACTGTCACTGGTCGTGGTGGTGCCCTCACCGGTGATCTCGTCGAAGACGCTGCCTCCGGCGGCGCCGTCCTCGCCGACCGTCCCGGAGGTGCCCGCAGCTCGCAGCTCAGCGGCGGCACCGGCACCGTCGGAACCGCCTGTGGCGGAGGAGGTGGCCGACCCGCCTTGGCCGGCGGCGCAGCTGGCGCCCCCACCCAGGGCGGCCCGGAACGTGATCGGGTCCAGGGTGTCGCCGGCCGGGTAGAAGTCGCCGAAGGCTCGGGCACCGGCCTCGGTGAGGTGCGGCACGGCGGTGCCGGCCGCTTCGGACTCGCTGACCTGCAGCTCGGAGAAGTTCAGAGTGGCCAGGACCACGCGGCCGTAGTCGTTGGGTTCGCCCTCCGTGGAGTTGGATGAGGCGTTGACCAGCAGGGAGCCGGAGTCCCCGGCGAACTGGATCTCCATGTTGGAGAAGCGGGTGTCCAGCACCCCACCGTGACCGGTGAAACGCAGAGCGCCGGGAAAGAGCACGGTGCCGCTGCGCTGCTGCGGATCGACGGCGCCGGAGTCCCCGGTGAAGGTGAAGGTGCCGTTGTCATAGCCCACTCCACTGAGTTCCCAGCCGCCGTTGGCGATGCCGCCGGAAATGTAGTTCCGGAAGGACGACCGCACGCCCCACTGCGCTTCGGCCTGGGTGACCCCCAGCGAGCCGTCGGCGGTGCACACATCCCCCGAGGTGCTGGCGGTCTCGGTGTTGTTCGCACCGGCAGTGTTTCCGGCGGGGGTCCCGGTGCTGGCGACGCCGGGGGAGGCGCCGGTCCCGGAGGTGCCTGCGGTGCCGGTGCCACCAGTCGTGGTTCCGGGGTTTCCGCCGGAGGTGGGAGTGGTTCCGGTGGCGCCGGTGTCCGTTGTCGCACCGGCGCCGGGCGAGTTGCCGGTGGCGCCCGGCGAGGCGGTGGTGACCCGGCCGCCGTTGTCGGCCCAGGTACGATCATAGAGATCCTCGGAATTATCGAAGAGCTCCGTGGTATTGCCCAGCAGGGTGTTGACCTCTGAGAACGTGTCATTCAGACCGGCGAGTAGCCCGCCCATGCCGGTGGTGGCCCGCCCTCCCCCACCGGTGCCCGATCCCGAGCCGCCTGGCGCCGCTCCGCAGGTCTCCTTCAGGGATACGGTGCCGCCGGTCGGATCCATCCGGGCACCGGTGTCATAGGCCTGGAAGAGGCCCGCACCGGCGGAGGTCAGTGTGGTGGCGCCGGCGAGACTGAAGGAGGTGGCACCCGCTTTGACGGGGGTGCCCAGGTCCACCGTGGCGATGATGACGTCATTACCGGTGCGCTTGTCCCCCTTCTGTCCGGAGGTCTGAAAGTCGGTGGTGTAGGTCTCGTAGTCGACGCGGATGCCGGCAGCGGCACCGTCGACCTCCAGAGCGATGTCGCTCAGCGTCATGTCCAGGGCCCCGCCGTGACCGGTGAAATTCACGCTGCCGCTGAAGGGGATGACACCCGTGCCGTCCTCACTGAGCCCGCCACTGCCGGAGACGGGAGTGAAGGCGAAGGCGGAGCCGGTGTCACGCACCCCGGTGAGGTTCCACCGGCCCTTGGCCACCGGTCCCGTGACGTAGTTGCGCCAGCTCTCCTTCACGCCCCATTCGAAGGAGCCCCCGGTCACGGCCAGGTGGGTTTCGGTGCACGTCTCGGCGGCACCAGCAGGGGACGAGACCCCCACGGTGAGGGAAGTGGCGGCCAAAGCGACAACTGCTGTGGTGGCGGCCAGCCGTCGCGGACCGCGGTATTGCTTAACCATGAAACTCCTTTGGTAAGGCTGACCTTAAACAGGCATGCCTAGCCTATATTAACTTTAAGTAGGTACGCGCTGAAATCGCGCGGATAACAGCCCGAGCAGAGAAAGGCCCTTTCACATGACTGCCACAGACAGCCGGTTTCACACGCTGTATCCGGACGTCGATCCCGAGACCCCGGTCCCGCTCAGCACGCCCGAACGCATCGGGATCGTCGTGGCCACCGCCGTCATCGCCTTCGGTGGCGCCTATGGCGACCTCCTGATCACCGGCGCCGGCCTGGCCCTGGTGCTGATCGCGGTGATCGGCGCAACCCGGAAGACGAAGCGGCGCATCCGCAATGAGGCCCGCGACCGCTTCCCAGGCATGGGGTGGGCCGAGGACCAGGTGGAAGACTCACTGGGCAGGAGTGTGACGTTGCCGCTGATCTGACTGGGGATTCTGGCGATCTGCCTGCTCACCCTCCGGTTCGTGCCGGCGGAGTACGCCCTGTCGGGCGCCACCGCAGCAGCCCTGGCCGCAGCGGCGCTGGTGTGGTTCGCGCCGGGACTGTCCCCTCGCCGGCGGGCGGGCGCGAAGAAGCTGCGCAGCGAAGAAGACTGAAGAAGACTGACACCCCGCCGCCGGACGGACCCTTCTCAGTGAGGGTCGCCGGTGGCGCAGTGGCGCTTCGCGAGGTCCCGGAAGACCGCGCCATTGAGGGCGAAGGCACGGTTGGCCTCCTCGATCAGCCGGGCCACTTCCTGCCCGTCCAGGTCCAGGGCATCGAGGCGCTCCCGGTAGCCGTCCCGGTAGGGCTTGATCTTGCCGATCTCCCCGAAATCATAGAAGTGCACGCCCTGTCCACTGATGCCGTAACGCTGGCGCAGCATGCGGGCAATGACCTGCCCCCCGGCGAGATCCCCGAGATAGCGGACATAGTGATGGGCGATCAGCCCAAGTTCGTCCTTGGCCTCGGCGAGCTCATCGAGCCGGGCGACATACGCGGCGGTGGCGGGCTCGGGGAGCAGCGTGGACCGCCAGTCCGGCCCGATCAGCTCGGTCAGATCCTTCTCGAGGACATCCAGCCGTTCCAGGCGGTGATCCGCGATGCTGGCCATGCACGACAGGTGCGAGGTCGCGCGCACCGCGCGCTCCAGGTCTGCGTACATGAACCACAGCTGGCCGGTGTAGTCGGCCACCGCCGCCCGGGTCAGCGAACCTTCGAGCAGACGGGACATGAACGACGACTGCTCCGCGTCCTCGTGGGCGACGGCGGTGCATTCACGCAGGTTGACGGACAACGGCTTTTCGGCGGTGAGGTTCATGCCCCACTTCCCTTCTCCTTGAGATGTCAGCCCAGTTAGGCTGCCCTTAATATTGTGAGGCTCACCTTAATGAGAAGGGCACGGTTGGCGCTAGAGCAGGTACAAGATCAACCTTTCGGATGCCCCTGAAGGGCCCAAAGAGCGTCTGGAATGCGATGGGAAGGGGGCGTGGAGGTGGGATCAGACATCGGCTACAGCCTGCTGCCGCCCCCATTTCTCCCTGGTAGTCCGCGGGCCCGCGCATTCCGGGGCACCGGCAGGCGCGGCCGGTGCCCCGGGCGGAGCGCTCCCCGGGGGCGGGAACTCACCCTGCGGTGGTGGTCACCGTCTCCACAGGAGTGCCCGCCTTCATTTCGGTGTCATTCACCTGCGGCGCATCGGTGCCGTCATCCAGGTGCTCCCCTGCCGCATGGCGGGCGGCCGCCCACCCGAAGGTCATGCCTGAGCCCACCTGGGAACCCGCGCCCGGGTACTCGGAACCCATCACGGACTGGGCGTCATTTCCCGCGGCGTAAAGCCCGGGGATGGGCCTGCCATCCTCGGCCACCACCTGGGCGTGCGGGTTGATGCTGATACCGAAGGAGGTGGCCAAGGGGGTGGGCACCACAGCGATGGCGTAGTAGGGTCCCTGCTCCACCGGCCCCAGGTTGGGGTTCGGCTTGTGCTCCGGGTCGCCGGCGGCCCGACCGAAGAGCAGCTCGCCCTTGTGGAAGTCCCCGTCAATGCCGGTCCGGGCGAATTCGTTGTAGCGGGCCACCGTCATCGCCAGTCCCGTGGCGTCGACCCCGATCTTGTCCGCTAGTTCGCGCAGTGTGGTGCCCTCATGGAGGTACCCAGAGCTGATGTATTTCTTCAACGCGAACCGCGGCAGATGCGGCATGGTGATCATGCCCAGGCCGTACTTCGCCAGGGTGCGGGAGTCCACCACCAACCAGGCCGGCACCGTCGGGGTGGTCTTGTTCGATTCATACATGGCGCGCACGAAGCGGTGGTATGAGACGGATTCATCCACGAAACGCTCCCCCGCCGAGTTCACCGCGATCACGCCGGGTCGACCACGGTCCCAGATGTGGGGGAACACTGCGGTCGAACCGTCCGCGCGGGTACCGATCGAGGAAGGGAACCACAGGGCGTTCTCGCCGTTGTCCTCCCCGAGCCGCGCACCGACTGCCGCGGCCAGCTTCATGGTGTCGCCGGTGGCGCTCTCGTTGGCGCGGGAGAACTGCGGGGTCGGCTCCGGCAGGTACTTCTTGCGCAGCTCCGGGGACTGGGAGAAACCGCCGGCGGCCAGCACCACTCCCCGGCGGGTACGGATACGGTGCTGCCTGCCCCCGTGGTTGACCACGGCGCCGATGACCCGGGAGCCGTCAGCGCTGTTGAGCAACTCTGTGGTCAGTGCGTTGCGCCAGACCGTCGCCCCGCGCTGCAGGACCTCGTGGTACATCCTCGCGGTCAGGGCATTGCCCATCACGAGCCGCGTGCCACGCGGGTGCCGGATCCGGTCGGTGGCCCAGCGTAGACCCAGACCGAGGGCCACGGTGGCGGCCTTCGCGGTGGGGGCGGGCCTTCCGGAGAAGATGCCGAGCAGGGTGTTGACCTCCGGGCGGCGGAGCATCAGGGTGCCGTTCATGAGTGCGAACTCCGGAACGGGACGGCGGACATGCCGGAAATTGACTGCACCGAGTTTGCGGCCGTCGAAGGGTTCCGGTTCCAGGGCCCGTCCGGTCCTCCCGGTTTCGGGGAGCTCGGAGTGGTAGTCCACCACATTCGGGGAGCGCAGGAACTTCACGCCGAGTTGCTCCATGTACTTCAGCATCTTCGGGCCGTTGTCCACGTAGGCCATCCGCATGGCCTTGTCGGACTTATCGCCGACCAGGGTGTCCAGGTAACGTTCGACCTTCTCGCGGTCGTCGGTGATCCCGTCCTCGCGTTGGTGGTGGTTGTCGGGGACCCAGCAGGTGCCCGCCGAATAGGCGGTGGTGCCGCCGATGTAGTCGCTCTTCTCGGCGACGAGCACCTCAAGGCCTTCGGCCGTGCCGGTCAGGGCCGCCGACAGCCCGGCCGCACCCGAGCCGAGCACCAGGAGATCAACCTCGAGATCCCATGGCGTACCGGAAATTTTTTCGGTCATCTTCTTTTCTCCAGCTCTGGTTCAGTCTTTCGGTGTTTCACGGGTCACCGCGTTCAGCGGACGCCGGCAGCCGCATAGTCGCCAGTTCGGCTGTGGGCGTGAACAATGTGTCGGCTGGCGGCATAGGCACGGGTGATCGCGGATCCGATGGTGGCGCCGCCGCCCGGGTAGGCGTCCTTGAAGACCGTGGCCGAGCAGTTGCCGGCGGCGTAGAGCCCACCGAGCGGTGCCTCGTCCCAGCCGAGCACCTGGCCGTCCAGGTCAGTTTCCAGGCCACCGGAGGTACCGAGGACACCCGGGCGGAGCTGGACCGCGTAGAACGGGCCCGTCTCCAGTGGCGCCAGACAGGGGTTCGGTGCCACGGCCGGGTCACCCAGGTGACGGTCCTGTTCGGTGGCGCCGCGGCCGAATTCGCTGTCCACCCCGGCGCGGGCATCTTCGTTGAACCGCGTCACCGTGGTCTGGAGCCCGGCGGGATCCACGTCCAGCTTCTCCGCCAGCCCCGCGAGGGTGGGGGCCTGCACCAGCCACTCCGGTGCGTCGGCGGCCTCGGTGAATACCGGGTGGCCGGCGACCGGGTAACGGGAGACGAAGACCGAGTCCATGACCAGGTAGGCGGGGATGTTCTGGAACTGTCCGGTGGCGGGGTCGATGTTGGCGAACACCCGGGAGAAATCGTGGTAGTTCAGCGCCTCGTTCACGAAGCGGCGTCCGGCACTGTTGACCACGACGGAGCCTGGCAGGGTGGCCTCGACGTTGCCCATGCGTCCGGAAGGCAGGCCGTCGTACTCGGCACCGTGCTCGGTGAGGACGGGCACCCCCCAGATGTCGGTGGTCTCGGTGACCGCCGCACCGACGCCGAGGCCGAGTTTCAGGCCGTCACCGGTGTTCGACGGCGCCGAGATCGGGGTGATGGGGAACTTCAGCAGGGTGGATGTCAGCTGCTGCGACCACTCGAACCCCCCGGCGGCGATGAGGACGTTGCGGGCACGGATCGGACGCGCGCCGTCCGTTCCCGTCAGTTCCACGGTCCACGGTGTGTCCTCCAGCTCGTCGTCGGCCGAGTGCCGCAGACCCGTGACCGCGGTCTCGGTGGTGATCAGCACGCCGAGATCCCAGGCGGTGGCGACCAGGGCCGAGGCCAATGCCCCGCCCATGGTGCGCACCCCCACCTTGGTCCGGTCGGCCAGCAGCTGCGGGTCGGGGGCGGCGCCGTGGAGCTGGTCACGCTCATCCATGGTGATCAGCGGGAGGTAGGTGGGCTGGCGGACGGCCTCGCGCAGTCCTGGGACCACGGCGGGGTCGAAGGGCCGGTGGTCGAGACCACGCCCGCCCGCCGTGGAACCCGGCCATTCACGGTGGTAGTCCGGCCGGAACAGCGGCACGTAGTCCACCCGGGTGTGCTCGTCGAGGAAGCGTACCGCCGCCGCGGAATTCTCCACGTACCAGTCGATCTCCTCCTCGGAGAGCCTGCCCCTGGTGGCGGCCCACAGGTAGTCCCGGGCCGCCACCACCGAGTCGGTGAAGCCCCGGTTACCCATCAGGTGGTTGTTCGGTGCCCACATCACCCCGCCACCGGCGGCGGTGGTGCCACCGAGCCGGCTGGCCTTCTCCACGACGGCGACCCGCTGCCCGGCCTGCGCCGCCACCAGTGCGGCGGTCATGCCGGCGCAGCCGGATCCCATCACGAGCAGGTCGACGGATTCGGGCCACTGCTCCGGCGCGGTCAGCAACGGACGGTCTCCGTTAAAGGATATGGACATCAGTTCTCTCCTGGGAAATCGATGGCGATCTTGCCCACGCCCGCGGCCGGGTCGATGAGTGTGGTGAAGGCCCGGTCGAGGTCGTGGAAGGCGAAGCGGTGGGTGATCAACTGACGGAGGGTCTGCTGGTAGCGGTTGAGCAGGTCGGCCGACTGGTCGAAGAGATTCTCCGAGTTCCGGGAGCCGAGCAGATCAATCTCCTTGGTGGCCAGCTTGCGCATGTCGAAGGACAGCTGCCGGTCTGAGATACCGACGCAGACCACACGGCCGGCGGTGGCCACCAGGTCGATGGCGGTGGCCACCGAGACCGGGGCACCGGTGGCGTCGATGATCAGCGAGGGACCGTTGCCGTCGGTCCACGCCGCCAGCTCATCCGCCTGGTCCGCCGCGGGAAACGCACCCGCGACGAGGAAGGGCCGGTCCGCGCCGCAGGCGGCGGCCAGCTCGAGACGGGCCTGGTTCATGTCCGCGACGGCCACCTCGCAGCCCAAGTCCTTCAGGTAGGTCACCGCCAGTACCCCGATCGGCCCGGCGCCGTTGACCAGCACCTTCTCCCCTGCCACGGGGCGACCCCGTTGGCAGGCCTGCATCGCGATGGAGATCGGCTCCACCAGCGGGGCGAGGTCCACCGGCAGCCCCCCGGGAAGCCGGTGCAGGTTCGCCAGGGGCACCGCCTGACGGGAGACCAGCGAACCGTCCTCGTAGCAGCCGTAGACGCTCATCTCCCGGCAGGCGTTCACCCGGCCGACCGAGCAGGCGTGGCAGGTACCGCAGTAGAACATCGGACAGATCACCACGCGGTCACCGACGCTGAAGCCCTGCCCCGCGTCGGTGGGGTCCAGCTCCACGATGGTTCCGGCGGCTTCATGTCCCTGGATGATCGGCAGCTCGGTGGCGTAGTCGTCATCCCAGATGTGGGCGTCGGTGCCGCAGAGCGTGACGGTGTTCATCCGGATCACCGCGGTGCCGGGGGCCGGGACCGGGGCGGGGAGCTGACGGTACTCGATGGTGCGTTGGGCTGTGGTGACGGCTGCTTCCGCCGTGAGCTGCCTCGTGGGCACCGGGGTCTGGATCGTGGTGGTCACTTGCCCTCCTCGATTCCGCCGAAGGCGATGTTCCAGCGGCGCACCAGGCGTTCGGAGACGAAACCGCCGGAGTAGATCGGATCCTCATCCATGGTGGCCTCGACTTCCTCCACCGAGTCACCGCGGATGATCAGCAGCGCTCCCAGCGGATCGCACTCGGTCAGCCGGCCGGAAACCAGCAGGGTGCCGCGCTCGTGGAGTTCCCGCAGGAAGTCAACGTGGGTGGGCCGGATGGCGGCCATCTCATCGTTCTCGGGGACGTAGGCGTAGGTGACGGCGTATTCAGCCATGTTCTTTCTCTCCTTGGTGAATTGGGGGTTGTGGTGGGCGGTCGCCCTTACTCGGGGGAAACCTGCGGGTCGGTTTTCCTGGTGCCCAGCAGGTGGGTCGGGATCTTGTAGGTTTCGGGGCCGGTGGCGAAGGCCACGGCGGACAGCACGCTGAAGCCCAGGCACATCCAGGCCACCGGCTGCCAGTGGCCCGCCTGGCCCCCGGTCAGCAGC
Source organism: Corynebacterium halotolerans (assembly GCF_050107895.1). Lineage (GTDB taxonomy): Bacteria > Actinomycetota > Actinomycetes > Mycobacteriales > Mycobacteriaceae > Corynebacterium > Corynebacterium halotolerans_B. Next base: position 7,937 of record NZ_JBNILW010000017.1, on the reverse strand, counting down.
TCCGCGATGGCGGGGGCGAAGCCGGAGATCAGCAGTCCGAGCATCAACGCGATGGCCATGCCGGAGTAGCGGACCCGGGCGGGGAACTGCTCCGGGAACGCCGCCATGTAGGAACCGTTCGGGGCTGCGTAGAAGACGCCCATCAGGACCATGGCGGACAGGTAGATCATCATGATGTCGCCGGTGCTGATGGCGCTGAAGAAGATGAACATCATCGCACCGGCTCCCAGCGCCCCGACGACGAAGACCGGCTTACGGCCGATCCGGTCCGCCAGCAGCCCGAAGAAGGGCTGGGTCAGCACCGCCACCAGGTTCGCCGCGGCGATGACACCGAGCATGGTGGTTCGTTCCACGTCGTTGTACACGGCGTAGGCGAGCCCGAAGACGTTGAGGATGGTGTTCATCATCATGTAGGTCGACGAGAACATCACGCGGATGACAGCGCCCCGGTGGCTGCGGAACAGCTCCACCATGGGCACCTTCGCCGGTTCATCGGCGTCCTGCACCTCTTCCGCGAAGGTTTCTGACTCCTCCAGGCGGGTGCGGATCCACAGGGCGACCACCGTCAGCACGATGCTCAGCCAGAACGGAACGCGCCAGCCCCAGCTCAGGAGGGCCTGGTCCGGCAGGGCCGCGATCGGGATGAACACCAGAGAAGAAAGGACGATGCCGGACATGACGCCGGAGGCGGTGAACGAAGCGAACAACGAGCGGCGGCGCTCCGGAGCGTGCTCCATGGACAGGGAGGCGGCCACCGGGGACTCGCCACCGGCGGACAGCCCCTGCAACAACCGCAGAACCACCAGCAGAACGGGGGCCAATACGCCGACCTGGTCGTAGGTCGGAAGACAGCCGATGACGAATGTCGCGATCCCCATGGTGAACAGGATGATCAACAGGGTCTTGCGGCGTCCCAGCGTGTCACCGAGGTGCCCGAAGAGGATGGCACCCAACGGGCGCGCGACATAGGCCACGCCGAGGGTCGCGATGGACAGCAGCACCGAGTTCGCCCCACCACCGGGGAAGAACACGTCGCCGAATACCAGCGCCGCCGCCGAACCGTAGATGAAGAAGTCGTAGTACTCCAGCGTCGACCCCAGGAAGCCGGACACGGCCGCCCGCTTCGCCTGCGGGGTGCCCTTCGTGGGATGGGCCCGGAGGCTGTCTTCGGTGGAAGGAGCCACGCGCGGCGGCTCCTTCACCGACAGATTATGAGCCATGAGAGTCCCTCTCAGTCGTTGTGCAGATGTGGGGGTAGGGTTCCCGCAACCACCAGATAATGTGACTGGAGTAACCACTGAGGAGAACTATAAGCACGGTCACTTTGTAAGAGAAATACAAAATACTACATATATTAAGTTCATTCTCTACATTATCTCTGCAGGACACCTCCCGGAACGACGCTCCGCGCCGGGAAACCCCTGGGTACGACCTTGTGACGGCCCGACCGAGGGCTTGGCTGTGCCCCTCCCAGCGACGTCGGCAGATGAATTTTCCGGTCCAGACTCTCCCGCGCTCAGCGGAACAAGGGGCCGGATGAAGCGTCCCACCCGGGTCACTGCAACCACGCACCGACCTCAGGACGTAACCGCCCGCCGGAAACCGGCTACCCTCCGTCACCGCCGGTCGGTGCGGACAGCTCCTCGGCGATCTCGATCACCGCATCGCGTGCGGTCGTCCCCGCCCCCGGAACCCAGGCGACGCCATGGCTGAGCTCCACGGAGTCCTGCCGGATCGGGCGGTACACCGATCCGGGCGGAGTCAGCGGGCCCACGCCCTCGGTCATGACGGCCACTCCCACGCCCTCCGCCACGAGCAGCATCGCCACATAAGGGTCGGTCACCTCCTGGGAGATGCGCGGTGTGAAACCGGCTTCCGCACACAACTTCAGGGTGGAATCCCGGAACACCGAGCCCGACGACTCCGGCGTCGTGACAAAGCCGTCCCCCGACAGGTCGCCGAGATGCACGATCTTCTCCCCCACCATCGGATGGTCAGCCGGCAGGACCACGCCGAAGGCTTCTTTGTTGATGAGCCGGGTCGCCACGTCCGGGTTGTTGACGGGAAGCCCCACAAAAGACAGGTCCAGGGATCCCCGCTGCAGCTGGATGAGTGCATCCCTGGTCAGAATGCGGCCCACGAGGTCAAGATGGACGTGTGGGAGTCGCTCATGAACCATCCTGGTGAGCGGAGGCAGAGTCGAATAATTGAGCACCCCGGAAAACCCCACCCGGACCCTGCCCACGATCTCACCTTCAGCGGCGTCCACGGCCTGTCGGGCCGCGATGGTGCGGGCGACGATTTCCCGGGCGTGGGGCAGAAACGCCTGGCCAGCGGCAGTCAACTCCACGGAGCGGGTGCTCCGGTCGAAGAGCCGTTGCCCGAGCTCCTTCTCCAGCCGGCGGATGAGCTGGCTCAGCGGGGACTGCTGCATGTCCAGGCGGGCTGCGGCATTGCTGAAGTGCAGCTCCTCGGCCACCGCGATGAACCCTTCAAGCCAACGGATCTCCACGCCGTCCTCCTGCCTGCCGCGCGTTTCGCTCAATCCTAACCAGCGCCGGCGCAAACCCGGCACAGCCCGATGGTGCCGCGCCCCGCGGCGTCAACAAGCGGGCGACCGGGCCGGCTTCTACCTGAAGGGCACCTCCCCCATGGCGCGGCGCAGCTTGCGGGTGCGCAGGCGCTGTGGGTCGGCGGCCAGAGATTCCACGGCACGTACCGCGCACATCACGTGCGCCTCCTTGGAGTTGGAGTAGAAGGCCTGCGCCTGTGCCGGGAGCTTCGGCACGGCGTGCAGCGGCAGGTCGGAGACGCTGAGCAGGGTGCCATAGGGAATGCGGTAGCGGTAGCCGTTGGCCGCCAGGGCACAGGACTCCATGTCCACCGCGGCGGCGGTGGAACCCTTGAACAACTCCCACAGCGCCTCCGGGGTGTGCCACTCCCAGTTCCGGTCGCCGGTGGACAGCACGGTGCCGGTGCGCATGAGCGACTTGTCGCCGCCGTAGATCTCGTGGACGCTGGCCTCCAGCGCCCGCTGGATCTCCGGCACCGCCGGAATCGGGATGTCGGGGTCGATGCGGTGGTCCAGGATCCGGTCCTGGCGCTGGTAGGCGTTGCCCAGGATGAGGTCACCGATGCGCATCCGACCGTCCAGGCCGGCGCAGTGGCCGATCATGATCCAGCCCTCCGGGCGCAGCACCGCCAGACAGTCAGTGATCGTCTTCGCGTTGGAGGGGCCGACGCCGATGTTGATCATGGTGATGCCGTAGCCGTTCTCGGTGCACAGGTCATAGCGCGGCATCTGGAACCGCGACCCGAGGTCCAGCTCATCGCCGATCAGCTCCCCGGCGTGCTCGGGCGTGATCTGCTGTCCGTTGGGCAGGGTCAGCAGGGTGTAGCGGGAATCTTCGTGGGTCAGGGCGCGGAGACCGAATTTCACGAACTCAGAGGTGTGCATGGCGTAGTTGGTGAACAGGATGTAGCGCTGCACGCTGTCCACCGGGATGCCGGTGTAGTGCTCGATGCGGGCGCAGGCGATGTCGAAACGCTGCGGGCCGAAGTGGAACAGCGGTTTCTCCTCGCCGTGGAAGACGTCCCATTCGCCGTCGACGATGGCGTCGTGCACCTCGTCCAGGGTCGGGCGCGGGATCGCGTCGGCGACGTCCCCGGCCCGGCGCGCTTCGCTGGCGTCCGGGACGTCGCGCAGGTACTCCGGCGGGATACGGGTCTCCGATTCCCCGACGTAGATCTCGCAGGGGTAGTTTCCGGTCAGCCGGGTGAGCTGTTCCTCGAGGTAGTCCCGGATCAGGTGGGGCTTGGACAGCGTGGCGGAATAACGGCCTGCCTCATCCACATAACCGAAGGGTTCGGAACGGTCGATCGGCCGCCACTCCAGAATGTCCACCACGAGCTTGGGGTAGACCACCTTTCGGTAGTCCTCGTAGGTGCCCTTCTCGAGCACCTGCCGCGCCAGCCGGGCCGAGTTCTCGTAGAGCTCGGTCAACTTGTCCAGCGCCTGGTCGACGGACTGCATCAGCATCAGTTCGGATTGCGTCACCCGGGATCACTACCTTTCACCCTCGTACTTGCTGGCACCCAGCCTAACCGCGGCGCCGCTAGGCTGGGCGACGTCCGATCGAATGCCGAGTATGAGGAAGCCACATGCCGCAGGAGCGACCGAACGACCTCTTCCAGGAGCTGTCCGAAAAGCTCGGTAATCTGTTGCGGCCGCACGAGAAATCCGGCACTGACTCGCTTGCCGACGACCCCGACAACCCGGTGGTCCTGCCCGGGGACGCCGGGAATGACGGGAACAACGACGGGGATGCGGCAGCGGCACCGTCCCCGGAGGACCGGGCGGAATCCGAGCGGGTGGCGCGCGAGGTCAGCAAGAACGTGGACACCTCCGGCGAGGAGGAGGCGCTGGAGGATGAGGGACCCCGGCCTCTGCCGATCCTGGCCCGGCTGCGCGCCCGCGGCCTCTTCGAGGATGACTGGCGGGCCCGCCCCACCGCGGATCGTCCCTATCCCGTGGTCTGCGTGCACGGCACCGGCACCACCAAGGGAGACTGGATGGAACTCGGCCACGACCTCCGGGAAGACGGCTACGCGGTCTTCGCACCGGACTTCGGCAACCGGGCCACTGACACGATCGCCGAATCCGCCTCCCAGATCGGCGCCTACATCGACACGGTCCTGCAGGTCACCGGGGCGGAGCAGGTGATCCTGATCGGCCACTCCCAGGGCGGCACACTCTGCCGCTACTGGATGCGGTTGCTGGGCGGAGCACCGAAGGTACGGCATCTGGTCAGCCTGGCGGTACCTAACCACGGCACCACTCTGGGCGGGATCGTCAGTCCGCTGGTGCGGACCTCCATGGCGGAGAACATCATGAATTCACTGGTCAGCAGCTGGTTCGGTGATTCCGGTTTCGAGCAGGTGGCCGGGCACGCCACCATCGCGGCCATCAACGAGGGCGGCGATCTGGACCCCGGGGTGACTTATACCTGTATCGCCACCCGCGGGGATACCGTGATCCAGCCACCTGAGACCTGTTTCCTCTACCCGGACAAGGCGGAGCTGGCGGATGGCACCGTGGATGAACTGGAGACCGACCGCGTGCACAATATCTGGGTGCAGGACCTGCATCCCCGTGCCGTGATCCTGCACGCTGATCTGCCCCAGGATGAGCGGGTGCGCCGGATCATCCGGGATGAATTGGCGATGGTGGAATAGCTGCGGTTCCGCGGCCCCGGGCCCGGTTCAACCACTAGAGTGCACTTGTACACAACCGGGAGCCGAGCCGTCATGGGGTGAGCATGGAATATCAGAATGCCCGGCGCCGGGTCTTCGGCGCTGTGGTCCTGCTGCTGTTGGCCGCGGGGTGGGCGGCGAACCACTTCGCCTCCATGCTGGGGCTGCTCCGTGAACAGGAGAACCTTTCCGGGGTGCTGGTCAACGGCGCCTACGGCATCTACGCCCTCGGGTTACTGCCCTGTCTGTTGGGAGGCGGAGCCCTCGCGGACCGGATCGGCGCCCGCCGGGTGGTGTTGACCGGCGGGACCGTCGCCGCACTCGGCAATGCCGGACTGTTGTTCTGGCACGGCGAGCTCGGGTTGCTGGTGGGAAGGTTTATCGTGGGCCTGGGCGTGGGTCTTGCCATGAGCGCCGGCACCGCGTGGGCCGGGAAACTCCGTCCGGCCGGTGGGGTCACCCTCGCCGGGATCTTCCTGACCTCCGGCTTCGCCAGCGGTCCCATCGCCTCCGGATTACTGGCCTACCTCCTGCCTGCGAGCGCAGCCCTCCCCGTCCCCTTCGCGGTGAGTACCCTCTTCTCCCTGGCCACGGTCGTGCTGGCCCTGGCGGTCGGGAATCTACCTGCCAAACCCTCCCGGGAGCGCTCCACCCGGGGAACGGCCGGGCAGCCCGACGCACAACCGGCTGCACGCAGCATCGGCCGTGCCCTGTCAGCCTCTCTCCCGATGGCCCTGTGGGTGTTCAGCTGCGCCACCGCAACTTTTGTGATTTTGGCCGGACGGATGGCCGGGCGTGTCAGTAACGGGGTGCTACTGCCCGGTGCCGCCGCCTTCCTCGCCTTCGGCGCCGGGCTCGGCGTGCAGATGCTGGGCCGCCGTTTCGGGTGGGGTCCCGGGGCCGGTGTCGCCGGTGCGATTCTGGCGGCCGTCGGCATGGCACTCGCCGGCACCGGGGGCGCAGCTCCCCCGTTGTGGATCTTCATCGTCGCCTGTCTCGTGCTGGGTGCCGCTTATGGACTCTGCCTTCAACAGGGGCTGCTGGACATCGAGCACCTGGCGCCCCGGGGTTCCCACGGCACCGTGATCGGTATCTTCTACGTGTTCACCTACCTGGGGTTCGGGTTACCGGTGCTGCTCGAAGCCCTGCTTCCCACCGTGGGTGCCGCACTTCCGCTGTTCGTGCTGGCCGGTCTGGCCCTACTCTCCGCGCTGGTGCGTGGCCTGCAACTGAGCAGGACGGATCTGCTGCGCCGCTAGAGATCCAGCTCATCCAGGAGGGCGTCGAAGGCCGGGGCGACCCGGGTGCGCCACAGGGTGTTCACCCGGTGATCCGCCCGGCCCGGGCCACCGTTGATCACCGCCACCGGTTTCCCCTGCTTCTGGGCGTCCAGCACGATGCGGTACCCGCTCATCACGGCGAGTGAGGAGCCGGCCACGATGACCGAGGCGGCGTCGTTGATCAGTTGGCTGGTGGCTTGCTTGCGTTCGGCGGGAACGGACTCCCCGAAGTAGACCACGTCCGGCTTGAGCCGGTGGGAGCCGCAGTTCAGGCATCCGATCATGGCGAACCGGGCGATATCCGGGTCAGAGAGGAAGACGTCACCGTCCGGATTGACCATCTGCGGATCCAGCCGGATGGAGTCCAGATAAGTGGGATTCGCGGCCAGGAGGCGCTGGTCGAAGTGCCCCCGCTCCTCCCGGTACCCGCAGTCCAGACAGATCACCGATTTCATGTCACCGTGCAGGTGCACCAGATTCCGGGAGCCGGCGGCACTGTGCAGTCCGTCGACGTTCTGGGTAATTACACCCTGGATGTATCCGGCGCGCTCCAGCTCCACCAGGGCGTAGTGCGTCCGGTTCGGCCGCATGCCCGTCATCTGCCGCCAGCCGACGAAAGAACGTGCCCAGTAACGCTGGAGTGCCGCCGGATCGTGCCGGAACTCCTGGTAGGTCATCGGGCGGTGCTGGCTCAACCGGCCCCGCGGGCTGCGGTAGTCCGGAATACCGGAATCGGTGGACACCCCGGCGCCGGTGAGCACGAGTGCCGGACCGAGGTCGAGCTGCTCGATGACCTGCTGCAACGCCTGCTCCGGTGGCGTGGGTGGCGTGGTCTCCTCCACTACCCGGGCGATAGAGCGAAGCGCCGCACGGTGCGCCTCGTTGATGGCTTGATCGGTGAATGTGTCCTGTGATTCGAATGTCGACGTCACGGGATCCAGAGTAGTTCGTGGATGGGTGGTGGGGCGACTAAGTGGCCCCAAGGGAGGTGCTACCCAAGTGATCAATGGCGGCACCGAGGGACTTGCAGATCGCCCGGAACGCTACGAGAAGTCCATGGCGATACGGCAGACTCCTGTCATCCACACCAGAAAACAATGAGGAAGAGGAGATTGCTATGGCAACCGTAGAAGATATCAACACCACGCTGGATCTGACCTTGGACCAGCTTGCAGGACCGGGAGATGCCGAGAGTGGCCTCCCGATGTGGAGTGACCGGCCGCAGCTTGGTAACGAGTCGCTGGTTGATGCCATTGCGGACGGGCGCAATGCCGCCGCCCGCTAGTAGTGCTTTGTTAGCTCTTGTGGGCAGGTGAGCTGAGGCGTAAATTCATATCATGAGCAGGAACAATACCACCGCCACTCATGATGACCTCGCGGACTTCATCACCGAGGTTTTCGCCT
>NZ_JBNILW010000016.1:0-66969 GCF_050107895.1 Corynebacterium halotolerans | reverse complement strand
GCAGGCACGAGTGCTCCTGAGTGGTGTACGTTTTCTTGGTCGAATCCGTATCTACCAGGCCTCGTGCCTGCTCTTGTTCACTACCCCACCGTGGCCCCCTGTATCTTCCTATCCGCGCAATCTCTAACTAAAAAGCCTGCGCCCCTTAGGCGGCGCGGCTGAGCTCCATGTCCATGGTGTAGTTCAGGGCGTTGTCGCCCTCAGCCAGGTACTCGAGCTGCTCGACAACCTCGCGCTCGACGAGAACCTTGCGGAAGGCGCCGAGGCCACCCTCGCGGTCGAAATCCACGGCGACGGAATCGAGGACGCCATCCACGAGGTGCGGCTCAACCAACGCGTCAAAGCGGGCGTGAAGGTCCTCTCGCAGGCTCCAGAAGCGGTCGGCGCGTGCGATCTCGGTCTTGATGGTGCGGATCATGGTTCGTCACCCTCCCTTTCGTGTGGATTCATCCTTGATATCCAATTCGTTAACTAACCGTTAACCTTAAGCGCACTTCGAAGGGGCGTGCAACCAGTTTTCCCATTCCCGTTTTCGCCGAGATATCAAGGAACAGCCATATCTGCAGGTCAGATGGGGTATTCCGGAATTGAATAATAATGCCGTTAAAGTGACGTAGGGCACTCGATTCTTCCGATGTGATGTGGGGCCATGTTATCGGAGGTGCCCGACCATAGGGGCTCCCCAGGGCTTTCCCTGGTGCGGGCGATCTCCCCACCCCAGCTGTTAACCTTCCGGACATATTTGCCCTGCAGGCCTTTCCCGCCCCGGAAGCGGGTGGCGCCCCGCAACGCCACTCGCCCACGACAAGCCGAAGAGCCGGGACAGTAGTCCCGGCCCCAGCTTCACGCCGCCCTTCAGGCGGCAGTTTTACCGAGCACCCCCAGCTCTTCGAGCAGCCCGCGGATGTGACGCTCCACCTCATCGGCGATCACCCGGACCCGCCCCACCGGCTCCCCCTCGGGATCATCGATGTCCCAGCGGACATAGCGCAGACCCGGGACGCCGGGCACCTCGTCAACCCCCATCAGCACCACCACATCGGAGGTGTGGACCGTGCGCGGGATAATTGTCTTCTGATAGAGCTCCCGCGTGGAGATGCCCCGCTCGCGGAGCACCTGCACCACAGTGGGGTCCACCCCCTCGGCCGGCTCCAACCCCACCGAGCGGACCATGATTCGGTTCCCCACCAGCCACCTGGTGAGGGCACTGGCCAGCTGGGAACGGCCGGCGTTGCGGCGACAGACGAAAAGCAGCTCCTTGCGGCGCCTGTCCATCGCCCGGCCCTGCGCGACCTCCTGCTCCAGCCGGTCCGTGGCCTCCCGCTCCACCATCACCGTCATGAAACTGCCGATGCGGGCACGCTCCACGCTCTCCGAGATGGTTTCATCGAGAACCCGATCCACCATTTCCGGTGGACACATATGGTCGTACCGGCGGTGCATGTCCTCTCGAACGATGTCGAACTGCCTGTTACTCATAGGTCATTCACTCCCTTCCCGGGAAGAACCTGGCCCGGAAAGACACTCCGGGAACCGGATGGACACGTGCCATTCACTTTCCGTTAACCATACCCGGCATAAGTGAGATACGACACCTTTTACGGGTCCCCGTTTACAGGCCGTCCCGTTCACTTGGAAACGGAGGATCTGACTCAGCCGGGAGGCCTCGGGCACACAACTTCCAGAGTGCGGAATGCAGGCCCGGGCGGGTGAGGAAGCGCCGCCAGATCGTGTGGTTTCGGCGACGAACCACACGGTTGCGGCAGCGTTTCCTCATCCCCATCCCGCCAGACGCAACCGGATCCGCAAGCCCCATCGACCAGGGAAAGCACGCAGTTTTCATCCCACCCCAGACAGCAGAACAGGCCAGGCAGCAGAACAGGCCACTGCCCGGTGCGGAAAGCACCGGGCAGTGGCCTGTCACAACACGTGTGGCCGCGCAGTACCGCGGCGGGCGGGACTACAGGACGTCGCGCAGCTTGTTGTCGAACATGCTCAGGGCGGAAGCGATGGCCATGTGCATGTCCAGATACTGGTAGGTCCCCAGGCGGCCACCGAAGTACACCTGCCGGCCGGAGGTCTCGGCGTCGGCGAGCTCACGGTACTTCTTCAGCATCTCCCGGTCATCGGGGGTGTTGATCGGATAGTAGGGCTCATCGGTGTCATCGGCGAAGCGGGAGAACTCCCGCATGATCACCGTCTTGTCCTTCGGGTACACGTCCTCGCGCTCCGGATGGAAGTGCCGGAACTCGTGGATGCGGGTGAAGGGGACGTCGGCGTCGTTGTAGTTCATCACCGGGGTGCCTTGGAAGTCACCGACCTCGAGCACCTCCGTCTCAAAGTCGAGGGTGCGCCAGCCCAACCGGCCCTCGGCGTAGTCGAAGTAGCGGTCCAGCGGGCCGGTGTAGACCACCGGGGCGTCCGGGGATTCCGCACGCAGCTGGTCACGGACGTCGAACCAGTCGGTGTCCAGACGCACCTCAATCAGCTCATGGTCGGCCATGTTCTCCAGCCAGGCGGTGTAGCCGTCCACCGGCAGACCCTCATAGGTGTCGTTGAAATAGCGGTTGTTGAAGGTGTAACGCACCGGCAGGCGCGTGATGTTGCCGGCGGGCAGGTTCTTCGGGTCGGTCTGCCACTGCTTGGCGGTGTAGTCGCGGATGAACGCCTCGTAAAGCGGGCGCCCGATCAGGGAGATCGCCTTCTCCTCCAGGTTGGAGGCGTCCTCCGTGGCGATCTCGGTGGACTGCTCCCTGATGAGCTCGCGGGCCTCCGTGGGGCTGTAGTAGCGGCCGAAGAACTGGTTGATCAGCCCCAGCCCCATGGGGAACTGGTAGGCGGTGCCGTCGTGCATCGCGAACACGCGGTGCTGGTAATCGGTGAAATCGGTGAAGCGGTTGACGTAGTCCCACACCCGCTTGTTGGAGGTGTGGAACAGGTGAGCGCCGTACTTGTGGATCTCGATCCCGGTCTCCGGCTCGGCCTCCGAGTAGGCGTTGCCGCCGAGGTGGTTGCGGCGCTCGACCACGAGCACCCGCTTGCCCAGGTCACTCGCGGCCCGCTCGGCCACGGTGAGGCCGAAGAACCCGGAGCCGACGACGATCAGGTCATATTGCTTCGCTTCCGTCATGCCCCTGACCCTAATCCACGCCACGCTGACCAGCACCGCAACACTCCGCACCGGCTGCCTTTCGCTTATCGACGCCGCGGTCCGGCCCGGCGCTACACGCCGTCGGGCAGCTCGAACAGGCCGTCGCGCAGGATCTTTTCCGCGGTGGCCAGGGTGGCCTCGATCAGGGGCCGGAAGGCGGTCTCCGGATCATCGGCCCCGCGGGCCCCCAGCACTGCCCCGGAGACGGCGACCCACACGACGTGGACCATGACCAGGTGCTCATCCTGCATCGTCCCGTACCCCGCGCGCTGCGACAGGGCGGTGGCGGCCGCGGTGATCCCCTCCAGCAGCAGATCATGCGGCGCCATGTTCCCGAGGTTGCTCAGGGAACCGGAGAGGATCAGCGCATCGGCGTAGGTGAGTTCCTCGCCGTCCCCGTTGGCGATGTTGTTGAAGGCGGTGCGGACCAGCACCGTGATCTCGTCCAGCTCCTCGGGCGCTGCCAGGATCTCCCGCGGCCAGATGGTCATCACCGTGCGGATGTGGTGTGCGACCGCCTCCTCACGGGTGGAGAAGTAGTTGTGGAACGTCCGGGTGGACACCCCGACCGTCTCCGTCACCTCCACCGCCGATACACCTGAGATCCCGCGCTCGACCGCAATTTCGGTTGCCGCCCTGGCCAACGCGGCCTTTGTCGCACGCTTCTTCTGCTCCCTGATGCCACTCATGGCGTCCCACCACTTTCCTGTCCTGTCGCTTCCTGTCCTACCGGCTCCGTCGATCTCTCCGAGGTAGCCCGGATAGTTACCCTGCTCCGCCCCTTCACTCCGCATACGTGCCCGGTCCTTCAATGAAGGGCATGCCTGCGGCAGCACGGTGGCAGCTGCCCCGCTGGGGCAGGTGATCCGCCGTTCCACCGGGCGCAGCAGAGGGCAATTTCCACCAGCGGAAGAACTTAATACCCTTCTCCCGAGTACGTGGGGGGTTTGCCGAAAAAGTGAGCAACTTTCAGCATCCTCTTTCAAGAGATCTGACGCATACCAGAGGTCCGGCCAGCTCACAGGGCCCAGCCAAGAAGCCCCCAGCCCTCCCCTTCCGCCCGCACAGCGCGCTTTCAAGCAAACGGGCGACAGTCACTTCAGTAACATGAATAACAACAATGTCATGGCGTCCCAGCCAACTTGTCTGCTCACACAAGTATCATTAGTCCCGGTTGTGTACTAACATTTCTCTCGGCTCAGGGAGTCACAGCCGCACCAGATCAAATCAGGGAGTGAATAGTGCAGCAACGACGACGTCTCAACGCGGTCAGGCAACGGCCCATGTTGGCGATCATCCTTTCCACCGTGCTTGTCGCGGCGGGCATCGCCGGTGTCACCGGCGAACGCATTCTCAGCACCCAGGAGGCCGGCGGCGATCCGGTTCCGGTCTCGGAGCAGAACGTCGCGTTCTCCTCCGGGGACAACGTCGTGATCGACGACCCGGCCATCGCCACGCAGGGCCTGGGGCCGGGGCAGGGCCAGGGCACCAGCGAACGCACCGTCAAGGAGTTCTCCACCGAGGAGCCCTTCTCGATGTTCGCGCTGACCTGGGAGGGTGATCTCGACGTCGCCTCCTTCGTGCGCGCGCAGGCCGAGGACGGTTCCTGGGGCCAGTGGTACAGCGCGGAACCGATCGGCGAAACCAGTCCCAGCGGCAAGAACGGCACCGACCTGATCTACGTCGAACCGACGACCAAGATCCAGGTGTCCACCACCGGTATCGACTATCTCGGCGCCGAAGCGGCTGGCACCGAGGGCGCCCCCGCCGAAGAATCCCCCGCCACGGACGGGGCAGCGGCACCGGCGACTGAGACGCCGACGGAACCTGCATCTGCCCCGCAGTCGGCCGAGGAACCGGCGGTCGAGGCCCCCGCCCCCGCTGAAGCTCCCACAGCGGAGGTGCCCGCGGATACTCCCGCCGCGGACACCGACTCCCGCATCACCCAGAACGGCCCCGCCGGTACTGCACCGCTGCCGAGCAACTACGGCGACATCCAGCCGGTGGCAGAGGTCGCGGACCCCAACAACGTCGAGGTCGTGCTGCTGGACGGCAACGCCGACCAGGGTGGCATCGCCCTGGCCTCCGAGTCCGACAGCTACGGCATGCCGAACGTGATCTCCCGGGCCGGCTGGGGCGCCGATGAATCGCTGCGCTGCTCCAGCCCGACGATCGATGACCAGGTCTCCGCGATCACCATCCACCACACCGCCGGGTCCAACAACTACACGGAGGCCCAGGCCGCCGCACAGATGCGCGGCTACTACCACTACCATGCCGCCCAGCTCGGCTGGTGCGACATCGGTTACCAGGCCCTGGTGGACAAGTACGGCAACATCTACGAGGGCCGCGCCGGTGGCCTGAACAAGGCCGTGCAGGGCGCGCACGCCGGTGGCTTCAACCAGAACACCTGGGCGATCTCCATGATGGGCGACTTCAGCACCGTCACCCCGCCGCGCGAGACCATCCAGGCGGTCGGCGAGATGGCCGGCTGGCGCGCATCCGTCGCCGGGTTCAACCCCACCGGTTCGGACACCCACTACTCCGAGGGCTCGGGCTACACGATGTACCCCTACGGCACCGCAGTGACGCTGCCGAACATCTTCGCCCACCGCGACGTCGGCTACACCACCTGTCCCGGTGACGCCGGCTATGCCCAGATGGACAACATCCGGAAGATCGCCAAGCAGAAATATGACGCGATCGGGGGCGGCAACGCGGGCGGTTCGGACTCCGGTTCCACCCCGGGCACCACCTCCTCCACCTCCCCGGCACAGCCGAGCACCCCGGCCCCGGGTGGCCAGGCCACCAATGAGCCGGCCACCCTCGACCAGATGTCCTCGGACGTGTTCAGCGGCATGGCCGGCGGCGACATCGACTTGGCTGGTCTGCTCGCCGGAGACACCGAGGCCATCACCGGCGCAGCCGGAACCATCGCGGTGATCGCGCTCTCCCTGGCCCTGGCCAATGGCGAGCTCGGCAGCAGCGGCGGGGAGGGCGCCACGACCACCGCCGGTGACGTCGAGATCATCGACGGCGTGAGCCTGGCGCACATCCCGCCGGTGGTGGACGGTCTGGTTTCCCTGAGCGGTGACTCCGAGATGGCTGAAACCTGGCGTCAGATCCGCAGCCTCTTCGGTCCGGTCCTGGGCGAGTCCCGCTCCGGTGTGGCCTATGCCGCCGACCAGCACGGCAACACCAACACCCAGTACGCCCTGTTCGACAACGGCATCATGCTGTCCTCGGACCAGACCGGCACCCACGCCCTGTGGGGTGCGATCGGCAACGCCTGGGCGGGCCAGGGCTTCGACGCCGGTCCGCTGGGGCTGCCCGTCAACGAGGAGTACTCGGCCGGTGACCTACTGCGGGTGGACTTCCAGTTCGGTTACATCACCTATGATCCCGCCAGCGGCGCGATCGACGTCCAGCTGAACTAGCACAGCTGTGATACTCTCCCGCGGCGGCCTGCCACCAGGCTGCCGCGGGATTTCGGCGTTCCAGGGCCCCTCCCCTACCGCTCCCAGTCGTAGGAGCGCTCCACGGCCCGGTTCCACTCGGCGTAGAGTCGCTCGCGCTCGGCCCGGTCCATCTCCGGTTGCCAGCGCTTGTCCACCTCGCACTGCGCCGCCAGTTCCGCGAGCGAGGACCAGTAGCCCACGCCGTAACCCGCGGCGAAGGCGGCGCCCAGAGCGGTGGTCTCGATATTGTCCGGCCGCGCGATCTCGGCCCCGAGGACGTCCGCCTGGATCTGCATGGCCAACTCATTGCTGACCATCCCGCCGTCCACCTTCAGGGCCTGCAGCTCGACGCCGGAGTCCGCCACCATCGCCTCCACGACCTCCCGGGTCTGGAAGGCGGTCGCCTCCAGCACCGCGCGGCACAGGTGGCGCCGATCGGCGAAGCGGGTCAGGCCCACGATGACGCCGCGGGCGTCGCTACGCCAGCGCGGCGCGAACAGCCCGGAAAACGCCGGGACGATGTAGACCCCGCCGTTGTCCCCGGCCTCGCGCGCCAGGTTCTCGATCGCCGGGGCGTTGGGGATGAGCTGCAGGGAATCGCGCAGCCACTGCACCAGGGAACCACCCATCGCCACCGAGCCCTCCAGCGCGTAGACGGGCTTTTCACCCGCGACCTGGTAGCAGACGGTGCTGAGCAACCCGTGCCCGCTGATCCGCACCTGCTCACCGGTGTTGAGCAGCAGGAACAGGCCCGTCCCGTAGGTGTTCTTCGCCGTGCCCTCGGTGAAGCAGCCCTGGCCGAACATGGCGGCCTGCTGGTCGCCGAGGACCCCGCGGATCGGCACCCCGGCCAACGTGCCGCGCTGGCGGACCACCCCGAACTCGTCCACCGAGGCCCTGATCTCCGGCAGCAGCTGCCGCGGCACGCCCACCGCCTCGCACAGTTCCTCGTCCCAGGTCAGGGTCTGCAGGTCCATCAGCAGGGTGCGGGAGGCGTTGGTGACGTCGGTGACGTGCCGGGCGACGTCCCCGCGGTCGCCCTCCGCGCCGCCGGTCATGTTCCAGATCAGCCAGGTGTCGATGGTGCCGGCCAGCAGTTCGCCGCGTTCAGCGCGCGCCCGGGCACCCTCGACGTGGCCGAGGATCCAGGCGATCTTCGGGCCCGCCGGGTAGGAGTTGATGAGCAGACCGGTGCGCTCCTGCCAACGGCGGAAGCCCTCCTCACCGGCGAGCCGCTCACACAACCTGGTGGTCCGGGTGTCCTGCCAGACGATGGCGTTGTGGATGGGTTTGCCGGTGTCCTTCTCCCAGACCACGGCGGTCTCGCGCTGGTTGGTCACCCCGACGGCGGCGATGTCCGCGGCGGCCAGGTCCACATCAGCCAGGGCCACCGACATCGCCCGGCGGGTGTTGTTCCAGATCTCCAGGGGATCGTGCTCCACCCAGCCCTGCTGCGGCATGATCTGGCGGTGCTCGAACTGGGCGGAGCTTCTCACCTGCCCGTCCCGGTCCACGATCACGCAGCGCGTGGACGTGGTGCCCTGGTCAATGGCGGCGATGTACTTGGCATGCTGGGGATCGGTCACGGATGAAATTGTGTCATGTTCCAGCCCTGGTTGGCGGGCGAGTCAGAACCAGCGTTCCAGCACGTCGGCGACGCCGCCCTCGTTATTGGTGGCGGTCACGTGGTCCGCGGCCTCCTTGACCTCGGGCCGGGCGTTGCCCATCGCCACTCCGAGGCCGACCCAGCGGAGCATCTCGATGTCATTGGGCATGTCCCCGAACGCCACCGTGGCGGACTGGTCCACCCGGTGCATCTCGCTCAGGTCCGTCACCCCCAACGCCTTGGTCACGCCGGGGGCAGCCACCTCCAGCAGACCCTCCGACATGGAGAAGGTGATGTGGGCGTCGGTGGGGGCGATGACCGGGTTGACCAGCTCAAACATCTGCGCGGCACTCAGGTTGACGTTGCGCAGCAGGAGTTTGACGGCCGGTTGGGCCAGGACGTCCGCCTCCGGCTCAACGCTGAATCCGGGCCCCTCCCAGGCCGGGAAATACTCCTCCGTGACGACGAAGCAGTCCTCCTCCGGGTCCAGGGCGCTGGTGCCGACGCGCTCGACTGCTACGCCGACACCACCGTGCGGCGCCAGGACCTCCCGGGCCGCGGCGGTCACCGCCGCCATCACCGCCGGGTCGAGCGTGTGGGAGCGCAGCACGCGGTCGGAGGCGGCGTCATAAAGCACGGCGCCGTTGGCACACACGCACACCGGGCGGACCGACAACTGGTTCAGCACCGGATTGAGCCAGCGGTGCGGCCGTCCCGTGGCCAGCGCCAGCTGCGCACCGCCGACGGTGAGTCGGGTGATGACCTCCCGGAGTCTGGGGATGACCCGTTCCCGGGAGTCGATCAGGGTGCCGTCGATATCGCTGACGACCAGCCCCGGTGCGCTATTCACTGTTATTTCCTTCCGAATAAACCTTTGCCTGCCCCCAGCACCTTATCGGGAATCGCCTGCACCTTCTGCCACAGCGGGGTTCCGGAGCCGCGGAGGGCGGCGTCGCCACGCTTGTTCAGCTTCGCGGCGGCCTTGGCTTCCTCCGCCGCGGCCTTCTCCTCCTTGGCGGCCTGCTTCGCCGCCTTGACCTGGGCGTCGATGCGGTCCGCCTCCGGAAGGGTCGGTGCCGCACCTCCGAGGGAGGCCGGTACCCAGAACTCCCCTTCGGGGTGGGGGCCGTAGGCCGCGGCGTAGTCAGCGCGCACCTGATCCAGCAGCTCGGTCATCGCGGCCCGCAGCCGGGCGGTGGCGGCCTCCGGATCCCCGCTGGGGTCCACCGGCTCGCCCACGCGGATGTAAACCGGGATGTTCGCACGCTTGAGATTCTTCGGCTGGTCCTTGGTCCAGATGCGCTGGCCGCCCCACGACACCATCGGTACCAGGGGGACACCAGCGGAACTGGCGATGCGCACCGCGCCGGTCTTGAGGCCCTTGATCTCGAAGCTGCGGGAGATGGTGGCCTCCGGGAAGATGCCGACGATCTGCCCGGCCTCCAGACGCTCCACGGCCTCCTCCAGGGAGCCACGTCCGGACGCCCGGTCCACCGAGACGTGATCCATGCGCCGCATGAAATACCCGATGACCGGCATCTCGAAGATCTCCTTCTTCGCCATGAACCGCACCAGTCGTCTGCCCCGGACATTGCCCGGGATCTCACCGAGGATGAAGTCGTAGTAGCCGGTGTGGTTCATCGCCAGCAGGGCGCCGTCCGTGAGCGGCAGGTTCTCCGCCCCGAAGACGGTGACCTTCACGCCCTGGGCACGCAGAATGCCCTTGAGCGCCTTGATGATGAAGCCGTTGTAGAACCGTTCCTTCGATTCCACCGGGTGATCCGGAACCTCCGGCAGATCCGCCGGGACGCGGAACATGCCGCCGCGGGTGCTGTACTGCGCCATCGCGGCCTACTTCACCGGTTCCAGGACGTCCTTGCCCACGAACGGGCGGAGGGCCTCCGGCACGACGACGGAGCCGTCGGCCTGCTGGTTGTTCTCCAGGATCGCGACCAGCCAGCGGGTGGTGGCCAGGGTGCCGTTGAGCGTGGCGACGGTCTGCGCCTTACCCGCCTCATCACGGTAGCGGGTGGCCAGGCGACGGCCCTGGAAGGTGGTGCAGTTCGAGGTCGACGTCAGCTCCCGGTAGGTGTTCTGGGTGGGGATCCAGGCCTCGGTGTCGAACTTGCGGGCCGCGGAAGCACCCAGGTCCCCGCCGGCGACGTCGATGATGCGGTATGGCACCTCGACGGCCGAGAGCATCTCGCGCTCCATGTCCAGCAGCGCCCGGTGCTGGGCCTCGGCGTCCTCCGGCTTGCAATAGACGAACATCTCCAGCTTGTCGAACTGGTGGACCCGCAGGATGCCGCGGGTGTCCTTGCCGTAGGAACCGGCCTCCCGGCGGAAGCAGGAGGACCAGCCGGCGTACTGCTTCGGACCCTGGGACAGATCGATGATCTCATCGGAGTGGTAGCCGGCCAGGGCCACCTCGGAGGTGCCGACCAGGTAGAGGTCATCGCGCTCGAGGTAGTAGATCTCCTCGGAGTGCTCGCCCAGGAAGCCGGTGCCCTGCATGACCTCCGGTCGTACCAGCACCGGCGGGATCATCAGCTGGAAGCCGGCGGCACGCGCCTTCTGGGCGGCCAGGGTCAGCATGCCCAGCTGCAGGAAGGCACCGTCACCGGTGAGGTAGTAGAACCGCGCGCCGGAGACCTTCGTGCCGCGCTTCATGTCGATCAGGCCGAGGGATTCACCGAGTTCGAGGTGGTCCTTGGGCTCGAAGTCGAAGGTGGTGGGCTCGCCGACGTGCTCGAGGACCACGAAGTCATCCTCGCCACCGGCGGGCGCCCCCGCCACGACGTTGCTGAGCTTCATCTGCAGCTCATTGACCCGCTGTTCGGCCTCGTCCTGGGCTGCCTCAGCGGCCTTGACCTTGGCCTTGAGCTCATTGGACCCCTCCAGCAGAACGGGACGCTCCTCCGGCGAGGCCTGCCCGATCTTCTTGCCGAAGGCCTTCTGCTCGGCACGTAGGTCATCGGCAGACTTGATCGCCCCGCGACGGGACTCGTCGGCGGACAACAGCTGATCGACCAGCTGCGGATCCTCGCCACGGGTTTCCTGGGAGGCGCGGACTACGTCGGGGTTTTCGCGGAGGAATTTCAGATCAATCACACATGCAGCCTACCGCGCGGCATATGACGCTGTCCCGCTGACGGGGGATTATCCGCGGCGTGTCGCGGATGGGCCGGGGCGCTCGCCCACTCCGGCAGAATCACGGTTGTCGGGTAGGTAGCGGCTACTGCCGGTTTGTAGGCTCAGGCAGGGGACAATTGTCCGGTTTCCGCTACCTGCCCGACAAAGCCCCAGAAAACCGCTCCCCCGCAGCTGACAAGGACCACAAAGAGCTGACCCCACGGCCGGCAAGATCACGGTTGTCGGGTAGGTAGCGGCTACTGCCGGTTTGTGGGCTCAGGCAGGGGACAATTGCCCGGTTTCCGCTACCTACCCGACAAAGCCGCCGAAAACCGCTCCCCCGCAGCCAACAAGGCCACACAGAACCCACTCCCCCACAGCCGACAGAATCGAAAGCCCCACACCCTGGTGTGGTCATAACCAGCCCGGTAAAGTCCGGGGTATGCCTGTCCCCGCCTCATCACCCCAGTCCACCGGAAGGCCCGGGAATTCCAGCAGGCCCGGACCGGTCACCGCCGCGGTTCCGGAGGATGATCCCGAGCGTCCGCCGCTGCCCGTCGCAGAGCTGTCCGCCGGGCCGAAGCCGAAGCACCAGCAGTTGCGGGAGATCCTGGACGAGTACTGCGCCACCCAACTGGTCCCCGGTGACCTGCTGCCCGGGGAGCGGGTCCTGGAGGAGGCCTACGGAGTCAGCCGGATCACGGTGCGCCGGGCCATCGGGGACCTGGTGGCCAGTGGGCGACTGACCAGGGCCCGGGGCAAGGGCACCTTCGTGGCGCCCAACCCGTTGGTGTCCCGGCTGCACCTGGCGTCCTTCAGCTCCGAGATGCAGGCCCAGGACGTCTCCGCCAGCAGCCAGATCCTGCTCTCGGAACGGGCTCCCACTCCGGAGGCGGTCCAGGAGTTCTTCGGCTGCGGCCCGCAGGACCAGCACATTCACCTGCGTCGGCTCCGATTGGGGGACGGCAGCCCCTATTCCATCGATGACGCCTGGTACAACGCGGAGTTCGCGCCCGGACTCCTGGAAAATGACGTCTACAACTCGGTGTACTCCATTCTGGAGGAGGACTATGAGCTGCCGATCACGGACGCCGACCAGACCGTCACGGCCATCGCCGCGGATGCGGTCAGCGCTGAGTTGCTGGGGGTTCCCGTCGGTTATCCGCTGTTGCGCATCGTCCGGCACTCCCGTTCCCGGGACCGGGCCATTGAGTGGTGCAACTCGATCTACCGGACGGACCGGTACCATCTCGAGACGAAGGTGACGCGCGCCCTCGATACTTAGGCCGCATCGTTTAACGTCATAACCACGTAACCGTCACACCACTGAAGCAGTTCCGTCACGACTCCGGCGTTCACCTCTGCCCGCGCCCACTCCCGCCCGGGCAGGTGGCAATCCGGATTCTGTCGCGGCAAGATGGGTTCATCATGACAACCTCACAGTCCTGGCGCTCCGCCGTCGCCATCCGCACCAGCCTGGTCGCCGCCCTCGCTGCGACGGTGGCGCTCGGCGCGTACTCCTTCTTCTCGGACGCCACCGAAGGAAGCAACGGCGCCAACGGCACGTCGACGAGCACCACCAGCTCGACGGCCACCGAGGTCGCCCCTTTCACCACCGCGGACGTCGGCTCCTGCCTGACCTGGGACGTCGCCGGGGACGGCACGGTGAGCAATTTCGAGCAGACGGACTGCAACAACGAGCACCGCTTCGAGGTCTCCGCCCGGGAGGACCTGGCCACCTACCCCGGCTCCGAGTTCGGTCCGGAGGCGGAGGCCCCGGACCTGACCCGGCAGGCGCAGCTGCGGGAGGAACTGTGCCAGACGGCGACGGTCCGCTACCTGGACGGCAGCTTCGACCCGCTGGGCAAGTACTCCATCGCCCCGATCCTGCCGCCGGCGGAAGCCTGGGCCGCCGGCGACCGCACGATGCTGTGCGGGGTGCAGGCCACCGACGGCACCGGCAACCCGGTACTCACCGTCGGCCATGCCGCGGAGCAGGACCAGGCCCGCGTCGCCGAGGCCGGGCAGTGCGTGTTCTTCGACACCGCCCGCGCCCCGCACATCGTGGACTGTGCCGAGGACCACCACCTGGAGACCACACGCATCGTGGATGTGCGTGAGAACTTCCCCGATACCTACCCCAGCGTGGAGGAGCAGGACGAGCACCTCAGTGAGGTGTGCACCACCGCCGCGATCGAGTACCTGGGTGATGAGGACGCCCTGTCCCGTTCGACGCTGCAGCCCTACTGGTCCACCCTGTCGGAGTCCTCCTGGAACGCCGGCAGCCATTCCGTGAACTGTTCGCTGATGTCGCCGCACCCCGAGGGTGGTTTCTCGGTGTTGTCGGGTTCCGCCACCGGGGAGTTCACCATTGACGGTGCCCCGCCGGCGGAGCCGGAGGACCGCGAGCCCCAGAGCGCACCGGGTGTCCCGGGCAACGACGGCGCTCTCCCGGGTGCCACCGAGGCCCCCATCCCCCAGCTGTAGAAGGAGGCCCGAGACTTCCCGCCATGGTCCACGTCAGTGAGGAGCGCTTCGACGAGATGGTCGACGACGCCCTCGATGAGATTCCCGACGAGTTTCTCCCGCACATGCGCAATATCGTCATCCTGGTGCGCGACCGCAACGAGGAGGAGCCCAGCCTGCTGGGATTGTACGAGGGGGTCTCGTTGACCACCCGCACCTTCGACCACTCCGGGTTCCTGCCGGACGCGATCTCCATCTACAAGGGCGCGCTCGAGGAGTTCTGCCAGACGGAGGAGCAGCTGGCCGCCGAGGTCCGCGTCACCGTCCTCCATGAGGTCGGGCACTATTTCGGCATGTCGGAGGAGCATCTCCACCGCCTCGGCTGGGGTTAGGGCCCCGCTTGACGACGCCCCGACGGCCCCGGCTGGTCAGCCGGGGCCGGCTGTGCGCTACTCCAGGCCCAGGCCCAGGCCACGGGCGAGGGTGGGCCAGGACTGGTCCAGATCCTCGAGCCAGTAGCTCCAGGAGTGGGTGCCGGTTTCGCGGAAGTTCCACTCGGCGGGGATGCCCTCAGCATCCAGCTTCGCCTTCAGGTTGTGGGTGCACCAGTTGGTGGCGGCCTCGATGATGCCACCCTCGATCTGCAGCTGGGCGGTGCCCACGGAGGCGGCCAGCGGGTCCATGCCGTTACGGATGTAGTAGCCCGGCATGTCGTACTCGCCGGCCATACCGGAGGCGTTGGAGATGTACAGCTCGGTGCCGCGCAGCCCCGCGGCGTGCACCAGGGCGTCGTTGTCGCGGTTGTGCTGGCTACCCAGCGGGCCGAGCATCTGCGCGGCGGTGGCGCCACCGCGGTTGACGGTGATGTCGGCGAACTTGTAGGACGCCGGGTCGGAGGTGGCGGCGCAGCCGGAGAAGGAGCCGACGGCGTCATAGAAGCCGGGGTTGTGGCCGGCGAACAGCAGCGAGGAGGTCGCGGACATGGAGAAGCCCACGACGGCGCGGCGGTCATTGGCCTGCAGGTGCTCCTCGATGGGGCCGGGCAGTTCCTGGGTCAGGAAGGTCTCCCACTTCTGCGGGCCCTTCAGGTAGCTGCCGTTGGGATCTTCGGCCCAGTCCATGTAGTAGCTGAAGGCACCGGCCTGCGGGATGACCACGTTCACGCCCCTGCCGGCGTAGAAGTCCACGACGTCACCGGAGGTGATCCAGTCCATGTTCTGCTCGGCGCCGCCGGCGCCGTTGAGCAGGTAGAGAGTCGGGGCGTTCGGCTCGCCCGCGGGGATCACGGCCAGCGGGATCTCCCGGTCCATGGCCGGCGAGAAGGCACTCAGCTGCTGCACCCGGTCATCGTTTTCCGTCAACTGCAGCCACTTCCGGGAGTTCTCGGTGATGGTGGCGTTGAGCTCGCTGATCGTCGCCTGATCAGCACCATCCGCCACCTCGGCGGGGGTGACCTCAGCGGCGACGGCCGCGGCGGGAGCGAGGAGAGTACTGACGGCGAGAGTGAGAGCAGCGATGGCGGTGCTGCGACGGCGACGATTCATGAGCGGATCCTGATTCCTGGTCAACTGGCCTAAGCACTGCCCTGGGTGGGGCACAGATGCTTTTCATTCCATGCTCATGCTAACGGTTCCCGCCGCGTTTTACCCTGCCGACCTTGTTTCCGCTGGGTAACCACCCCAAATGGGGATGTCAAATCTGCTGACGGTCCAGATCCGACCAGCGCACCATCTCCCACTGCCCGAAATCCGCCTCCCCCGGCTTGAGCACGATGTAGCGGCAGTTGGCCAGGTAACCGGCGAACGCGAAGTCCCCGTCCACCCCGGTGGCGTAGGTGGCGATCGTGCGGATCGCGGTGCCGTGGCTGACCACCACCACGTCCCGGTCCCCCGCGATGGCCGGGCGAAGCTCCTCCAGCACGGGCCGGAAGCGGTCAATGACGTTCTGCGTGGTCTCCCCGCCGGGCAGCTGGGCGTCGAGTTCGCGTTCCAGCTGCCGACGCAGCACCTGGGCGTAGATGCGGTGGGCGGTCTCGTCGTTCTGCCCCTCATAGTCCCCGGCGAAGGCCTCGTGGATGCCGGAGCGGACGTCGATCCGCACGGTGCCCGGGGTCAGCCCCGCGGCACGTTCGAAGCCGGCGGTGGCCAGCAGGGCGGTCTGCTGGGCGCGCAAGGCGATCGAGCTGACCACCCCGGCCAGCCGTCCCGTGTGGCCGTTGCCGGCGCCCAGGTACTCGGCGAGCTCCGCGCCGACTTCACTGGCCTGCTGCCGGCCGAGGTTGGTCAGTTCCGCGCCGGGCGGCCGGGTGTCAAAGACGTGGTCGACGTTGCTGAAGGTCTGTCCGTGCCGGAGAAGAATGATTCTGCCGCTCATGGAAGCTACTGGTTGTCCTTTCCCTCGCGGGCGTTGTTCACCCACTGCGAGGCCTGTTCGAGGCGGGCGAGGTCAGTGGCCAGTCTATCCTCGCCACCGTCGCCCGTCGCGGCGGGCCAGGAGCCCAGGAACTCCAGGTGATCGGTGCGCAGCCACAGGGCGCGCAGGGCCTCGGCGAGGGGGAGGTCCTCGATGTGGCCGAGCAGGTCCACGTGGAACTTGTAGGTGCCGAAGACCCGGCGCGTGGGGCGGGATTCGATGCGGGTCAGGTCCACCCCGCGGTGGGCGAACTCGGTGAGCGCGCCGACCAGGGTGCCGGGCTCGTGGGGCAGCGTGAAGACCACGGAGGTGCGGTCATTGCCCGTGCGCTGCGTGGGCACGCCGCGCGGCCCGACGGCCACGAAGCGGGTACGGGCCCCGTCGAAGTCGGCGATATTGGTGGCGATGGTCTCCAGCCCGAAGATCTCGGCGGCGCGGTGCGGGGCGGCGGCGGCGTCGACCTCACCTGCGGCCACGGCCTCCGCAGCGGCCGCGTTGGAGGAGGCGGACACGTACCCCGCCTGCGGGATATTCTCCTCCGCCCAGCTCTTGACCTGCTGGTAGCCGACCGGGTGCGTGGACAGGGTCCGCACGTCAGCGGCCCGGGTGCCGGGCCGGACCATGATGGAAAACGCGATGTCCAAGTCCACCTCACGGTAGATCTGGACGCCGGGGGCGGAGGTCAACGCATCGAAGGTGGGGGTCACGGGGCCGTCGACGGAGTTCTCGATGGCCACGCAGGCGAAGTCCGCGCTGCCGTCCCGCACGGCGTCGAGCGCCGCCGCCGGGCTGGCCACGGGCAGCGGAGTGACCTCCCCGCTGCCGTAGACGCCGGTCATGGCCAGCTTCAGCAGGGCGTCCTCGGTGAAGGTCCCGGCAGGCCCCAGGAAGGCGACGGTCGTAGTCATGGGCTCAGCATATCGGGCACCGGTGACACTGCGCCGGGGAAGGTTAGGGTGGTGGCCATGACCCACGCCCCCGACAGCGCGGTGGACACCGTGCGTGCCTTCGCGGAACGGATCGCCGGGCTTTCCCCGGAAGAACACGGCTTCACCCATCTGGCCCTGGATCAGGCGATGGCACGGGCGGAGCAACTGGATACCGTGCCGGTAGAGCGCCGCGGGCGGCTGCACGGGCTGCTGCTGCCGATCAAGGACCTCACGGAGGTCGCCGGCATGCCCACCAGCTACGGCTCCGCGCACCGGGTGACCATGTCCACCGAATCCGCTCCGGTGGTGACCAAGCTGCTCGCGCAGGGGGTGATCATCCCCGGCAAGACCGCCGCCCCGGAACTGGGGATGACCGGTTACACCGAGCCGGTGGGCCTGCCCGCCCCGGAGAACCCCCGCTACCCCGGGCAGCGCCGGACCCCGGGTGGTTCCTCGGGCGGGGCGGCGGTGGCGGTGGGCCGCGGGCTGGTCGACGTCGCGCACGCCTCCGATGGCGGCGGCTCCATCCGGATCCCGGCGGCGGCCTGCGGCCTGGTCGGCTTCAAGCAGTCGCATGCGGCCGTCGGTGGCGCGCTCAGCGTGCAGGGCGTGCTCACCCGTTCGGTAGCCACCACCGCCGCGCTGCACCAGATCGACCCGGCAGCACCGGCGGCTCTGGCCGACCTGCGGATCGGGGTGTTGCGTGAGCCGCTGCTCGCGGACACCACCGTGGCACCGGAGCGGCGGGCGGTACTCGACCGGGCCGCCGATCTGTTGTCCGACGCCGGTTACCGTCTCAGCACGCTCAGCGCCGCAGACCTGGACGCGGCGGGACTGTTCCACTGCTTCCGGAAGGTCTTCTCCGCCAAGGTGGCGAACGTGGCCGACCCGGTCAGCCCGATCGTGGGCTGGTGCCGCGAGTTCGGCCGGGGCGAGCCCCCGTACGCGGAGATCGCCCGGCTGGAGGGATCGGCCCGGGAGGTGGCCCGCGCCTTCGACGTGGACGTGCTGCTCAGCCCCTACCTGGCCTGGGATCCACCCCGGGTCGGATTCTTCTCCGGACATCCGCCCGCCGAGGACTTCGAGTGGCAGACGAAGTGGTCCCCCTGGGGGTCGCTGTGCAACATGACGGGCGCGCCGGCGATCAGCCTGCCGGCGACGAGCGCCGGCGGAAACACGGTGGACCTGCAGCTCGCGGGCGTCCAGGTGGGCAACTCCCGCATCCTGGGCCTGGCCACCCAGCTCGAGCAGCTGCTGACCCCGGCGCGGGCGGACGCGCGATGAGTACGGCGGCGTCGATAAGCGCGGTGACCCCCAAACGGCGGCTGTGGCAGGAGATCCTCATCGTCCTGGTGGTCACCTTCGGGGTCTCCGGGGTGCGTGCGCTGCTGCGGCTGATCGACGGGCTGCTGGCGGAGCCGGCGCTCAATGAACAGCAGGTGGTGCTCAACGCCCCGCAGTCGGAGCTTCCCTGGCTGGACCTCTCCCTGCAGTTGTGCTCGGCGGCGGTGCTGTTCGGCTACGGCGCGCTGGCGCTGTTCCTGCTGGCCGGCGACGGGATCCGCATGCGCGCATTCGGGTGGCGGGACATGGCCTGGGGTGCTGGTCTGGCGGCGCTGATCGGGTTGCCCGGCCTGGGGCTGTACGTCACGGCGGTGCAGCTGGGCTGGTCGCGGCAGGTGGTGCCCACCACCTTCGAGCACCTCTGGTTCGAGGTGCCGATCCTGCTGTTGTGGTCGCTGGCCAACGCCTTCGGCGAGGAGATCGTGGTGGTGGCCTGGCTGATGACCCGGTTGCGGCAGGTCGGGTGGGCGTTGCCCGCGGTCATCCTGTTCTCGTCGGTGCTGCGCGGCAGTTACCATCTCTACCAGGGGGTTTCGGCCGGGTTCGGCAATATCGTAATGGGGCTCGTGTTCTGCTGGTTCCACCACCGCACCGGCCGGGTCTGGCCCCTGGTGATCGCGCACTTCCTCATCGACGCGGTGGCCTTCGTGGGCTACTCCGCGATCGGCGGCGACTTGAGTTTCCTCGGGCTATAACCCCACGGGTGGGGCAGGTACACCTAACACGCGCCAGAAGCTCTCACTCCGGCCACAGTTCCAGGGTCTAATGTGTGACGCATGGATTCACCAGGACGCGACGAACGCCGCACCGGAAAACCGCCGCGGGACCCACGGTCCCCAGGGGGTTTCCGGGCGTCCCCGACCGGCGGCCAGGACGACATCGCCCGCGATTCCCAGGGCCGGCCGATCGTCGACCGGTTCGGCCGACCCGTCCGCAACCGGCCCCGGCAGGCTCCCGGCGTACCGCAGAAACCGGCCCGACCACGTCGGGTGGACAGTCCCACCCGCACCGGTTCTTTCCGACGGGCCCGGCGGGAGCAGCGCCCGGACGGAGCAGCTGGTGCCGCCGCAGGAGGTGCCGGCGCTGGTTCGACGCCGCAGCACACGCGTTTCGAAGCCGCTGGTGCGCAGGCCCCGCCCCCACAGCCGGAGCGCCCGCGGCAGTACTTTCCGCCGCAGCAGCCACCACGGCAGCAGCCTCCCCAGCAGCCGGGCGAGCCTGCTCCGGTCCCGCCGGGGCGTCGGCGGGGCAGTTCCATTCCGTCGCGGCGCTCCGGCCCGCGCGAACCCCGGCCCCCGCGGCCGCGGCGCCGGTTCGGGTGTTTCCGGCCCGTGCTGTGGGTACTGGCCATCTTCCTGGTGTTCACCCTCGTCCTCACGCTGTGGGCCGATTCGAAGCTCAACCGCGTGGAGGCCACGCCGGAGGAGCAGATCTCCGATACCGCCGGCACCAACTGGCTGCTCGTCGGTTCCGACTCCCGACAGGGACTGAGTGAGGAGGAGATCGCCGAACTGGGCGTGGGCGGAGACATCGGTGTGGGCCGCACGGACACGGTGATGCTGCTGCACATCCCGCTGACCGGTTCCGCACGCCTGGTGTCCCTGCCGCGTGACTCGTACGTGGAGGTCCCCGGCTATGGCATGGACAAACTCAACTCCGCCTTCACCTACGGGGGGCCACAGCTGCTGACCGAGACGGTGGAGGGCGCCACCGGTCTGCAGGTCGACCACTACGCGGAGATCGGAATGGGAGGTCTAGCCAGCATCGTCAATTCCACCGGCGGGATCGAGATGTGCGTGGACGAGCCGATCAACGACCCCCTGGCGGGCCTGGACGTGCAGGCCGGATGCCAGGAGTTCGACGGCGCGACCGCCCTGGGCTACGTGCGCACCCGCGCCACGGCGCTGGGTGACCTGGACCGGGTGGAGCGCCAGCGCGAGTTCTTCGCGGCCCTGCTGGACAAGGTGACCAGCCCCAGCACGCTACTCAACCCGTTCCGCCTGGTGCCGCTGATCTCTGACACGGCGTCCACCTTCACCGTGGGCAAGGGCGACCACGTGTGGCATCTGGCGCGGGTGGCCCTGGCGATGCGCTCCGGAGTGGAGACCGAAACCGTGCCCTTCTCCGGATTCGCGGACTACGCCGTAGGCAACGTGGTGATCTGGGACGATGCCGCTGCCGAGGAGCTGTTCAGCTCCATGCGGTGAGACCGGGGTTGTGCGGAGAGTCGTTCGGGATTGTGCGGAGCTGTCGTTTAGGTAGCGGCTACTGCCGGATTGAGCTCTCCCCGGCGGGACAATTGCCCGATACCCGCTACCTACCCGACACGGCATTTATCCTAGGGCCGGAATCGGCCCTACCCGACAGGAGCTATGCCGCCCTTGAAGATCAAGAGACCGTGCCCTTCTCCGGAATCGCGGACTACGCCGCGGGCAACGTGGTGATCCGGGACGACGCAGCGGCCGAAGAACCGTTCAGCTCCATGCGGTGAGGCCGGGGTTGTTCGGAGGGTTGTGCGGAGGGTTGTTCGGGGTTGTCGTTTAGGTAGCGGCTACTGCCAGATTGAGCTCTCCCCGGCGAGACAATTGCCCGATACCCGCTACCTACCCGACACCGCTTTTAACCTACTGCCGGAATCCGCCCTACCCGACAGGAGCTATGCCGCCCCTGAAGATCAGGGGCACGGCCTGGCTACCCAGCGTCATGATCGCTGCCAGCGAGCTCAGCAGAAACGCGGGTGAGCTGACGAAGCAGACCGGAACTCGACATGATGATGCGCACTTAGGGCGATGTCCGGACAGGAATATTCGAATCCACAAGCGTTACTGGGTAACCGACCTGCACGCTGGGCAAATGCCCATGGCCTCCTATCTTGGGGAAGTCGCTCCTGACAGTTGCGCGCTTTGCATCTATGCTCGCGGTAACAGCTGATTCAGCTCTCAAACCATGACTTTTCCTGATGATGGGAGCCCTGGTGAACTCCCCGCGAGCGACACACCAAGAAAACCTGCCGGAGGCACAACGGAAGGCGTTGAAAGCAGCGGTCCTGCTCTCCTGGCTGACCATTGCCTATCTACTCATTGACGTTGTGGTGCTGTTCCTGATCAAGGGCAATTCGCAGGCGATGCAGGCGGCGTGGGTGCAGGATGTTCTCGCCCTCGTGCCACCGGTGGTGTTTCTGATCGGCAGCCGGGTCTCCGCCCGGCGGGCCACCACCAAGCACCCGTACGGCTTCCACCAGTTCATGGATGTCGCCCATTTCCTGGCCGCGGCCTCACTGCTGGCGTTCGGTGGTTTCCTCCTGGGCCAATCCGCCATGTCTCTGCTGAGCGGACAGCCACCCGGCATCGGTTTGTTCTCCCTCTTCGGCTTCGAGCTCTGGCAGGGCTGGGTGATGATCGCGGTCATGGCCATCGGTGTCGTCCCGCCGCTGATCCTCGGCCGGAAGAAGATGAGGCCCGCACAGCTGCTGCACAACCAGGTGCTCTACACCGACAGCAAGATGAACAAGGCCGACTGGCTGTCCTCGCTCGCGACCATCGTGGGTGTGTCCGGCGTGGGGCTCGGAATCTGGTGGGCTGATGCCGTGGCTGCCATCATCATTTCGCTGGATATTCTGTGGGACGGTCTCCGGAATCTCCGGGCGTCCCTTTCCGCGCTGACCGATTCCATCCCCGTCAAGATGGACACCGGTGACCGGCATCCGCTCCCGCAGCAGATCAACCGCACCCTCAGCGAACTGGACTGGGTGAAGGAGGCCGGCTGCCGGGTCCGGGGAGAAGGCCAGGTTTTCCACATCGAGGCCTTCATCATCCCGGAGGATCCCCAGGAAACCCCCATCCACGATCTCATCGAGGCCCGCAAGCGGTGCCTGGCCCTGGACTGGAAGATCAACGACGTCGTGGTGGTGCCGGTGGAGGAGCTGCCCTCGACGCTGCAGACCGATGTGGCGCCCGCTTCCTGGTAGCGGCAACGTCAGCTGCTGGGCTGTTCCCCCAGCAACCGGTCCAGAATCCCCCGCTCGTCCCGCCACCATCTGGCGATCTCGAGTTCCCCGCCCCGTGGAATAATCACGTCGCAGCCCAGACCCGCGGGGTGCACGCGCTCCATCGAGTAGGCCATGTCGCAGGCGGAGTGCACCTTTCCCAGGGCCTCTGTCACCCCACCTACCCGGCAAGCGCCCCTCAGCCCACGCACAACGGGCGGAGATCCAACATAAAACCCCGTCCGGCACGCACCAGCAGGCACGCGCCGAACGGGGTCGAAACCAACCACGCCGGCAGAGAATTACCGGATGGTCACCTGACGGGACTTGATGTTCTCCAGCTGCTTGCGCTCGTCGGCGCTCAGCTGTGCATCATTGTCCAGCTCGGTCACCAGCGCCTGGTTGACGCGGGCCAGTTCCTCGCCGTAGGAATCATGGGAGACTTCCGGGTCCAGGTCGAAGACGGGGACCACGGTGCCGTGGGTACGGAACACACCGGCGAACTTGGTGTCCCCGCCGAGGTTCAGTTCGCCGCGGGCGGCCACCCGTGCCAGGGCCTCGAGCAGGGCAGGTTCGTCAGTTTCGGGGCGGACCCACCGGAGGTGAGCCTTGCCACCGCCCGGGTTCACCCACCACAGGGAACCGGGGACGTCGGCGGTGACCCGGCGCGAGGGCACCACGGCGTCGTTGGCGGCCTGCAGGCTCGCGGTGACCTGCGGGTCCACGGTCGTGCCCTCCGGGATCCACCAGGCGAAGTCATCGGCCTCGGTGACCTCCAGGGTGGCCTCGGTGTCCAGCAGCTCCTTGAGCTCCGGCTGGCTGCCGTCGGCGGCGGTGGAACCCAGCGAATCGCCGGGACCGGCCTGCTTCACCCAGTCGAGGGCGTAGGCCAGATCGCGGCCGGGATTCTGGGAGTGGTTGTTGACCTGGAGGGCGACGAAGGCGGCGCCACCGTCGGCGTCGTCACGCACCAGGGCGGCACCGGCGCCGGGCAGCACGGTGGCCACGTAGACGTCGCGGTCAAATCCCGTCACCGGCAGCTTCGCGTACGCCGAGGGAACGAATTCCTGCAACGCGATGAGGTCAGTCTCCATCGCGAACCCGGCGTAGGGACGCGGATCCTTCTCCAGGGCGGCGCGCTCGGCGGCACGGGCGGCGAGCTTGGCCTGGCGGCGGCTCATGCCCTCGGGCAGATCCTCGTTCTTCTTGTTCTTCTTTGCCATGCCCCCAAGATACCTGGCGGCCGACTCACCTGCGGGCCAGCAGGGCCGCGGCGCGACCGGGAACATTCGTGGCGAGCATGTCCACCCCCATGTCGCGGGCCCAGCGGATGTCGGAGGCGCGGTCCACCGTCCACATGTAGGTGGGCAGGCCGAAGCTGCCGATCATCCCCGGATTCTTCCGCGCCCGGTCCAGGGAGATGCCCAGTCCGGTGGGCTGCCCCACGAAGTTGGGCACGGGATTCAGCCAACGTTCCCAGTGGCGGCGGAGGTGGATGCGGTCGATCTGCGGGGCGATCTCACGCATCCGGGTGATCGAGGCGGCGGAGAAGCTGATGAGGTGCACCCGCGGATCGTGGAGCAGACCGTGGTACTTCAGGCGCAGCACCACCTGTTCCTCCAGCATGCGGGCGAAGCGCAGCGGATGTTTGGTCTCGATGTAGATGTGGCGGTCATCGTAGGCGCGCACCATCTCCAGCAGCTCATCGAGGGTGAGCACCTGCTGTGGGCGCAGGGGGGTGCCGAAGTTGTAGCGGCGCAGCTGTGCCAGCGAGCGCTCGGAGACCCGGCCCCGACCGGTGGACACCCGGTCAATGACGGGGTCGTGGATGCACACGGCCACGCCGTCGCTGGTCAGGCGGACATCGGTCTCCACCCCGTGAATGTCCAGTTCGAGGGCTTTTTCGAAGGCGATCTCGGTCAGTTCGGGGTAGAGCGACGACAGCCCGCGGTGGGCTATCACCTTCACCGTTGCTGGTCCCAGCTGTTGATCTTGCGCAGCAGCATCCGGTTCTTGCGCTGCGAGGCGCCGAGTTTCTCCGACATGGAGTTCAGGATACGGATGGCGTCGGTGATGTGCGGGCCCTTGTTCAGCATGACGGCCTCGGCGCGCAGGGCGTAGGCGGCGTCGGTGATCTCCGCCCGGGAAGGCAACCCCGACTTCGCGAGGTTCTCCAGCACCTGGGTGGCCATGATGGTGGGCACGTGCGCGGCCTCCGCCATCGCCATGATGTGGCGCGGGACCTCTGCCATGCGCTCGAAGCCGAGTTCCACGGCCAGGTCACCGCGCGCGATCATCACGCCCAGGTTGGCGTGCTGCATGCCGGCCAGCAGGACCTCGGGCAGGTTCTCGTAGGCGGGGATCGTCTCGATCTTGAGCACGATACCGAGGTTGCGCACCCGCTCCGGGTCATCGGCCTCCGCGGCGACCTCCTCCAGGTTGTCCAGCAGGAAACGCACGTCCTCGGCGTCACGGATGAAGGAGACGTCCGCGATATCGGCGTGACGGGCCACGAAACGCAGGTGGGAGACGTCCTCCGACGTCAGGCTGGGCAGCGGCAGGTCGGTCTGCGGCAGGTTGATGCCCTTGTAGGCCTTCAGATTCGTCCCGCCCGGCTGGGCACGGGTGATGTTCAGTTCCACCTCGCGGTGGCCGAACTCGTCCAGACGCTTATCGACGGCCCGGGCCGCGATCGCCCCGTCATCGAAGAGGACATCCTCGCCGACGCTGATCGCCTCGAGCGCCTCCGGCAGGATGCAGCTGATCTTCGGGGTCGGCGCAGTCGGGTCCCCGGGGGCCTGGTCCGTGGTCAGCACCAGACGGTCGCCGATGTGCAGCTTCAGTTTCTGCTCGATCGGCGGGATGCCACGCGCTCGGGTCTTTTCGTAGTCATGCTCCAGCAGGGTGCCGTTGGACAGGTAGGCGTTCTGGTCGCCCTCGGCGAGCACCGCGCCGTCGTCAAGTGTGACCACGGTGAACTCGCGGCGGGAGTCGCGGACGTCGACCAGCGTGATCACCGAGCCCTCGACCAGCTTCGCGTACCACTCCGGGTCCACCTGCACGGGCAGGGCGGCGCGGCCCGGCAGCTCCGGCAGCGGCGGGGCCGGCTTGTTGTCCGGGTAGAGCCACAGCTTCGCCGGTGAGGTGACCTCCCCGGCCTTGGTACGGGTGACCCGGGCCCGGGCGACCTCCGGGCCGTCGGCGATCGCGCCGGTGCGCACCTTCGGCCCGGCCAGATCCATGGCGATGCGCACCTGACGGGCCGCCTCCCGGGCGGCGGCCCGGACGTTGTCGATCATGGCCTTCCACGCGTGCTCGTCATCGTGGGCGCAGTTGATGCGCGCCAGATCCATGCCGGCGGCGACGAAGTCCCGGACCAGATCCGGGTCGGTGGCCGCCTCACTGGGCAGGGTTACCATGATGCGGGAGTGGGTGTTCTCATCAGTCGCGCCCAGCAACGTGGTGGCGTGCTCCTCCAGCACCTCATCAGCCAGGGCGAAGGCATCCTCCGTCCCCTCCCCGGGAATGATGTCCTCCCCCGCGAAGGCGCCGAGGACGTTCCGGGCGGCCTGCAGGCGGGGCCTGACCGAGGGTTCGGT
This sequence comes from Corynebacterium halotolerans, assembly GCF_050107895.1. Taxonomy (GTDB): domain Bacteria; phylum Actinomycetota; class Actinomycetes; order Mycobacteriales; family Mycobacteriaceae; genus Corynebacterium; species Corynebacterium halotolerans_B. The sequence goes on along the minus strand of NZ_JBNILW010000016.1, from coordinate 40,887 downwards.
GGTGGTCAACCGGGTCGCCCCGACGTCAGCCAACCCGGCCTGGAGCGGGCGGACGTCCCGGGTACGCAGGTGCGCGTAATGCACCAGGTTCTCCGCCCCGCCGCGGTGGGTCGGAGCCACGGCGGCGATCTGCTCCGCATAGCGTTCGGTCTCCGCGTCGAGTGCGCGGAGCAGGCCATCGACCTGCGTGATCATTTCCCGGATCCTGGTGTCCACGGTGTGTCCAACGCCCTTCGTGTCGAGGTCTGCGATGTCAGTCCTGCCTGCGGACCACTGTCTTCATATTGTGCCCGCGTTCCCCGGTTTCGGCATCCTGGATTGCGCCAGGGCGCAGGGCCGGCGGTGGGCTACCGGTCCGGGGAGAAGAAGCGCTCCCGGATCCCGCGCAGGGTGTCCGCGGAGTGGGTGAAGCGCGCCATCTCGTGCCCGCTGAGCTCGAGTTCCACCACACGCCGGATCCCCCGGCGGTTGATGATCGCCGGGGTCCCGGTGTAGATGTCCTCCTGCCCGTACTGCCCGTCCAGATACGCCGACACGGGCAGCGCCACGTCCTGGTTCTGGACGATGGCACGGGTGATCCTGGCCAGCCCCATGCCGATTCCGTAGGAGGTGGAGCCCTTGGCGTCGATGATGCGGTATGCAGCGTCGCGGGTCTCCTCGAAGATCTGCTCCAGCCGGCCCTCCAGTTCCGGATCCTTCTCCAGCATCCGCCGTAGGGGCACCCCGGCGATCGTGGCCGAGGAGAGCACCGGCAGCTCGGTGTCGCCATGTTCGCCGATGATGTAGGCGTGGATGGAACTGGGTGCGACCTCATAGAGTTCGCCCAGCATGTAGCGGAAGCGGGCGGAATCCAGCACGGTCCCGGAGCCGATCACACGGTGGTGGTCGATCCCGGAAAAGCGCCAGGTGGCATAGGAGAGCACGTCCACCGGGTTGGCGGCCACGAGGAAGATCCCGTCAAAACCGACGGCCATGACCTGGCCGACCACCGACCTGGTGATCGCCACGTTCTTGTCCACCAGCTGCAGCCGGGTCTCCCCCGGCTGCTGGGCGGCACCGGCACACAGCACCACGATCGCGGCGTCCTCGCAGTCCGCGTAGGTTCCCTCCGTGACCCGGGTGCGCGAACCCGCCCAGACCACTCCGTGGTTGAGGTCCATGACATTGCCGCGCAGCTTCTTCTCGTCGATGTCGATGATCGCCAGATGGTCCACCGTGCCCTGGTTGACCAGTGCGTAGGCGTAGGCCACACCCACGTCCCCGGCGCCGATGAGCACCACCTTGTTTCCCACGGTCGTCTTCATGCCGCTGCTCCTGCAGGTCGGTGAGTTGTGGTGTTCAGTATTGCCGATCCTGCCCGGCGGCGCCGGAGGAAGCACGGCTGGCACGGCGGTCGGGTTGCGATACGCTGGGCGCATGTCCAGCAATCCGGTCCGCCAGAGCTGCGCTGCACCCCATCACTGCCCGATGGAGGTGCGGATGCAGGTCCTGGCGCGTTCGCCGCTGACCCGGGAGCTGAGTCCGGAGGACCACCGTGATTTCAATCGGCACCTCAGTGCGTGGGCCTGGGCCGAGGACGAACCCATCCTGCTTGCCGGGCAGGAAGCCGCGGGCAGCTACCTGCTCGCCTCCGGTCGCGCCCGGATCACCCGGGACACTGTCGACGGCCGTGAGATCACCGTCGACATCGCTGCCCCCGGTGACATCATCGGGCCGGTCCACACCGCCCCCGCTCCGGTGGCCGACTCCGCCTGGGCGATGGAGACCACCTGTGCGCTCTATCTGCCGGCGGAATCCCTGGCGCAGATCGTGGACAAGTACCCGCAGGTGGCCCTGGGGATAATGCGGCTGCAGCAGGAGGGACTCGCCAGTTCCCGGGGAAGCAGGATCGCGCAGAGCACCACGACCGTCGAGCAGCGGGTGGCCGGGGTCCTCCAGCAGCTGGAACGCAAGTTCGGTCAGCAGCGTTCCGACGGGACCAGCCTCCTGCAGGTCCGCCTGCGCCGGGACGACATCGCCGGGATGGCCGGCACCACCCTGGAGTCCGCATCCCGGACGATGTCGAGGATGAAGAAACAGGGTGTGATCGACTCCGGCCGCGAATGGATCGCGGTCGTCGACCCGGCGGGACTGGCTGAGCTGGCCTCTCAGTAGGGTCTCGGTGGTTTTCTGTTATTTGATCCAGGTCAAGGAGTTGTGGGCCACCCAGTCTTAACGTGAGAAGTGTCAGGAAGGTACCACCACGATGAGAAAGGACCTGATCAGCCATGACCGCCCCGGCCACCCTGAAAAACACCACCCTCCGTTCCGATGAGTTCTCCTGCCCGAGCTGTGTCAACAAGATCGAGACCAAGCTCAACGGTCTGAATGGCGTGGAGTCCGCCGAGGTGAAGTTCTCCTCCGGCCGAATCCTGGTCACCCACGACCCCGCCACGGTGAGTGTGCGCGACCTGGTCGACGCGGTGGCGGAGGTGGGCTACACCGCGAAACCCTCGGCGATCTAGGTGCTTGAGCACCCAGCTGGCTGAGCACCGGAATCCACCCGGACCATCTGGTCCGGGTGGATTCCGTGTTTCCGGTGTGCTGGGCGGGACAACCGAGGGGCAACTGAGGAGGCAACCGGCTGTGGGGCCCGGTGCCGGGAACCTGCACCGGGCCAACGCGGTTGACGCAGCCCCTCCACCATCACCACAGGTGAGAGCAGATTCCGGTTGTTTGATCCACGTCAAGGAAGTCCCCCCGGAACCGCCCTAACGTCAGAAGTGTCAAACACACCGAGCCACACTTCTGAAGGGACATCACCGTGAAAACCTGGCAGACCTGGGGCGTCGTCGGCGTCTCAGGTGCACTGATCATCCTGTCCTGGATCACCAGGTCCGATTTGCTCATGCTCGCCGCCGCCGTGGTGGCGGGCTGGCAGATCGCCGTCTCCGCCATCCAGGCCCTGCGCATCCGCATGATCTCGATCGACCTGCTGGTCATCGTCGCCGCCGTCGGTGCGCTGTTCATCAACAACTACTGGGAATCTGCAGCCGTGACCTTCCTCTTCGCCCTCGGCAAGGCATTGGAGAAGGCCACCATGAACCGCACCCGCAAGGCGCTGTCGGATCTGGTGGCGGCGGCACCGGAAACCGCCACCGTCCTGCGCGACGGCGAACCCGAGACCGTGGAGATCTGGGAGCTGGTGCCCGGCGACATCGTGCTGGTCAAAAACGGCGAACAGATCCCCGTAGACGGCCGGGTAGTCTCCGGCCACGGTGGCGTGGACGAAGCGACGATCACCGGTGAGTCCGTCCCCGCCGAGAAGAATGAAGACACGGAAGTCTTCGCCGGTACCTGGCTGCGCTCCGGTGTGCTGCGGGTGGCGGCCATCGGCATCGGTGCCGACTCCACCCTGGCCAAGATCGTCCACCGTGTCGAGGACGCCCAGGATGACAAGGCCCGGGCCCAGACCTTTCTGGAGAAGTTCTCCCGGTACTACACCCCGGGCGTGATGGTCGCCGCACTGCTGGCCGGACTGCTGACCTGGAACGTGGAACTGGCCCTGACGCTGCTGGTCATCGCCTGCCCCGGCGCGCTGGTCATCTCGATTCCGGTCTCGATCGTCGCGGGCATCGGCCGGGCGGCCAAGGACGGCGTGCTCATCAAGGGCGGCGAGTACCTGGAGACCTCCGCCAGAGTCGACACGGTGGTCGTGGACAAGACCGGCACCCTGACCAACGGCAGACCCGAGTTGACCGAGGTGGACGTGCTCGATCCCGGTTACAGCGCCGACGAGGTCCTGGAACTGGCCGCCCGCGCGGAGACCGCCTCCGAGCATCCCCTGGCCGAGGCAGTCATCCGCGGCGCGGTGGACCGGGGACTGGCGGCCACGATGGTGGAGACGGCCGAGCCGGTGGTTGGCAGGGGGATCCGCGCCCGGGTCGACGGCCGCGACGTCACCGTCGGTTCCGCTGAGCTGCTCGACCACGTCCCGGACGTATCCCGCGTCCTCGAGCTGAACGGTCAGGGCAAGACCGCGATGTATGTGGGGGTGGACGGTCGCGCCATCGGCATCGTCACGGTCGCGGACACCATCCGTACCGACGCCCCAGCGGCAGTGGAGGCGCTCCACGACAACGACATCAGGGTCATCATGGCCACCGGTGACGCCCGGCGGGTGGCGGAGAGTATCGCCGCGCAGCTCGGCGTCGACGAGGTCCGGGCGGAGCTGCTGCCGGAGGACAAACTGGTCATCGTCAGGGAGCTGCAGGCGCAGGGGCGCACGGTGGCGATGGTCGGCGACGGGGTCAACGACACTCCGGCCCTGGCGCAGGCTGATATCGGGGTGGCGATGGGTGCCGCCGGTTCTCCCGCCGCCATCGAGACCGCCGACATCGCGCTCATGGCCGACCGGTTGCCCCGGCTGCCCTACGCGCTGGAGCTGGCCCGGCGCACGGTGCGGACCATGCGGGTCAACATCACGATCGCCTTGGCCACCGTCGCGGTCCTGCTTGCCGGAGTGCTGGTGGGTGGGGTGACCATGTCGATCGGCATGCTCGTCCACGAGGCCTCGGTGCTGCTGGTCATCGGCATCGCGATGCTGCTCCTGCGGCCCACCCTGGCGCGGAGTGCAGCCCGGGGCGTCGCCAAGCCCGGCGCGGCACACCCGGTGGCCACCAGGGCATGACCGGACGCCCCTCCCACCGGAGCGTGTCGACGCCCCGGTGGGATCGGCCGTGCCCGTACGCCACCCCGGATAGCCTGCGCCCACGCCGGGTTTCTGCCAGAATCGCGCTTATGCCCGAACCGCGCCGTTTCCTTCTCCCCGCCTCGCTGCGCAGCGGCGCACTGCGGGCGGGCATCGGCGCCCTGAAGACGGTGGTGGCGGTGCTGGATGTGGCCGCCGACATCGCCCCCGGCCTGCGGATCACCCGGCGGCACCGCATCCCCCGGAACTTGGGGGCGGGCATTTTGGGGGCGGAGATCATCTCCTGGGTGGCGCTGTCCCCCTCGTTATTGCCACGACGCTGGTGGGCCACCGCCGCCAATGTCGCGGTCTGCCAGGCCGTCGGGCACGCCACCTTTGCCGGCGCGAGTTGGCTGGGCGCGAAGATCCCCGCCGTCAGGGGCATGCAGCTGCGCACCGGGCTGACCACGGCCTCGCGCAATTCCACGCACCTGCTGATCGCGGCAGTCACCGCCGCAGCCACCGTCCGCAGTCTGCAGAGTCAGCAGCGTCATGCCGCCCTGATCAACGCCACGCGCACCCGCGGCTACCGCGAGGGCATGACCGGCCTTGCCGCCGGCACCGCCGGCTACGGTCTCCTGCTGCTGCTCGGCGAAAGCGCCCAGTACGCCACCGACCGCGCGGGTGGGCTGCTGGCCCGGTTCATGCCGGGTTGGCTGGGGTGGCCCCTCGCCACGGGAGCACTCGGCTACCTGGTGGCCCTGCTCAGTGACCGGGTGCTGCTCAAACGCATCATCGCGGACATCACCAAGAACGCCGAGGAGCTCAACGAGGTGGTGTTCGCCGGCACCAGCCAGCCCCGGGAACCCGAACGTTCCGGCAGCCCCCGTTCCCTGGAGCCCTGGCGCGCCCTCGGCTCCCAGGGCCGGGCGATGATGTCCGGTGGACCGCGGGCCCGCGACATCGCCGAGGTCACCCGCATGCCGCTGCAGGACGTGCATGAACCGATCCGGATTTTCGCGGGCCTGGTGCCCGGCCGCAGTCTGGAGGCCACGGTCGAGGTGGTGCTGGCGGAGATGGACCGCACCGGCGCCTTCCAGCGCGACATCCTGATCCTCCAGACCTCCACCGGCACCGGTTGGATCACCGACTGGGGCATGGCCGCCGTGGAATTCCTGACCGGCGGAAACTGCGCCACGATGTCCCTGCAGTACTCCTACATCACCAGTGCCGTCAGTTATTATCTGGACCGCGAGCCACCCATCAAGGCCGCCACGGCGCTGATCGGCAAGGTCCTCGAGCGGCTGCAGAGCCTCCCGGACCCGCCGAAGGTCTACGTCGCCGGGGAGTCACTCGGCGCCTATGGCACGGCGGCCGCCTTCGAGGACCTGGCGGATCTGCTGGCGCGTACCGACGGCGCGGTGCTCACCGGGGCGCCGCACTTCACCAGTCTGATCCGGACACTGACCCAGGAACGCGACGGCGGTTCCCCGGAGCGGCTGCCGGTGGTAGACGGGGGCCGCCACGTGCGTTTCGTGGCACATCCCAGCCACCTGTACCACGACTACGCCGGCCTTCCCTACCGCCACGAGTGGCGGCATCCGCGGGTGATCATCGGCCAGCATGCCTCGGACCCGGTGGTCTGGTGGACACCGGCACTGTTCTACAAGCGCCCGGACTGGCTGCGCGAGGTCGGCTCCCGGGGACGTTCGGCGCCGAGCTCCATGCACCTGGACGTACTGCCCAGTCTGCGGTGGTTCCCCTTCGTCACGGCCTGGCAGATCGGCCTGGACCTGCTGATGTCCACCAAGACACAGGGACTGCACGGCCACAACTACTACGGGGAGTTCCTGCCCTACTGGGCGGCGGTCCTGGGTACGCGCGACGGCGTGCCCGTGCAGTTGGACCCGGGCCTGGAGCGCCGGGCCGTCGAGTGGATCGAGACACACCGGGTGAAGCGGTAGGTGGGATGTCTACCGGGGACGGCCACGGCGTCGGCAGGCGTGCCGCGCAGGTAGCTGTGAGTGCGCCGGCCATGGACTCTCAGTGGCCGGGGCGCGGTGTCCGGGGTTAAATACCGACGAGCTCACCGTTGACGGTGAGGTGGTCCGCCCAGTTGTCGATGTGGGAGTGTTTCCGCAGCAGCGCACGACGCTGACGTTCGGTCAACCCACCCCAGACGCCGAATTCCTCCCGGTTATCCAGGGCGGTCACCAGACAGTGGTTCCGTACGCGGCAAGGTCGGCAGATCGCGGCGGCGCTGCGCTGTTGCGCACCCTTCACGAAAAGTGCGTCCGGATCCACCTGCCGGCACGTGGCCTGGGTGACCCATTCTTCCCGGTCAAGAGGTATCTCCTCATTACCGCTGGGCCTCGGCCCCTGCCACACAGGAGCAGTATGCTGCTGGTCAAGATAGAGCGACATGGTCTTCGTTATTCTCCTCTGTGAATCGGAACCAGATGTTGTTTTCATTTCCGTCACACTGGGCCTTCGATGGCCCCACTTCCCCTCGGTCCCGAGAGGTCCGCCCAGTGGATGTCCCGTGAAGTTTCACGGGCGTTGGGGCTCGTGTGCGAGTTGTTGCGCATAGGTCAAGTCGATGGTGAGGATCGTGCCGATGTCCCGGAAAGTCAGCCCCTTCGCGCACAGCTCAAGGACAGCCTCACGAATGCCCTCCTGTGCCTGGCGGCCGGGCCGCCGTGCCTGCTCGGTGAAGTCCCTGAGGTGACCGACAGACTCGGCGTCAACCTCTGGAAGGACCAGCACCAACACCTCCTCGGAGTCATCCATCGCCGCGCCCGGGAAATTCACCAGACCCGATGTGACCGCCGTGGGTACCTGCTCCAGGAGGCGGGCCGTGGCCACCAGTCCCGTCACTTCATCGACGGTGCTGGTCCACCGCCCATCATTCCAGCGGGGTCGGGCAGTATAAATTCTCATGGTTTTCCTCTTGGCAGGGGTTCAGGGGGAGGGGAAGGACTGTCACGTGTTCCCTGGGCCCCTGATCTCCGGAGCGGGAATGATGTGATGTATTGTTGCTCGCGTCAACAATGGTGTTTCCTGAAAGAAAGTACCTCGGCCGCCGAAGATTACTCAAGGGTTTACCGGGGGAAATAGAAGATCCGGCTTCGCAGTCCCCCGGAAACCAGGGGCGCCAAATACATCGGGGCCGCTACCTCATCCCCCGGAGTCTGGGCGCGACGCACCCCATTCCACCTGCGGGAATGAAGAGAAGACGGAGAGCGGACGCTACCGCCCATCCACACCAGGAGATACGGTGCGGATCCCCATTCGGGGGTGCCCGTTCAGGATCGTGGCCCTTGCCGAGGGCCACAAAGGACGGTTGCGAGAGCCAGCGAAGGCCGCTCCCATACGGAGTCCCCGCAACGGAAACCCGCATAGCCCGGCCAAGGGATCCCGCTAGACTTACCGTAGAACTGACCACGGCCAGTGAGAGGCGCCCCCTCCGACGTGAAGACCCCCATTTCCGATTTCCTCGATCCGGTCCTCGATGGCGTCCGCGACATCCATGATGGAGAGGTCGTCGAGGGTCTGCCCGAGCGCGTCACCTCCGACCCCGAGTGGTTGAGCGCCGCGGTCTGCACGGTGTCCGGCAACATCTACAGCGCCGGGGACCACGACCTCGAGTTCACGATGCAGTCCATCTCCAAATCCTTCGTCTACGCCCTGGCCCTCCGGGAGCTGGGCCGGGACAAGGTATTCGAGACGGCGGGCATGGAGCCCTCCGGGGAATCGTTCAACGAGTTATCCCTGGGGAGGCAGAACCGTCCCATGAATCCGCTGATCAACGCCGGAGCGATCGCGGTCAATCAGCTGATCAACGGGGAGCACTCCAGCGTGGCAGACCGGGTGGAAAGGATCCGGGAATTCCTCTCTGACCTGGCAGGGCGGGAGCTGAAGATCAACGAGGCGGTCGCCGATTCCGAGTTCGACAACGCCGACAACAATCTCGCGATCGCCCACATGCTGCGCAGTCACGGCATCATTTCCGATGACGCCCGGGAGGCGGTGCTCAGCTACACCCGGCAGTGCTCGGTTGAGGTCACCGTGCGGGATCTGGCCGTAATGTCCGCGACGCTCGCCAACGGTGGTACACAACCGGTCACGGGTGAGAAGATCCTGAGCCGGGACGTCTGCCGGCTCACCTTGTCGGTGATGAGCTCCGCCGGCATGTATGACGCTTCCGGGCGCTGGATGGCCACCGTGGGCATCCCCGCCAAATCAGGCATCACCGGCGGGTTGATCGGCACATTGCCGGGGCAACTCGGCCTCGCCACCATGTCCCCGCGCCTGGACCAGCAGGGAAACAGCGTGCGCGGGGTGAAGATCTTCGAGCGGTTCTCGGAGGAGATGGGGCTACACCTGATGGAGCCGGACCCGTGGGGAACCAACGCGGTGCGCTCCATCGAAACCCACGGTGAGGACGTCATCATCAGCCTGCAGGGGACAGTCAACTTCGCCTCGGCGGAGAAGATTCTCGACGATCTCTCCCACCGCGATTTCACCGGCCGCCGCCTCATCCTCGATGTCTCACATACCGCGGGGTTCCACCGGATGAGCCGCAAGATGGTCAAGGAAGGCCTGCGCCGCTTCCGCGAAGACGGGTTTGCGGTCGCCATCTACGATCCCGGGGGAATGATCGGGGACTTCGAGTTCTCCGACGGTACTCACGCCGGCACCATTGATCACCGCTGACTCTCATTGTCCGCAGGCCGAACAGTGATCGTCCCTCTCCGCCTGCAGGGCCCGTTCCGCACGGCGGGCGGAAGCTTTGGCTGTCGGGGCAGTGGCTACCCCGCCCGGGGGAACTCCGGTGGAGATGCAACCGGGCCACCCGAAGCAGTTCTTCTTCCGCTCAACCCTGAAGCAGATCCAGGTACCCCTCCAGATGATCACGCAGGTTTTCGGGACTGAAACCAGCTGGATCCATGACGGCGGTGACCTGCGATCCCTGCAGGAAACCAAGCATGACGCCGGCGATGCTTCCCGCATTGAGGCCGGGGCGTAGATCACCGTCGGCCCCGGCTTCTTCGAGTGCCCGCAAGATCCGGTCCCGCCACCGGTCCGTCGCCTTCGCGACAAGCTGCGATCTGTCGGAATCCCGCGCGGCGGCTTCCCAAAACGACACCACGATGCGTGCCTCGTCCCGCAGGTAGGCGCTCACGGGCAAGATCTCCAGACACAACGAGCGCAGGAACGCCAGTCCCCGCAGTCCCTGCGTCGCCCGGTCGATGCGCGCCTCGGTGAGCTCGAAGACATGGTTGTAGGTCGCTTCCAGAAGGTCCGCCTTGGTGGGAAAGTACGGCTTCAAAGCCCCGTTGGCGTAACCGGCCTCCTGAGCGATTTCACGCATCGTGGCGCCGGAGAGTCCCCGGCGAGCAATGACCTGCCAGGTAGCCTCCACCAATTCACGTCGGCGCTGGTTATGGTCCACGATTTTCGGCATCTGCTCTTCTCCATCACGGGTATTGAGCCGATATTACCGGCAATCTGATGCAGCCCGACCAGTCATTCATCCGCCAACCCAATGAGAAAACCCTGCCGACCCCTTGCCAGGACGGTCACCGCGGTTTAATCTCTACGCTAGTAGAAATTAAAGTGACTGCGATCACGTGCGGGAACAAAATCCAATTCCATCACCCAAGGAGTGCAGGTCCATGCATGAACATCCCCCTCAGAATCAGACTTCACTCAGACGCGGGAAGCTCTCTACCGCTGCACTCGTCTTCATGATCATCGCCGCCTCCGCCCCCTTGACGGTCCTCGCCGGCGGCGCACCCACCAACTATGCCGTCGCTGGCCTGCTGGGCGTGCCCACCGGCTACCTGGTGCTCGGCCTGATCCTGGTCTTCTTCGCCGTGGGCTATGGCCGCATGGCCAGCAAGATCCAGAACTCGGGAGCCTTCTACGTCTACATCGCGCGAGGGCTGGGGCTGCGTCAGGGCATCGCCGGCGCCATTCTCGCCCTGGTCTCCTACAACCTGATGCAGATCGGCCTCTACGGCCTGTTCGGCTTCTCTGCAGCCAATGCAGTCGCCTCGCTGACCGGCCTCACCGTCCCGTGGTGGCTGCTGGGCGCAGTCGGTTGGCTGCTCGTCGCTTTCCTCGGCATGAACAGCATCGACTTTTCGGCGAAGGTGCTCGGCGTCATCGTGACCCTCGAGTTCCTCGTGGTCATCGTGTTCTCCGGTACAGCGCTGCTGAATTCCCCGGAAGGTGTCAGCACCAGTGGCTGGCAGCCGGACCAGTTCTTCACCCCCGGCATCGGTGTCCTGTTGGCTTTCACCATGGCGGCGTTCATGGGATTTGAATCCGGCGCCATCTACTCGGAAGAAGCCAAGGATCCCGAGCGCACCGTGCCGCGCGCGACCTATATCGCAGTTGCCGTCATCGCCTTGTTCTACGCCTTCTCCGCATGGGCACTCCAGACGGGGGTCGGCCCGGGCCACATCGTCGAGGAGTCACAGGCCCTTGGTCCAGATCTGGTGTTCGCCTGGCTCGCCGAGTTCAGCCCGGTGGCGTCGAACATCGCCAGCCTGCTGTTCGTCACCAGCCTGTTCGCCGCGCTGATTGCCTTCCACAACGCAGCCGCCCGGTACTTCTTCTCCCTGGGCCGCTCCGGCGTACTTCCCGCCGCTTTCGGCACATCAGGAAAATCGGGGGCGCCGGTGGGCGGCTCAATCGCCCAGTCGGTACTGGGGGCCACCGTCGTCACCGCTTTCGCATTCGTTGGGCAACACTCCGAGCTCAGGGAGCTCTTCCCGGTCATGACCTTGTTCACCTGGTTCACCAACGCGGCCGCCTTCGGCCTCACCTTCCTGGTCGCCGCCACCAGCTTCGCGGTCATGGTCTGGGCGAACCGCCACCACCCTGAATACCACGTCTTCGCCCGTACTATTGCGCCGGTCATCGCCGGAATCGGCATGGCAGCGGTGACGGTACTCATCCTGATGAACTTCGATCTCATGATGGAGTCCGAGGACCCGCTCATGATCTGGATCATGCCCGCGATCATCATCGGCTCCGGCGTGATCGGTCTGATCTGGGGAGAAGTACTGATCCGTCGCGGAACCGGCACCCTGCACGCGATAAGCGGGACCGAACCAACTGAGCAAGCCGTGGCCACGCCACTGTCAACAGGAAACTGACTTCACTCCAGACCCTCCAGGAAAGGTAACTCTCCACCATGTCCAACAAGAAGATCGTCATCATCGGCGCCGGCTTCGCCGGCCTCGTCGCAGCACGCGAGCTGCAGACCGCCGGCATCGAATACGAAGTCCTCGAGGCCAAGGACCGCATCGGCGGCCGGGCGTGGACCGAGGAGCGCATGGGCCGCCCCCTCGAGCTCGGGGCCACCTGGGTCCACTGGTTCCAGGCCCACATCTGGACCGAGATCATGCGCTATGGCCAACGCAAGGAGATCGAGACCTCTCCAGCCGGCAACGACGCCCATTGGATCACTGCCGGCAAGGTCATCCGGGGCTCAGAAGCTGACATCGATGACAAGCTGACCGCAGCCATGCGTGCCACCTACGAGGGCAATGACGAGTACTTCCCGAACCCCTACGACCCGCTGTGGGTCATGTCGGACGATTTCGACGGCCCGGCGGAGGTCCGCGAGAGATTCCTCGCGGACGACCAGAAGAACGCCATTGACCTGGTAACGGAGGCCGGATTCGACCAGGAAACCATCGACCTCGTCGATGCATTCTGGTGCGCCGGGTACATCGGGGATCCGTACACCGGCTCCGCACTCATGGCCAAACAGTGGGGCGCCCTCTCGGATAACCGTTACCAGGTGATGGAGGACATCACCCTCAAGTGGAAGCTCAAGAACGGCATGCAGTCGCTGTACCACGGCATCGCCGGAGACCTGACGGGCCCGCTCCGGCTGGAGACCCCGGTGGCTAAGGTCGAACACCACAACACCGGCGCCACCGTCACCACCGCACAGGGGGAAACCATCGAGGCCGCCGCGGTCATCTGCACCGTGCCCGTGGGCGCACTCGGGAACATCGAGTTCTCCCCGGCATTACCGGACAAGGTGCAACAGGTGGTCCACGACAAATGGAACTCCCAGGGCGCCAAGATCTGGATCAAGGTCAAGGGACACCACCGTTTCCTGGGGTACGCCCCCAAGCCCGCCAAGATCTCGATCCTGCGTTCGGAGTACTTCATGGACGATGACACCACCATCCTCGTGGGATTCGGCCATGACAACACCATCATCGACCTCAACTCCGTCGAGGACGCCCAGGCGGTCGTCGACCAGTGGCGCGATGACCTGGAAGTCATGGACACCACCGGCCATGACTGGGTCGCCGACAAATGGGCGGGGCAGGCCTGGGGCACTCTGCGGAAGGGCCAGTTCACCGAAGGGTGGAACCTCTTCGATGAGATCGGCTCCCAGCTGTACTTCGCCGGCTCCGATTACGCATACGGCTGGCGCGGCGTGTGCGTCGACGGGGCTCTGGAAAAGGGCATGACCACGGCCCGCAAGATCATCAACGATCTGAAGTAGTCCTCGCACCCCACCGCGCCGCCCGTCCCTTCAGGTCCCGCGCGGAGGGGCCCGGCACTGCGCCCGCCGAGCGGCCGACTCCCCTAAGCTACCCACCGTGTTCCTCTCCGCCGCGCGTCTCGACGTCCCGCCCCGGGACCTGCCCACCTACCTGGGCGGCCTGCCGGTGGTGCAGGCGCTGGCCACGGAGCCGCTGGAGTTCACTGCCCCGGTCACGGTGCTCACGGGGGAGAACGGCGCAGGTAAATCCACGCTCGTCGAGGCGCTGGCCGTGGGCATGGGTCTCAATCCCGAGGGCGGTTCCCGCCACGCCCGCTTCGCCAGCCTGGACAGCGGGAAGTCGGTGTCTCCCCTGCACGAATCGCTGCTCCTGACCCGCGCCCGCAACCCCCGCGACGCCTTTTTTCTGCGGGGCGAGACCTTCTACAACGTCGCCGGCTACTACGCCGGACTCGGACCGCCACCGGTCGGCAGCCCACGCATGGACGATCTGCTCCAGATGAGCCACGGGCAGTCGCTGATGGCCCTGATCGAGCGCCGCTTCCACACCGCCGGCCTGTTCTTCCTCGACGAGCCCGAAGCCGGCCTGTCCATGCTCCGCCAACTCGAGCTGCTGGGAACACTCTTCCATCTCACCGAAGCCGGATCCCAGGCCATCATGACCACCCATTCCCCGGTGCTCATGGCCATCCCGGGAGCCCAACTCCTGGAGATCTCCGGGGAGGGGGTCCGCCCCCGGGACTTCGAGGACACCGAGGCGGTGCGGGCGGCCCGGGAGTTCGTCGCCGACCCGGCCGGCACCGCCGCTTTCCTCACCGGGGAGGAGACATGACGCATCCTGGCCCCTTCCTCCACGGCTACCACCTCTTTGACCCGCCGCGTACCGACGCCCCCGTGCCCGGCTGGGTCCGTCAGGTGCCGGCGTTCCGGGCGCTGCAAAACGCCGGGCGGTTGCCCCTGGGCCAGCCGATCACGCTGCTGACGGGCGAGAACGGCGTCGGCAAGTCCACGTTGCTGGAGGGCATCGCGGTCAGTTCCAACTTCAACGTCCAGGGCGGGCCGTTCGGCGCCCGCGCGGGTAGCCGGAATAATCCGCTGCGCCACCTGGCCACGGTCATCCGGAGCAACCGGGCGATGGACGGCTACTTCCTGCGGGCTGAATCCCATTTCAACGTGGCCACGGAATACGGCGACAGTGCGCCCGGGGTGGTAGACCTGCACGAGATGTCGCACGGCGAGGCCGTGATGCAGGTGGTGCAGGAGTCCTTCCACGGCGGTGGTCTCTACCTGCTGGATGAGCCGGAGTCGGGCCTGTCCATGATCCGGCAGATGACCCTGCTGGCGGAACTGTACCGTGTGGCCGCCGAAGGCGGGCAGCTGGTCATCGCCACGCACTCCCCCGTGCTGCTGGCCCTTCCCGGCGCGGTGATCTGGGAGTTCACCGCGGAGGGGGACATGCAGCGGCACTCCGGGGTCACCGGCACCACCGCGTTCCGGGCGCTCCGGGACTTTCTGGCGGATCCGGCGGGCATCGCCGAGTTCATGGTCGAGGTGACGGAACGGGACTAAGAACAGCTCCCACAGCTGCGCACCACGGCCCATGTCCCCGGAAGGATCAGTGACCGGGCACGAACCACCGAGCCACCCATCCCGGCCACATCGCGCCGGGTGGAAATCGCCGGCTAGAACCAGGCCTCGGCCAGCAGCTCCAGGGAGCGGTTCCGCACGGCAGGATCAAACGCGTAGGTGACGGTGATCAGTTCATCGGCGCCGGTACGCTCCACGAATTCCTCCAGCTGTCCCTTGACGGTCTGCTGGGTACCCACGGCGCTGATCCGCAGCATCGAGTTGTCCCGGTTGCCGTGGCCGGGCAGGCTGGCCGGATCCACCGGCGGCTGGAGCGGTCGGGGCCGGCCGCTGTGGAGATCCAGGAACATCTGCTCCAGGGTGGTGAATTCCCGTTCCGCCTCGGCGCCGGTGTCGGCGACCATGACGTTGATGCCGGCCATCACGTAGGGCTGCTCAATCTGTGCGGTGGGTGACTCGGTGGTGAAGGACTCCCGGTACACCTGGATGGCGTCGTCGATCTGGTCGGGTGCGAAATGCGAGGCCAGGGAGAACGGCAGCCCCAGCTGCCCGGCGATGGACGCCCCGTTGACCGTCGAGCCCAACACCCAGATGGGCACGTTGGTTCCGGCCGAGGCGGACGACAGGACCGGCAGGCTGTGGGCCTTGCCCTCCTCGCCGAACCAGCCCTGCAGGTCATAGATGTTCTGGGCGAACGCCTGCGGTTCCGCAGAGGAACGGGCCAGGGCCTGGGCGGTCATCTGGTCCGTGCCCGGCGCGCGGCCCAGCCCCAGATCGATCCGGTCGCCGTGGATATTGGCGATGGTGCCGTACTGCTCGGCGACCATCAACGGTGCGTGGTTGGGCAGCATGACCCCGCCGGACCCCAACCGGATCCGCTCCGTGACGGCGGCGGCCTGGGAGATCAGGAGCGCGGTGGCGCTGGAGGCCAGGTTCGGGGTGTTGTGGTGCTCGGCGAACCACAGGCGGTGATAACCCAGCTGATCGGCCAGACGGGCGGACTCCATGGAGGCGGCGATGCCTTCCCGGGCGGTGCCGCCGGAGGAGATGGAGACCAGATCAAGAATGCTCAATGGGACAGACACAACGATGTTCCTTAACTACTTCAACGGCAATACGTACCCATCAAGCGCAACAACACCCGGGGCGATACATTCCTGGCCTCCCTCACAGCCGGATGCGTGCCCCGTCATAGTGCAGCCGTGGTCCGGCCAGCACCGCAGAACCGGCCTCGCCGATGTCCGCCACGCGGCGCCAGCTCATCTCCGCGGCGTCTTCCGTGAGGGTCAGCAGGCTGTAGCCATGGGCGTCCAGATCCACGTGGTGGATGTGCGGGTTGTGGTGGCGCACGTGCACCTCGGCGGCCTGGCTGAGCGGATTGTCCTCGTGGAGTTTCAGCTGGTCGTCGATATTGGGGGCGGTCACGGAGCTGCACACCAGTTCCGCGGCGATGACCTTCCCCTCGTGTTCCACGGTGGTGGCCCACTCGGAGTGGATGTCGCCGGTGAGGAACACCGTGCGCCCGGCCGGGTGTTCCGTGGCCAGCTGTTCCAGCAGCCGCCGCCGGTCGACGGCGTAGCCGTCCCACTGGTCCACGTTGACCGGGGTGCCGGCGGCCCCGGGACCGAGCAGTTCGCGCAAGGGGGATTTCACCGCCTCCTCCAGGTACATCAGATTCAGCGGCGAGATCATCACGGAGGTGCCGATGAGGTTCCAGGTGGTCGCCGCGGTACTCAGCCGGCTGGACAGCCAGGAGAATTGTTCGGAGCCCATGATGGTGCGCTCCGGGTTCGTGCGGGCCAGCGGGTGATGCAGGCCCGGGGCGCTGCGGTAGCTACGGAGATCGAGCATCTGGAGTTCGGCGAGTCGGCCGAAGCGCAGGCTGCGGTAGATGTGGCCGCCCCGGGACGGGCTTGTGCCCTGCACCGGCAGCCACTCCAGGTAGGCGCGCATGGCGGCCGCCCGGCGGGTACCCCAGTCGCCGTCGGGCACCCCGTGGTTTTCCGCGCCCCCGGCCCAGGCGTCGTTCGCGATCTCGTGGTCGTCCCAGATGACCACCCAGGGGGCGGCGGCGTGCGCGGCCTGGAGCTGGTCGTCGCGCCGGTAATGGCCGTGGCGGGAGCGGTAGTCGGCCAGGGTGCGCAGCTGCCAGGCGGGGACATGGCTCCTGACCACGCCGTGTTTTCCGGCGTAGTCCCCGCTGGCGTACTCGTAGAGGTAGTCCCCCATGTGCACCACCACGTCCACCTCGCCGCGCCGGGCGGCCGCCGCGATGTCGGCGTAGGCGGCGAAGTGGCCGGACTCGTAGTTGGCGCAGGACGTCACCGCCAGCCGCAGCTGATCGGGGTGGGAGTCCATGGCAGGCGCCGTACTCGTGCGGCCGACCCGTGAGGTATGCCCTGTGAAGGGCCCGCCCAGCACGCGGAAGCGGTAGTAGTACACCTGTGCCGGTTGCAGTCCCCGGGCGTCCACGTGGACGGTGTGGTCACTGTCTGCCGTGGCGGTCACCTCGCCCCGGGACACCGGGCCGGAAAATTCCGGGTGCGTGGCGATCTCCCAGCCCAGACGTACCGGCCGCCCGACGCCGGAGCCGGGGCTCGCGGCAGGCTCCGGGGTCACGCGGGTCCACAGCACGACGGCCGTGGGCAGCGGGTCCCCGGAGGCCACACCATGCGGGAAGGGGCCGGATTCGCGCAGGTCCGACAGTTCGGACCCGTGGCGTTGCGGCTCCGCCGGGTCGGGAGGGCCGCCGAACTCAGCGGCGACGGCCCGGCTCAGGGAGCCGGGGACGGCAGCTGTCGCCCCCAGCGCGAGTGTGCCGCGCAGCAGGGCCCGCCGCGACAGCCAGGAATCACCGGTCATTCCCGTGATTGTCCCGCCGCAGGCCGGCGCCCGGCGGCGCGACACGGGTTCGTTCACTCAAGGTTCATGCGGGGTTCACAGGAACCTGGCGACGTCGGCCGCGGTGGCGCAGCGCGACGTCGTCACGCGGACGGGGCTCAGGCGGGCACGGGGCCGCAGGCGACGCCGGTGGAGTGGTGCGGGCAGTAGCCGCCCGGCACCTTCTGCAGGTACTGCTGGTGCTCGTCCTCGGCGAGGAAGTACTCCCCGGAGGGGGTCTCCGCCAGCGGCTTGATCTCCGTGGTGATCTCGCCGTAACCGTGTTCGGCGAGCTTGGCGGCGTAGTGGTCGACGATCCTGCGGATCTGCTCGGCCTCCGCTGCGGCGTCGGGACCGGTGGTGTAGAACGCGGAGCGGTACTGTGTGCCCACGTCATTGCCCTGACGGTAGCCCTGGGTGGGGTCGTGGTTCTCCAGCGCGGTGACCACCAGCTGTTCCAGGGAGACCCGGGCCGGGTCATAGACCACCTCGACGGCTTCGGTGTGGTTGGTGCGGCCGCTGCAGACCTCCCGGTAGGTGGGGTTCTGGGTGACGCCGCCCGCGTAACCGACGGAGGTGCCCTCCACCCCCTCGGTCTGCCAGTAGATCCGCTCCACGCCCCAGAAGCAGCCGATGGCGATGATCACCGAGCGCTGGTGCTCCTCCCAGGGGCCGGTGAGCGGGGTGCCGAGCACGGTGTGCGGCTTCGGGGCCGGCAGGACCGGGTGACGCCCACCCTTCAGGGCATCCTCCTCGGCCACCAGTTCAGGATTCATCGGGAACAGCCATGCCATGATTCCAGCTCCTTTCGCGGAAGTCTCACTACTACAACAGTCATCCCTCCCTCATTATTCCCGGCTTTTCCGCTGCATACGACAGGCGCATGCCGAACGGCGAGAGTGGGCACGCAAGTTGACCCCATCAGACTCACCTATCGGATTATTTTCATTGCCGATCCGACAACTTTGCCTATCATGGGGGTCAGCGCGGTGGTGCGGCGCCGGGGACGGCGGACACCTACCGCGGACGACTTAAACGAAAGGAACTCAACATGGCTGTCTACGAACTGCCCGAACTCGATTACGCTTACGACGCTCTTGAGCCCCACATCTCCGCTGAGATCATGGAGCTGCACCACTCCAAGCACCACGCCACCTACGTCGCCGGCGCCAACGCCGCGCTGGAGGCCCTGGAGGCAGAGCGCAACGGCGAGGCCAACGCCGACAAGGTCCGCGCACTGTCCAAGAACCTGGCGTTCAACCTGGGTGGCCACACCAACCACTCCATCTTCTGGAAGAACCTGTCCCCCAACGGCGGCGGCGAGCCGACGGGTGAGCTGGCCGAGGCCATCAACCGTGACTTCGGTTCCTTCGACAAGTTCAAGGCCCACTTCTCCGCTGCCGCCACCGGTCTGCAGGGCTCCGGCTGGGCCGTTCTGGGCTACGATCACATCGCCGGTCGTCTGATCATCGAGCAGATGACCGACCAGCAGGGCAACATCTCCATCGATTTCACCCCGCTGCTGATGCTGGACATGTGGGAGCACGCCTTCTACCTGCAGTACAAGAACGTCAAGGCCGACTACGTCAAGGCCGTCTGGAACGTCTTCAACTGGGAGGACGTCGCCGAGCGTTTCGCCAAGGCCTCCAGCCACTAAGAGCGTCCGCCACGGTCTGCTTCCAGGGCTGCTGACTCAGCCCGTACGCACCACGCCTGCCCCTGTCGGGGCGGGCGTTTTCGCGTTCCCGGCCCAAGGCGGATTCCGCCGACGGAGGAGCATTTCGCCGCGGGACCGGGCCATCCCCCGCCGCCCCCACCAGTCACACCAATAACATCCATCCCAACATTAACGCAGGTTACGGGCTTACAGGGACATGAGAACGGGTCGAAAGTGGCTCCCGCGCCGCCTGAACCGCACGATTTTCTGTGTGTTACGACACCATTTCCCCGCACCCGTCCCGACGTGATAACCGGCCCGGAACAGGCAAATAAACTGATCGCCTTCCCGAATCGGAGCAGCACAGGAGGAATTTTCACCCGACACCCCCGGCCACCCCACATCACCAACGGGCCAACCCGGACATCCCCTTCCCCCTCCCTTTGGGGTTGCCAACACCCGTTCGGGTCAATATCGTGAGCCCGCAGATCACGGATTGATAACGAAACTGTCACGTTACGACAGCCCGATTGGAGAAGGACACCATGAGCAACACCATCGACAAGCCCGAGACTGTGGGTCGCAAGAAGCGCATCGCCCGGCGCGTGGGCATCGGTGCCCTCCTGGTCGGCATCTCCGCCTCCACCGGCGTCGGCACCGCGGCCGCCCAGGACTGGCAGGCTCCCGACGCCCAGGACTGGCAGACCGCCAACGACCTCTACGAGGCAGGCAGCAACCTCGTCTCCTCCGGCAGCTCCGCCGGCGTGCTGCAGAACATCGCCACCGGCGACTACGGCAACCTCGGCGAGGTGGCCTCCCCGTCCGTCGTCAAACCGGCAGAGGGCACCTTCACCTCCGGCTACGGCCCGCGCTGGGGCTCCTTCCACTCCGGCATCGACATCGCCAACTCCCTGGGCACCCCGATCAAGGCGGTCATGTCCGGAAACGTCATCTCCTCCGGCCCCGCCTCCGGGTACGGCAACTGGATCCGCATCCAGCACGACGACGGCTCGGTCTCCGTCTACGGCCACATGCAGTCGCTCTACGTCGGCGTCGGTGAGCGCGTCTCCGCGGGCCAGACCATCGCCGGCATGGGCTCCGAGGGCTTCTCCACCGGTTCCCACCTGCACTTCGAGATCCACCCCGACGGCAGCACCCCGGTGGACCCGCAGCCCTGGCTGGCCCAGCACGGCATCTACCTCTAATCCGAACGGCCGGCATTCGCCCCGGCCAGTTTGGGTGATCCGGCAACATTTCTTGCCCGCACACCCCGGAACGCGCTACCGTGTCACCCGTTGAATAACGAAACCATCACAGTAGTGATATCCCGGTAACACCAGATGCGAGGCCGACAATATTCGGCGGGAAAGAAGGATGATGTTCAAGAACACTCAGGGGAACGGGGGCGGCAGGCACCGGAAGGTCGGCGGCCAAGCCCTGAGTGGCAGGAACATCGGCCTCGCCGCGCTGGCGGCCGGAGTGGTGTCCACCGCCGGTGTCGGCGGTGCCGCCGCGGCAGCGGTGACCGCGCAGAACGTGCCGACCGGTTCGACCGACACCGCCACCGTGGATTACACCCCCGTGGCCGACGCCGCCAGCACCAGCTCCTCGGCGGGCCTGGCCCCGCAGATCCTGCCGATCGCCGAATACAAACCGGTGATGGACGCAGAGGAGCACCTGAACAAGGTGGTCCAGTACAACGACGAGCGGCTCGCCGCCACTCTCGGCCCGAAGGTGGTCAAGCCCGCCCAGGGCACCTACACCTCCGGCTTCGAGATGCGCTGGGGCACCTTCCACGCCGGCGTGGACATCGCCAACGCCGCCGGCACCCCGATCGTCGCCGCCATGGACGGCGTGGTCATCAATTCCGGCCCGGCCTCCGGCTTCGGTCAGTGGATCCGTATCCAGCACGACGACGGCACCATCACCGTCTACGGCCACATGAACACCCTGGACGTGGCCGTGGGCGAGCATGTCACCGCCGGCCAGCAGATCGCCGGCATGGGAAGCCAGGGCTTCTCCACCGGCGACCACCTGCATTTCGAGGTGCACCCGGCAGGCAGCGCCGCCATCGATCCCGTTCCCTGGCTCCAGGAACGCGGCATCATCCTCTGACCCTGCCGCGGGAAATCAGTTCTTCTCGTCCTTGGCCCGGATCAGATCGAGAGCCACCACCCCGCCGATGACCGCGGCCCTGAGGTGGTGCGGCACCCCTGCCTCGAACTGCAGCGCATACTGACTGTGCCCGAGCAGCCCGCGGCCCAGCCCGGCCCACTTCCGGGACACCCGCGCCGGTATCCGCTCCCCGACCCGGAATTCGAAGTCGAAGTCCCAGATGCTGCCGTGCAGCTCCACCACGGTGCCGTCCGCCAGGTGCATGTCCACCTGGCGGCGGAAGAAGGTGAAGCGTTTGCGCAGGTGCGCCAGCGGCTGTCCGGTGGCGTCGGCGAGCTCATAGGTGTCCCGACCGAAGTTCACGGTGTCCTCGACCGACAGCACCGCCCGGCCATCGGCCTCCGTGACGTGCAGGGAACGGCTACCCAGGAGGAACCGTGCGGCCGCCGAACCGGTCGTCTGGATCACGCCCACCACCTCACCCTGCTGGTTCATGATGTCGAAATTGTTGCTCATGATTCCGGTGACCTGCTGCATGATCAGGGTGTCCTCCTCCAGCAGCGAGGGCCGCGACGGCAGGTGGTGGGGATCGGGGTGATTCGGTGTCGTCATGTGCCAGATTGTGCCCGTCCCCTCCGGCGTGGGCCACCGGGGCACACCTGCTGTGGCGGGAACGTTATAGTTCCCCGCCCCCGTTCCACGGTGCTCCGGTGGCTCCGCCGACCGTCTCCTGCTCGACGATGAAACGGCGGAACTGGTTGACCGGTGGCGCTGCTGCCGCGTCCCGGCGCCAGACCACACCGAGTTCGCGGCGGGCCGGCGGTTCCAGCGGGCGCAGCACCACTCCTGTGGGAGCCAGGTAGGGATCGTTCATCGGCAGCAGAGCCACGCCGAGGCCGGCGCTGACCAGTCCCGCCACGGTGGACAGTTCCATGGACTCGAAGACGAAGTCGGGCTGCAGGTCGGCCTGCTGCAGCAGCTCGTCCAGGAGCAGCCGGGTGCCGTAACCCGGCCGCATGGCGATGAAGTCTTCCTCGCCCACCTGCTCCAGGGACACCGGCACCGGCCCGGCGGCAGCCAACGGGTGGTCCTCGGGAAAGGCGATCGCCAGCGGCTGACTGCACAGCTCCGCCCAGCCGAGCGGGGAACCTGCCGCGCCGGCGCCCACCGGGCGGGGCCCGACCAGGGCGAGGTCCGCGTCGTCGGCAAGCACCCGCTCCGCCAGCGGACGCGCGGCGTCCTGGTGGAGCACGAAATTCACGTGCGGGTGCACGCTGCGGTAGGAGCGCAACAGCCCGGGCACCAGCCAGGTCCCCAGGGAGTGCATGAAATCCAGGCGCACGGTGCCCTGTTCCGGATCCATGAGGCGGTGCACCTTGACCGTGCCGTCCCGGAGTTGGTCGAGGACGGCCACCGCGTGCGGCAGGAAGGCCCGGCCGCGGGCATTCAACCGGAGCCGACGTCCCGTCCGCTCGAAGAGGCCGGCACCCACCTGTGCCTCCACGCGGGCGACGCGGCGGCTCAGCGAGGGCTGGGAGATCCCCAGCTCGGCGGCCGAGGCGGTCAGATGGCCACTGCCGGCCACAGCGACGAAACCCGCCAGGTCGGCGGACGACAGTTCCCTCACGGCGTCTCCCATGCATCAGATGAATTGCTTTCTGCTATTTCTGTCATTTTACTAATGACGGGGCTCGGGGCACCATGAAGCCATGGCTGCAGCAACCGGCACCTCCCCGACGCCCTCCGCCTCCCCTCCGCCGGCACAGGGGCTGCGGCGGGACCAGCGGGACTACCGACGCGCCACGGTGGCCACCCTCGCCGCCGGCCTGGCCTCCTTCAACGCCATGTACCTCACCCAGGCGATGCTGCCCACGCTCGTCGGCCAGCTGGGGATGAGCCCGACCGGTTCCGCCCTGACCGTGTCCGCGACCACCGGCATGCTGGCACTGTGCATCGTGCCGGCCTCGATCCTGTCCGAGCGCTTCGGCCGCGGGCGGGTGCTCATCCTCTCCGCACTGCTGGGCACCCTCCTCGGGCTGCTCCTGCCCTTCGTCGCGTCCGGAACCACCCTGATCCTGCTGCGGGGGCTGCAGGGCGCGCTGATCGCCGGTGTCCCGGCCGTGGCGATGACCTGGCTGAGCGAGGAGGTGGATCCCCGCGACCTGGGCCGGGCGATGGGCACCTACGTGGCGGGCACAACCGTCGGTGGATTGAGCGGCCGACTCATCCCCGCGGGTGTCCTGGAGTTCTCCGACTGGCGTTGGGCGGTCGGGCTCAGCGCCCTCGTGGCCGTCGGCTTCGCGGTCCTGCTCACCATCCTGCTGCCGAAACAGAAACACTTCACCCCGAAGTCCATCCGGCCGAGGGCGGAACTTGCCGCCATGTCCGGGCACTGGCGCAATCCCCGGCTGGCCGCGCTGTTTCTCATCGCCTTTCTGGCCATGGGCACCTTCGTCTCCCTGTACAACTTCCTGGGCTTCCGGCTGATGGAGGAGTTCGGGCTCAGCGAGGGACTGGTGGGCCTGGTCTTCGTGCTCTACCTGGCTGGCACCTGGAGCTCCGCCCGGGTGGGCAGCTGGAATGACAGGTTCGGCCGGGGCACCACGATGCTCACGGCAGCGTTGACGATGCTCGCGGCCCTGGCGCTGAGCGCGGTGCCCAGCCTGGTGGCCACGCTGGTCGCACTGCTCGTGTTCACGGCTGCGTTCTTCACCATCCACTCCTCCGCCTCCGGCTGGGTCGGGCTGATCGCCACCACCCACCGCGCCGAAGGTTCCAGCATGTACTTGTTCTGCTATTACCTGGGATCTTCCCTGTTGGGTTGGGTCTCGGGCTTTTTCTTCACCGGCCTGGGCTGGCACGGCATGCTGGTCTGGCTGGGTGGGATTCTGCTGTCCCTGGTCGCGGTGGTCGCCTTCCTGGCCCGGCGCGACGTCCCGCTCGACGCCCGCCCGGCTGCTGGCGCCACCGACCCGGCCCCGGACCGTCCCTGAGCCCTGCGGCGCCTTCCTTTTCCCCGACTTTGCCCGGGCTATTTGCCGGGACTAGGTTCAAGGATATGAACCAGCAGTCCAGCCCCGCCGGAGAACCCGCCGGAGCAGCCGCCCCCGCCGACGGTGAGCCGGCCGCCCGTTCCGGGCGGAACTCCGACCGCCGCAGCTGGCACCGCAGGGCCAGTCGACCGGTGACTGTCTGGTTGGTCCTGCTCGTGATCGCCGGCCTGATCCACCCGGTGATCCCGGAGTACCGCTGGGTGCTCATCCATCTGTTCACCCTCGGCGCGGTGACCAACTCCATCGTCCTGTGGTCCCAGCACTTCACCGAGAAATTCCTGGGACAGCGCCTGCCCGACGCCGCCCGGCCCCGGCAGTTGCTGCGCATCCGCCTCCTGAACGCCGGCATCGTGCTGACCCTGCTCGGACAGACCACCGGCGGGGTCTGGGAGAGATCGTGGCTCCTCACCCAGGCGGGCGCCGCAGTCATTTCGGTGCTGCTGCTCTGGCACGCGGTGGCGCTGGCGGGGCAGTTCTTCCGGGCGGAGCGGGCCCGGCGGTTCCGGGCCGCGGTGCTCGCCTACGTGGCCAGCGCCCTGTGCCTGCCGGTGGGGGCGGTCTTCGGCGCGGTACTGGCGATGGGGCCGGGAGCAGGCTGGCAGGAACGTCTCCTACTGGGCCACCTGGTGGTCAATGTCCTGGGTTTCATCGGCCTGGCGGCCGTCGGCTCGTTGGCGGTGCTCTTCCCCACGATCTGGCGGACCCGGGCCGGCCGCGACCGTACCGCCGGGGCCGTGGCACTGCTGCTGGCCGGGCTGATCGCGACCACCGTCGGGGCACTGCTCGATCACGGCACCATCGCGGGCGCGGGCCTGCTGGTCTATGTCGTCGGCTGGATCCTCGCCGCTCTTCCCTGGGTGGGCAATGTTCTCGCCGTGTGCCGGGATCCCCGGGACCGGATCAGCTTCGCGGCGGTCTCGGTGGCACTGGCTCCGCTGTGGTTGATCGGCACCCTGCTCCAACTCGCGGTGCGGGCCCTGCTCGCCGGGGAGCAGCTGGCCCAGGTGCCGTTGCCGAGCATCCCGTTGCTGGTCGGTTTCGCCGCGCAGCTGCTGATCGGGGTGATGAGCCAGCTGCTGCCCGCCACCATCGGTGGCGGTGCTGGCGCGGTGCGCACCGCGATGGTCGAACTCAACCGCGCCGCCCTGTTCCGCGCCACCCTGGTCAATCTGGGGCTGGCGATCTGGCTGGCCAGTGACTATTCCTGGTTGAAGGTGGTCATGTCGGTGCTGTCCATCGGTGCCCTGGTGGCGTTCCTGCCACTGGTGGCGCGGGGAGTGCGCGCCCAGGTGAAGGTGTTGCGCAGACAACGGGAACCGGTGCCCGCGCCAGCGGAGCCACGGCCGGCGACCGGGCAGATCACCGCCGCGATCGCCGTGGTGGCGTTGATCCTCGCGCTCTTCGGTGGCCTGCACGGTCCCGGTTCGCCCGGCCCCACCGACACCGCGGTGAGCACCGGCGCGGGCGACGAGAACGTCACCGAGGTCACCGTCGTGGCGGGGGACCTGGTCTTCGAGCCCGCCCAGGTGAGCGTGCCCGCCGGCAACCGGCTGCTCATCACCCTGCGCAACGAGGACACCATCGCCCATGATCTCCGGCTGGAGAACGGAGTCCGTTCCGGGCGGCTGGTGCCCGGACAAGAGATGCGTCTCGACGCCGGGATCATCACCGCAGACGTCAACGGCTGGTGCACCATCGCCGGCCACCACGCCCAAGGCATGACCTTCGACGTCCTGGCGGCCACGCCGACGGACGCCGGACCGGAGACGACGGACACCCGGTAGGGCACCCCGCCCCTCAGCCGGCGGGGTCGAAACCCGGCAGGATCGGGGTTCCCGGAGCGCCCGCGGTCAGCCAGTCCCGCACGGCGGCGGTGGCCCGGCAATCGTCGCCGTTATAGCTGAGCAACTGGGCCCGGGCCCGGTCGGCGGCCGCCTGGTCCGGGCCCATCGCCACGCGGTAGGCGTGGACGGACTGCTCTCCGTCGAAACCCGCTTCATCCCAGCTGAATCCGGCCGCCGGGGCGACGATCTTCAATCCCAGACCGGCGGGGCCGGCCAGCTGGCGGCGCACCACCTGGAACATGTCGGTCCATTCCGCTGCGGCGATGAACTCCCTGACCTCGGCTTCTGCCGGCACGCTCACCCCGTCGAAGGTCCGTCCGGCGAAGCGGCGGGCGCTGGTGAGCAGCCAGTGGTTCTCCCCGTGGGCCGAATAGCAGTACGCGGCGAAGCTCCGCCCGGCTTCCCGCGCCTGCCGACGCGTGGTGGACAACCAGTCCCAGAAATGGGCGAAGTTCGCCGCCTCCGCGTCGCCGCCCAGCTCCCCCCACGTAACGAACGGCCGGTAGATGTCACCGTCGAATGCTCCCCAGAGGTAGGCCCCCTGATCCAGATAGGCCTCAACGTCGATGTCGATCTCCACGTCGGCCCGTGGGGCGGTGATGCTCTCCCGCCGCCGCAGCACGGGAACCTGTTCCCGGAACGCCCACGCCAGCGCGGAGGGTTCGCCGAGCCGGGCGTCGATCAGCCCCTGCACGGTGGTGATCCCCTGCTCCCGGAAGGACCGGGCACGGTCGCCGGGCAGAAAGAGGCTGATGTCATCGGCGGCTGACAGCTCCGGGGCGCAGTAGCGCCAGAACCGGCAGCTGTCGCATTCCTTGACCCGTCGGGGCCCCGGAGGCGGGGGCACGGTCAGGGCGTTGTCCAGGGCGCGCTGGTGCGTGGCGGTCTCCGCCAGGAACACCTTGGCGCGGTCCTGGCCGACCACCCCGCCCCACCCGGAATCCAGCCCGACCGTCGCCAGGGCGCGGGCGGCCAGGGACAGGCGGTAACCGTCGATGGCGTGGTGGCGTTGCTGGTAGGGCACGGTGGAGGGTTTCGCCAGGCCGAGTCGGGCCGTGGAGATCGCCGGCATCTCGGAGCCCTCCCGGCGGCGGGCGACGCGGTGGTTGCTGACCATCACCGGCAGGTAGTCGCCGTCGCGCAGCCGGGCCAGCGCATCCACCCGCACGTGCCAGTCGTTCCCGGCGGAGGTGCCCCGGAACACCGCCCCGGTGATCAGGTTCGCGCCAGCGGCCAACGCCTCGAGCGTGTCGAACTCCGCGGCCGGACCCGCCGGGACGTCGATACGCAGGAAGCGTTTGGGATCACCGATCGCCGGAGCCACCGGCAGCAGCGCATGGATCTCAGCGCGGGCAGCGGCGAAACGTTCGGCACGGCGCTGGCTGGCATCAGTCGGTGCCGTGTCCGGGTGACGCCGGCGCTGTACGAGGCGGTAACGACAGCCCACCAGATCCGCAGGTTGCAATTCCGTTTCATTGATGTTGGGCCCCACAATGGCCCCAGCCTATTCCACGACAACAGGTAATGTTGAATCCGACTGAACGCTTCACAGAAGACGTCGATCACTGTACGAACTGCACAAGCTGGGAGTTGGACGGAAAACATGGGCATTCTCGAGTCAATCCGGAAACGCCGCGCAAAGACCAAGGCGGAGATCAAGGCAGCAAAGTCGCGGGCCAAGACCGAGGCCAAGGAATCCGCCAAGCTTGATCTCCGGCGCGCCAAGCTGCTGGCCAAGCAGGAGAACAACCTTCTCAAGGCGGAGCAGAAGGGACTCAAGTCCAAGCGGAAGCACGAGCGGAAGCAGGCGGAAACGGAACTGGCCAAGATCAAGGAAGGCAAGTTCAACAAGAACAAGGTGAACCGGTGGATCGGCGCCAGCCGTCTCCTGGTGCCGGTCCTGCTCCCGGTGGCGTACAAGGCAGTGACCGCCACCAAGGAGAAGTTCACCGAAGCCCGTGCCCACCAGATCGGCGTGACCTCCGATGAACTGGCCCGCTTCTCCGGACACGGCGCCCCGATCAAGGCCCGCATGCAGGGCATCCGCCACACCCTGGAAGAGTCCAAGGACCTGACTCCGGGCTTCGTCCGTGACGCCGAGGACCGGCTGGAAGAACTCGGTACCGCCGTGGACAACGCGGAGTACATGACACCGGAGCAGCGCCAGCGCGCCCACAGTTCCATCAACCGCGACATCGATCTCCTGGTCAACCAGATCCAGGAATCCCTGACCCGCCGCTAGCACGGGGCAGAAGCTCCGCCGAGCGCCGGTGCGGGGTCGTGAGGGGAATGCCGGCTGAGAGCATGGGGGTGCTCTCGGGGAGTCGGGGGAGTGCGGATTCTGGGTATTCCGTGTTTCATGGCGCGCCTACATTTTGTGGTGCGGCCACGCGGGCGCTACCGCGCCAGCCAGAGGAACCCGGGGAGTGTCAGCACCCTCTCCGGTAGACTGCGCCGGCCATAGCGCCCCGTCCGGTACCAACCCCGGTCTGCGCTGACTCTCCCACCTGTTGCCGCCCATCCCAGTTCACCGGGAAGACCCTCATTTCCTACGGCATTTCCGCACCACTTCGATCCCCCCTGAAACACCAGGGAGGGGACAACCCCACAATCCTTCCGCAGTCCCTCACCACCGATTTTCGCCACCGCTCACCGAACCCTCCGGAAAAGGGCACACGAATGTCCCAGAGCCCGATTGGAGCAGACCGGCAGCAATCCCGGACAATTCTCAATTCCGCACAAAACCTGGTCACCACCAATGGAGCCACTCATTTAAGTGATTACTTATTTAATTGGCCGGCCGCGAAGCGCATGGAGGAGTCAGGTCACCCCTCATAATCGGAGGACAGTGGTACACCTGAATCCCGGAATTTGAACCATGGAGAAATAGAACGGGAGGCTTATTCATAGGCCGTTGTAGAACATCATTCCGATGATTGCTCGGATGACGTTTGTGAAGTCCTTGATCGGGCGGCGATATCTGGTTTTAAGGATGTGCCAGTTCTTCAGGTGTGCGTTCACTCGCTCGATGACGGCCCGGTAGCTGTTGACCTGTCGGTTGTAGTCTTTGTCTTCTTCAGTCAGGCTGCCGTTTTTAGGTTTCCGGATCGGGTGCGTGCAGCTCCATCCGATGTAGCCTTTGTCGGCTCTTCAGGATTCAGGGTGCGTAGGTAGGTAAAACCCGGGCGAGAAGGAGCCACTACATATAGGGGTACCCCGGTGATAGATGATGAAGGTGTCTAAGCCACACCAAACTATCCCGAGGTACCTGTGTCCAAGCCTACCGGCGACCTGATCGCTGACGTTATCTGCCGCACCGCCGAATTGGGGGTGACTATCACCGGAGCCGGCGTCGACGACGCGGACAACACCGTGATCACGGCCCAGGCCCTGGACTACAACGAACACTGCCCGGACTGTGGGTTCCCCGGCAGGCTGCGCGATCACACTATCCGCAGGCTGATCGACCGGCCCATCGCCGGGTACCCGACCCGGTTGCGAATCCAGGTACCCCGCCTGCGGTGTGGCAACGACACCTGTACCAGGAAGATCTTCACCGCCCGGCTGTGCTGTGCTGAGTCCAGGTCCAAGATGACCACCAGACTAGAGACCTGGATCGTCAAACGGATCGTGACCGACCAGATGTCCGTGTCCGCCGTCGCCCGGGCCCTGGGCGTGGGGTGGCAGCTGGTCAACGACACCGCGCTGGCCTACTGCCGGGCGCTGACGGTGGACGATCCCGACCACCTGGCCGGGGTCACGGTAATTGGTGTCGATGAGCACAAGTGGAAACACCGCCGCGGTCAGGGTGAGGCCAGCTTCGTGACCGTGATCGTGGATCTGACCCCGATCGTGAACACCCCACCCGGTGTCAAGCCTGGCCAAGCGCGATTGATCGACATGGTCGCCGGCCGGTCCAAGCAGGTACTCAAGGACTGGCTTGAACAGCGTGACCAGGACTTCCGTGACTCCCGTCCAGGTCGTGGCGATGGATGGGTTCACCGGTTATGCCAACGCCATCCACGAAGCCCTCCCAGAGGCAACGACGGTGATGGACCCGTTCCACGTCGTGGCGCTGGCCGGGGACAAGCTGACTACGTGTCGCCAACGAGTCCAACATCAGGTCACCGGTCGTCGCGGGCGTAGCAAGGATCCGCTGTATAAGTCACGACGGGCCCTGTTGACCAGGGTCGGGTTGCTGACTGATAAGCAGCGGGAACGCCTTGAGGTGTTGTTTGACGATGCGGATGACACCTACATCGCCGTCGAGGTCACCTACGACGTCTACCAGCAGATCATCGCCATCTATGAGCAGAAAGACCAGAAGCTGGCGTCGTTCGCGTTCGAGAGGTTGATCGAGAAGATCAGCACGACACTACCACCGGGACTCAAAGAACTCGGCGAGCTCGGTCGTACACTGAAACGCCGACGAGATGACGTCCTGGCGTACTTCAAGCACCGGGCATCCAACGGACCGGTCGAGGCGATCAACGGTCGGCTGGAACACCTCCGTGGGATTGCACTAGGGTTCCGCAACCTCGACCACTACATCTTGGTAGTCATTGTTGCACTCCGGCGGACTCCGGAAACTCGTCAACGCACTCTAAATCCTGAAGAGCCCCTTTGTCGGCGGTGACGTTCCAGGACTGCCCTTCGGGGGCGGGGAATTCAGACTCCCGGATGCACCGGAGGTCGTGCCAGGACCCGGGTTTCGGGTCGGAGACCCACATCAGGTGTCCGTCGAGATCACAGGCGACCTGGAGGGTGAGCCCGGTGGTCTTGTGTTTCCCCGAGTAGAGGTCGTGGTGGTCTCTCCAGTCCCAGCAGGTCACCAGGGTGCCATCGACCACGAGTGTGCCGGCAAAGGTCTGGAAGTCTGCGGGAGTGGGCCGGTGTTTCTCGAGCAGGCCAGCGATCAGGTCGGTGAAGGTGCTGATGATGCGGGAGACGGTGGGCTGGGAGACGCGGTAGGTTGTGGCGAGTGCTTGTTCGGTGCGGTTTTCGCTGAGGTAGTCCAGGGTCAGCAGGACACGGTCTTCCACGGTCAGAGTGCGCTGGCCGTAGGGCACATCGGCGAGCTGGTCGCAGTGCTCGATGGTCTCGATCAGGCCGAGTAGTTGTGTGTCATTTAGTGGGGCCGTAGTCTTGGTGGTGGGACTGTTTGTTGGGTTTTTCTTCACACATTAATCGAAACAGGCAGTCCCTTTTTATGCGTTCACGACACGCCACACGAGCGGCGATCGGACTGGGAGCGCTAAACCCCTATGAATAAGCCTCCGGGGTCAGGACAATACTTCCGGGATAACCGATACTTATCCGGGGATATTTGGACCAAGAAGGTTTCCTTTACCGGAGCAGAGCCGCATATTAGCTTCCAAGTGCGCTGCCAGCTTTTTCAGATACTCTAAAGGAACGACTAATTCATTAAACAGGGACAATTTCCAGGATTGCCATATCCACCCCTGGAAATGTACAATTTGTGCACTATCGGGACCATTCCGGAGTAATAGAATGTCTTAAGATCGGGAGGATCCATATCCCGTTTCAAAAGTAAACCAATACCTCCTTATCGGCCCAGGGAAACAACAACAATTTCACAAAAGTCGGTAACCCCGCATCAGGAGAACTCATGGCACGTCGCGAAGTCACGCAGTATTTCGATGATCTAGACAGCACCCCACTCGGCGAGGAGGATCTGCACATCGTGCGATTCGGATTTGAGGGAACGGACTACATCCTCGATCTCTCGGAGCAGAATGCCCAGAAATTTCAGCAACTGATGGAGCCTTACGTCAAGGCCGCCCGGAAGATGTCCACCCCGAAGGCTCCGCGGCGCGAGAGCGTCAGCACCCGCGGCAATTCCCGCGCCATCCGGCAGTGGGCCCAGGAACAGGGCATGAAGATCGCCAACCGCGGCAAGATCCCGCACGAGATCATCGACGCCTACCACAAGGCCCACGCCTGAGACGGCCAGCGCGTGCCTGATTGCCGGGCGGTCCGGTTAGCCGGACCGTCCGTTTTTCAGTTCATCCGCTGGCTAGAGCACGCCCAGCTCACGGGCAGAGGCTACCGCCGAGGTCCGGGAACGGACCCCCAACTTGTCATAGATGTGGACCAGGTGGGATTTCACGGTCGCCTCACTCAGCAGCAGCACCCGGCCGATCTCCCGGTTCGAGGCCCCGCCGGCGACCAACTTGAGCACCTCCAGCTCCCGGGGCGTCAGGGAGGTCCGTGGAGTGCGCACCCGCGTCATCAGCTTGTCCGCCACGATCGGGGAGAGCGCCGAATCCCCCTCCGCGGTGGAACGCACCGCAGCCAGCAGCTCCGTGGGTGGGGCGTCCTTGAGCAGGTACCCCACCGCCCCCGCCTCGATCGCGCCCAGGATATCCGCGTCCGTGTCGTAGTTGGTGACCACCAGGACCTTCGGCGGGTTACTCATCGAGCTGAGGATCTTCGCGGTCGCCTCGGCTCCGGTCATCACCTGGGTGCCCTGAGGGCCCGCGCCGAACCGCAGATCCATCAGTATGACATCGATGCCGCCGGCCTGGGCGGCTGAGATGGCCGCTTCGGCGGTGGCGACCTCGCCGACCACCTCAACGTCCTCGGCGCTTTCCAGCACCGCCCGCAACCCGAGACGGACGATCTCATGGTCGTCGGCGAGTAACACGCGGATCATGCTGACTGAGCTCCTTTTCCCGGTGGCGGCGATCAGCCGCCAGGTCTGTGGCTATTACCTTATCTGTTGCCCCCTCCCGGAATCACGCACCGGGGCCCGTCCGTGTTGAGCCATCAGGGCCGGAAATCCCCACGATCAGAACCCTTCCGGGAAAGATTCCGCGGCGACGCCGTCATCCGGTTCCGCGGTGGAGCGCGGCAGGGCCACCGAGATCGCTGTTCCGGCCCCCGGCGCGGACTCCACCTCCAGCACCCCGCCCAGTTCTTCGGCACGCTGGCGCATCGCGGCCAGCCCCACGTGGCCGAGGCCGGCGGGCCGGTTGGCCACGTCGGCGGGGTCGAAGCCGCAGCCGTCGTCCACGACGTCGAGACGCACCTCATCCACCCCGTAGGACAGGCTGATCCGGCAGCGCACGGCAGCCGCGTGGGTCACCACATTCGCCACCGCCCCCTGGGCGATGCGCAGCAACGCCGCCTCCTCCTTCATCGCGAGCTGCCGGTTCGCGCCATCCACGTCCACCTCGATGTCCAGGCCGCTGGCCGCGCCGTGGTTCGCGGCGATGCGCTGGAGCGCGCCGTCGAGGGAGGCCGTGGAAAGCGCGGCGGGCTGCAGAGCGGCGATCATGGCGCGCGCCTCGCTCAGGTTCTCGGCTGCGGTGCTGCGCGCCAGCCGGATGCGTTCCAGCGGGGCGGCCCGGTCGGCGTCACTGAGTGGGGAATCGGTGAGCTCGCTCTCCGCCACGTGCAGCAGCATCTGGATGCTGGACAGCCCCTGGGCGAGCGTGTCATGGATCTCGTGGGCGATGCGCTGGCGTTCGGCGACCACGCCGGCGGCGTGCTGGGTCTCCGCGAGCTCGGAGCGGGTGGCCATCAGCTGGTCGATCAGGTCCTGGCGCTCGCGGTTGGCACGGGCGAGTTTGGTGAACGCGTAGTTGATGGCCAGGGTGACCAGAGCAGACACGCCCGGTCCCATCACCCCGCCCACGGTCAGTCCCGCAGGCACCTGCGTCAGGATGGCCACCGCCGTGGTCACCACCACGGCGACCACTCCCCCGATCCCGCCGATGATCTGCAGGTAGAGGAAGAACAGCGGGAACACCAGGTAGACCGCGACGGGCCCGACCGGCAACTGGAACACCCAGAGCACCGTCAGGGCGGTGACCCACGCCAGCTGGGCCTTCTGTCCCCACTGGTTCCACCACATGGCACCGAAGAAGTAGGTGAAGGCGAACAGCGAGCACAGGACGAGGTTGATAACCGCCGCGGACAGCGGCAGCCGCACCGAGACCCCCAGGGCCACGACCAGCAGCACCGAGGTCAGCACGTGGATGCCGCTGCGCAGGCTGATCTCCCCGCCGAACTCACGGGCACGGACTTCGTCTCCCCCACCGGGGGCCGGTGCGGCGGGGTCTGGGCTGGATTGCATGGCTCGTACCTTACCCAGTGCGGCGCCGCTGCCTGCCGCTTAACGACGCCGCGTCCCGCGGGTCCGCTCCCCCGCAGCGGCGGGCACTGTCAGACCGACACATCCGAGTACGGCATCAGGTCGGACACCCACGGGAAGATGACCTCCATCAACAGCAGGAACACCGCCGCCGCCACCACGACGGTGATGATCATCTTCACGGGCCACGGGCCGGGCAGGCTGCGCCAGAACCACAGGTACATCTAGTTTTCCTCCAGTACAGCCGGGCGGGCGGCGCTGCCGTGGTCCTTCAGGGCGGAGTCGACCAGCATCGCGTGCACGATCATCCGCTCGGTGTTGGAGAACTCCGGGTGGCAGGTGGTCAGCGTGAGCAACGCGTCCGGCTCCTCACCGGCGGACACGGTGTCACCGGGCACCGGGGCGATCACCCCGATATCCTCCGGAACGGTGATGTGCCGCCCGGCCACGGCCCCGTACCTGCCGGTGGCGATCTCCTCGGTCTGCTCCGGGGTGAAGCACTCCGCCGCCGCGGTGCGACGCCCGCTCCCGGATTCGTCGACGGGCAGTATCCGGTAGGTTTCCCAGGAGGTCTGGGTCTCCACGACGATTGCGTCGCAGACCTGCAGCTGCCCCAGATCATTGAAGGGGGCACCCTTGCCGATGCGGTGCCCGGCCACCGCGAAGTTGCCGGGCTGCCCCGGCAGCTGCGTCTCCGGGTAGTGCCCCGGACCGGTCCGCAGCTCGGTCTCCCCGGTGCCCTCCACCACGGCGTAGCGGTAATCGGGCCCCAGGGCGGGGATGTACATCGCGGCGAATGCCTCGCCGGGAGCCGGATCCGGGGCCGGCAGCGGGGCGTCGGCAGCCGGTTCCGTCCTGCTTTCCCAGTGCTGTGCCAGCTCCTGCCGGGCCTCGGCCTGCCGCCGCGCGGCGTCGAGGTTGGACCAGAAGGCCTCATAGAACGCGAAGAGCAGGGCCAGCACCCCGGCCGTCACCAGGATCTCCCCGAGTATCCGGGAGAACCGGGCCGGCCGGCGGCGCTCCCTGCACCGCCGATGCGGGCGGAGCGGCTGCGCGGTGTCGGCGCGGTTCATGGACGTCCTCCGGCGGGGCACCACCTGTCCGGCCGGGCGATCGGCCGGTTCGTGGGCGGGGGTAAGGGCACAGTACGATCTGCACCATAACCCTAACCGTCCCGGGCCTGCCGCCGGCATCTGCGCGATACGCGCCTACCCCCAAGGCGGGCTCCCGATCAGGAAGGTGGATCGGCCCGTGTTGCTGGACCTCTTCGTCTACCCGGTCTCCGGTGTCCTGAAGCTCTGGCACCTGCTGCTCCACGACGTGTTCAATCTCGACGACTCGGCGGCCTGGGTGCTCTCAGTGTTCGGCCTGGTGGTCGTCGTCCGTGGGCTCATCGCCCCGTTCTCCCTGATCCAGGCCCGCTCGGGCCGGACCTCGGCGTTGATGCGGCCGGCGATGCGGGCGCTGGAGGCCGAACACCGCACCAGGACGGACAAGGAGTCCGTCGCGGAATACCAGGAGAAGCGCAAGGCGCTCCAGGAAGAGTACGGCTACCGGCCCGCTGCCGGCTGCATTCCGCCGCTGATTCAGCTGCCGGTGTTCATCGGCCTCTACCGCTTCCTCCTGCTCATGGCCCGACCCACCGAAGGTCTGGGCGCCACCGAGCACGACCCCATCGGTTTCCTGTCCTCCGGGGAGGTCACCGCCTTCCTCGACGGCCGGATCTTCGGGGTGCCCCTGCCGGCCTATGTGGCCATGACCGCCGAGCAGCACGCCCAACTGGGAACCACCCGCGGCGATGTGCTGAGCGTTGTTCTGCCCCTGCTGGTGACCGCGATCTTGTTCACCACCCTGAACTTCGGTCTATCCATGTACCGCAATTCGCTCACTCTGGACTGGGACTCCAAGCTCGCTCGCGGGTTGAGCCGTTTCCTGGTGATCCTGTTCATCGCCGTGCCGATCCTGTTGATCACCCTCGCTCTCAACGGCCCACTGCCTGCTGCGATCGTGTTCTACTGGGTGGCCAACAACCTCTGGACGCTGACCCAGTCCGCTGTCATCCACTTCAAGGTGGAGCGGGAACTGCCGCTGACCGAGGAACACCATGAGCTCCGCCGCAACGGTCGGGCCGCGCACAAGGAGCGCCGCCGGGACACCAGGAAGCAGAAGTCCTGGGAGAAGCGGATGAAGCGTCAGGCCCGCCGGCAGCCGGAACGTCGGGCGGAGATCCAGGCGGAACTGGCGGCCCACGCCACGGCCCTGGAGGAAGCCGAGGCGGCGGAGAAGGCGGAGAACAAGCGTCTGAAGAAGGAGAAGTCCCGGGCCCGGATCGCACTGCAGCGGGAGCGGACGGCGCAGCGCCGGGCCGAGAAGGAAGCGAAGAAGGCGGGCGGGCGCCCGAAGGAGACACCCTCCGAAGGGGATGCCGCAGACCCGGACAACGCCGATAAACATGGCGGAGAAGACACCGGGGAGACCTGGAAGACCGGAAAGCCGCAGTCCGATCAGATGGAGTAGTCCGGCGGCGGCGCGGACAGCAGCTGCCGGGCCAGGTCCTTAGCGGTTTCCAGGGGCGCCGTGCTCTTGATGAGTCGTGCCCCGGCCAGCCCACCATCCAGGAAGAGCAACAGCTGATCAGCCTGGGTGGAACTCGGGTAACCGTTCCTGGCGGTCAGCAGCTCCGTCATGGTCTGGTGGCACCAGCGGCGGTGCGCCATGACAGCGGCGATGATGCCGTGCTCTGTCTCGGTTTCGGGACGGGGGTACTCCACCGCCGCGTTCTGGAAGTAGGAACCGCGGAAATCCTTGGCGGGCTCTTCCGCCAGGCACTGATCGAAGAAGGCGAGCAACTTCTCACCTGGATCGGTCAACTCCCGGGTGCGTTCCTGCCAGTCCTCCCGCCATTTCCGGTCCAGCTCCTCCAGGTAGGCGATGACCAGTGCATCCTTGGAACCAAACAGCGAGTACAACGATGCCTTGGCCACGTCCGCCTCACGCAGTACCCGGTCGATGCCGATCACCCGGATCCCCTCGGTGGTGAAGAGATTGGTCGCGCTGTCGAGCAGTCGCTGGCGAGGGCTCGGTCGGTTACGGCGCCGACCCGCGGACTTGGGCTTGCTGCTCCCGGCCATGTCCTGTCATGTCCTTCCCTGATTCTGGTGTGTGCGGTCAACCGCGGCGTAGCCTTCTGGCCTCGTCCCGGATGAACTCAACCTCCAATATAGACAAACCGGTATGTTCTTATCGAACCGGATCCATCGCAGGAAGTGAAAAGCCGCCCCGCCGGTAGCGCTACCGGCGGGGCGACCTGCAGTTTTAAGGAGTGGTGGGGCTAACTGACGGGGCGTCTATTTACGTACGACCAGACGCACCAGCGTCAGCAGGATCACTGCGCCCACCAGACAGGTGATGAAGCTGAAGATGATTCCAGCACCTTCGACATCAACGCCGAAGAGACTGAGCAGCCAGCCACCCAGGAGGCCGCCGACGACACCGACCACGATATTGAGCAGGATGCCCTGCTGGGCGTCAGTGCCCTTGATCTTCGAGGCGATCCAGCCAGCGATACCGCCGATGATGATCCAACCGATGATTCCAAGTCCAAGCATGTTCTGTCTCCTCACTCTAAGAGGTTCGAGTCAATCCAATTTCGGACAACCCGTCGGCGCATTTCGCCGACGACCTCAACCCCAGGTTTACCCGTAAGTGAAGGTACATGCATCCGCTGTTATGGAATCGCTGCCAAAAAGCAACCTCCGCCACAGGTCGTGACCTGCGGCGGAGGGGTCCACCGGAAACCAGACTATTATTGCCCGTTCTCCGGCCGAACCACCATCATCGGGCAGGGGGCGGACTGCAGCAGAGCACGCGAGGTGGAACCGAGCAGCATGCCCCGGAAGCCGCCGCGACCGTGGGAGCCGACGATCAGCAGCTGGGCGCCCTCGGACTGTTCGACCAGGGCACGAACCGGACGGTCCCGGGTGATGACCTTCTTGACCGGAACGTTCGAGTGCTGCTCAATCAGCGGCTGCAGGCGCTCAGACAGGAGCTCGGACTGCTCCCGCTCGACCTCCTCCCACTGCTGCTGGGCGGCCGAGAGTCCGGCGAGGGAGGCCTGCACCTGCATGTCCATCCAGGTGTGGACAGCGATTAGTTCACAGCCCCGGGCCTCTGCCTCAGCGAACGCGAACTCGGTGGCCCGCTGGGAGACCTCGGAACCATCGACACCGACAACTACCGGGCCGTACTTGGTGTCCTCGTTGACGGGATTATCATCGCGCACGACGACCACAGGGCAGGAAGCGTGGCTGACAACGGCAGCCGAGACCGACCCCATCACCATGCCGGACAGGCCACCGAGACCGCGGGACCCCATGACGATCATGGTCACGTCGCGGGACATGTCGAGCAGCATGTCGATGGGGCTGCCCTCAGCGATCGTGTGGCCGATCTTCAGCTCTGGAGCAACCTCATGGGCGATGCTGCGGGCTTCCTCGACCTTCTCCATGGTTTCGGCCTGGAGGTCATCGAAGAGCTCCTGCGGGGGCACCATGCCCTCGGCGTAGAGGAACTGCGGCATGGTGTAGCTGGAGGCCAGTCGGAGCGGAATGCCCCGCTTGTTCGCGGTGTTGGCTGCCCACCGGACAGCCACCTGCGACGCCACTGAGCCGTCTACCGCGACGACTACGATGTCTTCCTTCGTGGTCATGATGTATGCGACCTTTCTCGTTCGATCCATTGCACGGTGTGGCCGTGTGCTCTACTTCTCAAATCCCACGGTTTCCGTCTCGTCCTCATTGTATCCCGACACCGGTCACATTCTCCGCGAGTAGCAGAAACAACCCGAAAAATTCACCCCTTGTCCGTCCTGCTGCAATTGACAGTGGGACGGACAAGGGGTGAGCGAGATCCTGCTACGGTAATCGATGTTCTACATGGCATTTCTCAGAATGCCACTCACGGTGGCGGGACCAGATAAAGCAGATTTTATATATTTCAAGGTTTCATTTAGTCCGGGATGTCAACCGGGCTAGCCGGATCCGCATTCGACGGATAGGACAGGTTGTAGAGGACCTCGCCAATGCTGGCGATCACGGCACCGATGCCATCTGAGAAAAACTCGATAACCGGAGCAAGGATTTCATCAAAGTTCATGGTCAAAAGATTAGTACAACGGCGCGGAAAAAACCCGCCGCTGCCCATCCGGGACGGACTCAATGCCTCCCGGGTGCGCTTGCCCCTCGATTCCACCCCTGTTACAGCCCGGGAATTCGTGGATCATCTCATCGCCTCCCAGCGTCATCGACACATTGATGATGACCAAAAGGCACTCGACGCCCGCTTCCTGGCCGGTGAGGTGGTGGACAATCTGGGCCGAGCGATCGGTCCTGAGGAAGTGCTCGAGCCCGGCACCGACATCTGGTTCTACCGGGTTCCCGCCGAAGAGCCCCACGTTCCCTTTGAGTGCGTCATCCTCCACCGGGACGACAACCTGCTTGTGGTGGACAAGCCCTCCTACCTGGCCACGATGCCCCGCGGGCGGCACATCACCGAGACCGCTCTGGTCCGGATGCGCCGACAGACGGGAATTCAACAGCTCTCGCCGGCACACCGCCTGGACCGTCTCACCTCTGGCGTGCTCGTCTTTACCGCGCGTCCAGAGGTCCGTGGAGCTTATCAGACCCTATTCGCCCGTCGGGAGGCCATGAAGACCTACCGCGCAATCGCCGACTTTGACGCTGACCTCGTCCCCCACGAGGAACCTATTGTCTGGGAATCACGGATGGAGAAGACTCCCGGGTACATCAAGGGTGAAATTGTTCCGGGTGAGCCGAACGCCCGGACCCTACTGGTGTCCGCGGAACCTGTCGATGATGCGGATCAGGCACGGCTGGAGGCCATTCACGGCCCATTGCCGCGCCAAGGGCACTATGTACTCAAGCCAGAAACCGGGAAGACCCACCAGCTCCGACTGCACATGTGGGCCGCCGGCGTCCCGATCCTGGGAGACCCCGTTTATCCCCGCGTCTACAGCGAGGAAGAGGAAGACATGAGCGTCCCGATGCATCTGAACGCCTGGGAATTGTCATTCACCGATCCTCTGTCGGGTGAACAACGGACATTCCGGTCAGGCTTGATCTAAGCATCCGGCGGGCCAGCCCCAGCGAGCCCGCAAGGATCTAACAAGCCTCTACCCCGGTAAGCGGCGCCTCGGGGGGCTTGGTCCCCACACCAGGGACACGAAAGCAGTCTGGCCCCCGGGCCCCCACCACAACGCGGGGCCACGAGGGCCAGACACATGAAGTTAAAAGGTTGGCGGCAACCTACTCTCCCACACCCTCCCAGGTGCAGTACCATCAGCGCAAACAGGCTTAGCTTCCGGGTTCGGAACGGGACCGGGCGTGACCCTGCCGCAATAAAC
>NZ_JBNILW010000015.1:0-83240 GCF_050107895.1 Corynebacterium halotolerans | reverse complement strand
AACTCGTGGCACAACCGCGGGTTCAGGAAACTGCAGGTGTGTACCGAACGTCGCATCCGGGTCATTGAAGCGTTCATTTCTTTAGCCAACGCCGTGATCGTTGTCCGCCGGCTGGTCCGGGAAGCCTTGAGCACCTATCGCTGGGAGACTCGCCCGACCCAACGACCCTGACCTATCCGCGCGATCTCTTAGTCCGACGAGATACCGCGCCACGGCGCACTGAATCTGCAGGGCCGCCGGGATTTTTTCCCGGCGGCCCTTCGTCGTCTCCGGGGTGGGGTGGTACCCGCTATTCTGGACCGTCATGGATGAGGTGGTCTGGCGATGGATGCTTCCGCTCCGCTCGCCCGAGCTGACGGGGTTGCTGGCCGTGTGGTCAGAGCTGTTCCGTCCGCGCTGGATCGTGCTGGCCACGGTACTGTTCGGCCTCTCCCGTCTCTGGTTCTCCCTGGGTGGGCGACGTCTCTGCGTCGCCTACCCGGCGGTGGCGATCGGGGCGGCGGTGACGCTGACCCACCTGCTCAAGCCTGTTTTTGACCGGCCCCGGCCGCCCGAGGAGTACCGCCTGGTCGCTGAGGTGAGCGGGGCCATGCCTTCCGGTCACGCCACCGGGGCGGTCGCCCTGGCCACCGTCACCACCGTGGTGGCTGTCCGCTTCTGGTGGGTGCTTCTCGTGTGGTTGAACGCGGTGGCGGTCATGTTCACCCGTCTCTATCTGGGAGTTCACTGGCTCTCGGACGTGTTGGTCGGGGCGGTCGTGGGGGTTGTGGTGCCGCTCCTGGTGGCGGTGTTCCTGGGCTGCGTGTGGCCGGCCTTCCGGGAGCCGGTCAGGGTGCCGCCAGGGGGGGGCACCAGTTAGACACCAAGTGTTAACCTTCCGTTTGAAATACGTTCCCCCAAGGGCTCCGGGGCCGCGATTTCGGCGATGCATTGTGTCCTGTCAGCACTTTTCCGGGGGTTTTCACGCCGTCCTGACCTGCCGGTTTACCTGTTCGGAAAAACATATATGACGCTGACCTGCGGGAACTGCTTGCGCTTTTCTGAATCTCGTGTAAAGTTAACTGCAGGTTAACAACGGGGAACCAAAAGAAGTCGCGGCGCAACCCTGGCAATGCGGGTCGCGCCCTCCCCTTGTGATGAGAAAGAAGTAGGTGATCACGAGATGATCAGCAAGTTCGACACCGTGCGTCAGGACCTCTACAGCCGTTTCGGCCATGTCTGTGACGCCGAGACCATCGATTCCATTCTCGAGAGTGTGATTGCAGAACACACCTCTACAGCCCACGTCACGAAATTCCTGCCCGTCCTCGTGGCCCGGGAGGCCGCCGAGCTCATCCAGGACCACATCTGGACCACCGGTGACATCGGCACCCCGCGCAAGCGGATCCTCTTCGTCAGCGAGCGCAACGCCGGCCGCTCCAAGTACGCGGTGGCGATCGCCCGCCACCTCTCCGACAACGGGGTGGTGGCCACCTCGGCGGGTACGCACCCGGAGAACGGCATCGACCACAAGGTCGAGTGGGTGCTGGACGAGCGTGGGCTGACTGTTCCGCAGCAGGGGCTGCGTGAGGCGGGCCGGCGCACCGTCGATGCCGCCGACGTCATCGTCCTGCTGGGCGTGGAGGAAACTCCCACCCATCCGGGCAAGCGCTATGTTCACTGGAACATCGAGGATCCCTCCGGCAAGAGCCTGGGTGAGGTCCGCACCATCTGCGACCAGATCGAGATGCAGGTCTTCAACCTGCTCATTGACATGGGCGTCCCGATGACCGCCCGTACCGCAGGTGACCTGCAAGCGGCCTAGACGTGGTCCGATGGCCCCGGCTCCCCGACAAGGGTGGCCGGGGTTTCGTCATGGCTGGACACCCACCGCGCTAGAAGCTGCTTGAGCCACCGGCGCCGGAGAACCCGGAGGAGAAACTGGTGTTGACCGAGCTGCCGGAGCTCGACGCGGTGGAGGCGGCCGCGGTGTCGGAGGCGTGCCACGAGCTGACCACCGCGAAGGGGACGTAGGCGTGGTAGCCGATGCCCGGCTGCCAACCGGACTGGTAGATCGTCGGGGCCCGGTGTTCCTCGGCCTCCTCGAGATCGCGGTACATCTTCTCCTGCACCGCCTCATTGAGCACCCGGGCATCCGCGATCAGCCCCGCGTAATGGTCCATGAAGTCGGGGGCGCCCAGATCCTCGCGGAGGGCCA
This sequence comes from Corynebacterium halotolerans, assembly GCF_050107895.1. GTDB lineage: Bacteria > Actinomycetota > Actinomycetes > Mycobacteriales > Mycobacteriaceae > Corynebacterium > Corynebacterium halotolerans_B. The sequence continues at coordinate 81,043 of NZ_JBNILW010000015.1, read as the reverse complement.
GCACCCGCTCGTCGAGTTCCCGCAGGCGCTGCGAGAGCGCGGCGTCCTCCTTGTCGGCGGTGACCTCCGCCTCGAGGGCGTCCTCATGCAGGCGCGTCAGCTCGCGGCGTCGGGTGTCCGCGTCCCCGTGCTCCATCTTGGCCAACCGCTCGATATTCGATTCCGCGGTCTCGAGCTGGGTGACGGTCTCGTGGGCCGTCCCGATCTCCTCGGCCCTGTCCCGGAATTCCTTGTCCTCGGCAGCGGCGTTCAGTTCGCCCAGGGCATCCATCTGGTCGTGCAGCCCGAGGAAGCGGGTCTTGACGTCCTCCCACTGCGTGCGCAGCGCATCATTGGCCAGCGGGGAACTCAGGGAGTGGGCGCGTATGTCAATGGCGTCCAGCTCCTGGGCCAGCCGGCCGTAGTTCGCGGAGACGTAATCGAAGCGTTCCCGCGCCGTCTCCGCCTTCTTCTTCCTCGCGTGCGCCACACCCCAGGCCCCGGTCCCGGCGGCGATCACGCCCGCGGTGCCGACTCCGGCGCCGATCCACCCCCAGGGCGTCTCGGCGGGTTCGGTGACCACGGAGGTGTCGGCGGCCGCCCGGGTGCCGGCGACCAGGCCCGCTGCCCAGTTCTCCTGGCGCAACGGTTCCCGCATGGCGTCAGTCATCCCCTCATTCCGGCCTTCGCCGTAGAAGTCCAGGGTGTCGGCCACGTCGTCCCCCGCGTAGACGCCCATCCGGTGCGGATCCAGGCCGACCGCGACGATCAGGTGCCCCGGGGCCCATTTCATGTCCGCCACCGGCAGTGACGTGTCATTGAGCAGTTCCGGGGCGTTGTCCAGTGCCCACTCCAGGACTGAATCATTGAAGTTGTCGTCGTTCTCGGCGAGGAGCAGGTAGTCCACCGTCTGCACCGTCGCGGGCAGGTCGATGTCCGCGGTGGCGTCATTGAGGAAGTTGATGTCCTCCTGGGTCAGCTCACCGTCCGGGTTGTAGACCTCCACGTCGACCTGGGCGACCGCGGGGGCCTGGGCCTGCAGTGAGACCCCCGGAACACCCGCGTCTTCCGGTACCACCGCAGCGGCTGCGACGCTGAGGCCGACGCCGTTCAGCGCGGTCAGGCCGACGGCTGCGGAGAGTGCTCCCACGCGGAACACGCAGCGGGTGGCAGCGGTGCGGGACTGGGTTTTTCGGGCTGCTCGTGCCATACCTACAGACGCTACCGGGTCAGGGGCTCCGTGTCAGGAGCAGTTTTGCCCGAACCGGCAGGTCGTGACCATTTTGTTGTCGCGGCCAGGAAACGTTCTCAGCGGGGTTCCGACCAGGCCATCAGGGTGTTCTTGGTCGCATGGTTGCGTGTCCGGAATGGAGCTGACGGCCCGACCCAGTACGCTGGTGGGTCGATACCGTCGCGACCCGCGCCGGAAACCAGTCGAGTCCTCGAAAGGCAGTGGAACCAAACGTGAGCGACAGCGACCAGACGTCGAAGGCCGTAGAGCAGCTCCAGCGGATCCTCCTCCCGAAGCGCGGCGAACCGCACGACGTCCGCATGCTCTACCTCATCGAGGCCGAGCACAACCGTGATCGGTTGACCTGGAAGGACCGTTTCAGCGTCAACATCCCCGCCGGCTCAGAGGTCAGCTTCCAGACCTACTTCAACGCCTTCCCCGCCAGCTACTGGCGCCGCTGGTCCCAGCTGGACAACGTGGTGCTCAAGCTCAAGATCACCGGCACCGCCCGGGTGGAGGTCTACCGCTCCAAGATCGACGGCACCCGCGTCAACATCGAGGGCGCCCTGGTCAGCGATGACACCGCCGAATTCGACCTCTCGCTGGCACCGTTCGAGGACGGCGGCTGGCTGTGGTTCGACATCGCCGCCGAAACCGAGACCGTGGTCACCGAGGCCGGCTGGTACGCCGACGCCGCCCCCGGCCCGCAGACCATGCCCGACGGCTCCCAGGTCGGCCCCTTCGAGGCCCGCGCCACCGTCGGCATCCCCACGTTCAACCGGCCCACCGACGCCGTCGCCGCCCTGCAGGCCCTGGCCTCCGATCCGACCGTGGACGCCGCCATCGACGCCGTGCTCATGCCGGACCAGGGCACCAAGCACCCGGCCGACGAGCCCGGCTATGACGAGGTGGTCGCCCACTTCGGCGAGCGCTTCCACGAGTTCCGTCAGGGCAACCTCGGCGGCTCCGGCGGCTACTCCCGCATCATGTTCGAAGCCCTGGGCGGCGTGGACGGCACCGGCGCAGCCGGCAAGGCCGAAAGCCCCTATATCCTCTACATGGACGATGACATCGCCATCGAACCGGACTCGGTGCTGCGCGCGATCCAGGTCGCCCGCTACGCGAAGTCCCCGATCATCGTCGGTGGTCAGATGCTCAACCTGCAGGACCGCGCCGAACTGCGCTCCATGGGCGAGGTGGTCAACCCCGCCGACTTCATGTGGTCGGCCGCCCCGCACTCCGAGTACGACCACAACTTCGCCGAGTACCCGCTGTCCTACCGCGGCAAGCCGGAGGACGCGAAGAACCCAGATGCGAAGCACTCCCGCGACCTGCACCGGCGCATCGACGTCGACTACAACGGCTGGTGGATGTGCATGTTCCCCCGCGTGGTGGCGGAACAGCTGGGCCAGCCCCTGCCGCTGTTCATCAAGTGGGATGACACCGAGTACTCCCTGCGCGCCGGCAAGGCGGGTTTCCCCACCGCCACCTGGCCCGGCGTGGCCATCTGGCACATGTCCTGGGGAGACAAGGACGACGCCATCGACTGGCAGGCCTACTTCCACCTGCGCAACCGTCTGATCGTCGCGGCGCTGAACCACGACGGCCCCGTCGACGGCCTGATCAAGTCCATGCGCAAGTCCACCTTCAAGCACGTGATGTGCCTGGAGTACTCGACCCTGGCCATCCAGATCGAGGCCATGAGGGACTTCCTCGCCGGCCCGGACCAGCTCTTCGACATCCTGGAGACCTCCCTGCCGCGCATCAACGCCCTGCGCAAGGAATTCTCCGACGCCCGCGTGATCCCGTCCGCCGCCGAGCTGCCCGAGCCCTCCGGTGCGCCGGGTGTGCCCACCAGGGACATCGGCGGCCGCCTGGCCAAGATCAAGAAGATCGGCTGGTTGGCCAAGGGACTCAAACACTCCCTGTCCCCGGCGGACGACCGGCACCACGCGGTCCCACAGGCCAATCTCACCCCGACCGAGGCCCGCTGGTTCTCCCTCTCCCGTCTCGACGGCGCCACCGTGACCACCGCCGGCAACAACGGCGTGGTCTACCGCAAGCGCGACCGCGCGCTGGCCAAGGAGCTGCTCACCGAGACCCTGCGGCTGCAGAAGGAGGTGGCTGAGCGGTTCGACGAGATGCGTACCGCCTACCGCGCCGCCCAGCCGGAACTGACCAGCCGGGCGTCCTGGGGGGAGATCTTCAATGACTGAATCCTCCCGTGAGGTGGACGCGTTGATCTCCATCCAGCGCGTGCTTCTCGACGCCCCGGGAATTCTGCCCGCCGCCCGCACGCTGAGCCGCTTCGGCGAGCACTCCCTGGGCTGGCTGGGTCTCAGCGCCGCCGGTGCCGCCGCGGATAAGCGACGTCGTCGGCAGTGGCTGGCTCTGGGGGCCGCGGCCTTCACCAGCCATGCGGCTTCGGTGGCCATCAAGCGCGTGGTCCGCCGGGAACGCCCGCATGATCCCCGCATCACCGTCGGGGTGGGCACGCCCTCCCGGTTGTCCTTCCCGTCCTCGCACGCCACCTCCACCACCGCGGCCCTGGTCAGCCTGGCTGACCTGACGGGCAGCAGGTGGCCGCTGGCCGGTGTGCCGGTGATGATGGCGTCGCGTATGGTCCTTGGAGTTCACTACCCGACCGATGTTCTGGCCGGTGCGGCCCTGGGTGCCGCGACGGCGAAGGTCGTGAAAGAAGTAGAGAGGCGAATCGCGTGACCACGGAAAATCCTGGTTTCTTCGGCGGTCCGGAGCCACACACTGAAGGCATCGACGACCGCAAGAAGCGGAAGCCGCCGAAGAACCTCGTCGACGGCATGTTCAAGGCCCTGCGGCCGAAACAGTGGGTCAAAAACGTCCTGGTGGTCGCCGCCCCGCTGGCGGCCGGTGCCGACGCCCTGTTCCACACCCGCACCCTGCTCGACGTGCTGCTGGCGTTCATCGTCTTCTGCCTGGCGGCATCCTCGATCTACCTGATCAATGACGCCCGGGACGTCGACGCCGACCGTGCGCACCCGACCAAGCGTTTCCGTCCGATCGCCGCCGGTGTACTGCCGGTGACCCTGGCCTACATCATGTCCGTGGTGCTGATCATCCTGGCGGTCGGTCTGTCCTTCCTGGCATCGTCCGGCTTCGGCCTGGCGATCGTGGTGGGGGTCTACATCGCCCTGCAGCTGGGCTACTGCTTCGGCTGGAAGCATCAGCCGGTGATCGACATCGCGCTGGTCTCCTCCGGCTTCATGCTGCGGGCCATGGCCGGTGGTGTGGCCGCAGGCATCGTCCTGTCCCAGTGGTTCCTGCTGGTCGCGGCCTTCGGATCGCTGTTCATGGCGGCCGGCAAGCGCTACGCCGAGCTGCTGCTCGCCGAACGCACCGGCGCCAAGATCCGCAAGTCCCTGCAGGGCTACACCCCGACCTACCTGCGGTTCGTCTGGACCCTGGCGGCCACCGCCGTGGTCATGTGCTACGCACTCTGGGGCTTCCAGCTCGCCGGTGAGCATGACGGCGCCGCAGCTGTCTGGTACCAGATCTCCATGGTGCCGTTCACCATCGCCGTGCTGCGCTTCGCCGCAGACGTGGACCGTGGTGAAGGTGGCGCCCCGGATGAGATGGCGCTGTCCGACCGCGTGCTGCAGCTGCTCGCCGTGGCCTGGATCCTGTGCATCGTGCTGGCGGTGTACGTGGTGCCGGCACTCGTGTAGCTGGTTTCCGTAGCCGTTTTTGACGAGCTGCCACTGATCCCCCGGGGAGGTTGTCCTCCCCGGGGGATCTTTGCGTGGCTGCTGTAGGGGCGGATTCTAGGCAGAGGTGGATCGGCTGCTGGGGCCAGAGCCGTGGACAGGAACCCGGTCTGATTACGGCCCACCTCGTGGGGTTGAGGCCGGGGACGTGCTGATTGGCCGAGTGCTGCCGGTTTTCGGGGTGTTGGCGCTGAATCACAAGATTCCGGCGGGGTTCGGTCACGCTGGTTCTGGCAGCCTTGGTCGCTCAGCCAAGGTCAGGGGCAGGCATATCGGCCGGTTGTGGTGAAGAAACCACATGGGCTTATGTCAGTGGTGTGTTGGTTGGCCAAGTGCTGCCGGATTTCGGGATATTGACGCTGAATCACAAGATTCCGGCGGGGTTCGGTCACGCTGGTTCTGGAAGCCCTGGGCGCTCAGCCGGCTTCAGTGGCGTGCTGATTGGCCGAGTGCTGCCGGTTTTCGGGGTGTTGGCGCTGAATCACAAGATTCCGGCGGGGTTCGGTCACGCTGGTTCTGGAAGCCTTGGTCTTTCAGCCAAGGTCAGGGGCAGGCATATCGGTGGTGAGTTTGCGTCGTCCTCCTGCAGCCGGCAGAAGAAAGCGACAGACTGGGGAGAGGCCACTCCAGTCGGAAATCACCGGGGAAAATTGAGCCCGCTCGGAAATGGCCTGGCCACACCCCAAGTTGTGTCCTCGGCCGCCGTGCTGCTCACCACGGGACCACCTCGTCTGGCTCCACGTGCGAGCCAGAAAGGAGTACCAAGACCCCGGTGCTAGCATTAACGCCCATGACAACATCGGTCTCCCGGGGGAAACAGCCTGCGTGGCAGCGCATCTCACTGACGCGCGCGACAGGTCTGCTCAGCGCCCTGGTGATCGCCATTCTGGCTTTCTGGGGTGGCTGGGCCCGCCGGTGGATTTCTGATGACGGGCTGATTGTTCTCCGCACCGTCCGCAACCTGCTGGCGGGAAACGGACCGGTGTTCAACGCAGGTGAGCGCGTGGAGGCCAACACCTCCACGCTGTGGCAGTACCTGATCTGGTTCTTCGCGCTGTTCACCGACGCCCGTCTCGAGATCATCGCCATGTGGCTGGCCCTGATCCTGACGACGGCCGCGTTGTTGATCTCCGTGCTCGGCTCCCTGACCCTGTTCCGCCAGCAGCAGGCACTCTTGCTCGTGCCGCTCGGAGGCATCGTCTACCTGGCGTTGCCACCGGCCCGCGATTTCGCCACCTCGGGACTGGAGTGGGGGCTGTCGATCTTCTGGCTGGCCGTGCTCTGGCTGCTCCTGGCCCGCTGGGCTGCCCCGACCCGACGTTCCCGACATTCCAGTCACGTCGGCCTGGACTGGCCCGTTTACCTCTTGGCCTTCTGGTGCGGTCTCAGTTGGCTGGTACGCCCCGAACTAGCCCTCTACGGCGGTTTGGCCGGCATCCTGCTCATGGTGACGGCCAGGAACTGGAAGGTGATGCTGGGGATTCTGGCGTCCGCGCTCCCGGTGCCCGCCGCCTACCAGATCTTCCGGATGGGCTACTACGGGTTACTCACTCCACACACCGCGGTGGCCAAGTCCGCCAGTGACGCGGCCTGGTCCAGCGGGTGGGAGTACGTGCAGAACCTGACGGAACCCTATGCACTGTGGCTGGCGCTGGCCGGTGGGCTCCTCGTGGGCGCACTTCTGCTCCTGCGCGCCACCTATCCCACACTTCTGCCGGAGGAACCCTCCCACTTCGAGGCGCGGACGGGCCGATTCGGGGCCCGGTCCCGCACCGGAGTGACCATCCTCATCATCGGTTGCGCCCTGGTCCACTTCATCTACGTGATCCGTGTGGGCGGGGACTTCATGCACGGCAGGATGCTTCTGCTGCCGTTGTTCGCGATTCTGCTGCCGCTGGCGGCGGTTCCCGTCTTCGATCTGACTCGCCCCTCGCTCTGGCACGATCTGGGGCTGGCCATCGCGGCGGTGTTCCTCGGTGGCTGGGCGCTGATCACCACCCTGGGGGACTATGAGCATCCCATCGCTGACAGCGCGGGAGGACTCGGGATCGTCGATGAACGGGAATTCTGGACCCAGGCCACCGAGCGGGAACCGGGTGATCCGCCGCTGGTCGCCACGGATTTCCTGGCGGCTCCCATCATGGAGGACTTCACCGAGGTGGCCGCCGAAGCCCGCGAGGAGAATTCCGGCCTGATGGTGCAGATCGCCGTGTCCAGCGATCCGGAGCGCTACTCCTGGATCCATATCCCCCGGATGGCAGAACAGTCTGATCTGCAGTACATCCCGCCGACGGTCTCCATGCTCAACCTCGGCATGACCAGCATGAATGTTCCGCTGGACATCCGGGTGGTGGACAATATGGGGCTGGCCAATCCGTTGGCAGCCCGCCAGCCCCGGGTAGAGGACGGCCGGATCGGCCACGATAAGCGGCTCCCGGTGGCCTGGCAGGCGGCGGAGTCTGCGACCGACCTCGCGGCCCTGCCGTCGTGGACAAAACCTGAAACGGCGGAGCTGGCCCGTCCCGTGCTGCGCACGCCCGATTTTGTGGAGCTCTTCGAGGTGTACCGCGCCCCGTTGACGGCCGATCGTTTCTTCGGCAATATCAGGTTCGCCTTCACGGAGGGGCGCACTCTGGAGTTCAGTGATGATCCTGAGGACTACCTGACGGCAAGGCAAGAAGGGGCGGATTCTGAGATTCCGCAAATAATGTGGCCCACTTCTATTGCCACGGATCAGCGGAGGTAGTGGGCTAGATACCCGCCCACATCATCACGGTCTGGTAACGAACGAGTAAGTATTTCGTGGCTTAATGGTCTACGCTGGCACCAGACTTGAGGGGCGACCCGCTGTCGTTCTGCTTTGATCGGGCTAAATAGTTCGAGTGAGCTGTAACGTCTGCTTGTTGTCGCCCGATAAGAGGACAGTGTGAATTAGCGTTCGCCCGGTGAGGGGTGGACCGAGTCGAGCCGAAGTGAAACTGAGCCGAGGAGAGAAATGACATCTACGACTGGAGTGAGCGCCCTGGGGCGTAAAGCCATCGCGGCCCTTGTGGCCGTGGTGATGGCCCTGGGCCTGATGGTCGTGGGCGCTGGTGAGGCGTCAGCCGACAACCGCGGATGGTTGCGTCCCGACGCCACCGGCATGTGCGAATGGGATGCTCACCAGTGGTGGGTCCAGCGTTGTGACGTGTGGTCCGAGGCCAGCGGCTACAACATCACCGTTCAGGTCCAGCCCGCCGCCCGCGGGGGTAACGCAGGCTTCTACCTCCTGGACGGCCTGCGCGCCACCAACCACGCCAGCGCCTGGACTGTGGACACCAGCGCACCGGCCACCTACGCCGACTCCAACATCACCCTCGTGATGCCGGTCGGCGGCGCCGCCTCCTTCTACGCTGACTGGGAGGGCCCCGCCACCTATGACCTGAACAACCCGGTCAACTACCAGTGGGAGACCTTCCTGACCTCGGAGCTGCCGGCCTACCTGCAGCAGCACTTCGGCGTGAACCCCGGCAACAACTCCATCGCGGGTCTCTCGATGGGCGGCACCTCTGCCCTCAACATCGCGGCCAAGCACCCGGAGCAGTTCCGTCAGGTGTTGTCCTGGTCCGGTTACCTGACCACCACGCTGCCCGGCATGCAGACCATGCTGCGTGTGGCGCTGCTGGACGCCGGTGGCTTCAACCTCAATGCCATGTACGGCTCGATCGTCAGCCCGCGCCGCTTCGAGAACGATCCGTTCCTGAACATGGGTGGCCTGCAGAGCATGGATGACATCTACATCTCCGCCGCCACGGGCATCCCCGGACCGCAGGACGCGAACTACCCGATCCAGTACACCGCCTCCGGTATGCCGCTGGAGATGCTGTCCCGCGCGACCACCACGGCGTGGGCGTTCAAGGCGAAGGCCGAGGGGCTCAACATCGCGGAGAACTACCCGGCCACCGGCATCCACAACTGGACCAACTTCGCCGGTCAGATGAAGCAGACCAAGGGCCGCGTCCTCGACGTGATGAACGCCTGGTAACAAGGCCCGGCCGCGCGCAGCGCCCGGCAGCTGAAGCAGTACCAGACCCCGCTTCCCGGAATCCCCGGGCAGCGGGGTCTGTCTTTTGTGTCACCGCGCGTAGTGGCCCGGCGGTCACGCCGCTAGGGCTGGGCGACCGCCTCGACGATCGGGGTACCACCGTCGTGGAAGGACAGGGTCCGGCGGATGGTTGCGGGCTCGTCGAGGACAGCCGCGATCACGGCGGCGACGTTGCCTCGCGATGTCGCCGGGACATCGAGGTCGCGGTGCTCACCCGAGTTGTCCACCGTGATCTTCCCGCTGGGTTCTTCCAGGGTCAGTGCCGAGGGGCCGAGGACCGTCCACTCGAGGTCGGTGTCGGTGCGCAGGTGCTCGTCGGCCCGGGACTTGGCGTTGTAGTAGGCGTACATGCCGTCGTCCTCGCTGATGCCGGGAACCGCGCCGTCCACGAGGTGTGAGTTGAAATAGGACACCATGACAAAGCGCCGGATGCCGGCCTGTCGGGCGGCGGACATCGTGCGGATCGCGGCGTCGTGATCCATGGCCCAGGTGCGGTCGGCGCCGTCGCCGCCGGCGCCCGCACTCCAGACAACGGCGTCGCTGCCGGCCAGCAGTTCGGTGATCGCTGCGACGGCCAGGTGCTCGACGTCGGCGACGACCGGGGTGGCCCCGGCGGCCTCGATGTCGGGGGCCTGCGCCTCCTTCCGGATCACGGAGAGTACGGTGTGCCCCGCTTCGTTGAGTAGCGGTGCGGCGCGCAGGGCCACCTTGCCGTGCCCGCCGATGATCGTCACTGTCGCCATGTCTTCTCCTTCTGTTCGTATTCCGCCGGCCTTCAAGGGCTCCGGACGTGGCGCCGGGCCCGCGGTGCCCCGAAAAATTCGTCCCTTCGAACCGCGGCACGCGAACGGGTGACGCTGCTGCCGAAGCAATGTGTCGGTTTTGTCACCCGAAACTGACACAACACTCCCGCAGCCGTGTCACCCAGCGGATTCCCCGGCTTCCGAGGCAACGTCCGGGGGTTTCCCGGCGGGGTGAGGCCAGCCTATCGGCGGCGGAGAAACCTGGGCGGGGGTGGCGGGAACCTTTTCCTCCGCTGGAACGTCAGAAGGTGGGGGAGTGGCCGGTGTGATGGGAAATATCCCGGATAACACCCCCGGTGTCCGGCGCGTCACTTCCCAAAGTCTCAAGTTCAACTTAAACTTGATAGCGAACCGCAGGGAATTGATTCACTGCATACCCACATATGTAACGGATCAGCCAACTGTGGCGAGGAACAATATAACAATCACATAAGGTGCCCGCGGATCGGTGATCCCGTGCCGGGTGGCGTGAAACCGGTTCCGGAAGAGGGGAACTTCCGGAACCCTGGTTTGCGTCACGCATCGCAGTGTTCTGCGCCGTGTCTGTCTGATTCCGCCGTGGGGGCCGAGGTCTGCTCACCGTCATCTCTATTCACAAGGACAGATACATGCGCGACACCGCATCCCGTTTTGCCCGGCGGCGTTCCCTCTGGATCGCAGCTGCCGCCGTTCCCACGACCCTGGCTCTCGGTCTGAGCCTGGCACCCGCCGCCGTTGCCCAGAGCTCCGGCTCGAACGGCCTGAGTGATTACCTCCAGAGCGGTCCGCCGCCGGAGCGCTCCACCCTCAGCACCGAGTACCCGGACATCGAGGGGCTGCCGGAAGGCGTGTCCGTGGATCGCGTCGAGTGGTACACCAACCGCCACGTCGCGGTCTTCATCAACTCCGCCGCCATGCCGGAGGAGCCGATCCCGGTGCACATGCTGCTGGCCCGTGACTGGCACTCCAACCCGGACCGGGAGTTCCCGGAGGTCTGGGCGCTGGACGGCCTGCGCGCGCGGGACGACGAGTCCGGCTGGACCATCGAGACCAACATCGAGCAGTACTACGCCGACAAGAACGTCAACGTGATCCTGCCCGTCGGCGGTGAGTCCTCCTTCTACTCGGACTGGCAGCAGCCGAACAACGGCAAGCACTACATGTGGGAGACCTTCCTGACCCAGGAGCTGGTCCCGGTGCTCGACAATGGCTTCCGCTCCAACCAGCGCCGCGCCGTCGTCGGCCTGTCCATGGGCGGCACCGCCGCAGTCAACCTGGCCGAACGCCACCCGTACCTCTTCGACTTCGTGGGTTCCTTCTCCGGTTACCTGGACACCACCAGCCTGGGGATGCCGCAGGCGATCGCCGCGGCCCAGATGGACGCCGGTGGATACGACTCCACCGCCATGTGGGGCCAGTTCGGTTCCCAGGACTGGATCGACCACGACCCGAAGCTCGGCATCGAGGCACTCCAGGACAAGACGGTCTACGTCTCCGCGGGCAACGGCCGTGACGACTACGGCCAGGATGGCTCCGTGGCCAACGGCCCGGCCAACTACGCCGGCATCGGTCTTGAGGTCCTGGCCCGGATGACCACCCAGACCTTCGTCAACGCCGCCGGAAACGCCGGTGTGGACGTGATCTCCAAGTTCCGCCCCTCCGGCGTGCACTCCTGGGAGTACTGGCAGTACGAGATGACCCAGGCCTGGCCCTACATCGCCAACGCCCTGGAGATCCCCGAGGCGGACCGCGGGGCGGACTGTGCCCCGGTCGGCGCGATCGCGGAAGTGACCTCCAACGGTGACATCGGCACCTGCGTGAACAACGAGTACGACGTCGCCGACGGCGAGGGCAAGGCCCAGGACTTCCGCTCCGGCACCGCCTACTGGTCCCCGGAGACCGGCGCACACGCCCTGTTCGGCCGCATCAACGCCCGTTACTCCGAGCTCGGCGGCGCCAGCTCCTGGCTCGGCTTCCCCACCTCCGGCGAGAAGACCACCCCGGACGGCGTGGGCAGGTACGTCCACTTCGAGAATGGCTCGATCTACTGGACCCCGTCCACCGGCGCCCAGGCCATCCCGCGCGACATGTTCGAGCACTGGGGCACCACCGGCTATGAGACCGGCAAGCTCGGCTACCCGACCGGCGAGGCCGTGGAGACGAACGGCGGCCTGGTCCAGGAGTTCCAGAAGGGTTATGTGGTGCGCACCCCGGAGGGGGACAACCACTGGCTGACCGGGGTCATCGCCGACAAGTACGGCGAGCTGGACACCGTCAACTCCACCCTGGGGTACCCCGCCAGCGATGAGATCAAGATCAACGGCGGTGCTTTCCAGGAGTTCGACAACGGCTACCTCTACTGGTCGCCGAGCACCGGCGCGCACGTCATCATGAAGGGCGCCATCTTCGACGCCTGGGGCGAGCAGGGCTGGGAGCGGGGAGACTTCGGCTTCCCGGTCGCGGACCAGGCGCCGGTCCGGGGCGGCGGCGAGGAGGTCGAGTTCGAGAACGGGACCATCCGCCAGATCAACGGCCAAATCGAGGAGGATCCCCGCTAGTGAAGCGTTCGCTGAAACACACCGGCATGGTGGCCACTGTCCTCGCCGCGCTGACCCTGTCAGCCTGCGGCGGTGGGGCCACCGTGGAAAACGACGACGTGAGCTCCGTCGCGCCGACGACGCGCTCCTCGGAGAGTCCCGAGGCGTCGGAAAGCGAGACGGAATCCGAATCCACCTCGTCCAGCACCACGGAATCCAGTCGGCAGGCCCCCGGCGGCGCGGCTCCGGCCGAGCCGCAGCCGGAGGACGGTGCGGCGAAGGAGATCGATGAGATCCCCGAGCAGACCCCGCAGCGCAGTCCTGAGGAGGAGGCGCTGCTGGAGGAGATCGGCGAGGGCGGGATCGACGTCGCCGGTGTCGAGGAGCAGCTCATCGGGGCCGCCAACACGGTCTGCGACGCCGCGGCGCAGGACTCGGAGAGTGTCATCCTGCCGGCGGTCGCCGGGCAGCTGATCGAACAGGGCAAGACCGATCTGTCGCATGAGGAGGCGACATCGCTGATTGATTCTGTCGCCCGGTCAGCGTACTGCTAGTTAAATGAGAAAAGTTCTGACGGTGCTCGCCGTCCTGGTGGTGCTGGTCCTGATCGTGGTCGGCATCATGCAGTGGCAGCGTCCCTCCGGGGAGAAGCCGATCCCGCCGATCACGCAGCCGCCGACGGCCGAGCAACCCGAGTGGTGCCCGGACGTCGAGGTGGTCGCGGCGGCGGGCACCTGGGAGTCATCGGCGGATGATGATCCGATCAACCCCCGGGCCAACCCGTACTCCTTCATGCTGACCATCACCCAGCCCCTGCAGGAGAAGTACCACCCGGAGGACGTGAAGGTCTGGACGGTGCCGTACACGGCCGAGTTCCGCAACATCAACGCCCAGCACGAGATGTCCTATGACGACTCGCGCAACCAGGGCCTGGAGCGGGTGGAGGCGGAGTTGTCCGACATGCACTCGCAGTGCCCGTTGACCGACTTCGTCCTCGCCGGGTTCTCCCAGGGCGCGGTGCTGCTCGGCGACGCCGCCAGCAAGATCGGCAACGGCAACGGTGTGATTCCGGCGGAACGCGTCAGGGGTGTCGCCCTGGTCGCGGACGGTCGCCGGGAGCCTGGTGTGGGCCAGGTTCCGGGTGTCCAGGTCGCCGGGGTCGGTGCCGAGATCACGCTGGAGCCGCTGAACCTGCTGGTCCAGCCGGTCGTTCCGGGCGCCACGATGCGCGGCCCGCGGGAGGGCGGCTTCGGCGTGCTCGATGACCGGGTGCAGGACATCTGCGCACCGGATGACTCGATCTGCGACGCCCCGCTCAATGCCGGCAACGCGGTGGAACGCGCCCAGGCGCTGGCTGCGGCGAACGGCGTCCACGCGATGTACGCCACCAACCCGAATGTCATTCCGGGGACCACCACCAACCAGTGGATCGTGGACTGGGCCTCCCGGCTGATCGAGCAGTCCTAGGGGCGGGCCGGTGGATAGGAGATTGCCGTTAACGGGAGTGTCCGGTCCACCTGCTATATTTCAAAGTCAAAAGTAACAAAACGTTATCCAGCCGACGATGACGTGGTGGACGGCCATCCGGTGACCACCTCATAAGAGATGACCATCTCGCAAAAGACCACGCGATACGCAAGGAGAAGCATGGATCTGCAAGCGGCCATGGGCCAGTTTTTCAACGACGAGGGGGAGATCGCCCTTGCCCCGCAGCTGACCCTGTCGGGCCTGGCCGAGCTGATGTACCAGGCTGATCTGGCCCAGGGTGGCGGCGACCGCAAGGTGCTGCGCTTCTGGGACTTCTCCGAGTCCCGCAAGGGCACTCCGGTGGACTACACCCGCACCGAGATCAACACCCGGATCAAGGCGGTGGCCGCTCGGTTGCAGCAGGTCGGCAAGATGGGGGACCGCGTGGCCATCCTGGCCAACAACTCCCCGGAGTACATCTTCGGTTTCCTGGGCTCCCTCTACGCCGGGATGACCCCGGTGCCGCTCTATGATCCGACCGAGCCGGGCCACGCCGACCACCTCAACGCGGTGATCGGGGACTGCAACCCGAAGTTCGTGCTGACCAACTCCAACTCGGCGGCGGCCGTGCGCGAGCACTTCGCGGACACCCCCTCCCGGCAGCGTCCGCGCATCCTGTCCGTGGATTCCCTGCCGGACACGCTGGCCGGTTCCTACGAGAACCCGATGACCACCCTGGCGGGGCAGCAGATGATGGCCTCCTCCCAGGTCATGCCGATCGACATGCCGGCCTTCCTGCAGTACACCTCCGGTTCCACCCGGAACCCGGCCGGTGTCATCCTGACCAACCGTTCCATCCTGACCAACGTGCTGCAGATCTTCACCGCCGCCCGGCTGCGGATGCCGCTGCGTCTGGTCTCCTGGCTGCCGCTGCACCATGACATGGGCATCATCCTGGCCGCCTTCGTCACCATCCTCGGCCTGCAGAACGAGGTCATGTCCCCGCGGGACTTCATCCAGCAGCCGGCCCGCTGGGTCAAGCAGCTCAACCGCCGTGAGTCGGACAAGAACCTCTACACCGTGGTGCCGAACTTCGCGCTCGAGTTGGCCGTGCGCTACGGCAAGCCGGCCGAGGGTGAGTCCCTGGACCTGTCCGCGATCGACGGCATCATCATCGGCTCCGAGCCGGTCACCCGCAAGTCCGTGGAGCAGTTCGCCGAGGCTTTCGAGCCCTACGGCCTCAAGCGCGACACCCTGCGCCCCTCCTACGGCCTGGCCGAGGCCTCTCTGCTGGTCACCACGCCGCAGACGCCGAACCGCCCGGTCTTCGCCCACTTCGACCGCGACGCCCTGGCCGAGGGCCGGGCGGAGCAGGTGGCCGCGGACTCCGGGAACGCCGTGACCTTCGCCTCCAACGGGCAGGTCGTGCGCCCGCAGCACCTGACCCTGGTGGATCCGGAGACCCGCACCGAGGTCGCCGACGGCGTCGTCGGTGAGATCTGGGCCCACGGCCAGAACATGGCCGCCGGTTACCTGGACCGCGACGAGGACACCACCGAAACCTTCAAGAACACCCTGGCCGGCCGCCTGTCCGAGGGCTCCCGGGCGGAGGGCGCCCCGGACACCGGCTGGATGGCCACCGGCGACCTGGGCACCATCATCGACGGGGAAACGTATATCACGGGCCGGCTGAAGGACCTGGTGGTCATCGCCGGCCGCAACCACTACCCGCAGGACATCGAGTACACCGTCGACACCGCCTCCGGACACATCCGCCCGGACTCCGTCGCCGCATTCTCGGTGGAGGGCGATGACGTGGAGAAGCTCATCATCATCGCCGAGCGCGACCAGAACGCCGAGGAAGCCGGCGACGCCGCGGCCGTCGAGGCGATCCGCACGGCGGTCTCCGCCGCCCACGGCGTGGTGCCGGAGGAGATCCGGATCGTCGCGCCGAATGAGATCGCACGCAGCTCCAGCGGCAAGATCGCCCGCCGCGTCAGCCGCAAGAACTACCTGGCCGAACAGGCCGGGCAGTAGGGGAGTTCCCCGCCACCAGCCCTCTGCCCGGACACCCGGGACAGGGGGCTGGAGTCATGTCGGTGCCCGTAGCGTATTGAATGCGGCAGGCCAGCGTCGCTATGCTGCTTGCGGTTGCGCCGGGGCGGGCAGAATTGCCGGCTTCCCCGGCCGGGGCCACCGCCAACTCCCCGGAACCAGCCGGGGGCACCCGCTCCCGAACTGCGAAATGAAACGAAATCCCGGGCGCGGCAGATACAACCCCTTATAGAAGTATCTGCCCAGTCCGAACGAGAACATGTCAAAAGGAAGAGACCTCCGTATGGAATCGAGCCAGTCTCCGGCCGCATCGGCGTCACTGACCACAGAGCAGCTCCGCGCCTGGCTGCGGGACTGGGTGATCACCACCACCGGGCTGTCCCCGGAGGAGGTCACGGACGACAAGCCGATGGAGAACTTCGGCCTGTCCTCCCGGGATGCCGTCGTGCTCTCCGGCGAACTGGAGAACCTGCTGGACACCCAGTTGGACGCCACCATCGCCTATGAGTACCCCACCATCAACGCCCTGGCCAAGCGGCTGATGGAGGGCGAGCCCGCCAAGGCGCGCTCCACCGCGGCGAACTCCTCGGCCCGCCGCCTGGCCGGTGGCGCAGCTCAGGGCCCGGGCACCCACGACATCGCGATCGTCGGCATGTCCGCCCGCTACCCCGGCGCCGGCAACCTGGACGAGATGTGGCAGTTGCTCGCCGAGGGCCGTGACGGCCTGGGCGAACCGCCCATCGGCCGCTGGTCCGAGTACGCCGGGGACAAGGTGATGGCGGAGAAGATCGCCAACGCGCGAACCACCGGCGGCTATTTGCCGGACATCGCCAGCTTCGACACCGAGTTCTTCGGTATCTCCCCGCTGGAGGCCGCCAACATGGATCCGCAGCAGCGCATCCTGCTGGAGCTGACCTGGGAGGCCCTGGAGCACGCGCACGTCCCGGCCAACCAGCTGCGCGGGCAGTCCGTGGGTGTGTTCATCGGCTCCACCAACAATGACTACGGCATGCTCATCGTGGCCGACCCGGCCGAGGCGCACCCCTATGCGCTGACCGGCACCGCGAGCTCGATCATCGCCAACCGCATCTCCTACGCCTTCGACTTCCGTGGCCCCTCGGTCAACGTGGACACCGCCTGCTCCTCCTCGCTGGTCGCGGTGCACCAGGCCGTCCGTGCCCTGCGTTCGGGTGACGCCGACATCGCCGTCTCCGGTGGTGTGAACATCCTGGCCTCGCCGTTCGTGGAGACCGCCTTCGACGAGCTCGGCGTGTTCAGCCCCACCGGCAAGATCCACGCCTTCTCCGATGACGCGGACGGTTTCGTGCGTTCCGACGGCGCCGGCCTGCTCGTGCTCAAGCGCGTCGAGGACGCCCTGACCGACGGCGACGAGATCCTCGCCGTGATCAAGGGCTCGGCGGTCAACTCTGACGGCCGCTCCAACGGCCTGACCGCCCCCAACCCCGACGCCCAGGTGGACGTGCTGGAGCGCGCCTACGTGGACGCCGGCGTCGACCCGGTCGACGTCGACTACATCGAGGCCCACGGCACCGGCACCATCCTGGGTGACCCGATCGAGGCCACCGCCCTGGGCGAGGTGCTCGGCCGCGACCGTGCCGCCGCGCAGCCCACCCTGCTGGGTTCGGCCAAGACCAACTTCGGCCACACCGAGTCCGCCGCGGGCGCCGCCGGCCTGATCAAGGTCGTCCAGGGCATGCGCCACGGCGTGATCCCGCCGTCCCTGCACTACTCGGGGCCGAACCGCTACATCGACTTCGACGCCGAGAAGCTCGAGGTGGTCGAGGACCCGCGGGAATGGCCGGCCTACTCCGGCCGCAAGGTCGCCGGCGTCTCCGGCTTCGGCTTCGGTGGCACCAACGCCCACGTGGTGGTCACCGACTTCGACCCGGCCGACTATGACGCCCCCGTCCGCTCCCGTCAGCCGCAGCTCGACGACCCGGCCCACCCGAACGCCGTGGTGCTGCCGGTCTCCGGCCTGCTGCCCTCGCGGCGTCGGGAAGCGGCCGCCGCCCTGGCGGACTTCCTGGAGGGGCGCGCCGACACCGACCTGGTGCCCGTCGCCCGCTCCCTGGCCAGCCGCAACCACGGCCGTTCGCGTGCGGCCGTGCAGGCCGAGGACACCGCCACCGCCGTCAAGCGCCTGCGCCAGGTCGCCGAGGGTAAGACCAGCGTCGGCATCGCCGCCGCCGATTCCCCGGACCAGGCCGGCCCCGTGTTCGTCTACTCCGGTTTCGGCTCCCAGCACCGCAAGATGGCCAAGGACCTGATCGAGCTCTCGCCGATCTTCGCCGCCCGGCTCACGGAGCTGGACGAGCGGGTGGACGTCGAGTCCGGCTGGTCCATCCTGGACATCGTCCACGATGACGAGCAGACCTATGACACCGAGACCGCGCAGGTGGCCATCACCGCCATCCAGATCGCGCTCACGGACCTGCTGGCCGCCTACGGCGTGAAGCCCGCGGCCGTGCTCGGCATGTCCATGGGCGAGATCGCCGCGGCCTACGCCACCGGCGGCTTGTCCGCGGCAGACGCCATGCAGGTCGCCTGCCACCGCGCCCGCCTGATGGGGGAGGGCGAGAAGTCCCTGCCCGAGGACCAGCTCGGCGCGATGGCCGTGGTGGAGCTGTCCACCGAACAGCTGACCGAGCTCACGGAGACGGTGGACGAGCTCGCCGGTATCGAGCCGGCCGTCTACGCCGGTCCCGGCATGACCACCGTCGGCGGCCCGCAGGAGGCCGTGGACGCCCTGGTGGCCCGCCTCGAGGAGGAGGGCAAGTTCGCCCGCAAGCTCAACGTCAAGGGCGCCGGCCACACCTCGGCCGTTGAGCCGCTGCTGGGGGAACTGGCCTTCGAGACCGCCGGCATCACCCCCCGGCCGATCGAGATCCCGCTGTTCACCTCGGTGGACAAGGGCAGCGTCTACCAGCCGGGCGCGGTCATCCACGACACCGAGTACTGGCTGCGCTGCACCCGCCAGGCCGTGCACTTCCAGGCCGCCACGGAGCAGGCCTTCGCCGCCGGCCACAACATGCTGGTGGAGATCGCCCCGAACCCGGTGGCGATCATGGGCATGATGAACACCGCGTTCTCCGTCGGCCGGCCGGACGCCCAGCTGCTCTATGTGCTCAAGCGCAAGGTGGATTCCGCGGAGTCCATCCGCGACCTGCTGGCAAAGCTCTACGCCGCCGGCTCCCCCGTGGACTTCTCCCTGGCCTACGGCGACGGGGAGCGGCTCGACGCCCCCCACGTGCGCTGGAAGCACCAGCGTTACTGGACCAACGCCCGGCCCTCCTCCGGTGGTGCGACCCGCCTGCCGGGCACGCGGATCACCCTGCCGGACAACACCATCGCCTTCTCCGCCAGCGCGGACCTGGCGCCCTCGGCGCTCGCCGTCCTGGAGGCCGCCGCCGAGGAGGTGCTGCCCGGCTCCACGCTGGTCGCCTCCGAGGAGTACGGCACCCTGCCGCCCAACGGCGAACTGACCACCGTGGTCAAGCGCCACCTGGGCGGGGCGAGCATCGCCGTCCACCACGTGGTCGACGACACCACCCGCCTGGTGGCCGAGGGCTTCGCCGCCGGCGCCGGTCTGAACCTCGGCGACGCCCCGAACCTGGGCGTCCAGGAGGTCACCCCCTCGGCTGACACGCTGTCGCCCGACTACAGTGACCTGACCGTGGACGCCGTGCGCTGGGATCCGGCCAGCGGCGAGACGGTGGAGCACCGCATGCGCTCGATCGTCTCCGAATCCATGGGCTATGACGTGGACGACCTGCCGCGCGAGCTGCCCCTGATCGACCTGGGCCTGGACTCGCTGATGGGGATGCGCATCAAGAACCGCATCGAGAACGATTTCCAGATCCCGCCGCTGCAGGTCCAGGCGCTGCGCGACGCCTCGGTGGCCGACGTGGTCAAGCTCGTCGAGGACCAGGTGTCCGCCCGCGACGTCGACGCCGCCATGCCGCCGACCGCCGGGGAGGGCGTGGCGCCGGAGGGCGCCGCCGCCGCAGCGGAACCTGCGGCCGGGGCGCCCGGGGCGTCGGAAAGCGAGACGCTGCAGGGGGTGGGGGTGGCCCCGCGCGACGCCTCCGAGCGCGCCGTGTTCGGCACCTGGGCCGGTATCACCGGCAAGGCCGCCGCCGGCGTGACCAGCCCGCTGCCCAAGATCAGCGGGGACATCGCCGCCCAGCTCGCCGAGCGACTGTCCGAGCGCGCCGGCCAGGAGATCACCGCCGAGCAGGTGCTCGCGGCCGAGACCCTGGAGCCGCTGGCGGACCTGGTCCGCGAGGGACTGGAGACCGAGGTCGAGGGCAATATCCGCGTCCTGCGGGCCCGCCCCGAGGGTTCGGAGAAACCGAGCGTGTTCCTGTTCCACCCGGCCGGTGGTTCGTCGGTGGTCTACCAGCCGCTGATGCGCCGCCTGCCCGCGGACGTGCCGGTCTACGGCGTGGAGCGTCTCGAAGGTGCCCTGGAGGACCGGGCGAAGGAGTACCTGGCCGAGATCGAGACCTACGCCGTGGGCCGGCCCGTGGTGCTGGGCGGCTGGAGCTTCGGTGGCGCCCTGGCCTACGAGGTGGCCAACCAGCTGCGTGGCACGGACGTCGAGGTCGCCTCGATCGCCCTGCTGGACACCGTGCAGCCGTCTCACCCGGCCCCGGACACGATGGAAGAGACGAAGAAGCGCTGGGAGCGCTACTCCAACTTCGCCAGCAAGACCTACGGCCTGGACTTCGAGCCGCCCTATGAGCTGCTGGAGACCGCCGGCGAGGAGGCCCTGCTGGCCATGATGGAGCAGTTCCTGGCCACCACGGACGCCTCCCAGCACGGGCTGTCCGCCGGCGTCCTGGAGCACCAGCGTGCCAGCTTCGTGGACAACCGCATCCTGGACACCATCGACTTCTCCCGCTGGGCCGAGGTCGACGCCCCGGTGCAGCTCTTCCGCGCCGAGCGCATGCACGACGGCGCCATTGAGCTGGAGCCGGCCTACGCTGAGATTGACCCGGACGGTGGCTGGTCGACTATTGTGGATGACTTGGAGATCATCCAGCTCCCGGGCGACCACCTGGCCGTCGTCGACGAGCCCGCCATCGGCACGGTGGGCGCGCACCTGGCCCGCCGGATCGACGGGTTGGCGGGCTAAGCTCCGCCGTGCCCCGGTGGAGCACCCAGCATCCGACTAATTACGGAATCGAGATGGAGTAAGACGTGACAGCCAGCACGACCGCGGAGAAACTCGCGGACCTGCGTTCCCGCCTGGAAAAGGCGCAGGACCCGGGCAGCGAACGGGCCCGGGCCCGCCGTGACGAGGCCGGTCGTTCCACTCCACGTCAGCGCATCCACCGGTTGCTCGACGAGGGCTCCTTCATGGAGATCGGCGCCCTGGGCAAGACCCCGGGCGATCCGGACGCGCTCTACAGTGACGGCGTGGTCACCGGCTACGGGCGTATCGACGGCCGTCCCGTCGCCGTCTACGCCCACGACAAGACCGTCTACGGCGGCTCCGTCGGCGTGACCTTCGGCCGCAAGGTCTCCGAGGTCATGGACATGGCCATCCGCATCGGCTGCCCCGTCATCGGCATTCAGGACTCCGGTGGCGCCCGCATCCAGGACGCCGTGACCTCGCTGGCCATGTACTCGGAGATCGCGCGCCGCCAGCTGCCGCTGTCCGGCCGGTCCCCGCAGATCTCGATCATGCTGGGCAAGTCCGCCGGTGGCGCCGTGTACGCCCCGGTGACCACCGATTTCGTCGTGGCCGTCGAGGGTGAGACCGAGATGTACGTGACCGGCCCCAACGTGATCAAGGAGGTCACCGGCGAGCAGGTCACCTCCGCCGAGCTCGGTGGCGCCCGCCAGCAGGAGCTCAACGGCAACATCTCCGCCGTCCTCGGCGACGAGAACGAGGCCTTCGACTACGTCCGTGAGTTGCTGGAGCACCTGCCGTCCACCTGCTTCGACGAGGCCCCCGTCCTGGAGGCGCCCTCCGACGCCGAGGTCTCGGAGGCGGTGGAACTGGACGAGTTCATGCCGGACGACACCAACGCCGGCTACGACATGATGGACCTGCTGGTCCAGCTGGGCGACGACGACAACCTCATCGAGGTCCAGCCGAACTACGGCCCCAACCTGATCTGCGCCTTCGGCCGGATCGACGGCAGGGCCGTGGGCTTCGTGGCCAACCAGCCGATGGTCTACGCCGGCTGCATCGACGCCGAGGCCGCCGACAAGGGCGCGCGTTTCATCCGCACCTGCGACGCCTACAACGTGCCTGTCGTGTTCATCGTGGACACCCCCGGCTACCTGCCCGGCGTGGAGCAGGAGAAGCAGGGCCTGATCCACCGCGGCGCCAAGCTGGCGTTCGCCGTGGTGGAGGCCACCGTGCCCAAGGTGACGCTGATCGTGCGCAAGGCCTACGGCGGCGCCTACGCCGTCATGGGGTCGAAGAACCTGAGCGGTGACATCAACCTGGCCTGGCCCACCGCCCAGATCGCCGTCATGGGTTCCGCCGCGGCCGTGGTGATGATCCAGGGCAAGCAGCTCGACGCCGCCCCGCCGGAGCAGCGCGAGTACCTCAAGAAGGTCTTCATGGACTTCTACGACGAGAACATGACCAGCCCCTACGTGGCGGCCGAGCGTGGTTTCATCGACGCCATGATCCAGCCGAAGGACACCCGCATCGCCCTGCGCCGGGCCCTGCGCCAGCTGGAGACCAAGCGCGAGGAAGATCTGCCGAAGAAGCACACGATCGCGCCCTTGTAGGTTTCGGTTGTTGTCGGGCAGGTAGCGGAAACCGCCGGATTGTCCCTTCTCCGGCGGCCTATTGGCCCGGTTTCCGCTACCTACCCGACAGCCTTCCTCCGGAGCAGCCCGGAAAGCTCACCTCGACACCGGCACCCACCTGCCGGAGGTTCGCCAAAGGTATGATCACTCAGCCCTTCTCCGCCCCGCTGCGGGAAAGGTGAGAAAAACCTGCGGAAAATCATGAGAAAGAGCCGCGGGCGCTCTCCGGTTGTGTCATAGTTGGCGCAGCTGCCCTCCCGCGCAGACGCTGTATCCGGCTCGGCTCCGGGTGCAGACTTCCTGACTCAGAAGGAACCGCATGCCGCGCCTGCCTGACACCGCCCGCCGCTTCATCCCGCACGCCTCGTCCGCCGGTTCCGCCGGAGTTACCGCCCCGGCTGCCAGCTCGGAAACCGGTACGGTCTTCCGGATCCACCGCCATGTCGACGAGGAGCTGGTGCAGCAGTGGCAGCAGCTGGCGGAGGACCACGGCACCCGCTTCGCCGCCCGCCCCGCCTATGGCCTGGGGTGGCACGAGGCCCTGGGGAAGGGGCGGCTGGCCGTGGCGACCCTCCACCGCGGCGATCAGTTGGTCGGCGTCTTCCCGCTGCATGTCCGCCGGCGGCTGGGGATCCCCAGCCACCGTTGGCTGGGGCACGGCCTGGGCACCGTCGGGGAGACGGTGGCGGAGGACGCCACGGCCCTCGATGAGCTGCTGGCCGGGCTACGGCGGGCCGGGGTGCAGCTCGAGCTGACCCACGTGGCGGAGGGTGCACCCTTGCTGGCCGCGTTGCGCCGCAGCCCGGACTGGGTGGTGGAGTACCGGGCGGACGAGTACTGCCCGACGATCGCCGTTCCCGCCGGTACCACGGTGCGGGACCTGCGCAGCGCCAAGACCCTGCGGCGGTTCCGGGTGGCCCGGACACGTGCCGCGGAAAACCACGGGCCGGTGGAGTTCGTGACGGTCCGGTCCCCGGTGGACGTGGAGAAACACTGGTCTGATCTGCTTCGGGTGGTCTCTGCGGCGTTGCGGGAGAACCCGGCCAACCGCCTGAACTTCTTCACCGGCCCGCACGGGGATTTCACCCGGCGGTTCCTGCACCGGGAGGCGGAGCAGGGGCATCTGCTGCTCAACGCCCTGACCGTGGACTCCACCTGGGTGGCCTTCGACGTGCTGCTGCAGACGGGCAGCCGGGTGGAGGGATGGCTGACGTTCTTTGACCCGGCGTACCGGAAGTACATTCCGGGGCACCTGCTGACGGAGCGGCTCGTCGACCACCACGATGAGCTGGGGATCACGGAGATCGACCAGATGATCGGCCGCAATCCCTACAAGCAGGACTGGCAGACCGCGGAGTACGTGGTGGGGACGGCGCGGGCGGTGCCGGCGGACCGGGCCTGGCTGCTGCCGGTGGCCCGGCGGCTGGAAAACGGTATCGCGGCCGCACGCACCGGTGTCGGCAGGGGCCGGGGAAAGCTCGCCGAGCTGGCCCGGCGGCGGGGCCGGGCCTCCGCCTGAGATGGCGGCACCCTGGGCGCGCTGGGGCCGTGCCCACTGAACGGGAACTACCCCCGACATCAGCCTCCCGGTTCACCGGCAAGCCGCCGACAAGCTGAGACAGAAACGCAAGCAGAGCGGCTCTGGTAGGAGGATTTCCGCGGGGTGAGAATAGACGGGAAATCCTTAAATATGATCATAACCAGCAGGTAGGTGCCTTTTAATAGCATCATTAAGCCGAATAGTGACCCCTTTTTCCGGGGCTTAAAATTATCTGAACAAATAATGTGCAAAAGGGTTCTCTTCCAGGGTTTCCGTGTGCCATAGTGAGCGCAGCCGCCTTCGCGGGCCGGGTGCACCGGACGTCGCTCGGGTAGGTGTTCCATTGCGATAGAAGGACAACCCGTGACACGCCGCCCTGACCGCATCCCCCGCTTTCTGTTCGTCAACGAGAACATCGGCGGGCACCGCACGGTGCACCGCTCCCTGCGGAAGATTTTCGCGGACCACACCGATGTCGCCGTCGAATTCCTCGACGGCGAGGACCCCGGCCTCCTCGGCAAGATCCTACGCGCCCCGATCCCGGGTCTGGCCCGCCTGGACCTGGACCTGCAGCCCCTGCGGGGACAACTGGTCCACTCCTGGCGCATGCGTCGGAAGGTCCGCGCCCGGGTGGCCCGCGGGGACATCGACGCGATGCACGTCTACACCCAGAACACGCTGCTCGGCGGGGCGAAACTCCTGCGGGAGACCCCGACGGTCATCACCACGGACAGCACCGGCCGACTCAATGTGTTCAGCATCCCCTACCGCACCCCCACCCGCTTCACGGTGCCACTGAGCCGGGTGAACCTCATCTTCGAGCGCCCGGTGCTCAAGGCCGCGGCCACGGTTTTCGCCTGCTCGGCCAAGGTTGCGGAGTCGTTGCGCTCGGCGGACTATGAACTGCCGCCCCAACAGGTCGCCCGCCTGGAGATGGGCGTGCATTCGCCCTATTTCGCGGCTCCGTTGCCGCCGCGCGATCCGTACCGCACCCCGACCATCGTCTTCGTCGGGACCTCCCTGGAGCGCAAGGGCGGCACCCTGCTGCTGGAGCTCTGGCGCTCCCGGTTCCGGCAGCGGGCGAACCTGACGCTGATCACCCTGGAGACCCCGCCCGCGGAGGAGGGGCTGACGGTGATCAATGATCTGCAGCCCGGCGAGGACCGGCTCTGGGAGATCCTGGCGGACGCCGACATCTTCTGCCTGCCGTCCCTGATTGACCAGGCCCCCAACGCCATCCTGGAGGCCATGGCAGCCGGCCTGCCGGTGGTCGCCCACCCCAACGGTGCGATCCCGGAGATGGTCCGCGACGGCGAGACGGGCTTCCTGGTCGACGCCACCGAGCCCGGCCCCGTTGCCGCGGCACTGGAGAAACTGATCGCGGATCCGGAGCTGCGGGAGCGTCTGGGGCAGGCCGGCTACCGGCATGCCCGGGAGCACTACGACATGTCCCGCTCCGCCGGACAGATCATCACGGAACTGCGCCGGGCCGCCCGGGTGATGGGGGAGCAGTCCCCGGAAAACCTCACCTTCCGCCTGCACCACCACGTGGACGTACAGCTGCACCGCCAGTGGGAGGATCTGGCGGAGCGGCACGGCGGGACCTTCGGGGCCCGTCCCTCCTACGCCCTGAACTGGTACCGGACCCTGGGCAAGGGCCGGCTCGCGGTGGCCACCGTCCACGACGGCGGGCAGCTGGTGGGTCTGCTGCCGCTGCACACGCGGCGTCGGCTGGGGATCACCACCTACCGGCTGCTCGGCCACGGGCTGGGAACGATCGGGGAGGCCCTGGCGGCCGACCGGGCGGCACTGGACGCCCTGGTACTGGGGCTGCGCCGGGCGCGGGCCCTGCTGCGGCTGACCCATGTGCCGGCGGACTCACCGCTGCTGCGCGCCCTGCTGGACAGCGGGACCTGGACCGTCAACTACGACGTCGACGACCACTGCCCGGTCATCGCCCTCCCGGACGCCACCACCGCCCGGGACCTCCGGAGCCGGAAGTCCCTCAACCGGCTCCGGACCTCCCGGAACCGGGCGGAGCGGGAACTGGGCGCGGTGGAGTTCCACACCTACCGGCAACCGGCGGATCTGACCGCCTGCTGGCCGGAGATGACCCGGGTGGCGGCGGCCGCCCATGCTGCGGAGACCGCGGAGCGCCTGAACTTCTTCGACGCCGGGCACCGCAAGTTCACCCGGGAGTTTCTCCGGGCGGAGGCCGAGTCCGGCCGCCTGCTGATCATCGCCCTGACCGTGGACGCCGCCTGGGTGGCCTTCACCGTGCTGCTGCGGACCGGGGACCGCGCCGAGTTCTGGTTCACCCGCTTCGATCCGGCCCACCGCCCGCTGGCCCCGGGCCATCAGCTCTGGGAGTACACGGTCAACCACCACGCTGAGCTCGGCCTGGCCGAGATCGACCTGATGATCGGCCGCAACGCCTACAAGGCCGACTGGCAGACCAGCGAATACGAGGTGGGGACCGTGCGGGCGACACCCGCCACCCGGGCCTGGCTGCTGCCGGTGGAACAACTGGTGTCCCGCGCCGCCGAGTCCCTCCGGCGGCTCAGCACGGGGCAGCGTACCGGCCCCGTTGCCCCGGCCGGCCCTGCAAGCGGCGGGCCCCGCACCACGCCGGCACCCACCGCGCCGGAGCAGGTGGCGTCATGACCGCCCACGACGCCCGCCGCGGCTCCCGGCCGGCCCCGGAGCGGGAGGAGCAGGAGGGGCAGGAGAGGCAGGGAGCGGCGCCGGGTGAGGGGCGGCGGCTGTTCAGCAGCGGTAGCGCCCTGATCCTCGGCCGGCTGACCACCGCCACCTTCGGCTGGGCGGGCAGCGTCATCATGGCCCGCTCCCTGACGGGGGAGGAATGGGGACAGTACTCCTTCGTCTTCGCCCTGCTCGGGATCCTGGACGTGGTCACCGACCTCGGCGTCGGCCGGGTGGTGCTGGCCCGGCTGGGGTCCGGGCGGGCCGCGGAGGTCTCCCGGATCGCCGGCTCCTTCATCATGCTGCGGATCCTGCTGGGTTTCCTCGGCTACCTGATCGCGGTCGCCTATGTGTACCTGGCGGGGCTGTCGGTCCTGGTGCTGACAGCCGCCGTCCTGGCGGGGACCACCGTGCTCCTGGCCACCCCGGCCAACGCCCTGTTCGTGCTCTACCAGTCCCGGCTGCGGCTGACCTACGTGGCGGTGTGGGACATCATCGGGCAATGCGTCCAGTTCCTCCTGATCGTCCTGGTCGCGCTCACCGCCCCCGGCGTCCTGGCGTTCATCCTCCCCGCGATCGTGCGGGAGATCGTCATCATCATCGGTCGGGGCATCGGCGTCCCCAAGCTCTTCGCCCCGGGCTTCCGGCCCTCCTTCCGCTCCTTCACCGCCTACTGGGGGGAGATGCTGCGGGAGGCGGTCCCGATCTCCATCGGGCTGGCGCTGCTGACCATGCTGGAACGCATCGACACCCTCATGCTCGAGCAGCTGGACACCTACGGGGCCGTTGGCCAGTACGCGATCGGGTACAAGTTCTCCGACCTGCTGTGGCTGGTGGTCAGCGCGCTGGCCATCCCGTTCACCACGGTCCTGATCCGGGCCTGGCCGCATGACCCGGAGACCTTCCGCGCCCGGTTCCACCAGGCGCTCAGCGTGGCCGCGGTGCTGGGCGGCGGGGCGGTCGTCGTCTTCTGGCCGAGTGCGGCGGCCGTGATCACGCTGCTCTACGGCTCGGACTACCTGGCCAGCGCCACTGCCGCCGCCCTGCTGGTGACCGGCTCCGCGCTGTCCGGGCTGAACTACGTGGTGGTCACCGCCCTGATCGCCGCGACCAGACTCCGGGTCTTCCCGTGGCTCGCGGCGGCCGGGCTGGTGCTCAACGTGGCGCTGAACCTGGTGCTGATCCCGCTGCGCTCGATCGAGGGAGCGGCGATCGCCACGGTGATCACCCAGGTCGTGGTGCTCGTCGCCATGCTGCTGCTGTTGCGCGGCAGCCTGCGGATCCCGGGGATCACCCCCTGGTCCGTGCTGCTGCGGCTGAGCCTGCTGTCCGCCGCGGTGGCCGTGCCGGCGGTCCTCCTGGTCGGGGAACTGCGGGTGCCCGGGGTACCGGCCGCCGTCGGGGCGGGACTGGTCTACCTGCTGCTGGTCGCGGCCACGGAACGCCGGGCCACAACGGTGATCTGGCGGCACCTGCGGGCGCGCCTCCGCCCGGGCCCCACAGCAGCGCAGGAGGGGGAACCTGATGCGTCCTGAACAGTTCACCGCACCGGTGGCCGGCCACCTGCTGCGCTCGGGCATCGTGCTCGGCTACCACGACATCATCGCCGATTCCGCCCCCGTCTACCGCTACGCCGTACGCCGGAGCGTATTCCGGCAGCAGCTGCGCACCGTCCGGTCCCTGGGCTACCGGTTCGTCCCCTTCGCCGAGCTCAGCGCGGGACTCCTCCGCGGCGAACCGGTGGCGGGGCTGGCGGCGGTGCTCTTCGACGACGCCCTGGTCGGCGTGTACCGCCACGCCCTGCCCTGGCTGACGGAGCAGCACACCCCCTGGACCCTGCTGCCGGTGACCGCCCGACTCGGCACGGCCCCGCCCTGGTGGGCACCGGCCGACCGGACGATGACCCGCACCGAGGTCACCGAGGCCGTGGCCGCCGGCGCCCAGCTGGCCGGGCACACCGCCACCCACCCTTCCCTGCCACAGCTTTCCGACGCCGCGGTGCGCGAGGAGCTGACCCGCTCCCGGGAGCTGCTCTCCGAGTGGGGGAACCGGGAGGTCACCGACCTGTGCTATCCCTTCGGCCACCAGGACGCCCGCGTCCGGGCCCTGACCGCGGCGGCCGGTTACCGCACCGGCTGGACCTTCACCAACGGCCGCTGCCGCGCCGGGGATGAGCCGTTCCGGTTGCACCGGATGGCCATGCACGACGGCCTGCGCGGGCCCACCTGGTGGAAGACGCTGCTGCGGCCGCACTGGACCTGGCCGGCGGTCACCGACACCCCCGCCAGCCCGGCCGGGAGGCCGGCATGATCGCCCTGCTCAGCACCGCGGTGCTCTGTGTCCTGGTGTTTGTCCTGTCGCTGCGCCGCCCGCAGTGGGGGCTGCTGCTGATCGCCGCCCTCGTGCCCTTCCACGGGGTGTTGTTCATCGCGCCGGTGCTGGCCACCTTCTGGAAGGAGGCCGCGGTCTGCACCGTCGTGGCCGCCTGCTTCTTCGCGCCGCTGCCGCGGGGCCGGGCCGGCGTGGTGCCCTGGTTGGCGCCCGCGGTGCTGCTGGTGATCTTCGGGACGGTCTCCGCGGTGCTGGTCCTCGGCCCGGCGGCGGGCTTCCCGGTCAAGATCGCCTTCTTCTATCTGCTGCCGGTGGTGGTGGTCCACTACTTCCCGTTCACCCGGGCGGACAAGGACCGGCTGGTCACGCTGCTCCTGGCGACCGGGGTGGTCAGTGCCGGGTACGGGCTGTGGCAGCAACTGGCCGGTGGCTGGGCCTTGGCCGATCTGGGTTACGAGTGGAATGAGCACATCCGCTCGGCGGGGCCGCTGCTGCGCAGCTTCGGCACCTTCAACCAGCCCTTCCCCTTCGGCTTCTTCCTGATGCTGGTGCTGGTGGTCGGCGGGGCGGCCGCGCTGGCGGAACCGGGCCGCCGCCGTTCCCGGCTGTTCTGGTGGCTGGCGCCGGTGCTGCTGGTGGCCATGGCGTCCTCGGTGGTCCGGGCCAGCATCGTCGGCCTGCTGACCGCGGTGATCGTCCTCGGGGTGGTGTTCCACCGCCGCCTCCTCGGCTACCTGGCGGCCCTGCTCGGGCTGGGGGTGTTGGCGGTCCCGGTGGCGCTCGCCCTGGACCGGAACGGGGCACTGGCCACCATGCTGTCCTCGACCAGTCTGGCGGAACGTGGCGGCCACTGGTCACAGACCCTGCCGCAGCTGCTGGTCCACCCCTTCGGCAACGGGTTGGGCACCACCGGCTCGGCGGCCCAACGGGTGGACGCCCTGAGCAGCTCGCTGAGCCGGCTGTACCAGCCGGACAACCAGTACCTGAAGATCGGCCTGGAGTTGGGCGGGGTGGGACTGGCGCTGTACGTGGTGGTCGTCGGCATCGCGGTGGTGGTCCTGTACCGCCTGATCCGTCTGCAGCCGGACCGCTTCGAGCAGGCGGTGACCGCCGCGGCCCTGGCCGTGACCCTGGCCGCCTGCGTGGCGGGGATCTTCGCCACCTACCTGGAGATCTTCCCGCTCGACTTCTACTTCTGGCTGCTGCTGGCGGTCGGCGCCTCGGTGCCCTCCCCGGTGGCCGCCCGTCTGGGCGGCTGGCGGCTGCCCCAGCCTCCCGTTCCCCGGCGGGCCCGCGGCGCCCCGGGCGGTGCGGCTGGCGCGGAGGACACGGGAGACACGGCGTCGTCACGCAGTCAGCACCGGGGTGCCGTACCCGCATCCGCCCCCGTTTCTTCCCCGCCGCAGACCGGCACAACCGAAAAGGACACAGTCGATGAGCGTTAACCAACCGGCCGCGCCGGTGCCCCATACCCCGGGACCGTTGGACCTGGGGCTGGTGGCCGCCGCCTTCCTCCGTTCTGTAACGATCGCGCTGGCGGTCGGGGTGGTCGCCGGCGGCGCCACCGGCGGGGTGCTGACCCAGCTCGATCCCGTCTACGAGGTCACCACCGACGTCGGCCTGGGGGCCGTGTCGAACCCGGACCTGAACCCGGAGTCGGTGGCCCAGCTGGTACCGCTGTACCTGTCCATCGCCGAGGACACCGAGACCGCCGCGGCGGTGGAGCAGGCCACCGGGGTGAGGGACCCGGAGATCAGCGCCACGGACACCTCGGTGGCCGGGGTCATCCAGGTCAGCACCACCGGCTCGAGCACCGAGCAGGCCCGGCAGCTGGCCGACGCCGCGGTGGCCGCCCTCCAGGAGCGCAGCGGCCGCCTGCACGCCGACTCCGTCAGCACCCTGACGGAGCAGGCCGCGGACCAGACCACGGCGCTGCGGGAACAGATCGAGCAGCGCCGGGCCGCCGACCGGGACGCGGACGTCTCCGACCTGGAATGGCAGATCGAGCTCATCAACCAGGACCTGAACGAACAGCTCCCGGAGAGCATGCTGCCGGTGCAACTGTCGCGCTCGGGCGGCGAGGATCCGGTGTGGCCGCGCCCCCTGCCCACGGGCGTGGTCGTGGGACTGATCGCCTTCCTGGTGGCGGCCATCCCGCTGACCTGGTGGCGGATGCGCCGCCACCACCGTGCGGACCGGTTCTGGCTCCGGGGCGTCGCCCACCGCTTCGGGGTGCCACGGGAGTTCGGTGCCGCCGACCGGGGCTTGACCCCGCTCGCGGAGTCGCGGGCCGCGGCCGTCCTGGCCGCCGGCGACGAGGTGCTGCTGCTCGGACGGGTGGACCCGGGCGAGGCCTTCGCCGCCTACGCCCCGGAGCGGATCCACCAGGCCGGGTGGCGGGACCACTGGTGGCGGGACCTGGACCCCACCCGGATCGGGCTGGGGGTGGTGGTCATCGACCACCGGGACAACCGGGCGGATCAGGCGGCCACCGCCGTACAGCGCCTGGTGGACAGCGGGATACCGGCCTACGTGGTCGTCCGCTCCGGCAAGCGGAACGAGGAGTAGGACCATGGACAACATCGCCATCGTGCACGAACGCTGGACCGACATCGCCGGCAGTGAACACGTGGTCCGGCAACTGGCCCAGACCTGGCCCACAGCCGCCATCCACGTGCCCTTCGCCAAACCGGAACTGGTCCCGGCCGACCTGGCCGACCGCTTCCGCACCGGCCGGCTGCAGGGCGCCTACCGGGCCCTGCGGGAAAAGACCTACGCCCCGCT
The DNA here is from genome assembly GCF_050107895.1 of Corynebacterium halotolerans. Lineage (GTDB taxonomy): Bacteria > Actinomycetota > Actinomycetes > Mycobacteriales > Mycobacteriaceae > Corynebacterium > Corynebacterium halotolerans_B. The sequence goes on along the minus strand of NZ_JBNILW010000015.1, from coordinate 49,012 downwards.
GCTGCCCCTGGTGCCCACCGCGCTGCGCCGGGGCAGCCTGGCGCAGGACACGGGTGCCGACGCCGTGGTGGTCAGCCACCACGCCTTCGCCCTCGCCGCGGTGGGGGCCCTGGACGTGCCCTCGGTGGCCTACGTCCACTCCCCGGCCCGCTGGGCCTGGGACGCGCAGCTGCGCCGCGGGGAGGCCAGCGGCCTGCTGTCCGGGGCGGCGCTCAGGATGCTCGCCGCGCGGGCGAAGGCCAATGAACTGGCGTGGGCCCCGCAGGTCACCGGCATCGTGGCCAACTCCACCGCGGTCCGCGAGCGGATCCGGCACCGCTGGGACCGGGATGCCACCGTGGTGCACCCGCCGGTGGACACCACCTACTTCCAACCCGGACCGGGCCCCGCCCGGGGCGACTACTTCATCTCCGTGGGCCGGCTGGTGCCCTACAAGCAGGTGCCCCTGGCCGTGGCCGCCGCGGTCCGCGCCGGGGTGCGGCTGATCGTCGTCGGTGACGGCCGCGATCTCGCCCGCGCCCAGTCCCTGGCCGGCCCGGGCGTGGAGTTCCGCGGGCGGCTGCCGGGGGAGGAGATGCGCGAGCTGATCCGCGGCGCGCGGGCGCTGCTCATGCCCGGCGAGGAGGACTTCGGGATCGTGCCGGTGGAGGCCATGGCCTGCGGCACCCCCGTGATCGCGCTGGGCAGGGGCGGGGCGCTGGACACCGTGCGCCCCGGCGTGACCGGGGAACTGGTGGCCGGGGACACCGACGAGGAGGTGGTGGCCAACCTGGCGGCGGCCCTGCGCGACTTCGACGACACCCGCTACACCACCGCCCGGCTGACGGCCTGGGCCGGGGAATTCTCCCCCGCGAACTTCCGGCGGAAGATGGCCGACGTGGTGGCCGGGGTCCTCGCCGGGTAGTCAGAGCAGCCCGGCGTAGACCTCGGCGGTCCGCTGGGCGGTGTCGGCCCAGCTCAACCGCGCCGCCTGCGCCTCGGCCGCCGCGCGCAGCTGCGCCCGGTGGGCGGCGTCGTCGAGCACCGGACGCAGGGCCGCACGCCAGCGCTCCGGATCCAGCCCCTCAACCACCACGGCGCCCTCCCCCACGGCCTCCGGGATGCCGCCCACCGCGCTGGCGACGACGACCGCTCCGCAGGCCATCGCCTCCACCGGTGGCAGACCGAACCCCTCATAGGAGGAGGCGTAGGCGACCACGTCCGCCGCCCGGTAGAGCGCCGGGATGTCCGCCAGATCCACATAACCCAGCCCGATCGAGCCCTCCGGTCGCCCGGGGCCGTCGGTGCCGCCCCCCGCCAGTACCAGTGGCACCCCCGTGCCCCGCAGCGCCGCATTGACCACGTCCGGGCGCTTGCGCGGTTCCAGCGTCCCCAGTTGCAGGACGAAGCGCTCCGGCAGCCGGTACTTCTCCCGGACCCCCGCCACCGCCGCCGGGTCGGGCACCCGCGCCCAGGCGGCCGGGGCCAGCGGCGTGACGGTGGCCTCCCGGCCCGTCAACGCCTGGACCCGCTCGGCCGTGAACGCGGACACCGCGATGATCGCGTCCGCCCGCCGCAACGAGCGGCGCAGTAGCAGCCGTTCCCCGGCGGCCCGCATCCGCGACATCGCCCAGGGGGTGTCGAACACCGACATGTCGTGCACGGTGGCCACCGTCGGGCTGCGCTGCCCCACCGGCAGATCCACGTCCAGGGAGTGGAACAGGCCCGCCGGGACCGGCTGGAGTCCCAGCCAGGCGCGCCGGGCCCCGGAGCTGACCGGACGTGGCAGCGCCCCGACCGTCTCCGGTAGTTCGCCGACCGCATCCTGCTGGACCACCGCGTGGCGGGCGGGCAGCCCCTCGATCCGGGACAGCGCGCGGATCAGTTCGCGCTGGTAGGTCTGCACACCGCTGCCCTGGGGCCGCAGCGCCAGGGCGCCTAGTACGAGTGTGTTCATCCGCCACTTCCTCCGACCACGGCCCGCACCGTCAGCACCATCACCTTGATGTCCAGCCAGGGCGACCAGTTCTCGATGTACCAGTTGTCATAGAGCACCCGCTCGCGGATGCTGGTGTCCCCGCGCAGGCCGTTGATCGCCGCCCAACCGGTCAACCCGACCGGAACCCGGTGACGGTCCACGTAGTCGGGGTACTGCTGCGCGAACTTGTCCACGAAGAAGGGGCGCTCGGGCCGGGGCCCGACCAGGGACATGTCCCCGCGGAAGACGTTGTGGACCTGGGGCAGCTCATCCAGGGAATAGCGGCGCATCACCGCCCCCAACCGGGTCAGCCGCTTGTCACCGGCGATATTCCAGTGACTGTCCGATTCAGCCCGGTCCACCGGCAGCAGACTCCGGAACTTCAGTACGTCGAAGGGCCTGCCGTCCAGCCCGATGCGTTCCTGCCGGAAGAGGACCGGGGCGCTGCGGCAGTCCAACTTGACCGCCAGGGCCAGCGCCAGCAGCAGCGGGGAGAGCAGCACCAGGGCGGCGCCGCTCACCAGGATGTCGAAGGGCCGCTTGAAGTGCCAGCCCAGGGAACGGTGCGCGGCCCGTGGAATGTGCCGCAGCGCCAGGGCGCCGAGCAGCTCGGTGGTGTGGTCGCCCCGCTGGTCCGCCAGCCGGGGCACGATGTAGAACTCCGCGTCCTCCCGCACACACGAGCGCAGTACCCGCAGCAGGTGTTCATCGGAGTAGCGGCTGAAGGCGACGATCACCACGGAGACCCGGTGGCGTCGGATCAGCTCGCCCAGGTTGTCGTCCAACCGGTCCACGCCCAGGTCGTCGCCCTCCGCGCCGGGTTCGATCTCCCGGTCGGCCAGGACCACCGGCAGGAGCCCGTAGCCGGGGTGCTCCCGCAGGTAACCGGCCAGCTCCCGGGTGGTTTCCGCGGAGCCCAGCAGCAGCGTGCGTTCCAGCGTCGCCGGATGCTGGGTCCGCCGGAAACGGGCGGCGGCGGCCAGCACACCCCAGGATCCCACCAGCCCGCCGGTGACCAGCGCAGTGACTACCGTGGCATCGGCCGTGCTGATCGGGTTGACGATGTCGGTGACCAGGAAGGTGCTCAGAGCCGCCACCGGCAGCAGCCGCGGCAGCTCATCGAGCAGCGAGAGCCGCAGCCGGAACCGGTAGAACCCGGGCACCAGCTGCAGCACCAGCACGACGCCCAGGGCCGTGAGCCAGGGGCGGGACAGCCCGGCGAGCAGGCACACCGTCAGGACCACCAGACCGTCCCCGCACCGCTGGGACAGCCGGGGCACCCGCCTGCTGAATCGGGAGCGGGGCCGGATGTTCTCCCGGGGTGCCGGCTGTTCCGGCTGCTCCGGAGGGGAAGTCAGAGCTCGGGCGGTCTCCGGTGCCACGGCGGCCGCTGCCGCCACCGGGTCCGGCAGGGAAATTCCGGGGGAGTCCGTCGCCGGCGCGATGCCGCGGCGCCGGGTGGTCTCCGGGATGTGGGAGACCATCACGCACCTCCGCCCGGGTGGCGCGCGGGCGGGTGCGGGAGGAACGGTACAGCCATCAACATCGAGAGAGCCGGCAACATTGAGAGCTCCTAGCAGCGAAGGGTTGGCGGGGAGGGGAACAACCGGAAAGAAATTCACTCCGGAAGTCCGTCAAAATAATTATCGAGAAAAGAAGCATATTCATTAGCGGAATTCCGCTCCTTTTCTGTCTGGTTTTTCACCATAGTCACCAGATGAGAAGAAATGAAGCAAATTAAAGTATTCTATTTAAAGGAATACCTTTAAATGGCGGAGGGGCAGGTGGTTTGAGAATTAGGGATTATCTTTATTCCGTCGAATAATTGAGAGATCTCCTTCCATGTCCGTGCCGTGCGGCGGGTGGGGAAATGATCGCCCCAAAGTTCGGGGGCAGGATAATGGGTGGCAGGTTATTGCAGGTATGCGCCGGTCTTGTCGGGTTTCCGCTTGGGTCTCCCTGTGTCGGCTGTGAAGCGGGGAGGGGTTTCCGGAGGTGGAATTGTTCCGTTTCCGCGGCCCCGGATATGCAGGCGGTGGAAGATTAATTGTGTGACCTTTTCGTGGCGGGATAAATGGCCGAAAGATGGCACCTAATTGGCTACTTAATGTTGTTTTGATATGTTCATTAAAATTTCCCGCAAGTAGATGGTAAAAGGTAGTCCTTTTGAATCATTCAATGAGGGTATTCTCGTCCCGCGCGGCCACAAATATGATTAAATTGGGTCGGGAAAGTTGTTTCTTCCTTTCCGGCACCCATCCCCGGCCCGGTTCTCGTGCGCCGCTTTCCACGGAGGTAACCCACCATGCACCTTGTGGCCGTCAACGCCGGCGCCGATGTCTCCGGCGCGGAGCGCGTGCTGGTCGACCTGCTGCGCCGGGCCCACGCCGACGGGGCCCGCGTCACCCTGGTCTGTCCCGACGGGCCCCTGCCCGAGCTGCTGGGGGACCGGGTGGAACACGTCACCGTGCCGCTGGCCCGGTTGGGCGGGGCGCGGGGGTTGCGCCGCGTCCGGGAGATCGCCGGACTGCCGTTGTCCTGGTTCCGTTCGGCGCGGACCCTGCGCCGGGCGGCCGCGGGGGCGGATGCCCTGGTCAGCAACTCCACCTTCGCCCTTCCGGCGGTGGGCCTGGCCTATCCGCTGGCCCGCCGCTGCCGCCGCCGGGGCCGGAACGTGCCGGGCACCATCACCTGGCTGGTCCACGACACAGTGACCACCACGAAGCAGCGCAGTGTCCTCCGGCTGGGTGCCCATGCGCTGACGAAGGCGGTGGCGGTCTCGGCGGTGACGGCGGCGTCGGTGTCAGCCCTGGTGCCCCGGGTGGAGGTCCGGCCCAACGGGGTCGAGGTGCCGGAGCGGATGAGCGGGGGCACGGCGGCGGTTGCCGGGCAGCCGACCGTCGGGATCCTGGCGGTGCTCACCGAGTGGAAGGGGCACGAGATCCTGCTGGAGTCGATCGCGGGGCTTCCGGAGGTGCGGCTGGAGATCGCGGGCGCGCCCTTCCCCGGCTCGGAGGAGTTCGCCGCCCGGCTGCGGGAACGGGCCTCCCGGCCGGACCTGGCGGGACGCGTGCGGTTCCTCGGGCAGGTGGACAAGCGCGACGTCTTCCCGCGCTGGCACGCCCTGATCTCGGCGTCGACCTCCCCGGAGGCCGGCCCCCTCGGGGTGCTGGAGGGCATGGCCCACGGCGTCCCGCTGATTGCCACGGATCACGGCGGCTCGGCTGAATACCTCAGCGACGGCGCAGGCCTGCTGGTGCCACCCGGAGACGCCCCGGCGCTGGCGGCCGCCCTCCGCCGACTGCTGGCGGACCCGGATCTGTCCGCCCGCCTGCGGGAGCGGGCGCGGCAGCGGGCCAGCACAGACCATGACCGGACGGACACCGTCCCGCGGATGCTGGCGGCGTTGTGTGATGGTTAAGCACCGCCGTCCCGCCCGTCCCCGGGACCCGGCCTGGCCCATCACCCTCCTGGCGGTCCTGCTCTCCGCGGTGGCGGTGCTGGCGATCACCGGTCCTCTGGGTCAGCGCTTCGAGCGCACCCCGGTGGCCATGCCGGAGGACGGGACCACCGGCTGCACAGAGCTCGGAATGGCCGGCCCCTACGACTGGGAGTTCGCCACCGAGACGGAGTTCCGGACGATGGCCCACGAGATGTCCCTGCTGGGGGCGACCTGGATCCGGCTGTCCGCCACCTGGCAGGAGATCGAACCCGAGCGCGGCCACTACGACTGGTCCGGCCTGGACCAGCGTCTGAACATCGCGCTGGACGCCGGCCTGCAGCCGATCCTGCTGATCCACACCACCCCGGACTGGGTGGCCGGTTTCGGGGTGATCGGGAGTGGAGCCGCAGCGGAGTACGCGGACTTCTCGGCCGCAGTGGCCGAACGCTACCGCAGTGAGGTCGCGGCCTATGAGATCTGGAACGAACCGAACCTGGCCCGCTTCTGGCCGGACCCCTCGGCGGAGTCCTACGCGGAGCTGCTCACCGCCACCGCTCCGCGCATCGCGGCGGCGGACCCGGACGCGGAGATCATCGCCGGGGGACTGGCTCCGGCCGCGAACATCCCGGACTACTCGGTCTCCGGGTACACCTTCCTGGAGCGGCTCTATGAGCTGGACGCCCTGGGGGACACCACCGCGATCGCCATGCACCCCTACTCCTATCCGGAGCGGCCGTCGGGCACCTCCCGGTGGAACACCTTCCGGCAGTTGACGGCCGTCAAGGAACTGATGCGCGACAACGGGGACGGTGGCAAGCGGATCTGGCTGACCGAGTTCGGTGCGCCCACCCAGGGGACGGAGGGCGTGGGGGAGGAGGAGCAGTCCGCCATCGTCACCGAGGCGCTGCAGCTGGTGGCCGATGACCCGGCCCTCGGCCCGATCTTCATGTACACGCTGTACGACCTGGACCTCGGGGAGGAGGACCACGAGTCCCACTTCGGCCTGCTCTACGGGCCCGGTCGCCCGAAGCTGGCCTACCACGACCTGAGGGCCACCGCCGCGGAGTGCGCCGGGCGCGGCGTCGACTAGCGGCGCTGTTGTCTGCCTCACGCCGCAGCGGTGTGCCGGACCGCCTGCGTTGCGCGGCACCCCGGCCCAATTAAGCTGGCCCGCATGTCGACCAGCACCGTCATGCCCCGTTCCACCCGCCCCAGACCCGCCGCCCTCGGATGGCGCGTGGCGGAGCTCGCGGCCGCGGTGGTGCTGGCCATGGCGGTGTCGACGCTGGTGCTGCAGGTGGTCGAGCGGCTGTCGGTGCCCGAGCCCTCCCACATGGACAATGCCCGGCTGTCCTTCATCACCTGCGCCTGCGTGCTCGCGGTCGCGGTGGTGGCGTGGCTGCACCACCGCTCGCGCTCCGGGGCGTCGGGCATCATCGCGTGGGTGGTGCCCACGATCTCCGTCGCGGTGATCGGCTGCGCCCAACTTGCGGTCCTGTTGCGCGGTACCCCGCACTACCTCTTCGGCCTGTCCGGTGACCAGAGCTTCCGCGTGCCCTACCTCGCCCGGCTCGCCGAGTCACCCCTGCTGCGCGACGTCTTCTACCCCGACGCCATCCCCTATTACCCGCCGCTGTGGTTCTGGCTGGGCGGGCGCTACGCCAACCTCGCGGGGCTGGACGGCTGGGAAGCCTACAAACCCTTCGCCCTGGCCAGCATGTCCGCCGTGGCGGCCATCGCCTTCGTGGGCTGGCGCTGGCTGGTGGGAGTACCCACCGCCGGACTGATCGCGGCGGCTACCGCGGCCGTCGGCGCCCACTTCAACGCCTACGAACCCTACTCCTGGGCCGTGATCGCCGTGGTACCGCTGCTGTGCGTCTGGACCGTGCGCACCACCGCCGCGCTTATCGACGCCGCCCCCGGCACCGCGTTGCGGCAGGCCCTGCGGCCGGCGGTGTTCCCGGCACTGATCATCGGCGCGGTCCTGGGGCTGGCGGCGATGACCTACACCCTGGTGGCGGCCGTCGCCTGCCTGTCCGTGGCGCTGGCCGTGGGGACCGTGGCGCTGGCGAAGGTGCGCAACTGGGGTGCCGGCCTGCTGGTCCTGGCCTGGTTGGTGCTCACCGGCCTCGTCGCCCTGGTGGTGGCCCTGTTCTACTGGGGCCGCTACGTGTGGGCCCTGCTCACCGGCACGCCGCACGCGCCGTCGGTGGCCACGGACTTCCTGCCGGAGAACGCCAGCACCCTGAGCCTGCCCTTCACCGACCCGACCGCCTTCGGCCTGGCCGCGCTGCTGGGCCTGGTGGTGCTGACGGTCGCGGCCGGGGCGTGCTGGCGCCGGTGGCTGAGCGAGGGGCCGGCCGACACTCCGCTGCTGATCTCCACGGGGCTGCTGGTGGCCACCGGAACCGGTTACCTGTGGTCCCTGGCCTCCCTGGCGCGGGCCTTCACCGACTCCACCCTGCTGGCCTTCCGCATGGTCCCGCTCATCACGCTGTCCCTGGTCATCGGTGGAGTGTACTGGCTGTGTCAGGAACTGTTCCACTACCGGTCCGTGGGAGAACGGCTCGGTGGCTGGACCGCACCCCTGAAACCCACCGCCGCCGTTCTGGTGGTGCTGCTGGTGATGGGCATGGCCCAGTCCGTGTCCGCCGAGAACCGGGAATACTCCCAGATCGCCCACGGCAGCCACCCGGAGCAGCAGGCCGAACTGCTGCGCACCTTCGATGAACTGGTGCCGGCGGAAGCACGCGCGGACACGGTGGTGCTCAGTTCTGAACCGAAGCTGTTCGCCTACCGCGACGTCTTCTCCTTCCAGGCTCCCGGCGAGGCCTACGCCACCCCCTTCGCCCGCTACCCCGAACGCAACGAGGAGATCCACCGCTTCGCCGAGGCGGGTTCCCCGCAGGAATTGATCGCTGCCCTGGACTCCTCTGAGTTCGAGGCGCCGGACGTGTTCATCCTCAACCGCGATGAGCACGGCCTGCATTACCCGCTGTTTGTCAACCAGCTGCCCCTCCTGTCTGCGGACAGCCGGGAACCCGTCCACTTCAACGAGGCCGCCTTCGCCGATCCGGAGGTATTTGAGCACCGTACCGCAGGTCCGCTGGAGATCTACGTCCGACGTTGAGGGATTTTCCTGGCCGCCGTGTAATAAAACGGGTGACGGGTGACGATATACCCGGCAGAAGTACGATCACCCGAGGATCGCTTGAGGTTTGCTCGAGGATCGCTGGAGACCACCTGAATAACAAGGAGTTAGCATGCTGAGCATCGCGCTGGATCTGTCCACCGAGATCATCAACTGGATCGTCATGATCGGAAACCAGATCGCCTACATGATGACCAACGCTTAAAGCAGGTGCCGGTGGCTGGCTTGCTGCCGGTGGTGGCATCGGCGCTTGCCGGGCCGGGCTGAGAAACCAGCCGCTTTTCCTCCCCGGTTCCGGGGAGGGGAGGCGGCTGGTTCTGTTTTCCTGCTGCTGGGGTCCTGGGGATTGGTGGGGTGTCGTTTAGGTAGCGGCTACTGGCGGTTTGTGGCCTTCTGGGGTCCACAATTCCTTGTTTTCCGCTACCTGCCCGACAAGAGTGGGGAGGGGTGACGGCTGGGGCCTGGGGATTGGTGGGGTGTCGTTTAGGTAGCGGCTACTGGCGGTTTGTGGCCTTCTGGGGTCCACAATTCCTTGTTTTCCGCTACCTACCCGACAAGAGTGCAGTAGAAACCACCCCACCGGCCCGAACCGGGGATTTCCAGCCCTCTGCCAGGGGAATCGTCCATTTCTTGCCCTGGACGGGGTGGGTTAGTCTGGGATTCATGGACTTCCTGCAATCCCTCATCCTCTTGATTCACATTCTGGGCACGGCCGCCATCGTGGGCGGCTGGCTCGCCACGTTCCGGAAGCCGACGGTGCTGCAGTGGCAGCACATCGGCGCCTGGGTCCAGCTGGTCTCCGGCCTGCTGCTGGTCGGCATCGCGGAGATGGGTGACGGCACGGTCAACCACATGAAGATCGGTATCAAGCTGGTCATCCTCATCGCCATCCTGGTCACCGCGATCATCGGCCGCCGTAAGGTCGCCAAGGATCAGCCGGTGCCCACCGGCATTGCCCATTCCGTGGGCGGTCTGGCTCTGATCAACACCGCCATCGCCGTGCTCTGGTAATAGCCGGAGCAGCGCAAGGCGCCGGGATCCTCCGTTGCGGATCCCGGCGCCTTTTTCACGCCTCGGGGGCTGTTCAAGCAGCCGAAAACTACTTCTTCAGCTTGGCCAGGCCGCGCCAGCCCAGCAGGAGGATTCCCGACATCACCACGGCCACGATGATGAAGGACCAGTGCGGGACATCGTTGTTGCGGATTCCCCAGATCACCAGTCCGACGACCGCGGTGATGATCCAGGTGGCCACTCCCACCGGCCAGACACGCAGGGCGTTCCAGCGGGCCAGCAGAATCACGATCCAGCTGACGGCCACCCCGACCAGGAAGGGCCAGAGGGTGGACAGCCACCCGACGAAGGTGAAGGGCATGTCCTCGCTCTGGTGGGCCAGGCGGGCGAGCAGCGCGAAGACGGCGATCGCCACCACGTCGAGGGCCAGGGCGGGGTACTGAACTTTCAAGACTGCTCCTTAGAACGATGGTGCTGTGAGTCTATCGCCGCCGGCTTCCCCTCAGAAACCATTTCAGAATCCCCCGGGGAACCATCCTCAGCCCGCGCCGAGAAGCCGCGGCGGACGAAGTACAGGAAGTACACCAGCCAGCCGATCAGGGTCATCAGCGCCAGGGAGATCAGCCGGTAGATGATCACGGTCCCGGTGGCGTCCACCACGGTCATGCCCGTGGCCACCAGCGTGGTGGTCAGCGCGGCTTCCACCGGGCCGAGCCCGCCCGGGGTGGCCTGCACGGAACCGGCGATCTTGGCGGTGACATAGGCGAGCAGAACACCCACCACGGTGGTGTTGTCGGCTTCCGGGGTCAGTATCGGGACACTGCCGGTCACCGCCCACACGCAGGCCCACAGGGTGGCGATGTCAAAGAGCCGGTTCAGCAGTGACCACAGGGAGATCGCGCCGAACTGCCCCAACGTCAGAGAGACGTTGTCCATCTGGTTGATGTGGCGTACCACGGCCTCGATCCCGGCCTGCGGGTCCCGGCGCAGGGCCCGGTTGAGCCGCGGAATCAGCGACTCGGCCCAACGGCGTAGGCGGCGCGGGTTCTGGGCCGCCCAGTAGACCAGCCAGCTCAGCCCGGTCATGCAGAGCAGCGTGATCCCGAGCGACCAGAGGCTGATGTTGGCGCCCAGGAAGAACACCCCGGCGATGCCGAGGACCACCAGCCACATCGTGGACAGGGCCGAGGAGAGCACGAAGAACCAGGAGCACAGGATCACGCTGGCCCCCCACTTGCGCTGGACCTGGAAGGTCAGCACCGCGGAGAACGCCGGGCCGCCGGGGAAGGTGGCGGACCACGCGTTGGAGGCGAAGGTCAGGGCGGTGGTGTCCACCCGGGAGATGTAGGTGTCGCCGGCCCGCATCAGCAGGTGCATGACCTCGGCCATGGCGAAGAAGGAGATCACGATGACCACGATGGCGATCACGACGCCCAGCGGATTGGCGTCCTCGAGCGCCGCCCACCCCTCGCCGATGAAGTGCAGTTGGTCGCGGAACAGCAGCAGCACCAGCCCCAGGATCACCAGTGGCGCGAGCCACTTGACCCAGGGGTTGGTCAGAAACTGCCGCATCCGCTGCATCTACTTCTCGAGTTCCTTCCGCTTCTGCCGCTCCAGCTCCAGCCGCTTCATCAGCTCCGCGAACGGCACCAGCTCATCATCCTGCCCGGTGGTGCGCCCACCCCGGGCTGCCTCGTCCTCCTCGACGATCACGGCCTCGTAGATCGTCGTCTCGTCCTCGCTTTCCGACGCCGCGTCCGTCCGGATCTCCGGTTCGGGCAGCGGGGAGGCGGCGGGCGTGGGCTCCGGTTCTGCGGCTGGCGCTGCGGCACCGGCACCAGCACCGACCCCGGCGGGAACCGGGGCGTCGGCACGCGGGGCGGTCGGGGTAGCAAGGGCCGGTTCCGCGCCGTGGCCGAGCTTGGCGTAGGCCTTCTTGACCCAGCCGGGGGCCCACCAGTTGTCGTCGCGCAACAGGTGCATCACGGCCGGCACGAGCAGCATGCGGATGACGGTGGCGTCCAGGAAGAGCGCGGCGATCATCCCGAAGGCGATGTACTTCATCATCACGATCTCGGAGAACCCGAAGGCCCCGGCCACCACGATCATGATCAGGGCCGCGGCGGTGATGATGGAGCCGGTGTGGGCGGTGCCGTCGCGGATGGCGTCGTCGGTGCTGGCGCCCCTGTCGCGGGCCTCGACCATCCGGGATACCAGGAACACCTCGTAGTCCGTGGACAGGCCGTAGACGATGGCGATGATCAGCACCAGCACCGGACTCATCAGCGGGCCGGGGGAGAAGTTGAACAGGGAGGAGCCCACGCCGTCGACGAACATCAGCGTCAGGATGCCCAGGGTGGCGCCCAGTCCAAGGACGGACATGATGACGGCCTTGGCGGGCAGGACCACCGAACCGAAGACCAGTGCCATGAGGATGAAGGTGGCCACCACCATGTACAGCGCCATCCAGGGCAGCTTCTGGAACAGCGCCTCGATGGACTCGACCTCCATGGCCGGGGTGCCGCCGATGTAGATGTCCACGCCGTCGGGGGTCTCGATCTGGCGGAGCTGCTCGACGACGTCGGCGTTGTCCTCGCGGTCCACGATGCCGGCGGAGAGCACCGTGGTGCCGTCCTCGGTGGCCGTCGACGGGGAGAAGCGGCCGGTCAGACCCTCCACCTGGTTGGCCTGCTGGTACACCTGTACCAGTTGCTCGTTGGAGGCGCCGGTGACCACCAGCTTGATGGGCTCGGTGCGGAACTGCGGGAAGTCCTCGTTGAACTGCTCCTGCGCCACGCGGGTCTCGTTGTCCGGCGGCAGGTAGGTCTCGTTGATGCCGCCGAGCTTGATGCCGGTGACCGGGATCGTCAGCGCCAGCAGCACCCCCGCGATGATCAGGGTGACGGCCCTGCCGTGCTTCATCGCCCAGGACGGGATCTTCCACCAGAAGGTGTCCTCCAGGCGGCGGCCCGTGCGGGAGGTCTTCCGCACCGACCACTTGTCGATGTTGTGGCCCAGCATGCCGAAGATCGCCGGCAGCACCGTCAGGGAGAGCAGGGCGGCCAGCGCCACCGCGGAGATCGCGCCGTAGGCCACGGACTTCAGGAAGGCCTGCGGGAAGATCAGCAGGCTGGACAGGGCCACCGCCACCATCGCCGCGGAGAACACCACGGTGCTGCCGGCCGTGGCCGTGGTGACCACCACCGCCGAGCGCACGTCCCGGCCCTTGTCCAGTTCCTCGCGGAAGCGGGAGACCATGAACAACCCGTAGTCGATCGCCAGGCCCAGGCCCAGCAGCGTGACCACGGACTGGGAGAACACGTTGATCTGGGCGAACCCGGCGATCAGGGAGAGGATGCCCAGGGAACCCAGGATGGACAGGATGCCCACGATCAGCGGCATCGCGGCCGCGACCACCGAGCCGAACACCACCAGCAGCAGGATGCCCACCACGGGCAGGGCGATGACCTCGGCGCGCAGGATGTCGGCGGACATGCCGTCATCCAGGGCGTCGGCGACGGCGGTGGCCCCGGCGACCTGGACGTCGACCCCCGCCGGTGGATCCCCGACCAGCTGGTCCTCGATCGCACGGAAGTCCTTCAGGGTCTGCTCGCCGTCACCGGCCAGACCGATCGCGGCGAAGGCGGTGGTCCCGTCCTCACTGACCAGCTGCTGGTTGCGGGTGTCGAAGTAGCTGGTGACGTGCGCGATCTGGTCCGGGTTCTCCGCCTGCAGGGTGGTCAGGTGATCGGCGAGGGCGCTGAAGATCGTCGGGTCATTGAGCGTGGTGCCCTCCGGCGCGTGGAACTCCAGGATCACGTCCCCGCTGTCGTCGCGGCCGAAGGTCTCCTCCTCGAGGACGGCGGCGATGGTGGAGTCCGCGCCGGGGTCCTCCCAGCCCTCCTGGCTCATCTTCTCGCCCAGGCGCATGCCGAAGGCGAGGTAGACCACGAGGATGGCGGCGATGACGAACCACGGCACCACCTTGCGGTGCCGGTAGGCGAATGCTCCCCACTTCTCGAACACGGTGGACGTTCCTCCTAGTGGTGACGGTTGTGCAGCAGGGCGGACAGGGGACGGAAGGGCTGCAGCCAGGCGCCCTCATCCGGCAGCGCGTCCAGGCTGATGCGCGGCAGCGGCTCGCGGAACACCCCGGGGATGTCCTCCAGGTCGAGGAACTCGATCGCCTCGGAGGCCACCGCCCAGGCGGCGTGCTCGTGGAAGCCGATGACGGTGATGGGCAGGCCCTCGTCGGCGAGCTCCTCCAGCGGTTCCCGGAAGTTCTGGCCGTCCGCGCTGGCCACGACGATGCCGTGGAGCACGCCCTCCTCGTGGCGGCGGTGGATGTGGGCCAGCATGTCCGGGTCGACGTCGGTGTCGTCCTCCAGCTTGGGCTTGGCGAACACCGCGAAACCGACGTTGCGCAGAGCCTCGACCCAGGGGCGGATCACGTCGGCGCCGCCGGGGGCGACGTTGGTGAACACCGTGGCCTCCGGCTCGATGTGGGTGCCCGTCTGCTGGGAGAGCATGTCCGCCTCGGCGAGCAGCCAGCGGCCGATCGCGTCGAAGCGCGGCCGGTAGGCGGCGGTGGGCCGGCCCCCGAGGATGGCACCCAGTCCCATGTCCAGGTTGGGGGCGTCCCAGACCAGCAGCAGGTTCTGCGGACCGGGGCCAGCGTGTTGGGAGTAGTGGTGGGTGGCGGCGTGGATGTCGCTCATTGCGATCGGCTCTCTTATTTAGGGAATAGTGGCTCTGGTGCAGAGCTGCCACCAGTGTGGCAGGCTGGACCCGCCCACGGGTGGAAACCTGCGGCTGGTCCGGAGCTTTCCGTGCCTAGCTGTCAGCGGGCGCGTCGGTGCGGCGCCACAGGAACTCGGTGATGGTGTGGTCCAGGTTCAGGCCACGCCCCTCGAACTTGGTGATCACCTGCCGGTCCGTCAGCTGCGGCGCCTCCGGCCACGGCCAGCCCATGTACTCCAGCTTCGGCTCCACGTTGACCAGTTCCCTGATCCACTCGGCGTAGTCCGCGTGGTCGGTGGCCACGTGCAGCACCCCGCCCGGCTTCAGGCGGGTGGCGATGAGATGCAGTGTGCCCGTCTGGATGATGCGGCGCTTGTGGTGCCGGGCCTTCGGCCACGGGTCCGGGAAGAAGATGCGCACGCCGTCCAGCGAGCCTTCCGGGAACATGCGGTTGAGCACCTCGACGCCGTCGCCCCGGACCATGCGGACATTCTCGATGCCGCCGCGCACCACGGCGCCCAGCAGCTTCGCCAGGCCGGGCCGGTAGATCTCCACGGCGATGATGTTGGTGTCCGTCTCCTTCGGCGCCATCGCGGCGGTGGAGGTGCCCGTGCCGGAGCCGATCTCCAGGATCGTGCGCGCGCCCTCGCGGCCGAACCAGGCGGGGACGTCGATGAGTTCATCGGACAGTTCCCGGCCGAACTTCGGCCAGTTCTCCGCCCAGGTGGCCTCCTGGTTCTCGGTCAGGGTGCCGCGGCGGAAACCGACGGAACCCAGGCGCGGGTAGTCGCGGTCGTCGTCGAAGGAGGACTGCAGGGGGCGGCCCCGCTGGCCCGCACCGGAGTTATCGGAAATATCAGCGCTATTCATCAGACTCATTCTTCCCGTCAGGTGGGCAGACTTCAATTCTTCCTGTGGTGGATGTCAACGCAAGGGAGTGTTGAGGTCCGTTCCGTGGCAGCGGTTGCGGGACCGGTCACCGTGGGCGACGATGACCGCAGGGGAGAGGGGGAGACTTCCATGGCGCAGACGCCACCGATTTTCACGGCCACCGCCGCCTGGGTGCAGGCCCGTCCCTTCGGCTGCCCCGCCGGCACCGCGTTGCGCGACATCCTGCTGACCCTGACCGGCCCACCGCGCGTGGCCGCCTGCACCCTCAGCGCGCCCGTGCCCCTGGACCTGCCGGGGACCATCCCGGTCACCGCCGCCTGGCCGGTCACCCAACCGGGCGTCGATCTCTGCTTCCTCATCCATCCCGCTCCACTCCCGCCCCGGGTCCGCTCGCGGCTGGCGCAGGGGCCCGCGCTCTTTGTGCACGTGCGCACCACCGCCGAAATCACCCTCACCGATGAGGCCGCACTGCTTCCGGTGCGCGCCCGGCTCCTGCGCGGGGAACTGCGGGCGCTGGCGCTGCGCCACCCCGAATTCGCCGGGGAGCTGAATGGGCTGGCCGCCCTCGCGCCGGCGGAGGCCCCAACGCCGGAGCCGCCCACCCTCGCCGTCATCGGTCCCGCGCCGGAGCGCCGCCGGGAGCTGTCGGCCCGGCTGGCGGACTTCCGGATCCTGGAGTCTGGGGATGTGGATGCGGTAGTGGCCGTCGCCGCGCCGGAGGGGTGGGCGGCCACGGACGCCGCCACGCTTATCGACGCCCGGAACCGCATCGGCCGGCTCGTCAGCACGGCGCCGCTGCCGGACGGGGTGGCTGGGCCCGGCGTGGCCGTGGCCCGGCGGGACAGTGAGGTTCCGGACCTGCTGGAGCAGCTGCTGACCCGGCCGCGGGCGGGCGCCGCACCTGCTCCGGAACCGGGTAATTGGCGCCGTGCCCTGACGCACCTGCGGCGACAGGGGTTGCGGCGGTTGGAACGGGAAGTTAATGAGTGCACGCAAACTTCGCAATTGGCTGCCGTGGCCGAGCGCCACGGCCTCGGCGAACTGCCTGCTCGGGGGCGCTGGCAGCTGCTCACTCCGTTTCTGGTGGCTCTCGTGGTGGGGATCGGGGTTGGTCGGGTGAGCTGGCCCCTGCATCCGGGGTTGGCTGTGGTGGGGGCGGTGGTGCTCGGCGGACTGGTGGGGTTGCTGCGGTGGCGGCAGGCCCAGCGCCACTGGCTCCGGGAGGCGGCGGACGTCCTTCGTCGGCGCTGGATGCAACCGGATATAACCAGTGTCGGTTCAATGGGTCCGGTCGGGTGGCTCCGCCGTGAACTGGTGGTGGAGGAATGACTTCGCATCTTTTGCACCCAGGGGAGGATTCATGAGTGCGTGGTGGCTCGGACTGTACGGACTGCCGGAAGAATTGGCGGAAAGTGGTACAGGTGTGCCCGGCGAGGGGCTGCTCCGGCTGGTCATCGCGGGACACGAGTGGGAGCTGGACTCGGCGGAGGGGGATCCCGTCACCCTCGTCGGGGCCGAGGGGATGAGCATTTATGCTGATCTGGACGGTGACGGCCGCGTCGACTACATCTCCACCGTGCATGCGGCCGGGGGCTTCGAGGTCTGGAGCGCGGATGCGCACGTGGCCGAGTGGGGGCTGCCCGGCCTTGGCGAAACGGTGGAAACGGCGCCGGAAGCCAGCTCCTCGGACGCTGGAGGCTGGGGGCTACCGGAGGTTTCCACCCCCGAAATGGGTGGGGTGAAAGGTGGGATAGGCCACGCGCAGGGGGAATGGCATTGTGTGTACCGGGGGTAAACCAGCCGGGTATGACAATTCCCACCCCCTTCCGGAAACCAATCGTTCCCTAATCGTTGTGTCAGTGGATAGTCTAGGGGGTGAACTCAGCCGAGGACCCCAATCAGGAGATGTGATGACCACTGCGATCAAGGGACTGCAGTCCCCTGCGCCGACCGAGAACGAAGAACTGCTGAAGTGGATTGCTGAAGCAGTCGAATTGTTCGAGCCGGAATCTGTGGTCTTTGTCGATGGCTCCCAGGAGGAGTGGGATCGCATGGCTGCGGACCTCGTCGACGCGGGGACCCTGATCAAGCTGAACGAGGAAAAGCGTCCGAACAGCTTCCTCGCCCGTTCGAACCCCGCCGACGTCGCTCGCGTCGAGTCGCGGACCTTCATCTGCTCGGAGACCGAGGAGGGCGCCGGCCCGACCAATAACTGGGCTCCCCCGGCAGCGATGAAGGAGGAGATGAAGGAGCACTTCAGCGGCAGCATGCGCGGCCGCACCATGTATGTGGTGCCGTTCTGCATGGGCCCGATCGACGATCCGGACCCGAAGCTGGGCGTGCAGCTCACCGATTCCGAGTACGTCGTGATGTCCATGCGCGTGATGACCCGCATGGGCCAGGACGCCCTGGACAAGATCGGCAAGACCGGTTCCTTCGTCCGCGCCCTGCACTCCGTGGGCGCCCCGCTCGAGCCGGGCGAGGAGGACGTGGCGTGGCCGTGCAACGACACCAAGTACATCACCCACTTCCCGGAAACCAAGGAGATCTGGTCCTACGGTTCCGGTTACGGTGGCAACGCCATCCTGGCCAAGAAGTGCTACGCCCTGCGCATCGCCTCCGTCATGGCCCGCGAGGAGGGCTGGATGGCCGAGCACATGCTCATCCTGAAGCTGACCAGCCCGGAGGGCAAGACCTACCACATCACCGGTGCCTTCCCGTCGGCCTGCGGCAAGACCAACCTGGCCATGATCACCCCGACCCTGCCCGGCTGGAAGGCCGAGGTCGTCGGCGATGACATCGCCTGGCTGAAGTTCGGTGAGGACGGCCACCTCTACGCCGTCAACCCGGAGAACGGCTTCTTCGGTGTGGCCCCCGGCACCAACTACGCCTCCAACCCGATCGCCATGCAGACCATGGAGCCGGGCAACACCCTGTTCACCAACGTCGCCCTCACCGATGACGGTGACATCTGGTGGGAGGGCATGGACGGCGAGACGCCAGCCCACCTCATCGACTGGAAGGGCAATGACTGGACCCCCGACTCCGATGAGAAGGCCGCCCACCCGAACTCCCGCTACTGCGTGCCGATCGAGCAGTGCCCGACCGCCGCACCGGAGTTCAACGACTGGAAGGGCGTCAAGATCGACGCCATCCTCTTCGGTGGTCGCCGTCCCGACACCGTCCCGCTGGTGACCGAGACCTACGACTGGGAACACGGCACCATGGTCGGCTCCCTGCTGGCCTCCGGTCAGACCGCCGCCTCCGCCGAGGCCAAGGTCGGTTCCCTGCGCCACGACCCGATGGCCATGCTGCCCTTCATGGGCTACAACGCCGGCGAGTACCTGCAGAACTGGATCGACATGGGCAAGAAGGGCGGCGACAAGATGCCGTCGATCTTCCTGGTCAACTGGTTCCGCCGCGGCGAGGACGGCCGCTTCCTGTGGCCGGGCTTCGGCGAGAACTCCCGCGTGCTCAAGTGGGTCATCGACCGCATCGAGGGCAATGTCGGCGCCGACGAGACCGTGGTCGGCCACACCGCCCGCGCCGAGGACCTGGACCTGTCCGGCCTGGACACCCCGATGGAGGACATCAAGGAGTCCCTGTCCGCTCCGGCTGAGCAGTGGGCCCGCGACCTCGACGACAACGACGAGTACCTCACCTTCCTGGGCCCCAAGGTTCCGGCTGAGGTCCGCAGCCAGTTCGAGGCACTGAAGAAGCGCATCCACGACGCACAGCACTAGTTTCTGGGTGAGCTTGACCCCTGCTTCCGGGACTTTCGTCCGGGGAGCAGGGGTTTGCTGTTGGCGGTTTGGGGCTTGGGCTTGGGCTTGGGGTGGCTTGAGCTGGTGGTTGTCGGGTAGGTAGCGGCTACTGCGGGTTTGGGGCTCCCTGCAACCGGCAATTCCTCGTTTTCCGCTACCTACCCGACAAATCACGACCCTGACAGGGCACGACCCCGACAAAGCCTGCCTGGGAGAATGCCCCGCCCCTTTCAGCGTCTCGTCCGATACTTAGCGCGGGTCCAGGCGAGACCGGCGGAATCCCACTGTGCCTCCGGAAACGGGGTGCCCTGGAGCTTTCCCCACTCCAGGGCTTCGCGGACGTCGTCTTCCCAGGAGCCGTCGTTGTATGTCGCCCGGGTGATTCGGATCAGTTTGATGCCGGCGTTGCCCATCTTCTTTGTCCGGTGCATTTCTGCCTCCGCCACCTGTTGCGGGCTGAAGCCGAACTGTCCCTGGTACTTCCCGTCGCCGTCATACTCGATCCCGAGGCAGCAACACGGATAGAAGTAGTCGAGGCGGCCGATGAATTGGCCGTACCGGTCTCTGATGTTGGCCTGCAGGTAGGGCGCCGGAAACCCCGCCTCCCACATCGCCAGCCGAATCAATGACTCCCGCGGGCTCTCGGATGCGTGGTGGGACAACTGAATCGCCCGGGCGGCAGCGTTTGCTCCATGCTTTCCGGAAAGCAGGGGGAGGAGCCCCTGCAGTTCATCCTTGGTGGTGAGCCCGTGGTGGAGACAGTGGTCGATCGCCTCCACCGCATCTGACAGCGGATGCCATCTCGCGAGATCGAGAAGCGACTGCTGCAGGGAGGTGACTGACCCAGTGGTGAAGGGCGTGGGGAGGCGATGCAGAGGCTGCCCCGGGAGCAGAGTGGACTCCCTGATCTTGAGCACCGTGTCCCGCTCCCCTGAGTTGCGGGTCCGGCTTCCCATCTCGATCCACATCGGCACGGAACCGAACGGGATCTCCCACGCGGCGGCCGCGGCTTTGCCCATGAGGAAGTTGGCCGGCCGGCTCACAGCGGTGGCGATGCAGTGCAGGTCGAAACGCTCCCAGAGGGGTAACGCCTGGAATTCCTCCCTCGGCGCATAAATTCCCTTGCGTAGCCGGATGAGCCTGCCATGCCGACATTTACGTTGCAGCCCGCGCTGCTCCCGCTGATTATGCGCCCCCGCGACAATCAGCATCCCTCGATGGTGATTCATGACCTCAGCTAAGCAGAGAACCGGGGCTTCTGCCGGACACGGACAGCTCGCCATTAGCCGGGGCCCAGCACCGCTCCCTAGTCTTTTCCTACGGAAAACAACGGGGAAAACCTGCCCGAAACTGTCCGGATGAGCAGCTTTATCAAAACGTAACGTAATTCCCAGATTCCCAGTAAGTCACCCCAATTTCACCCATTTCCGCTGGCATGGCGCTTAGGCGCAGTTGGAGAACCAGGGTGGCGCCCGCGTATGGTCTACCACCATGCTGTGACTGGAGTTGCCGCTGGGGAGAGTCCCCGGCTGCGGTCACTGGAGCACCACCTGAGAAAGGCAAGCACGAACCATAACTAAGTGAGAAGAAGAGACGCAGTCACGTAAGGCACAGCCACGCACGAGCTCGAGCCGTCCGAATACCTGGCACGTCTATCCAATCGACACGAGAGGTATGTACTCGTGAGTCCTATCCATAATCCGATAAAAATCAGACAGAAGAACCGGCTCACCGTCGAAGATGTCACGGTCGTTCCCCCGGAGAAGCTCCGCCCCGCCATCAACGGCAGCGCGGTGGGCAACTTCATGGAGTGGTACGACTTCGGCATCTACGGCTACCTGACCGTCACGATGACTGCGGTGTTCACCCAGGGCCTGCCGGAGCAGTGGCAGCTGCTCGCCGTGATGTTCGGTTTTGCCGTCAGTTATCTGGTCCGACCGCTGGGCGGCATGGTCCTCGGCCCGTTGGGAGACAAGATCGGGCGGCAAAAGGTCCTCTACTTCACCATGGCGATGATGGCTGTGGCCACCGCGCTGATCGGCGTCCTGCCCACCGCGGCGTCGATCGGCGGCTGGGCGCTGCTCCTGCTCTATGCGCTGAAGCTCGTGCAGGGCTTTTCCACCGGCGGCGAGTACGCCGGTGCGACCACCTACGTCTCCGAGTTCGCCCCGGACCGAAAGCGCGGCTACTACGGTTCCTTCCTGGACATGGGTTCCTACCTGGGCTTCGCCGGCGGCGCGACCACCGTGGCGCTGACCACCTGGATCACCACGCACTTCTGGGGGCCTTCCGCCATGGTGGACTTCGGCTGGCGCATCCCGTTCCTCACGGCCATCCCGCTGGGCATCATCGCCGTGTGGCTGCGCACCCGCATCCCGGAGACCCCGGCCTTCGAGGACAACGAGTCCGCGGGCACCGCCGAGATCGCCAAGGACCCGGATGATCCCTACGCCCGCCTGGGCCTGCTCGGTGTCGTCCGCCACCACTGGCGTCCACTGCTGATCGCCATCGCGATCGTCGCCGCCGCCAACACCGCTGGCTACGCCCTGACCAGTTATATGCCGGTCTACCTGGAGGAGCAGATCGGGATGCACTCGATCTCCGCCGCGATGGTCAGCGTCCCGGTGTTGGTGGTCATGGCGTTGTGCCTGCCGCTGGTGGGCAAGCTCTCGGACCGCATCGGCCGCAAGCCCGTCTACGCCTTCGCCGTGGTGTTCACCCTGGTGGCCATGGTTCCGGCGTTCATGATCATGAACACCGGTTCGGTCACGGGCGTGGTCATCGCCCTGTGCCTGGTGGCGGTGTCCACCGGCGTCTACGTGGCGCTGTCCGCCTCCGCGATCCCGGCGCTGTTTCCCACCGCCTCCCGCTTCTCCGGGATGGGGATCTCCTACAACCTGGCGGTGTCCCTCTTCGGCGGGACCACTCCGTTGGTCACGCAGTTCCTGCTGCAGCGGACCGGGCTGGACATCGTTCCGGCGCTCTACATCATGGCGTTTTCCGCCCTCGCCGGCATCGCGCTGTTCTTCATGCCGGAGTCCTCGCGGAAGCCGTTGCTGGGGTCCTTCCCCACGGTGGAGTCCCCCGAGGAGGCCCACGAGATCGTGGAGACCCAGGACGAGGACCCCTACCTCGTCACCGACCACATGCCGTTCCCCGCGGACCGGGAGCCGGTCAAGGCTTAAAACCACGCTTCCCGACGCCGCGCCCCGCACCCACCGTGCGTGGGCGCGGCGTCGTCAGTTCAGCTTCACCAGGCCCTCCACCGGCGGGTGCGCAGTGGGGGAGGGGACGGGCTTCCTGCGGCTCCGGCGGGCCAGCAGCCAACCGCCGAGCGCCAGCAGCGCGACGACCCCGAGGACCAGCAGGTCCGGGATCTCACTGGCGGAAGTGAGCACCCAGCCCTCCAGCCGGGCCTGGTCAGTGGCTCCCAGCAGTCCCGCCAGGTCGGTGGTGCCGTTGGTGGCCAGCAACAGGATACCGATCGTCACCGTCGCGGCGCCGCCGACGATGCCGGTCCACGTGTTGGGCCAGCGGCCGATACGGACCTCCCGCGGCTTGATCAGCGATCGGACGAAGGAGAGGCGCGACCACACCAGGCTGAGCACCAGCAGTGGGGCGGCCATCCCGGCGGCGAAGGCCAGCAGGGTGACCCCGCCCAGCAGCGCATTGCCGGAGACGGCGGCCATGGTCAACACGGCGCCGAGCAGCGTCCCCGTGCACACCCCGGTCAATCCGTAGACGGTACCCAGGGCGTAGACCGCGGCGATGGAGCCTCCCCCGGCCTGCCGCCCGAGGGAAAGGCCCGGGAGCGGGATGCTGGCCAGCATGATCAGGCCGAGAATGATGAGCACCACCGCGGAGATGTTGATCAGGGTGAAACGGTGCTCATTGACGAAGGCCCCCAACGTCCCCGCGAGCACGCCGAGCGGGACCAGGGTGGTGATGAGCCCCAGGTAGAACAGGCCGGTGCGGGAGAGCAGCTCCGCGGGACTGGCGAAGGCGTAGGAGAAGAAGGCCGGCAGGAGCATGGCGGAACAGGGGCTGAGCAGGGTCAGCAGTCCGCCCAGGAAAGCTGCGACGAGTCCGAGTTCCATCAGTTGTCCCCGGCTTCCTCGACCGCGCGGTCCAGATACTCCCGGAAGACGTCCGCGGGTTGGGCGCCGGAGAAGACGTAATCCCCGGCCAGGAAGAAGGGCACGCCCGTCACGCCCAGCCCCTGGGCCTCGGCGGTCTCCTGCTGTACCTCGGTGGCCAGCGTCGGGTCGTCGAGATCCGCGGTGAACTGTGCGATGTCCGGCACGCCGGCGTCCTCGGCGAAGCCGATCAGCTTCTCCCGCGCCATGTCCGGGTGGCCGGACTCCGGGGCGGCGGCGAAGACCGTCGCCAGGTACTCGGGGTAGTGCCCCTGGCGGGCGGCGGCGCGGGCGGCCACGGCGGCGTCGACGGATCCCTCCCCGAAGTAGGCGACATCGCGGAACTCGATCCGGACCTGGCCGGTGTCCACGTATTCCTCGATCAGTGCCGGCAGGGTGTCGCGGTGGTACACGGCGCAGAAGGGGCAGCGCAGGTCGGTCCACTCGGAGAGCACCACCGGGGCGTCGACGTCCCCGATCGCCCGCGGATCCTCCGGATCACGGCGCTCCACCCGGGGCTGCTCCGGGGTGCCGTTCGCTGCGGCCGCAGTGGAGCTGGCGGCGTTGGGCGCGGCGGCCTGCGTGGCCCCGGAGTTGCCCGTGCCGCCCATCATCTGTGCGACCAGCACCAGGATCAGGAAGATGACCGCCGCGACCAGGGCGACGATGGCGATCTTGGCGCGCCGGTAGCGCGTCTACAGTTCAGTTGTGTTCAAGAAGAAGACCTCGGGATCGGTGGGTGAATTATGCGGGGGTGGCAGCCGTGCCGCTGCGGGGCGGCAGGAACCGCGAGGGCAGGTGACGGAGCGGGATCTCCAGAGTAGGGGCCTTTCCCCATCCCCGGCCGCCGTGCCGGTGAAACGGCCGGAACCCTTCCGGCTCCCCGCTATTCCATGATTTCATGGAATAGAGCGTGCGGCGGGCCCGAAGCAACGGCAAATGCTGGCGCCACCGTTGAGGTGGCGCGCATCAGGCCAACGGAAAAGCTGGACCCGGGGCACCGCCGCTTGTGCGGGCGGTTTCCGCCCCGGACCCAGCCATTTTCTAGCGGTAGCCGACGAGACCGTGAGGTCAGTCGGGGTCGGAGTACCGCGTGCTGCCCCGCTCTTTATCGCTGGAGTCGGCGGAGTCAGCCGAGTCGGCGTCAGTGTCGTCGGAGTCATCGGCGTTCTCACGGATCTCGCGGCCCTCCTCCTCCAACTGGTCCTGGGTGTCCTTCTGCTTCTCCACCTTCTTGGTGTCGCGCGGCGGGAGCTGGATGTTGTCCTCGGCCTCGAATCCGCCCTGGAGTTCGCGGGCGCGCTCCACCTCGGCGTCCACCTCCAGGCCCACCAGCAGCATCATGTTGAAGACCCACAGCGCGAACAGCAGCGCCATGACAGCGCCGATCGCGCCGTAGGAGCTGTAGCCGGCGAAGTAGGAGAGGTAGATGTAGAGCACCACGGCGGCGATGGCGATGCCGATGATCGCCACCCCCGAGCCCAGGCTCAACCAGCGGAACTTCGGCTGCTCCACGTTGGGCGTGAAGTAGTAGAGCATGGCGATGAGCACGACGACCAGGATCACGATGACCGGCCATTTCACCCAGGCCCAGATCGGCAGGAAGGTGCCCATCAGGAAGTCCAGGGTGCCGCCCAGGCCGAGCGGCTCGGCGATGGGGCCGAGAAGGCCGGAAACCAGCGTCTCATTCAGGGCGAAGGAGACCAGGATCAGCACGACGCCGAGCAGGAGCCCCAGCGTGGTCAGCAGCATCGTGCCCGTCTGCCGGATCAGCCCCCGGCCCTCTTCACGGCCGTAGATGATATTGGAACAGCGGGAGAAGGCCTTGACATAGGCGGAGGCCGACCACAGGGCGGTGGCGATACCGATGATCAGCGCGATCACGCCGCCGGTGGCCGAACCCGTCACCGTCTCGACCATGTCGACCACCGGTGCCTGGTAATCGGCGGGCACGTACTCGCGGACGAAATTGTCCACCATGGTGGTCACGGCGTCGGCGTTGCTGGCCAGGAACAGGGAGGCGATGGAGAACACCGCCAGCAGGGACGGGGCCAGGGACAGCACCGTGTAGTAGGTCAGCATGGCGGCCAGGTCGGTGCCGCCGTCCGACATGAATTCGCGGACCGCCCGCTTCAGGGCGTATTTCCAGCTGCTCCCCGTCAGTTTCGGCGGGTGCTCCGGCTTCTTCTCATTGTCCGGCGCCGGCGCGTCCGCGGCGTCCAGGGTGTCTTCGATGTAGTCATCGGATGGCATGGCATGGTCCTCTCGGGTTCGGGATGTGAGCTTGTCCGCCGGGCGCTTTCTGAAGCGCTCCGGGGTCTTTCGCCACGTTCAGATCCGCTGCTGCCGCAGGGGGATCGCCGGACAACCACCTTCCTTTCCCGCCGGTCGGGAGCCCTGCCGCGTTGTTCCGGCGCCGCTGATTGCGCGCCAGGCGGTGGGGCCGGGACCGTTGCCTCATATGGTCGGGTTCTAATACATTCTGCCACGGTCCCCGGAGAGCCGTGCGGGCCCAGACTCTCATCCCGCGTGACGACGCCGCGTCCGGCCGGGTGGGCGCGGCGTCGGCACGCGGGGCGCGGGGAGGTGCGGTTCGGCGCCCGCGGGCAGCGATCCCCGGCGGGCTCATGGTGCAGGGGATGAACCTCCTCGGCCTGCACTGCCGGTACCGCCCGGCGGAGGCAACCGGGGCGACCGCCGCAATCGGCGGGGAATTCACTGAAAGTGCTGGTGACGCTGTCCGATAAGCGGCTCCTAATGTGTTGTGGCACACTCGAAATCGGGCAACAATTCACGTGTAAGGAATCTACCGAGCACTGGACTTGCTATTCCCAGGCTCTGAACCGGAAGGACATTTCGATGGCAACAAACCCGGATCGTACGCAGAACGCCCAAAACGCCGCCCAGGAGGAAGCCGAGCACGTCGCCGGCAAGACCCAGGACGCGGCGCAACAGACGGCGGACACCGCTATGCAGGAGGCCCGGCAGGTGGCCGGTGAGGCGACCGACCAGGTCAAGTCCCTGGCTTCCTCTCTGCAGGACGAGGCCTTCTCGCAGGCCGGCACGCAGCAGCAGCGCCTGGCCGAGCAGTCCCGCACCGTCACCAATGACCTGCAGCGCCTGGCCCGGGGCGAAAAGCCCGAGGCTGGCCTGGTCAGCCAGACGGTTTCCATGCTCGCCGAACGGGCAGAGCAGTTCACCTCCCAACTGGAGAACAAGGAACCGGCCGATCTGCTCAAGGACGTCCGCCGCTTCGCCGCCCGTCGTCCCGTCGCGTTCCTGGCCATTGCCGCCGGCATCGGTGTGGCGGCCGGACGCCTGACCCGCGGGCTGACCGACAGCGATGATGACAGTGCCCGAGTGACGCAGTCCCAGCCTTCCCAGACCACCAGCCGACTGACCGGCAACCCCTCCACTGTGTTGGGTTCGGAACTGCCCTCCGTCCCGTCGCCCGAGACCTCCGATCCCGGTATCTCCCCGAATCCCGGCACCGGTGCCTACCCGGCCCCTCCGGCCAGCGGTTACCCGGATCCCACCACCGGCGAATACCCCGGCGGTGTCACCCGCGGCTACCCGGACCCGACGGCTCGCGGTTATGCGGATCCCACCACCGGTGGCCTCCCGGCGGATGAGTCCGGTGGCCGTCACCTCCGTGACTTCACTGATCCGGAGGAGCGTCGATGACTTCCACCCCGAACGACGGCCCGACTCCCCGGCACCGGGTCGACCCGGGGATGGCACCGCCCACCCCCGCAGAGACGTCCGGATCCAGCCCCGCGCCCATGCCGGAGGCGGAGTACCGGGCCCGCAATGAATCCCTGGGGGAGATGTTCTCCAGCTTCGCCGACCACATCTCCACCCTGTTCCGCCAGGAGCTCACCCTCGCCAAGGCGGAGGCCACCGACTCGGCCAAGAAGGCGGGAGCCGGTGCCGGCATGCTCGCCGGTGCCGCGGTAGGCGGCTTCTTCGTCCTGATGTTCCTCTCCCTGGCTCTGGCCTGGGCACTGGGCAACGTGATGGATATGGGCTGGGCTGCGTTGATCGTCGCCGCCATCTGGGCCGTGATCACCGCCGTGCTGGCCCTGGTGGGCAAGCAGCGGCTGGAGAAGATCAAGGGCCTGCCCCGCACCCAGGAAACCGTTCAGGAAGTTCCCGCGACACTGAATCCCAGCAAGGAGACACCATGAGCAACAACCCTGATGACATCCGTGCCGATATCGACCGCACCCGCGCCGCCCTCGGGCGTGACGTGGACGCCCTGGCGGAGAAGACTGACCCCTCCAAGGTGATGGACCGCCAGACCGACAAGATCCGCGGTAAGTGGACCCAGCTGCGTGAGTCCGTGATGGGCAGCGCCGATGACCACGACTACGGCAGTGACAGCACCATGCAGGACGCCCGGGAGCGGGCGGGGGAGCTGGCGGACGAGGCAGGTCAGCGTGCCAAGCAGGCGCCGCAGGAGATCAAGCAGCGCACGCGGGGCAACCCGTTGGCGGCGGGCATGATCGCCCTCGGCGCCGGCTGGCTGATCGGTTCCCTGCTGCCGGCGAGCAAGCCCGAGCAGGATCTGGCCACCACCGCGAAGGAGAAGGCCGAACCGGCCATCGAAGAAGCCAAGTCCGTGGCCCAGGACATGGGGGACCACCTCCAGCCCCAGGCCAAGGAGGCCGCGGAATCCGTCACAGATTCCGCCCGCAGCGGTGTGGAGCACGTCAAGAGTGAAGGCCAGCACCACGTCGCCGACATCAAGAATGACGCCCAGGACGCAGCGAAGAACGTCAGGGACACCGCCCAGGATTCCTGACCTGTCATGGCGTGCACCC
Organism: Corynebacterium halotolerans; assembly: GCF_050107895.1. GTDB lineage: Bacteria > Actinomycetota > Actinomycetes > Mycobacteriales > Mycobacteriaceae > Corynebacterium > Corynebacterium halotolerans_B. Next base: position 21,097 of record NZ_JBNILW010000015.1, on the reverse strand, counting down.
TGAAACTGCCCCGGAACCGGAAACGGTGCCGGGGCGGTTGGCGTGAGGCCGTCATCTGGTCATGAAACCACCATCGACCACCAGCTCGGTGCCGGTGACGAAGCTGGCGTCAGAGCTGGCCAGATAGGCCACAGCGGCAGCCAGCTCGGAGACATCAGCACGCCGGCCCATCGGGGTTTCGGGTACCACGCCGCCATCCGGTTCGAGGGCATTGAGCTCGGTGGACACCCCACCCGGAACCAGGGCGTTGACTCGGATTCCCTCGGAGGCAAGCTCCAGGGCGGCCACTTTGGTCAGCCCCAGCAACCCGGCCTTCGAAGAGGCGTAGGCCGCATAACCCGCGGCTCCAGAAGGGCCGAAGATCGAGGAGGTGTTCACGACCGCCGCAGCGTCAGCCTCACGTAGCAGTGGCAGCATGGTCTGAATCCCCAGGAACGCGCCGGTGAGATTCACGTTCAGGATCCTGGTCCAGGCCTCCAGGGATTCTTTCTCGATGGGGGCGACATTGATGATGCCGGCATTGTTGACCAGAACGTCCAGTTTTCCATGGCCGGTTTTGATCACGGAGAACATGTCGTCCCAAGACCCCGGGTCACTCACGTCCAGGAAGTGGAAGTGTACGTCCAACCCTTTCCCTCTTAAGGACTCTGCAGCCAGCTCTCCTTCGTCCTGCAAGACATCGGAGATGTAGACGGATGCCCCTTCATCTGCCAACCTGTGGGCGTGGGCCAGGCCCTGACCTCGAGCGCCACCGGTGATGAGGGCGACTCTATCCACGAAACGGTGGCCCTGTCCCTCCACGGCACTCATACCCGCTCCCCGAAAGACTGCAGAGCATCCATGTTTTCCAGGGAGCGCAGGTGGGCGTCAGTGTCGGCCATGTTGTCGTTCCATAGATGGCGGACCACGTCGACCTTGGTTTCCGGAGTTTGCACGCGCTGGAAGTAGGAGGTCAGCGGCAGCGGATTGGGGGCGCTGGCTTTGTGCAAGGCCAACATCCGCAGAATTCGGGTGGTCTGTTCTCCGTAGACGGGGATCTGTGGACCGCGGGGGGCGATCAGGCCGACGAAGTAGAGCTTTTCCACCCCCTCGGGAAGGATCCCGCCGGCGTAGCGCACGGGAGCGCCGGACTCCCATCGCAGCAGGTCCCGGTCCAGGAAGGGAAGCGCGACATTGAACCCGGTGGCCCAGATGATCGAGTCGTATTCCTTGCGGCTGCCGTCAGTGAAGTGGACGGTTTTATCCTCGATGCGTTCGATCGCCGGGCGCACGGTGATCCTGCCGTGTTGGATCCAGTAGAGCAGCAGGTCATTGACGGTGGTGGCGCCACCCGCTAGGTCGTGAGATTCCGGTGCGGGCAGGCCGGGGTAGGAGCTGTTCTCGCCGATGGAGACCTTGGCCAGTAGCCGGGAGATCAGGTCCTGTTCCTCACCGGTGAATTCCTGGAGGAGGGGAAGCTCGGAGCGGGGAATGCCGAAGTACATCTTCGGCTGGAAGTGGATCCCCTTGCGGATGACAATGTCCACCTCACGGCGGGATTGGGCGACATCCACGGCCATGTCGCAACCGGAGTTGCCGGCGCCGACCACCAGCACCCGGTTGCCCACCAGGTCAGTGACGTTGCTGTACTCGCTGGTGTGGACCTGCCTGCCGGTGTAGCTACGGGAAATCTCCGGAACCTTCGCATCCCACAGGTGTCCGTTGGCCACCAGGATGCCGTCAAAGGTGCCTTCATGTCCGCGGGAGGTCACCACTTCCCAACCGGAGCTTCCTGTCGGGTCGCCTTCTGCCACGTTGACCGGCGACACGGAGATCACGGTGGTGTCGTAGTGGATCACCCGGTGTAGATCGAAAGTGTCGGCGTAGGAGTGGATATACGCGGTGACCTGGTCACGGCTGGGGAAATGGGGGTAGTCGGCCGGCATCGGGAAATCCGGGAAGTGGGTTTGATCCCGTGAGGTAATCAGGTGGAGGGCATCATAGTCGGTGTTCCAGTGGCCTCCGGCGCGGTCAGCGCGTTCGAAGCATTCCACCTCATGGCCGGCATCGAGTAGCTGTTTGATGGCCGAGAGCCCGGCGGCTCCGGCGCCGATCACGCAATAACGTCCCATGTTTTTCCTCCTGCACCGTGTGTCGGGGCTGACCCGACAGGACTCCTCTGGATTGCAGGTGCATCGCACCCTTAGATATATAGTGGGGTAGAACACATAAAGAGGGAAGACCTTTGTTACTTCAGCAGGCCTAGGTTTTCCCTTTAAAAGATTGCAGAAACAGGTGTTGCCCGATGCAGATCCCCACAAACCCCGGAAACCTCGGAGTCACCCTGCAGCAATTCGCGTATTTTCTCTCCGCGGTGGAGCACGGCTCACTGTCAGCGGCCGCTGAAGCCAACTTCATGGCCCAGCCCAGTCTCTCGGAACAGATCCGCCGCATGGAGCGGACCCTGGGAGTCACCCTGTTTGTCCGGACTAACCGTGCACTGATTCTCACTGATGCCGCGCGGACGCTGGTACCGCATGCTGAAAAGGCGTTGGCCGCTGCCTACAGTGCGATAGACGCCATGACCCCCATCCGCGAACTGACCGGCGGTAGCGTTACCTTCGGGACGTTCAGCACCGCCCGCCACCTGTTTCACACAGACCTGATCATCCGGTTCCGGGCGTCCTTTCCGGGCGTGGGTATCCGACTCATCGGCGACAATTCAGTGAAGATCGCCGATGAGGTTCGGGAGGGACGTATTGAGGCTGCGGTCGTGGCTTTACCCGTGGATGACCGTGGGTTGGATACTGAGCCATTGGCCTGGTCGCCGCAGATCTGTTATCTGTCCAGAGATCCGGAGGTGACCAGTTCCCCGGTGTCGATCCAGGACATCGCGGAGGCGGAACTGGTGATGCCGGAGGTCGAGTGGGGAGATAGTGACCCCACTCGACGACGTCTCATGGAGGCGGCGCAACGTGCGGGGCTGCGGGTGGTGTCCTCCATTGAAGTATCGCCCTATACGGCTCTGGAGCTGGCCGCGGAGGGATTGGCGGATACGATCGCCCCCTACTCACTGGCGCAGGCCACGGGGTTTCTCAACCGGCTCCACTGGGCGCCGCTGGATCCGCCGATGCGGGAGAACTTCGCCTTCATTAAGCGTCGCAACGCCACCTTGAGCCCCGGAGCCCGGGCGGTCCGGAGCATCATCGAGAAATTGGTGGACAGCATCCCGGTGGATGCGGAAGGCTGACTCTGCCCCGTCCGCCACCGGACAGTCCGGTTACCGCATCACTGCAGCGCCTGACAGCACAATCGTCTCGCCGGAAAGAAAACCGGAATCCACGCCGGAGATGAGCTCCACCCAGCGGGCAATTTCATCGGGTGTGGCAACGCGGCCCAAGGGGACCGACGCCGCGGCTGCGGCCATTCGCCCGGTGGCGGCGTTTCCGGGGGTGTCCACCCAGCCGGGCGCTATGGCGTTGACCCGGATGCCGGCGGGAGCGAGCTCCAGGGCAAGCTCCTTTGTCAGCATCACGATGGCGGCCTTCGAAGCCCCGTAGAGTAACTGTCCCGGGGAGACGGTGAACGCATCCACCGAAGCGAAGTTGACCACCGAGGAACCGTCGGTCAGATACGGACGGGATTCCGCAATTATGTTCAGGGTGCCGAGCACATTCACGTCGAACGTGGTGCGGTAGAGATCCTCATTGAATGTCTCGAGCGTGCTCGGCGGGAAGACTCCGGCGATATTGGCTACCGCGTCGATCCGACCGCCGGTGCCCACGGCTTCCCGAAGCACGGCGTTCACTGCCGTGCGGTCGGTGATATCCACCTGGGCCGGAAGCAACGTCCCAGCTGTTGCGGCGGCGGATACCTCGCTGAGATCCAGCGCGATGACGGTCCAGCCACGGGAGAGAAAGAGCTCTGTGGTGGCCTTCCCCATGCCGCTTGCCGCGCCGGTGATCACGGCAGTATGTGGAAGGTTCTCATCGGTCGTGGTGGAGAGCGATTCTGACACTGGTTGGCTCCTTGAATCGTGCAGGTTGCTAGTTGTGAGTGATCCAGCGGGTGTTCGCCCGCGGTGTCCCGGCGATCGCGGGCAGCCGTTGCACTGCGCCGGCGGTGGAATCGGTTGCTGCTTGCCGATGTCCCGGTGTCTCATCTCCGCTCTTCTCATCCGCTTCGCGGTGGTCCAGCTCCGACTCCTCGGCGGACTGCCCGGTCGGGGCGACCCCGTCAGGCTGCAGGGGATCCGCAGGATCATCCTCGGTGGTGTCCTGATCGGTGTCCTTCGGAGGGATGGTGCGGACCTTGAACTGGGTCAGTGAGACGACAATGCCGAAGAACGTGGACAGGAAGGCGAAGAACATGAAGGGCATGTACTCCACCGTGGCCACGCCCAGCACACCGGCGGCGAAGATGCCGCCACCGGACCAGGGGTAGAAGGCGTCGTAGGTGGTGCCGGAGTCCTCGATGGTGCGAGCCAGATTCTCACTCTTGAGGCCCATCTCCTTATAGGCCGGCCGCAGCAGGGTGCCGATCATCACGGCGGCGAAGGAGAGGGAGGCGCCCAGGCCGACGGAGACGATCATGATCGGTGACGTCAGAGACATCAGCTTGCGGCGACTGTTGGCGAAGGCGAGGAATTGCTCAATGAGTACGGTGACAAAGCCTCCCTTGTTCAGGAGCCCGGAGCAGCCGACCGCGAAGAGGAAGAGCATCACCAGCCCGGCCATGGAGAGGGCACCGCCGCCCGATACCAGGTCATCCAGGTTGGTGAGACCGGTGTCCAGGACGAAGCCCGAGTGGATCGTCTCGATCACCTGGCTGGTGTTGGCGCCCTGGGTGACCATTGATACGAAGGCTGCGGCGACCACGCCTCCGAAAATGGCGACGTAGGGCGGCAGCCGGAAGAACAGCATTCCCACGGTGACAACTGCCGGGATCAACGAGTACCAGCCCATGTTGAAGTTGGCGTTCAGGCCATCGATGATCTGCTGGATTGTCTCGGTGTTGCCGGCCTGGTGTGGAAGCACAAAACCGATGACACCGTAGATGAGTAGCGTTCCGGTGTAAGCCGGCACAGTGGTGATCAGCATGTACTTGATGTGGGTCAGCAGCGGCGTGCCCGTGATTGCTGCGGCCAGGTTGGTCGAATCAGAGAGCATGGACAGCTTGTCACCGAAGTAGGAGCCGCAGACGATGGCACCGGCGGTCAACGCGGCTGGCATGCCCAGGCCACTGCTGACAGCCATGAGTGCGACGCCGACTGAGCCCATGGTTCCCCAGGAGGTTCCGGTGATCAGAGAAGTGATGGAGCAGAGAATGATGGCGGTGACGTAGAACAGGCTCGGGTGGATGGTCTGTAGGCCGAGGCTGATGATCAGTGGGATCGTTCCGGATTGTGCCCAGGCGCTGATCAGCATGCCTACGGTGATCAGGATGATGATCAGTTCCAGGACGGTGCGCATGGCATCGTAGGCGGCGGACTGGATGGTGTTGAAACTGAACCCGCGCACGGCGAGCACCACCATCAGTGCGATCATGGCGACAAACATGGAGAGTTCGATCGGGGCGTCGAGGACGACGGTGCCGAGCATGAGAATTGCTGCGACCAGGGCAATGACAGCAAGGGCGAGTGGGACTGACGGTCGGGAGATCGACTGCCGAGGTCTTCGCCCGGATTCTTCCTCGCCGGCGCGGCCTCCGACATTCAATGTGAAGCTCATTGCAGTTCCTCTCTACGTGTGAGTTAACTCATAACCGTAGTGGTTTGCTGATCATGGTTCCATCGAAATCGACACGGCTTCCTCAAGGCGGAACCTTGGTCTAAGCTCGAGTCTTTTGGTCGGCACCTGGCCCCTCGTGCACGGGGTGGGTGTTCCCTCGCGAAGCGGGGCAGGGATTCACAATCACCTCAGGGGCTCGCTACCCTTCCTGAATCTCTCCTTGCTCACCCGGGCGAAGTCGTCGCGCTTGGCACTCGGTAGGAAACGCTCGTGGATGTCGGTGAGGAGCCCGGCCACGGCACCCTCTTCTTCTCAAGATGTGCCCAGATCTCCTGCGTCTTTGAGTTTCTGGCCATTTTTCGTCGGAGGCGGCCCCGCCCGATGCGCAGCTACATCTCTGGGCCGTCTTCCGGCCCTCTGCCGGCATCGAAACTTCTGGCGTAGCGGAGTTCTGCTTCCTCGAGTAGTCGCGGCGACAGCTGTGCGACGGGTTTGACCGCGGCCAGCAACGGCTCACAGTCGGGCCCCCGCCCCACCTGAACTCGCCGGAGTACCCAAGCGAACCGGTCCGGGTTCTTCTCCTGGAGGTGCTTGTACTGGCACAGCTGGCGAGCGATCCAGTCTCCCACTGGTCGGGTCCACCATGCTTCCGGGGAGAGCGGGTTGACTGATAGACCAGGGAGCTCCAGGCCGCTTTCAGTGTCGATGCTGCCGCTGGTGGCATCTTCCTCGGGGCCTCGGGAGTAGCGGACGTACAGCGGCGCTTCGAACGTGGCCAATGCTTCCAGTTCCTCCAGCCGTTCCAACTTCCACATCGCACGTTCCTGCTTTCTCCCGACGCCGCAGCACTTCACGCATAAGAGTTTTATTATAGAACGTTCCCGATGTGAAACAGCTTCCTGGAGCGGCTTCCATAGGGCGTTTCTTCCGCGTCCGGAAGGGCTGAACCACAGCCGACGTGATCGATCGAAGGTGGGCTCCACGCAGTGGCAGGCCGAACCAATTGGTGAGAAGAAACCGCAGGTGAATCGCTTGCGCAGTCCGGTGAGCGGCACCCATGGGAGGGGCCGGCACGGTGCAGCGGAACTTAGAAACAGAGGGCTGGGAAACACCGTTTGTCCTTTCAGGACAGCGATGGCGGAGAGCCTCATGGTGCGGTGCATCCAGCAGCTCGCGGCCAGGAACCGGGCCCACTCACCGGAAATTTCCCGTGGCTCCCCAGCTTCCTCAAAGGTGTGATCTATAGGCTCGGTGCCATGCTGATTGATGAAGAAACAGGCCCGATAGAAGAACTCTTCGGAGCATCGGAGGTGGCGGTGCGAGTGCCCAGCGCGCTCGACGACGCTGCTGCACGGGACCTGATCGAGGGTGTGATTGCCACCGTCAACCTGCTTGATCTGCCGGAGATCCATGTGTGGGCCGAGGCCGCGGATCTTCCACTCCTGGCGGTGGCTGCAGCGGGGATAGCTGAGCTGCCCGAGGGATTCCAGTTGAACCAGGTTGACGCCGCCACGGGCGGGATCAGGGAGACAGCCACCACCTGGCTGTCCTATGAATCAGTGGTGCAGTTGGCGCATACCCAGGACGCCGCAGAGCAGCTTCTCGCCGCTTAGTCAGATCACCGCATAAGAACCCGCAATTACCTCGTCCCGCCCGGACCCGATCCGGGCGGGACGAAGCCGTGCCGGGGCGGGGGGACCCCGCACGCCGGGATCAGGTGTCCTCCAGCGTCAGCGCCGCCTCCAGCAGCGCCAGGTGGCTCAGTGCCTGGGGGAAGTTGCCCAGGAAGGACAGGTCCGCCGGGTCGATCATCTCCGTGTACAGGCCCACATCGTTGCCCAGCGCCAGCAGCTCATCCATGAGCTGCTCGCCCTCCTCGCGCCGCCCCACCAGGGCCAGGGCCGCCACGCACCAGAAGCCGCAGGCGGTGAAGGTGCCCTCCTCCTCGGACACGCCGCTGTAGCGGTAGAGCATCGGGCCGTGGCTCAGCTCCTCGCGCAGGGCGTCGATGGTCCGCGACATCCGTTCCCCGGTGTCGAAACCGCTGATGGTGTGCAACAGCACGGAGACATCCAGCTTGTCGGCCCCCGGGTACCAGACATAGCTGCCGCGTTCCTCCGACCAGCAGTATTCCTCGATCCACTCGCGGATGCATTCGCGCTCCGCCCGCCAGCGGTCCGCCGGTCCGGGCAGCTGGCCCTGCTCGGACAGGGTCACCGCCCGGTCCAGTGCCACCCAGCACCCCATCTTCGAGCTGGTGTAGTGCCGGTGGGTGGGCAGCTCCCACATCCCGGCGTCCGGGGTGCGCCACAGATCGCACACGGCGTCGGCCAGGTCGGCGAGCATGCGGGCGGTGGCCACATCCAGGACATTGCCGCCGCCCACGTAGAGAAGCGCCATGTCGAAGAGGTCCCCGTAGACTCCCAACTGCAGTTGATCGGCCGCGCCATTGCCGGTGACCACGGGGCCGATCCCGCGCCATCCGGGGACGTCGTACTCCGTCATCTCCGGGTCGGGGACCGTGCCGTCGAGCTGGTTCAGGACGTGCAGCCTGGGAGCCTGCCGGCGGGCCAGGCGCAGCAGCCAGGACACCGCGGCGTGCACGTCCTCCTGTTCCTGCAGCCGCAGCAGGGCGTGCAGGGTGTAGGTGGCGTCCCGGATCCAGGCGAAGCGGTAGTCATAGTTCTTGGTGCCCTCCCGGTTCTCCGGCAGGGAGGTGGTGGCCGCGGCGACCACGCCCCCGGACGGGTCGTGGCTGAGCAGCTTCAGCACCAGGGCGCTGCGGCGCACGGGGCCGTCGTACTTCCCCTCATAGTGCAGCAGCCCCATCCAGCGGCGCCACAGATCCACGCTCAACTCCACATTGCGCCGGATGGCCCTCGGCTCGGGCAAGCGCAGCGGCTCGCCCTTGGTGCCCACCACGGCCAGCAGGTGTTCACTGCCCGGCGCGGTGGTGAAGCGGCCGGTGACCGTGTGCTTGACGACGTCGTGCTCGCCCGCCCCCTCGGAGCGCACGGCGAGGCTGACGTCCCCGACCTGCAGCACCGCGCACTGCAGGGTCTCCCGGATCCACGGCGAGGCCGTGTCGAGCATGGTCCCCGGCACCACCTGCCAGGCCATCGGCACCTGCCCCTCGACGCCGGCGACGCACCGGGCCAGTTCGGTCCACGGCAGGGCGCCGGTGGAGCCCAGATTCAGCGAATCCGTCACCCGCACGGTGCCGACGTCCGTGGTGTACGTCGTCTGCAGCACGTTGGTCCCGTGCAGGTACTCGCGGTGGACGCGGATCTCACCGGCGGCGTCGGGATCCGGGGCCAGCTGGAAGCAGCCGCCGCGCTCGGCGTGGAGCAGGCGGCCGAAGACCGGCAGGGAGTCGATGTCCTGGAGGGGCAGCCAGTCCACTGAACCGTCGTGGGCGATCAGCGCCATGGTGCGGCTGTCCCTGATCGCGGCGTAGGAGCGCAGGTCCACGTAGCCCTCGTCCCGGGGCGGTAGTTCATTGACTCCCGGGGCTCTCCGCACCTCCATCACAGCACCGGATTTCCACCGGTCACGGGGATCATCGAGCCGGAGATGTAGCTGCCGCCATCACTGGCCAGCAGGACGTAGAGCGCGGCCAGTTCCGCCGGCTGCCCGGTCCGCCCCAGCGGAGCCTGGCTGCCGTAGTCCTCCACCTGCTCCGGGGGCATGGTGGCGGGGATCAGCGGGGTCCAGATCGCGCCGGGGGCGACCGAGTTGACCCGGATGCCCCGCGGGCCCAGCATCTGGGCCAGGGAGGCGGAGAAGTTGGCGATCGCCGCCTTGCTGGCGGAATACGGGGCCAGCGGCGGCCCGGGGGTGTCGGCGTTGACCGAGGTCGTGGCGATGATTGACGCTCCGGCCTGCAGGTGCGGCAGCGCCGCCTTGACGATCCGGAAGTAGTGGCCGATGTTCAGCTGGAAGACGAGGTCGAACTCCTCGTCCGTGAAGTCCTCGAGGTTGTCGTGCAGCGACTGGTAGGCCGCATTGGGAACCAGCACGTCCAACCGGCCGAACTCGTCCACCGCCCGCTGCACCACCTCACGGCAGTGCGCGTGGTCGGTGAGGTCGCCGGGCACCAGCACGGCGCGGCGCCCGGCCTCCTCCACATAGCGGGCGGTGTCGCGGGCGTCGTCATGTTCATTGAGGTAGGAGATCAGCACGTCCGCACCTTCGCGGGCGTAGGCGATGGCCACCGCCCGGCCGATGCCGCTGTCCCCGCCGGTGATCAGCGCGGCTTTGCCCGTCATCTTTCCGGAGCCGCGGTAGGTGGTTTCCCCGCAGTCGGGGACCGGCGTCATCTCGGACTGCACGCCGGGGACGTCCTGTTGTTGGGCGGGGATCTGTGGTTGCTCGTACTCGGGCATGGTGCACACTCCTTCGCTGGGCGTTTGCCGCCCCACTCTAGCGCCGGATCCGGTCCCGTCTCGGGAGAGCGGGGATTATCGCGGGCTCGATGCCGGGAGGCTGCCGTGCCGGCACGATCGGGGCGTCAAGGTAACGCCGCACACCTATCTTTCAGTTGCGCGCCGGCCCCCCGGCCAGAATCACAACTTCCGCAGCACCAGCACCAGGTTGCTCACCGCGAATTCCCGCAGCGCCGGAACGCGGACCATCCACCAGGCCCAGCCCGGGTGGTAGCGCGGGAAGGCGGCCACCAGCTCCGCGCCGGGAACCGAGCGCCCCCAGCGGAGCCCTTCCGCACACGAGACGTCGAACAGGGACTCCCCGAACACGTTCTTCGGCGGGTGCCCGTGTTTTCTCCTGTAGCGGTCCCGGGCAAAGCCGCCCCCCACATAGTGCGGCCACAGCCCGGTCTCGTGCCCGCCGAAGGGGCCCAGCCAGATGGTGTAACTCAGGATCACCAGGCCGCTGGGACGCGTCACCCGCAGCATCTCCTCGCCCATGCGCCAGGGCTCGGCCACGTGCTCGGCGACGTTGGAGGAGTACACCACGTCGAAGGAATCGGACAGGAACGGCAGGTCCAGGCCGGAGCCGCGTACCGACGCCGCGACGTCGATCCCGGCGGCCGACATCTCACCCACATCCGGCTCCACGGAGAAGTACTCCACGCCGCGGTTCTCAAACTCCTGCGCGAAGTACCCCGGCCCGCCGCCGACATCCAGCCCCGAACGGCCCTGCAGCCCGCCACCGTGCACATCCGCCCACAACGCCTCGATCATCGACGCCGTGTCCACCGCCAGTCCGCCATAGAACAGGTCCGGACGCGGCTGCTCATGCCGGAAGGAGGCGAGCAGGCCGAAGGAACGCCGCAGGGTGGCACGACGGCGGGAATGGGGGAGGGGTGGCAACGGAGCTCCCAACAATCAGATGGATAGAAAACGTTCACTATTGGGTAGAAACTACACAAAATAATCTAGCGGAAATCGATTTTGCCAGTTCAGCGCCCCGCGTCGATGTCAAGTGAATGTAAAGTACGAACTAAACTAGACCCCTGATGAAAATCCTTCTGTTGTGCTGGCGCGATTCCACCCACCCCCAGGGCGGTGGCAGCGAGCGCTACCTGGAGCGGGTCGGGGAGTATCTGGCCAGGCAGGGCCATGAGGTGGTCTACCGCACGGCCGGCCACACCGACGCCCCGCGCCGCAGCATGCGGGAGGGTGTGCGCTATTCGCGCAGCGGCGGGAAGTTCACCGTCTACCCGAAGGCCTGGCTGGGGATCCTGCTGGGCCGCCTGGGTGTGGGCACGCTGGGCAAGATCGACGCCGTGGTGGACACGCAGAACGGCATCCCCTTCTTCGCGCGGGTCTTCACTCCCAAGCCCACGGTCCTGCTCACCCACCACTGCCACCGCGAGCAGTGGCCCGTGGCGGGGCCGGCCATCGGGCGCTTCGGCTGGTTCCTGGAAAAGCACGTGGCCCCCGCCATCTACCGCGGCGCGCCCTATGTCACGGTCTCCGGCCCCAGCGCGCAGGAACTGGTGGACCTGGGCGTGCGGCAGCAGGACATCCACATCATCCGCAACGGCATCGACCCCATCCCGCAGCACCTGCCCACCCTGGACAATGATGGCGCCCTCCACCTGGTCACCCTCTCCCGGCTCGTGCCGCACAAGCAGATCGAGCACGCCATGGATGTCATCGCCGCTCTCGGGGAGGAGCACAACCTGGTCCTGGACGTCATCGGTTCCGGCTGGTGGGAGGAGCAGTTGCGTGCCTATGCGGCAGACAGCGGCGTCGCCGAGCGCATCCGCTTCCATGGCCAGGTCACCGAGGACTACAAGCACGCCCTGCTCGCGCGCGCCGAACTGCACCTCATGCCCTCGCGCAAGGAGGGGTGGGGCCTGGCCGTGATCGAGGCCGCGCAGCACAGCGTGCCCACCATCGGCTACCGCAGCGCCGGTGGCCTGCGCGATTCCATCACGCACAGCCTCACCGGCCTGCTGGTCGACGGCCCGGCGGACCTCACCACCGCCACGGAACAGCTCCTTGAAAGTGCTTCCCGACGCCGCGACCTCGGCGCCGCCGCCCGTGACCTGGCGGCCGGTTACTCCTGGGAGGAGACGGGCCAGCGGTTCACACAGCTGCTGGAGCGGATCGCGGAGTAGCCGGGAGCGGACTGGCGCGCGAAGTCGCGGCGGTTGCCGGGGCGGGCACGTATTGTGGCAGCATGATGCGCTTACTCCGCCATGCCCGCCAGGTGAAGGGCCGTGACGTCCTGAAGGCCGCTGGTCTCCTCACCGGAGCAGCAGCTGCCGTGCCGGTCCTCACCGCGGGGGCTGTGATGGGCGTCGATGCGGTCCTGAACCACAACCGGAGGAAGCGGCGCGCCCCGAACCCGGGCACCTTCCATGCCCAGCTCGAGGATTCGAACCTGAGCATCTACACCTCCGGCGGCGAGCTCTATGACGACATGATCCAGGCGATTGAATCGGCGGAGAAGTCCGTTTACCTGGAGACCTACATCTGGAAGGCGGATGAGGTGGGGCAGCGGTTCATGGACGCCCTCAACCAGGCCGCCGAGCGGGGAGTCAAGGTCTTCGTGCTCTACGACGGTATGGCGAATCTGGTGGTGCCGCGTTCCTTCTACCGGCAGTTCTCCGAACAGGTCCGGGTCTACCGGTTGCCCGTGGTGGGGAAACGTTTCTGGGTGGGGCCGCTGCGCCACAGCGGATTCAACCACTCGAAAATCCTGGTGGTGGATGACAGCATCGGCTTCGCTGGCGGCTACAACATCGGTTCGCTCTACGCGAATGAATGGCGGGACACCCACGTGCGGGAGATTGGCGCCGGCGTGTGGGGGCTGCAGCATGCCATTGCGCAATTGTGGAATGCCGCCCATGATCCGGAGGATCAGATCGAGTGGGTCGCCCCGCGCGCCTGGAATCCGGAGGTGATCGTCCAGGCCAACCTTCCGGTGCAGCTGGTCTATCCCATCCGGAACACGTACCTGAAGGCGATCGCCCGGGCCGAGCACCGCATCTGGATCACCACCCCGTACTTCATTCCGGACCAGCAGATCCTGCAGGCCCTGGTCGCGGCGGCCGAACGGGGCGTGGACGTGCGGGTCATGGTGCCGAAGACCTCGAACCACGTCGTGGCCGACTGGGTCTCACGCGGATTCTACGGGCAGTTGCTGGACGCGGGGATCACCATCCTGCTCTACTCCGCCTCCATGATCCACGCGAAGGTTGCCACCATCGACGGCGAGTGGTCCACCGTGGGCACCGCCAACATCGACCGGCTCTCGCTGTCCTACAACTACGAGACCAACGTGGAAGTCACCGATCCCCGCTTCGCCGCGGAAATGGAGAAGGTTTACGCCGCCGACGCCGAGCACTGCGAGGAACTGAGCTCCCCGGAGTGGCGGGACCGGCACGTCATGGCGCGGGTGGTGGAAACTGCCCTGGTTCCCCTCCGCCCGCTGCTCTGACTGCCGGTTCCTCTCTAGCTCTGCGCCTGCTTCTCTTCCTCCCTGACCTCATCCGGGGTCGGGGACTTCTGCTTCTCGGCGCGTTCGTCGTGCTTGGTCACGTGCGCCTCAGCCCGCATGCGCTCCACCATGTGCGGGTAGTGCAGCTCGAACGCGGGGCGCTCGGAGCGGATGCGCGGCAGGGAGATGAAGTTGTGGCGCGGCGGGGGACAGGTGGTGGCCCACTCCAGGGAGTTGCCGTAGCCCCACGGATCATCCACGGTGACGATCTCGCCGTAGCGCCAGGACTTGAACACATTCCAGGTGAAGACCAGGACAGAGGTCCCCAGAACGAATGCGGAGATCGTGGAGATCTGGTTGAGCAGCGTGAAGCCGTCAGAATCCAGGTAGTCGGCGTAGCGGCGCGGCATGCCCATGTTGCCCAGCCAGTGCTGGACGAGGAATGTGCCGTGGAAGCCGAAGAAGGTCATCCAGAAGTGGATCTTGCCCAACCGTTCGTCCATCATCCGGCCGGTCATCTTCGGGAACCAGAAGTAGATGCCGGAGAACGTCGCGAACACCACGGTGCCGAAGACGGTGTAGTGGAAGTGCGCGATCAGGAAGTAGGAGTCAGACAGCTGGAAGTCCAGCGGCGGGGCGGCCAGGAGGATGCCGGTCAGGCCGCCGAAGAGGAAGGTGGCCAGGAAGCCGACCGCGAAGATCATCGGGGTCTCCCACGTGATGTGCCCCTTCCACATCGTGCCCGTCCAGTTGAAGAACTTCACGCCGGTGGGCACCGCGATCATGAAGCTCATGAAGGAGAAGAAGGGAAGCAGGACAGCACCCGTGACGAACATGTGGTGCGCCCACACCGCCATGGACAGAGCGGCGATGGCCAGGGTGGCGAAGACCAGCCCGATGTAGCCGAACATCGGCTTCCGGGAGAACACCGGAATGACTTCAGAGATGATGCCGAAGAACGGCAGTGCGATGACGTAGACCTCGGGGTGTCCGAAGAACCAGAACAGGTGCTGCCACAGGATCGCGCCACCATTGCCCGGATCGTAGATGTGGCCGCCGAGTTTGCGGTCATAGAGCACACCCAGGGCGGCGGCGGTCAGCAGCGGGAACACCAGGAGGGCGACCACGGCGGTCACGAAGATGTTCCAGGCGAAGATCGGCATCCGGAACATCGTCATGCCGGGGGCTCGCAGGCACATGATGGTGGTCAGCATGTTGATCGCGGAAGCGATGGTGCCGATGCCCAGCATGCCGACGCCGAGGATCCAGAAGTCGGCTCCCACTCCCGGGGTGTGGATGTCACTGGACAGCGGGGAGTACATGGTCCAGCCGAAGTCGGCGGCGCCGCCCGGGGTGAGGAAGCCGGCCATGATGACCAGACCGCCCGCGCCGGTGATCCAGAGTCCGAAGGCGTTCAGCCGGGGGAAGGCCACGTCCGGTGCCCCGAGCTGGAGTGGGAGGACGAAGTTGCCGAAGCCCCACACGAGTGGTGTGGCGAACGCCAGCATCATCAGGGTGCCGTGGATGGTGAACAGCTGGTTGTACTGCTCATTCGACAGAAATTGCAGGCCGGGTGTGAACAGCTCGGCCCGGAAGAGGAGCGCCATCAGTCCCGCGGCGGCGAAGAACATGAAGGACATGATGATGTAGAGGATGCCCAGCTGTTTGTGGTCGGTGGTGGTCAGAGAGGACCAGAGGGCGGAGCCTTTGCGGGCGTGCCCGGTCGGGGCGGGCCGGACGGGTGCCTGATAGTCATCAACTCTTGGTGCTACTGCGGTCATGTCAGCCTCCTGGCTGGGCGGCGTCCTGGTTGCGGGCCGTTCACGGGCGTGGTCGACCCTGGATTAGTACGACTTCCATCGGAGCAATCCTTGCTCTGCACTGTAGTTTAGCCCCCTTTTGTGACGCTGGCCATAGGAACAGTGATGTAGGTGTCACCTATTTGCGCTGGTCAGGACTTGAGGGGCGGTGACCGGGCGGGCGACCGGTTTGACCAGCCGCCTTGCTTTCTAATGGCCGGTAGATCCGGTTCTCACGCGCCGGTTGTGCCGGACATGGAGGAGGAGTGCGGGGGCGCAGCCGAGGAAGACCAGGGCAATCGAGAGGTATCCGATCGCACTGGACCAGGCGAAGGCCGCGAGAAACAGTAGCCCGGCGCCAGCCGCGCGGAGGAGGTACACCCCGCCGGAGTAGTTGTTCGGCCGGCCGAACCACGAGGGGACCTCATCCTCCGGATTCAGCCTGTTCAACTTCAGGATGCTGAAGGTGAACAGTGCTGTGCCCGCCAACCAGGCCAGAAGCGCGAATGCCAGTCCCATGCGGCCAGTATGGCGGTGGGGTGAGGGTGGGGCAATGGATGGGATCAGCCCCGTGGATTCCTGGCCCTGTGCGTGGGGAGTGAACGGCCTGGAGGTGGGGTATGGCACTCCGGCCAGCTCACCCCCTCAAACCTCGATCTCCGGCAGTTTTCGGGCAGCCACCTCGGGGGCCTCATCGGCCGGTACGCCAACCATCCGCAGCATCGCGCGGGCGAAGATCTGATCTCGTTCTTCTCGGGGCTCGGATTCCATGGCCAATTGAATGGCGGCGACCAGGGAACCGAAGGTGCAGGTTGTCGCCAGATCCAGATCCTCGATGGAGAATCTCCCGGTCTCCACGCCGCGCAGTAGGTCGCGCCGGGCGCGCGGTCCCAGGATTCGCAGCAGAACGGGGTGAGCGGCACCCATCTGTACCAGGAAACCCCCCCACACTCGATCGGTGAGGGCATGGCGGACCAGGTGGCGCAAAGAGCTGGCGAAAGCTTCAGCCGGGTCATCGAGTCCTGACACGTTCCGGTCCAGGGCAGCACCGACTTTTTCCATCGAGTCTTCCGCCACGGCAGCCAACAGCTGCTCGCGGGAGGGGAAGTAGTTATAGAACGTGCCGGTGCCCAGGTCTGCGGCTGCCGTGATCTCTGCGATGCCCACCTCAGTGAACCCGCGCTCAGCCATCAGCTCTCGCGCGGCATTGATCAATCGCTTCCGAGTCTGTTCGCGTCGCCTACTCCGCCGATCGTCGGTCCTCGTCATGTTCTCACCGTAAACGTTCGTCCAGCTCACGAAATCAGGCGGGGGTAGAAGGGTAGGGATATAAATGAATCATTGTTCAAATGTGAATCATAGTTCACAATGTGTTTCACACAACATGCAGTACGACACAATTGAAAGAGGTCAGTATCTATGTCACCCTTCCAGGACTCCCAAAACTTCCAGCAGTACGACACTGACGTCGCCATCGTCGGTGCCGGCCCAGTCGGCACATTGCTCGCCGTTCTTCTCGGCAAGAAGGGGCACCGTGTCACCGTCGTCGAGAAGTGGCCATCCTTCTACGAGCGGCCTCGTGCCGTCACCTTCGATCATGAAATCGCCCGGATCCTCGGCTACATCGGCATCGATGCCGAGAACGACAGCGCCATTGAACACCATGAGGACCTTTACTCCTGGCGCAACGCTAAGGGTGAAACCCTCATGGAAGTCGACTGGAATTCCATGACCGAATCTGGCTGGCGCACGCGCTATTGGTTCTACCAGCCGGAACTGGAGAAGCGACTCCGTGATACCGCCACGGCACTAGACACTGTGGAACTGCGCTGCGGCTGGCATGTCACAGCCCTGGAACAGGACGAGGACTCGGTCACTCTGCGCGGCGTCCTCACCGAGAATCCCGAAGTCTTGAACCCGGACGCCGAGGTGCAGGAGATCCGCGCCCGCTACGTGATCGGTGCCGACGGCGCAAACAGCTTCATCCGCGAGACGCTCGGCCTGGAGATGAATGACCTCGGCTACTTCTTCGACTGGCTGATCCTGGATCTCAAACCCACTCAGGAGATCGAGTACGGCCCAGACCACTGGCAGCTCTGCGACCCGAAACGGCCGACCACCATTGTGCCGGGTGGACCGGGGCGGCGTCGCTGGGAGTTCATGGCCCTGCCCGGCGAGGACCTCAAGGAGCTGGCTTCCGAGGAGAGCGCGTGGCAGCTGCTCGATCCCTGGGGTGTTACCCCGGACAAGGCGATTCTGGAACGCTCCGCGATCTACCGCTTCCAGGCCCGTTGGGCACAGCAGTGGCGCGACCGGCGGGCACTGATCGCCGGCGACGCAGCACACCTCATGCCGCCGTTCGCCGGTGAGGGGATGTGTGCCGGACTCCGGGATTCTGTGGCTTTAGCCTGGCGACTGGATCTCATCCTCAGTGGTAGGGCTGACGATCAGCTGCTGGACTCCTACGGTGAGGAGCGCCGCGAACACGTCCGCCACTACATCGACTTCTCCATGGAGCTGGGCAGCGTCATCTGCATCGCTGATGAGACGGAGGCCGCCAAACGGGATGAGCGCATGATCGCCGAGATGGCCGATTGGGACGGCACCCCGGTCAATACGGATGTCGCCCACCTCGGTTCCGGTGTCTGGGCTAAGGGAAGCCCCCATGGCGGGGAGCTGGCCAAGCAGGGCATCGTGGAATGTCAGGGAGCCACCGGCCGCTTCGACGATGTCGTCGCCCGCGGTTGGATCGTTATCGGGCTCAACGCGGATCCCTGCACGGCGCTTGACGACGCCCAGCTGGCCACTCTGGAACTGCTCGAGGCCACCATCGTGAGCGTCGGTTCCGGCACGGCGCCCGGTCAGATCGTAGATACTGAAGGAACCTATACCCGCTGGCTGAAGGAGGCAGGCGTGCTCTATCTGATTACCCGACCTGACTTCTACGTCTACGCCACCGCGGTGGACGGCACCCAACTGCAGGAGCGCATCGCGGAACTCGCCGCTGACCTGCACCTGAACCAGCAGCCGGTCTTGAGCAACTGAAAGGGCAAGAACACATGTCATTGAGTTTCGAGCACGTCACCCTGGGCCAGCGGGTCCGCTTCGGCTCCGGGCAAGCGGCCGGCCATCTGTCCGCCGAGGCCGAGCGGTTGAACGCGCACAACGTCATGGTCATCGCCGGCGAGCGGGAGATGTTCATCGCTGAGCAGGTGGCTGCCAGCGTTGAGGTCGCGGTCTGGCATTCGGACGTGGTCATGCACGTGCCGATCGAGACCGCCGAGAACGCCCGCCAGGTGGCCCTCGAAAATGACGTGGACCTGCTGGTCAGCGTCGGCGGTGGCTCCACCACCGGGCTGGCCAAGGCGATCGCGCTGACCACGGGCATTCCGATCGTCGCGGTGCCCACCACCTACGCCGGATCCGAGGCCACCGATGTCTGGGGTCTCACTGAAGCCAAGCGCAAGACCACCGGGGTGGACGCCAAGGTTCTGCCCACCACGGTTATCTACGATTCCGAGCTCACCCTCTCCCTGCCGGTGGAGATGTCCGTGGCCTCCGGGCTGAACGGCATGGCTCACTGCATTGATTCACTCTGGGCTCCGAAGGCCGACCCGATCAACGCGGCCCTGGCCGGCGAAGGCATCCGGGCATTGAGTCAGGGCCTGCCCAAGATCGTGGCGGACTCACAGAGTATCGACGGCCGAGACGAGGCCCTCTACGGCGCGTATCTCTCGGCGGTGGCCTTCGCGTCCGCGGGCTCGGGCCTGCACCACAAGATCTGCCACGTGCTCGGCGGTACTTTCAACCTGCCGCACGCCCAGACCCACGCCACGGTCCTGCCCTACGTGTTGGCCTTCAATGCCCCGCACGCCCCGGAAGCGGAACAGCGCGCCGCCACCGCGTTTGGCACCGACACCGCCCTGGAGGGACTGCAGCAGCTCCGCGCGCAGGTCGACGCCCCGCAACGACTCTCAGATTACGGCTTCACCGCCGAGAACATCCCGCAGGCGGTGGAGATCGTGCTGGAGAAGATCCCGGCCAATAACCCCCGTGAGGTCACCGAAGACAACCTCACCCAGCTGCTCACCGCCGCCCTGAACGGCGACGATCCCGCGACCCTGAACTAAGGAAAGAGAAGAGCCATGACTCAGTCCACCGATACCCAGGTCAGTGCACAACAGCAGCAGGTCGAGGAAGACCTCGTCCAGCGCGTGCTCGCCTCCTTCGAGAACACCCCGGACCCGCGGCTGAAGCAGGTCATGCAGTCCCTGACCACGCATCTGCACAGCTTCATCCGCGACGTCCGCCTGACCGAGGATGAGTGGAACTACGCCATCGACTTCCTCACCCGGGTCGGCCACATCACCGATGACAAGCGCCAGGAGTTCGTCCTGCTCTCGGACACGCTGGGTGCCTCCATGCAGACCATCGCCGTGAACAACGAGGCCTACGAAAACGCCACCGAGGCCACCGTGTTCGGCCCCTTCTTCGTCGACGACGCCCCCGAGATCGAGCACGGCGGCGACATCTCCTTCGGTGCGGAGGGGCAGCCCGCCTGGGTGGAGGGCACGGTCACCGACACCGAGGGCAATCCGGTCCCGAACGCCCGGATCGAGGTCTGGGAGTGCGATGAGGACGGGCTGTACGACGTCCAGTACACCGACGGCCGCATGGCCGGTCGCGCTCACCTGTTCACCGATGAGCAGGGGAACTACAAGTTCTGGGGGCTGACCCCGGTGCCGTACCCGATTCCGCACGACGGCCCGGTGGGCCAGATGCTGCAATCCGTCGGCCGCTCCCCGGTGCGTGCCGCGCACCTGCACTTCATGGTCACGGCCCCGGAGAAGCGCACTCTGGTCACCCACATCTTTGTTGACGGTGACCCGCAGCTGGAGATCGGCGATTCGGTCTTCGGGGTAAAGGACTCGCTGATCAAGACCTTCGAGGAACAGCCGGCCGGCACCCCGACCCCGGACGGCCGAGACTTGGATGGGAAGATCTGGGCGAAAACCCGCTTCGACATCGTGTTGGCGCCGGCGGAGGTGTGAGTCATGGGCCTGGTCAGCACGGCTGATCACAAATTCCGCGAAGCCGCCGTTAGCCTCGCTGCCGAGTAACCCGACCGGGGGAGCGGTGGGCGTCCATCCTGGTAGATGCCCGGATCGGCCAGAACCCGCTGCCCCACGCGATCTGTGCTGACGTCTGTTCCCACCGAGACGATCTCACCGGCGATGTCCCCGTCCTGAATCAGCGGGAAGGACAACGGCCCGCGCCAGCCTGCCTTGGCGTCCGGATCCCCGGGGAGACCGTAAGCTCCTTCCCGGGTCCAGATGTCCGTGTTGTTCAGGGCGGCTGCGTTGACCTTCACCAGCACTTCTCCCGCGCCGGGCTCGGGGAGCTCAATGACCTTGAACTCCAGGGCTTCCGGTCCGCCGTGGCAGGTCAGTACTGCTGCTCTCATGGTGTTCATGCCGCCCATTCTGGCAGTTACCGTGGTAAGCAGCCGGAGATGGTGACCTGATCGTCGAAGGACCCGAGCCACCATTCCCCTAGATGATTGATTCCGGGGGTTTAGTGGTCGTACGCGATCAGTGACCGCAGCACCGGCTGGCCGGTGGCGTGGTTATGCCAGATCACCGCGGTCAACGCCAACAACCGCCGCACAATCCGACTGAT
>NZ_JBNILW010000014.1:0-95992 GCF_050107895.1 Corynebacterium halotolerans | reverse complement strand
GGGGGGGGGGGGGGCAAGAACCCGTTGATCATCGCCGATGACGCTGACCTGGCCAAGGCCGTCGACGGTGCCGTCACCGCCTGTTTCTCCAACTCGGGCCAGCTGTGCATCTCCGTGGAACGGATTTACGTCCACCAGGAACTCGCCGATGAGTTCACCGCCCGTTTCACCGCCGCCGTCAGACGGTTGCGGCTGGGTTCCGGACACGAATGGACCGTGGACATGGGATCGCTGATCTCCACCGGGCACCGCGCCCACGTGGCGTCCCTGGTGGACGACGCCGTGGCCAAGGGAGCGGCCGTGCTGACCGGTGGCCGCAGTCTGCCCGAACTGGGCGGATGCTTCTACGCCCCTACGGTGCTCAGTGGGGTACCGGAGGACGCCGAGCTGTTCCGGGAGGAGACCTTCGGTCCGGTCGTGGCCGTCGAGCTGGTGAGAAGCAATGAGGAGGCGGTGCGCCGAGCCAATGACTCCGTCTACGGCCTCAACGCCAGTGTGTGGGCCCGTCCCGCGACCGGCCGAAAAATCGCCTCCCAGCTGGAGGTCGGCACGGTCAACATCAACGAGGGCTTCGCCGCCGCGTGGGGCAGCGTGGATGCACCGATGGGTGGCTGGAAGGCCTCGGGTGTGGGACGTCGGCACGCGGATGAGGGACTGCTGAAGTACACCGAGTCCCGCACCGTCGCGGAGCAGCGCCTGCTGCCGATCACCGGCCCGAAGGGCATGCCCCGGGAGAAGTACGCCGCGGTGCTGAGCACCGCCCTGAAACTGGGAAAACAGCTTCTGCGCTGACCGGGAAACCGCAGGTAACCCGGGTCAGTCAGGCGGCACAGGAGGCGAAGCCGAGCCAGGTGTGCCGGTTGTTGTGCCAGCACCACCCCACCTTCGGGGCGTCCTTGCGTTCCTTGCCGTCGCGCCCGGTGCCACCACTGATCCAGATGGCGGGCGTGCGCGCATCCAGTCCGTTCCCCCGACGAGCAGGCTTACGGGTGGCAATCGTCATGAAGCACTTGCCCGTCTCCAGCTGTTCCGGTTCCTGCAGCAGCCAGGAGATCCCCTCATTGACAGTCAGTGGCCGGCGGTCGCGTCCGAGCAACTCCGGCAGGGCCTCCGCCGGGGACCAGTTCAGCAGGTCGTCGCCACGCGTCACCTTGCTGATTGTGTAGAGCCCCGACACCGGAACGTCGAGTTCGGGGAGTGGGCCGAAATCATCGAGGTCAGTCATGTCGGTGACCACGAAGCCGGGCTTCCCGGCGTGCTGCAGCAATGGGGCAAGCCGGGAGGCCGGCACCAGTGAGGGGCCGACAACCAATAATGAGGGCCCGTCCCCACCGTCCGCTTCTGCCGCGGCCACCCGGAACTCGTCCGGGCTCATGCCCGCCAACTCGGGCACACCGAGCTCGACCAACTTTTCTGCCTGGGTGATGATGTCCATTGCCAACCCCTCCATGTATCAGCCTCCTTGGTCTCCCATCCCGGCGAACACCGGATCCTGCGTAGCGCGGTGCCGGATGTCCCCGCAGGTGGCACAGGTCCAGATCCGGTGACCCACGCTGCCCGTGAGAACCCCGCTGTCCCAGCCGGGATAGTGGGATCTGGGGCGGTTCCAGTCATGCCCGTTGCCGCAGGAGGCGGGGTGCGTCTCGATTACATCCTTCGACATCCTCATCATGGGGCGGAGTCTAGAAGAAGGGGTGGACATTGCCGTTGAGCTGCGGCCACCTCAGACGGGAATTAACCCTGGTACTGGGCCAGCTGGATCCAGTTGCCACAGGTGTCGTTGAGTACCGCCACGCTGACCGTGCCCATGTCCGTGGGGGCCATGTCGAACTCCACGCCGAGTTCGGTCAGTCGTTCATACTCCGCCTGGATATCATCCACGGCGAACTGGGTGAAGGGGATCTTGTCCCGGAACAGCGCCTCCTTGAAGGGCCGGGCCGCCGGGTGGCCCGTCGGCTCCAGCAGGAGTTCTGTGCCTTCGGGATCTTCCGGGGAAACCAGGGTCAGCCAGCGGGCCTCTCCCACGGGGACATCATGCTTGACGATAAAACCGAGCTTTTCAGTGTAGAACTGGCGGGCTTTTTCCTGGTCGTCGACGAAGACGCTGGTGACATTGATGCGCATGCCGCCAGACTAGTTGCCGGGGCTGCTTCCGGCAGTTCTGCGGGGCAGTCTCGCCGGTTCGGCGGGATGAGCCGCAGATCACGGCCAAATATGTACCAGGTGGGCCCGCTTTCCTTCTACTGTCTAGGCAATGGATTCCGTGCCTGTCCCGACTGCCCGACGTCACCGTGTCCGCCCCGTCCTGGTGGCGCTGGCGACACCGTTTCTCCTCCTCGGTACCCCGTCCGCCATGGCCGCTGACTCCGCGGGCATCGGACAGACCGATGCCGCCTTCTCCCCGACCACCCCTGGGCCCACAATCACCGCGATCCAGGAGCTCGTCGAAGACGGCACCGTCTCGGAAGAATTGTCCGAGACCCTCGGTTATCACCCGGAGGAGAGGGACGGCTTCGCCACCGATCCGGCGGGAGCATGTTCTTCCCCGGTAGAGCTCCCCGCGTCCTTCGACATCGCCTGCCAGACCCATGATCTGGGGTATGACCTGCTCCGGGCCGCCGAGGAAGCGGGTGAGACCATCCCGCCGGAGCTACGCTCTCAACTGGACCAACAGTTCTATCAGCGCATCTCGGACACCTGCACGGGGCCGACATGTGAGGCCGCGGCACTGGTCACCAGAATCGCGGTCAGCGCCAACACGCTGCGGCAGGGCGGCGGCGCTCCGGTTGCCGAGGAGTGGCCGTGGTCGAATTGGTTGGCTTAACTGCGTATTCCACCGGCGACTCCGGCTACCGAGCGCCCTGAACTGCAATGGACAGCCTGCATTCCCCGACCAGTGTCACAGGCGTGCTGCTGGTGAAGAGAGCCGGCTGTGCCATAAGAGGTCATCAGTGCCCCGGAACCGATACCCTCACGTGACACCCCGTCGCCGTGGCAGGACAGACGGTCATCACTACTCTAATTCACTGGCAGCCGTTTCCTTCGGTGGGGAAATCTCCCTGTATCACCGCCGTAGTCCCAGCCACCTCCCTCGAGAAGTCTGTACCACCGGGACCGTTTCCCGCCCCCACTGCCGGGGAAGAATCCCGAGCGTCTGCCACCTTTCCCGGACACAGATACCGCTACACGACAAACAAATTTAGATAAAAATAATTGAGCGCTAAAAGAAGTGTGCTTTACTAGTTACCACACCCCACGCCCCACACGAAACGAGAGCAAAGTGACTACGAACATCGCACACCCCTATAGCCCCGCTAAGCGCTTCGGAAACCAGATCTACGTTTCGGGGGCACTCTCAGTGGACCGCGATTACCAGCCAGTCGACGGACGCCGGGAAGCCCTCGATGCGGCCATGGAACGCATGACGGAGCGACTCGCCACAGTCGGGGGTGAGATCAAAGACCTGGTAAAGCTGACCTATTTCGTCACCGACCTCTCCCTACGGGAGGAGGCCAACCAGCAATTCATCGACCACTTCCTGGAGGCTGGGCCAGCACGAACCTTTGTGGAAGCCTCAGCCCTGCCCTATGGCGCAACAGTCGAAATCGATGCCATCGCCATAGTAGATGAAGAATAGGGTCATGACGTATCCAGGAAAAATAAGCGCCGCCACTCGGATCAAGGAAGATTACGTCGACGATCTCATCGCCCAGTGGAAGGCCGAGAAGCCCGAACTAGACACGAGCGCGCTACACATATTCGGTCGACTCCACCGGCTGTACCTGATGTACAACCACGCCATCTCAGACACCTTTGAGCAGTACGGCATCAACGCCGCCGGCTTTGACGTGCTCTCCACCCTGAAACGCTCGGGCGGAGACTACACCCTGACCCCCACTCAATTGGCTGAATTTTCCCTGGTCACCTCTGGGGGCATCTCTCTCAGATTGAATCGCCTGGAAGATGCGGGCCTAGTTGAACGAATACGGGAGAAATCTGACCGGCGTTCCGTCCACGTTCGCCTGACCCAAGCTGGTCAGGACCTCGTCTCCGAAGTGGCCGAGGTCCACTTCGCCAGAGAAAAGGAGATGATGGCCGGGCTCTCCCCCGAGGAAGCGGAGGAGCTGACAGAGCTCCTACGCAAGCTCGGCATGTCCGTAAAGACATACCTCTGGGGCGCAGACCCCGAAAACTAACCCCTGCACCAACCGCACCTTCCGCCCACCCTGGGCGCCTGAAGGTGCGGTTTTTTCATTTCCCCAACACCACCCCGACTCTCAGGACCGAGCAGATTAAAGGTCACCACCCCACAGGCCCTGACCCCATCAACGATTTCCCTGTCCCCACCGGGACCAAGGAAGTTCAACACCTCCATGCCAGACCTGTCACTGGACGCTCCCTCGCCTGCGCCCCGCCATCAGAAACAGGCAACCTCCCAAATTTTCTTCCTCGGTGGACTGCCCTCTTGAGCAGGCATTTATAGGGCAACCAAACCAAGAAAACGGGGGAATCAACAAGATAAATAGATCTCAACCCTTGCTTATTTGTGTCCCATGCCATAGCTTTAGCGCCAAGCCCTTAAGCGCTAAACTATTAAGCGGAAGGTCCCCTCCCCATGACCCTTGAAGCAACATCCACGAAGCCGGTCGTGCATCGTGGCCACATCAGTGCCCGCATTGAGCGGCTTCCCCGAACCAGGTGGCAGGTAAAAGCCCGCGTCGTTGTCGGGGCCGTCACCTTCTTCGACGGATTCGAGCAGCTCATGCTGGCCTATTCCCTGCCTGTCCTGGTGCAGAAGTGGAGCCTGGATGCTCTCCAGACCACCTGGCTCATCACCGTCGGTGGCCTCGGCATGCTGGTTGGCGCCCTTTCCGGCGGCTTCACAGCAGACCGGGCCGGTCGCCTGAAAGTCGTCACCGGAGCTCTGATCATCTTCTCCGTCACCTCCCTGGGCATGGCCTTCACGGATTCCCTGGAAGTCTTCATGGTGCTGCGGTTCATTGAGGGCATCGGCCTTGGCGCAGCAGTTCCGGTCGGAGCCAGCTACGTCAATGAGATCGCCAAGGCCAAGGGGCGCGGCAGGTTCGTTCTCCTCTATGAGACCGTCTTCCCCGTCGGCCTGGTTATCTCCGCAGTTGCTTCTTCCTGGATCGTCCCGCGCTTCGGTTACGAGGTTCTCTTCGTCATCGGTTTCCTCCCCATCCTGCTCACTCCTCTGGTCATGCGGTTGCCCGAGTCACCGCGCTGGCTAGCCTCCCGTGGTCGCCTGGAAGATGCTGACCGATCGATGGCGCGCATCGAATCCGCCGTAGAAAAGGACACCGGTAAGCCGCTGCCGCAGCCAGATCTGAGCGTCGCCACGGAGGAAACCAATGAGCGTGGCAGCTTCCTGGATCTCTTCCGGAAGAAGTACCTGCGTCGCAGTCTGATGCTCGCCGGTCTGTGGTTCTCCGCCTACTTCGTGAACTACGGTATCGCCTCCTGGCTCCCGACGATCTACTCCAAGACCTTCAACGCCGATGTCCAGACCGCGTTGCAATACAGTGTGGCCACATCGTGTGCCGGCCTGGTCGGCTGCCTGGTGATCGCCTTCGTCATCGATGGTTTGGGACGCAAGCTCTGCCTCTCCGGAGCAATGCTCACCGCCTCGATCCTCCTGTTCACTCTTTCCGGACTCGGAGCCACGAGCGCCATCCAGGTCGTTATCTGGACAGCCTGCACCGCCGTCTTCATCTTCGCGGTCAACATGGCGCTCTACGTCTACACCGCCGAGCTCTACCCCACCAAGATCCGCGCGATGGGCTCGGCCTGGGGTGGTGCCTGGGCCCGCCTCGGAATCATCCTCGGCCCCATCATCGTCGGTCAGGTGCTTGCCACCACCGGGCAGATCAGCACCGCATTCACGGTCTTTGGCTGCGTAGCGTTCGTCGGCTTCCTGATTGCCGCCATCTTCGGCATCGAGACCAAGGAAAAGACTCTGGAGGAGATCAACAAATGACTGTCACCCTGCAAACCTCGTCCCGAAATTCCCACAGCTCCTTCAGCGCTCTTCCTCAGGTCCGCAACGCCATCCGCCTCGGCGGCGAATGGGTGCACGGTGAAGGCAAGCTCTATACCGTCACCAACCCTGCCACTGGCGAGCTCGTCCAAGAGATCAACCAGGCTTCCGCTGAGCAGGCCAAGCAGGCCATCGACCTGGCGTACACCGCCTGGCGAGAGTCGGAGTGGCGCACCTGCTACCCGCACGATCGGGCCCTGGTCCTTCACCAGATCGCTGGTCTGATCGATGACAACCTGGAGCGTCTGGCCTGGATCCAGACCCTGAACACCGGCAAGACCCTGAAGGAAACCCGGGCCCTCGTCGGTAGCGCAGCCAAGACCTTCCGTTACTACGCCGCCGCAGTGGAGACGCAGGAAGGAACCCTGACTACCCAACGTGGCCCGTGGCAGACTCAGACCACTTTCGAACCACTCGGAGTGGTCGCCGCGATCACCCCGTGGAATTCCCCCATCGCCTCAGACGCCCAGAAGATCGCTCCGGCCCTCGCTGCGGGTAACGCCGTCGTAGTTAAGCCGGCGGAATGGACCCCCCTCATCTCCATGGCGTTGATGGAACTGGTCACCCAGTCTGACCTCCCAGACGGTCTGGTCACCATCCTTCCTGGAAAGGGCTCCGTGATCGGTGACGTGATCACCAGCCACCCCAAGGTCAGCAAGATTGCCTTCACCGGCGGTACCAGCACCGGACGACGCATTGCCCACGAAGCCGCCGAGCGACTGATCCCCACCACTCTCGAACTCGGCGGAAAATCTCCGACCGTGGTTCTGGAGGACGCCAACCTCGAACAGGCCCTCCAGGGTGTGCTCTACGGCATCTTCTCCTCCAGCGGACAAAGCTGTATCGCCGGCTCCCGGCTTTTCGTTCACCAGAGCTTGTACCGGGAGTTTGTCGAAGAACTGGTCCGGCGCACCACAGCCCTGAACATCGGGCCGGGCACTGACCCCGACACTGACGTCGGACCGTTGGTCCACACCAGGCACCGTGACTCCGTCGCAGCCTACGTCGAACGGGCCCGGGCCGAAGGCGGCACTGTCCTCTGTGGCGGTCGTGTCCCGGCGGATCCGGCTCTCGCCGCAGGCTCCTATTACGAACCCACGATCATCGAGGGACTCACCAACTCCAGTCTGACCGCCCAGGAAGAGATCTTCGGCCCGGTCCTGGTCTGCATCCCCTTCGCCGACGAAGAGGATCTCGTTGAGCAGGCCAACGATACCGTCTTCGGGCTCGCCGCCGGCATCTGGACCCCCAACTTCTTCCGGGCGCAACGCCTGGCTGAGCGTATTGACGCCGGCACCGTCTGGATCAACACCTACAAACAGTTCAGCATCTCCACCCCCTTCACCGGGTTCGGGGACTCCGGTCTGGGTCTCGATAAGGGACGAGCCGGTCTGGCTGAGTACTCCAAGCGCAAGAGCCTCTACTGGGGCACCAGTGAAGAGCCGATGAGCTGGGGAAAACACGGCTGAGTTCGCCGTGGGAAACCCTTCTCAGACACATCTACAGCAGAAAGAGAAAATCATGTACCAACAGCAACACCCGCCAATCGCCCGCTTGCGGAAGCTCCGCTTCGTTGAGCTGTGCACGACCGCACTCGATGACTCCGCCGACTTTTACGCCGGCGCCTGGGGCCTGAACACCGTCGAGCGCGATCACGACCGCGCCTGGCTTCGCGGCACCGGTCCGGAGCACCACATCCTGCAGCTGACCGAAGCCCCCAAGAACGGACTCGGCCGAATCAGCTTCGCGGTGGCCACCCCCGCCGAGATCGACGAAGCCGCCCGCCGCCTGGA
Organism: Corynebacterium halotolerans; assembly: GCF_050107895.1. Lineage (GTDB taxonomy): Bacteria > Actinomycetota > Actinomycetes > Mycobacteriales > Mycobacteriaceae > Corynebacterium > Corynebacterium halotolerans_B. The sequence continues at coordinate 88,141 of NZ_JBNILW010000014.1, read as the reverse complement.
AGCCCGCAACATCCCGATCGTCTTCGGCCCCGCCCCCTCGGAGAACGCCGGTGCCGGCTACTCGTTGCAGTTCCTGGACCCGGAAGGCAGGATCATCGAACTGCTCGCCGACTTCTGGGCGGTCCCGGAGCTTCGCAATGATGATGCGGTACCCCAGTCCCTGGCTCACGTCGTCCTCAATACCAGTGACATCGATCGGTCGGTCGACTTCTACCGGGACGTGCTCGGCATGCGGGTCTCCGACTGGTCCGAACACCAGATGGCCTTCATGCGCTGCAACTCTGACCACCACTCCATCGCCTTCAACCAGGCCGAGTGGGCCTCCGTCAACCACGTCGCCTACGAGATGCCCTCGATCGACCACTTCATGCGCGGTATCGGCCGACTTCGCCACACCGGCCAGGTTCCGATGTGGGGCCCGGGACGCCACGGGCCCGGCGACAACACCTTCTCCTACTTCGGGGACCCGGCCGGCCTGGTCTGTGAATTCACTTCCGAGGTCGCCCAGATCGATGAGGACCAGTGGCTGTGCAAGGTCTGGCGCCGCGTCCCCGAGCTCTCCGACACCTGGGGCACCGCAGGGCCGCCCAGCCGAGACGTCCGTTCCCACATGGCGGGTGTCCCAGACGAAGGGTTCTTCCACCTGGTGGAGGACGCCAGCGCCCTGGAGACATTCGGGGACCGCCCCCTGTCGCTTCAGCAAACCACCTGATTCACCGGAAACCCACCCAGAAAGGAATGACCACCATGTCGGAGTTCAATCAGATCCCCTCCGTGAGAGAGGGCCCCCACGGGATCAATCTCACGGAGAGCGGGCAGGGTATCCCCGTCTTTCTGCTCCACGGCATCGGCAGTTCCGGCGAGATCTTCCTCCCGCAGCTGTCTGAGCTCGGCCCCGACTTCCACGTGGTGGCCTGGGACGCACCGGGTTACGGACGTTCCGAGGACGCTGTCGAAAACCTGCGGATGGACGATTTCGCGGATCTCGCGGCCGAGTGCATCCAGGATTCCTTCCCCGACGGTGCCCATGTCGTCGGAATGTCCTGGGGCGGAGTCATCGCCACCCGGCTTGCACTACGGCACCCGGAACTGGTCCGCAGCCTGGTGCTCGGGTCGTCCACGGTCGGTTCCGGTGCCACCCCGGAGCAGGCCGAGGCGATGTCGGCCCGCCCCGGCCAGCTGGAGCAGCACGGCGCTTCAATGTTCGCCGCCCAGCGGGCACCTCGCCTGGTGGCGGACACCGCCCCGGAACCGGTGCAACAGGCGGCGGTCGAACTGATGGCGCAGTCCATCCGACTGCCGGGCTACGGCGACGCCGCGGAGTCCATGGCGGAAACCGACCACACCCCGGATCTGGCAAAGATCTCCCAGCCCACCCTGGTGATCTGGGGAGAAAAAGACCGGATAACCGGGCACCCTGCTGCTGTCCCGCTCATCTCCGGCATCCACGGAGCTGTCGGGGTGGAAGTCAAGGACGCCGGTCATCTGACCAACTGGGAGTCTCCGGAGAACTTCAACTCCTGGGTCGCCTCTTTCGCCCTCATCTCCGAACGCATGGGGGCAACCGCACACTTCACCAATTCCCGGCCACTGGCATTCCAGTCGGCCCTCTCCTGAAAGGAACACACCATGTCCAACATCGATACCAAGACCACCGAGCTCAACTACGAAACCTCGGACCTGGCGGAATTCACCAACTCGTTGATTCTGACCAAGGACTCCCGCCACGAAGACTGGGACACCCTGGCGTTCCAGACCAAGGCCGGCGACGAATTCGCCCGGGCCCAGATCCGCTACGTCGGTTCCGGGGCCACCGGCAACCACGAGGGGGACAACCGCACCATCAAATCTCGGGGTTTCACCTTCTCGAACATGCTGCTGCCGGCAGGCGCCGTTGGTCCGGAGCACACCCACCATGACGCCGAGGAAGCCTTCTTCGTCCTTGAGGGCGAGGTCGAGGTCGGCGTGCACCGTGACGGCGAGGTGGTCAAGCGGACGCTGGGATACCGGGACATGATCGTGGTCCCGGCCGGTGTCCCCCGCAGCCTGAAAAACAACACCGATAAGCCTGCTCTCTTCGCCGTTATCATCGGTTCCCAGAAGCCGCAGGTACCGACCTACCCCGAGTCCTCTGCCATGCACGGCATCACCCGGGACTGATTGTCATGAGTATCCCGCGGACGATTCTGGTGACCGGCGCCGGCCGGGGCCTCGGCAAGGCCATTTCCCTCGGTGTCGCCGAACTCGGCTGGCACTGCTGGGTAGCCGACATCAACCTCGAGCAGGCCACCCGGACAGCCGAGGAGATCCGGGAGGCCGGCGGACAGGCCTGCCCCATTGAGGTGGACATCGCCAGTCCGGAGTCGGTGGAACGCCTGGTCTTCCGGCTGGAGGAAACCGGCCCCATCCACGGCCTGGTCAACTGTGCCGCCCTGGCGGATGGAGTGGGCGGCAATGCCGTCCACGAGATCCCCGTGGCGGACTGGGACCGGATTCTGGGGGTCAATCTCCGCGGCTCATTCCTGATGACCAGGGCGGTGGCTCCGCTGCTGATCTCCTCCGGCGGCGGCACCATCGTCAACATCGGTTCCGACGCAGCCGCGAACGGCTCCGCCAACCTCGCCCACTACATCACCTCCAAAGGCGGCCTCGCGGCCCTGACCCGCGCTTCCGCCACCGACCTCGGTCCCCACGGGATCACGGTCAACACTGTCTCTCCAGGACTCACGGTGTCCGAGTCTGCTGCCGAGGTGCCTGAGAAACGCCACCTGGAATACCAGAACCAGCGGGCACTGAAGCGGGAACAACTGCCGGCGGACATCGTCGGGATAGTCACCTTCCTGGTGAGTCCGGCAGCCAGCTACATCACCGGTCAGGAAATTCTCGTCAACGGCGGATTCGTTTACCGCTGACTCCCGGACCTGACTGCCCTGTGGTCAGCACAGCACTGAAGGAAACAACATGGATCTCAAACTTGAAGGAAAGGTCGTCGTCGTCACCGGCGGCAGCTCGGGCATCGGGCTAGCCACCGTCGATGCCCTCACCCGCGAGGGGGCCCGGGTGGTCACCTGCTCCCGAGACGTGGACAAACTCGACGCCGCGATCACCGGTCTTGAACACGCCGATCAGGTGACCACCACCCGCTGTAATGTCCGCGAAGGTGCGGAGGTCAAGGCCCTGGCTCAACTCGTGGCGGAGAAATTCGGGGTTCTCGACGGAGTGGTCAACAACGCCGGCGGTTCCCGGATGAGCCCGCTGGAGAAGATGACCACCGAGGACTGGCACGACGAACTGGACCTGAAGTTCGCCCCTGTTCTCAATGCCGCGCACCACCTGGTACCGCTGATGGCCGATGCCGAGGCCCCGTCCATGGTCAATCTCAACGCTGTGCTGGCCAAACAGCCCGAGCCCAAGCTGGTGGCCACCTCCGCCGCCCGCGCTGGCCTGCTGAATCTGTCGAAGTCCCTGGCCACCCGGTTGGCGGATGACGGCATCCGGGTGAACTCGGTGTGTCTGGGACTGGTCGACACCGGTCAGTGGCAGCGCCGCTACGAGGCAGACGGCTCAGGCGCAACCTTCGAGGAATACTCCGCTGAGATCGCCGCCGACCGCGGCATCGCACTGGGCCGCTTCGGTCGGGCCGATGAAGTGTCCCCCCTGATCACCTTCCTACTGTCCCCTGTCTCGTCCTACATCACCGGGACCTCAATCGACGTCGCCGGAGGAGTCAACCGCTATGTCTAATGTCTTGCTCTCTGAACACAGCCGGCCAGGCAGTACTGACGCACCTGCCCACGAAAACGGTGGCCAGCTGCTGGTGCACCTGCTCAAGGAAGCCGGGGTGGACACCGTCTTCGGCATCATCTCGGTGCACAATCTCCCCTTGGTCGAGGAAGTGGCCAAGGAGCTGCGCTTCGTCCCGGTCCGCCACGAAGCCTCCGCGGTCAATGCCGCCGACGGCTATGCCCGCGCCAGTGGCAAGCTCGGTTGCGCGCTGACCAGCACCGGCACCGGCGCAGGAAACGCCGCCGGATCGCTGATCGAGTCACTGAGTTCCGCCACCTCCGTCCTGCACATCACCGGACAGGTGGAGAGCCGGTACGTCGGCTCCGGGCGGGCCTTCATCCACGAGACCAAGGATCAGCTGGGCATGCTTCAGGCGGTCTCCCGCGCAGCCTTCAGCATCGGTACGGCCGACGAGGCCGAGCCGGTGCTGCGCAGGGCAATTGAGTTGGCCACCGACGCGGTCGGCGGGCCGGTCAGCGTTGAGTGGCCGATCAACCTGCAGTACGCTTCCGTCAGCGGGCCGGGCGTCACGGCGGATCTCCCCCTTCCGGCCACCCCGGTCGCACCGGCTGAGGAGGAACTGGCGGCCGCGCTGGAACAGTTGAAGAAAGCACAGCGCCCGCTCATCTGGGCCGGCGGTGGTGCCGCCCGCAACCCGGAGAACCGCGAGCTACTGACCCAGCTCTGCGAACTGTGGCCCGTGGGCGTGATCACCTCCAACTCCGGTCGCGGCTGCCTGCCCGAGGATCACCCGCGGGTGATCGGCAACTACGGTGCCACCCCGACCGGCCGTGCGCTGCTGGGCGAGGCGGACTGCCTGCTCACCCTGGGCACGCACTTCCGTTCCAATGAAACCGGCGACTATTCGGTGGCCATGCCTGCCAACCACGTGCAGGTCGACCAGGATCCCGCGGCAGTGGGCCGGGTCTACCCGGTCTCCGCAGGTGTCACCGGCGATATCACCGCCTTCCTGAACTATCTGCTCACCCACGCCGCAGAGCTGGGCGGCGACCCGGACTGGGCGTCGGCAAGCACCGCCGCGCGGGAAAAGGCCCGCCGCGTCCAGCGCGAGGGACTCGGTGACCACGAGGAGTTCGCCGACGCCATCGCAGAGGTCTTCCCCGCCGGATCGCCGATCGCCCGCGACGTGACGATCGCCTCCAGCTCCTGGGGCAACCGGCTGCTGCCGATCCACCGTCCGGAGAGCAATATCTTCCCGCGTGGCGGCGGGATCGGTCAGGGCCTGGGCATGGCGCTTGGCGCCGCCCTGGCGGATCCGGACGTGCCCACACTGGCGATCGTCGGCGACGGTGGCCTGGCGGTCCATTTCGGTGAGCTGTTGACCCTGGCGCAGGAGAATCCCTGGCTCGTGCTCCTTGTTTTCAACGACGGCGGCTACGGCGTGCTGCGCAACATGCAGCACGGCCAGGATAAGCCCGGCTCAGCCGTGGATCTGCACACCCCCGAGTTCGCCGGCCTGGCCGGTGCCCTCGGCCTCGCCTACTCACGCATCGACGATCGCGCTTCGGTGCGGCCGGTGCTTGCCGACGCCGTCGCGGCACGGCAGGCCATCCTCGTCGAGGTCGATCTCGCCGCCTACGGCGACATGAACCAAGCCTTCACCCCGCCCGTGACTGTCCCTGGAAAGGAATAGTGTCATGACTAGTACCCATGCCCCGGAAAAGACCAGCTCTCTGAACACCACCTGCACGCTGACGGTCAGCGTGCACCAGATGCGGGTCGAATCGGACGGCGTCCTCTCCCTCGAGTTGGTCCACCCCCACGGTGATACGTTGCCCGCCTGGACGCCCGGTGCCCACATCGACATCGACCTGGGTGCAGGCCTGCTCCGGCAGTACTCGCTCTGCGGCGACCCCGCAGACCCCAGTTCCTACCGGATAGGCGTATTGCGCGAGCCGAGCAGCCGCGGCGGTTCCATCCAGATCCACGATGTCGTCCGCCCCGGTCAAGAGGTCCGCATCTCGGAACCACGCAACAACTTCGAGCTCTCTGACTCGACCACCCCGCTGATCTTCATCGCTGGCGGCATCGGCATCACGCCGATCCTGGCGATGGCCCGACAGGCTGAGCAACAGGGCCGCGAGTTCACCCTCCACTACGGCGGACGGAGCCGACGCAACATGGCGTTCCTCCGCGAGCTCGAGGTCTTCGGTGACAAGGTGTCGCTGTACTCCGATGACCGGGAAGGCCCCTTGGCTCTCGACGAGATCCTGCAGGACGCGCACACCGGGGGCCACGAGGTCTACGTCTGCGGCCCAGGAGGGCTGCTGGATGAGGTCGAACGCCGTTCGCAGGACTGGCCGAAGAACACCTTCCACTGTGAACGCTTCGTCCCGAAGGTCATCGAAGCGCCCGCCGATGGTGAACGTGAGTTCCTCGTGGCCTGCTCCGAAAGCGGCGTGACCGTCAACATCCCGGCAGACGTCTCCATCCTGGAATCCCTTGAGAACGCCGGTATCGCTGTACCCAACTCCTGCCGGGAAGGCACCTGCGGCAGCTGCGAAACCACGGTCCTCAGCGGCCTTCCGGACCATCGCGATTCCCTTCTGTCCTCTGAGGAGCAGGAATCCGGGGAAACGATGCTGCTCTGTGTGTCCCGTTGCAAGAGCGATCTGCTTGAACTCGAAATCTGACTTCAGTCTCACCCGCTGAAACGAAATCACTGCGAAAGGACGATCCCGTGTCTCTCTATCTCCAGCCCACCCAGTCCCGGGAGGGTGCACCGAACACCTATGAGCTGCAGCTCGCGAACGCCATTGAGCAGGTGTTCACTAACGGGGCGCAAGCCCCGGAGCAACTGGCCGCCGGTCTCAACGAGCTCGATGTCCCCGGACCGGAGGGTGAACCCTGGACCGTGGAAAATTTCACCGCCGAAATGGCCCGACTGGGAAAGTGACAGAACAATGGCTAATCTCTACACCCCCGAACTGAACGAGGAATTCCTCTACACCAACGGCCTCCGTGACCGCTGGTACGCGATCTGCCCCTCCCATTTCGTGGAGCGGGGGGAGATCAAGCGCCTGCGCCGTCTCGGCCAGGACTGGATCCTCTTCCGCAAGTCCAACGGCGACGTCAGCATGTTGGAGGACCGTTGCCCGCACCGTGGTGCACCGCTGAGTCAGGGCACCCATCTGGGTGACCGTGTGGGCTGCAAGTACCACGGCGTCCAGGTCGACGGCGAAGGCACCGTGGTCTCCGTGCCGGGCATGCCGGGCTGTTCCATTGAGGGGCAGCGGCTGGTCAGCGCTCCGGTCGTACGGGAGCACTCGGGCGCGATCATGGCCTGGTTCGGTCTCAATCCCGATGATGAGCCCGCAGAGTTGATCATGCCGGATCCGCTGATGGACGAAGAGATCTCCTCGTTCCTGTGTTACGCCGAATGGGACTCCAACTGGCGGTTCGGTCTGGAGAACCTGCTGGATCCCATGCACGGTACTTTCCTCCACCATGAATCACACTCCATGGCGGAGGGAGACACCCAGGCGAAGTTCCAGATCCGCGAATCCGACCGGGGCTTCTTCTTCGAGAAAACCGATCAGAAGGGAGTCAACTTCGACTGGGTCGAGCTATGCCACACCGGCGTGGACTGGGTGGATCTTTCCATCCCCTATCCGAAATCCGCCGGCCCTGGTGGCGCCTTCGGCATCGTCGGCATGGTGGTCCCGATCGACGACAAGTCCTGTGGGGTCTTCTTCTGGCGTTATCGCCGGGTTTCGGGTTGGTTGCGTGACACCTGGCGGTTCCTCTACAAGACCACCCTTGAGCCGCGCCACTGGCACGTGCTGGAACAGGACCGCGTCATGCTGGAGGCGATGGCCCCGGACGCGGACGCCGCGGAAAACCTCTACCAGCATGATCTCGGTGTAATGCGATTGCGCCGACTGTTCAAGAAGCAGGCCAAGACCCAGGCCAGGACCATCATTGCCGCCCGGGAGGAAAAGCGCGCCCCCAAGAAGGTGCCGGTGTCGGTTTCCTGACCCCACAGCATGCCCTGCGCCCACCCGGTAGAGCCGGTCACGTCTCTGCCGGGTGTTTCAACGGGCCGTCTCGTCTCTTGTCCACGAATGACCGGACCGGGGCAGAGCCACCCTGATCCGTGCAAGATGCCACTGATCTGGCTTGCGGCAGATCGGTGGGCGGTTGTTGCCGGTAGCGGCGTAGTCGGGTTGAACACAGTAGCCGACGAACGCAGGAACGCGCCGACGTTTTCTGGGCGCGGTGACAGTCCCAGCTGTGCACATGTTCAACGCCTGCTCTCAAGCAACTCCGTTGAGCATGACCGTCAAATCATCCGCTGCGGCAATGACCTCCTGTTGGGTCAGCGTCATGAACTCGGGAGTAAACAATGCGGAAGGCCCTGCGACGCTGATAGCCGCGATCGGCTCACCCGCGGAACCCAGGACAGGTGCAGCGCACGAGTCGATACCCGGCTCGAAGCCGCCATGACTCCAGGCGCACCCTCGGGTCCGGTCCAGATCAAGCAACTCAGCGAGCGACGCATAGGTCGCAGGACTGTTCTCGGTCGTCACTTCCAACGGCTCCTGACCAAGCAGATCACGAAGTTCCTGCTCAGAATGCTGCGAAAGCAACGCCCGACCCGGCGTTGTTAAATGAGCAGGGACCAGACTACCGACGGAGACATTACTGACCAGACGATTCTGGGGGACCTCTCGAAGCAGATACAACACTTTGTCGTCCTGTGGAAGCACGAGATAGGCGGACAACTGCAGAACCTCACTGAGCCGGGTGATAACCCGTTGGCTCAACTTCGACAGGTTTTCTTCACTGAGGGCCACAGCAGCTAGTTTGAGAAATTCCACCCCCAGGCGGTGCCCACCTCCGGGTCGCTGCTCGAGCATCTTTTCCCCCTCTAGCTCGGCGAGCAGCCGCATTCCGGTGACCCGACTGATTCCCGTTTCCCTGGCGAGCTCACTCAAGTTTGCTGTCTGTCCTCCCGCGGCAACATGCTGCAGAAGACGAAAAGCCCGCGCCGCGGGTGAATCTGGCGTTGCACCTGGAGACATGGCACCTGTTCATTCAGATCGTTACATGATGTGGGATTGCCATCCGGAACATCTGGCGCGACGAGAAGATCCCACCGTTCTTCCTGGTTGAGGAAACAACCAGGAAGAACCGTGAGATGGTTTTACCGTGCTGACACCTGTTCCCCGGCCGTGACGTCACTGTACAGCGGAACAGACCAGGCATCATATTCATAGACCCAGTCTGCGTTGCCCCCTTCTTTGAGCCAGGAGTTGGCACGACTGCCGAGCTGGATCTGTGCAGTGCGCTCCCGGCGTGACTCCTCATACGCCTGAAGAGCGGCGCTCACCGTGGACCTTTCAGCCCCCTCCAGGTGGCGGGCCAGCACAACTGCATCCTCAATGGCTTGTCCCGCTCCCTGGGCCATGAACGGCATCATGGGATGGCAGGCATCACCCAGCAGAGTCACGGCTCCCCTGCTCCACTCCGGAAGCGGATCACGGACGTAGAGCGCGGACGCCAATACCGAATCGCAGGCCTCGAGCAATTGGCGGGCCTCCGGATGGAAGTCCGTATATGCGGCGCGAAGCTCTGCAACGCTGCCGGGCCTGGTCCAGGATTCTTCGGTCCAGCTCTCCTGTGGAGTTGTCGCGAAGATGAAGATGTCCTTGCCACGGTTCAGGGGAAAGGTGACGATCTGGGTGTCAGGATCGGAACCCCACCACTTGGTGAAGGCATCGAGATTGGGAAGGCCAACCAGCCGTTCCGCGGGAACGACGGAACGGTAGGCGACCACGCCGGTGAAGGTCGGGTTCTCCGGCCCGAAGATCGACGTCCGCACAGCAGAGTGGATTCCATCCGCGCCGATGAGAACGTCTACCCGTTCCTTGGCCCCGTTCCCGAACTCAAGGTGGACTTCACCGTTGACCTGGTCCACGACCTGTAGTTTGTGCCCGAGTCTGATGCACTCTCCTGGCACTGCATTTTCGAGCTCCTTGAGGAGATCCGCGCGATGCATCGTCAGTTGCGGGGCACCGTATTGCTCTTCGGCCCGCTGTGACATTTCCAGCCTGGAGGTTTCTTCACCGGTGTCCCACATCCGACTGATGCGGTGGGTCGGGCGGGCCGCCGACTCACGGATCCCCTCGCCGACCCCCAACTCATCCAACGCCCGCACCGCGTTCGGGGTGAGGTTGATGTCCGCTCCCACCCGAGCGAACTGCGGGGCCTGTTCAAAAATGGTGACCTCATGCCCCATCCGCCGCAACGCGATGCCTGCAACGAGCCCACCGATACCTGCACCGCAAATCCCAATAGAAAGCATGTCTGCCCCTCCATAGTGTTCATATTTGAACAAGTTGTTCATGATAATGGGAATCCTAGGTCACAATTCTCTCCGAAACAACGGTTTTCGCCCTGCAAAATCAGTGAAGGGAGCATTCGCGGCTCCACGCTTGAGAATCGTCGGCGAAGAAGATGCGGAACGGTCCGGCAAGGACCCGAGACTGGCCCGTTCTATGGAGTGCTCCGCGTCCTACCAGTCCCAGCTACAGGACCCCGGCCCCTGACTCCCCTACACACACGAGGCCGGATCAATGAGAAGGAGCCGTCGCTGCGCACGCTCGGCCACAGAAGGCCCGACATGACATCCGGCCGGGCGAGGACGTTCCGGGAAGTCGGGTCGGCAACTTTCGTCCCAGGTCCCCGGAAACACAGGACCCGGCGATGCCGAGTGGCCACTACCCCGGCACTGCCCCAGCCTCACCCGAAGTAGTATCGGCGCTGCAGCTCCTTGACCGCCGGAACCAACTCCGGCACCGGACCCTCCACCTGCAGCCCCGGAGCTACCTGGGTGATCGGTAGAGCAGCCGTCGGCGGTCCCGGCACCCGGAATTCGGCGAGCCACTGACTCAGCTGCTCCGCGGAGCTGACGTAGACAATGCGCCCCAGACCCGCCCAGGCGTGGGCGGCCGAGCACATCGGGCAATGCTCGCCCGAGGTGTAGACCACCGAGCTCACCCGCTCGTCGGAGGACAGGTGGGCGGTGGCCCAGCGGGCGATGGCGAATTCCGGGTGCCGGGTGCGGTCACCCTCCCCGTCCCGGTTATGGTCCGCATAGAGCACCTCGCCGGAATTGTTGGCCAGCACCGAACCGAAGGGGCTGTGACCACCCTCCAGCGCCTGTTCCGCCAGGGCGACGCAGTTGCGCAGGTGCATCAGGTCCATATCCGTGATCATGCCCCCATCCTGACATAGAACCCCATGGGCTATTCCAGATCGCGGAGTCGGCGTTGCAGATCTGCCGGCAGAGCGGCGAACCACTCCGACTCCTCCCCCACCACCGGCAGCACCCGGCCGTACTCTGTCATGTTGGCACCGGGAATCTCATTGAGGTAAACCCACACCAGTTCCGCCGGGAGCCCCAGGATCTCCGCCACCTCCCCGGTCAGCCGGAGCAGCAGCTCCCAACGCTGTTCGACGGTGCGGCCCTCGCGGACATCACCCCGGATCCACACCTGCCCGGCCGGAGCCGACCTCCCGGCGATGAAGTGACTTCCCTCCTCGACCTCAGCAAAGAGCACCTGGACCAGGTAGCGCGGGGCACGGGCGACCTCGTGGTGCGCCTCAGTGACGGCGGTGGCGACCCGCTCCCGGTCACCTGGCGAGAGCACGCCACGGTGGGACCAGCAGGTGTAGGTGGGCATTGCTCACACCCTCTCCCACAGTCCCTCGGACCCGTTGACGGCGATCTCCTCGTCATCCTCCCCCGCCAGTCCCCGGACCTCCACGGCCTGACCGCAGGCCGCCGCTGCCTCAGCGGCGATGCGGGTGGCGGTGCCGTCATCGGCGACCCGGATGACCCAGAAGCCGCCCAGGTATTTCTCGGCGGCGAAGCCGGGACCGCTGGACAGGGCCCCGTCGGGGTCGACGGTGACTGCGGTGATCGGTGCCCCGAGACCGGCCGCGAACTCCAGGAGCCCGGCGTTGCTCAGAGAGGCGTTGAACTCGGCGACACGGGCGAAGGCCGCTTCCATGTCGGCGGCGGTTTCATAGGCCCCGAACTCACGCTCGTGCACGCCATCGGGGTGGTACACAGACAATAGATAGCAGCTCATGTTTCGAGACTATGACGGAGAAGTGATGTAAGGCACAATTGGTCCTGAGAATCTCACGTGAATACGCTCTGGCCTTTCCCACCACGGGCCGATACCCTCGGCCACGCGGAAGCATCCGTGCCACAAAGCCACGAAGGGGGCCGGGACATGTCCACGCCGGAACCCTCCCGTCCGGAACCCCTCGGCGCGGAACCGGATCCCCATCCGGAACGGGGCGGCCTCATCGCCCGCGGTGTCTCCTTCTGGTTCGATTCCCTGCTGCTCAGTCTGATCCTCATTTCCGTAATGTGGGCGTTTCCGGTGCCCGACCTGACCAATCAGCTGGGCTTCATGACGGCCCTCGGGATCTACCGGGTGATCGGCGAGTACTTCTTCGGCTGCACCCTCGCCAAGAAGATGTCGAACCTCCGGGTCTCCTACCGGGATGGCCTGGGCCGGGAGCGCGCCGGCGCTGATCGGCTGGTGTTCGTCATCGCCCGCAACTCCTGGCTGCTCGTGGCCGGGCTCGTGTGGTTCTGGGCTCCGGACGCGGACCTGGGATGGCTGATCTTCGTGCAGTTCATCAGCCTGTTGTTCACCAACTTCCACGCCACCATCATGGATCTGGTGGCACGCGCCCGGGTCCTCAACGCCCCATTCGTGTAGCCCGCAGCGCTTGGTGGCGCCGCGGCACCCGCCCCGTCCACATCGGTAGGCACCACCCTTCCGCGGCACATGATTCCGGGCATCACTTTTCTCCCCGGCCCATCACGACCAGCCACGGACACCCCGTTGGAACAATCGTTCGATCCGTGTCGTATTCTCATGGCACAGTTATAGACCCGGGAAGGAAGTGATGTCTGTGGTCATGGGACCGACGCATGCGATGAGTGGCGCGGCCGTCGGCCTGGCCGTGGCTCAGCTGCTGCCCGAGCAGTGGGGCGGGGTGAGTACCGTCCAGGAAACCTTCCTCTATGCGGGACTCGCGGCTGGAGCAGCGCTTCTGCCGGATCTGGACTCCCCACAGGCCACGGTCTCCCGATCCTTCGGTCCGATCAGCCAGTTCCTCTCCCGGACGGTGGAGAACACCGCCCAGGGATTCGTGAATTTCACCCGCGCGAAGAAGGACCCGAAGTGCCGCAACGGCCACCGCACCCTGACCCACACGGTGTGGTTCGCGCTCGCCACCGGGGTGGCCGCCACCGCTCTGATCGGGACGTACGGCAAGCCTGCCGTGATCGGCCTGCTGTTCGTACTGTTGGGCCTGGCCCTCCGCGGGCTATTACCGGAGTGGTCGAAGAAAGCGGACTGGCTGGTGCTGACCGCCGTGTCCGCTGCCCTGGCTTATGGAGCCTGGTACTTCATCCCCTCGGATTCCTTCGGTCTGGTGCTGGGTTCGGCGGTGGCGGTGGGATGCCTCACCCACATCGTCGGCGACATGGCCACCAAACAGGGCGTCCCCATCCTGGCCCCCCTGATCTACTTCCGCGGGAAACGCTGGGGAAAGTTCCAGCTGCCGAAGTTCCTGAGCATCACCGCCGGCGGCGCCGGGGACAAGCTACTGCTCACGGCCTTCTCCGCCCTGGTGGTCGCACAGATCTCCCTGCTGGCCTCCGGAGACATCGCCGCCCTCCTGACGGAGCTGACCGGCCGCTAACACACCCGTGCTTCTCGACGCCCCGCCCGCCCCACCCGGCGCGCGGGGCGTCGCCGCTGTCAGCGCCGGTCCAGGTACACCGAATCCAGCTCGCCGTGCCGGGAGCAGCTGGCCCGCCATCCATCGGGGCGAACCTGCACCACCAGGCGTCGGCCGCAGAGCTGGCAGTACCGGGGTGCCTCCAGCCCGGCGCGGGTTGAGGGCGAGAGCCGGATCACCGGGGCGTCGGCAAGCTCCTGGCCGGTGTGGGGATGGAAGCGCGGCGTGGCCCCGCCGAGCACCGACTCGGCGAGTTCGTGGGAGTCGGTCAGCACCTTGTGGTTCACGGTCACACCGCCGAGTTGAGTGCCTTGATGGGCAGCTGCATCCGACCCATCATGTCCAGGTCCTCCTCCATGGGGCGGCCCAGTGTGGTCAGGTAATTGCCCACGATGATGGCGTTCATCCCGCCTAGGAGCCCCTGCTCCGCACCCTCGTCGCCGAGCGCCAGCTCCCGGCCACCCGCGAAGCGAAGGGTGGTGTTCGGCAGCGCCAGCCGGAAGGCGCCGATGGTGCGTAGCGCATCCGCTGCTTCCATGACCGGATAGCCGGCGAAGGGGGTGCCGGGGCGCGGATCCAGGAAGTTCATCGGCACCTCCGCCGGTTCCACCTCAGCCAGCTGGGCGGCGAACTCCGCGCGCTGCGCAAGGGTTTCACCCATTCCGACGATCCCGCCCGAGCAGACCTCCAGCCCGGCCTGCCGCACCAGGTCCAGGGTGGCGCGACGCTCCTCCCAGGTGTGGGTGGTCACCACCTCCGGGAAGAAGGAGCGGGCGGTTTCCAGGTTGTGGTTGTAGCGGTGCACTCCGGCCGCGGCGAGCCGCTCGACCTGCTCGGGGGTCAGCGTGCCCACCGAGACCGCCACCTGGATGTCCACCTCGGCGTGGACCGCCGCGACGGCCTCTTCCAGCTGCTTCATCAGTCGCTCGTCGGGACCTTTCACCGCGGCGACGATGCAGAATTCCGTGGCGCCGGTCTTCGCGGTCTGTCTGGCAGCCTCCACCAGCTCGGCGATGTCCAACCACACGGAACGTACCGGAGACTCGAAGAGGCCGGATTGCGAACAGAAATGGCAGTCCTCGGGACAGCCGCCCGTCTTCAGGGAGATGATGCCCTCCACCTCAACCTCCTCGCCGCACCACTTCACCCGCACCTCGTGGGCGAGCTGCAGCAGGTCCGGAACCTGCTCATCCGGCAGGGTGAGGATCTCCAGCAGCTCGGCTTCGGTGAGGCCGGCCCCGCGGTCCAGGACCTTGGTGCGGGCGAGAGCGAGGATATCGGTGGCGGGCTGGGGCATGGGAGGTTTCCTTCTCAAATTTAGGCGTGTTCCAGATGACAATTGAACAGTGTTCAATGGGGTCCGATCAATGCTACCGCAGATCGTTGAACAGTGTTCAGTAAGACGTGGTTGCTTCGCTCTGTTCGTCCAGGGGACCCCTGCCCCGAACCGCCGCCCAGGTCGCCTCATCCCCGCTCGCCTACAGTGGAGTCGTTAAGCGACTGAAAGGCGATTTTTCCGGCATGACCCTCTACGACGACACTCTCGAACTGCTCCAGACCATGGTGCGCAACGCCTGCGTCAACGACCTCACCGCCGATTCCGGCGAGGAGTTCCGCAACGCCGACACCCTGGCGGAGTTCTTCGCCGGCACGGAAAACGTCGAGGTCGAACGCTTTGAACCGCATCCGGGTCGGGTGTCCATCGCCTTCACCATCCCCGGCACCGACGAGACCGCTGAGCCGCTCACCCTGCTCGGACACACGGACGTCGTCCCCGTGGACATCAACCACTGGTCCAAGGACCCGCACGGCGCGGAGATCATCGACGGCCGCATCTACGGCCGGGGCACCATGGACATGCTCTTCATCACGGCCTCCATGGCCGCCGTCACCCGCGAGATCGCCCGCAACGGCCGCCCGAAGGGCACGTTGACGTTCGTGGGCATCGCGGATGAAGAGGCCCGCGGCGGCCTCGGCGGCAAGTGGCTCTCCGAAAACCGTCCCGACGCCTTCAGCTGGCGCAACACCCTCTCCGAGACCGGTGGTTCCCACCTGCCGATCACCGACGGTTCCGACGCCCTGGTGATCGTCGTCGGCGAGAAGGGCGCCGCGCAGCGCCGGCTGCACGTCCACGGCGACGCCGGCCACGGCTCCACGCCCTTCGGCAAGGACTTCACCGTGGTCAAGCTCGGTGAGATCGCCCGCCGGATCGCTGCGATCAAGCCGAAGGTCTCCGGCAGCGAGCTCTGGCACACCTACGTGGAGGCCTTCCGTTTCGACGAGGTCACCGAAAAAGCCCTGCTGGAGGGCACCGATCCGACGGCCTATGAGAAGTTCGGCCGACTGGCGGCCTATTCCTACTCCATGAGCCACCTGACCATCGCGCAGACCGTGAGCAAGGCCGGCGGTGCCATCAACGTGCTACCCTCCAGTGGCTATCTGGAGCTGGACGTCCGCCCTCTGCCCGGCACCACCGATGATGACGTGGACGAAATCCTCAAGGAGGGTCTCGGAGACCTGGCGGACGAGGTGCGCATAGAGCGGCTCATCTCCGAGCCGGCGACGGTATCCACCACGGACGGCCCGCTTTACGACGCCATCGTGGAGACCTTCAACGAATTCTTCCCCGGCGTGCCGGTGATCCCGACGATCTCCGCCGGCGGCTCCGACCTGCGCTTCGGCCGACGTCTCGGTGGCGTGGGCTACGGCTTCGCACTGCACGCGAAGGAACGCAGCCTGGCCGACGTGTTCGCCCAGCTGCACAGCCACGACGAGCACCTGCACCTGGAGGACCTGGACTTAACGGTCAAGGCCTACCGGTCGCTGGTGGGCAAGTTCGTGGGGGCCTGACACCGGCTGCCCCTATGCGGCAGCCCACTGACCGCTACCTGACCTGCCGCACCTTCCCCGGATTCTGCTGGATCTGCACCCCGGTCACCTGCCCTTCGGCTACTTCGAGTACCACCATCCGCGTCATGTCGGGGGAGGTCGCCCGGAGTACCGCCCCACCCACGGCAGGTTCCACCACCAACTCCGGCATCCCGAATCTGCCGATGATCCCGGCCAGGAAGCGCGTGACCTTTTCCGCGCTTAAAACGGGACGCCGGGCAGCCCGGGTCAGTCCGCCGCTATCGGTCCAGAGCACGCAGCCCTCCGAGAGCAACTCAGTCAGTGCCGCCAGGTCACCGTCACCCAGGGCTCCCGCCAACTGCTCCAGTTCCGCGGCGGCGATCACCCGACTCGGCGTCTCCTCCGCTGACCCCAACGTCTTTCGCGCCCGAGAAGCCCGCTGCCGGGTGGCGGCCGGGGTGCTGCCCACCACCTGGGCGATATCCTTGAAGGGCACGTCGAAGACATCGGCCAGCACCAGGATCACCCGGGCAACGGGGTCAAGCTGCTGGAGCATCCGGACCAGCGCCAGGTCCACGGCTTCCTGCAGGACGGCTTGTTCCTCTGGACCGGGACCGGTAAAAGTCACGATCTCCGGCAACCACGGTCCCACGTAATCGGTGCGGGCGCGCGCCGCGGAGGTGGCGGTGTCCAGGGCGATCCGGGAGGTAACCACGGTGAGCCAGGCCGGGATGTCGTCAAGCGCGTTCTGCGACTGCAACCGCAGCCAGGACTCGGAGACGGCGTCCTCGGCGTCCGCCCAAGTACCGAGGATGTTGTAGGCGATCGCGAGCAGGCGCGGCCGCTGGGCCAGCCATAGCTCGTTCCGGTCCGTCATTTCTGTGACAGTACGCCGATCCGATTCCACATGTTGATCGCCGTGATCGCGCCGATCAGATCCCCGGTGGTCTTCTCCCCCAGTTCCGCGATGACGCGTTCCTGCAGGGTGACGTCGAAGTCCCGGTCGCTGAGGCGGGTGCCGGCGGTAGTGAACTCCAGGACGAGATTCTCGCGTTCGTCGAACTGTCCGCGGGTCTCCGGCCACGCCTGGATCGCGTCGATCCACGTCTGGCCGAAGTCCTGTTTGAGGGCCTCCCTGGAGTGCATGTCGATGCAGAAGCGACAACCGTTTTCGAAGGAACCGCGGAGCTTGACCAGGAGCTTGTCCTTCTTGGGCAGGCTACCGGTGGCCAGTTCCAGAGCGCCGGCCGCGGCGTAGAGGCGTTTGTGGGTCTTCATCAGGTTGAGCTCGCTCATGGCGTTTCTCCTTGTCCGGGGCGGATCCGTGATCTTCATCGGACCCTGGTGACAGGGAGACGATTCGGCCCCGGAACCTGTGACAAACCGCTGCTGAGAACCAGTTACTGCGTCAGCGCTCCCGCTGCGTACGCCGCTTGGCCGACGTGCTGGATGGCGTCATCGACGATGGAGATCAACCGCGCCCCGCGGGTGACGGGCGGGTCCCAGTCATGATCGATGATCTCGCCGAAGTCCGATTCTGACAGCGTTCCCGCGTACTCGTTGAGGGCGTTGAGCGTGGACTCGAGGTAATCAACGAGCAGCTCTTGATCGCCCACCTGAATCTGGGCGGCCTGTTCCGCGGTGTGGCCCAGGCCAAGGGAGTCGCCGATCTCACCGAGACTGAACTTGTCGCGGTAGTCCTCCCACATCTGCGGCTTGTCCGTGAGTGCCTCGAGTTGAACGTCCACCTCACGGCCGGAGTGCCACAACAGCCAGGCGATCGAGTTGGGGTGGCTGTCCGGATGAGCATTGAGCTGCTCGGCGGTCAACGCGGGGAGGTTCTTCGCGGCCTCGACGGGCCGCTTCGCCAGGTCCTGAAAAAGCTCGATGGTGTTCATGGGCGCCATTGTCCGCCCTTTCCGGGGTTTCTGCAGAAATCGGTCCCTGCCGTGGCTACTTCCCCCAACTGGAGCGCACTGAGCTGCACGGATAACCCCCTTACATCGCCTTCACCCTCTCACTGACATCCTTTCCCACATGAAGAACCATGCAGAACATTGCATGGTTCTGGGCTCGCCCATACTGTGGGGCATGCCACGTAAGTTTTGGCAGTTAAGGTCCGAACGCACACTCTCACCCCTTAAGAGAGGAAAGATCATGACCAACGAACCCCAGAGCCCCGTGAAAGACGCCAACTTCGACTTGATCGCCATCCTGAAGTCCTCCCTGGAGATGGCCTGGACAGTGGACGAGTACATCGCCGACGCCGAGAAGAACGGCGACAACGAACTCGCCGAGTGGTTCCGCAAGATTCAGCAGAGCAACCTCAAGGCCGGCGAGCAGGGCAAGCAGCTGCTCCTCGACCGCCTGCAGAAGTAGCCGCGGCGCTACCCTGTCCCACCACTCCGCCCCGGGCGCCAAAAGCGGCCCGGGGCGGAGTGCGCTTTTAGCGGGTGCGGAGTGTGCTTTTAGCAGCGGCCATTTCCCTTCGTAGTAGCCGTCCCGAAACGCCCCCTTTTCCCCGGTCCCCGCCCCGCTGAGCACTACTTGTGTGAGCGGGTGACACTGCTGCCAAAGAAACATGTCAGTTTTGTCACCCGAAACTGACACAAAGCTCCTGCAACGCTGTCACCCGCCCGATGACCCAGAGCAGCCCGATGACCCGGAGCACCCCGATAGTCCTGACGTCCCGAAACGCCCCTTTTTCCCCGGTCCCCGCCCCGCTGAACATTACCTGTGTGAGCGGGTGACACTGCTGCCAAAGAAACATGTCAGTTTTGTCACCCGAAACTGACACAAAACTCCTGCAACACTGTCACCCGACCGATGACCCAGAGCAGTCCGACACTCCAGAGCACCCCGGTGCCCCGGAGCACCCCACCCACACAACACCCCTACAACCTGACGCCCCGAAACAACCCACCAACCCCGCACCTCCACAAACACCCAGAATCTCATCTGTTCGCGCTGCGGCTCGGGCACTTTCATGGCACGATTTAATTTCTTCGTAAAAGATGTCCTGCCTGAAAGGGAACACCGTCATGATCAGCACCTCCCACCTGCTGAGCCACTCCCGCCGCCGGGCCACCCTCGCCTTCGCGGTTGCCGGAGTCTCTGTCCTGGCTTTGGCGGCCTGCGCTGAGCCAACCGAGTCGGACACCGCCGCCACCACCGGTGATTCCGCCGCCGAGGAGACCACCACGATCACCGTCTACACCTCGGAGCCCGAGGGCAAGGTCGATGAGATCAACACCGCCTTCATGGAAGCCAACCCGGACATCAAGGTGGAGGTCTACCGCGCCGGCACCGGCGATCTGAATGCGCGAATCGCCGCGGAAAAGGAGTCAGGCGATATCGGTGCTGACATCCTCTGGGCCGCGGACGCCCCCACTTTCAAGACCTACGCCGCCGAGGGTGACCTCGCCGAGCTGCAGGACGTGGACACCGGTGCGCTGATCGATGAAGCCCTCGACGAGGAGAACCAGTACGTGGGCACCCGCATCATCCCCACCGTCCTCGCCTACAACACCGAGATCGTGGATGAGGGAGACCTGCCGCAGTCCTGGGCCGATCTGGCTGACCCGAAGTTCGCCGACCAGCTGGTCATGCCGGATCCGGCCGTCTCCGGTGCCGCGGCCTTCAACGCCTCGGTGTGGAAGAACAACGAGGAGCTCGGCGAGGACTGGATAAACGCCCTGGGCGAGAACACCCCGATGATCGCGCAGTCCAATGGACCGACCTCTCAGGAGATCGCCGGCGGCGGTCATCCGATCGGCGTGGTCGTGGACTACCTGGTCCGTGACCTGGCCATGGAAGGCTCCCCGATCGCCACCATCTACCCGGAAGAGGGTGCGCCCTACATCACCGAACCGGCCGGCGTATTCGAGGACTCGGACAATAAGGAGGCTGCGGAGCGCTACATCAACTTCCTGCTCTCCGAGGAGGGCCAGCAGATCGCCGTCGAGCAGAACTACCTGCCGGTCCGCGAGGATGTGGGCACCCCGGAAGACACCCCGGAGCTGTCCGAGGTCCCGCTGATGACCCCGGATCTGCAGCAGGTGACCGAGGACAAGGACGCCGCCGTGGAGCTGTTCCAGTCCGCGATGAACTGACCCCCTCATGCAGTTCTTCAACACCCTCACCGGTTTCCGGCTGGGCCTGTGGCTGATCGTCCTCGGCCTGTTCATCTCACCGATGGCACTGGTGGTCGGCCTGGCACTCGGTGGCAACCAGGTCCCGGTCCTGCTGGATCAGGGCCTGGGCACTGCCGTGTGGAATTCCGCGTACACCACCGTTCTCTCAGCGGTGGGCGCGGTGATCGTGGGCACCGCCACCGCCCTATTGCTGGACCGCACGGATGCCCGTGGCACAGGCGTACTACGGCTGTTCCTGCTCTCCCCGCTGCTGATCCCCCCGTTCATCGGCGCGATTGCCTGGCTGCAGCTGTTCAGCCCTAACCAGGGACTCAACCGAGCTTTCGAGCGGGTCTTCGGTACGCAGATCTGGGACATCTACGGCGGCGACGGCGTGATCTTCCTGCTGATCCTGCACTCCTATCCGATCGTCTACGTGATCGTCGCGGCCGCCCTGCGCTCGATCCCGGCGGACCTCGAGCAGGCGGCGAGGGTCTCCGGGGCAGGCACGTTCACGGTGCTGCGCACGGTCACCCTGCCGTTGCTGCGCCCGGCGCTGCTCAGTTCCTTCACGCTCACCGCGGTGGCCAACCTCGCGGACTTCGGCATTCCGGCGCTGCTGGGATCGCCCGCGCGCTTCGAGACGCTGGCGACGATGATCTACCGCTTCATGAACTCCGGTACCGTACCGAACCCCCTGCAGGTGGTCTCCACCCTCGGCGTCGTGCTGTTGTTCCTGGGGATCGCCGCAGTCGTCGCCGATCACGCCGTTTCCCTGTGGTCGGGCACGAAACTGCAGCACACCGGAAATGCCCTGCGCTTTGAGCTCGGCCGCGCCCGTGGCCCGGTCACGCTCCTCGCCTGGGTACTGGGCCTGGCGGTGACCCTGCTGCCGATTCTGGGGTTGGCCTACCGCTCGCTGCTGCCGGCCCCGGGCGTGCCGTTCACACTGGGCACTATCGGGCTGAGCAATTTCCACGATGCCCTGTCCAACCCCCGTACCATCGACGGCTTCAGCAACTCCGTGGTCCTGGCGGGCGGTGCCGCAGTGGTCTGCGGTGTGCTGGGCTGGTTGATCGGCGTCCTGGTCACCCGGACCCGAGCCTGGGAGAACACCCCCATGACGCTGGTGGTGCTGTTACCTACTGCCCTGCCGGGGCTGATCATCGGTGTCGGCTGGCTGATTCTGGGCCGCTACACCGGCATCTACAATACCGGCTGGGTGATCCTGGGCGCCTATGTCTGCGCGTTCACCGCCCTGGTGCTGCAGGCCGTGCGGGCACCGCTGCGCCAGACCCCGCTGGCCGTGGAGGAAGCCGCCCAGATCAGCGGCGCCGGGCGGCTTCGTTCGCTGCTGGACACCACGGGCGCGATGGCGATCCCCGCCGCGATCTCGGGAGCCGTTCTCGTGGCCGTCACCGCCGTGCGCGAATTGACCGTCTCCGTGCTGCTGGTCTCACCGGGAACCACCACCCTGGGGGTGCAGGTGTTCAACCTGCAGCAGGCCGGCGACTACAACCAGGCCTCCGCCCTGTCCCTGATGTTCGCGACCATCGGCATCATCGCCCTCGCACTCACGGTGCGCAGCCCCAATACCGCCCGATAGACAAGGAGCCCACGTGGCCTCGATCGACATCCACGACCTCACGGTCACCTTTCCCGACGGCACCACCGGTCTCGCCGGAGTCGACGTCGCCGTGGCCGAGCAGGAGTTCCTGGCGCTGATCGGTCCGTCCGGGTCCGGGAAGACCACCCTGCTGCGCACCATCGCCGGCTTCCTCCGGCCCAGTGCCGGGCACATCGCGATCGACGGCCGCGACGTCACCGACGTGCCACCCGAGCAGCGCCGCCTGGGCATGGTCTTCCAGCAGCACGCGGTCTGGCCGCACATGTCCGTGGCCGCCAACGTGGCCTATCCCCTGAAACAGGCGAAGGTGCCCAGAGCCGAACGGAACCGGCGGGTGGACGCCGTCCTGGAGCTGGTGGGGCTCGGCGGTTACGCCACCCGCAGACCCGCCAGCCTCTCCGGTGGTCAGCAGCAACGTGTGGCCCTGGCGCGAGCCGTCATCGCCGATCCCACCGTGTTGCTGCTCGACGAAGCCCTGTCCGCCCTCGATGAGCCACTGCGCGATTCCCTACGCCGCGAGTTGGTCAGTCTCACCCGCAGGCAGGGGCTGACCGCCGTGCACGTCACCCACGACCGCGCCGAAGCGCTCTCCGTGGCTGACCGCGTGGTGGTGCTCATGGATGGCCGGGTCCAGCAGATCGCCGAACCGGACGAGCTGGTCCGGCGCCCCGCCACCGCCCGGGTCGCCGCCTTCATCGCGGATGCCACGGTGTTGCCCGCCACGCGTGACGACGCCCGGGTCACCTGCGCCGAGCTCGGCGTTTCCTGGCCGGTGGCCGAGGTGGAACCGGTGGGTTTCCTCGGAGGAGGAGGTGTGCAGCTGGCAGTGCTGCCCGAGATGGTGGATGTGCTTCCGCCGGGAACTCCCGGGACGGCCCCGGCCACGGTGGCATCGGTGCTCTATGCCCGGGGGAATTTCAGCCTGACGCTCACGACAGAATCCGGTCACAGCATCCGGGCCGAGGTCAGCGGCACGCGCCCGGAAATCAACGACGCGGTCTCACTCAGCATCACCCGGCCATTGGTGTATCCGGATTAGGCTCCACCGCCTGCGTGGCAGAGCCTGAACAGAGTTGTTCGAGTAGTTGTTTCGGCCCGCGGATTACACACGGTTCATTCACCTGACAGCTCCGCCAGCTGCGCGTCCACGGCAGCCACGGCGGCATCGAAACGGATCCGCTCCTGCTCGATGCGCAGATGACCCGTCTGAATCAGTGTCTCCAGGCCCGCGGATTCGGCATCCGTCAGCCGAGCGTATTCCCGGGCCCGGAAGTCCCGGTCCGTCACCCCGAGGTGCCGCCACCGCTGCACGGTCACGTCATCCATGAGAACAGAACGCACCGCTGGGACAACAGCACGAACGGCATCAAGGATCCCGTAGCCGTCGGCATCCAGGTCGCCCCAGTAGATCAGGGGCGCGGTGTGAAAATAGGGAGCGCGAACAATATCGACGGCCCGGTAGCCCGCTCCCCAGGCCAGGACTACGCCGGGTCGGGTGGGCAGTGCCAGGAAGCTCTCAAGGTTCTCCACCATCACCACCGCCCGTGGCGCCGCCAACTCCTCCATGTCGCCCAGCACCACCTCGATATCGTGCAGGCCGGCGGGTGCATCCACGGCAGCGAAGCGCAGCCGCACCCGCACCTCCGGCACAGTCAATCCCAGGTCGGCACGCCCGATCTCCCCGCGTCGACCCGCCAGCAGGGTCTCCACCAGTGGCCGGTGCCGCTCCAGCCACTTGCTGTGCATGCCTTCCACGGCCACGGCCCGCGGCAATAGTCCGGAGGCAGGGCGAATTTCGAACCACTCGACGACCTCGCCCGCCAGACGTAGGTCTGCCAGCTCAGATCCCCGCCACAGTGGCAGCGCAGCCACCACGGGAGCGGACGCCCCGACCACCGTCACCAGCAGATCATGACGTTGCACGAGGGCCTCCCACTCTTCCCGGACCTCGGCGAATCCCGCCAACGCAGCCACCGAGTCCAGTTGCAGCCGCACCGGAACCTGCTGTCGCCCCAACCCCACCGCCGACCAGTTCCGCGTGACCAGCTCCACGCCCGGCTGATCCTGCCACTGGCGGATGAACGCCCTGGTCGCCTCAACATCAGCCGCGGCCTTCGCGGCCGTGGGCGGGTGCAGCGGGAAGCCGTACCCGGGAAACTGCCCGGACAGCAGCTCACGTTCGTGGGTGCGGTAGTAGCGGAGGGCACGGGCGCGGGCGTCGATAAGCGGGAGCACATTAAGCCTTCTCGATGCGGGACAGCCGGGACGTGCCGCGGATCTCGCCGTGCCCGTCCGGGGCTTCCTGATAGTTGACCACCACGGTGGCGCCGACATAGGCCCCGAGGGTCTGGATCAGTTTCAGCGGCGTGGCCAGGACCATGTGGAAACCAAAACTGGTGAACACGTCCATGGTCTGGCGGGTGAACGCCGGATCGGCACGGTCGAAGGCCTCGTCGAGGATGACCGTGGCGTAGGTCGGGTACTGGGCACCCGGTTCCGCCAGCTGGTAACGCAGCGCCGCGGCGAGGCAGAAGAACACCAGTTTCTGAGCCTGTCCCCCGGACAACGAGGAGGAATCGACGTAGGTGTTGATGGTCTCGCCGACGCTGTCACGTTCCAGACCAATGAAGCTGACATGCCGGCGGGTGTCCAGCACCAGCCCCTTCCACCGCGTGTCCCCGGAGTCCTGGGAGCCCAAGCGCCGGATGAGCTTGGCAATGACCTGGTACCGGTCGAAGGCCTGCTTCTCGTCGCTGACGCCCAACCCGCCGCTGATGGCCGCATCAAGGTCGCGTTGGAACTCGGTGACGATGTCCCCGCGCCGGTCGCGGACCTGGATGTGGAGGAAACTACCGGTGTTGAATTCGGAACGTTCCAGGGAGCGGTTGATCGGGTCGATGCGTTCTTCGATCTCCCGGCGCGCATTCCGCAGCGCACGGGCGATCTGCCCGAGATTACGGGTGGACATGTCATTCATCAGGCTGAGGAAGTTCGCGGTGAACTCCGCCAGGCGGTCGCCCTGCAACGTACCCAGGCGATTGAGCGCTTCCCCGATGTAGTCGGGCTGGGGCTGGATATCGGCTTTCGCCGCCGGCCATTTCTCCAGGTAGCGGCTCAGGGTGTTCACGATCTGGGTGTTCGCGGTGTTCAGGGTGCCATCGAATCCCGCGATCTCGGTGTCGAGTTCATCCCGGAGTTGGCTGGTTCGCTCGTCGACGTTGCCTGCGTGGACCCGTCTGGTGGCGTCCGCCAGCCGGGTTTCCAGTTCGCGGGCAACCGGCTCCTCGACCTCCTGTTCCGGGATCTGTTGCAGGCGCTCCAATTCCTGCCGCGCGCTCTCCTGTTTGCTGCTCAGGACCGATACTTCGCTGTGCGTCTCCTGCCACTGGGTCTCGGCCGCTGCCAGTTCCCTTCTCGCCTTTTCCAGCCGGGCATTCAGTTCCGCAGCCTCCGGGGTGGTGCTCAGCTCCTGGATCGTCCGATCCAGATCCTCGACAGCACCCCGGGCGGAGTGGACGTCCACCTGCGTCCAGCTGGTGCCCAGGATCAGCTCCGCAGCCCGGTGCTCCTGGTCCAGGGCGTCGATCTGAGCCTTCGCCTCCTGCTGGCGGTTAACCGCCGCTTGCACCTTGGCTGCGCTCTGTTTGACCTGTTGCCGCAGCAGTTCGATCTTCTCGTGGTTGGTGGAGCCGAGTCGGTAGGTGGAGCGGTCCCCGAGGGCCCGGCGGTCATCCTTCTCCAGCCGCTCCGTGTCATCGCCGGAACGGTGGGCGTAGCGGCGCAGACCCCGGATGGTCACGGCATTGTCCCGGGGCCCCAACTTCTCGAAGTCCGCCGGGCTGTCCACGCACAGGATGTTGAAACTGCGTCCCAGTTCCGCGTTCAGCCAGGCACGGAAGGGCGAGGCGATGACCTCGACCTTCCGGGGCAGTGCGTTGTGCGCCTGCCGCGGAGAGGACTGCTCGGCGGCCGTGTTCACGCCATTGACCTTCAGCCTGGCTCCCAGGTGTTCAGCGTTGACCCAGTCCCGGACCCGCGGGAGGAGGGTGTCCGGTACGAGCAGGGTGGCGGCCAGACCTCCCAGCAGTCGCTGCACCACCGGTTCCCACTCCTCGTCCACCGGGTCGATGAGTTCGCCGGCGAAGGGGACCTCGCGGAGGTTCAGCCCGAGAGCGCCGCACATCCGTTCCCGGACCTCCAGCAACCGGTAGTCCAGGTTGCTGGTACCCCGGCTCAGCATGCTCAGCTCATGTTCGGCCCGCCCGTGCTCGTCCCGGGCACGGGTGCGGGCTTCCACAGCGTCCTCGCTGCGCTCCTCCAGGACGGCACGGTTGGCCGGATACTCATCCACGATGACGCGGGCGGCGTTGCCCACCACCAGAAAATCTTCGGCGGTCTCGGGCCCCGTCCCGTTTATTCCCTCGACAGCGTCCATCAACCGGCGGCGGTGGGTTTCGGTGGCTTCCAGTTTCTCCGCTGCAGATTCCCGACGCGCGCTCAGCTCCCCGTGCCGCGCGCCGAGGGTCCGGTCCACTGCATCCCGGGCGATTCGTTCCATATCCCGGGCGTGGTCGCGTCGTTTCCCGGCGGATTCGAACCGCGAGACCGCCGCCGAGTGTTCAATGCTGTAACGGCGGACCAGCACCTCCTGCTCCTCCCGTTTGATGCGGTTGCCCACCGTCGGCAGCGCATGCTTCAGCCCCAGGGTGTGCTCCCTGCCGATCGTCGCCTTGTCCTTGCGCTGCTTCAGCTGCGCCAACGGTTCCAGCGCCGCCACCTGGGACCGCACGTCCTCGACCCGTTCATAGGCGCCCTCCAGATCCCGGAACTGCTCGACGGCGGTCTCGGCCACCTGGAAGGTGTCGGGTTCCTCCAGCATGTAATCCCGGAAGAGATCATCCAGGCTCTGCAGGTCCTTCGCGGACTGGGCGCGGTGCAGCAGGTACTGGGCCTCCTGACTGGCGATGCCCAGCCGTGACCGGAACTTGCCGGCGAACACCGAGTGGTTCTCCGAGAAGGTGGCGTCCTTGAATGTCGCCTTGATCCGGCGTTTGTCGATGCCGCTACGCAGAAACTCCACCAGGTCATAGACGGTGTGGTCCGCGGGAAAAATCCCGTAGAAGCGGGTCACGTCAGCCTGTGAGTTGTGTCCGGATTTCAGGTAGAACATGGCCACCAGGGTGTGGGCCCCGCCCTCACCGTCCTCGTAAGTAAGACCCACCACCGAGTAGGTGGCCCGGGGACGGAGATAAGTGGCCACCACGGTGCCGGAGGCGTGATCCTCGCGGGAACGCCAGGCGCCGCGGACGTAGGAGACAAGGTTGCGCCCCTTGCCCCGTGGGGTATTCGCCTGGGCGGCGGCGTTGAAACGCACCCGGTCACCGGGCAGGAGGACGGCGGTGACGGCGTCGATAAGCGTCGACTTACCGGAGCCGGAACCTCCGGTGACCAGAAAGCCCTCCCGTGTCACGGGAATGTCCACGCTGCCTTCGAAGGTGCCCCAGTTGATCAGCTGGATCCGGGAGAGCCGGTACTGTCCGGGATGGATGTTCACTATTTCCCCTCGTCTGCGGAATCTTCGTCATCTTCGGTCACCCGGAACCGCTCGTACTCGGCGCGCACACCCTCCACGGTGGCGGCGTCGAAGATCTGCCGCAGGGCGGGTGAGACTTCGAAGCGCTCCTCGGTTTCAGTGGGGCGCACCAGCGAGTAGTCCACCATTCGGCGGAAGGCGGCGTCGAAGCGCCGGGACAGCTTCGACTCATCCCGTTCCCGGTCCGGACGGTAGAGCAACACCTGATCCCGCAGTTCGCCGCGGTCCACGATCACGCGTTCTCCCGGCGCGGATAACGCCAGCTCCTGACGCAGATGCAGGATGATCAGCGTGTCCCAGTGGGTCAGGGTCTCGGTGCGCAGCACCTTCGGCATCGGGGCCCGCTTGCCCTCACCGGTGTCCACGTCCTGTCCACCGGCTGCCGGCCGAGGGAAGGCAATACCGGCGTCCTCATCGAGGACCAGGTCCAGAAAGACGTTGTGCAGGCAGGACCGCAGGGCCTCCTCGTCACTGACGACCGCCTGCCACACCTGGGGGTGCTCCTGCGCCGTGACCATCGGCCCCTTGAGCAACTGCACCAGAGCCCGGCGGGAGTGATAGGACAACGTGCCGCTGTCCTCCGGCCACATTGGAGTGCTCATGCCAAGGTCTCCTCATCTCCGCCGCGAATGAACTGCCAGCCGCTGATGCGGACCCGGTAAGGTCCGGCGATCCGGTTCTCCCCAGCATCCTCCCACTGCACGGTCTGCGCGCGGCCGGTGGGTACGCCCCGGGTCATCGCCAGGTACAGCAGTCCCACCACGCTGGCCAAGCCCTGGCTGGCCGGGGTGATCTCCAGGACTTCGGCGATGGTGGCCGCCGGCTGTTTCGCCAGTGCCGTTGCCACGGACTCCTCGAGCTCCTCGAAGTCGATCTCGCTGGCGCGGATCTGTTCCATGAGGGCCCCGGTGTCCAGCTCCACCTCGTCCACCGGCTCGGGGATTTCCTCCACACGTTCCTCGCCGGGATTGCGCAGCTTCATCCCCGCCACGGACCGCAGCTGCATGCCGATGCGCACGAGTGGGGTTTCCATCTGGTGCAGCGCCGACACGGAACCTTTCTGCCCGGTTTCGGCGGCCGCGTACCGGGTAGCCCGCAGCAACTGCACCATCCGGCGGTTTTCCGCGAATTCTTCGCTGGTGACATAGTGGCGCAGACTGCGCGCCAGACCGGTCATCTCCTGGCTGACCTCATAGCTGGCGTCCTCCATGTCCCGGAACACCCGGTGCAGACCGGTGCGGAGAAGCTCCGGCACGTCCTGTGCTTCCTCCCGGCCCAGCACCTCGGTGATCCACCGGTCAATGAGTGCGGAGCGCTCCCGGTCCAGCAGCACCTCGAAAAAGCTGTTGAAGCTGCGGCCCGCATCGGAGTCCCCGATCAGGTCCACCCCGCGGAAGATCTCCTCCAGCACGTCACCGCGAGAATCCTCCGGGTCCAGCAGTTGCCTGCGCAACTGCCGGTTCAGGTCCCCCAACTCGTGGCGCACCCGTGCGAAATCCGCGGGGATCGACGCTGCCAGATCCAGGATGTCCGCCACCCGCTCCGTGATCTGCGCCGGGGTGAGCACCTCGAATTCCCCGCGGTGTGTGGCCTCGATGCGGCGCTCGATCTCGTCGCGTTCGCGTTCCAGCTCCCCGAGCCGCTTGCCGACGTCCGGGTCTGATTCCCGTGCCAGGGTCTGCAGCGCCCGGGACAGGGACTCAATCCGCGAAGCGGAGACCGAACGGTGTGGACTGTCCCAGCGCTGCAGCGCATCGAGCACCGCCAGCACGTCCTCGCTGGGTTCCAGGGTCTCACCGGTGCGGGAGGTGCCCGGGCGGCGCACCAGCCAACCATTGCGGATCCAATCGCCGACATAATCCTGCGGTCCCTTCGGCAGACTGAACCCCTCGCCGCGCAACTGGCGCAGCCCCTCGTCCAGCAGGGGGTAGATCTCCTGGGCGGGGCGCATCGTCGTGCCCTGCGGGAAATACTGCGCCACCACTGAGAGCACCACCGGCAGATTCTCGCTGCGCAGCAGCGCCATCACCGGAGATTCCCGCCGAAACCGCGCGAACCCCAGCGCGTGAGAAATCAGACTCATGCCATCGACCTCATGGCCCCGACTATTCCAGAAGAATCCGGGGGCCGCGGCTTTCCGGAGTACCAGCGCTTATCGACGCCGCGCCACCGCGACCGCGGCACGTGGGCTCTTCGGTAACCCCACCGGTGTCACCGACGGGATTCTGGCGGAGCACGCCGTCTGGGCGGCACTGATCTGGCCACTGGTGCTCACGGCGATCTTCCTGCCACTGTCCGCCCGGGCCTACCGGCGGCTGCGGAAGTGATCGTGGGGCGCGGTAGTCACCGCAGCGTCAGTGCGTGACGCGTCCCTATTTTCCCGAAGAGTGAAATAGTAATCTAAGTCACGGACAGTGACAGGTGGAACGGCGCATCCCTCGACCTGCCCCCTGCTCTGAAGACGCGCCGATGCGGAAAGGAGACGGCTCGATGTTCCTCAACGTCATGCCCGAACCGGGCCTCGGTGGATTCATCGATCAGCTGCTGCAGATGATCAACTGCCTCAGCTTCGGTGAGTGCATCGTCATTCAGTAATGGTCAGCGCCCACCGCAGCGGCCCGGGATCCCCGCAGGTCCCGGGCCACTTCTCATCCGCTCAGCCCTCGTCAGAATCCGCCGGCCGTTCCGCCTGGGGCAGAGTCCCCACCACCAGCCGGTAGGAATCGGAGACCAGATCCTTGACCAGCTTCTTCTTGATGCGATCACCATTGGCGACGGTGATCCAATGCTCTTTGTTCATGTGGTAGCCGGGAATGATCTCGGCGTGCTCCCCGCGCAGGGCCAGGGCATCCGCTGGATCCGCCTTGACCACCATGACACGCTTGCCACGGATCTCATCGGTGATTCCCTGGCCGGTGCTGTCCCGGGGGATCCTGGTGAGCAGCAGGAAAACCTTTCCGCCGACCTCATAGACGTCGTAATCGGAGCCGAACGGGTGCTCCAGGCGGGCACCGGGCAGTTTCTCGGCGCGCTTCCGGGCGGCCTTCTGCAGGTTTTTTCCACTCTTCACGAGTCTGACGTCCCTTCGTGGTCGGTGCCGGGCGGTCACGTTTAACCACCAGCATAGGGATACCCCACTGGGCGGCGCGGGAACAGCAGACTCATCGCAGGAAACCAGGTCGCAGGAACCCCGCTGATCAGATCTTGACCACCATCTTGCCGGTGTTACCGCCCTGCAGCTGGGAGATGAAGGCGTCGGGAGCGTTGGGCAGCCCCTCCACCACGGTTTCATCCCACACGATCTGGCCGTTGTTGAACCACTCAGACATTTTCGGGCGGAATTCCTCGGCGTATTCCTGGTAGTCACCGACGATGAACCCCTGCAACCGCAGGGATTTCTTGACGATCTGCCCCAGATTGTCGGGACCCGGCTGCGGGTCTTCATCGTTGTACTGGCTGACCGCCCCGCACACAGCCACTCGGCCATAGCGCTTGAGCACGTCGAGCGCGGCCTCCAGGTGATCGCCACCGACATTGTCGAAATAGACGTCGATCCCCTCTGGGGCGGCGTGGGCCAGCTGCTGCCGGAGCGTCCCCTTCTTGTAGTTCAGCGCGGCGTCGAAACCGTATTTCTCCTCCAGCAGTGCGGTCTTTTCCTCACCGCCCGCCGATCCGATCACCCGGGAGGCCCCGCACAGCCGGGCGATCTGCCCGACCGTGGACCCGACCGCGCCGGCTGCACCGGACACAAAGACGACATCGCCCTCATTGATCCCGGCGATTTTGGTCAGCCCCACATACGCGGTCAACCCGGGCATCCCGAGCAGCCCGAGATAGAGCGAGTGCGGCACGCCACCGAGGTCCGGTTGGACAGCGAAGTCCCCCGCCGGCCCCTGGGTGATGTCGCGCCAACCGTGCATGCTGGTGACCAGCGTGCCCACCGGCAGGTCGTCGGAACGGGACGCAATCACAGTGCCGACGGCGCCGCCGGTCATCGTCTCACCCAGCTCGAAGGGCGCAACATAACTCTTGGCACCGGACATTCGGCCGCGCATATAAGGGTCGACGGAGATGAATTCATTCCGTACCCGAACCTCGCCGTCGGCGAGCTCGGGCAGCTCCACGGTCACCCTACGGAAGTTGTCCGGTGTGGGCAGCCCCCGTGGCCGACTGGCCAGCTCGATCTGGGTGCTGATGGTCTGATTCGTTTCTGACATGGCAAACCCCTCCTCGATCGGGTGTTGTTCCTGATAGTGGAACAACGAACGGGTTCCCCGGAAGATTCCGGAATCTCAGTTGCAACCTGGTAACGGCCGGAAAATTTTGCTCGACCACGGGGACAGCCACGGGACAGCCACGACCAGGAGCACAGCGAGGACAGCAGGCTTACGGAGAAGAGAGCCGAGCAGTCCGCCCACCATCGAGGACAATGACCTCTCCGGTCAAGAAGTGGGCACTGTCACCCGCCAGAAAGACGACGAGGTCCCCGATATCTTCCGGGGTCCCCACTCTGCCCACCGGGTGCAGATCATTCAGGGCAGCGCGGGCGGCGGCGGAGTCAGTCATGCCTGTCAGGTAGTCCTCACTCAGTTCAGTGCTGATCCACCCCGGCGCGACGGCATTGCAGCGAATATTGGCGGTCCCCAGATCCACCGCCATCGCCTTGGTCATGCCGTGAATTCCACCCTTGGAAGCGGAGTAGGCGGCATGCTGCGGGTTCGCTCCGATACCTTCAATGGAACCGATGTTGACGATGCTGCCGCCTCCCCGTTTCCGTAGATGAGGTAGGGCCGCCTGCGTGAGAAACAAGGGTGCGCGAAGGTTAACCGCCATCATGAGATCCCATTGTTCCGGCGTGATGTCAGAGATGCTGGCCTCAAACATCATCCCTGCGTTGTTGACCAGGATGTCGATCCCGCCGAAATGCTCCGCCGCCTCATCAACCGCGGTACGGATTTCCTCCGTGTCCTGCAGCTCCACGGGGACATGCTGAACATCTGGGTGCTCCGCCAGCTTCTCGTCGAGGGGGCGACGTTGCAGGACCGCCACTTTCGCTCCTGCGGCCAGGAAGCGATCAACTATTCCCCTGCCGATGCCGCGTCCCCCACCAGTGACCACAGCAACTTTTCCTGCCAGCTCCATCCCTCTCCTTCCGACCTTCCACACCCGGGCTCCGTCGTCATGGACACCGGAGAACTCGGCGTCCTTCTCATCCGCTTCATACTATTGGTCCGGCATGCTTCCGGTCGCGCGAACGGTCACTGTCAGCCGGTGGAAGTCGCCTGCTCTGCCCCACGCCTTCGTTCGGTCGGCATTTCAGGATCTGTATAGATAGGCCAGAAACAACACCAGATGAAAAAAGCCGCAGGCGGAACCAACAGGTTCCGCCCGCGGCGTCGTTACACCCGGGTGGGCCGGGCCACCAGCCAGGCGACGGCCCGGGAAGGGCTACTTCTTCTTGGCCTTCTTGGCCTTCTTCTTCGACTTGGAGGTCAACAGAGCGCCGGAGATAGCGGCCATGAACAGGTCCTTGGACAGACCGGTGCCGGCCTCAGACGGACGGAGGCGGTCAGCCTGGGTCATGGCCTCGTTACGGAAGTAGATGGCGAGCAGACCGGCGGAGAAGGTGCCCATGGCCGCACCGGCGGCCCGGTTCGACACGAAGGGGGTCAGCAGGGCGGCGGCGATGCCGATCTCGGAGTAGCTGAGGAACTTACCGAAGGTCTCCGGGGACATCTTCTTCACCGCCGGGACGCCGGTGGCCGCGAATTCCTGGATACCGGCGGCAGCTTCCGCGGGCAGCCCCAGCTTGCCCACGCCGGACTGGAGGATGTAGGCGCCGGAGACGCCGCGCAGAATGATGTTCGGAAGGCTCATCTGTGTTTCCTGTCTTTTCTTCTTGGTGTTCTACGGGTGAGGGCCCCGCAACCGCGGATGGGTGCGGGTCCTTCTTCATGCAACATGATGACACGTCAATTGTTCCCGCGCGCCTCCCGGCAGTCAACCGCAGCCGCCGATCACAGTTCGAAATAGAGCGGAGCGTGCGCTGCACAGCCGGGGTTGAAGGGATGCCCGCATTTCAGGCACCGGGTCGCTGCGGAGTACTCAGCGTAGTTCATCTCGTGGCCGCAGGCTCCGCATCTGGCACCAGTCACCCCTGAGTCTGCGACGACGCGTCCGAAGGGGTGATCGGCGTGGTCACGGTGGCATCGGAAGCAGGCCCACCAGGTGTCACAGGTGGCACAGCGGTTCGCGATGATGTCCCACTCCGAGTGATAGTGCGCGCACCTGCCCTGCCCGTCGACCGCCGTGCCCCGGATACGGACGCCCACCGCTATTGCCCCAGTTTCACGACGGCCCGGCCGTGGCGGTTGCCCTCGAGCAGGTCCGCCCCCGCCGCGGCGACCTCCTCCAGCGTCAGGGTTTCGGTGAAGCCCTCGAGCACGGTGGGATCGAGGTGCTCCGCCAACAGGCTCCAGGCCCGTTCCCGTAGTTCCAGGGGCGCGTCCACGGAGTTGATGCCGATGAGCCGCACCGCACGCAGGATGAACGGCAGGACACTGCCGGGCAGATCCGGCCCCTGGGCCATGCCACAGGCGGTGACCACGCCGCCCCACCGGGTCTGGGCGAGGGCGTTGACCAGGATGTGGGAGCCCACCGTGTCCAGCACCCCGGCGAACCGGGTCTTCTGCATCGGCTTTTCGGCCTCCTCGAACTCGGCACGGTCCAGCACGTCCACGGCGCCGAGCCCGCGCAGGTATTCGCCGTGTTCCTCGACGCGTCCGGTCAACGCGACCGGCCGGTAGCCGAGCCGGCTGAGCAGGTGGAGGGCCACCGATCCCACGCCGCCCGTGGCGCCGGTGACCAGGATGTCCCCGTCTTCCGGCTTGACGCCCTGCTGCACCAGGGCGTCGACGGACAGCGCCGCCGTAAAGCCTGCGGTGCCGATGGCGGCGGCCTGCGCCGCTGAGAATGCCTCCGGCAAGGCGATGGTGGAGTCGGCGGCGATCCGCAGCCTCTCCGTGTACCCGCCGTGCCGTCTCTCCCCGAGGCCGGCGCCGTTGAGCACCACTTCGTCGCCTTCCCGGAACCGGCCGGAGGAGGACTCGGTGACGGTACCCACGACATCGATGCCCGGGATCAGTGGCAGCGTGCGCGCCACACCCGGATCGCCCGCCAGCGCCATACCGTCCTTGTAGTTGAGGCTGGAGAAGGCGACGTCGATGAGCAGATCCCCCTCACCGAGGAAGTCGTCGCCGACTTCGCGGATGTCGGTCGTGATGTTGTCTGAGCTGTCTTTGTCCACTACCAGTGCTCTCGTCATGCCACCGAGTGTAGGCGAGCTGGCGGACCCGACGCGGCGGCTGCACAATCATCTGGCTGACCAGCGGCGTCGGAGCCGCAACCAGTGCGGTTGCTCACTCCAGTTCAACCGCACCGTGACAATCGCCCAGTGTGCCTGGCGCAGGATGCGGGGCGGCGACAGCAGGGCCCGCCAGCTGACCGGCATGACGCTGCCCCGGTCCACCAGGAGACGCTGCCCGGGCCGCAGCTGAAAACTCAGATCGAAATCATCGTGGACCGTGCGCACCAGATGCACCCCGCCACGGACCTGGCGCCACCAGGAGCTACGGACCGCCATGTTCGAGCCCCAGAGCGCGTGGTGCCCCAGCGCGGCGGCCGCGCAACTGCGGTAGAGGGTGATGTAGCAGAATCCGGCCAGCCTGCCGAGCACATTCCTGCCGTAGCCGCTGCGGGCGATGCCGCTGACTCCGACCACCTCCGGTCCGGCGGCCATCAGGATGTGGGCGTGGCGGGAGATCCAGTGGCGGGGCGGCCTGCTGTCCGCGTCGCACCGCAGGATGAACTCGCCCGCTGCGGCGTCATAACCGGCTGCCGCGGCAATGGGGATGCCCGGCTCCGGTTCAACGAGCACCCGGACCGGAAGCTCGGGGTGCGTCGCGAGCACAGCCGTCAGATCATCAGCGGAGCCGTTGTCCACGATGATCACCTCCTCCGGCGGTTGATCCTGCCCCGCCAGGGCAGTGAGACAACCGGCAAGCAGCATCGCGTCATTCCGTACTGGAATGACGACACTGACCGAGCTCATCTCCGCTCCCTCAGGGTGGTGGTTGGCACGAAATTAGCGGAAACTGGGAGGAGCCTCATTGTTTCACGTGAAACATTTCCGCCCGGGCATCTTCCCCCAGCTGTCGCGCCACACCGAACGTACCCTGGAAGACAGGGCGGCGATCCAGCACAGTGCGCCCTCCCGCCACATCCCGACCCCAGTGTCCCCCATTCATCTGAACCGGAAGGACCCAGGACATGACCCACCCCGGCATCCCCAATTCCGCCTATCTCCACACTGACCCGATCACTGATATTGAGTTCCTTGAGGTTCCGGAGGTCCACACCGTGATCGCGAACTTCACGGACCATCCCATGACGGACATGGCGTCCACCTTCGACGCCACCTTCCGGGCACTCTTCCCCGCCTTGGCAGCCCACGGCCTGACCCCGGCCGGTCCCGCCTTCGCGCTGCACTACCGGATGCCCACCGACACCGCGACCTTCGAGGTGGGCGTCCCCGTCAACGCCGCGCTGGACAATGAATTCACCACCGACGCCGGAGTGACCCTGACCCCGTCCACCCTGCCGGCCGGCCGTGTCGCCAGAGTCTCCCACCTCGGCCCCTATGAACGGCTCGGCGAATCCTGGGGGACGTTCATGCAGTCGATAGCGGCCTCCGGCACGCAACCGAGCCTCCCCTTCTGGGAGGTGTACGTGACAGAGCCGACCCCGGACGCTGACCCGACCACGCTACGCACGGATCTGTACTCCCGGCTCGCCGATTGACGCCCTCCGCTTAACGACGCCCCGCCTCCCGCAGGATGTCGAGCACCCCCTCCAGGCCTGCCATGCGGGCCTGTCCCGCTTCCCGGGCGCCCTTCGGGGCGTCGCCAAGGGTGCTGGTCATGGAGGCGTTCCAGTACAGGCCGTCCCCCATGAGCATCACGGCGTCGGCAATCGCGTCATCGCCGACCTCCTCCCGGATCAGACGGAACCAGCCCTCCTGAACCTCGCGGTAGGCCGCGAGTTTGGCGGCGTCATGCTCCGGGGCCAGCTGCATCGCCGCCAACAGGAGCCGGTCCAGCGGATCGTCCTGCAGCAGGGAGCCGCGAAGGTAATAGGAGGCCGCCCCCTCCGGAGCCGCCGCCATCTTCGCCAGGTCCTCCTCGAGCAGGTGGCGCGCCCGCTCCAGAAGCGCCTCAGCCATGGCCGTCTTGTCCCGGAAGTGGTACAACAGTCCACCCTTGGACACTCCGGCGCGGGCAGCCACCTGGTCCATGGTCGCCGCCCGCTCCCCCTCCTCGATGAGAATCGCCTGGTAGGAATCGAGGACTTTTTCGCGTGCGGACATGAACTAGAACTTACCGGATCGACACTAAACCGTCCAGACGGTACAGTACCGCTGCATGAGGCTCTCCCGTTCCGATCACCCCTCGGTCAACACCACACACGCCCGCCGCTGGTGGGCGCTCGTGGCACTGATGCTCCCGGTCCTGCTGGTGTCCATCGACAACACCGTGCTGGCATTCGCCCTGCCGGAGATCTCGGAAGCGCTGCAGCCGAGTGGTACAGAACTGCTGTGGATCGTGGACGTCTACCCCCTGGTGCTGGCGGGCCTGCTGGTGTCCATGGGCAGTCTGGGCGACCGGATCGGCCGGCGTCGACTCCTGCTGATCGGTGGCACCGGCTTCACCCTGGTGTCGGTATTGGCGGCCTTCATGCCGAATGCCGCACTACTGATCGCCGCACGCGCCCTGATGGGCTTCTTCGGTGCCATGCTGATGCCGTCCACGCTCTCGCTGATCCGCAATATCTTCACCGACGCCACCGAGCGGCGCACCGCCATCGCGATCTGGGCGGCCGGATTCTCCGGCGGCGCGGCCCTGGGGCCGGTGGTGGGCGGCTTCCTGCTGGAGCACTTCTACTGGGGCTCGATCTTCCTCATGGCCATCCCCGTCATGCTGCCACTGCTCGTCTTCGGGCCGGTGGTGATCCCCGAATCCCGCGACCCGCACCCGGGCCCGGTCGATCCGGTGAGCATCCTGCTGGTGTTGGGCACCATGACGCCGCTGGTCTACGGCATCAAGCAGCTGGCTGCGGCGGGACTTTCGCCGGTACCGGTCGCAGCCATCGCACTCAGCCTCGCCCTGGGCACAGCCTTCGTCCGCCGGCAGCTCGGCCGCGAGGAGCCCATGCTGGACGTGCGCCTGTTCCAACGGCCGGTGTTCTCCGGCGCGATCGGCGCGAACCTGCTGAGCGTGTTCTCCCTGGTGGGTTTCCTCTACTTCGTCTCCCAGCACCTGCAGCTGGTCAGCGGACATTCCCCGATGACGGCCGGACTGATGCTGGTGCCGGGCATGGTGGTGACGATCATCGCGGGTCTGCTCGTGGTGAAGCTGGCCCAGCGTTTCCAGCCGGCCGTGATCGTCACCGGGGGACTGCTGCTCAATGTCGTCGGTTACGCGTTGATCGCCCTGACCGGCGGACAAGGTTCGGATCTGGGCCTGCTCATCGCCTTCATGATCCTGGGCGCGGGCATCGGCGGTGCGGAGACAATCTCCAATGACCTGATCCTGTCCGCCGTCCCCGCGGAAAAGGCCGGTTCCGCCTCGGCGATCTCGGAAACCGCCTATGAGACGGGCGCGGTCCTGGGCACCGCCGTCCTCGGCAGCATCCTCAACCTGGCCTACCGCACGAACCTCGAGGTGCCGGAAGAGGTTCCGGCGGAGCTGGCGGACTCGGCCGGGGAGACCCTGGGAAACGCCACCCGGATCGCCCAGGAGCTGGGCGGAGGCGCCGGCGCCAGCCTGCTGGAATCGGCCCAGCACGCCTTCGATTCGGGCGTGCTCATCACCAGCCTGATCGGTGCCGCCCTCATGGCCGCGGCAGCCGTACTGGCCTGGCTCACACTGCGGGAGCAGAAGAGCTGACGCGGAGAATGAGCCGCAGGGATGTCCCGGGACCGGGAGCCCGGCCGGAGAAAACAGAGTGCGGCGGACAGGGGCTTCCTGTCCGCCGCACGCCTACTGCATTACCCAGGCAAGCTGCCCGGTCCGACTCAGGTGTTAGGACCCGGCTCGTTCTGGGTCGCACCCTCGGAGTCGGCGATTCCCGAGCCGTCCGCCGGGTGGGGGTTTTCGGTTTCCCGG
The DNA here is from genome assembly GCF_050107895.1 of Corynebacterium halotolerans. Lineage (GTDB taxonomy): Bacteria > Actinomycetota > Actinomycetes > Mycobacteriales > Mycobacteriaceae > Corynebacterium > Corynebacterium halotolerans_B. Next base: position 49,135 of record NZ_JBNILW010000014.1, on the reverse strand, counting down.
TGTTTACCGCCCTGACCTGAGGGACCCGAGGTGTTCTCGGTGTCCTTGTCCGGGTCGCGGTCCCGGGAGCGGTCCGTGGGGCGCGGGGCCCCGATCTGCTCTTCATCGACGCCGGTGGTGTTGTGGTCGTTTTCGTCACTCATTGCTGCCGTTCCTTTCCTCGTCGGATGTGCGGCCCAGTCTAGGCGCGTCGAGGTTGGTCCGTCGGCCGCGGCGACAGACCAGCCTGGCCCACCTCCCCGGCAGCTTTCTCCAGCTGAAGCAGGAAATGCCCCGGACCCGCATCTTCACCGACGACCGCTTCAACCACTGGTTCCCACAAAGTCAGCCGGTGTGACATAAACCACTTTTTATGTGTTCTGCGTCTCACTTTCGCATCTCCGGTCGTCTTCCCGTGCCCCCAGGAGATGGCTCTACGCCCCTCCGCGCACCCGCACGCCTCTCCCTGAAACCCCTGGAAAGCCCCGTATCCTCCATCGATGTTCCCGACAGCGCCGGCGCCACCACGAAAAAGGGCGGCGGAGACCAGGATGTCACCGTCAGGAAAATGGCACATTCTACTTCGTTCTCGTCAGGTTTCAAGGAAAAACGACAACCAGTTCCGGATCAGTCAATCCACAGGTTTTTCCCATTCGTCCCCCCTACCGTCGGAGTCATCCGGTCGCCGCCGAGACACTTACCGCATATGACCTCGGCAGGCCGGAGTCGACAGAAGCTAGATGGACATGCACGACGAAGATCCGAGAAAGGTGAAGGACATGACCCCGAACACCCGTAATATCAACGATCTGAGCAACGCCACCGCCTTCGACAGCGACAACGACAAGTTGGGCTCCGTCAAGGAGGTCTACATCAATGACACCACGGGTCAGCCTGACTTCGTTGAGGTGGGCCACGGCCTGTTCGGCATGAGCTCCAGCCTGGTTCCGCTGCGCGGCCACCGTCTCAACGGCGATGAGCTGCAGCTGGCATTCCCGAAGGACCGCATCAAGGATGCGCCGAACCTGGATGCCGATGAGCACCTGGATCCCACGCAGCTGGAGACGCTCTACCACCACTACGGGCTGGAGAGCACCGAGAACACCGAGACCTACACCGACCCCTCTGACCACCGCGCTGCCGAGGACCGCAGTGCCGCCCCCGGAACCGCAGGTACCGCGGGTCTGGCAGGTGCCGCCGGCGCCCGCGAGACCACGGGACGTTACCCCCAGGCCACCGACGCGGCCGGAGAGCCCGATCCCGTGGCCGATCCCTCCGCCTATGCCGACGACAGCCGCATGGATCATGCCGCCGGACACGCCACTGATGCCCCGGGCCCGAACGTCCGCGCCGGCGACGTCGGCCAGACCCCCCGCGGCCGCAACCCCGTCGGTGACACCGACGAGGGCGGCGAGCTGACCCGCTCCGAGGAACAGCTGCGGGTGTCCAAGGACCGGGAGACCACCGGAAAGGTGCGCCTGCGCAAGCACATCGTGCACGACACCGAGACGGTGGACGTGCCCGTCGAACGCGAGGAGGTCCACGTGGAACGCACTCCGGTGGACCCCAATGAGGTGACCGACCGCGACCGCGACCTGGTCGAGGACGAGGCCTCCGTGACCCTGCACGAGGAGCGGGTGAACGTGGACAAGGAGTCCGTGCCGGTGGAGAAGGTCAGGCTGGACAAGGACACCGTGCGCGACACCGAGCGCGTCACCGAGGATGTGGCCCGCGAGGAGATCGAGGCCGAGGGCCTGAACGACCGCACCGACCGCCCCGGCCGCAAGGACCGCTGACACGGTAAGCGCCCCAGCTTCCTGACTGCGGGACGCGCCTGACACACCGCTTATCGACGCCCCGGAAACCCCGGCGGCGTCGATAAGCGGTTTTCTGTGGCCCGGGGAGCGGGGTCCACCACCGTCCCAACTCATCCCTGGAGCAGGTGGACGACCACCGCGCCGAGGACCAACACGGCCCACGAGACGGGCAGCACCAGAGCGAAACGCAGGTGTTGGCGCAGCACCGCCACGAACTCGCGGAGGAAGGCGCTGGGGACGTAGTAGAACGCTGTCTTCGCCCCCACCACCTGCGCCGGGACCCCCAGTTCCCGGGTGAGCAGTGCCGCTCGGAACACCTGGTAGTCACTGGTCACCACCACGATGTCCCGTCGGTGCCCCGGGGCCTCCTCAGGTAGCAGAGCCAGGCTGTAGATGAGGTTCTCCCGGGTGGTGCGGGAAGCGTCCTCCACGAGGATGCGGGCAGGGTCGACGCCCTTGTCCCGCATGTAGCGGGCCATGGCTGTGCCCTCCGGAAGAAGTTCATCACTGCCCTTTCCGCCGCTGGGCACGAGCACCGCCGGTGGATGCTGGGCGTCGGCCAGCGCTATGGCCTGGTCGATTCGGGAGGCCAGGAGCGGAGGCACCTTTTCCCCGATCAACCCCGCCCCGAGAATGATCACGTGGCTGGCCCGCAGTCGGGTGGGAACGCCGCGGTAGGCGACAGCCGCCACCAGAAAAACCAGGAAGTACTCACTGAGGATGAAGCCGTAGCCCGCGCCGAGGGCGTTAACCACGAAGAGCAGCGCATCGGGTGAGTGCAGCGCGGCCAGCAGCACCGGGACCAGAATCCACGTGGCCAGGATGATGCCGAGCAGCAGCGACAGGAGGTTGCCCAGGCTGTGGGACTCACGCCGGACCATGGCTAAGCCGTTGACCAGAAGAAACAGCGTGAGCACCGGGTAACCGAGGGCGAGCACGAGCAGGATCAGCACGAGCAGGATCTGCGGCAGCGTACCGAAGAGACCGCTGTCCGCCGCCCAGACCAGGCCGCTCAATCCCGCAACCCCCGAGCCCACCAGCGTCAGCGCCGCAGGACCCACCCGTCGGCGGTCCCGGAGGAAGGCAACCACCCCGGCCGCGAGTAGCACCAGGGCAAAGGCGAACATCAGGGTCAGCGGGGTCAGTGTCACGGGAGACTCCAGAGCTCGGCAGTGGCTCGAACTCAATCAGTATAGGTGCGATCTACGGCTACCGGGGGTTATCAGGCGGACCCGGACTCAGACGCGGTGCGGAGCCGGCTCGCTGATGGTGCGGTTGGCCCCGGCGATAACTCCGGCAACCGCCTGGAGAGCCAACAGGGTGAGGAACACCCAGATGACGACGTCCCAGCTGCCCGTGAGGTCCCGTAACGCTCCGGCGCCCACGGGGCCGAGCGCCGACAAGGTGTAGCCCGCGGTCTGTGACATCCCACCCAACGCTGCGGTGCCGTCCGCAGTGGCGGTGCGCAGCACCAGGAGCGAGAAAGCCACGCCGGTGGAAAAGCCCAGCCCGGTGCCGAAGACCAGGGCCCAGAGCAGCCACGTGGAGCTGGGGGCGTAGATGATGCCGGCCAGCCCAACGGCGAAGCCCACCGAACCGGTCACCGTGGCCCACCTCTGGGCCCGCGTCCGGTTCACCAGGATCGAGACCGCCAGAGTGAAGGGGATGGCGGTGAAGTTGACCACCGAGAGGATCCGGCTGCCCAGTTCCGCGGAGGAGTTCCCGTCCGCGAGGATTGTGGGCAACCAGCTGTTGACCGTGTAGAACAACAGCGACATCACCGCGAAGTAGACCGTCACCGCCCAGGCCAGCGGGTTGAACCACAGGTGCCGGAAGTTGGCCGCCCGCCCCGGGGCCGCCCCGCCGGTGACGGGCGGCGTGCGCAGCTGTGGCAGCCACAGCGGGATCGCCGCCACCAACAGGATCGCCCAACTCAACAGGGCGATGCGCCAGGAGCCAGTGGCCTGCGCCACCGGCAGTGTCCCGGCCGCCGCCACCGCGGGCCCCAGGGAAAGGCAGACCGTGTACACCCCCATCAGCACGCCCACCCGATCCGGGTAGCGGGCCTTGATGTAGGCCGGCAGCAGCACATTGCCCACCGTGATCGCCAGCCCCACCACCGCCATACCGGTGAAGAGCATGGCGGCGTGCGGAATCATGCGGATCGCGAATCCCACCGCCAGGAGAATCAGGGAGGCGAAGATCAGACGCCCCATGCCGAAGCGCCTGCCCCAGGCCGGCGCCTGCATGGAAAAGCACACGAAGGCCAGCAGCGGCACCGTGGTCAGCATTCCGCCGGCGGTGGCGCCCAGCGCCAGGTCCGAGCGGATCTCCGGCAGCACGAAGCCCACCGAGTTGATCGCCGGGCGCAGGTTGATCGCGACGAAGAATACTCCGAGCAGGGTCAGCACCAGTCCGGGCCGGTGAACGTTGGCGGCAGGAGCCGGCCGGGAGTGGTCGAGCCGGTTACTGGTCATGGCCTACCTCGGGGAGGAAAATACAGGGTGGACAGGAAAAGGGCCGTCATCCGCACACCCTTCGCCGGAACATCATCTCCAGCGAAGGAGTAAAGTCGCGGTTAGCACCTTATGCGTCCACCAACCTAGTCAGCCGCAGATAAGGGGTCAACGTGGAATTAGGACATTCGCCCGTCACCGGAGTGGAGATCGCGGTGGACCTGGCCAACACGGGCCCGACCCGCAGCGGCGGGGTGGACGAACTCCCCGATGCACTCGCCCTGCGCCGCTTCGCCGACGCCCACATGCTTCTGGGAACCGAGATCACCGAGGCGGACCTGCCGCCGGTGCGCCGCATCAGGGCCGCCATCACCGCGGCCCTGAGCGCCGAGGAGCTGGAGGTGGCGGCGGTCCAGCTGAATAACCTGATCGAACGTGCTCCAGCACTACCGCGGTTGCGTCGGCACGACGGGATCGACTGGCACATCGACTGGTACGTCGAGGGGGTCCGCTTCCCCGAGCACCTGGCCGCCCAGATGGCCATAGGCCTCATGGAACACCTGGTCACTGATGGTTTCACCCGCCTCGGAGTGTGCCAGGCGGAGGACTGCCGGCGTTTCTTCCTGGACCAGACCCGCAACCGCTCGAAGCGCTTCTGCGACGGCCGCAACTGCAGTGGCCGCACCCACGCCCGGGCCTTCCGCCGCCGGCACGGCTGAGTCCTGCACCGGCGCCCCTAGTTCTCGACCGGGGTGGTGTCACCGGCGGCCTCGACCTCGACCCACGCGCCACCCGCCACGGAATCCTCAGCGTCGTCACCAACGCGCCGATTGCGCCCTTCACGTTGACCGGCAGCACCTTTCCCCGTTACCTTGTGGCCTCCCCATTATGGGGAGGTCCACAAGGTAACGGAAGCCACAGCCAGTGCGGAGCTCAGACCGAGTCGCGCTGGACCTCGAGCGCCTCACTGCGCTGGGCGGTCCAGGTACGCAGCTGCTCGACCTCGACAGACAGCTCCTCCGCGGGCAACCCATCAGTGACCGGGATGCTGGCGGCCAGCTGATCAATGGTCGCCGTCGCAGCACCGGAGCTGTAGACCTGGTCGTACAGCTCCCAGTAAACCCCCTGGTAGAGCTCCACGAAGGCGTCATCGGCCAGGAACCGCTCCTTGAGCTCGTTTCCGCCCATCATGCCGCCGCCCCCGTCCTGACCAGGAATCACCATCCCCTCAGGCAGTTCCCCGCTGGCCGGGCGCTGCGCCTGGTCCGGCGGGGTCATGCCCTCCGGCGGGGTCATGCTTTGAGTGGCAGTTTCATCCTGCTGTCCCGGGGCACCGTCACCCGGCATGCCGCCGCTCATGGACACGCTGTCCGTCGGGGCGGTGTCCGTGGCGCCGGACATCGTCATGTTCAGATCCCAGGACACCACGCTGATCAGCCCGGTGTCGTAGTCGTACCAGAGGTAGTAGTTCTTGCCTGGGCCAGCCATGTCGTCCTGGTTCATCAGCAGATTCTGGGTGGCCACGTAACGGGCGAAACTCTCCACGTCCACGTGGTCACCGAGCTCCGCGGCGAATTCCTCGTCGCTGGCCTCGTCCAGCCATTTCAGCAGGTTGATGATCGGCTGCAGATCCCCGGAACCTTCGTCGTTGACCTGGTTGAACTGGCCTTCGTACTCGGTCTGGTCCTCCCCCTGGTAGGTGAAGCTGCTGGTGGCGTCCGCCTTGTAGAGGATGCCGTTGCCCAGTTCCGCGGCGTAGTTCTCGTCCGGGTTCTCCAGGACCAGCCGGGTGGTGGTGGCGCTGTCGTTGACGGAGTAGGTGACATAGCCGAAATCCTGCGTGGGTTGGCCGGTGGCCGCGGTCAACGACAACGCTGTGGCCTCGTTCAGCGAAGGCGTGCCCGGGCGGAGGGAGAGCTCGCTCCGACCCTGGTAGACCCGGCCCTCGACATAGTGGTCGAAACTGATCAGCAGTGGGTAGGTGGCCGGATCCGACTCATCGATGCCGACATCCATGCCTCCACCCCCGGGTAGTTCCATGCCTGCCGGTTGGGCGGCACCGGTTGCCGTATCTTCGGCCGCCGAGGTCGCGGCCTCATCACCCATGGCGGGCTGTCCCTGCTGCTCCCCGCCGCCGGGCATGCCACCGGGCATCTGTCCCTCGGAGCCGGACAGAGCACGCAGGGTGGAGTTGCCCTTCAGGCGCACGCCGACGTCCTCGATGGTGACACCGTCGATGGTGATGGTGGCGCGGACCCAGGTCTTCTCGCCGTCCTCCTGGTAGGTACTCAACAGTTCGTCCAGAGCAGTCTGGTCGATGTCCAGGGAGACCTCGTGGGTGGCGGCGTCGTCAAAGAGGTCGGTGCTTCCCTCTCCCAGGTCGACGGTTGGGATGGTGGCGCCAGCGGAGGCGGCGATCTCCGAGGAGGAGATATAGGGCACCACCTGGGTGCCACCGGCCACCCCGCCGACGGCGATCACCACGGCGGCGGAGCCGAACAGCAGACGGCGGTTCATCCGCCATTTCGCGGAACGGTAGATCGGCACGGGAGATCACACGTCCGTCTGGTCGTGGCCGGTGAGCACGCTGGCCTTCTGGCCGTAGTTGATCTCGCGCAGAGCGGCGACCAGTTCATGCGGTTTGGTGCTGCTGCGCATCTGCGCGGTGTAGGAGAATTCGGTCAACGCGCCGCCCCGCACGGATTCCGCGGAGATCAGCTCGAAGGAGGTGCAGTGAGCAGCGAGGATCTTCTCCACCAGCTCGGCGTAGCTTTCGCCGCTGTCCGCGGTGCCGTCGGCGGGCACTTGGACCTTGATCACCTGGCGCTGGACGTTCGCGCGGAACCAGTCGAAGCGGTACATCAGGAGCAGGACCACACAGATCACGGCGGTGGCGGCGATCGCCAGCACGTAGAAGCGGGTACCGCAGGTCATGCCGATGGCCATGGCCAGGAAGAGGAAGCCGACATCACGGGTCTCCTTGACCGCGTTACGGAAGCGGATCACGGACAGAGCGCCGACCAGGGCGAAGGCTCGGGCGATATTCGAGCCGACCACCAGCATGATCACGGCGATGACCATGCCGACCAGCACGAGGGTCTGGACGAAGGACTGGCTGTAAGAGATATGGCGGTGGGTCTTCTGGTAGACCACGCCGACAATGCTGGTGAGCACGAACGACAGGAGCAGGGAAAGCAGGACGTCGGTCACCGAGAAAGTGCCGGAGAGGTCCTGGAAGTCCAGGATGGTGGAGAAATCAAAATCGGTCACGATGGTTCTTTCAGTGCGAGGGAGTTTTATGCGGGCACAGAGGTTCGGGGGATTGGGGGTGGCTCAGATGATCTGCTGTACCGCCCCCGTGGCGGAGGCCGGCCGCAGGTCGAAGGCCTCGATGGTCTGGCAGTACTTGGACATCCGGATCACGGCCATGCCCTGTTGAGCGGTCAGATCCGTCAACCAGAACGGCACCCGCTCGTCCACCTTGATTTCCACGACGGCCAGCTGCGGATCCACCGTCGGACGATCCTCCGCGGTCGGGTTACCCAGCAAGAAGTCCCGGTCCCGGCCCGCGACGCCGTGATCGATGGTCACTCGCGCGCCGGCCTCCGCGTCGGCACCCACGAAGGCCTCGCGGCGGTAGGTGGTGGTGGCGATCGGCCGGAGCCGGTTGACGGCCACGAAAGAGGCGATCTCCCGGATCAGGGCGTGATCGCGTTCCGGCAGGGACTCGATCAGTTCGGCGGTATCCACCGCGTGTCCCGTGGCATCGCCGGTGGAGTCGCAGAGCGCGAGCGCGTCAGTGAAACCAAGGTCCAGGCGCCGTTTCTGGGTGACCCGGTTGACCCGCTGCTTGATCTCGATGGACACAGGCTCTTCCTCGGCAACTGGCCCGTCGCCGTAGCGGCGGATGCGCAGTTTGCGGCGGAATTTCAACCCCTCGATCTTCTCGCGGTAGAAGCGCAGGTCCGGGGAATCGAAGTAAAGCGATTCCACCCGGTAGCCGCCCTCCGGCGCCAGGGGGTCGGTGGCCAACCGGCTGCTGAGTTCCACGCGGAGAGCCGGAACGTCCGCTTCGGCGACGAGGTACTTGATCTCGTACCGGTTGAATCGGTGCGGGGCGGCCTCGGCGGCCGGCCCGGTGGATGTGGCGCGAGCGGATGCCGTAGGCCGCCTCGCTTGTGTAGTCAGGGATGTGCTGTTCACATCACTGAGCTAACACCGCCCACCTGCCGAAAAACCCGGGTTACACTGCGGTGTCGGTGAGAGTTGAATGTGATTATCGGCGGAGGAAACTGGAAAACTCCGGGGAAACAGCACATTTCCACCGGGTTAACTCACCGCTAGCTGCGGAAGCCTCCCCTGTAGACATGCCATTAGTATCGGTATCACCCGCAACAGCTAAGGAGCAGCGCATGCCCATCATCCAGGTCACCCTCGTGGAAGGTCGGGACGACGCCGTGGTGGAGAACTTCATCCGCGAGGTCGCCCAGACCGCCGCCCGCACCCTCGAGGCCCCGTTGTCCTCGGTACGCGTGATGGTCAATACGGTGCCACCGAATCACTTCGCGGTGGGAGACCGCCTGAAGAGCGAACAGGACTGACCAAGACTGTCACAGTCATGCTGACCCACGGTCCGGGAGACCGGGGCCGTGGGTGGGCGGGGCGTCGGCAAGCAGGAGCCGGCTGGCTCAGTCCTTCTTGAGCTGGCCCTTCAGCTCCCGGAGTTCCTTGCGCATCTCGCGCTCCGCCTCCCAGCGCTTCGACACGTCCCGCAGGATCGCGGCGATGCCCTCGATCTGGCCCTCGGCGTCTTTGAGCATGGTGATGGAGAACTCCAGGGAGACCCGCTCCCCCGCGGCCGTGACGCCCGGCGCGGCGAGCGGTTCATGTCCGTAACGGGTCTTTCCCGACTCCATCACCCGGTCCCAACCGGTCCAGTGCGCCCCGCGGTGCTTCTCCGGGATGATCAGGTCCAGGGACTGGCCGATGGCCTGCTCTGCGCTGTGGCCGAAGAGGTCCTCGGCGGCGTCGTTCCACAACCGGATCACGCCGTTCCGGTCGGCGTAGATCACGGCGTCCAGCGTGGTATCGGCGATGATGCGGGCTGCGGTCTCCTGGAAGAAACCGGCGTCGGCGCCGCCGGGGGTGGCGTTCATGTGGTTCATCTCCTTGCTCGGGTGGGTCACCCTTCATTGAAACACGCCCACTCCGCTATTTCACCGGAAGTATCCGGTAAATATCTGGTGCCCGTACCCCGCGGTCATCCAATGCTGAAAAGCTGCTTCGAATTCACCCGGAACAGTGGTGCCGCATCCCGCTGCGGCCTAAGGTCGGACACCATGAAAACCCGCTCCGCCGTCCGTGTCTCTGCCATAGCCGCCGTCACGGGGCTGGTGCTGTCCGGCTGCACCGTCCCCTGGACCGATAGCGCCGTGGACGAGTTCATCGCGGCCTTCAACGCCGGTGACGACGCCACCGCCGCCGGGCTCAGCGACAACCCGGAACGGGCCACCGCGGACCTGGAGCAGCTGCGCTCCGGCATCGGTGACACCCGCGTGGAACTGGCCGCCGGCGACACCGAGGACGGGATCACCGAGGTCACCGCCACCTGGACGGTGCCCAACGGTGAGACGGTGGAAACCACCGGCACGGCGAGCGTCGCCGAGCAGGACAGTGGGGTGATGGCCTGGGACGAGCGCGTCTTCGACGCCGCCCTGGCCGGGGACGCCACCTTCCGGTACTCCGATGACAGGGACGTCACCGTGCCGGTGACCGACAAGAACGGCACCGACGTGCTCAGCTGGACGCCGGTCACCATCGTGTCCGCCGGGCCGGAACTGGCCGACCGGGCCGCGCAGATCGCCGCGGCCGTGCAGCCGGTGGTACCGGACGCCACGGCCGAGTCCGTGACCGCCCAGATTGAGGCCGGTGACGGCTCCGCGGTGGGCCTGTACACCCTGCGCGAGGAGGACTTCGCACAGGTCAGGGAGGACCTGGAGGCCATCGACGGCCTGGGGTTCCGCGAGGAGGGCCAGATGCTCGGCCCCAACCGGGAGGCCGCTTCCCCGCTCGACGCGGGCCTGCGCGAGTACTGGAACGAGCAGATCACCGCCGACGCCGGCTGGACCCTGGGTGCCACCTCCGAGGCCGGGGAGGCGGTGTTCGGCCAGGTCGCGCCGAAGGATACGGAGGCGCTCCGCACCACCCTGGACCTGGGGGTGCAGACCGCCGCCAACCGGGCCGTCGACGCGGTGTCCGAACCTGCGACGATCGTCGCCATCAGCCCGTCCACCGGCGGGGTGATCGCGGTGGCGCAGAACGACGCCGCCGACCAGCTCGGCTCGATCTCCCTGACCGGGCTCTACCCGCCGGGCTCGACCTTCAAGACGGTGACCACCGCCGCGGCCCTGGAGCGCGGCACCGTGACCCCCGACTCCACCGTGTCCTGCCCCGCCTCAGCGGAGATCGATGGCCGCGTTATCCCCAATGACAATGACTTCGAACTCGGCGAGGTCTCCCTGACCGAGGCCTTCGCCCAGTCCTGCAACACCACCCAGGGCTTCATCTCCCAGGAGCTGGAACCGGCGGACATGAAGAACATGGCCACCCGGCTCGGACTCGGCGTGGACTTCGAGGCACCCGGCATGACCAGCGTGACCGGCTCCGTCCCGGAGACCGAACCCGGCGCGGCCCGTGTGGAGGCCGCCATCGGCCAGGGCGAGGTGCTGGCCTCCCCCTTCGGCCTGGCGGTCATGGAGGCCTCGCTGGGCAACAACGGGCGGATGATCTCCCCGTCCGTGATCCAGGGCGCGGAGACGAAGGCCGATCAGCAACCGGAACCCGTGGACCAGGCCGTGGTGCAGGCGATCCGGGACATGATGAATGAGACCGTCAACTCCGGTACCGCCAGCAGCCTCAGCGACATCGAGGGACTGGGCGGCAAGACCGGTACCGCGGAAGTCGGCGGCGGGGAGCCCTCCCACGGCTGGTTCGCCGGTATCCAGGGGGACCTGGCCTTCGCCACCTTCATCGCCGGCGCGGACTCCTCCTCCCCGGCAGTGTCCACCACCGGCCAGTTCCTGCGCGACGAGACGCTGGCCGAGTGGCAGTAGCAAGCAACCGGGGTGAGAGGGGCTGGGGCGGCAGTGGCGTGGTTCTTTCAGTTTCCCCGGCAGAGATGCCGCACGCTGCGCACTACAACTCGTGCACCGGTTCCCCACCGTCCCGGAACGCCAGGATCTTGTCATTCGGGAACGCATCCCGTCCGACCATCTCCGTGATCACCGCCGCCACCAGGTCACGGGAGGTGGTGTCCTGAAACGCCGAGCGCGGATCATTCGGGATGACCTCGATCCCGTCTGCGGGATCCGTGGTGAGTACGCAGGGCGCCAGGATCAGATACTCCAGACCCGTGGTGGCCAGCAACTTCCGGTCCACATACTTCTTCGCCTCGGCATAGACGTAGAGCGCCGCCTCCGGCTCCAGCTCAATGTCCAGCGAGCCAGCGAAGGAGACCATGAGGTAACGCGGGGCGTTCTCACCGAGCCCGGCGGCGGCCGCCACGGAGGCGGCCGCGGCATCCCGGTCCACGGCGGTGGTGACCTCCGGGCCCGCCCGGCCGCCGTTGCCGGCCGCCCAGACCACGACGTCGAAACGCGCCATGAGTTGTCCCCACTCGGTGACGGTGAGTTCGGTGGCGTCCTTGATCAGCGCGGTCGCGCCGAGAGCTTCGAGGTCGGCCTGGTGCTCGCGCTGGCGGATCAGACCGGTGACCTCATGTCCGGATTCGATCAGACGCGGGATGGTGAGCAGGGCGACCTGGCCGTGGCCGCCGATGATCAGGACCTTCCTGTGATTCACGGGGTGGTTCATGGCCCCGAGCCTACGGCTTTCCGCCCCTGCGGCAGCAGCGCCGGTCAGAGCACCACCGGCAGCACGAAGAACAGACCCGTACTCCACACCAGGTGCAGCACCACCGGCGAGTACAAGGCACCGGTGCGTTCCGCCTCGACGTGCGCGACCACCCCCAACACGAGCCCGGCCAGCGGCAGCAGCGGCACCAGGAGTGCGCAGGTGGCCACCAGATAGGCCCCCATCGCGAGCCCGAACACCCATTTCTCCGCCAGTCCCCTCGCCCGCAACCGGGACACCACGGTGTTGCGGAAGAACAGCTCCTCCCCTACCCCGTTGAGCAACGTGGTGGCCAGGGTGACCGTGGCGCCGCCGAGCACGACGTTGCTCATCAGGTCCTGGACCGGCATCGCCAACACCGGGATCTGCCGCAGCACGAACGCGCCCAGCACGAACACCGCCAACAGCCCCAACCCGACGACTACCCCGCGGGCCAGTCCGGGCCACAACCGGTCGCGGGGGAAGGACCTGGCGTGATCCCCGAACAGCGCCCACGCCCCGAACAGGACCGCGGCGGCGCCGAACGTGGTGGCGTAGAACAGGATCGATCCGTTCTGCGCCAGGGCCGCCGTGAGCAGCAGCCCCACGGTCAACACCAGCGGGGCGGCCACCGTCACCGCGAGGGATGGCTGCCGCCGGCGGTTCTGCTTCGGTGCCGTCATGGCCCCAAGCATGGCACGCCGACTGCCGGACGGGCCTACACTGGCGCAAAAATCCACGTCACACGGAGGCGAGCATGGTCCACGACACGGCAGAGAACAGCCGCTTAGCGCTGGTGACCGGCGCGACCGGTTACATCGGCAGCCAGATCATCGAGAAGCTGGTCCGGGAGGGCTGGGCCGTGCGTGCCCTGTCCCGCAGCCGGGACAAGGCGGCGAAAGCCCCCTGGCACCCGTATGTGACGAATGGTCCGGCACAATCCGGGCAGGTGGAGGTCTTCGAGGGAGACGCCGGTGACGGCGACGACCTGCGCCGCGCCCTGACGGACGTGGACGCCGCCTGGTACCTGCTGCATTCCATGGGCTCGGGGCCGGACTTCCGGGAGAAGGAACAGCAGATGGCCCAGGCCTTCGCCGCCGCTGCCCGGGAGCAGGACGTCTCGCGGATCGTCTACCTCGGCGGACTGCATCCTGATGATGAGGAGCTCTCGGAGCACCTGGCCTCCCGCCGGGAGGTGGGCGAGGTACTGCTGGACTCGGGCGTGCCGACGGCCGCGCTCCAGGCGGGGGTGGTGCTCGGTGACGGTTCGAAGTCCTTCACCATGCTGCGCCACCTCGCCGAGCGCCTGCCGGGGGCGTTCGGGCCCTCGTGGATCAACAACCGGATCACCCCCATCAGCATCCGCGACGCCGTGCACTACCTCGCGGCCGCCGCCGACCTACCGCGGGAGGTGAACCGGACCTTCGACATCGGGGGTCCGGACACCCTGGCCTACGGGGAGATGATGAGCCGCTACGCCCAGGCAGTGGGCCTGCCGCCGCGCCTGGTGTTCACGCTGCCGGTGGTCACCCCGAAACTCGCGGCCCAGTGGATGTCCCTGGTGACGCCCGTGCCAGCGAAGGTGGCTGCCCCGTTGATCGGCAGCGTGCTGGCCGACACGGTGGTCAAGGAGCGCGACCTGGAGGAACTGGTGGGCCAGCCCGAAGGCGGGAACCAGAGCTTCGAGGAGGCCGTCCGCGCGGCCACCGCCGGGTTGCACACCCGGCGGTGGCGCCACACGCTCCTGAAGACCGGGTCCGCGGTTGCTGCGACGGCGGCAGTGGGAACGGCCCTGACCGACCCGGAGAACTCCTGGTACCGGAAACTGGACAAGCCGGCCTGGCAGCCACCGAAGCTCGCCTTCCCACTCGCGTGGACGGCGCTGTACGTGGACATCGCGGTCGTCTCGGCCCTGGTCATCGCTGATGCGGAAGAGAAAAAGCGGGGGTCCGCAGTCCCGGACTGGGCCGCCCTGGGGACGAATCTGGTGCTCAATGCGGGATGGTCCGGTCTGTTCTTCCGGGCGCGCCGACCCTGGGTGGCCGCCGCTGGAGCAGCGGCGCTGGCGGTCAGCTCCGCAGATCTGGTCCGGCGGGCGGGGAAGTCCTCCCCGCAGCGGGGCGTCCTACTGTCCCCCTACGCCGCCTGGACCAGCTTTGCGACGGCGCTGAGCACCGCGATCGCGTGGCGGAACCGTACGCGGTAGTACCGGCAGCATCTCCGGGGCGGGCCGGTCACCCCACGGCGCCCACCGGCTGCGGCACCTGATCAGCGACATGCTCGTGAATCCACCCCAGGTAGCGGTCCCACGCATCGGCGGCGCCCAGCCGGGCGTTGCGGGCCTCCGCCGCGGGGCCGTCGGGCAGGTGCAGCACGTCCGCGGTGGCCAGTGAAGTGATCTGCACCCGTCGCACCCGGTCGGCCCGGAGATCCTGGTAACGCTGACGGGCGGCGTCCCAACCGGTGCCCTGCTCGAGTCCGTCGATCAGGCAGTCGGCCAGCACGATGGCGTCCTCGATGGACTGGTTGGCCCCCTGCCCGTGGTGGGGGACCATGGCGTGGGCGGCGTCGCCAAGCAGCGTGATGCGGCCCCGGCTCCACTGCTGCAGCGGAGGGCGGTGGAACAGCGCCCAACGTTCCGCCGCCGGGGCTGCGCCGATCATCTCCCGGACCGCCGGGGCCCAGCCCTCGAAGGCCGCCAGGTGCTCGTTCTCCTCGGCGGGGGTGACCCAGGATTTCTCGGCCCACGGGCCGTCGTGCCGGCGCACCAGCAGAAAGTTCTGTTCGCCGCTGCCGATGGGATAGTGCAGGAGGTGGCCGCCAGGTCCCATCCAGAACTGGATGGCTTCGGGATCAGGCAGGGAGGGCGTCTGCTCCGGCGCCACGATCCCGCGCCAGCCGTGGCAGCCGGAGAACTGCGCGTCGTCATAGCCCAGCAGTTCCCGACGCAGCCGCGAACGCACCCCATCAGCGCCGATGACCAGGTCAGCCTCGACGGTGTCGCCGTCGGCGAAGTGCAGGACGGCTGACCGCTCCCCGTCCTCGACCCGCACGCACTTCTTGTTCAGGTGCAGGGCCCCCTCCCCCACCGCCTGCTTCAGCATCTGCTGCAGATCCGCCCGGTGGACACCGTAGTAGGGTGCCCCGGCACGCCCGTGATAGTCCCGGCGTGAGGACACACGGCCGATGACGCGACCGTCCCGGCCATCCCGGAAGATGAGGCCGTCGACGTCGGCGGCCTTCTCCGCCAGCTGTTCCCCGATACCGAGGCGGTCGCGCAGGAAGCGGGTGGCGTTGGCCGACAGCGCCACGGCCGCGCCAACCTCGCGCAGTTCAGCAGCCTGTTCATAGATCTGCGGATTCAGACCGCGGCGGCGCAGCTCAGCGGCCAGGGTGAGGCCGCCGATACCGGCCCCCACGATCGCAATGCGGGTGCCGGAACGTGTGGTGAACGAGGATGTCATGGCGTCTTGCCTCCAGGTCAGGGTGAGTGCGGATCTCTGCCACAAAGACTAGAAGTGATCTGCTCCACAAAACACCGGCATTCTGTGCCAAGTCCCTGCCGAATATTCCGACAGTCTGTCGCATCCGGCTATGGTGAGCGGCATGGACCGACTCCCCGAACTCGATGACGCGGTGCAGGATCTGTCCGAGACCCTGGACCGGCGCCTGGTGGTGATCGACCACGTCATGCAGGTGGTGGCCTACTCGATCCATGAGACCCCGGCGGATCGCAGGCGGTTGTTCCACATACTGACCCACAGCGGCTCCTGGCCCCGGCCGCACACCGCGAAATCGTCGCACGCCGTCATTACGCTCCCGGAAATCGGCACGATGTTGTTCCTGCGGCTGCTCGACGCCCGGCGTCGCATCGTCGGCCATGTGGTCCTCCCCTGGAACGACACCGACCCGGAACACGGTCCTGACCCCGCCCTTGAGGAGACTGCCGCCCACCTGGGCGAGCTGCTCGCGGCCCGGCAACATGATGTAGCTGACCGCGCGGCACGCACCTATCAGCTCACCGCCGACCTGGTCACCGGGAGCGCCGGAGAGCGTGATGCCGCGGCCGAGGCACTCATCACCGAACGGTTACTGAGCACGTCCGAGAGCTACTGCGCCGTGGCGCTCGGGGTGGATCCCCGTGGAGCCACTCCCCTGGACCATGAAAGGACCGCCCACGCGGTGTCACGCACCCTGCGTTTTGTGCGGGAGACCTCGACGGCAACCGTCGTCGGCGGAGTGTTGGAGGAGCAGGTCGGCGTACTGGTCTTCCCCCGGCCGGTGGTGGCTGCCCGCCTCACCCGCATCCTTAAGGACCCGGCGGTGACCCCGGTACAGGCCGGGATCGGACCCGTGGTTCCCCTGGATGAGGTACACCGCTCCTTTGAGCAGGCGCGTCTGGCGTGGCGGGCCACCTGGCTGGCCCCGGACGACCACGAGACCGTCAGCACCTGGGAGGGCATGGGACTGGACGGGACGTTGGCCCGACTACCGCTGGAACACTTCCGGATGGCGGATCTTCCGCCGTCCACCAGGGATCTGCTGGCTGCAGTCGACTCCCCGGACCTTTTGACCACCCTGGAGACCTACCTGGTCGCTGGAGGTGACGCCGCACGAACCGCGCGTTTGCTTCGCATCCATCGCTCGACGCTGTACTACCGGTTGGACAAGCTGCGCAGCATCCTCGCAGGTGATCTCAATGACGGCGTCTTCCGCAGGGACCTGCACACCGGACTACGGATGGCCCGACTTGCCGGGCTGGTCCCCCGGCCCGGCAAGTCAGCTCCGCGGAGTTGACCCGTAAAACTGGGCGGGTTGTCCCACACCATGATCTGCTGTTTTGAGCCATACCGCAGGGGCTGATTTTCCTTGCGCAGCCGCAGCAGCTCGTCGGTAGGACCCCCGGTGTCAGCCGTGGGCTGCGCCCCGCGATTTCTGTGGTCGGCGTAGACCCAGTCCTTCAACACGGCCCACCCGATCCTGAGGTCCTCAGCGATCGAGGTAAAGGAGGGGCCCTCGCTGGTCTCGTAAAGCCGGGCCGCATCCGCCCCGGAAATCAAGGGTATAGGGGTTCTCCGGCATCGTGGTCTCTCGCATTCTCCGGCCCATTCCGTGCCAGAGTCAACGTGCCCGCTAAACAGGGATCAGGCCCGTGAAACCGAGAATATGAGACACCGTGTCATGGGCAGAAACGTCCACGATAAGTTCGATGGAACTGCTTCCTCTGTTCTGCCGGCTAGTGGGACAGCACTTTTCCCCTGCAAGCAGGTCAGGTGAGCAGCTCTTTATCGCCGTAGCAGCCCTGCCGCTGCAGGAGCCCCGGACTTCGCCAGAGCGTCCAGCACATCATCGATCGTTCTGGGCGGGCGTTTAAAGGCCGCCGTCGCATACGTCACGGCCTGATGTACCCGAGGCCCGAACAGATCAATCTGATCGCAGAGGAACTCATCAGCTCCCTGTATCTCAATGCCGTACTGGTCCATCACCTCCTGGGGAAAATCCTGCTTGTTCTCGGTGACGATCACCTGGGCACCACATCTGATGACAGCGGCCAGGACATGACGATCATCAGGATCCGGCAGCGACAAGGAGTCAATGAGGTCGCCATAACCGGTTACCAAGCAGTCATCCACGGCCTTGCACATCAGTGCCCGGGTTCTCTGCAGCTTCTTAGGTTCAAGGTCGGGACGGTTTTTCTGGAGGTTTCGGAATACCTCGTCCAGGATCTTCTCGGTCCAACGGGCGTGGAAAATCCCGGTGCCAGCGAGTCTGATGAGGATGTCCGGAGCACGTCAGGGTAGAGCACATTGGCATCAAGAACGACGGTGAACCCGCTCACTCGTAAAGCCCCATCTCCTCAGTCAGGGCGGTGAGATCATCCGCGGCGATGCGTCCGCCGATGTCTCGCTGGTGCTTGTAGGCCTGCACGTCAGAGGCGTAGATCCGCCGGTGGGTGCCGACCTTATGTCCCGGCAAGACACCGTCATTCATGAGCTTGATGACATGGGGGCGAGAGACGTTGAGAAGGTCGGCGGCCTGCTGGGTAGTCAGTTCAGCATGCGTCGGTATCACGCCGACCGATTTGCCGGCCGCCGCATTCACCAGGATCTCCCGAAGTACGACCGCGACGTCTCGGGGAAGGCGGATTGTCTCCTCGGAACGCTCCACAGCAACCTCCACGACATCCTGCTGGGGGTCGCCATCAAGAACATGATTGAGACGCCGAAGTGCTTCACGAACGGTGGCGGCGGTATCGGTGCCGTTAGTGTCCTTGAGGTGTGCCATATCGCCACTATATCCTCTAAACGAAATAACCGAAACGACCTCTGAGGGTCATGCACTTCCGGAGCGCACCTTCAAGCGCCGCACAAACAGTGAAAATGAAGCTTGCGGCCGAACCAGAACGACCTTCAGGCTCAAGCCCCACCGGGAGGAGGGGTTCAAGCTTTCCAACGACCTCTTCTTTGGCAAAAAAGACTATGACATTGCCGGGTTGCACCTGAACCCGCCGGAATCCGCCGTCGTATTGTCAGTCGACGAGAAAAGCCAGGCACAGGCACTACAACGATCCCAGCCAGCGCTTCCTCTGATGCCGAGCATTCCTGAGCGGCGCTCGCACGATTATGTCCGGCACGGCACGACGGCCCTGTTCGCGGCGATGAATGTCGCCGACGGTACGGTGATTTCCTCGATCCACCGCAAGCCCCGTTCCGTCGCGTTCAAGAAATTCCTGATCAAGATCGACAGGACCGTGCCGGAACACCTCGAGGTCCATGTGGTCTGTGACAACTACGCCACGCACAAGCAC
The DNA here is from genome assembly GCF_050107895.1 of Corynebacterium halotolerans. GTDB lineage: Bacteria > Actinomycetota > Actinomycetes > Mycobacteriales > Mycobacteriaceae > Corynebacterium > Corynebacterium halotolerans_B. Next base: position 30,185 of record NZ_JBNILW010000014.1, on the reverse strand, counting down.
CCCTCTATCCAGACCTGGTTGGGAGAACATCCCGGTTCCACATGCACTTCACCCCGACCTACTCATCCTGGATCAACCAGGTCGAAAGGCTCTTCGGGGAAGTCACGCGGGATCTCCTACAACGCTCCGACCGCCGGAGTGTGTAGGCACTGGAAAAAGGCCTACGCAATTTCGGTGGTGGCGTGGCATGAGAACCGCAGCCGTTCATCTGGACCAAACCCGTCCGAGAGATCCTCGAGTCCATCGCGAGGTACTTGAAACGAATTAACGGCGCAGGACACTAGCTGCCGAATCCTGCCAGGGAAAACTGCCCTTGCAGGATCTTCCACTCGCGCGAGCCGGTGAGTACCGGTGGACGCGCAGGTTATCAGCACGAAAAGTAGCATCCGCGCCCGTCCCCACCACGAGGAATTCTTTTCAGTGGCCTTCGGCTCGCTGGCCCGCAAGGAACCACGCATTACCAGCAGCTTTCCTCTCGGCCCTAATTCCGGACGGACTCCGCAAGATCGTGCCGCCTGTGGCCGAAAGAGCCAGGGTGACCGTCAAGCTCCCGGGTTGTTGACGGCAGCGTCGCCAGGAAGGCATTCAGTAGAATGCCCGCAGCTCAAGCTACCTACCCGCTGCTGGTGGGAAAACGATCCCTCGTCCCGACCGGAGGTCCTGGATGCGGTTCTGCGGGAAATTGCTCTGCGTGGGCCGACAACCAGGGCAGGCGCTTATCGCCAGCTCACTCATATTGCGAGCACAGCTCCAGGGTGTAGCATCGCGGCCCAGTTCCCAAAAGACAGGAGATAGTGTGCTGAAAGCTAAGTGGCGCCTCGGAGCCGCTGTGGCAGGATCCGTTTTGATTCTCTCGGGCTGTAGCGCCGTCACCGAAGGTGAGGGCGGCAGTGGAGTTGAAGGACAACAAGAGCAGGCGGCTGCAGAAGCTGGCGGGCAGGATCCCGGTGGTGATGCCGGCCAGGCGGACATGCCAGAGCCTGACCTCGACAGCGTTCCGGACGTTGTCGCTGAGGTGAACGGAACCGAGATCTCGAAGGAAGACTTCACCACAGTCTACGAAGTCCAGTTCCAGCAGATGGCCATGCAGTCGCAGATGTCAGGCCAGGAAGTTGACCAGGATCAGCTGAAGAATATGACTGCCGAAGGCTTGGTCGGTAACGAGCTCCTCGCGCAGGAGGCGGATAACCGGGGTATCGAGGCGTCGGACGAAGACGCCGAGCAGAAACTCGCGGAGTACGCCGAAACCAATCAGATGAGCCCTGACGAGTTCATCGCAGCCAACGAAGAACAGGGCATGGATGAAACCGCCATGAGGGACGAGATCTCGTCGCAGATCGTGATCGAGGATCTCCTCACGGACGAGTTCGGGGAGTTCGAAGCCACCGAGGATGAGGTCCAGGCCACCTACCAGGAGGCAGAGGCCCAGCAGCAGATGGGCGGTCAGGCCGGAGGTGCCCAGGAACTTCCGCCGCTCGATGAGGTGCGCCCACAGGTTGAAGAGCAGGTAATCAACCAGAAGCAGATGGAGTCAACTCAGAAGCTCGTCGAGGATCTGCGTGAAAAGGGGGACGTGACGGTGCACCTCTGACCTCAGGTCAGAGGTGGCTTTTGAGGAAGCCCGCGGTAGCGCAGTGCATCTCGATCCAGCGCGGCACCGCACCGGGCACATGGTAAACGCCGTGAATCAAACCAGGCAGGCGCTTGCGCTCCACCTCCACGCCAGCGGTGGCGAGCTGCTCAGCGTAGGCCTCCGCTTCATCGCTTAGAACCTCGTACTCAACGCTGAGCGCTGATCCGTATTCGTCCGTTCAGCCTGGTGGCGCCAGACCGGTTGGAAAATGTCCGGGTAGACGACCCGCCCCTGATGAGCGGGAATGCGCATGCCTTGATCCAGGGAAGCCGTGATCAGCGTGATTTTCGGAAAGTTTCGGCTGACCGGCAGTAAGGCAGACGATGCCAGGGTGTCCACCACCCTAAAAACAAGAGGGTCCTGTTACGGTGCGCGGCTATCCCTGCACGGCTCGTCGCACCAGGTCCGCGTATACATCAGGATTGTCGGAGTCAACCACGAGGAACCCCGCTCCGGATGAGCCGACCTGGTGCATCTCGATGCCCGGGTTGTGCACGCTGCTGCCGTCCGGCAAGAAGAAGTGCGGGCTTCCCTGTACGCTTTCGCGGTAGGTCTCATACGTACGCATCATTGGCCCACGCGCACGTCCGTTATCCAGCGCATCCCGGAGCTGGTCCACATCCACCTGGTCGCAGTCGGCTGCGATGTCGAGAATCTCGTGCCGCATGCTGATGCATCGGCTCTCGCGCCAGAATGCCATGCGCAGCGCCATGTCAAGCTGCTCGACAGCACGTGGGGACTGTTCTTTGGCGGCGTGGACCGCCTCGTTGGCGGGCAGGCTCGTCACGGGATACTCGGACGGATCGCGCTGCCACGGTTTGAAATCGAGCTCTTCGGCCAGCGCACCGATTACCGGCTTTTCCCCTTCGATGGTTTTGGTGTTGAGGGCCATCTGGTTGACGTCCTCAAGCAGGAACAACTGTGGATCCAGAGTCAGCTGATCGTCGAGTCCGGCGGCCGCTCGGGCCTGGTAGAAGCGATGGAAGGCGAGGGTCGACCAGCCGCACATGACATCAGTGAAGGCGACGACGGTGCCTGAGGAGACCTGAGGTTGTGTCATATCTCCAGTCTTCCAGCATTCAGGACCCACGTCACGTTCTGCGCTGACAATGAGCACCTCGGAAGAACCAGTAAAATCCGCTCCTCGCCGGTGCATGAATTGAAAGGAGGCGTACTACCACCGTTTTCCCGGGCCAGGCGCCTCCCACTGGTTACTTCATCTGAAATGTGATTCAGCGGAGCATCCCGCAGATCAGAGACACTTTCTCATTGAGGCAGCGGAGATTCAGACTCCCAGAGTGTTTGATCAGATCGGGAAATTCCTGAGGAGGTTTCCCGTACAGCTCTTCATGGCAGATACGCACCTTTTCCCGCTTCCCGAGCCGTTCCCCCGCTGATCATCGGTGCCTTGGAGGATGTGGCATCCGCAAGCAACTCCCCCCGCATGCACCCAGACGGGGCGACCCACCCGGTACGCATTGAGGTGGCCCGCGAATCGACGTCGGCACGTACGGCACGGTCGACATTCGCGCCTATCAGGCGTATGACCAGCTGTTCTGTCCCGTCTCTGATGAGCTGATCTACCAAGTCGATTCCAACGACGACATTGACCGGCGGTCCGGTCAGTTCGGTCCACCTCACCGTCAAGCGCGCCATAGAAAACCAGCCGGGTCAGCGGCTTCCACACGGAGCCCGACGCTTATCACCCCCGTGTCCTGACCCAGTCCAAGGAAAAATCCGCTCCAGGCACCGGTCTGGAGCGGATTGGCGTGGGTAACCGTGCTTAAAGGAAACCGGTCAGGACCGAGGTGACGAAGAGGACCAGCACCCCACCGACCCGGTTCGTCAGAGCGGCAAAGGGCATCAGGTGCATCCGGTTGGCTGCCGAGAGCACTGCCACATCACCGCTGCCACCGGTATCCGCCATCACCAGACCAGGGGTGATGGCGGCCTCGATGAAGTTCATCTTCACCAGCCAGCCGATGGCACCGGAAGTTAAGGTGGCCAGCACCACGGTGGCGATGGTCAGCGGGATGAACACCGGGTTCTGCAGGGCGGCGAGCACTTCACCGATGTCGATGTAGGTCAGTGAGACTCCGACCAGTAGTGCAGGGACCAAATAGGACTGGATGTAGTCGCCCCAACCTGTCGCCGCATCCGTGAGTTCCCTGGGCAGCTGGTTACTCAGGTTCAGGACCAGGGCGAGGATGATCGTCCAGGCGTAGGCGTGGAGGAAGGGGAAGACATCCCCCAGGTACTGGCCGAACACGTAGAGGACAGCGGTGATGGCCAGCCCCTTACCCAGAGTGGTCAGCAGCGCATGGTCCGGACGCTTCGGGATGATCAGGTCCCGGCCCTTCTTATTGACGCGTAGCAGCTGACCGTAGCCGTTGAATCCCTGGAAGGGTTGCGTCTTGAGCTTTCCCAGCGCGTTGTAGCCACCGCCGATGAGGATGCAGAAGATATTGGCCACGGCGACCGCGGACATCAAGTCCCCCATGAAGTCAGCGGAGGAACCGCCCATTTGGGCGGCGTACATCTCTGACATCGGGACAGCGCCGACGCCGAGTCCGCCGGCCATGATCGGGGCGGCGATGAACAGGATTGCCTCGAGACCACCGAAACCGGTGAGCAGGCCCAGCAGGCCGATCACCAGGAAGGTCAGGGTCAGACAACCAACCAGTGGGGCGATGAAGCGTGGGCCGGCCTGGATGAGCAGGTCGCGGGGCATTCCGATGACGCTGCCGACGATGACTGCGATGACGAAGAAGTCGAGGAAGCCTTGGGAATCCACGAAGTTGGAGGCCACGGTGACCCCGTGTTCCGGGAAGAGCCCGAGGAAGACGAGAGTGGCGGGACCGAAGGTGCACAGGATCGTGGGCAGGCCCATCTCCCGGATATAGGGGAAGAGATTGCCGGTCCAGATCAGCAGGCCGCCGAGGACGATGGTCAGTGCGAAGCCGCCGAGCATGGTCTCCGGGAGACTTCCGGTGAAGGTGGCGATGGCCACGACCGCGAGCAGCAGACCGAACCAGATCGGCGGGAAACCGGCGATCCGGCGCCAGGGCTCACTCTTGGCGTCCGTGAGGGTGGATCCTACTGAGGAGGAACTGGGGGTCAGATTCTCGACGAGGGTCTGGCGGACCGGGTTGTTGCGGTCCCCGATCCGCGGGAAGCGAACGGAGTCCGGGCCCAGTTCATCCAGGTCGGTCAACGTGGTCTTGTGGTCTTGGGTTGTCATGGCTTGGCTCCTAGTGAACCGGTGTGGTGGCGCCGTCCCCAGCCTGACATCGGGGAGGGCGGTACGTGGGAGGTCATCCGGGGGGATCAGACAGTGATGGGTTGGGCCGCCGAGACGCTGGCGCGGGCCCGGTCGGAGAGGTCAGCGAGGGCCCCGGCATCGATGCCCGTGTCCAGGCCCAGGGCGTGGAGGTGGTGCACCAGCTCCAGGGTGTCGAGGTTGCCGGCGGCACCGGGGGCGAAGGGGCAGCCACCGAAACCGGCCAGGGCGGCGTCGAACCGTGTGATTCCCTGGTCCACCGCGGCGGTGACGGTCTCCAGGGCTCTGCCGTGGGCGTTGTGCAGGTGCAGGGACAGGGTGATGCCGGAAACCTCTGACTGGACCGCGCGCACGGTGTCGAGCACGAGCGCCGGTTCGGCGGTGCCCAGCGTGTCAGCCAGGCCGATCTCGGTGATGCCCGCGTCGCGGAACGCCCCCACCAGGTCAACGACCCGTTCGGCGGGGATCACGCCTTCGAAAGGACAGGTGAAGGCGGTGGAGATCCCGGCGAAGAAGCGCTCGCTGGCCACCACACCGGCGTCCCTGATGGCGTCCGTGAGGTTGGTCAGCATCGCTTCGGTGGAGGCGCCGGCGTTGGCGGAGCTGTGGGCGTTGCTGGCGGAGGTCACCACCTGGATCTCGTCCCCCCCTGCCGCCAGCGCACGCTCCACGCCCCGCCGGTTGAGGGCCAGCCCGGTCCAGGTGGCGGCGTTGTCCGGTTTCGCGGCGAAGAGTTCCGCGGCATCCGCCATCTGCGGAACTTTTTTCGGATTCACGAAGGAGGCGACCTCCATGCGCCGGACGCCCGCTTCCTGCAGGCCCGCAGCGATGGCCAGCTTCTCCGCCGTTGAGACGATGACGTGCTCATCCTGCAGACCGTCCCGGAGAAAGACGTCGGTGATCTCAACCAACATGGGAGACCTCCGTTCGCTCCGCCATCGCGCGGGCATCATCCTCGCTGTAACCGGCGACGCCGCGAAGCACCTCTACGGTGTGCTCACCGAGCTCCGGGCCCAACCACCGGGTGCTCCCCTCAGCACCGGGGATGTTCGGGACGACGCCGGGGAAACGGACCGTGCGCGGTTCCTCGCCGGTCTCGACCTCCACGAGGTGCTCCTCGACCATGTTGCGCGCCCGGTAGTGGGGGTCGGCCGCGATGGAGGGGGCGTCGTAGACCGGGCCGGCGGGAACCCCGGCCTCATCGAGGATGGCCTGCGCCTCGGACAGCGGTAGTGACCTGGTCCAGGCGGTGATCAGGGAGTTGAGTTCCTCCTCGCGGGCCTGGCGGCCCTCGGCGGTGGTCAGTGACTCGTCGGCGGCCAGATCCTCCCTGCCGATGGCGCGCATCAGGCGCTTGAACACGGAGGAGGCGTTGCCGCCGATGACGATCTCGAGGTCATCGGCGCACGGGTAGGCACCCATCGGCACCACACCGGGCAGCTTGCCACCGGAACGCTGCCGGACCATGCCGTAGGCGTCATACTCCGGGACCAGGGACTCGAGCAGGCTGAACACGCCTTCATACAGTCCGATGTCCACGGTCCGGGCCGTGGACTTTCCGCCACGGGCACGCTGCAGCATGAGCATCAGGGCACCGATGACGCCGTAGAGACCGGCGACGGTGTCGGCCATGCTGGCTGCCGCACGGGCGGCGGGGCGGTCCGCCTCGCCGGTGATGTAGCGCAGACCGGCGAAGGACTCCGCGGCACTGCCGAAACCGGCGCGGTTGCGGTAGGGGCCGGTCTGGCCGTAGCCGGAGATACGCACCAGGACGGCGTCCGGGTTCAGTCCGGAGATGACGTCGGGGCCGATGCCCCACTTCTCGATGGTGCCGGGACGGAAGTTCTCGATGACGACGTCGGAGGCGGCGATCAGCTTCTTCACGGCGGCGATGCCGGCCTCGCTGCGCAGGTCCAGGACGACGGAGCGCTTGTTGCGCCCGACGGTGCGGAACAGCATCGAGATGTCACCGACGGGACGGCGCCAGTCGCGCAGCTCGTCACCGCCGGGCTTTTCGATCTTGATCACGTCCGCGCCGAAGTCGCCGAAGACCCGGGAGGCGAAGGGGGCGGCGATGTAGTTGCCCAGTTCCAGAACCCGGATGCCTTCCAGCGGGGCCGGGTTGTTCTTGATGTCGATCTCCGACATGATAACTCCCATTCAGTGGTAGTTGTGCTATTACCCACTGGGAGCCTATTCCTGTGCCGTGAGCCACGTCAAGGGGTGGCGGGAGAAAGTTTTGCCGGGCTCGCCATTTACCCCTGACTGACTGCTGGAGCGGGTGCAGAAGTGAACAGGACAATGCGCAACAGTTGGACCTGAACTACTGGAACTTCCCTCCGACGCCTGAGAGAAGAACCTCGCACCGCAGGACGAGGCTGGTTTCGGCCCATACCGACATCCGGCTGGCCCGAGAGCATTTTCCGGCACTGGGAGACGGCCACACACACAAGAAGACCTGTTGATCCTGAAATCTTCCGGTCCTCAGCAATCGAAGACAGCGGTAGTGGAGGTGGAGCACTGCCCGGGGCTCCGGTTCCCGCCTGGCTACAGTGGACACTGCGCAACAGCACGGTTGCGACAGCTCGAGGAAAGGTAGCCATGGAGGAAAAGTCCCCCTCAAACCGGACCCTGGAACGGGCGGCGGCAATTCTGGATTCCGTGGACACCGAGGCCAAGCTGGCCTCCCAGATCGCCAGGGAGACCGGGCTGTCCCTGTCCACCACCCACCGCCTGGCATTGGCGATGGTGGAGACCGGTTTTCTGGTCCGGCTCGATGACTCCTCCTTCGGGACTGGACCCCGTATGGGCCGCCCCGAGCAGGAGCCGATCAGTTATGCCCCACTGTGGGAGCTCAGCGCCGAGACCAATGAGTCCGTGCAACTCTGGGTCAGGTCCGGAAACGAACGCGTCTGCCGGATGTCCGTCGACGCCCCGCATGAACTCAGGATCACCCTCCCGGTGGGGTCCCGGCTGCCGCTGCCGAGCGGCTCCGCGGGCGGCGTCCTCGCGCAAACTCCCGAAGCCACGGCGAGCCTGGAAAAATTCGGTTGGTTTGAATCCGAGGGACACCGCACTCCGGGAGTAGGTTCGGTCAGTGCCCCGATCATGGTCGAGGGGCGAATACTCGGAGTGGTGTGCGTGGCCGTCCCGCTGCACCGGACAAAAAAGTCCGTGGGCAGCGATCACGGGGAGGCAGTACGTCGAACCGCGGAAAAGATCACGGCTGAATTGACGACCCGGGAACACAGCTGAGGATACGGCTTGGGGGCAGGACCAGCGTGGGCCAGCACAGGAGGAAGGCCGGCTCAGCACGTAATCGGGGTCATGATCCTGCCGACTTTTCCGCCTGTGGCGGGCGCCTGGCGGGGATGGCATCCGCCGACCGGCACCATCGCCAGAGCAACGGTCACAGAGACCGGGTTGGGGCGCTTGGTCCACGCCGTGGGCGACGATGCCGTAGCGATCACTGAGCCAGACGTCCAGACAGCAAGCGGTCCCCAACCCTTGCCAGCAACTTAGGGACACCCTAACGGGGTCACCCGGCCGGGAAGCCCGGGAAGGGCGGGACGCACACGTGGCCCCTCCCGACAGGAAAACTCGATGCCGGGACTGAGCTGGTGTTTTACCAGTTCCTCGCTCCCTCACTTCACTCCGGGAGGCGTAACTAGATAAGAGTATCCAGATGATTTACTGATATTACCATAATGTTTTGCTGCGGAAATCATCCTCCTGACTTAGCGTGTGGGCATGACCAACTTGACACGTTCACTTGTTTCCCTGTCCCTGGCAGCTGGTCTGGCTGTCTCCACCGCCGGCATCGCCACCGCCCAGTCCTCCAACTTCTTCTCCGGCTCCTCGCTCAGCAGCACCTCCGACACCGGCGCGAACGATGACTTCGAGGGCCGCCATCCCGCCAACTCCCTCGAGGGCAAGTTCGAGGCCTCCTACGCCAAGGCACTGCAGAAGCAGGGACTGAAGCAGGACGAGGAGCTCAACACCTTCGCTGAGGATGTCGCGGACCGCCTCGCCGACGGCGAGCTGCAGTACGAGCAGGGTCGATACACCTTGACCTGGGAGTTCTCCGAGGACGGGCAGTACGCGGCCGAGATCACCCGCCTGACCCTGGGCGAGGCCGCAGCCTACGTCCCGCGCATGGACTCGCTCCTGGAGGACCTGCTGTCCGGCAAGGATGCGGAGAATGACCGCCTCGGCTACGCGGTCTCCCGCGATGCCGACCACATCTACCTCGTGGTCTCAGGGCCCTACAACCTGGCGCCGGCAGCGGAGATCATTGCCGCAAACCGCTAGGGGTACTTCCCCGGAGGTGGTGATGGTGTGAGCACCTAAAAAGGGGAACCCCCGGCAGGCAGGTGGGCAACAACACGCACACCGACCCCAGAGGTCCCCGGCGAAACGCCGCAGCGCCCGCTACTTTGGTGGTGCCCCCGCAAGGGGAAACCAGCGAAGTAGCGGGTTATCGCTGTTGGGGGCCCTGAGCTTTCACCTCTCGCGTCAGCGCACCGTGACCGTGGCCCGACCTTTTCTGCGCATCCGCCGCAAGGCGGACTCGTCGAACCGGTACCCCCGGGTGGTCAGCGCCACCATGCGACCCCCGCCAGAAGATGACATCAGGACGATCCCGGCCCTCCATCCCCGCTGTGGAACCCCACCCTCCTACTGCGCCCCCAGCTTCGAATACAGGTGTTCCGGGCGTCCGGACTGCCCGTACCGCAACCGGACGACCACCACGCCCTGGTTGGCCATGGCCGCCAGGCGGCGCTGGGCCGTAGCCCGGGAAACTCCGGCGATCTCCGCGGCCTCACTGGCGGAGAGCTCGCCCTCGCCCAGGGCGTCGAGAAGCAGCTGTTCCGTGGCGGAACGCGAGGAGGGCTTGGGGCTGCCGCCGCCGAACATGATGCCGAGTGCCTGGTCGATCTTCTCCTGGCGCAGTCCGCGGGCGCCGGAGAGTACGTGGCGGAAGCGGGCGTAGCGGTCCAGGCGTTCGGTCAGGGCCTGCTGCGGGAAGGGTTTGATGAGGTAGGCCAGGGCGCCGGCGTGCATGGCACGGCGCACGGTGGCGGCCTCGTCGGCGGCGCTGAGCACGAAGGCGTCCACGCCGTTGGTGCGCACCAGCTCGATGCCGTCGCCGTCGGGCAGGTAGACGTCCACCAGCAGCAGGTCCGGCTTCTCCTCCACCATCTGCTGACGGGCGTCGGCGAGGGTGCGGGCGGAGCCGACCACGGAGAAGCCGGGCGCGGCCCGGACGATATCGGCGTGGATGCCGGCGACCCGGAAATCATCGTCCACCACGAGTACCCGCCACGTCTTGTCCATCAGTTCTTCTCCTCCGAGAAAATAGTTCCGTCAGCAACCATCGCATGCGGCAACCGCACGCCGAACACCGCACCCGCCCCGGATCCACCGGGATCGATGAGCCACAGTTCCCCACCGCGGCGCCGGACCAGTTCCCGGGAGAGTTTCAGTCCGATGCCGTGGCCGTGCACCGTATCCTGTTCCGCTGATTCCGCGGCGAACACATCCGTGCCCGGGGCGACCCCGGAACCGGAGTCGGCCACCATCAGGACCAGGGTGTCACCCTCGTCCATGAACGTGACCTCCACGAAGCGGGGCTTCTCCCCCACCGCCGCCACGGCGATGGCGTTGTCCACCAGGTTCCCCAGCATGGTCGCGGTGTCCTCCACCGCGTCCAGGGTGCCCAGGACCAGCGTCTCCTCCCCGATGCGCAGCTCCACCCCGCGTTCGGCCGCCTCCAGGGACTTCGCCCCCAGGAAGGACAGCAGGAAGGACTCGTCGAGCAGGTCGCCGTTGACCAGTGGGTAATCCACGGGGCCGCGGTCGCGCATGATGCGCAGGAAGTCCCCGGCCTCCCCGTAACGGCCGGCGTCAAGCAGGCCGGTGGCCACGTGCATCCGGTTGGCGAACTCGTGGCGCTGCACCCGCAGGGCGGAGGTCATGGCGCGCACGGAATCCAGCCGCTCGGTCAGGGCCACCAGGTCCGTGCGGTCCCGGACGATCACCACGCTGCCCAGGTGCTGGCCCCCGCGGTCGACGGCCCGGGACTCCAGGTAGAGCACCCGGTCCCCCACGGTGACGCCGTCGCGGGACTCGTGCCGTCGCAGGGCGTCGGCCACCTCCTCCGGCAGGCCGGTCTCCCTGAGATACCGGCCGGTCAGCGCCTTAGCCCCCAGCATCCGGGCGGCCTCGTTGTTGGACACCCGGATCACCCCGTCGTCATCCAGGGCGATCACGCCGTCGGCCACCCCGTCGAGCACCGCCGCCTGGTTCTGCACCATGGCCACCAGTTCCTCCGGCTGCACGCCCAGGGTGAGCTGCTCCCACCGGCGGCGCAGCAGGAGCGCGGCCGCGGTGCCGATGACCAGCGCCAGGCCGGCCGCGGCGGCGATGGCCAGGAGGGACCGGGGCAGGTCGTCGAAGACGCTGGTGCGCTCGAAGCCAACGCTGACCTCACCCACGGGGTCGTCGGTAGCCGGCGCGAAGATCGGCACCTTGGCCCGGGCCGACTCGCCGAGCGTGCCGGTCTCCCAGGCGATGACCTCCTCGCCGCGCATGGCGGCATCGAAGCTGGTGCTCACCTCCCGGTCGAGGCGGGTCGGATCCGGGTGCGCGAGCCGGATGCCGTCGCCGTCGGTGATCACCACGAACAGGGCGCCGGAGTTGTGCATGGCGGCGAGTGCGAACTCCTGCAGGTGCCCCTCAGCGAGGATGTCCGCGGCCGGGTCTGCCTGCTGGTAGGTCTCCGCGGCCACCGCGGTGCGCACCTCCGGGGCCGAGGCGACGGTGCGGGCGATCGACAGCGCGGAAGTCTCCGTCTCCGTCTTGAGCTGTTCGATGGACAGCATCACGAACACCCCGGTGCTCACAGCCAGGACAGCGGCGACGGTGGCCAGCTGCAGCAGCACGAAACGGGTGGTGAACCGCATATCCCTCCTCTTTCCCAGCAGATTATCCCGGTTCAGTTCACCTGGGAAATGCTTCCTGCACTAAACGCGCAGAAATGAGTAAATGACCCTTGGGTTGTGCAACGCACAGAACTCTTCCAGTGGTGACCTGTGCCACTCTAGACTGCCGATCTGTACGCAGACCACTCATAATCTACCGACCAAGGAGTCGCGATGAACACCCCCGCTGTGGTGACGCTCGCCGCGGATTACGCCCTGAGTCACACGCTGTCCGACGGCCTACTCGTCATCCTGGGATTCGCCATGATCCTGACCTTCATGACGCTGATCATGCTCGGCCGGATCACGCCGATGGTCGCCCTGATCGTGGTTCCCACCGTCTTCGGTCTCATCGCCGGGGCCGGCCTGGGCATCGGCGACATGGTCATGGACGCCATCAAGGACATGGCCCCGACCGCTGCCCTGCTCATGTTCGCGATCATGTACTTCGGCATCATGATCGACGTCGGGCTCTTCGATCCGCTGATCCGCCTGATCACCCGCACCCTGGGCAATGACCCGGCGAAGGTCGTGGTGGCCACCGCGGTCCTGGCCGGCGTGGTCTCGCTGGACGGCGACGGATCCACCACCTTCATCATCACCACCTCCGCGATGCTGCCGATCTACCTGCGCCTGGGCATGAGCCCCGTGGTGCTCACCGTGGTGGCCGGCCTGATCAACGGCACGATGAACATCGTCCCCTGGGGCGGCCCGACGGTACGTGCCGCCGCGGCGCTCGGCGTGGACCCCACCGACATCTTCGTCCCTATGCTGCCCTCCCTGGCCGTCGGCGTCGTCGTGGTCTTCGCCTTCGCCTGGTTCCTCGGCCTGGCCGAGCGCAAGCGACTGGGTGGCACCCTGGACACCTCCCGCTTCGGCGGCGACTCCACTGACACCGACGGTGGCGCCGGCTCCGATCCGGGCACCGGGCCCAAGGGCCGGCGCGGCAACTCCGATGAGCCCACCCCGGGTGGCGGCGTGCTGGTCGACGACCGCGCGGCCGAGGCCGGGAACACCCACGTCTCCCTGTCCAACGAGGCCGAGCTGGAGCACGACGGCCTGACCGACACCATGCTCGATCCGCACCGTGCGACCCTGCGCCCGAAGCTGATCTGGTTCAACCTGGTGCTCACCCTGGTCGTGATGGTGCTGCTGGTCATCAACATCGTGCCGCTGGCCTTCGTGTTCATGGGCGGCACCGGCCTGGCCCTGGCCGTGAACTTCCCGAAGGTCAAGGACCAGGCCAACGAGATGCTGGCCCACTCCTCCTCGATCGTCGGCGTGGTCTCCATGGTGTTGGCCGCCGGCGTGCTGGTCGGCGTCTTCGACGGCACCGGCATGGTCGACGCGATGGCCGCCTGGATCACCTCGGTCATCCCGACCTCCATGGGTCCCTTCCTGGCCGTGATCACCGGACTGCTGTCCATCCCGATGACCTTCTTCATGTCCAATGACGCCTTCTACTTCGGCATCCTGCCGGTGCTGGCGGAAAGCGCCTCCCACTTCGGTATCGAGCCCGTGGAGATGGCCCGGGCCTCCATCACCGGCCAGCCGGTCCACATGCAGTCCCCGCTGGTTCCGGCCATCCTGCTGCTGGTCTCCCTGGCCAAGGTCAGCCTGGGCGACCACCACAAGAAGGTCCTCTGGCGTGCCGCCATCGTCTCCGTGGTCATGCTGGTCGTCGGCATCCTCGTCGGCGTGATCCCGCTGGCGGCCTGAGCCCCACTGCCCTGACCCCCACCGGTTCGCCGGGGCGCCGCAGAAACTGCGGCGTCCCGGCGACCGTTTTCATATGCCGCTTGCCGACGCCCCGGTAGGCGGTGGTGCCGGTTCCCGGAGGCGTCCAGCATGCCCGATGGCCCGGTGGCTCCGGAATCACGGACAATGGGGACACCGTGACACCCCCACCCCCGACCGAACCGGAAAGCTCCGCCATGCCCCAGATCTTCGACTCCCACCTCCACATCATCGATCCCGCCCACCCCCTGGTGGAAAATAACGGTTACCTCCCCGCCGCCTTCACCGCGGCTGATTACCGGCAGCGCACCGAGGGACTCGGCATCCGTGGCGGCGCGGTGGTCTCCGGTTCCTTCCAGGCCTTTGACCAGGGCTACCTGGTTGACGCCCTGCAGGCGTTGGGGCCCGGATTCGTCGGCGTCACCCAGATCCCCGCCGACACCACCGATGTGCGGATCCGCGAACTGGACCGGGTCGGCGTCAGGGCGGTGCGCTTCAATCTGCGCCGCGGTGGTTCCGCCGGACTGGCGGATCTGGAGCGGCTCGCCCACCGCGTGCACGAGGTGGCCGGCTGGCACACCGAGCTCTACGTGGATGCCCGGGAGCTGGGCGAGCTGCACGACACCCTCCGCACTCTCCCCGCCGTCAGTATCGACCACCTCGGGCTGCACCGCGACGGACTCCCGGAACTGCTGCGGCTCGTCGAGACGGGAGTGAAGGTGAAGGCCACCGGCTTCGGCCGCATCGACCTGGATCCTGCCGAGGCCATCAGACAGATCATGGCGGTGGATCCCGGCGCGCTGATGGTGGGCACGGACCTGCCCTCCACACGGGCGAAACGTCCTTTTGTGGACGCTGACCTGGACCTGATCGCCGATACCGTGGGGCCGGAGCACGCTGACGCCGTGTTCTGGGGCAATGCGGCTCGGTTCTACCTCGGGGAACCCCAGGGTTAGGTCCGCCGTTTCAGTTGGCGCTCCGGATGGCCCGGCTCCCGGGGCCCTGGGCCGGGAAGCAAGAATTCCAGACCGCGAAATGGCGGGCCGGGCGACAATCCGACCCCGTAACCAGACCCCGTGCTCAGGCCCGCTCCGAGGTGGACCGGCAGGGGTCTGTCTCACCGAACTCCGTGGCCGCCCAGGACGCCAACAGCTGCATGCGCTCCGCGGCGTCCGACCCTGGTTCGGCCGTGTAGATGGTCCAGGTCAGCCCGGGCTCGGCCTCCATGTTCAGGCCCTCGTAGGCCAACGTCATTTCCCCGACCACGGGGTGCCGGAAGGTCTTGAACCCGGTGCCGTGGTGGCGGACGTTGTGCGCGCCCCAGCGTTCGCGGAACTCCCCGCTGCGGGTGGACAGCTCCCCGATCAGGTCATGCAGCTCCTTGTTGTGCGGATCGCGGGCGGCTTCGGTGCGCAGAATCGCCACAGTGACCTCGGCCATGGTCTCCCAGTCCGGGTAGAACTCCCGGGCCCGGTCATCCAGGAAGAGGTGGCGGGCGATATTCGGCGGCTGCCCGGGCATGTCGTAGAGCTCCGTGTAGAAGGCCCGTGCCAGCTGGTTGACCGCCAGCAGGTCCATCCGCCCGTTGCGCACGAAGGCGGGTCCGGCGGTCACGGCGTCCAACGCCCACTGCAGGCTCTGGTGCGGGGCCCACGTTTTCGTGGTGCGGCGCCGCAGCGGCCGCGCGACCGGGCTGGCCGCATGGGCGAGATCGAACAGGTGGGCGCGTTCGGCGTCATCCAGACGCAGCGCCCGGGCCAGACTGTCCAGCACCTCCGGGGAAACACCGCTGATCGCACCGCGTTCGATCCGGGTGTAATACTCCACGCTCACGCCGGCGAGGGTGGCCACCTCGCTGCGGCGCAGGCCCTTGACCCGCCGGTTGGTGCCAGCGGGCAGTCCGACCTGTTCCGGGGTGATCTTCTCCCGGCGGGTGGTCAGGAATTCGCGGACCTCGGCTCGATTGTCCATGGCACCAGCTTAAGGCCGGTCACCCCCGGCGAAGGAGTCCCTGCCAGTGCCCCCATCAACAAGGCCTCCCCGCCGCGGATCCGCCGTGCAACGATGAGGTGCGAACAGCACCGATGCACAAAGGAGAGCACGACCATGCGTGGAGTAGTCATGCACGGCCCCGGCGACGTCCGGGTGGAGGAACGCGAGGATCCGCGGATCCAGGAGCCCACGGATGCGGTGATCAAGATTGTCGCGGCTTGTGTGTGCGGTTCGGACCTGTGGCCCTACCGCGGTGCGGACGCCCCGGACAGGCAGCTGATGGGACACGAGTACGTGGGCGTCGTCGAGGAGACCGGCGATGAGGTCACCACCGTGCAGCCGGATGATTTCGTCGTCGGCTCCTTCGTCATCTCGGACAACACCTGCCCGATCTGCGAGGCCGGCTACCAGTCCCGCTGCGTCAACGGCATCTTCGTGGACAGTCAGATCGGCACCCAGGCCGAGTACGCCCGCATCCCCTACGCCGACGGCACCCTGGTGGCCACGCCGGGCATGCCGGACGAGGATCTGATCCCCTCCCTGCTGGCGGCCTCCGACGTCCTGGGCACCGGCTGGTTCGCCGCCGACGCCGCCGAAGTGGGCCCCGGCAAGACCGTCGCGGTCGTCGGTGACGGTGCCGTGGGGCTGATGAGCGTGCTCGCCGCGAAGCAGATGGGTGCGGAGAAGATCATCGCCATGAGCCGGCATGAACCCCGCCAGCAGCTCGCCCGCGAGTTCGGCGCCACCGACATCGTCACCGAGCGCGGCGACGCCGGGGTGGCGAAGATCCGGGAGCTGACTGACGGGCTCGGTGCCCACAGCGTGATCGAGGCCGTGGGCACCCAGGAAGCGATGATGCAGGCGATCCACTCCACCCGACCCGGTGGTCACGTGGGCTATGTCGGGGTCTCCCACGACGTCGAGCTGCCCGGTGGTGAGCTCTTCTTCGGCCTGGTGCACCTGCACGGCGGCCCGGCCCCGGTGCGCCGTTTCCTACCCGAACTCATCCAGCTGATCTGGGACCGGGACATCAATCCGGGCAAGGTCTTCGATCTGACCCTGCCGCTGGACCGTGCCGCTGAGGGATACGCGGCGATGGACCAGCGGGAGGCCGTCAAGGTCCTGCTCACCCCCTAGAAAGGAAAAACCATGTTCACCACAGATTCCTTCGCCGACAAGGTCGCCTTCATCACCGGGGCGGGGGCCGGCATCGGCCGCGCCATCGCCCTGGCCTTCGCACAGCACGGTACCGACGTCGCCCTGGCCGACCGCAGCGAGCACTCCCTGCGCGAGACCGCCGGACTCGTCGAGGCCACCGGCCGGCGAGCGTACACCGTCACCTGCGACGTCGCTGACGAGGCCGAGGTCGCCGCCGCCGTCGCCGCCGCCACTCAGGAACTCGGGCCGCTGAACTTCGCCGTCAACAACGCCGGCGTCGAGCAGCCGCCCACGTCCCTGCACGAAACCACCGTGGCGGACTTCGACCGCATCATGGGTGTGGACCTGCGCGGGGTGTTCCTGTCCATGAAGCACGAGATCCCCGCCATGGCCGAGCAGGGCGGGGCGATCGTCAACCTCTCCTCCGGCGCCGGGGTCATCGGCATCAAGGGACAGGCCACCTACGCCGCCGCCAAGCACGGCGTGATCGGGCTGACCAGGTCCGCTGCGCTGGACTATGCGGATCGGGGCATCCGCATCAACGCTGTCTGCCCCGGCATCATCGAGACCCCGATGATGGGCCGTTTCTCCGGTGGCACCCCGGAAGGACGCACCCGGGTCATCGCGCAGGAACCCGTCGGCCGCATGGGTACGCCCGAGGAGATCGCGTCCGCGGTGCTCTGGTTGTGCTCCGACCTCGGGGGCTTCACCATCGGCCACGCCCTGGTGGTCGACGGCGGGCAGACCGTGGGAATCAGCTAGTCGCTCATCCCAGCTGGAAGGCCGCCGCGGCAGCCAGGGCACCGACGGTGTTCAACGCCCAGTGCAGCCCGATGGGGGCGAGCACCGAGTTCGAGCGGTGCCGCAGCCAGGTGAACACCGCCCCGGCGCAGGAGGTGGCCCCGACCGCCAACCCGATGCCGAGCCACTGGCCGAGCGTGCCGGTGCCCAGCACCCCGGACAGTCCGGCGTTGCCGGCGGTCAGGTGCAGCGAGGACGCCACGTGCCAGAGCCCGAACAACAGGGAACCACCGATGAACACGGTCTTCATCCCCGCGAGCCGTTGCAGGGAACCGTGCAGCACGCCGCGGAACACCAGCTCCTCCGGCAGCACCGTCTTGAGCGGGATGATCACCAGCGCGGCCAGCAGCGCGGTGCGCGCGGAGGCGTAGGCCTCATTGAGGAAGAACTCCCGGGTGAGCGGCAGGGCCACGCCGATCCCCACGGCCACCACCACGCCGGCGGCCACCGCCCCGTACCCCAGCCCCTTCTTCAGCGTGGCCCGGGAGATCCCGAGATCCCGCCAGCTCAACCCCGCCACGCGGGCCAGGCAGACCAGCAGGGCCGCGCCGAAGGGGACGGTGATGAACCAGGACGATGCCGGGGTGAAGTGGGCCGTGAAGTTGAGCAGGAGCAGCGCGGCAACGACCGCGGCCACCGTGGAGCCGTCCCGGAGCCGTCGTTGGCCCCGGAGAAACTGCCCCGGGAGAACCGCGCGGAGCCGTGGCACCACCCGGTTGTTGAACCCGTACCGAGTGAACATGGGGGCAGTATAACGGCTTCCGCCTGCTCCCCCTATGCCTCTGGAATCGGCTTCCCGGCGTTCTCCAGGGTCATGCTGCCCGGTTCCGGGCCGCTGCGGACACCGGTGTCCAGGGCGTCGATGGCAGCGAGTTCAGCGTCGCTGAGCTGGAAGTCGAAGACCGCGAAGTTCTCCGCGATCCGGGACGGGTGGACGGACTTCGGGATCGCCGAGCGCCCCTGCTGGAGGTGCCAGCGCAGCATCACCTGGGCGGGAGTCCTGTCATGTGCTGCCGCGATCCCGCCGAGGACCGGATCGTCGAGGGTGCTGGGCAGATCGCTCTGCCCGCCGCCGTAGAAGGTGATGCCGCCGAGGGGTGACCAGGCCTGGGTCAGGATCCCGTGCCGGCGGTGGAATTCCTGTGATTCAGCCTGGCGGAAGTAGGGGTGCAGCTCGATCTGGTTGACGGCCGGGGTGACCTCGGTGTCCGCCATGAGTCGGCTGAGCTGATCGGGCGTGAAGTTGCTGACGCCGATCGCGCGCGCCTTCCCGTCCGAGTAGAGCTGCTCCAGCGCCCGGTAGGCGTTGATGGTGGCGTCGAAGTCACTGGTCAGCGGCTGGTGAAGCAGCAGCAGGTCCAGTTCCTCCACGCCGAGCTTGCCGGTGGCCTTGTCGAAGGCGTGCAGAGTCTCGTCAAAGCCGTAGTCGCTGATCCACACCTTCGTCTCCAGGAAGATCTCGCTGCGGTCCACCCCGGACGCCCGGATCCCCTCCCCGACCTCACGCTCGTTCTCATAGGCCGCGGCGGTGTCGATGTGCCGGTAGCCCACCCGCAGCGCCTCAGCCACCGCCGCGGCGGTATCTGCCGGATCGGTCTGGTAGACGCCGTAGCCCAGGGCGGGCACCTGGACGCCGTTGTTCAGGTCAAGCAGTGGTGCCGTCATGCCGCCCAAGGTACGCGGCTCCCGCCGGGTGGGCGGTGCTTTTTGTCATTTACGTGGCGACGCCGTGGGTGCGGCGTCGCGTAGCGGGCTACGCGGCTTGCCGCAGGTTCTCCACCCAGCCGGCGAGCTGCGCGCGGGAGGTGAAGTCCAGCTTGGTGAAGATCCGTTCCACATGGCCATCCACGGTCCGGCGGGAGAGCACGAACTTCTCGGCGATCTGCCGGTTGGTCAGCCCCTGCGACACCAGCTCGGCGACCTCCATCTCCCGGTTGGTCAGGGGGTTGCCCTCGACCCGGGCGACCTTCCTCCCCTTGGGGGCGGTACCCAGCGCCACCGCGATGGCGTCGGGGACGCTGAGGATCTCCCGCAGCGCCGGCATCGCGTCGGCCTCCAGCCCCAGCTTTTCCCGGCAGGTGTCCACCGAACCCGAGGAGGTGACGGCGATGTGCGGACCGAAGGCGCACAGGGAGGTTCCCAGGCCCCGCCAGACCGAGTCGGCGGCCGTGGCCAGTTCCCAGCCGCGCCGGTACTCCCCGGTGGAGACCGCGACCCAGGCCAGCACCTCAATGCTGTGGGCGATGCAGAGGATGTCGTGGAAATCGTGCTGGATCTCCAGTGCCGCCAGCGCCGCCTGCTTCGCTGCCGCATAGTCCCCCAGGTGCCAGTGGCACACCCCGGTAATCCACCAGATGAACGACAGATTCCACCGTTCCCCGTGTTGCACCGCGAGCTCCGCGGCCTCCCGGGCCACCTCGAGCCCAGCCGCGGATTCCCCGTGGAAGGCCATCGCCATGACCAGCTGGAACATCGCGAGCAGCTGGTCAGCCGTCCGTCCGTCGCGTTCATGGGCGGCCACCGCCTCGCGGTAGAGCCCGATGGCGCCCGACAGGTCCCCGGTGAACAGCTGGTGGAGCCCCTTCCAGTGCTGGTGCTGAGCCTTCATCTCGGCGTCGCCCAGTTGCTCCGCGATGCGGTCAGCCACCTTGAGATGCTCGGCGGCGGCGTCATGGTCACCCTGGATCAGGCAGACCCAGCTGATCGCCCAGGATGCGTGGCCCCGTTCCAGGTCGGAGAGTTCGCCTTCCCGCAGAATCCGCTCGAGGGTCTGGCGGCCGTTGCTGAGAAAGCTGCCCGAGACCCAGAAATAGCGCAGTTTGGCGGCCATCTGGGCGGCGGCGTCATGTTCGCCGGGGGTGTTCAGCGACCAGTCCATGGCCACCATGAGGTTCGGCCGTTCACTGCGGGTGTCCGCCAGGGCCACGGCCTGCCCCGGACCACACCACTCATCGGCGCGGGCGACCACGCGGCGGAGGTAGAGATCCCGGTGGTTGCGGCGCAGCCGGAGCAGCTCCACCTCATCGGTGAGCAGCCGCGCCCCGTACTCCCGGATGGTCATCAGCATGTGGTAGCGGATCTGGTCCCCTTCGCGTTCGGTGAGCACGATGGATTTGGCCACCAGTTGATCCAGCAGATCGAAGATCTCCGCCTCCGCCAGTTCCGCGCAGCCGCAGATGGCTTCCGCGGCAGCCAGATCGAAAGCCCCGGGAAAGATCGACAGTCGCCGCCACAGCAGCTGCTCGTCCGAAGAACACAGCTCGTAGCTCCAGTCGATGAGCGCCGCCAGTGTCTGCTGCCGGGGCAGCATGGCGCGGTCGCCGCGGTTGAGCAGCTGAAAACGGTGGTCCAGGCGCTCCAGCAACTGGTCCGGGGACAGGGTGCGCAGGCGCGTGGCCGCCAGCTCAATAGCCAGGGGAATCCCGTCCAACCGGGCGCACACCTGAGCGATGACCTCCCGGTTCTGCGGGGTGACGGAGAAATCCGGGACGATGTGACGGGCCCGGTCGACCAGCATCGTCACCGCCTCGAAGTCCTCGATGTTCTCCGGTGTGCCGGCCGCGGAGCCTGCCAGCGGCGGAACAGACAGGGGCGGAACCACACAGACGTGTTCCCCCGTCAGTCCCAGCGGTTCCCGGCTGGTCGCCAGCACCCGGCACCTGGGGGACTCGGCCAACACGGCGTCGACCAACTCAGCCGCGGCCTGGAGGACATGTTCGCAATTGTCCAGGACGAGCAGGATCTCCTTGTCCGCCACGAAATCGACCACGCGGTCAAGCGCCAGCCGGTTGGACTGGTCGGGGATCTGGAGGACGTCAGCCACCAGGGACGCCACCCGGTCACTGCTTTCCAGGCTGTCGAGGCCCACCAGGTGGACGCCGTCCGCGAAGGTCTTCCGGGCCCGCTCCGCCAACTCCACAGCCAGCCGGGTCTTACCCACTCCGCCCGGCCCCGTGAGGGTGACCAGCCGGGACTCCACCATCCGCGCTTTGGCGTCGGTCAATTCCCTGCGTCGGCCCACAAAGCTGGTCACCGCCGCCCTACCCAGCATGGTCCCGCGGTTCACCGTCCCGATGTGCCTGGTCACAGTGTGGTCCTTTCTCTCCTTCAGGGGCTTGCGGTTATCACCAGCACCTACGAAACCCCCTGGACAGTCCAGGTTCCCGCATCTGGCGGGAACTGTCCGCCCAGAGGTAGCTATCCGGGTGCTGGCTACCAGGGCTACCAGGGCTACCCCGCTTACCCGGGTAACCGGAGGAGTACCTGCTCAGCCGAGGTGCTGCCCATAAGGGGTAACGCTTGGGGCAGTTTCACCCATGTGCTGCACCTCATTGACTTTTAGATTGTAAGCCACAACACAACGAGGAAGGCAAGGAAGTTCAAGGACATGACCACATCCCAGGCCCGGGCCAGCCCGGCCCATACCCGGCAGGTACCCCGCCACTGAATTCCCGGGCTTGTCCGCCCAGCGACCTGCCCACGAAGCGATGAACCCCTCACCGTGGACACCTCACCGGCCATCTGGAGGTCAAACAATGACTGAAGCACCGGACACCACAACAACCATCGATCCCCGCGAACTACGCAACGCCTTCGGTTCCTTCGCCACCGGCGTCACCGTGGTCACCGTCCGGACTCCGGACGGCACCCCGCACGGTGCCACCGTCAACGCCTTCACCGCCGTGTCCCTGGATCCCCCGCTGGCCCAGGTCACCCTGATCCGCGGCAACCGGGCCTCCCAGTACCTGGAGGACCAGCCCTTCGCCATCAACATCATGGCGGAGGACCAGCTGGACGTGTGCCTGAACTTCGCCGGCAAGCCGATGAAGGATCCGCCGCGGTGGCGCTCCGATGAGGGCGTGCCGGTGCTCTGCGGCAATGCCGCCACCATCGAATGCAAGCCGTGGCGCACCTACGACGGCGGTGACCACATCATCGTCATCGGCGAGGTCACCGCCCTCGAGCTCTCCGACGCCAACCCGCTGCTCTTTTCCAGGGGCAAGTTCCGCGAACTCGGCCCCTACTGCGAAGGCAGCCCCTGGGAGGCCTCCGGCGACGCACTCGCCTTCGGCTGGTTCGAGGGCTCCACCGACTTCCGGTCCTTCTGACCTTCCGGCACTTCCCGATTCTTGTCATTCACCCATTTTCCCAAGGAGAGGAACACCATGACCACCACCGAGAACGTCCAGATGAGCGACATGTCCGCCCGCACCACCCCAGCCAACCCGAAGATGCCGATGACCGGTGACGAGTACATCGAGTCCCTGCGCGACGGCCGCGAGGTCTACCTGCACGGCGAGCGGGTCCACGACGTGACCACCCACCCGGCCTTCCGCAACTCCGTGCGCATGGTGGCCCGCATGTACGACGCCCTGCATGATCCGGCCAACGCCGACACTCTGCTCACGGACACCGACACCGGCTCGGGCGGCAAGACCCACCCCTTCTTCAAGGTGCCCAAGTCCGTGGATGACCTGCGCGAATCCCGCAAGGCGATCGAGCACTGGGCCCGGATGAGCTATGGCTGGTTCGGCCGCTCCCCGGACTACAAGGCGGCCTTCCTGGGCACGCTGGGATCCATGCCGGAGTTCTACTCCCCCTACCAGGAAAACGCCCAGCGCTGGTACAAGGAGTCCCAGGAGAAGGTGCTCTACTGGAACCACGCGATCATCAACCCGCCGGTGGACCGCCACCTGCCGCCGGACCAGGTCAAGGACGTGTTCATGAAGGTGGAGAAGGAGACCGACAACGGTGTCATCGTCTCCGGCGCAAAGGTGGTGGCCACCGGCTCCGCGATCACCAACTTCAACTTCATCTCCCACTACGGCCTGCCGATCAAGAAGCCCGAGTACGCACTGATCTGCACCGTGCCGATGGATCAGCCCGGCATCAAGCTGATCTCCCGCGCCTCCTACTCGCAGAACGCCGCCGTGACCGGCACGCCCTTCGACTACCCGCTGTCCTCGCGGATGGACGAGAACGACGCCGTGTTCATCTTCGACAAGGTGCTCGTGCCCTGGGAGAACATCTTCGCCTACGGGGACCCGGACCAGATCAACGGATTCATGCCCAAGACCGGCTTCATCCAGCGCTTCACCTACCAGGGCTGCATCCGCCTGGCCGTGAAACTCGACTTCATCGCGGGGCTCCTCCTCAAGGCCCTGGAGATCGCCGGCACCCAGGACTTCCGCGGGGTCCAGGCACGCGCCGGCGAGGTCATCGGCTGGCGCAACATGTTCTGGGCGCTGGCGGACGCCATGATGCTCAACCCCGACGAGGGCCCGAACGGCTCCGTACTGCCGAAGATGGACTACGGGCTGGCCTACCGCATGTTCATGGCCCAGGGCTATCCGCGCGTCAAGGAGATCATCGAGCAGGACGTGGCCTCCGGCCTGATCTACCTGCCCTCCGGCGCACTGGACTTCAAGAACGCCGAGATCCGCCCCTACCTGGACAAGTACGTCCGCGGCTCCAACGGCGTGGAGGCCGTGGACCGCGTGAAGCTGATGAAGCTGCTGTGGGACGCCATCGGCACGGAGTTCGGTGGCCGCCACGAACTCTATGAGCGCAACTACTCCGGCAACCACGAGAACGTGCGCATCGAGATGCTCATGAACGCCATGAACAACGGCACCACCGCCACCATGAACGGCATGGTCGAGGACTGCATGGCCGAGTACGACCTGGATGGCTGGACCGTCCCGGACCTGTTCAACAGCGATGACGTGAACATCTACCTGAACAAGAACCGGTAGGTTCCCCCTTCGGCACCGCCGCTTTCCGGCACCGGGAAGCGGCGGTGCTTTTTGTCATTTACCTGCCGACGTCGCGCCGGCCGGATCCGCCGCGGACCTCACCGCGCGGTGCGTCGCACCTGCTCCGCGTAGAAGCCTGCCAGGTGATGCGTGCCGAAGGCCGGGGCGTCATACTCGTGGAGCATCCCCCACATGGCGAAGCGCGCGGTATCCGCCAGCCGTGGGGTGAACAAACCCAGCACCCGCAGCAGCGGGGTCACCACCGCCGGCGGCACGGTGGGCACGCGGGGGCGCTTCCCGAGGGCTGCGAAGGCGGTCTGTGCTAGTTCCCGCCACGTGTAAGTGTCCGGCCCACCGACGTCCCAGGTTCCCGCGGTGGCCTCCTCGAGGCGGTCCACGCAGAACTCCGCCAGGTCCGCGCCATGGATGGGAGTGATCTTTCCGTCGGGGTGGAAAACGGGCACCACGCCCCGGCGCGCCAGGCCGAGGATCTCCATCATGTCGGAGAAGTATCCGGAGGGGTTGATCACCCGGGAACGGATCGGGGCGGCCTGCAGCGTCTGCGCGAAGGTGGTCTTGGCCCGGGTGAGCCGCGCCGGGTTCTCTGCCCCGCCCAGGACGTTGACGTAGGTGAAGGACCCGGCCCCGTGTGCCAGCGCGGAGTTCAGGACATGCAGGTTGCCCAGGTTGTCGATCTCCCAGGGATCAGCTTTTTGCCTTGTCACGCCCAGTGCGGAGATGATGTGCTGCGCGCCCCTGGCGACGTCGGCGGTGAACTCGGTGTCAGTCACCTGCCCGATGGCCCACTCATCCACGAGCCCGGCCAACGCCGGAGAGCCCCACGCGCCCTCGCGCTCGGCCCGCGCCCGGTTCCGGGCGATGGCGCGGACGGTGTGGCCGCGTTGTTTCAGTTCCGCGACGAGGTAGCGGCCGAGGTATCCGGTGGCTCCGGCGACGAGGACGGTGGGCATGGACTCTCCCCTCCAGCTGCTGCGGTTGCCACCCAGGCTACGACGGAACAGGAAACCTGGCAGCGACCGTTTTAATAGCCTTCCGCTCGCTCCGGAGAGGTGCCACAATAAGGGCAGGATCGTCCGCCCCGCAGTTTCCGGGCAGCCCACAATAGACTCCGAGGTTCCGCAGATGGCCACCTTCGCACTGATCCACGGCGGTGGCGCCGACTCCACCTGTTGGCGTCCGCTGACCGGCGCGCTCGAACGCCTGGGACACGACGTCGTCGCCGTCGATCTTCCGAATGACGATGACACCGCGGATCTGTCCGCTTACGCGGACGCCGTGGTCACTGCGGTGGCCGGGCGTCGCGACGTCATTGTGGTGGCCCACTCCTACGGTGGTTTCACCGCCCCGATCGTGGCCGAACGGACCCACGCCGCCCTACTGGTGATGCTCCAGGCCCAGATCCCGGCACCGGGGGAGTCACCGGCCCAGTGGTGGGGAAACACCGGCCATGACAAGGCGCAGCGGCAGCATGCGGAAGCCGCCGGGCGGGACCCGGATTCCTCGATGGACACGGTTGAACTGATGCTGCACGACACCCCGCCGGAGTTGGCCGAGGAAATGCTCAGCCACGAACACGGTGAGTCCCCGATCGTCTACGAGCAGCCGTGGCCGCTTCCGGCCTGGCCGGACATCCCGACCAGGGTCCTGCTCTCCCGGGATGACAACTTCTTTCCCCTGGAGTTCATGCGGCGAATCGCCTGGGAGCGGCTGGGCATCGAACCCGATGTGGTACCCGGAGATCACTGCCCCATGCTCGGCCATCCGGTGGAGGTCGCCGCGAAGCTCGACGCCTACTGGCGGGAACTGACCGGGAACCTCAACTAACCCAACGCCCCGCATTCCACAGGCCACTCCACCTGAAACTTGTGTTTTTCCAGGTCACCACTCCTCGAGCACCGCCAGATGGTGGGATTTGGCGCACCCAGGGTTCCACGCGCCGTATCCCACACATCACCCACCCAGTACCCGTGTTTCCTAACGCAACGGATCAAACGGCTTGATCGCCTCGTGGGTTTCACCGGTGTCCATCAGCTGTGCCAGGTACTTGCCGGTGGCCGGCCCCAGCACCACGCCCCACATGCCGTGGCCGCCGGCGACGTAGATGTTCTCCGCCTTCGTCTGGCCCACCAGCGGCATGCCGTCCGGCGTGACCGGACGCGAACCCACCCACTCGTCCTGGCGGTTGTCCAGGTCCACGCCCTGCATGAGGTGGCGCGACAGGTTCACGATGGATTCGATCCGGCGCGGGTACAGCGGCTCATCGGGACGGCGGAACTCCATGGTCCCGGCGATGCGGAACCGGCCCTGGTACGGGGTGCATGCCATGCGGTGGTGTGGCAGATAAAGCGCGTGCTCGGCGGGTTCCTCCGTGGCCACGGAGAAGGAATAGCCGCGGCCGGCCTGCACCAGGGTGCGCACCCCGAGGTCACGGGCGAGGCGGCTGAGCCAGGCACCGGTGGCGATGACGATCTTGTCCGCCTCGATACGGTGGCCGTTGGCCAGGATCACCGCCGGGTGGTCACCCTGTGCGGTCACGCTGCCGACCTCGGCGTCGGCAATGATCTTTCCGCCGCGCTCCACCACGGCCTGTGCAATCGCCTCCACGTAGGGGCCCGGCTCGATGAAGCGCTGGCCCTCCAGGCGGAAGGCCACCTTCACCTCGTCGGAGAGCATCGGCGCCAGTTCGCGGGGGTTGTCCAGGCGCTCCAGCGGGGCCTCCTGCCCGTGCCGGATCACGCCCGCGATCTCCTTCTGGAAGCCCTTGGACTGGGACTCCTCCTCGAAACCGATGACGAAGGGACGCTTGAAGGACTGCGCCTTCACCCCACCCAGTTCGAGCTCATCGAAGGCCTCGAGCGCCACCTGATCGATCGGGGTGAGATTGGCCATCGTCGTGTCCCACGCCCGCTGGGTGGCCTGCGCCATGAAGCGGGCCAGGAACATCCACAGTTTCGGATCGAAACGGATGGGCATGGATAGCGCCGCGTCCGGATCGAACACCGCCTTCGGGCCGTAGGACCACAGGCTGGGATCGGACAGCGGAATGGTCTTCGCCGGGGCCAGCCAGCCCGCATTGCCCCAGGAGGATCCGGCGGCCACGCCCTCGCGATCGAGCACGGTCACCTCATAGCCGCGTTCCTGCAGATGCCAGGCGGTGGCCAGTCCCACCATCCCGGCGCCGACGACGATCACGTTCTTCATTAACCCTCCTAGGACACGGAATGTTGTTCCGAACTCAGTATCGGGGATCTGGTGTGATTTTGCGCGGGATTCGCAAAAGCGCCTACTGCCCGTACATCCCCGCAGGCCGCGGCACACTCCTCCGGAGCCTGGGTGCTCAACTCCCCCTGGTGATAATCCGTGACGATCGTGCCCGGCGCGCCCTCCACGTGTGTCATTAAGTTCCTGCAGTGGTTCACGTGGAACATCAGGTTTTCCGCCCCGGCCCGGTGGCAGGTGTCTCCGGGCGTTCCACCCCCTGGAAACTCGTGCGCTTATTGACGCCCCGGCTACTCCGCCGCCACGCCTTCCTGGCGCTTCTCCTGTTTACGGGCATAGGCCCGGGCGGCCCGCACGCGGTCGCCGCAACGGGTCGAGCACCAGTGCCGCCGTGCATGGGTCCGGATCAGGAAACGGTCACAGGGGGCGGCGCCACAGCGGGTGAGCCGCCCAGCGTCCTCACCGCTGAGCAGGTCGGCGGCGTCCTCGGCGATGATCGCCATGGCGTGTTCGACCAGCTGGGTCACCGGATCCTCCATCACCCGGTGGAATCCTTGACTTGGGGTGTGCCGCAGTAGGCGGGCGCTCGGAGCCCTGGTCAACGCCCGGTTGATGGCGTCCAGCGCCACGGAGTCCGGGCGTTCCCCATCCACCTGCGCCTGAAACACCGTCCGCAGCTCCCGCCGCAACCCCGTCAGCTGGCTCTGGCAGTAGCTCAGCAGGGCAGTGTCCTCGGGTACCAGTCCCCGCGCGATGAGCCAGGCGGTGGCCTGCTCCGGGCTGCGAAGATCATCGGCTAGTTTATCGCCCGGCAGATGGACGGCACTGTTGACCAATGCGAGGCTGACGTGCTCCTTAGCCCCCGGGGCAGCGGGAAGAGGGATATTCGACATGACCCTCATGCTATCAGCTAATTTTTTCCATGATAGCCATCTCGCAATCGATTCCATGTTGAAAGCAAGAATATTCCGTAGAAAATTGCGGGAGCGTGATCGCCGAGCAGCTCAGCATGTCCGGAGTTCTTCGCCGGGCCGCATCGATCCCGATTCGGAACGTGCGCACGGTACTGCCAGCGTCATCACCGCTGACGGTGACCGACGTTGAAGGACAAAAGTTCCGGTGGATCCCAAGCTCGCGCGGTATTCTTCCTTGGTGCTCTCCCACATGGATCCGCTGCCGCACCCGCCCCGGCGCGTGCTCATCGCCGGGACCTCCGGCGTGGGCAAAACCACGCTGGCCCGGCGCCTCGCCGCATTGTGGAACATTCCGCACACCGAACTCGACGCCCTGCACCACGGCCCCCACTGGACCCCGCGCCCCACCTTCGCGGCGGAGGCCCGGGAGTTGGCGGCCGGGGACGAGTGGATCACTGAATGGGCCTACTGGAGCAAGGGCATGAAGACCGTGCTGGGCGAGCGGGCGAACACGCTCATCTGGTTGAACTTCTCCCGCCCCATGGCATTCCAACGCCTACTGCGACGCACGCTGAAACGCCAGATCCTCCGCGAACGGCTGTGGCACGGCAATGTCGAACCCCCGCTGTACACCTTCTTCACCAATCCGGAGGAGAACATCCTGCGCTGGGGAATGCGCACCCACGGTAAATGGATCGAGCGCATGCCCGCCGTGTCCCGGGAGTTTCCCCACCTGAGCATCATCGAACTGCGGACACCCCGGGAGGTCCGGCGATGGCTGACCGGACCGGCTACGGACCTGTCTCCGGGATCCGCGCGCTGAAAACACAAAATTCGGGCTGCCCCACCCTAGGATGAGCACCATGAGCCCCCGTTCCCCGCATGTGCTGCTGGTCCCCGGCGCCTGGATGGGTGGCTGGATCTGGGAACCCACGGTGGCGCGGCTCCGGAAACACGGTGTCGACGCCGCGACGCTCACCCTCGCCGGGCTGGAAGCGGGCACCCTCGCGGAGCGGCGCGGCACGGTGCGCCTGCAGGATCATGTGGACCAGGTTCTGACGCATCTGACTGAGACCGGTGCCGACTCCGTGGTACTGGTCGGTCACTCCTACTCCGGCATGATCGTGGCCCAGGTCGCCGACCAGCTGCGGGAGAAGGTCGCCTGCTCCATTCATTTCGGCAGCTTTCTGCCCAGCGAAGGGCACAGCCTCATCGATGGCTTCGGTGCAACAGAGGGTGAGCGAGCGGCGGAACGGTCCGGGATCGTTGCAGCCGGTTACCAGTGGGCGCCTCCCCCGGCGGCGGCTCTTGATTTTGAAACGGGCCTGGCCTCGGGAGAGCGGAGGTACCTGCTTGAAAGATTCGTACCACATCCGGGACGCACCGTGCTCGATCCGGCTGTGCTGAAGCAGCCGGTGGTTGTTCAAAACGGTGTGTACGTGACGGCGCGGAAGGAAGATGTCCCCGCTGCATTACAGGAGGCCGACGCCCCGAACTGGCGCACCGTGCCCCTGGCGAGCGGCCACTGGCCGATGCTGGAGCGACCGTTGGACGTGGTGGACCTTAGAGATTGCGCGGATAGGAAGATACAGGGGGCCACGGTGGGGTAGTGAACAAGAGCAGGCACGAGGCCTGGTAGATACGGATTCGACCAAGAAAACGTACACCACTCAGGAGCACTCGTGCCTGCCG
>NZ_JBNILW010000013.1:0-106193 GCF_050107895.1 Corynebacterium halotolerans | reverse complement strand
GGCAGGCTCGAGCACTTGCGCGGCATCGCACTCGGGTTCAAGAACCTCGACCACTACATCTTGCGGTCACTCATTCACTCCGGGCAGCTGCAGGCCAGGATCAACGCACTCTAAATCGTGAAGAGCCCGTTTGCCGGCGCCCCTATTCGACGACCACGATGGAAGAGGACATCGCCTACACCCGGGCCATCATCGACCGCATCGAACAGGACCATCTGGTGGACCGGGAGCGGATCTTCGCCATCGGCCACTCCAACGGCGGCGGTTTCGCCCTGTCGCTGGCCTGTTTCGCCCCCGACCTGGTGGCCGGCGTGTCCGCCGCCTCGGGCATCTACTATGACCCCGGCACCCCGAAGACCGGGCAGTGCGCCGGGGACCCGGTGCCGGTGATGATTGAGCACTCCAGCAACGATGGCCTGTCCTGGATCGATGGTGGGACGGCCCACGGCGCCCACTACATGGGCGCCCGGCAGTTGTCGGAGAGCTGGGCGGAGATCAACGGCTGCAGCGCCCGGACCGTGACCCGGCCCGTCGCCCACGAGGTCACCGCCCACGTCTACCAGGACTGTGTGGCACCCACGGAGTTCGTGGTCTCCGAGAACGACGGACACGGGTGGCCGCACTACGCGTCCTTCCAGGCGTGGGACTTCTTCTCACGGCTGGCGAGCTGACCCGGGCGACGTCGCCGGAGCCCGGGAGGCTGGCGAGGGAAGAAAAAGGGTTGACAATGGGGCAGACAAATGTCCCGTTTCCCGCTATCGTGCACGAGAGTGAACACCTTCCATGTTTCGGCAAAGGGCATCACCATCGTCGCCGTCGCGGCGCTCACCGGGGCCGGGCTGACGTTCGCGGTCCTGCACGGGGACGAGGCCCGGGGGACCGGTTCCGGCCAGGACCCCGCCGTACCGCAGGCAGCAGAAACCACCGCGGTGCCGGAGACGGGGCTGACGGCCACCTCTGACCCCTCCGAGCCGCCGGCACCATCCACGGTGGGACTCAGCGATGCGGAGCTCGCCGAGTTCGTGCCCGCGCTGGAATCGGCCAGCCCCGGGAGCACCGACCGGATCACGCTGACCATGCCGGACGGGCAGGAGCGGCGCTATCTCTATTCCACGTCGGACACCGTCACCCCGGAGGAACCGCTCCCGGTGCTGCTGGCGATGGGCGGGTGGACCGACCCGCCGGAGAACTTCCTGAGCTACGCCGGTTTCGACGCCGCTGCCGGCCACGAGGCCGTGGTGGTCTATCCGGCCGGGGTGGCCAACGCCTGGGCCGGGGCCCCGTACTCGGAGACCACTGAAGAAGAGGACATCAGTTTCCTGCGGGCGATCATCGCCCAGTTGGAGACTGCCCTGCCCGTGGACCGCGAACGGATATACGCTGCCGGGATGTCCAACGGCGGCGGCATGGCGCTCGAGCTGGCCTGCCACGCCCCCGACCTGGTGGCCGGCGTGTCGGCGGTGTCGGCTGCTCTGTACGAGGAGATCGACGACGGTTGCCAATCCGCACCCGTGGCCACCCAGATCATGCACGGCACGGAGGATGAGCTACTCAACTACAACGGCGGCATTCTCCACGACACACCCTATCTGCCGGTCGAGGACATGGTGCGGCAGCTGGCTCAGCGCAACGGCTGTACCCCGGACGCCACCGACTCCACCCCGGTGGGGGACAACGCCGACCGGCTGGTGCTCCGGGACTGCACCGTCCCCACCGAACACATCCGGGTCAACGGCGGTTTCCACGACTGGTACATCGACCCGTCCACCCCGGACGAGGCCTGGGCGTTTCTCTCCGCCCAGCGTGCCGTGAGGAACTGAACGGCGCTGGTCTACGATAGTGGGCATGTCTGAAGTTCGCGTACGATTCTGCCCGTCGCCCACCGGCACCCCGCACGTCGGTCTGGTCCGCACCGCCCTGTTCAACTGGGCCTATGCCCGTCATACCGGCGGCACGCTGGTCTTCCGCATCGAGGACACCGACGCCGCCCGGGACTCCGAGGATTCCTACCAGGCGATCATCGACGGCCTGCACTGGCTCGGCCTGGACTGGGACGAGGGCGTCGAGAAGGGCGGGCCGCACGAGCCCTACCGGCAGAGCCAGCGCAAGGACATCTACGCGGACGTGCTGAACCAGCTGATCGAGGCGGGGGAGGTCTACCCGGCCTACTCCTCGGCGGAAGAGGTGGAGGAGCGGCACAAGGCCGCCGGCCGTGACCCCAAGCTGGGCTACGACAACTACGACCGGAACCTGACCCAGGAGCAGATCGACGCCTTTGAGGCGCAGGGCCGTAAGCCGGTCTGGCGCCTGCGGATGCCCGAGAAAAACTGGACCTGGACCGACCTGGTCCGCGGAGAGGTCGAGTTCAAGGCGGAGACCCAGCCGGACTTCGTGGTCGCCCGCTCCAACGGCGAACCGCTCTACACCCTGGTCAACCCCGTCGACGACGCGCTGATGCAGATCACCCACGTCCTGCGGGGCGAGGACCTCCTGCCGTCGACGCCGCGCCAGATCGCCCTCTACGAGGCTCTGATCCGCATCGGTATCACCGATTTCGTCCCGGAGTTCGGGCACATGCCCTTCGTGATGGGCCAGGGCAACAAGAAGCTGTCCAAGCGCGACCCGCAGTCCAACCTGTTCATCCACCGGGACGCCGGGATCATTCCCGAGGGGATGCTCAACTACCTGGCGCTGCTGGGTTGGTCACTGTCGGGCGACGAGGACATCTTCACGGTCGACCAGCTGATCGAGAACTTCGACATCAAGGACGTATTGGGCAACCCGGCCCGCTTCGACGAGAAGAAGCTCACGGCCATCAACGCCGACCACATCCGGTTGCTGGAGCCGGCCGTGTTCGAGGACCGGCTGCGTGACTACCTGAGCGAGTACACCGAGTTCCCGGCGGATTACCCGGCTGACAAGTTCCAGGTTGCCGCTGAGCTGGTGCAGACCCGCATCAAGACTCTCGGTGAGGCCTGGAACCTGCTGAAGTTCCTGGTCACCGCCGATGAGGACCTGGTGCTCAATGAAAAGGCCGCGAAGAAGAACCTCAAGGAAGCCGCGATCGAGCCGCTGGACGCCGGTATCGCCGCTCTGGAGGCGGCCGGGGAGTGGACGACCCCCAACATCGAGGCCGCGCTGAACAAGGCGCTCATCGACGACCTGGGACTCAAGCCGCGCGTCGCCTTCGGCGCCCTGCGGGTGGCCACCTCCGGCGAGGCCGTGTCCCCGCCGCTGTTCGAGTCCATGGAGCTGCTGGGCCGTGAATCCACCATGAAGCGGCTGCGTGCAGCCCGTGCGGTGACTCCCTACGTGCCGGCGGGAGAGCAGCAGTAGGTTTCCTGCGCGGGCCTGACTGAGGGCCGGGGTGCAGCTGACACAGCTGCACCCGGCCCTCGTCGTTTTTCGTCCTACCGTCACTCCGGTTCATCGGGTTCCCAGCGGAGCAGATCTCCCGGTTGGCATTCCAGGGCCCGGCACAGCCCGGCGAGGGTGGAGAAGCGCACCGCCTTGGCGTGCCCGTTCTTGAGCACCGAGAGGTTGGCCGGGGTGATGCCCACATCCTCGGCGAGTGCCGCGACGGTCATCTTCCGGCGGGCGAGCATGACATCGATGTCGACCACGACTCCCACTCAGATCACCGCGTCCAGTTCGGCGGAAAAGCCTGCGGCCTGCACGAGCAGCATGCGCTGGACGTAGACGATCAGCGCCACGCCGGCCACGAGCAGGGCCAGTACCGCGCCGATCAGAATGACGCCCGGGTCATCGTCAACCTCCCCGACGATGTAGCCGAGGATGAGGACGAGCACCGCCGCCACGGTGATCGCGCCGATGATCACGTCCACCCAGCGGAAGGCGAGGGGAGAAAAGACCTTCCCGCGTCGGACCAGCGTCAGCAGCTGCCAGACACACGCCAACGCCACCTCAACGCACACGAAGCCGATGACGATGACGGAGACGGCGGCGATACGTGCGCCGCGGTAACTGTCTGCCGGATCCAGGAAGAGCATGGCGGTCAGTAGGGCCTGGATTCCCAGGCAACCGAGAAGTCCCACGATCAGGATGCCGCGCAGTAACGCGATGATTTTCTGAGGCATGACAACCCCTTTCATATCGAATGTCAATATGAGTATATCGAAATTCGATATATTTTTCATCATCCCCAGGTCGGGAGAATGTCCGTGCCGACATTCTTCTGGCCTGGTATCCGATCTGCAGGCGGTGGTGGGGGCTGCCGGCTGGGGACCGAGTCCCCTCCGACATTGATGGGCGGGGTGAGTTCCGATCCAGGGTGCGGTGAGCTGCAGATTTGGCGCGGCAGAGCAATTGTGGTTATAGTGTTGCGAGTCGAGCAGCGCAGGCGAAAGCCTGAAAAGCTGATTCGAGATTGGCCTATGGTGTAATCGGCAACACAACGGTTTCTGGTACCGTCATTCTAGGTTCGAGTCCTGGTAGGCCAGCTGCGGAGAAATTCGCTTACGCCCCGTTCGTCTAGAGGCCCAGGACACCGCCCTCTCACGGCGGCGGCACGGGTTCGAATCCCGTACGGGGTACAACACAATAACCTCCCGAAGTTGAAGAACTTCGGGAGGTTATTCTCATTTCTGTCGACAGGGGAGAAAAGTCCGGGGCTGAGGTCCGGGAGGGAATGTGGGCTTTCGCGGGGGCCGATACGGGCACCGGGGCCTGGACTAGATGGCGGGATCATCCCAGCGCTGCAGGATCCTTTTCTCCTCGCGATTTGGTCGAATGCCAGCGTTGTGGTTATAGTATTCCTCGTTGAACAGCGCAGAGATTCGTTCTCAAGCCTGTGATCAATGGCCTATGGTGTAATCGGCAACACAACGGTTTCTGGTACCGTCATTCTAGGTTCGAGTCCTGGTAGGCCAGCTGCGGAGAAATTCGCTTACGCCCCGTTCGTCTAGAGGCCCAGGACACCGCCCTCTCACGGCGGCGGCACGGGTTCGAATCCCGTACGGGGTACAACACGCAGAAGACCATCACCTTCCGACCAGAAGGTGATGGTCTTCTGCGTGTCCTGAGTGAAGTGGTTCTTCTCACGTAGGATCTGGGTGTGAAACCCGTTAAAACACTTGACCAGCACATCGCAGTATTCGGCGAAAGCGGCAGTGGTAAAACCGTCCTGATTTCGTCCTTTTATGGGGCGGCGCAAGAGCCGCGGGCACTCCGGAACAATCTTTTCCATGTGGTGGCCGATGATGTGGGGGAAGGGACGCGGCTGCACCAGAACTATCTCGGCATGAGGGACGAATCCCGGGTTCCGGCAGCCAATAAATTTTCCGCTACCTCGCACTCCTTCTCCATCAAACTGAAGGATGCCGGCAACTCCAGGGACCTGAAGGGGAGTCCATTCCAGGCCCTACGGCTGGTCTGGCACGATTATCCCGGAGAATGGTTCCATCAGGAGGTCAGTGGCCCAACGGAGGCCGAGCGCAGGGTGGACACCTTCAGGTCGCTGCTGGGCTCCGACGTCGCGCTGCTGTTGGTGGACGGGCAGAAGCTGGTCGACCATGCAGGTGAAGAGGAACGTTACCTGAAATCCCTGTTGGGGAACTTTAGAAATAGCTTGCTCTCGCTGAAGGATGACCTGCTTGAGGACGGAAAACCGCTGGTGGAGTTTCCCCGGATCTGGGTGATCGCGCTGTCGAAGGCCGACCTGATCCCGGAGATGGACGTCATCAATTTCCGTGACCTCCTGATCAGAAAAGTGGCCGGAGAAATCGGTTCCCTCCGTGAGGTTCTCGGGGAATTCGTCGTGGGAGATGAGGCCTTGTCAGTCGGGGAGGATTTCATGCTGCTGTCCTCGGCGAAGTTCGAACCTGGAAAAATCGCAGTAGATGAGCGCATTGGGGTCAATCTTATTCTGCCGCTGGCTGCCATGCTGCCGTTCGAGAGACACGTGAAGTGGGCCAGGGCGAAGCAGCTGCCCGGCAAAGTCGCGGAGGCTCTATTGGGCGCCGGAGCATTTAGTGCCGGGGCAGTGGCCGCGGTCCTGCTCGGGGCGAAGTTCCTCCCCGGTCCGCTCGGGAGGGTGGCCGGTATCGTCGGGACACTTCTGCCGAAGGACCGTCTGGATCAGGCGTTTCAGCTGGGAGGTAAGAAGCTCCGGGCGCTCAACGACCAGGCCTTGTCCGAGCAGAAATACCTCACCGCAACTTTGACCGGATTCAAGATGGATCTGGAAAAGGCGGAGAAAGACCAGATCCTGCTGAGGAGCGTGCAGTGATTCTTCTGTGGGCCACCCGAGGACGGCACTGGGGTTTCCGCTTTCTCATCGCTGAGGAGGGGGTCGACCCCCTCCCGCTCTATGAGGAAACCTTCAGTGGCGTGGGTGAGGAACCCGAAGCGTGTCGTCGGCGGAACGGAAGAATCGCTCTGCGCTTCCCTGACCCCGAGGGCCGGAAGGATGCAGCCGGCCGGGCCATCGTGCATGATTTCGTCCTGACCGGGAATTCGGCAGGGAAAATCTCCTCGGTGGCGGAGGGCAGGGGGCTGGTCTGGAATCGGGTGGCCGATAATTACGCCAGACTCTGGGATGTCGCCCTCGACCCCTGAGGTGGGTGGCGAGGGAAGTGGTTCGCCCTCAACAGGATCAACAGGCACGCACAGTTCCAGCTGGGAGCTCCGGTGTTGCCGTCACCGCAATCCAGGTGCCCGATTCTCAGGATCAACGCCCCGCACTGTGGTAGCGTTCAAGAGGTTGTGGGCGAAAAGGGCCCTGTCGTCTCCTAGACGCACGGGGCGGATACAGGCCATCATCTTCCGGTCCGGAGGTGGTGGTCTTTTGCTGGTTCACTGCAAAAATCACCCCCGCACTCTCCAATGTATCGTGACTTCCACCACATGCGATCGATCGGCGGGGGTGGAGTAATCTGACATGTTACGTTCATTTTCCGGCAAACCGCTTTAACAACCGGTGGAGTCAACTTATGCTTCAGGTAACGGAGAAATCCACAGCAGAAACTCCATCGGTACCGTGGAGTTTGACCGACTAGCTACCGGCCATCTGGAAGTCTCCGGGTTACTGGAATCGACGGATTGGAGAGCGAATGACGGCAAGTGGAACTATTTCAACTTCCGGACACCTCGTAGGCGTCCTCCCGGCAGCGGGCATCGCCATAATCCCGACTTCCAAGCGCAAGTAATGCGTGAAGCAGGAGCTAACCGAGTAGATGACGTATCGAGAGTGTCACCCGGACCTCACGGCTTCAACCCCCGATAACCCACACCCGGCACATTAATCCCCCTCAGGGTCCAAGCGGACGTGATTCAAGGAATATCTACTTGAATCAACGAAACCTCCGCACCAGGCGCCGGAAAGAGGTGGAAGCAGATCGCCAGGACATGCAAGCCGTCCAGGTCCGGCCCAGCAAGAACCCGCCCCTCACTTCCCGGGGGCGGGCTTCTCCTGTGCCCATGCCCGTGTGTCGCAGCTCGTCCCGTCGCAGTCCTGAAATGTGGTGAGCAGGCGATTTGTTGAATCTTCGGCGCGTAGTTTATTGTTTTCTCCAGACCACGAGCGAGTAATCGCTCGCGTCCGATGCGCCCCGTTCGTCTAGAGGCCCAGGACACCGCCCTCTCACGGCGGCGGCACGGGTTCGAATCCCGTACGGGGTACAGCTCAAAGAGCCTTCCGAAGTCACAGTGACTTTGGAAGGCTCTTTTTCATATCCTGCCGGGGTGGGCGGCGGGAGGGGTTAAGCGCCAAGAAGTGTGCCGCCCCTTAGCTGACCTTGAACTTTCCCGATTCTGCCCGACCCTTGACAACCAAAACAGTACGCTTATACTGGAGGTTAGCCAAACCTAATACATCGGTAGGGCGACAATGGCTGTGCCGCCCTGGAAAGGGAAATGGTGAGGCATGACAGAGATACAGAACCTCGCCCGGTTCGTGGACCGGGCGACTGTGGCGGACATGAGCCCAGCGGCTCTGGAACAACTGAAGATCCGTGTACTGGACACCCTCGGGGTGGCGATTGCCGCCCAGGACGCGGAACCCATGCAGGCGATCCGGCAACTGCTCGAGGAACTCGGCGGTGCCGAGCAGGCCACGATGATCGGCGGCGGGAAGATCCCCGCGGACCGCGCCGCCTTCTACAATTCAGCGCTGAGTCGCTACCTCGACTTCATGGACGCCTACCTGGCGAAGGGGGAGACCAACCACCCCTCGGACAATATGGGTGCCGTCCTGGCTGCTGCGGAAACCAGCGAGGCCTCCGGCGCTGATTTCCTGGCCGCCTTCGCCGCGGCGTACCAGGTCCACACGCGGCTTTCCGACGTCGCTCCGGTCCGTGACCGCGGTTTCGACCACACCACCCAGGGCGCGTTCGCCGCCGGCGCGGCCGCAGCGAAGGCGCTCGGGTTGGACGAGGACCAGATCGCGAACGCGGCTGCCATGACCGCCACCGCCAATGTGGCGCTACGGGTGACCCGCACCGGCAACCTCAGCAACTGGAAGGGGCTGGCGTACCCGCACGTGTCCAAGGAGGGCACGTTCTACGCCCTGCTGGCGTCCCGCGGGATCACCGGCCCGGAAGAGGTCTTCGAGGGCAACAAGGGCTTCAAGGACACTGTCTCCGGCGACTTCGACATCGACTGGTCGCAGGAGAACCTGGAAGCGGTGGCCGGCACCATCATCAAGAAGCACAACGCCGAGATCCACTCACAATCGGCACTCGACGCCGCCCAGGAGATCCGCCGCCGCCCGGGCTTTGACGTGGACCGGATCGCGGCGGTGCGGTTGAAGACCTTCGACGTGGCCTACAACATCATCGGTGGCGGAGAGGAGGGGGACAAGCGCACCGTCCGGACGAAGGAAGAGGCGGACCACTCCCTGCCCTGGATGCTGGCCGTGGTCCTGCTGGACGGCGAACTGACTCCGGCGCACTACGCCCCGGAGCGCATCACCGCCGGTGACGTCCAGGGGCTGATGGACAAGATCAGCATCACCCCGGATGAGGGGCTCTCCACCCGCTTCCCGGCCGAGATGCCAGCGGAGCTGACCGTGGCCCTGGACGACGGCACGGAATTCACCGTCACCGAATCCGCCTACGATGGCTTCCACACCCGGCCCCTGGACTGGGCCGGCGCCCGGGCGAAGTTCGACACCCTGGTCACCCCGTTCACGGACCGGGCGCTGCGGGATGAGCTCGCAGAGCTGGTCCACCACCTGGACGGCGTCGACAAGATCAGCACGCTGACCACGGCGCTCAGCCGGGTCAGCACCACACGAAACGAGTAGAAAGGATTCTCACCATGGGAAATCAGATTGACTTTGACGTTGCCTTCAACTTTGTGCCGCGGGCACACCGCCCGGCCAAGCCGCGCACCTACGGCATGACCGAGATCCGGGCACCGTACTACGACACCTTCGGTACCCGGCACCTGCAGGACATCTTCGACGTGGCGGGCCCCTGGGTCGACGGCATCAAGTGGGCCGGCGGCTCCTTCGCGCTGCTGCCGCGGGAGCAGGTGCGCAAGTTCTCCGACATCGCCCATGAGAACGGCGCCTACGTCTCCTCCGGCGGTTGGATCGAGACCGTTCTGCGCTACGGTGACGACGCCGTGGACCAGTACCTGAAGGAGGCCAAGGAGGTCGGTTTCGACGTCATCGAGATCTCGACCGGTTTCATCATGCTGCCGACCTCAGGTCTGGAACGGCTGGTGGAGAAGGTCACCAAGGCCGGCTTGAAGGCCAAGCCCGAGCTGGGCATCCAGATCGGCTCCGGCGGTGACTCCGGCGAGGCGGAACTGGCGGCGGAGTCCAAGAAGGACATCGGGGACCTGGTCGACCGCGGCAAGCGGGCCTTGGACGCCGGCGCCTCGATCATCATGATCGAGTCCGAGGGCATCACCGAGAACGTCACCGAGTGGAACACCGGCGCCGCGGCCGCCATCATCAACGGCCTGGGACTGGAGAACGTGATGTTCGAGGCCGCCGACGGCCCGGTCTTCGAGTGGTACGTCAAGAACTACGGCAACGAGGTCAACCTCTTTGTCGACCACTCCCAGATCCTGCAGCTGGAGGGGCTGCGCCAGAACATCTGGGGCAACAAGTCCACCTGGGGACGGGTGATCAATCCCGCCTAACGGCTGCGAAGCCCAGGCCGGGCCCCGCACCATCCATCCGGCGCGGGGCCCGGTGTCCTGCTACAGCGCCATGCTGAGCCGCCGGGCGGCCTCCACGAGGTCCTCGGCCCATTTCGCCCCCGGCCCGGGACCGAGCCGTTCCGCCGGGCCGGAGATGGAGAGCACCGCCAGGAACAGGCCAGCGGTGTTGAACACTGGAGCAGACAGGCTGGCCAGTCCCACCTCGCGCTCGCTGACCGATTCCGACCAGCCCTGGGCGCGCACCCGGTCGAGGTCGTCGGCGGTGAAGGAGGCGTCGGGGAGCAGGGCGTCGCGGAGCTCGGGGGAGGAGTGCGCCAGGAACACCTTGGCCGCGGAGCCGGCGGTCAGCCGCATCTGTGAACCCACGGGCACGGTATTCTGCAGCCCGGACGGCGGCTCCTGTGCCGCGATGCAGGTGCGGGTGGTGTCGCTGGCCTGGTAGAGCTGCACGGATTCCCCGGTGCGGTGCATCAGTGCGGCCATGACGGGGGTCGCGGCGTCGATGAGCTTGTTCTTCGCCCCGGCCCCCAGGGTGGCCAGTGCGGAGCCGATCGACCAGCGACCGTCAGAGGTGCGGGCCAGGATCCGGTGGGTTTCCAGGGCCGTGGCCAGGCGGTGGACCGTGGCCCGCGGTAGTTCGGTGTCCGTGCACAGTTCCGCCAGCGACCGCGGATGGTCGGCGACGGACATCATGATCGCCACGACGCGGTCAAGAACCTTGATGCCGGAAGTAGATGCGCTATACTGTCCCATACAACGATACTAACATCTCATTCCATGGGATTCTCAGCCCGGTTTCCCGCGGAACGGACAGAAAGAGGTGACTCCCCATGACAGCGCCTGAACAGTCCCAGAAGCTCACCCTGGCGGAAAAGGTGTGGAACGACCACGTCGTGTCCAAGGGTGAGGGCGGCGAACCCGACCTGCTCTACATCGACCTGCAGCTGCTGCACGAGGTGACCAGCCCCCAGGCCTTCGATGGTCTGCGTCAGGCCGGCCGCACGATCCGCCGGCCCGACCTGCACCTGGCCACCGAGGACCACAACGTGCCCACCGAGGGGATCAAGACCGGCAGCCTGCTGGAGATCAATGACCAGGTCTCGCGGCTGCAGGTGGAGACCCTGCGCAAGAACTGCGCGGAGTTCGGCGTCCGGCTGCATCCCATGGGCGATGTCAAGCAGGGCATCGTCCACACGGTCGGCCCGCAGCTGGGGGCCACCCAGCCGGGCATGACCATCGTCTGCGGTGACTCCCACACCTCCACCCACGGCGCCTTCGGATCCATCGCGATGGGCATCGGCACCTCCGAGGTCGAGCACGTCATGGCCACCCAGACGCTGTCGCTCAAGCCCTTCAAGACCATGGCCATCGAGGTCTCCGGGGAGCTGCAGGACGGCGTGTCCGCCAAGGACCTGATCCTGGCGATCATCGCCAAGATCGGCACCGGCGGCGGCCAGGGCCACATCATCGAGTACCGCGGCGAGGCCATCCGGAAGCTGTCCATGGAAGCCCGGATGACCATCTGCAACATGTCCATCGAGGCCGGCGCCCGGGCCGGCATGATCGCCCCGGACGAGACCACCTTCGACTACGTCGCGGGCCGCGAGTTCGCCCCGAAGGGCGCCGACTGGGACGCCGCGGTGGAGTACTGGAGGACGCTGGCCACCGACGACGGCGCGGAGTTCGACACCGTCGTCGAGATCGACGGATCCGCGCTGACCCCGTTCATCACCTGGGGCACCAACCCGGGGCAGGGGCTGCCGCTGAGCGCCAGCGTGCCCGATCCGGAGGACTTCACCAACGACAACGACAAGGCGGCGGCCGAAAAGGCGCTGACCTACATGGACCTGACGCCGGGCACCCCGCTGCGCGAGATCGCCATCGACACCGTGTTCCTGGGGTCGTGCACCAACGCCCGGATCGAGGACCTGCAGATCGCGGCCGAGATCCTCAAGGGCCGCAAGGTCGCCGACAATCTGCGGATGATGGTCGTCCCCAGTTCCACCATGGTCAAGGAGCAGGCGGAGAAGGAGGGGCTGGACCGGGTCTTCATCGAGGCCGGGGCCGAGTGGCGTACCGCAGGCTGCTCGATGTGCCTGGGCATGAACCCGGACCAGCTCAAGTCGGGCGAGCGTTCCGCCTCCACCTCCAACCGCAACTTCGAGGGCCGGCAGGGCCCGGGCGGGCGCACCCACCTGGTGTCCCCGGCCGTCGCCGCCGCCACCGCGGTCCGCGGCACCCTGTCGTCCCCGGCCGACCTGGCCGCCAGCAACTAAGGAGCGAAGACAAGTGGAAAAGTTCACCACCCACACCGGTGTCGGCGTGCCGCTGACCCGGTCGAATGTCGACACCGACCAGATCATCCCCGCCGTCTACCTCAAGCGGGTCACCCGGACCGGATTCGAGGACGCCCTCTTCGCCCAGTGGCGGAAGAATGATCCGGACTTCATTCTCAACCAGGCCACCTACACCAACGGCTCGATCCTGGTTGCGGGGCCCGACTTCGGCACCGGCTCCTCGCGGGAGCACGCCGTCTGGGCACTGATGGACTACGGCTTCAAGGTGGTCTTCGCCTCCCGCTTCGCCGATATCTTCCGCGGCAACTCCGGCAAGTCCGGCCTGTTGGCCGCGCAGCTGGATCAGGCCGACATTGAACTGCTGTGGAAGCAGATGGAGCAGGAGCCCGGCCTGGAGCTGACGGTCGACCTGGAGTCGCGCACCGTCACCGCGGGCACGAACACCTACACCTTCGACGTGGACGACTACACCCGCTGGCGCCTGATGGAAGGGCTCGATGACATCGGCCTGACCCTGCGCCACGAGGAGGAGATCACCGCCTACGAGAAAACACGTCCGGCGTTCAAACCGACGATCGGCGCCGACAGCTAGGTTCCCGTCTCGGCCCCTGGTTGTCCGGAGAGCCAGGACCGGATGGCCGCCCCTGCGGTCGTGCGGTCACTTCACCGGCAGGGGACTGGCCAGGTAATCCGCCCCGGTCAGTTCACCGTCGGTGAAGCTGAGCACCCAGGCACTGCCCTTCTTCGCCTTGATCTCCTCCAGCGGTAGCCGTCCCCTGGCGGAGAGCCAGGCGATCATGTCCGGGATGACGGTGCCCTGTCCGACCACCACGGACACCCCGCCTTCAGCAATGACCTCGGTGAACCGGCGCTGGGCAGCCGTCATGTGCTCCAGCCAGCCGTCATCGCCGAAGAGCAGATCCACCTCGACGTCCAGGTTGAGTTCGTCGGCCAGGGGAGCGGCGGTGGCCTGGCACCGGTCGGGGAGCGCCGAGTAGATCCGCTCCGGCTTGAAGGGCAGCAGCATCGGCACCAGCATCTCCGACTGACGACGCCCCTTCTTGTCCAGCGGGCGGATGTTGTCATCGCCCTCCCAGTTGCGGCGCTGGTGGGCCCGACCGTGACGGACGTAGAGGATGCGGCTGGTGGCGGGCAGGGTGAAACGTTTGGCGGCCTTGTCCAACACGGCGCGGTCGACCCCGTAGCTGAGCAATTCCTTGGCCTCCTCGATGGAGGTCCACCGCAGTTCGTCTACCTCTTCATTGGGGGTGAACTGCCCGCCCAGCACCTTGCCGGTCCAGTAGTAGACCACCTTGGTGCGCCCCATCACGGGGTAGTGCACCTTACCCAGCAGCTTGCCCAGCTGGATCTCGTAGCCGGTTTCCTCGAGGATTTCGCGGGCAGCCGTGGTCGGCAGCGATTCGCCGGGGTCGACCTTGCCCTTGGCCAGGGACCAGTCGTCATAGGACGGGCGGTGAATAACCGCCACCTCCACGGTTGCCGGATCAGCCACGTCGCCGCGCCACAACACCGCTCCCGCCGCCAGCGTGGTCTTCCTGAATTCGCCGGCAGGGTCGACGGGAATGACCTGGTGTCGGCCGGTCACCGCCAGACCGCAGTCGTTGTCCTTGTCCGTTTCGTGCGTAGCCTTTGCCATGATGTCCATCTTCGCGCACAATCCCGGTCCGTGCACCGCGCGACACCGCGGCAACCCACGGGGAGCGTTGCACCGCGGCGTCGGCGAGCGGGGCAGGAGCAACCCCGCGCTCAACGCCGGGAGGGGTTTTCCGTACAATCCCTTCTGAGTTAGTCGTGCAGGTCAATCCGGTGGAGGGCGGACAGTCGTGGTCAACGTTTCAGTGATGGGGGCAGGATCCTGGGGAACGACGTTGGCGAAGGTGTTCGCTGACGCCGGTAACCGGGTGACCCTGTGGGCCCGCCGTGCGGAACTTGCCGAAGCGATCGCCACGACCCGGGAAAACGCCGACTACCTGGCGGGGATCGCCCTGCCGGAAGCCATCACCGCCACCACCGACGCCGCCGCTGCCCTGACCCATGCGGAGATCGTGGTGTTCGCGGTGCCCTCGCAGACGATGCGGGAGAACCTCGAGGCCTGGCGGGAGCTCCTGCCCCCGGATGCGACCCTGGTGTCCATCTCCAAGGGCGTGGAACGGCAGACGCACCTGCGCATGAGCGAGGTCATCGCGGAGC
Source organism: Corynebacterium halotolerans (assembly GCF_050107895.1). Classification (GTDB taxonomy): domain Bacteria; phylum Actinomycetota; class Actinomycetes; order Mycobacteriales; family Mycobacteriaceae; genus Corynebacterium; species Corynebacterium halotolerans_B. Next base: position 91,554 of record NZ_JBNILW010000013.1, on the reverse strand, counting down.
TGACCGGGGTGGATCCCGACCGCGTCGTCGTGCTCTCCGGGCCGAACCTGGCCCGGGAGATCGCGGAGGAGCAGCCGGCCGCCACCGTCATCGCCGGCCGTGACGAGAACCGGGCCAAACTGGTGCAGGCGGCCGTGTCCACCTCCTACCTGCGGCCCTACACCAACACCGACGTCGTCGGCGCCGAGGTCGGGGGTGCCTGCAAGAACGTCATCGCCCTGGCGTGCGGCATGGCGGCCGGCCGGGGGCTGGGCGACAACACCCTGGCCACGGTGATCACCCGGGGCCTGGCGGAGATCACGCGGTTGGGGGTGGCCCTGGGGGCGGAGGAACGCACCTTCGCCGGCCTCGCGGGACTGGGTGACCTGGTGGCCACCTGCACGTCCACGCTCTCACGCAACCGCAGCTTCGGCGTGCGGTTGGGAGAGGGCGGCACCCTGGAGGAGGCGAAGAAGGCCACCCACGGCCAGGTCGCCGAGGGCGTGATCTCCTCCAGCTCGATCTGGCAGCTGGCCCGGGAGAACCAGGTGGAGATGCCGATCACCCAGGCCGTCTACGCGGTGTGCCACGAAGGCATGGCCGTGGAACCGATGGTTCGTGCACTGATGGGGCGCTCCAAGAAGGCGGAATAACCCGGACGGCCGGGGCGGCTCCCGGATCCGGGAGCCGGAACCGGTAAGCTGCCGGGTTGTGAGCAACACCGATTCGCAGCGAACCCGGGTAGCCGTCATCTACGGTGGCCGCAGCCCCGAGCACTCTGTCTCCTGTGTCTCCGCAGGTGCCGTGATGAGTCACCTGAACCCGGAGAAATACGAGGTCATCCCGGTCGGCATCACCGAGGCGGGTACCTGGACGGTCGGGGAGCCCGACCCGGAGAAACTGCGGACCGTCGACCGCGTGCTCCCGGTCGTCGAGCAGCGCGAAGAGCTGCGCCTGTCGGTGTCCCCGGAGACCCGCGGCCAGTTCTACCTGGCTGACGGCACGGTGCACGCGACCGCGGACGTGATTTTCCCCGTCCTGCACGGCACCTTCGGTGAGGACGGCACCATTCAGGGGCTGTTCGAGCTTTCGGGCGTCCCCTACGTGGGTACGGGGGTACTCTCCTCCGCGGCCGGAATGGACAAGGAGTTCACCAAGAAGCTGATGGTCGCGGTGGGGTTGCCCGTCACCGATGAAGTGGTGCTGCGCGACGGCCGTGAACTGGGGGAAGACGACCGTGAGCGGCTGGGGCTGCCCGTGTTTGTCAAACCCGCCCGCGGTGGTTCCTCGATCGGCATCTCGAAGGTCGACACCTGGGCGGAACTTGCCGGGGCAGTCGAACTGGCCCGGCAGCATGACTCCAAGGTGATCGTCGAGGCGGAACTCGTGGGCGCCGAGGTGGAGGTCGGTGTGGTGGAGTACCCGGATGGGCGAGTGGTGGCTTCGGTGCCGGCCCGACTGGAAAACACCGGGAACTCCGAGGAGGGTTTCTACGGCTTCGAGACGAAGTACCTGGATGACGTGGTCACCGCCACCGTGCCCGCTCCCTTCGGCCCCGAACTGACGCAACAGCTGCAGGACCTGGCTGTCACGGCATTCCGGGCGTTGAACTGCGAGGGACTGGCGCGCGTGGACTTCTTCGTCACCGCGGCCGGCCCCGTGCTCAACGAGATCAACACCATGCCGGGTTTCACCCCGATCTCCATGTACCCGCAGGTGTTCGCCGCTTCCGGGCTGAGCTACGCGGATCTCCTGGACACTCTGGTGCAGCGGGGGCTGACCATTCACCGTTAGGGACCTGAGTCCGTCCGAAGGGTTGCCCGGAGGGGTTGTCCGGTGCGGCTGAGCAGGGGAGACGCCGGACCTGTGGCGGGATTCGGCGCCCCGGAGGCAGAGTCAGATCCGCTTCGCTCCTCCGCCCGTCCGGAGGAGACGTAGCAGCGCCCCCGGGAACCTGGGATTCCCGGGGGCGCCATCCGTGAGCCGGCGGTTACACCGCCAGGTCACTGCTCCCCGGTGTGCTCGGCAATCGCATCGCCCAGCGTCACCACTGCGGAGTTACCCGAAGCCTGCGGCACGCTCACGGCGATATCGGTGTCACGGCCGAGGGCGAACCAGGTTGAGGAGGTGGTGCCGTTGGCCAGGGTGGTGTCCTCGAACCAGGGGATCTCATTGATCTGGTTGAGCCGGATGCCCACCTCATAGTTCTCGGGTGGGGTCACGCCACACCGGAGCACCACCGGCTCCACGCCCGGGGCGCCCCAGGCGGCCGTGGTGTCGGCCGGCAGCCCGGTGTCGGCGGTTGAGATACGGCGGTATTCCGGATCGGTGCCGAAGCTCTCCGGCAGGTTGCCCATCAGGTCCCCGCAGCGGGCGTTCGCGTCAGCGGCGGACTCGAGGCCTGCCAGGGGAGCCGGATTCGGTTCCTGGCGCTCCTCGGGCAGGGTGGCCATTGCCTCGGCGAGGTCCTCGGCGGGGGCCGCTCCGGCATCCGAGGTTTCCGGATCAATCTGATAGACCGTGACGGCCACGGCCGGGGAGCGGTTGACGGTGTACCAGGTCTGCAGGGCGTCGCCGGTCGAGGGATCGACCACGTGCAGCCACTCGGTACCGTCCACCTCGGTGGTTTCCGAGAGGGCGGTGTACTGGAAGGGCAGGTCCACGCCACAGCGCAGCGTCAGTTCATCGGCTTCTCCCGCCACCCAGGCAGCCGCCCCGGCCGGCGCTGGTTCAGCCACTTCGGCGCGCTGGAAGCCGGCCACCTCCTCGGGCAGCTCCTCGAGCAGCGGAGCGCAGGCCGGGTGGTCCGCGTTTCCGCCGGGCAGCTCCGCCATCTGCACCGGCCCCTGGCTGGACTGGCCGGCGACCCAACGGGCGCCCCCGAGCACGCCGAGCACCAGCAACAAAGCCAGCCCAAGGGCGATGAAAATCGGGGTGCGGTTAAATTGGGGGGAGTTGTTGGCTCTCATGTCCACACAGCCTATCTGTGGCGGCGGGAAGGAAGGAATCTGTGTCCACCAGTGCTGGACCAACGATCGGGGAGGTTGGCGAACACGCGGCCATCGCCGAGATACTCGCGGTCGCCCCGTCCACCCGCAACGGTGACGACGCCGCCGTGCTCAGTCACGCCACGCCCAACTCCCGGGCGGTGGCCACGGTCGACATGTTGATCGAGGGCAGACATTTCAACCTGGAGTGGTCCTCCCCGGAGGAGGTCGGTCACAAGGCCATCGTCCAGAATTTCGCGGATATTCAGGCCATGGGGGCCCGGCCGGTCGCCGCGTTACTGGCCATCTCTGCACCACCGCACACGCCGCTGGACGTGCTGCGGGGACTGGCCCGCGGCGTCGCCGGGCGGCTGGACCAGTTCTCCGCGGAGCTCGTCGGTGGTGATCTCACCGCCGGCGACAAGCTGGTGGTCTCGGTGACCGCCATCGGCTCGCTGGGCGGTTCGCTGCCGGAGTTGACCCTGAACCGGGCCAAGGTGGGGCAGCGGGTGGTGGTCAGCGGCCGGATCGGTGATTCGGCGGCCGGCCTGGCCCTGCTGCAGCGTTACGGGCGGGACGTTCCGGCTGAATTCACCGAACTGGTGGCCGCCCACCGTACCCCGCACCTGGCCCCGGGCCGCGGCATGATCGCCCGGGCGACGGGAGCCACCGCGATGACGGACAACTCCGACGGCCTCATCGTTGACCTGACCACCATGGCGAAGCGCTCCGGGGTGAACATTGACCTGCACCGGGACGCGATCGCCCCGCACCACCTGATGGTCAAGGCCGGGGAACTTCTCGGCATCGATCCGTGGGAGTGGGTGCTCACCGGCGGTGAGGACCATACGCTGATGGCCACGACGGCGGAGGATGTCCCCTCCGGTTTCCGGCCGATCGGCAGGGTGCTGCGCGGCAGCGGTGTCACCATCGACGGCACCCCACCGGAATACGGCACCGGCTGGGTGAGTTTCTAGCCGTCCCGTTCTCCGCGAACGGGGCACTAAAGTACACCCTCGCTCCGGGGCCGCCCCCGGCGGTATCCCGCCCGTACCTTAGGATATGTGGTCGACATCGTGGCTGCGGCGTACTGGGCCAGGCATTCACGGGCGGGACACAGGGGCAGGTGCAGGTGCGGGGAATCAGAGACTTCCGGCTGGGGGCCATCAACGGCGGGGCGGAACTGCTCGTCGGTCTCGTGATCTGGGTTCTGTCCCTGATCGGCTTCGATACGGCGACGTTCGGGAGCATGCTGTCGCTCGCGGTGTTCTACAGCGTGCTCGTGCTGCTGAAGTATGCGCCACCACTCGCGGTGGTGCCGTTGGCGATCGCCGCCGGTTTGTGGGCGGCCGGCATCGCCGACTACTTCCTCCTCAGCGGTTTCCTCATCTATCTCGCGGTCGAGTTCGCGGTGGCCCGCCGCCGACCGGCCATTGCCGCCATCCTGGTGACGGAATTTCTGGTCCTCGCCTACTACCTCACGATCGACGGTTTCCCACGCGATCTGCTGATGGCGATCGCCGTCGAATCGCTGTGCTTCGGCACCGCGGTGGTGGTCGGCCGGATCCGGCTGCGGATGCTGGGGGAACGCCGCCACCTGCAGCACGCCCAGCAGGAACTACAGCGCAGCCTGCAGACCAACATCGCACACTACCTCCACGACAGCCTGGCCCGCTCGCTGACCGTGATGGCGATGCAGGCGGAGCTGGCCCGGCTGGAGGTGGGGGATCCGGAGATCCGGCGGAAACTCGACGCGATCTCCGACTCCGGCCGCACCGCCCTGGATGACCTACGGCAGCTGGTGGATCACCTCGTGCAGGACCAGTCGGGCGACGCCGATGGTGCCCTCGGTGCGTGGAACACCTCGACGGTGGGGGCGTCCGTGCGCACCGCGGTGGAACTGCTCGAGGCGGCAGGGTACCGGATCTCATGTCGGGAGGTGGATCCGCTGCGCCGGTTGCGCCGGGAGGTGGAGATCGCGTTCGCCCTCGCCTTCAACGAGGTGACCTCGAATCTGGTCAAACACGCCCCGACCGGCGCGAAGGTCCGGATCCTGGTGCGGGAAGAAGATGAATGGCTCACCGTGACCGTGCGCAACGCCCGTGCCCCCGCCGCTGCGAAAGCAGTGCCCGGCAACGGCGGGTTGGGGATGGGCAGCATCACCGCCAGGATGCGGACCGTCGGCGGGGACGCCGACTTCCAGGTGACACCGGACTCCTGGAGTGTCACGCTGACCATGCCCGCGGACACGAGATAAGGAGATGAACCGTTGATGAGTGGCGCACAACCGGCGATTTCGGTGCTGGTGGTCGATGACGAGCAGTTCTTCCGGGAGACGGTGACGACGTATCTGCAGCAGCACCCGGAGATCACGGTCATCGCGACGGCCGGTGACGGACTGGAGGCACTCGCCGTGCTGGAGCGGGTGGCCGTCGACGTCGTGCTCAGCGACGTGCGGATGCCCCGACTGGACGGCATCGGCCTGACCCAGGAGATGTCCGACCGGGCACTGCAGAGCCGGGTGGTCGGACTGACCACCTTCGACGATGACCGGGCGATGCTCGGCATGCTCAGCGCCGGTGCCTTCGGCTTCGTGCTCAAGAGCGCACGGCCGGAGGAGATCGTGGGGGCGGTCCGCACCGCCGCGGCGGGCGGGACCACCATTTCGCCGCAGTCCGCGACATCGCTCCGCAAGTACGTCACCAACTGTTTCGGGCCGGCGACCGTGGCGCTGCCGGGGAGCGAACAACGGGTGCTGGCGCTCCTGCAGACCGGTCGGAGCAACGCGGAGATCGCCCGCGAACTCGGGGTCGCGGAAACCACCGTGAAGAAGTCGGTGGCGCGGCTGATGCGACGCTATGACGTCAAGAGCCGGCTGGAACTGGTGGTGGCCACCCGGGAGCACTGACTGGTCGGGAGGGTACTAAAGGACACCCCGGATCCAGGTGGACACCCGCCGCCCGGTAGGTGGGTACCCGGCATCGGATTAGCATTACTTTTGCCGCAGGTCCGTCGCCGCCGTGGCCCGCCGGGGCCATGTCAGCAGCTCAGCAGGGTTCCGGAACACGCCCGCACCGGGGCCAAGGACGGTCCGGTCCGGGGACGGTGCCCGGACTACGGCACCGGAGGCACCGGAGGGGCACCCGACGGCCGGTCACCGTCCGGTGGCTGCCGTGCCCGCCGCCAGCCTCCTGCGCCGTGGCGAACGAAAACCCGTGCGAGAACACCCGTCCCACCCTCCCGGAACCGGGAGCAGAAAGGAATACCTGATACCTCCATGTCCATTGCCACACGTCGTTTCGCCTCCGGTGCCACCCTTCTCAGTGCGGTGACCGCAGCCGCCCTGCTCACCGTCCCCGCGGCCACTGCCGCGCCCACGTAGCAGGAAGTGCAGTGGGACACCTGCCCGGCGGGTTCCGCCACCGACGACGGTGCCCTGTGCGCCCAGTTCCCGGTTCCCCGCGATTACGCCGATCCCTCGGCCGGCACCATCGACATCACCATGAGCAAACTTCCGGCCACGGGGTCTAGGGCGGAGTACCGGGGCGTGATCGCCGGGAACCCGGGCGGACCGGGTGGCAGCGCCCTGGGAATGTTCGCCGGCGACGCCGACCTCGCCGCCGGCACGGACGACGGCAAGGTGCTGTTCCCGGAACAGGTCCGCCGCCAGTACGATCTCGTGGCCGTGCAACCGCGGGGCCATGCCTGGGCCGGGGACCTGGACTGCACCGTGGAGGGAGTGCCGGGACTGCTGACCGCCCAGTTCGGCGCGGGCGCCGTGCATCAGGCGTGCGAGCTGGCAGATCCGGGGCTGGTCGGCACGATCACCACGGAGAACACCGCCCGCGACCTGGACGTCGCCCGGCAGGTCCTGGGGCAGGAGCAGCTCAACCTCTACGGCCTGTCCTACGGCGGCGCCCTGATGTCGACGTACGCCACCGCCTTCCCGGAGCGCACCGCGAAGATGATCCTCGATTCCAGCGTCGCGCCCTCGGACCGGTGGTTCAACCTCGGGGCCTCCCGGCTCGATGACCGGCGGGCGGCCCTGGACGCCTACTTCAGCTGGATCGCGGACCGCGATGACGAGTACCACCTGGGCACCACGCCGTTGCAGGTGTACCAGCGGTGGTCGGACCGGGTGAACGAGGAAGTCGGCGTGGCCGCCGAGGTGGCCCCGCCGGCGGCCCGGGTCGGCGATCTGCCCGCCGGGCTGGCGGAGCACTCGGACGCGCTCCTGCCGCACCTGAACCAGGTCCTGGAGCCCGCCTGGCGGGCCACCAGCGCCTGGCAGGCGCTGAGCACCGGAAAATCCGGCCTGACGGCGGCCTCGCCGACGTTCACGGCCACCATCTACGGTGCCCTCTATGACGAGAGTTCCTGGCCGCAGACAGCTGGCTGGTTGCGCGACGGCATCCCGGCGGAGGACCCGGCGGCGATCCCGACCGACGACGCCGAACTGGAGGGGCTGAGCCGGCAGATCCTGGCCATGCCGATGGTGGAACTGGCCATCGTCTGCAATGAGAACCGCAACGAGGTCCGCCATGACCTGGTGGCGCCACAGCTCGCGGACGCCTTCACCGGCGGCGACGTCATCGGCCTGATCGAGAACAACCTCGCCTCCGGACAGGTCTGCGCCGGGTGGCCGTTGCCCACCCCCGCCCGCGACCTCAGCGGCGCGGAACTCGCGGAAGAACCGCTGCTTCTGGGCTACAGCGGCGACAACGCCGTGACCGGCGAGGCCATCGATGAGGTCCAGCACACCATGGGCGGCGAGCAGATCGTGCTCGAGGGATGGAGCCACGGGGTGCTGGTCGGCGACACCGCCACCGTGACGGACGAGGTCACCGCCTACCTGAGCTAGCGGTGCCACCAGCGGGGGCCGGAAGTGGCTTAGAATCGGTGCCCATGAGTGAGCTCCAAGAACTTCCCGTCCACCCCAGCTGGCAACCGGTGCTGGAACCGGTCGCGGAACAGATCCACCGTCTCGGTGACTTCCTCCGGGCCGAAAATGAGAACGGTCACGGCTACCTGCCGGCCGGCACGGACGTGCTGCGCGCGTTCACCTACCCCTTTGACGAGGTCAAGGTGTTGATCATCGGCCAGGATCCGTACCCCACGCCGGGGCACGCCATGGGACTGAGCTTCTCCACCACCCCGGGGGTGCGCCCACTGCCGCGCAGCCTGGGCAACATCTTCAAGGAGTTGAGCTCCGACCTGGGTATTCCCGCACCCACCGACGGCGATCTGACCGCCTGGTCCCGGCAGGGCGTCGCACTGCTGAACCGGGTACTCACGGTCCGCCCGGGCAAGGCCGCCTCCCACCGCGGAAAAGGCTGGGAGGAGGTCACGGAGTGCGCCATCCGCGCCTTGGCCGAGCGGGATCTTCCCCTGGTGGCGATTCTCTGGGGCCGGGACGCGCAGGCGACCCGCAGGTTCCTGGGGGACACCCCGTGCATCGAGTCCCCGCACCCCTCGCCGCTCTCGGCCAGCCGCGGCTTCTTCGGGTCCCGGCCGTTCTCCCGCGCCAACGAGTACCTGACCACCCGGGGCGCAGAGCCGGTGGACTGGCGACTGTAGAATTCGGAGCCATGTCCTTTCCCCTCGAGCTCGACGGCACCGGGCTGCACAACTGGGCGTCTCGCGCGGTCGCCGAACTCTCGGCCCGCCGCGCCGAGATCAATGCGCTGAACGTCTTTCCGGTACCGGACGCGGACACCGGCTCGAACATGGCCCACACCATGGAGGCGGCGCTCGCGGAGGCGGACAAGCTCGACGCCGCCGGGGACCCCGGCCGTGACAGCGTCGTCCGGGTGGCCGAGGCGCTGGCCGTCGGGTCGGTGCGCGGGGCCCGCGGCAACTCCGGTGTGGTGCTCTCCCAGGTCCTGCGCGCCATCGCGCAGGCGGCGGTGGACGGCAACGTGGGCGCGGCGTCGATAAGCGACGCCCTGGCGATCGCGGTGAACCTGGTGGACGCCGCGATCTCCGAACCGGTGGAAGGCACCGTCATCACCGTCATGCGGGCCTCGGCGATCGCCGCCCGGGACACGGAGGGGGATCTGCACGCGGTCGTCGAAGCTGCGGTGCGGGCCGCACGCAGCGCCCTGGCCAAGACACCCTCACAGTTGGATGTGCTGCGGGAGGCGGGCGTGGTGGACGCCGGCGGCCAGGGCTTCGTGGTGCTGCTGGAGGCGCTCCTTGCCGAGATCGAGGGGGACGATGCCCCCAGCGCACCGACCGGCATGGAAAGTCACGGCCGGGTGCTCCCGCTGGAAGTGATGTTCTATCTCACGGCGGCGGACCTGACCGAGGTCGAGCGGACCCTGGCGCCCCTGGGGGACAGCCTCCTGATCGCCCGGGCCAGTGACACGGCCGGGACCATTCACATCCATTCCGCCCAGCCGGGGGCAGTCATCGAGGCGGCCTTCGCCGCCGGCGAGGTCAGCGATCTGCGTCTCGAGGTGCTGCCGGAGGCCCCGCAGGTGGCCCCGCCGCCCCGGGTGGTGGTGGCGGTGACGCCGGACGGATCGATCGCCGAGCTGTACCGGGAGGCCGGAGCCGTGGTGGTCACCCCGGGGAGGGACACCGTCTCCGAGATCGTCGCGCAGATCCGCCGGAGCGGCGCGGCAGAGGTCATCCTGCTGCCCAACGGCCTGCTGAGCCGACGCGAGCTGGTGTCGGTGGAAAAGGCCGGACACGCCTTCGAGCAGACCATGATGCTGGTGCCCACCGGCCGGCTGGTCAGCGGGATCGCCGCCCTGGCCGTCCACGACCCCGACGCCCCGCTCGGAGTGGCCGCCTACGCCATGGCGGAGGCGGCCGGCGCGATGCGCACCGCCGTGCTGGACCGGGCGGGCAAGGCCGCGCTGACCCAGGCCGGGCCCTGCGCCAAGGGCGATATCATCGCCACGGCCATGGGGGAGATCATCCTGGTGGCCGAGGAGATCACCGAGGCCCTGGCCGACACCGCCCGCCGCCTGCTGGAGGGCGGGGGAGAGCAGGTCACCGTGCTGGCCACCCCCGAAGTCGTCGAAGAGCTGACCCCGGCGGCACTGCGCTCCCGGCTGGGACGCGCGGGCCGTGATGTCGAGGTCATCATCTATCCTGCGGAAGGAATGGAACAGCTGGCCGAGATCGGGGTGGAGTGAGCGCATGCTGGGATGGCGGGACGAACGGAAACTGGCGGATATTCTGCCGGCCAAGGAAGCCAGGGCGATCCAGAAGGCCTTCGGGTTCACCACGGCCGCCGAGCTGCTGGAGCACTACGCCCGCGATTACTCCCGGCACGGCTCCGGCGTCAACGTCGAGGACGCCGCCGAGGGGGACATGGTCACCTGCGTGGGGGAAGTGACGTGGGCACAGACCTCGCGCACCAAAAACGGCAAGCTCATGCACAAGATCGTCATCTCCGACGGCCGCAACACTCTGGGTGCCACCTTCTTCCAGGCGGCCTTCCCCGCCAAGCAGCTCGTGCGCGGGGTGCGTGCCATGTTCTCCGGAAAGCTCGGCTATTTCCGCGACCAACCGCAGATCACCCACCCCGACTACCTGCTGCTCAGCGCGCCGGGCGAGACGAAGAAGAAGGTGGCCACCGGTGGTCTGCGCAATCTGGCCGCCTACGGCGGGGCCGAGGACGTGGACACCATGCTCGCCGAACGGGACTATCTGGCGGTCTACCCGGCGAAGAAGGGCATGACCTCCTGGCGGCTGATGGGCGCCATCCACCAGGTGCTGGCCACGCTGCCGAAGGTGGAGGAGCCCCTCGGTTTCACCCCGGAGGGACTGGTCAGCTTCGATGACGCGGTCCGGGGGATCCATGAACCCGGCCCCGACGGCCCGGGACCGGCCCGCGAGCGCATGAAATACAACGAGGCACTCAGCCTGGCCATCGTCATGGCGCTGCGCCGCGCCGACACCGAGCACCGCCGGGCTCCGGTCTGCCAACCCCTCGCCGACGGCCAGCAGGCCCGGCTCCGGGCCAATCTGCCCTTCCCCCTGACTGCCGGGCAGCGGCAGGTGGTCGGGGAGATCGCCGCCGACCTGACCGGGACGATCCCGATGAGCCGCCTGCTGCAGGGCGAGGTCGGTTCGGGCAAGACGATCGTGGCGCTGCTGGGAATGCTCCAGGCCGTCGACGCGGGCCGGCAGTGCGCCATGCTCGCCCCCACCGAGGTGCTGGCGGTCCAGCACGCCCGGTCCCTGACCGCCATCCTGGGTGCCGCCGGGGTGCCGGCCTCGGTGGTGGTGCTGACCGGATCGATGAGCGTGGCCACCAGACGGCAGGCCCTGCTGGACATCGTCTCCGGCCAGGCCGACATCGTGGTGGGCACCCACGCGTTGATCCAGGACACCGTGGAATTCTTCGACCTCGGGCTGGTGGTCGTGGATGAGCAGCACCGTTTCGGAGTGGAACAGCGCGACCGGCTCCGGGGCAAGGGCCGGGACGAGATGACCCCGCATCTGCTGGTGATGACCGCGACCCCGATCCCGCGGACCATCGCCATGACGGTGTTCGGGGACCTGGCCGTGTCCACCCTCCGGGAGCTGCCGGGTGGGCGCAAGCCCATCCAGTCCGCCCTGGTGCCCGAGGTGGTCAGGCCGAAATGGATGGGCCGCGCGTGGGAACGGATCGCCGAGGAAGTGGCCGCGGGCCACCAGGCCTACGTGGTCTGCCCCCGCATCGACAACGAGGGCGGGGTGCTCGCCGTCCACGAGATGCTGCGCACCTACACCTTCCCGGATCTGAGCGTCGGCCTGCTGCACGGTCGGATGAGCGGTGAGGACAAGGACGCCGTGATGGCGGACTTCGCCGCCGGGGGCATTGACGTGCTGGTCGCCACGACGGTGATCGAGGTCGGGGTCGACGTGCCCAACGCCACCGTGATGCTGATCCGCGAGGCGGAGAACTTCGGGGTCTCACAGCTGCACCAGCTGCGTGGCCGGGTGGGGCGTGGCGGCCACGAGTCCCTCTGCCTGTTCCACACGTTGCTCGACGACCCGATGAGCCCGTCCCTGGCGCGGCTGGACGCCGTGGCGCGCACCTCGGACGGCTTCGAGCTCGCCGAGCTGGACCTGCTCACCCGTCAGGAAGGCGACGTCCTGGGTACCCGGCAGTCCGGCGCTGAACGGAAGGTCAAGTTGTTGTCCTTTACCCGGGATCTGAAACTGATTGAACAGGCGAACGCCGATGCCGCGCAGCTGGTCGCCGACGACCGTGGTCTGGCGGAGGTTCTGGTCACTGACATCGCCGTCGACAACCAGGAGTACCTGGAGAAGAGCTGAGTGGTGCGGAGGCGGGGAACGCGGCTGCGTTAAGCTGGAACCCATGAAGATCTGCGCACCGTTCGCCGGGATCGTGCACTATCGGGTGGCAGCCGGTGCCCGGGTGGACACCGGTGAGGAACTGGCCGTCGTCGAAGCCGTCAAACTGGAGGCCCCGGTGTTTGCACCGGGCCCGGGAGTGGTCGCCCACCTGCACCGCGAGGATTTCGCGGATGTGGTGGGCGGCGAAGAACTGCTGGAACTGAACGAGGGGTGAATCAGATGGGTAAGACACGCATCATCGCGGGGGAGGCCCGGGGCCGCAAGATCGGGGTGCCCGAGGCAGGTACCCGACCGACCAGCGACCGCGCCCGGGAGGGGTTGTTCTCCTCCCTGCAGGTCCGCTTCGGCTTTGAGGGCGCCCGCGTGCTCGATCTCTTCGCCGGTTCCGGGGCGCTCGGCCTGGAGGCCGCCTCCCGCGGTGCCGAGGAAGTGGTGCTCGTGGAGAACAACGCGGGGGCGGCCAACATCATCCGGGCGAACATGGCGGTGGTCCGGCACCCCCGCACACAGCTCGCCGAGATGAAGGCGTCGACCTACCTGGCCCAGGCGCCGCGGCAGTATTTTGACATGGCGCTGATCGATCCGCCCTATGAACTCGCGGACGAATCCGTCCGGGAGATGCTCGAGGCCCTCATCCCCGCCCTGGTCGACGGGGCGGCCGTGGTGGTGGAGCGGCACGTGCACTCGCCGGAGACCGACTGGCCGGCGCAGTTCACCCCGACGACCCAGAAGCTGAAGAAACGCGTTTACGGCAGGGCCCGCATGGACATGGCCGTCTACCACGAAAACAGCGGGGAGCAGGAATGAAGGCAGTCTGCCCGGGCAGTTTCGACCCGGTGACCATGGGGCACCTGGACATCTTCGCCCGGGCCGCCGCCCACTTCGAGGAGGTCGTGGTGCTGGTGACCGGGAACCCCGCCAAGCAGACGGGACTGTTCAGCGTGGCTGAGCGCAAGGACCTGATCCGGGAGGTCACCTCCGACATCCCGAACCTCCGCGTGGACAACTGGGGCGGGTTGCTGGTCGACTACACCTCCGCGCACGAGATCGGGGCCCTGGTCAAGGGACTGCGCAGCTCCCTGGACTACGAGTACGAACTGCCCATGGCGCAGATGAACCGCCGGTTGACCGGGGTGGACACCTTCTTCCTGCTCACCGACGAAAAATACGGCTACGTCTCCTCCAGTCTGTGCAAGGAAGTAGCCAGGTACGGCGGCGACGTCTCGGGCCTGCTCCCGGAAACCGTCGCCGCCGCGGTGCAGGAAAAGTACCGCCGGCAGCGGCCCTAGCGAGAGCTGAGCCGCTGGGTGGCCGGGGCGCAGCTAGGCTGTAGCCGTGCTCTCCCTGACTGCCGTGGTTCTCGTCATCCTCATCGGCTCCTGCCTGCAGCGGGTGTCGGGCCTGGGACTCGGGCTCGTGGCCGGGCCCGTGCTCTCCGTGGTGATGGGGCCGGTGGAGGGGATCCTGGTGGTCAACCTGCTGGCCGTGCTCAACGCAGCCCTGCTCACCTGGACAGTGCGGGCGGGGATCGACTGGCGCAAGTTCGCCCTGATCGGGGCCATGCTGATCTTCGGTGCCGTTCCCGGGGCTCTGCTGATCACCGTGGTGTCCGCGTCCCTGCTCCAGGTGATCGTCGGGGCCACGCTCCTGGTCGCACTCGCCGTGGTCACCTTCTTCGCCGGCCACATACCGCAGCTACAGGGTAGAGGGCCGGCCCTGCTCGCGGGCGTGGCCGGCGGCTTCATGAACACCCTCGCCGGGATCGCCGGGCCGGCCATGACCGTCTACGCGCAGGCGAGCCGCTGGGAACAGAACTCCTTCTCCGCGACGCTGCAACCGATTTTCCTGGTGGCTGGCCTGCTGTCGGTGACGGTGAAACTACTCACCGGGGCAGCGACCTTCCAGCACACGGACGGGTGGGTGTGGCCGCTCGGGGTGCTCGGAATGGTGGCGGGCATCAGCCTCGGCGGGATCCTCACGCGTCGGGTGGCGAAGCACCGGGCCCGCCGTCTCGCGTTGATCCTGGCCACCGCCGGCGCGGTTGTCGCGCTGGTCCGGGGACTGGGCGGACTGGTGACCGGGTGATCCGTCCGGCTTCCCGCGGAACCCGGGCCTCAGGGACGCTGCTGCCGCGGTCGGGGCCACCGCCGACCGGTGCGTTCTTCCACTGCCCGGTTCATCCGCACCAGGTAGGCGACGAAAGTGTCCACCTCGTCCTCGTCCCAGTCAGCCAGGACCCCGGCCAGGTTCCGGGTGCTGGCTGAACGTTCCTCGTCGAGCAACGCGATCCCGGTCTCGGAGGCGCGGAACTTCCGGGCCAGACCGCCCCCGGGGTCCGGGATGCGTTCGGCGAAGCCCTTGGTGACCAGCGCCCTGGTCTGCCGGTTCAGGGTGGAGGCGTCCAGTCCCGTCACCTGGCCGAGTTCACTGATGCTGGACGGGCCCTCGACCTGCAGGAGGGTGAGGAGCACGTAGGCGCTCTGGTCGAGCGTGCCAGGGGAATTACCGGCGCGGCCGGTATAGGCGTGCAGGTGCCGGCCGAAGATCATGCTCTCGTATTCCAGGGCGGTGAAGGAGTCCTTGGGCATGCACCCATCCTGCCATAGTATGTGCATAATACACATCATGTGTACTATGCACGTATGGTTTTAGCTGACACCCCCCGCAACACGGGGGAACCGGCGGTTTCGCCGCCACCCCGACTGATCGTGGGAATCCTCGCGGGCACCGGCATCACGGTCTCCCTGGCCCAGACGCTGGTGGTCCCGATCATCGGCGCACTCCCGGACATCTTCGGCACGTCTCCGGCCACCGCCTCGTGGATCATCACGGTCACCTTGTTGACCGGAGCTGTCTCCACACCGGTGGCCGGCCGACTGGCGGACATATACGGCAAGAAGCCGATGATGCTCGTGGCCCTGGCCCCGTTCCTGGTCGGTTCTGTGATCTGTGCGGTCTCCACCGACGTGCTGCCTATGATCCTGGGGCGTGGGCTCCAGGGACTGGCCTCCGGCCTGATCCCACTGGGGATCTCCCTCATCCACGACCTCCTCCCCAGGGAGCGGGCCGGCTCAGCGATCGCGCTGATGAGTTCCTCGATGGGCATCGGTGGTGCGCTCGGCCTGCCCGTGGCGGCCGCCGTGGCCCAGTTCGCCAACTGGCGCGTCCTTTTCTGGGTGATCGCAGCGGCCGCCGCGATGGCGCTGCTGGCCATCTGGTTCGGCATCCCGTCCCTGCGCACCGCCACCACCCGTACCCGCTTCGACTATTTCGGGGCGTTCGGGTTGTCGCTGGGCCTGATCGCGCTGTTGCTGGCCATCTCCAAGGGGGCGGACTGGGGCTGGGGCTCGCCGGTCACCATCGGCTGCGCCGCCGGTGCCGTGATCGTGCTGCTGCTCTGGGGCAGCTGGGAGCTGTCGCGACGCGCGCCGTTGGTGGACCTGCGGACCGCGGCCCAGCCGGTAGTGCTGCTGACCAACATCGCCTCCGTGCTGATCGGCTTCACCATGTACGCGATGAATCTGATTCTGCCCCAGGTGCTGCAACTGCCCGTCGAGCTCGGCTACGGCCTGGGCCAGACGATGCTGCAGATGGGACTGTGGCTGGCCCCGATGGGGCTGGGCATGATGCTGATCTCCCGGCGTGGGGCAGCGATCAGCGCGACCCGTGGCCCCCGGGTCACCCTGGCCCTGGCCGGCGTCGTCATCGCGGTCGGCTACGCTCTCGCCGCCGTGGTGCTGCTTACCGTGGGTGACCGTGCGCCAGGGCAGGACGCGTCGGCGGCCGTGATCGTGACCACTCTGGTTCTGCTGTCGCTCTCCGGGCTCGTAGTGGGCTGCGGCATCGGGCTTGCCTACGGTTCCATGCCGGCGCTCATCATGTCGGCGGTGCCGGCCACGGAGAAGGCCTCCGCGAACGGTTTCAACGCCCTGATGCGTTCGCTGGGAACCACCATCTCCGCTGCGGTGGTGGGTGCGGTGCTCGCGGTCATGGTCACTGACGGCGTGCCCTCCCAGGGTGGGTTCCTGGTCGCCCTGCTGATCGGTTGCGGCAGTGCCCTGGTGGCCGCGGTGATCGCCTTCGCCATTCCGGAGCAGGCCACGCCGGTGGTTACCAGCGCAGCACCGCGCTGATCCGCCCACCCCTGAGAAAACACCACGACGGCCCGTCGAGACGCCAGAAGCGTCCTCGGCGGGCCGTCGCGGTGGTGCCGGGAAGAATCAGCTCAGCAGGTTCGACAGGAACTCCCGGGTGCGTGGTTCCCGGGGGTTTTCCAGGACCGCTGCCGGCGCCCCGGATTCCACGACCATGCCGTCGGCCATGAAGACCACCTCATCGGCGACCTCCTTGGCGAAGCCCATCTCGTGGGTGACCACGACCATCGTCATGCCGTCGTCGGCCAGCTGCTTCATGACG
The DNA here is from genome assembly GCF_050107895.1 of Corynebacterium halotolerans. Taxonomy (GTDB): domain Bacteria; phylum Actinomycetota; class Actinomycetes; order Mycobacteriales; family Mycobacteriaceae; genus Corynebacterium; species Corynebacterium halotolerans_B. The sequence continues at coordinate 74,851 of NZ_JBNILW010000013.1, read as the reverse complement.
CGCAGCACCTCACCGACCAGTTCGGGGTCCAGTGCGGAGGTGGGCTCATCGAAGAGCATCAGCTTCGGTTCCATGGCCACTGCGCGGGCGATGGCCACCCGCTGCTGCTGGCCGCCGGAGAGCTGGACAGGGTAGGCCTCCGCCTTGTGGGCCAGACCCACCTGCTCCAGCAGTTCCCGGGCCTTCGCGGTGGCCTCCTTCGGGTGCTGGCCCTTGACGTGCACGGGAGCCTCAATGATGTTGTCCAGCACGGTCCGGTGGGGGAAGAGGTTGAAGGACTGGAACACCATGCCGATATCGGCGCGCTGGCGGGCAGCCTCCTTCTCGGAGATCTCGTAGAGCACGCCCTCCTTTTCCCGGTAACCGATCAGCTCGCCGTCCACGTAGAGGCGGCCGGCGGTGATCTTCTCCAGGTGGTTGATGCACCGCAGCATCGTGGATTTTCCGGAGCCGGAGGGGCCGATCAGACAGGTGACCTGACCCGGTTGGACGGTCAGGTCAATTCCCTTGAGGACGTGGAGCTGGCCGAAACTCTTGTGGACCTGCTGGGCCTCGATCATGGGGGTGGACATGGCTTAGTACCCCTTCCGGGTGTCGTTGTCGGGGATGACGGTGACGTTGCCGGGCAGTGCACCCTCGGCGTCCGCCAGGGCAGCCAGCTGGCGGCCGGTCAGTTCCCGGGTGGCGCCGCGCTCGTAGTACTTCTCCAGGTAGTGCTGGCCGACCATCAGCAGGGAGGTGATGGCCAGGTACCAGGTGGCCGCCACGAGCAGCATCGGCACCGGATCGAACAGCGCGTTGGCGATGTCCATGGACCGGCCGTAGAGCTCCAGTGAGTAGGGGACCGCGACCACCAGTGAGGTGGTCTTGAGCATCGAGATCAGCTCGTTGCCGGTCGGCGGGATGATGATGCGCATCGCCTGCGGCATCACGGTGCGCCGCATCGTCATCCACCAGCCCATGCCGAGCGCCTTGGACGCCTCCAACTGGCCCTCGGGCACGGATTGGATGCCGGAGCGGACGATCTCCGCCATGTAGGCGGCCTCGTTGAGCCCCAGGCCGATCACGGCGAGGAAGAACATGTTGGACAGCAGTCCCTGCAGGTCGAACTCGGCGAATCCGACGTTGATGGACTGATACAGGGACCCGAGCAGACCCCAGAACACCAGCTGGACATACACCGGGGTACCCCGGAAGACCCAGAGGAAGACCCACGCCACCCCCTGGAGCACCGGGTTGGGCGACATCCGCATCACGGCCATGATCGCGCCGAGCACCACGCCGATGAGCATCGCCAGCACCGTCAGCGCCAGGGTGTGCAGCGCCGCGGTGGCGATGCGGGTGTCGAAGAGATAGGCGCGGTAGGTGTCCCAACCGTAGGCCTCGTTGGTCAGAGCGCCGATGACGAACCAGGCGAACAGTGCCAGGATGATGGCGGCCGCGATCCAGCGGCCCGGATGGGGCAGCGGCCTGGCCTTGATGGGAGCCGGTGAGCTCATGGGGAGTGGTCCTTCCACGACAGGGAACTTCAAGACGGGCCCGCCAGATCCGCGGCGGAAGGCGGATCCGGGATATCCGCACAGCACCGGTTGCGGGGCAGCGGGTGCTACGGATCGCCGGTGACTGGCCGGCTGCGGGGCGGATTCTGCCTACGTCACTTTAGTAGAGGAGTCCGCCGGAGCCACAGGCGGCTCACACAACGTGGTTGATGACCGTGCCTACAGCGGTCACCAATGCCACACCGATCACCGGGCCCGCCGGCAGTGCCAGCCGCAGGTCCTCCTGCGGGTTGCCGCTGCCGCCGAGAGTTTCGGTGAGCGCGGCCAGATGCTCCTCGGCGAGTGGGCTGGACGGCTCCATCTCCGGAAGGTGCGGGGCAGGCTGGGAGGAGACGGGGCACCGGCTGGGCGGGGCGGTCGGTACCACGAGCATGAGAGCAACGGCGGTGGTCAGGGTGGGGAAGATGCGGCGCGGTGCGGCAGGTTTCTGATGGGAGGTGGAGAAGACAATGGAGCCGAGCCTGGCGCCGCAGCGGAGCTACTGCGCCGGGGCCAGGTAGTCTTCGGCCGCCGGCACGGGTTCTTCATTGATGAGCGCCCGGTCCAGCAGGCCGTCAGTGATGTTCCACTGTGCGAGCACCTCGGTATAGGCACCGGTGTCGATCAGATGCTGCATCGCCTGCGCGAGGGCGTAGCCTAGTTCGGAGTTCTTGTTCACGGCGAAGCCGTAGGGCGCGGCCTGGAAGATCTCGCCGGTGGTCTCCATGCGGCCGTCGGAACGCTCGATGGCCCAGGCGGTGATCGGGGAGTCGGCGGAGAAGGCGTCGGCCCGGCCCAGGACGAGGGCCGTGGCGGCGTTGTCCGAGGTGTCGTAGGCGAGCACCTCGATGGGCTCCTTGCCTTCTTCGATGCACTCCTGCGACTTCGGCCGTACGTCGTCGGTCTCGGAGACGGTGGTGCGCTGGACGGCCACGGTCAAACCACAGGCGTTGTCCGGGTCGATGTTGTCACCGGGTTGCTGCGCCCACTGGATGCCCGCGTAGAGCGAGTTGACGAAGTCGTAGTTCTCCCGGCGTTCGTCCGTGTCCGTGAAGCCGGAGCCGCCGAAATCGATGGTGCCGGAGGAGACGGCGGGCAGGATCATGGCGAAGTCCTGTTCCACGGGGCGCAGGTCCAGGCCGAGGACGCCGGCCAGGGCCCGGCCCATGTCGACCTCCATGCCGATGATGTTGCCCTGGGAATCCTTGAACTCGAAGGGGGCGAAGGGCGGGTTGGTGCCCATCGTCAGATGCCCCTTGGCGGCGATGTCGTCGGGGACCAGAGCGGCCAGCTCCGGAACCTCCGCCGGCACGACCGGCTCCCAACCGTCGGGGTTGCCCTGCTCCTCGTTGGTGACGCAGGAGGCGAGCAGCGTGGTAGTGGCGAGGATGGCCGCCACCGGCACGGCGCGGGAGGATATTCGCCGGAGACGGGAGAGGGATCGATGCATGGGAAAAAGTGTAGCCGCAACCCTTCTCCGGTCGGACACCGGATTCTTGAAGGTTGCGGCTGCTGTGCCAGGGGAAGGCGGGGTCAGGCCGGTTCGGTCTCGGTGCGGACCAGGGACTGCTTGGGGCTGAGCTTCTCGGCGACGATGAAGGCGGCGACAATCGCTCCACCGAGGGCGACCATGCCGATCACCGTCCAGATCTCACCGCTGGAGCCGTAGGGGGAGAGGAGGCCCGCCTCGCCGTCCTGCCACGGCCACAGCGCCCGCAGCGAACCCAGCATGAGGCCCGACATGATGGTCAGGGTGATGGTGCGGTGGTGCTCCAGCACCCAGCTGAGTCCCCGGATGAACAGGATGATGCCGAGCAGGGCACCGAGGATGAACACGCCGATCACGTCCCACTCGCGGTTGGACAGGGAATTCATCACCGGAGCATAGAGGCCGACGGCGAGCAGGAAGAAGGAACCGGAGACCCCGGGCAACACCAACGCACACACGGCGACGGCGGCAGCCAGGAAGATGATGATCAGCGAGGGGTTCTCCTGCGGGGCGGAGGTGAAACCGGTGGCGATGAAACTCACGACCGCGGCGACGATGAACACCGGCACCACGGCGGGCAACTTCTTCTTCAGGTCCTTCGGGTCCATCATGCCCACGGGCACGATGATGGAGACGGCCACCATGCCCAGGAACAGGCCGCGGGAGACCTCGGGGTGGTTCTCGACGAAGTTCGACAACAACGTGGACATGGAGAACACCATGAGGACCATGCCGACGCCGACCGCCAACAGGAACAGCCAGTCCACCTTCGCGGCGGCGGCGTTCAACCGGGAGCGGTCCTTGACGGCCGCCTTCACGACGTCGAGCAGGCCGTTGCCGGCACCCAGCGCACGCTCGTAGATACCGACCACCAGCGCGACGGTGCCGCCGGAGATGCCCGGGACGAGTTCCGCCATGCCGATCAACCCGCCCCGGATGAAGTTGAGGATGATGCTGATCGGGGTATTGCGGGCACGTTTGGGGTAGATGTGTTGATCCGGTGCTGTCATGGTGGCCTGAAGGTCCCGTCCTACGAAGATACAGATGGTCAAAAGTTGAATGCCCAGTCTAAGCGAGTTCGGCCGGGGGCCGAAAGCGGCGGGCCGGCGGGTGGGAGGGGTAGCCCGGCCCGCGCCCCGGGAGCGTATCTTCTGTTATTGCCTATCACGTGGGAGAGGCATCTCCAGTCAAGGTTTTCCACTTGACGATGGGGCTAGCGTACGGTGCTCACCAGGGTCACCAGACCACCCGCGATGGTGACCAGCGCCGCACCCAGCAGCCAGTCCTTGCCCAGGTCGAGCACGTCGTCCAGGGTGTCGTCGCTGCTGCCCCCGGCGGACAGGTTCTCCATGGCGGAGCTGCCGAGCTTGGCCTCAGCCGGAAGGCTCTCGAGGGCCTCCGCGGCCCCGGCGGCGGGCACTGCGGTGAAGGTGAGGGTGGCGGTGGCGGTCAGGGCGACCAGGAAGCGACGCATCGCGGATTATCTCCTTGTGGAAAAGACTGTGAACGCGATAAGAATAGCCGTTTCCCGGCCGCGGCGCGCCCCAAGGTGGCCGCTGGCCGGTCGCTGGTTCGGTCAGCCGTCGATATCGTCCGGCCGCACGGCAAACGCTTCCGGATCAGTGAGGACGACATTGCGGGCCAGGGGGATCTGGTGGGAGGCACTTTCCAGGATGTGCATGAAGTAACCGGCGGTGTTGGGGATAGCGATCAGGTCTCCGGGCTTGACGCCACCGGGAAAATTCAGCCGTCGGCGGATGATGAGCTCATCCTCGATGCAGTAGGCACCGACCAGGAAACCGGAGACTGCAGTGGCCGGATCGGCCGGGTGCTGCCGCACGAGCACCGGATCCAGCAGAATGTCATCGGAGGTGGTGCGGCACTGGGTTCGGTTCATCGCCACCCCGATCAACGGGAGGCCGTCACTGCGCTCCTTGCGGAAAGCGACCTCCGTCAGGATCAGGCCGCAACCGTCGAGGAGGGAACGGCCCGGTTCCAGATGCAGGTGCAGACCGCGGCGGATCAGTCCGGCGGCGGCGGTTTCCTCACCGCCCGCCAGTGGCCCACCCAGCAGCTCCCGCAGCCAGTCGCCGCGCGTGGGCTGCTGATGGAAGGGGTAGAAGGACCGCAGGGGATCCGCCTTCCAGGTGAAGGGCTCCCGCTCGCCGGCATTCATCGCCTCCCGCTCCCGCAGGAAGGTCTCCCACTGCTGTCTATCGTCCAGGTAGCTCATGGGGACGCCGCCACCGAGGTCGACGAACTGCGGCAGGTGACCGTGCCGGGCGGCGGCGTCCACCAGCTGGAGCGCCTCACCCAGGGCCGTCCGCCGGTCGGTGGCGGAATAGCCGTGCAGGTGGACGTGGACGCCCACCACATCCACGCCCGCAGGGCAGTGGGGCAGGGCCGTCGTCCACGTGTCCAGGCGCTCCCCGAAGCGCGTCGGTGGCAGGTGTGCCGGGTCCGGCGCCAGACGGGGCGCCACCCGGACCCGCTGATTCCGGGTGGCGGCGATCTCCGCGACCCGATGGAGCTCGGCCACCGAATCCACCGAGACGCACACGCCCGTGCTGACCGCCAGCTCCAGGAGGGTGTCCGGCTTGATCGCCGCGCTGAGAATGATGCGTTCCGGTTTTACCCCGCGGTCAAGTACCTGTGCGAGCTCCCGGTGGCTGGCGACGTCCACGCCGTGACCGAGATCGCGTACCCGGTCGACGAAGCCGAGCGCCTTGTTCGCCTTACGGGCGAAGAACACCTGCACCGGCACCCCGAGATCCGCGCCGGCCTCGACGAGCTCTGCGATATTGCGCTCCATCGGTCCCGGGTGCAGGACGTTGACGGGGGACCCGTACTCCGCCACCAACTCGGCGCAGCGGGCCGGATCGCCGAGCAGCTGCCGTTCCCAGGGCTCCAGCCGTGCGGTCAGTGGTGGCTCACCGTGCACTCCGCGCTCCAGGGTTTCGGCGCCAGCTCCGCCGAGGACATCTGTCACCCGGCGCGCCCATCGTTCGATCACGTCGTGCAGGGCACGGTTGAGGGAGTCGTTGCCGAGCACCGTGTCCTCGGTCTCCCGGCCGATGACCGCGAGATGCTCCTGACCGGTCACGGTGCCGTCGCGTTCGACCGCCAGCCCGCGGCCGGAGGGTTCCAATTCGGCGAGCCCCTGCTCGACGAGGGCGCCGACCAGGGTGCCGGAAACGACGCCCTGGGGCGCGAGCACGGCATCGACCACGACATCGGCGCCGGTGGTGCTCACCGCCCAAGGCAGGTCGTCGGACCCCGCGGTCATCAGCGAGGTATCCACGACGCCAGCGTCGATCAGGGCGAGCAGCCGTTCGACGGTGGCCGGGGGCGGGCCGAACCCGACGCGTTCCAGGCGGCGGCTCAACTCGTGGAAGCCGGGCAGGTCGGCCCGACCGCCGTATGAGGTCCGCCAGATGATGGCGGGGTAGAGACGCCGCCAGGCTTCGCCGACCGCCCATTCCGCTCCCGGAGTCCGCTGGCCCTGGGCCACCGCGAGGGAACACCGGAGTTCGGTGACCGGATCGCCGCTGGCGTCGGTGCCGTCGAGCACCGCCCTGATCGCGGTGGTGTCCGGGGCCCGGACGCCCGCGGTGCGCAGGTAGCTGCTGGCGGTTTCCCCGAGGATCCGGACGAGGTCAGCCGTTGAGCCGGCGAGGCGGATGGCGGCGTCACCGGCACGGGTGGCTGCGGTGAGGTCGAGACAGGTGAGGGAAGTACCGGGGGTGGGCTTGACCACCAGGAAGCGGTTGCTGCGGCTGACGGGCAGGATGCGGGACGGTTCCTCCCCGGAGGGCACGTAGCGCACTCCGGAGTCCCCCGCGGTGAAGCTCCCACCGCGTTCGACCGTCAGCGCGAGGGTGGCGTCCAGGAAACTCAGTGCCGCCCCCCGTACCAGGACGGTGTCACCGGGCGCCACAGACCGCAGCCCGTGGGCGGGGTAGACCGGGGTGGTGGGGACGCCGTCGATGGTCGGGGGCAGCGCGCCGGGCCAGGAGGTGGCGTGGCCGGTGGCCAACAGCACTTCCGCGAACTCGCGGTGCCGGCCGTCGGCGGTACGGAGCCGCCAGTGGTTTCCGGCCGCTCCCGCCGCGGGCGCGATGTCGCTGACTGCCTGGCTGACGTACCGGAACCGGCACCCGCGCGGCAGGTGCGCGGTCAGCTCCCGCCAGCTGGCGCCGAAGAATTCGCCGACTGACGACCGTGGCGGAAAGTGGTCGGTGGCCGACTCCCCGCGGCGCTCCCGCCACTGGTTGAAACCGCCCAGGTGGGAGCTGATGGCCCTGGCGGTGACGTTGATGAGCCAGGAGTCGGGCTGTGAGGTGTCGTAGGCCGCGCCGTGGCCGAGAGGGCGGTGGTCGAAGACGGTGATCTCGGCTGCGGTGCCCGCCTCCGCGAGATGGTGGAGGAGCCGTTCCGTCGCCTGCAACCCGCGGGGACCACCCCCCACGATGGCGATCTGACGCGGACGGGAATCGGTGGGGGCGTTAACGGTCACGGGAATGGTGCCTTTCCGGGCTGAAGGGGGAGGTCGGGAGAGGGATCGGAGGGCGTCGGAGGATCAGGGGAAGGTGCTGATCCGCTCTTCGAGTTCGGCACCGTCGATGCCGAGGGTCTGCCGGGTCCACTCGTCGTTGTAGACCGTGTCCAGGTAGGCGCCGCCCGCGTCGTGCAGGATCAGCACCATCTCCGAACCGACCGGGAGGTCCGCCGCTCGGGCGAGCGCGGCGGTGACCACCGCGCCCCCTGAGGCCCCGGGAAGGATGCCCTCCCGACGGGCGAGCAACCGCGCACCCGTCACCGAGTCGATGTCGCTGACGCGGTCGACCGCGTCGGGGCGGGACTCGGTGGCCAGCTCCGGGAGTACACCGGCGCCGAACCCCGGCAGGCTGCGGTGGCCGCGGCAGCCGCCGAAGAGCACCGAGCCCTCCGCGTCCACGCCGACGGTGGTGGTCGCGGCGCCGATCCGGCGCAGATGCCGGAGACAGCCGCCGATGGTGCCCGTCGTACTCATCGCGACCAACAGCAGATCGGGCGCATGGCCCAGTTGCTCGACCACCTCGGTCATGGTGCCGTCCGCGTGTGCCCCGAAAGCCGCCCGATTCGAGTACTGGTCCAGGCTGAGGGAGCCGGGGATCTCCTGCAGCAGTTCCGCGACCCGGCTGCGGCGGGCCTGCAGCCAGTCGCCGGTCACCGGATCCGGTTCGGTGACGTGGTGGACCTTGGCCCCCAGCGCGGTCATCGTGGCCACCGCCTGCTGATTGACGCGGGGGTCCACCACGCAGTGGAACGGCCAGCCGCCCAGGGACGCCTCTCTGGCCAGGGCCATTCCCAGGTTGCCGGAGCTGGACTCGATGATGCTCATGCCGGGGCGCAGCTCACCGGTCCGTCGCGCTGCGTCGATCAGCGCCTTCGCGGTCCGGTCCTTGGCGCTGCCCCCCGGGTTGAAGTACTCGAGCTTCGCCCAGACGGTGACGTCCGGCCGGGGCAGGAGCCGGTCGAGGCGGATGAGTGGGGTGTTGCCGATGGTGCTTCGGATACCGGTGTCGGGATCAGTTTCGACGTGGGACACGGTTCCTCCTCTGGCGGATGGGCCGGTGTGGCGGTAGTGGATGAGCGCCCAGCATAGTCATTGTCGGGTCCGGAAAGAGTTATCGCAGCGTGCGGAAAAGTGAAGGGGCGCAACCAATCTGCGCTGGTCGCGGCCGGGGAACGGCCGTTCGATTCGGTGGTGCGGCGGGGCCCGGCCGCCCAGGCCGGAACTCCGGCTGCTGGGCGGGGACGTCCGCTCGTGGCCGGTCTCGGGCTGTGCCCCGGCGAAGACGGCCCCGGGGTACTGCGGTTTCTGGTCCGTCTCGGCTGCCCGCAGAACTTCGCGGCAGCCGGACGGAAGGAACGGGAGCCTACCGGTACCTCATGTCACCGACGCCGTAGTAACCGGTGGGTGTATAGGCGCGGTCGTCGCACGGGGAGGCGTTGTCCCGCAGCGGGGGACACCCCGGAGCCCGTGCTTCCGGAGATCGGCGCGGAGGCGGGCCCTCCCCGACAGCCGGGGCTGGTGCGGCAACGCAACACCCTCCCGCCGGAAAACTGATCCGACGGGAGGGTGAGTGATGTGCCCCAGGTGGGACTCGAACCCACACTGGACGGGTTTTGAATCCGTTGCCTCTGCCAATTGGGCTACTAGGGCATGGGAAGAATCATAGACCAGGGGGGAACCCCAAGACCAATCCCGGGGCGGGAAACTCCTTGTTCTCGCTAGAATCAGATGGACAGTGTCCCCGCCCACCGGGCCCCACTCCGAGGGAGGAAATGCCGTGCGCACCATCATCGTCACCGGCGCCAGCGACGGCATCGGAGCGGCAGCAGCCGATATGCTGGCCGCCGCCACCGAGGACCGGCTGGTGCTCGTCGGACGGTCCCCGGACAAAACCCGGGCCGTGGCGCAGCGGCTGGGCGCGGAATACCACCTGGCGGACTTCTCCCGGTTGGAGGACGTACGCCGCCTGGCGCACACCCTCACCGCGTCCTGCCCGCGCATCGACGTCCTGGCCAATAACGCGGGCGGCATCTTCGACGGCCCCATCCGCACCGAGGACGGATTCGAAAAGACCTTCCAGGTCAACCACCTCGCCCCCTACCTCCTGACGAACCTGCTCATCGAACCCCTCCTGGCCAGCGGAGCAACCGTCGTCAACACCGCCAGCATCGCCGCCAGAATCTTCAGCGACGTCGACCTCAACGACCTGAACACCTGGGGTGCCTACACCCCCAACCGGGCCTACGGCAACGCCAAGCTGGCCAACATCGTCTTCGCCAAGCAGCTCCACGCCCGCTTCCACCACCGGGGCCTCAACGCCGTGGCCTTCCACCCGGGCGTGCTCGCCACCAGCTTCGCCACCCAGACCAGCGGCATGATGCACCGGCTTTACCAGGGACCCCTGTCCCGCCTGCTTGCCTCCCCGGAAACCGGCGGAGCCAGACTGTTCCACTTCATCACCGGACAGCCCGGGCAGGACTGGGAGTCCGGCCACTTCTACGGCGACAACCTCAAGCCCGCCGACAGTCACCCACAGACCCGGGACCGCCGGTTCGCCGAGCGGCACTGGGAGCTTTCCGCCCAGATGCTCGCGGTCCGGTGGCCCGATCACGGCGAAACGCCCCGGGACCACTGAGTCCGCCTCCGACGGCCGAGAGCGGTCACCTAGACTCTGCAGTGTGAGTGAGAAAACCGATCAGACCCAGACCGACAGCGACGCCGGACAGCGGGACCGTCTCCTGCTGATCGACGGCCACTCGATGGCCTTCCGAGCCTTCTTCGCCCTGCCGGCCGAGAACTTCTCCACGACCGGCGGACAGCACACCAACGCCGTCTACGGCTTCCTGTCCATGCTGGCGAACATCATCAGTGAGCAGCAGCCCAGCCACGTTGCCGTCGCCTTCGATGTCGGCCGCAAGACCTTCCGCACGGAGATGTTTCCGGACTACAAGGCGCAACGGGAGGCCACCCCGGAGGAATTCAAGGGCCAGGTCGGCCTGATCAAGGAAGTGCTGCACACCCTCGGCATCACCACCCTGGAGCAGGAGAACTACGAGGCCGATGACATCATCGCCACCCTGACCACAGCCGCCCGCCCCCTGCGCTACGAGACGGTCATCGTCACCGGCGACCGTGACTACCTCCAGCTGGTCGACGCCCACACCACCGTGCTCTACCCGATGCGCGGCGTGTCCACCCTGCACCGCTTCACCCCGGCGGCCGTGGAGGAGAAGTACGGACTGACCCCGGAGCAGTACCCCGACTTCGCGGCCCTGCGTGGAGACCCCTCGGACAACCTGCCCAACATCCCCGGCGTCGGCGAGAAGACCGCCACCAAGTGGATCGTCCAGTACGGCAGTCTGGACAACCTGCTGGCCCACGCCGACGAGATCAAGGGCAAGGCCGGCAACAACTTCCGGGAACGGCTGGACCAGGTCAAACTCAACCGTGAACTGACCCAGATGGTCACCGACATGGAGCTGCCCGTCGGCCCGGACGAACTGACCTTCCGCGAAGCCGACGTTCCGGGCATCGCCGAGCGTTTCGATGATCTGCAGTTCGGGACGAACCTGCGCGAACGCGTCCTGGCGGCCGTCCGCACCGACGACACCGGCGCGTCCGCCGTCCCGGAGCCCGCAGCCGAGGTCACCGTGGACACCGGCGCGCTGGCCGACTGGCTGGCCCCGCGCCGGGCCGCCGGCCTGGCGGTGGCCGTGGACGGCGTCGGCACGCCCGCCACCGGCGACGCGGAGGCCATTGCCCTGGTTGACCCCGAGCGCCACGCCTTCGCCCTCGACCTCGCGGAAATCGACGCCGCGGAGGAAAAGGTGCTCGCCGAGTGGCTGGCAGCGGCGGATCCGAAATTCCTCCACGAGGCCAAGGCCACCTTCCACATGCTCCGCGCGCGGGGTTTCGAACTCAACGGCATCGCCCACGACACCGCGATCGCCGCCTACCTGCTCCGCCCCGGGCAGCGCACCTATGAACTCAAGGACGTCTACCAGCGCCACCTGCAGCGGCAGCTGTCCGACCCCACCGAGTCCGGCACCGGCCAACTCGCCCTGCTCGACAGCGGCGAGACCTCCCGCCACCTGATCGACCGGGCAGTGGCCGTCCTGGAACTGGCCGAGGAACTGACGAAACAGCTCCAGGAAATCAGCAGCTACGAGCTCTACGCCGACCTGGAGCTGCCCCTGGTCAGCATTCTCGCGCGCATGGAGGCCTCCGGCATCAACGTGGACGTGGCTACCCTCGAGGAACAGCTGTCCGCCTTCGTGGCCGCCGTGGCAGAAGAGGAGGAGGCCGCCCGCGAACTGTCGGGAGATCCCGAGCTCAACCTCTCCAGCCCCAAGCAACTGCAGGTGGTGCTGTTCGAGACCCTGGGACTGCCCAAGACCAAGAAGACCAAGACCGGCTACTCCACGGCCGCCAAGGAGGTCGAGGCGCTGGCGGTGAAGAATCCGCACCCCTTCCTCGACCACCTGCTGGCCCACCGCGAGTACCAGAAGATGAAGTCCACGCTGGAGGGGCTGATCAAGACGGTCAACGGTGACGGACGCATCCACACCACCTTTAACCAGACCGTCGCCTCCACCGGCCGGCTCAGCTCGACTGACCCGAACCTGCAGAACATCCCGGTGCGCACCCTCGCCGGCCGCAAGATCCGCTCGGCGTTCACCGTCGGTGAGGGCTATGAGACCCTGCTGACCGCCGACTACTCCCAGATCGAGATGCGTGTGATGGCGCACCTGTCCGGCGATCCCGGCCTGATCGAGGCGTACCAGGAGGGCGAGGACCTGCACAACTACGTCGGCTCCAAGGTCTTCGACGTCCCCATCGACGGGGTGACCCCGGAATTGCGTCGACGCGTCAAGGCCATGTCCTACGGCCTGGTCTACGGGCTCTCCGCCTTTGGCCTGTCCCAGCAGCTCAACATCTCCCCGGCGGAGGCCAAGGAGACCATGGAGAGCTATTTTGAACGCTTCGGCGGGGTCAAGCGCTACCTGTCCGAGGTCGTGGACGAGGCCCGCAAGGCCGGCTACACCGCCACACTCTTCGGCCGCCGCCGCTACCTGCCGGAGCTGACCTCGGACAATCGGGTCGCCCGCGAGAACGCCGAGCGCGCCGCGCTCAACGCCCCGATCCAGGGCACGGCCGCGGACATCATCAAGGTCGCCATGATCCGCGTCGACCGCGAGCTACGCAAAGCCAAGGTGAAGTCACGCGTTCTCCTGCAGGTCCACGATGAACTCGTCGTCGAGATCGCCGCCGGTGAGCTGGAACAGGTCCGCGAGATCGTGGAACGGGAGATGGACGGCGCCATCACCCTGGCCGTTCCGCTGGAGGTCTCCGCCGGTGACGGCCAGAACTGGGACGAGGCGGCACACTGATGCCGGACCGGCCGCTGGCCCGTGCCCGGCTGGTCGCCCAGGGCCTGGTGACCAGGCCCTATGCCACGGCAGTTGAGACGGTCCGGGATTTCGGCCTGATGCAGGGGCAGGAACCCACCGTGTTCTCCTCGGTGGCACTGCGCCTGCAGCAGAACCGGATGGCCGACGTGCACCGGTCGCTGGCGGACGGCGAACTGGTGCGCGCCTACCCGATGCGCGGGACGGTCTTCCTCGGCGCGGCGGCGGACATGACCTGGCTCACCGAACTATGCTCCGGCCAGGTCCGGGAACGCGCCCGGCGCAACTGCGCCACGGCAGGCGCCGATGCGGCGGCGGTGGACACCATCGCCCAGCTGCTTGCCGACGCCCCGGGTGGACTGACCCAGGCGGAGTTCCGCGACCTGGTGGTGCGGGTGGTCCCGGGGGCGACGTCATCCACCTTCTACCGGGTCCGCTATCTGCTGATGATCACCGGAATGGCGGTGTACGCGGGGAGCCGGCAGTTGATCACCCCGGCGGCCGGGTTGCTCGGACCGGGGCTCGCGGAGCGGTTCAACGGCGACCGCGACGCCGCCGTCCCGGAATTGGCCACCCGTTATCTCCGCACGCGGGGACCGGCCACGGCGGAGGATTTCGCCTGGTGGTCGAAGCTTCCCAAGGCGGAGATCCGACGGGCCTTCACGCGGTTACCGGAGGATCTGGTGGACCTCGGTGACGGGATGTGGGCCCGGGTGGGGCTGGCCGGGGAGGTGGCCGCCGCGGGCCGCGCCCTCCGGCATCCGCACCTGTTGCCGGCCTTCGATGAATTCATCCTCGGTTACCGCGACCGGCTGTTCGCCATGACCAGCGTGGTCCACGAACAGCTCGTGCCCAAGAACATGGGGGTTTTCCGCAAGGCGGTGGTGGTGGACGGGGTGGTCCGTGGCGCTTGGCGCCAGGCGGGTGGCCGGTTGACTGTCGATGACTACAGCGGTGTCCCCGACTACGCGGCGGCCGGGATCCGCCGGCGGTTCCGGGACTTCCCCTTCCACCGCAACAGCTGAATCAACGTCGTGATCTCAGCGAATCCGGAGCGGGGAAGGGAAGAACGTATTCCTCGCCCACGTCGCCCACGGCGTCGGACTGTGCGGTGGTGACGATGATCCGGTCATCGTAGATGTGCCGGATGCGCACCACGTGGACCGCGCCAGCGGGATCGGTGTAGTCGAATTTCTCCATCAGGAAGCGCAGTCCGATCTCCTCGAGGGCAGCCTCGGCCTCCGGCCAGTGCGCCACGGGTGGCAGCGCCCGGCCGAGACGGTTGATCGGCAGGATCATCGGGGCCCGGGTGTCCAGGTCGATCCAGCCGATCAATTCACCGTCCTCCCGACGGTGGGGGAGCCAGTGTTCCGGTATACGGGTCATGGAACATGACAGTAGTGCTCAGCGCGGCTCAGTGGGGTGGCGGTTGGGGTAGGCCCTGAAGACCTCGAAGACCGGGTCGGCGAGGACGGCGTCGATAAGCTCCCGCGGTCCCGCGAGAATCGTGAAATCCCAGTCGATCTCGGAGGCGACCACCCAGGCATGGTCCGCCGGCCAGATCAGCTGCGGGGAAGGCCCGGGGAAGCGGCCGCCACTCCAACCGATCCCCGCCGCGTAGGGCCATGCTGGGTCACTCAGTTCGTCGAGGTCGGAGCCCGCCAAGAGGAAATCGCGTCCGGGGTAGTGCATCCGGATACGGCTGTCGTAGATCTCCCGGAATTCCGGGGACAGCCGCGCCAGCGCGTCGCGGCGACCGGCGCCGCCGTCATCGCCGGTGAGGGTGAGGTAGGTGACCGCGCCGGAGAACTGTGCGAAGCCCTCCCAGAACGCCAGGGTCAGGTCATCCGGGGTGGCCGTGGCTTCGCGCAGGTGCACTGTGAGCCGGGCCAGCAGTTCCGGGTCGAACCAGCCCTCCAGTGACTGTCCGATCCGCCATCCGTCAGCGTCCGGCCTGTTGAGCAGCGATTCCCCGTCGGTCAGTTCCATCCATTCGGTCCGCGAGTGAAGCCTTCGTCCGAGCCTTTCTGCCACCTGTTTCCATGACCAGGTGGCTTCCTCGGAGATGCGCCGGTTTTCTTCGTCCCAGCGGCTCACCGGAATCGGATGCAGAATGCGTGCATAAGCCTCGAACCCGGTGCCGGCGACGCCGGAAACCGTGGCCCACTTTCCCGCGCGGTCAATGAGCCACTGACCCCGACTGACGTCCGTGAGCATGCGCATAGTGGGAAGGATAGCGCAGCTAGGCGGGCAGGTGCGCGGAGAAGATCGCCGTTCCCGGGAAGATCCGGCCGCGTTCCGGCGACCACTGGCCCCAGGTTTCGGTGAGATCCTCCGGCCACTCCGGCTCCAGCACGTCATCGAGGGTGAAGCCTGCCCCGACCAAGGCACGCACGTGATCGCCGAGCTTGTGCTGGAACTCGGCGTAGGTCGGGGCACCGGCGTCGTCATATTCGAGGTACCCCTCCTCGAAGTAGCTGGTGAACACGGCGAAGGACGCGGGGTCATCCACGAAGATCCAGCGCATGGGATGGTTCACGGAGTAGACGAAGCGGCCGCCGGGCGCCAGCACCCGGGCCACATCCCGGAACAGGGCGTCGATGTCCCGGACGAAAGGAATCGCGCCAAACGCGGAGAAGGCGACGTCGAAGACACTGCCCCGGTAGGGAAGCGCCATCGCGTCCGCCTGCACCAGCCCGACGTCGTGCCCGGTTCCGGCCCGCCGCAGCATGCCGGCCGACAGGTCGAAGGCCGAGACATATCCCACTCCGTCGCCCGACAACCAGCGGGCGCAGGGCGCGGAACCGCAACCGAGTTCCAGCACGGTGGCGTCCCGGACGTCACCGAGCAACCTCGCCTCACCCTCCGACAGCATTTCCGGGCACCAGTGGAAGCCGTCCAAATAGGTGCGGTGATCTGCGTGGTAGCGCTCGGCGTCGCCGTCCCAGAACTCCCGGTTGGCCCGGGAAACGGAAACTGCTGTTTCTGATGTGGTCATGGGCGATAGTCTATTTGCCGCGAGAGAGCAAACACACTACTCTTGGGGGAGCGTGTCTATGCGCTGGCGTGAGTCAGGTCTAAATAGGAGGGACCGGCCCGCACCGGAGTGAGATCGTTTTCCAGCCACGTCGGGATCACGAGAGATACGTTCCTGTCCGTTTTCGACCTCCTAGCCCATTTTTCGGAGCACAAACACATATGCCCACCAACAACGCACCTCAGGTAGCCGTCAATGACATCGGCTCCGCTGAGGACTTCCTCGCCGCAGTTGACCAGACGATCAAGTACTTCAACGACGGCGACATCGTCGAAGGCACCATCGTCAAGGTCGACCGCGACGAGGTCCTGCTCGACATCGGATACAAGACCGAGGGTGTCATCCCCTCCCGCGAGCTCTCCATCAAGCACGACGTCGACCCCGATGAGGTCGTCCAGGTCGGCGACGAGATCGACGCGCTTGTCCTCACCAAGGAGGACAAGGAAGGCCGTCTGATCCTGTCGAAGAAGCGCGCCCAGTACGAGCGCGCCTGGGGCCACATCGAGCAGCTCAAGGAGAACGACGAGCCGGTCACCGGTACCGTCATCGAGGTCGTCAAGGGCGGCCTCATCCTCGACATCGGTCTCCGTGGCTTCCTGCCGGCTTCCCTGGTCGAGATGCGCCGCGTCCGCGACCTGGAGCCCTACATCGGCCAGGAGCTCGAGGCCAAGATCATCGAGCTGGACAAGCACCGCAACAACGTCGTGCTGTCCCGCCGTGCCCACCTCGAGCAGACCCAGTCCGAGGTCCGCTCCGAGTTCCTGCACCAGCTGCAGAAGGGCCAGGTCCGCAAGGGCATCGTGTCCTCCATCGTCAACTTCGGCGCCTTCGTCGATCTCGGCGGTGTCGACGGACTGGTTCACGTCTCCGAGCTGTCCTGGAAGCACATCGATCACCCGTCTGAGGTCGTCACCGTCGGTGACGAGGTCACCGTCGAGGTGCTCGACGTCGATCTCGACCGCGAGCGTGTCTCCCTGTCGCTGAAGGCGACCCAGGAGGATCCGTGGCGCGTCTTCGCCCGCACCCACGCTGTGGGCCAGATCGTCCCGGGCAAGGTCACCAAGCTCGTCCCGTTCGGCGCCTTCGTCCGCGTCGAGGAGGGCATCGAGGGCCTGGTCCACATCTCCGAGCTGGCTCAGCGCCACGTGGATGTCCCGGATCAGATCGTCACCGTCGGCGAAGAGGTCATGGTCAAGGTCATCGACATCGACCTCGAGCGTCGCCGCATCTCCCTGTCGCTCAAGCAGGCTGATGAGGACTTCACCGAGGAGTTCGACCCGTCCCGCTACGGCATGGCCGACTCCTACGACGAGCAGGGCAACTACATCTTCCCTGAGGGCTTCGACGCCGAGACCAACGAGTGGCTCGAGGGCTACGACGAGCAGCGTCAGGCATGGGAGGCCCGCTACGCCGAGTCCGAGCGTCGCTTCCAGCTCCACGCCGCTCAGATCGAGCGTCACCGCGCCGCCGCCGCCGAGGCTGCCGAGGAGGCCGCCACCAACTACTCCTCGGAGTCTGAGGATGCAGCTCCGGCATCCGAGGTCGCCGAAGCAGAGACCACCGGTGGTTCCCTGGCTTCCGACGAGCAGCTCGCAAAGCTGCGCGAGAAGCTGGCCGGCAACTAAGCCGCCACTTCTTAAGCCGTTACCTCGGCTGATGTCAGCGCCCCGCTGACCTGGGCGGGTTCCCTGTGTAAGGGAGCCCGGTCCGGGTTGACGGGGCGCTTTCGCATGCGGCGGTGCCGCTCCAACTAAGCTGGACACCATGCTGCGAATCGGATTGACCGGAGGGATCGGCAGCGGCAAGTCCACCGTCGCCGCTCTGCTCGCCACCCACGCCGCCACGGCGGGAGACCTGAATCTTGAGGTGGTCGATGCCGACCAGATCGCCCGCGACATCGTCGAACCCGGTCGCCCGGCGCTGCAGGAGCTGGCGGAGGCGTTCGGGCCCGACATCCTTGATGACGCCGGGGCATTGCGGCGCAAGGAGCTGGCGGCGCGCGCCTTCACCGACCCGGAGCGCACGTCGGTGCTCAACTCCATCACCCATCCCAGGATCCGGGAGGAGACGCTGCGCCGCTTCGAACAGGCGGAGGAGAGTGGCATCGACGCCGTGGTCTACGACATGCCGCTGCTGGTGGACAACGGCTACCACCGCAACATGGACCTGGTGGTGGTCGTCGACGTGGACGCGGAGGAGCGGGTCCGGCGCCTGACCACCCACCGCGGCATCACGGAACCGGACGCCCGGGCCCGGATCAACGCCCAGATACCCGATGCAGAGCGGCTCGCCGCCGCCGACGTGATAGTCGACAACAACGGAACCCCGGCGGCTCTCGAGCCGCAGGTGGAACGTCTCACAGCGGAGATCCAGCGCCGGATCAACGGCTGATCGGGGCTCAGGCCAGGTACCAGTTCACGGCGTCGCGGTAGGTCCCGGTGTCACCGGGCAGGGGAGTGGGCGGTTCATTCGGGCTTCCCACCCCGGTGACGGTGGCGTTCGGTCCGAACGCCAGGGTGAAGCCCACGACGGCGCGGTGAACATGATCTGCGGAGGTGGCCACGATCGCCCCCTGGGCCTCGGGCAGCACCTGACGCGAGAGTCGGGCATTATCCACCGTGGAGGATGCCTGGTCCTCCAGCAGGATTCGCTCGGCCGGCATGCCGCGGCCGATCAGCCAGTCCCGCATGGCGTGGGCCTCCACGTGCCCGTTGCCGTCCGCGCCCCCGGAGACGACAATGGGAGCCTGGGGCCGCTCCGTCGCCAGCTCTTCCGCCGCGGTCAGTCGGTTGGCCAGGTTCGGGGCGACCGAGCCGTCATCATTGAGTCCGTTACCCAGGACCACGATCGGAGTACCCGGGTCAGCCAGGTCGGGCGGGGGAACCTCGGCGCGGAGGGCCTGCAGTCCAGCGCTGACCACGGCGTGACGTTCCGGGCTCAGGGCCCTCAGGGCGGCGTCGCGGGCCGCCACGTTGTCTTCGTGATCCGCGGAGAACACCGCCGCACTGAGCAGATCCTCGCCGGTGGCTGAAGCCGGGTCCAGACCGGAACCGTGCAGATTCGCGGAAACCGTATAGGGTCCGTAGCCAGGAATGCCAACGTCCACCGCTGCATCGTCGTCTGTTTCTTCTGCGGCGGAGGGGGAGGACTGGCCGGGAGCAGTGGCAGCAGCAGTGGGTTGCCCCTGGATGGGAGCCAGCGCCGTTGACAAGACCGCAGTGGCGGCCAGTGCGGTGATCAATGGACGATAGGTGCGGGAAGTCAGGTCAGTCTCCTTCATCGGCGAGTGGTTCAGGTCGCCACTGGGATGGCGACGCCGCCGAGTGTAGGGACAGATCACGGATCCATGTGGGAGCGGGAACAAAAAGGTAACGGCTCCTCCCAGGTGCCGCTGTGCAGTTAGCCCAGTGCAACGTCTTCCATGCTGACCGCGAAGCTGTAGGGGGTGACGGCACACAACACCCGGTTCTCACCCTCCGGGATCGCGCAGCTGACGGCTCCATCCACGAGCCTGGAACCGGGTTCCAAAACCCGGGTCTGCTCGGCGGGGGTGAAGATCCGGTTGACGTTGTGTGTGACGGCAGGTTCCCCCTGACGCACGGACACGGCATTCACATCGACTTCGCCGGCATAGGTGCACAGCGCCCCGGGAGCTTCACCCTGCTGGCCGGGTTCGCCGTACATCTCGCAGTAGGTGCCATCCGGTGACCGGAACTGGAGGCCGGGCTGTGCCGGGTAGATCAGTGAGGACGAGTACGGGGCCGGGTCGATCTGGGGGACCTCGTCGATCAGTGCCACGAAACGGTCGCCGGGAACGGCGGACCCCGGGACGTCGCTCTCAGCTGCGGTTGCGGTGGTGGCGTCGTCAGTGTTGGTGGCCCGGGGTGGTGTTGGTTCCTTGGCCGATCCGGCGGTGGCCACGGTGGTGTGCGCCGTGGTCGTGACAGGGCCCGAGGAGGGATCCCCGGCCGTGCAACCGGTGAGGACCACGGCTCCGGTGAAGACGAGGGCGGGGTGCCGGACGAACCGGCTGGGAAGATTCATCGTTCGCACGCTCCTTGCCCAGGAGCATATATGACTACAGTCACACCGGGGGAAAGTGGGGACGAACCATTCACGGTGACCCCCTGCCTTCCCCGGCACCGCCGGGCCCGGCGGCCGACGGCGCGGGCGGGGCGTCGGCAAGCACCGGAGGGGCGGTTTGCGTCCTGCCGTAGAATGGGGCGCATGGCGTTTGCTGCTGAACATCCCGTGTTGTCCCACTCCGAGCACCGTCCCGTCGGCGAGATTGAGCGCACCGACGCGAAGTTCGAGGTCATCTCGGAGTACCAGCCCGCCGGTGATCAGCCGGCGGCGATCAAGGAGCTCGATGAGCGGCTGGACCGGGGCGAGGAGGACGTGGTCCTGCTCGGTGCGACCGGCACCGGTAAATCCGCCACGGCGGCCTGGCTGATCGAACAGCAGCAGCGGCCCACCCTGGTGATGGCGCCGAACAAGACACTGGCGGCCCAGCTGGCCAATGAGCTGCGGCAGCTGTTGCCCAATAACGCGGTGGAGTACTTCGTCAGTTACTACGACTACTACCAACCCGAGGCGTATATCGCGCAGACGGACACCTACATCGAGAAGGACTCCTCGATCAACGAGGATGTGGAACGGCTGCGCCACTCGGCGACCTCGGCGCTGCTCTCGCGCCGCGACGTCGTGGTGGTCTCCTCCGTGTCCTGCATCTACGGCCTGGGTACCCCGCAGTCCTACCTGGACCGCTCGATCGTGCTGCAGGTCGGCGATGAAGTGGAGCGCGACCGCTTCCTGCGCCTGCTGGTGGACATCCAGTACGACCGCAACGATGTCTCCTTCACGCGCGGTGCCTTCCGGGTCAAGGGGGACACCGTGGACATCATCCCGGCCTATGAGGAACTGGCCGTGCGCGTGGAGTTCTTCGGTGATGAGATCGACTCCCTCTACTACATCCACCCACTGACCGGGGACGTGGTCCGCCGGGTCGAGGAGGTCCGGATCTTCCCGGCCACCCACTACGTGGCGGGGCCGGAGCGCATGGAGAAGGCGGTGGCCGACATCAAGGCCGAACTGGCCGAACGGCTGGACAGCCTGGAGAACCGTGGCAAGCTGCTGGAGGCCCAGCGCCTGCGCATGCGTACCGAGTATGACCTGGAGATGATCGAGCAGGTCGGTTTCTGCTCCGGTATCGAGAACTACTCCCGGCACATCGACGGCCGCGGAGCGGGTACCGCACCGGCCACGCTCATCGACTACTTTCCCGAGGACTTCCTGACCATCATCGATGAGTCGCACGTGACGGTCCCGCAGATCGGCGGCATGTTCGAGGGGGACATGTCGCGCAAACGCAACCTGGTGGAGTTCGGTTTCCGCTTGCCCTCCGCCCTGGACAACCGTCCGCTGACCTGGGAGGAGTTCGAGGAGCGCAAGGGCCAGTGCGTCTACATGTCCGCCACGCCGGGCAACTACGAGATGGCGGCGGCGGGTGGTGAGTTCGTGGAGCAGGTGATCCGCCCGACCGGCCTGGTTGACCCGAAGGTCACGGTCAAGCCCACCAAGGGCCAGATCGACGACCTGATCCACGAGATCCGCGGCCGCACGGAGCAGGACGAGCGTGTCCTGGTCACGACCCTGACCAAGAAGATGGCCGAGGACCTGACCGAATACCTGATGGAGAACGGCATCCGGGTCCGCTACCTGCACTCCGACATCGACACCCTGCAGCGCGTGGAACTGCTGCGCCAGCTGCGCCTGGGGGAGTACGACGTGCTGGTGGGCATCAACCTCCTGCGTGAGGGCCTGGACCTGCCGGAGGTCTCCCTGGTGGCGATCCTTGACGCCGACAAGGAGGGTTTCCTGCGGTCCACGACCTCGCTGATCCAGACGATCGGCCGCGCCGCCCGAAACGTCTCCGGCGAGGTCATCATGTACGCCGACAAGGTCACGGACTCGATGCAGAACGCCATCGATGAGACCGAGCGGCGCCGCGAGAAGCAGGTCGCCTACAACACCGAGCACGGCATCGACCCGCAACCGCTGCGCAAGAAGATCGCCGACATTCTCGACCAGGTCTACGAGAACACCGGTGACGAGGCTCCGGCCGGTTCCCTGGACGGCGACGCCGCCGTGGCCGGGCGCCCTGACGTCTCGGACATGCCGGCGGACCAGATCCAGAAGCTGATTGACGACATGTCCGCCCAGATGGGTGCCGCTGCCCGCGAGCTGAAATTCGAGCTCGCCGGCCGGCTCCGCGATGAGATCGCGGAACTGAAGAAGGAACTCCGGGGTATAAAGGACGCAGGTATCTAGAAGCGCAGGAAGAAAGGCAATTCAAGTGAGCAAATACCAGACGATCGTAGTCGGGACCGATGGCTCAGACTCCGCACTCGAGGCGGTCCGCACAGCCGGGAGTCTCGCCGCCGCCTACGGCGCCACGTTGGTGATCGTGTGCGCGCACTACAGCAGCACGGGTTCCCTGCTGAGCTCCCCGAACGCCGATGCCTCCTCGATTCCGGTGGTCAGCCGCAGCAGCGCCGAGGAGTACCTGACGGAAGCCCAGAAGGCGGCGGAAGCTGAAGGGGCAGGAAAGGTCCGGGGGCACACCCTGGAGGGCACGCCGGTGGAGGTGTTGCTGGCGGCCATCGAGGAATTCGACGCGGATCTGCTGGTGGTGGGCAACCGCGGCGTGAAGTCGCTGACCGGTCGGGTCTTCGGCAATATCCCCACGGGAGTGGTCCGCAAGGCTTCCGTGGACGTGATGCTGGTCAATACTTCGGAGGTCCGTTAATTGGGGCTAATCCCCGGTTCACGCGGGTTTTCGCTGCTAGAGTAGTCTCCTGAACAAACCCCACAGAACTTCACGAGGGAAAGGTCTCATGAGCGACACTTACCAGAAGATTGTCGTCGGCACCGACGGCTCCAAGTCCTCCATGCTGGCGGTTGAACGGGCCAGCAAGATCGCTTCTGCGTTTCAGGCCACCCTCATTGTGGGGGTCGCGTTCTATGAGTCCAAGGAGGACGCCTCCAAGACCCTGCGGCAGGATTCCGTCACCGTCTTGGGCGATGAGAAGGCCCGGGAGAACCTGAAGCTGGCCGCCGAGCACGCGAGGTCCCTTGGCGTGGAGAAGATCGAGACCGAGGTGCGTTCCGGCACCCCGGTGCAGGCGCTGATGGCGATCGTCAACGATCACCAGGCGGATCTGCTCGTGGTGGGTAACCGCGGCATCAACTCGCTGACCGGCCGTCTGCTGGGGTCGGTGCCCGCGGATGTCGCCCGGCAGTCCGACTGTGACGTGATGATCGTCCACACCGTCAGCTAAGGACCGGTCCGCGGGGACGCCCCGCCCACCACAGCTCCCGACCCTGCACCTTCCCCGGTGCCCGCGGCGGCAGCTGTGGCATCGGTACCCCCGGTCATCCCCGTTCCAGCGGAGACAGCCGTGCCGGCCCACATCAATTAGTGTTGGCTGGTGGCACCACCCTGGACCTGATAGGAGATCCCGCCATGGACTGGAGCGAACACGCCATCTTCTGGCACGTGTACCCCTTGGGCTTCTGCGGCGCCCCGATCCGCGAGCCCGACCGGGACATCCCGCCGCAGCCGCGGCTGCGGCGACTGCTGAACTGGCTGGACTACGCCGTGGAGCTCGGCGTCAACGGCCTACTGCTGGGCCCGATCTTCACCTCCCAGACCCACGGTTACGATGTGCTGGACCAGTTCCGGATCGACCCGCGGCTGGGCACCGAGGAGGACTTTGCGGAACTGGTCTCGCAGGCCAGGGCCCGGGGCCTGCGGCTGGTGCTAGACGGCGTGTTCAGCCACGTCGGCAACGAGCACCCGGAGTTCCGCCGCGCGCTGCAGGAAGGACCGGACAGTGAGGTGGCCGCCCGCTTCGACATCGACTGGGAAGCGCCGGACGGCCCGGCACCGCGGGTGTTCGAGGGCCACGGCCAGTTGGTCCGGCTCAACCACGCCGACCCCGGCGTCCGCGACCACGCGGTCGCGGTGATGAATCACTGGCTGGACCGGGGCATCGACGGCTGGCGGCTGGATGCGGCCTATTCGGTCGATCCCTCCTTCTGGGGCACCGTGCTGCCGCGGGTACGACGGAACCACCCCGACACCTGGTTCCTCGGCGAGGTCATCCACGGCGACTACGCCAGGTTCAGCTGGGAGGCCAAGATGGACTCCGTCACCCAGTATGAGCTGTGGAAGGGAATCTGGTCCTCGCTGCGGGAGGAGAACCTCTACGAGCTCGATCACGCGCTGCAGCGCCACGACGGGTTCCTGGAGTCCTTCATCCCGCAGACGTTCATCGGTAACCATGATGTCACCCGCATCGCCAGCACCCTCGGCCCGGCGGGGGCGGTCACCGCACTCGCGATCCTCCTGACCGTCGGCGGCGTCCCCTCGATCTACGCCGGCGACGAGCAGGGGTTCACCGGAATAAAACGGGAGGAGCTCGGCGGTGATGATGAGGTCCGGCCGGAGTTCCCGGAGCATCCGGGCGAGCTCAGCTCCCTGGGCGAGGGCATCCATGCCGCCCACCGGGAACTGATCGCCCTGCGCCGCCGTCATTCCTGGCTCCACGACGCCATGGTGGAGATGCAGGAACTGGAGAACACGCGCTGCCGCTACCAGGCGGTGGGTACCGACGCCGCGGAGGTGCTCGATGTGACCATCGACCTCCGTCCGGCACCGGGCGGGGCACGGGTGCTCATCCGCGACGCCGACGGCGTCGAGCTCTGGCGGCAGAACGCCGCCTGACCACCTGGGGCGACTCAGACCGCGGGTAGTTCTCCGATCAGCGTCAGGGTCTGCGTGGCACGGGTGACCGCCACGTAGAGGTCCTGCCAGCCCTGCGGGGACTGCCCGACGATCGCCGCCGGATCGACGACGATCACGTGGTCGAATTCCAGCCCCTTGATCTCGGTGACACCCAGCACCTCGCCGGTGGTGGCGGGCAGCTCCACAGATGCTCCCTGCTCCGGGATGACCACGGCGATGATCCGCTCCGGTTCAGCCGCCTTCAGTTGGTGGGCCACCGCCGCCGGATCCGCGTCGAGCGGCAGGCGTTCGACCTCGCGCCCGGAATCACGGATCACGGTGGCCGGTTCGGCGGTCGGGTCAATGCACGCCAGGATCTCATCGGCCACGACCATGACCTCCGAGGGCGTGCGGTAGTTGACCGTCAGCTCGTGGTGCCGGAACCGGGTCTTCACGTAGGGGGACAGGCTTTCCTCCCAGGAGTCCACGCCCGCCGGCGAGCCGGTCTGGGCGGTGTCGCCGACCAGGGTCATCCACCGCGACGGGCTGCGTCGCATCACCATCCGCCAGTCCATGGGGCTCAGTTCCTGGGCCTCATCGACGATGACGTGACCGTAGGCCCAGGTGTGGTCCTGCCGGGCGCGCTCCGCCGTGGAGCGGATGTCACGGACCTCCTGGCGTCGCGCCAGCGCCTCCGCGTCAATCACGTCGTGGGCGCTGAGGATTTCGGCCTCGAATTCATCGTCGGTGTCCGTCGACGCGGAGCCGGTCAGGATGTCGAGCGCGTCCTGGGCGTCCTCGATCAGTTCGCGGTGCTCGGCATTCTGCTTCGCGCGGGTCTGCTCGGGATCGGGCACCCCGATGAGCACCGCCAGCTCGTCGAGCAGCGCGGCATCGGAGGGCGCCCAGTCCGACCCCGGGGCGCGGTAGAGCGCCTCCCGGGTCTCGTCATCGTAGGCGTGAGCCGCCACTGCGATCGCCGCCCGGTCCTCGAGCAGCTCCCGCAGCACTGTCACCGGTTCCAACTCGGGCCACAGCTCATCCAGGAGTTGTTCCACCACCGGTTCTTCCGCCAGGTCATCATGGAGCTGGTCAATGTCGGCGCGGCCGAGCAGATTCTCCCCACCCAGAGGGTCGGCGCCGATCTTCTCGGCCAGCTGACCGGCCAACTGCTCCAGCAGGTGCTCCCGGAACAGGGCCCGGGCATCGTTGTGCGGCTGCCGCGAGCGCCGCGCCCGGGTGCGGGAGGCCTTGACCATCGCGGCGTCGACCTCCAGGAGGAGCGAGCCGACCTTGAGCTCCTCGATTCCGGCGGGCAGCGACTGGTAGGCCTTGACCGCCTCCCGGAGGATCTCGATCATCTCGGACGATCCCTTGATCTCCCGGGCGAGCAGCCCTTCCGGGGCCAGTCCGGCCACCCCCGGATAGAGCTCACCGAGGGTGGACAACACCACACCCGTTTCACCGAGCTCCGGCAGAACGCGTGAAATATAGTCCAGGAAGGTCCGGTTCGGGCCGATGATGAGGACACCGGTCTTGGCCAGTTGCTCCCGATGGGTGTAGAGGAGGTAGGCGACCCGGTGCAGCGCCACCGCTGTCTTACCCGTGCCGGGACCACCCTCGACGACCATGACACCGCGGGTGGCGTCGCGGATGATCTCGTCCTGCTCGCGCTGGATCGTTTCGACGATGTTGCGCATGTGCCCCGAGCGGGCCTGCTGCATCGCATGGTAGAGCGCGGACTCGGAGCCCACCCCGGTGCGCTCCACCCCGGCGCCCTCACCCGCGAGGAACTCATCATCGACGTCGGTGACCGTACGGCCCCGGGTGCGGATGTGCCGGCGGACGTGGACGCCCTCGGGGTTGGCGGTGGTGGCCAGATAGAAGGGGCGTGCCTGCTCGGCGCGCCAGTCGAGCAACAGGGTGCGGTAATTGGCCTCGCGGTCCAGCAGTCCCATGCGGCCGATATAGCGGCGCTCAAGGTCAGGACGACCCGGTACCGGGTTCTCCACCTCAGTGGTTGCCACATCGATGCGGCCGAACACCAGCCCCAGCTGCGCGATGTTCAGCCGGTCCAGGCGGGTGTTCAGGCCGTGGTACTCGGTTTCGCGGCGGACCAGGGCCTCCGGGTCCGGGTTCGCCGGGTCCACCTCCAACATGACCTGGCGCAGGCGCTCATTGGCCTGCGCCACCTCATCATCGAGGTGGGCGAAGAGACTGTCCACATACACCTGTTCAGCCTGAACCTCATCCTGTGCGGCCATGTTTCATCCTCCTCAAAAGAGGGGCGCCACCATTGTGGCGCCCCGAATGCGGGCTATCAGTCTACAACGTCACGGCGGGCTCCCCTGATTCCTGAGCCTGGCCCCGAGGAACCAGGTGGATGTCCGCGGAGATCGGGGGAGAGAACGCAAGAACCGCCCCGGTCTTCCGGAGGGGGACCAGGTGGTCGGCCGGAGCGGGGCGGTGGTGCCGTGGAGCGGGCAGGCTTAGAGGTTGTACTTGCCCTTGAGCTTGCGCTGGGCCTTGTTCAGTGCCTTGTTCGCCTGGGACTGGAGCTTATCGGCCTGCTTGTTGGCCTTCTTCGCGGCTCGGCCGCTCTTGTTCTCGGCCCGGTTCAGCGCCTGGTCGGCGCGCTCCTGGGCCTTCGTGGCGGCCTTGACGGTGCTCTGCTTGGCGGCCTTGGCGTTGTCCTGGGCGGCCGACAGCCAGTCATCCTTGTTGTCGTTCCAGAAACCCTGGGCCTTGTGGGCGTAATCGCTGACGGCGCCAGAGACCTTCGACGCATTGTCCTGGGCGGTGGCCTTCCAGTCGTCCTTGTTGTCCTCGTAGTACTCCTGGGCGCGGTTGGCGTACTCGGAGACCTTGTCGCTGGCCTCGCCGAGCCACTCCCGGGCGGTGCCCGCGACGTTCTCGGCGGTCTTCTCGCTCTCGGACTTGGTCGGCAGCGCCGCGTGGACCTTCTTGTTGGCCTGCTCGGCCGCCTTGCTGGCGCGCCACTTCACCCCGGGCTTGCCCTCGGTGTCCACGCTGGTGATGGCCAGCCCACCCAGCAGGGCGACGTTGGTGATGAAGCCGTTGCGGCGGGCCTTCTTCTCTTCCTGGTCCTGGGTCTCCCAGAAGGCGTGGCGGGCCAGGATCGTGGGGACGGTCAGCACCGCCAGGGTGCCGGCGGACAGCCGGGGGAGCTTGCCGAACGCCAGCAGGGAACCGGCGCCGATCTTCGTGCCGCCCACGGCACGGGCCACCAGTTCCGGGTCCTTCGGCAGCTGCTTGGCGTAACGGCGGGGGAGGACCGAACGGACGCGCTTGAGCAGGGTGTCAGTTCCCTCCACGTGGGCCTCGGTGTTCAGCAGGGTGTCTGCGCCATCGAGGACGTACACGGAGGCGAGCATTGGGCGGGCGATCTTCCGGATCATGTCTTGTGCTCCTTTGTGTCTTTGCTGCCTTAACAGTTCAATTCTATAGATTTTATCTTTGCCGGGGCGGGCCCGCGGGTTTGGTGACAGATCACCAGCGGCGCTGGAACCACTCGTCGAGATGCGGGCGTTCCGCGCCGAGAGTGGTCGGTTTCCCGTGGCCGGGGTGGACCACGGCGTCATCGTCGTACGTGTCGAAGAGGCGCGACTTCACGTCGTTGAACAGGCGGATGAAGTCACCCTCGCTGGAGGTTTTGCCGAGTCCGCCGGGGAAGAGGCTGTCGCCGACGAACAGATGGGTCGTGTCCTCCAGTTCCACCGCGATGGCGGCGCCGCCCGGGGTATGCCCGCGCAGGATCGCCACGGGGAACTCATGTCCCGCGAAGGGCAGGGTGTCGCCCTGCTCCAGTTCCACGTCGGGGGCCACCGGCAGGGCAGGGGCGTCGAGGAAGGAACCGTAATGGGTGGCGCCGGTGGCTTCGAGGACCTCCTGCAGGGCGCGGACGTGATCGGCGTGCCGGTGGGTGGTCAGCACTGCGGTGATCTTCACCCCGGCCTCCTCGGCGAGGTTCAGCAGGGCCGGGGCGTCGTCCGCGGCGTCGACCAGCAGGCCCTCGCCGGCAGCGGCCAGCAGGTAGCAGTTGTTGTCCATCTCCGACACCGAGATCTGGTGCAGCTTCAGTTCTTCGCTCATGTGACCCAGCGTACCTACGCTGGGCGGGGAGCAAGTGGCACAATGTCCCCACTCGTTGATATGTTCGAACTTGTTTCTCCAGTGAAGAGTCTTCCAGAAGGGCTGGATCCTGCCGTGGCTGATCGTCTCGTCGTGCGTGGTGCACGCGAACACAATCTCAAGAGCGTCAACATTGACCTGCCCCGCGACTCAATGGTCGTGTTCACCGGACTCTCCGGGTCCGGTAAGTCCTCCTTGGCGTTTGACACCATCTTTGCCGAGGGGCAGCGCCGGTATGTCGAGTCCCTGTCCAGCTATGCGCGGCTCTTCCTGGGGCAGATGGACAAACCCGATGTGGATTTCATCGAGGGGCTGTCCCCGGCGGTGGCCATCGACCAGAAGTCGACCAACCGGAATCCGCGCTCCACGGTGGGCACCATCACCGAGGTCTATGACTACCTGCGCCTGTTGTTCTCCCGAGCGGGTACCGCGCACTGTCCGGTCTGTGACGCCAAGGTCGAGCGGCAGACCCCGCAACAGATCGTCGACCAGGTCATGGACCTGGAGCAGGGGCTGAAGTTCCAGGTGCTCGCACCGGTCGTGCGTACCCGCAAGGGTGAGTTCGTCGACCTGTTCGCGGATCTCGCCGCACAGGGTTATTCCCGGGTGCGGGTGGATGGCGCGGTCCACCAGCTCTCGGATCCGCCCAAGCTGGAAAAGCAGATCAAACATGACATTGACGTCGTGGTGGACCGGCTCCAGGTCAAGGAGACCCAGCGGCAGCGGCTCACCGACTCCGTGGAGACGGCACTGGGCATCGCCGACGGGGTGGTCGTCCTGGAGTTCGTCGGCCTGGCGGAGGATGACCCGAACCGCATCCGGCGGTTCTCCGAGAAGATCTCCTGTCCGAACGGCCACACCATCGAACTCGATGAGCTCGAGCCGCGGGCCTTCTCCTTCAACTCGCCCTACGGCGCGTGCCCGGCCTGTGACGGCCTGGGCACCCGCACCGAGGTCGACATCGACCTGATCATCCCGGATCCCGATGCGCCGACGACCAAGGCGGTGCAGCCCTGGAATTCCAGCCCCAACAGCCGCTACTTCGAGAAGTTGATCGAGGGGCTGGCCAAGGCGATGGACTTCGATCCGGAAACCCCCTATTCGAAGCTCACCGCCGCGCAACGCAAGGCCCTGGTCAAGGGAACGAAGACCGAGGTCAGCGTCCGCTACAAGAACCGGTTCGGCCGTATCCGCAGCTGGACCGCGCCCTTCGAGGGCGTGATGGGATGGATCGAGCGGAAGCTCGAGGAGGCGGAGTCCGAGCACGCCAAGGAGCGTTTCCTCGCCTACACCCGGGAAGTGCCTTGCCCGACCTGTGAGGGTGCCCGGCTCAAGCCGGAGATCCTGGCCGTACGGCTGGCATCCACCTCTCAGGGGGAGCTGTCGATCGCCGGTCTCACGGACCTGTCCATCGAGGACGCCACCGAATTCCTGGACAGCCTGGTGCTGGGGAGCCGGGAGAAGGTCATCGCGGGAGCGGTGCTCAAGGAGATCCAGGCCCGGCTGCGCTTCCTCAATGACGTCGGACTGACGTATCTCACGCTGAGTCGTGCCGCCGGGACCCTGTCGGGTGGCGAAGCTCAGCGAATCCGCCTGGCCACCCAGATCGGCTCCGGTCTGGCGGGCGTACTCTACGTGCTCGACGAGCCGTCCATCGGTCTGCACCAGCGAGACAACCAGCGTCTGATCGCCACCCTGGAAAAGCTGCGCGACCTGGGTAACACACTGGTCGTGGTGGAACATGACGAGGACACCATCCGTTCCGCCGACTGGCTGGTGGACATCGGGCCGCGGGCCGGCGAGTACGGCGGTGAAGTCGTCTACGAAGGTGAGCCGGAGGGTGTTCTCGAGGTTGAGGGATCCCTGACGGGCGCCTACCTGTCGGGGCGGCGGGAGCTGGCGGTGCCGGAGCACCGCC
This sequence comes from Corynebacterium halotolerans, assembly GCF_050107895.1. Classification (GTDB taxonomy): domain Bacteria; phylum Actinomycetota; class Actinomycetes; order Mycobacteriales; family Mycobacteriaceae; genus Corynebacterium; species Corynebacterium halotolerans_B. Next base: position 43,963 of record NZ_JBNILW010000013.1, on the reverse strand, counting down.
GGGAGATCGATCAGGAGCGCGTACTCAAGGTCGTCGGGGCGCGGGAGAACAACCTCCGGCAGGTGGACGTGACCATTCCGCTCGGGGTGCTCGCCTGTATCACCGGGGTCTCGGGCTCCGGAAAGTCGACGCTGATCAACCAGATCCTGGCCAAGCAGCTGGCCAACACCCTCAACCGGGCCCGCCAGGTGCCGGGCCGGGCGAAGCGGGTCGAGGGGATGGATCACCTGGACAAGCTGGTGCAGGTGGACCAGTCACCGATCGGCCGCACCCCGCGGTCGAACCCGGCCACCTACACGGGCGTGTTCGACAAGATCCGCAATCTGTTCGCGGAGACGACGGAGGCAAAGGTCCGCGGTTACAAGGCGGGCCGGTTCTCCTTCAACGTCAAGGGCGGGCGCTGCGAGGCCTGCCGGGGTGACGGCACGATCAAGATCGAGATGAACTTCCTGCCGGACGTCTACGTGCCCTGCGAGGTGTGCGGTGGTGCCCGCTACAACCGGGAGACCCTGGAGGTGCGGTACAAGGGGAAGAACATCGCCGAGGTCCTCGACATGCCGATCTCCGAGGCCACGGACTTCTTCGAACCGATCAGCTCGATCCACCGCTACCTGAACACGCTCACGGAGGTCGGCCTCGGGTACGTCCGCCTGGGACAGGCCGCCACCACGCTCTCCGGGGGTGAGGCCCAGCGCGTCAAGCTCGCTGCGGAGCTGCAGAAGCGCTCCAACGGGCGGACCATCTACATCCTGGACGAGCCGACCACGGGACTGCACTTCGAGGACATCCGCAAGTTGATGCTGGTGGTCCAGAGCCTGGTGGACAAGGGCAACTCGGTGCTGATCATCGAGCACAACCTCGACGTGATCAAGGCTGCGGACTGGGTCATCGACATGGGGCCCGAGGGTGGTGCCGGGGGCGGCACCGTGGTCGCAGAGGGAACCCCGGAGGACGTCGCCAAGGTGAGCGGTTCCTACACCGGTCAATTCCTGCAGAAGGTCCTGCCGGCGTAGTTTCTATTCCGGTGGATTCCCGGCGACGGGGGAGTTCCCGGCGGGGGGAGGTCGCCGGGGCGTCTACCGGGTCCCCGGTGCCGGGGCGGCGGCTCCGCATCGCCGCGATGGCCAGGAGGGCGACACCACAGACCAGGAAGGCGATGACCCGGGGGATCCCCGACAGCGCGCTGAGGTCGAAGAACACCAGTTTGGTGGTGGCTGCGGCGGCCAGCAGTACCCCGATGCCCAGCTCGCTGCGGTCGTCCAACGGGGTCCGGGCAAGGAGCACGACCGCAGCGAGAATCATCCACGCGACCGACACGGCGGTGTGCCCCAGCAGGTAGCCCAACCACATTCCGGTGGCCCCGCCGATCAGCTCGCCGAGGAAGGTGCCGAAGGTCACCACCACCAGCATCGACAGGTACAACCCGAGCACACCACCGAGCACCTGTGCCCAGGTGTCGAAGATGGCGAACGCCCGGAAACGCAGTGCCGCGAGGGTGATCAGGAGGGCCAGCAGAACCGCGAGTACAGCGGCGGCGGGGCCGGTCAGCCATAGGGGAGCCTTGCCCACGACATCGCCGCCCCACAGGCCCGTCATGATCAGCAGGGCCGCCAGCCACACCACCCAGGGCGTGCGCCCGAAGCGGTTCGCCGTGGACAACCAGGCCACGAATCCCAGCGCAAGCACGAGGTACAGACCCAGGACCACATCGGAGGACCAGGGGGCGAGCTGGCCGAGGGGCGGAACCGCACCCCAGATGACGACGAAGGAGACCGGCACCGCACACAGCCCGACCAGTACCTCGGACCGGCTGCGGAAGTAGAGCCCGAGACCCGCGATGACCGCGGCGAGGGCCGGAACCAGCCAGATGAAGGGCGACCAGCGGGTGAAACCCAGCTGAACCGCCAGGAGCACCACCGGAATCGCCAGAAGGACGATATTGGGGTCGCCGACCAGGTGCCGCCGCTGTGTCAGCGCCCAGTCCGAGGGCGGCGTCGCCCCACCGGGACGGACGGGCGTCGCCGTATCACCAGGTGCCCCGGAGAAGCTGGCGAAGCGGTCGACCAGGCCGATCACGGTGAAAGCCAGGATCGCCGCAACGGCCAGCGCGTTCCACATCACGGAATCCTGTGGGGCCACGAAATCCGCGAGGATCAACTGCACCAGGACCGCTCCGAAACCGGCGATCACCCGTGTGGTGAGCCAGTTGGAGCGGACCGTCGCAACCAGAGCGAGGAGGGGGAGGATCGTCACCGGCCAGGTGTCCGGGGCGGGGGAAAGGTACGAGACGGCGATGAAGCTACCCACGAGGGCCACCGCATAACTCAGCCACACCCGTTCCAGATGACGCGCCAGCCACAGGTAGATGCCGTGGATGGCCACCAGAACGAGAGCTCCCGGAAGCTCCGGCCACCACTCGAGCCAGTGGACGAGGCTGATGACCAACAGTGAGAACACCAGATAGGACGTGGTCACCAGAGCAGTGACACCCGTGGTGGCGGCGGACCGGGAGTTGAGGCGCAGGCCCGCCCCGAGCAGGACCCCACCGAGAACGGCCGTGAGCAGAACCCGGCCGAGCGGGCCCAGCCAGCCATTCTGAATGGCCAGCGCGATCAGCAGCGCCACGCCGATCACCGTGATGACCGCACCACCGATGGCGATGCCGCGGATCACCTTCTGCTCCAGGGTCAGCGGGGTTCGAGGCGGCACACCCGGTGCCTGGACCGGCGCTGGTGCCCCCGGCGGGGTGTCAGGGGCGGGCGGGGCGGCCCGGTGCCGGTCCCGGGGATAGTCAGGCAGGGCGGCGGCGTCCGCCATCGGCGACGCGGCAGTGGGCGGCCCACCCCCAGCCGGGACTCCGCGGCCGTGGGGGCCTGGGACGGTGACATGAGGTGGGGCGGTGGGCGGCACCGGCCGGTCCGGAAGACCCGGCCGAGCGGGACCTGTGGCCCTTCCCGACAGCTCCTCGAGCAGCAGCCGCGACTCAGCGACAGCCGGTTCGGCGGCCCGTAGCTTTGCCGCGACGGTGCGCAGTTCGAGATCGGTGATGCGATGTTCTCCCATGTACCGGGACATTAGCGGGCCAGCTCACCGGGGGCGGGGCAACCACGGGTTTCGTTTCGGAACCGAGATGAACGGCAGCTAAGATGACCCGCATGCCGCCGCACGACGCACACCAGAATCAGCCGGGCGCCGACCCGGCGCCGCGGACCCGGTCCTTTGAGCCGGTCGACGCCGCGCTGGTGCGGTCCCGGATCGCCGCCGGCTCTCCGGTGAACCCCTGGGACACCGGTGTGCGGCGCGCCCCGGTCGGCAGGGGGCGTCCGATGCGCATCGTCGCCGTACTGACCTTCCTCGTCGGCGTCCTGATACTCTCTGCGGCCCTGTTGTACGGCATGTTCAACAACCCGGGTATGCCGGCGGGAAGTCCGGTGGCCGCTGCCCCGACGGAGAGCACCGGGGCGGATCCGGTGCCGCCGCCGGCGCCCTCCCCGGAGCCGGCAGGGTCAGTGACCTCCGTACCGCTCAGCACACCACCGTCGGTGTCCATGACGATGCCGCCGCCGACGCGGGAGGAGTCTGTCCCGGCAAGCGAACCGGAGATGTCCACCACGGTGGATCCCGTCCGGTTCCGGGCACCGGCCGCCGCGGAGCAGTGCGCCGCCAACGTCACCTGGCGGATCTACGCCGGAACCGCGGCCACCAGCTGCCCCTTCGCCGAGAACGTGGCGGTCGCCATGGCCGATCACGCGGGTTCGGAGCACTCGCAGAGCGTGACCGTGGCCAGTCCGGTCACCGGTGAGAGCTATCAGATGAGCTGCAGCGCTGAAGGAGCGGGCTCCTTCACCTGCCGGGGTGGTTCCGGAGCAGCGGTGGTGCTCGAACACCGGGACGACATCTGACCGGGCCCGTGGTCCCGCCACCGCGGTGGCTTGTGCTTGTCCGCGACCGGTGTTAAGGTATCTCTCACTACCGCCTGGGCGATATCTCCATCGTCTGGGCCGCAAGAGGAGATCTTCCCACCTTATGCCGCCGAGCCTTCGGTTGGACACAGGTCAAGGCTAGTAGTGGTGATGTGGTCCACCCGGATCCGGCTCACTGACTAGTCCCGATGAGATCTCCCGTGCACCTTGAGGTGCACGGGTTTTTCGTGTCGGTGAAGCTCTCTGCTTGTGGTGCGGTACGTGAATTCTTACCCAAGCTACTTGAGGAGTACACATCAGCGCTGAAGCTCGCATTAATGAGCGAATCCGAGTTCCCGAGGTCCGTCTTGTAGGTCCCAGCGGCGAGCAGGTTGGCATCGTCCGAACCGATGACGCCCGCAAGCTTGCCTTTGATGCAGATCTCGACCTGGTTGAGGTCGCACCGAACGCCAAGCCCCCGGTGGCGAAGATCATGGACTACGGAAAGTTCAAGTACGAGCAGGCCCAGAAGGCCCGCGAGTCCCGCAAGAACCAGCAGCAGACTGTCGTCAAGGAGCAGAAGTTTCGTCCCAAGATCGACTCCCACGATTATGAGACGAAAAAGGGTAATGTGATCCGGTTCCTGGAGAAGGGATCCAAGGTCAAGGTGACCATCATGTTCCGCGGCCGTGAGCAGTCGCGTCCGGAGCTGGGTTTCCGCCTCCTGGAGCGTCTGGCTGATGACGTCGCCGAGTACGGCGTCGTCGAGACCCGTGCCAAGCAGGATGGCCGCAACATGACCATGGTTCTCGGTCCGGTCCGCAAGGGCAAGAAGTAACAGTAACCACTACAGGGATTTAAGGACTTAATTCTCATGAAGCAGAAGACCCACAAGGGTACCGCCAAGCGCGTGAAGATCTCCGGCTCCGGCAAGCTGCGTCGCGAGCAGGCTGGCCGCCGCCACCTCCTCGAGGGCAAGCCCTCCACCCGCACCCGTCGTCTGAAGGGCACTGTCGACGTCGCTCCGGCCGACGTCAAGCGCATGAAGCGTCTGCTCGGCAAGGCCTAACTGGTTCGCTCGTCCACTAATCCATCTCAAACGTTTTAAGGAAGTATCACCGTGGCACGTGTCAAGCGGTCCGTTAACGCCCAGAAGAAGCGTCGCGAAATCCTGAAGTCCGCCAAGGGCTACCGCGGCCAGCGCTCCCGCCTCTACCGTAAGGCCAAGGAGCAGTGGCTGCACTCCATGACCTACGCCTACCGCGATCGCCGGCAGCGTAAGTCCGAGTTCCGCAAGCTGTGGATCCAGCGCATCAACGCCGCTGCCCGCATGAACGACATCACCTACAACCGTCTCATCCAGGGCCTGCGCCTGGCTGAGATCGAGGTTGACCGCAAGATCCTCGCCGAGCTGGCCGTCAACGACTTCGCGACGTTCTCCACCATCTGCGAGGCCGCCAAGGCTGCCCTGCCGGAGGACGTTAACGCCCCGAAGGCCGCCTAAGCGCCATAGTTCGCGCACCGCGCGGAAGGTAGACCGGGTGCCCGGACAAGAGTCCGGGCACCCGGTCTTCTCTGTTTTCGGGCTTGCCGACGCTCCGCCGGGTCCCCGTCGGTCACCGTCACCGGGGCAGGGGCCGGGGTCGGGGAGTGGCCGAACGATATTTCGAACTCCGGGAGAAATCAGGGTGCTTCCTGATGCCGGATGTCCCTCGGGGACGATAAGCTCAGGGGCAGAATCAGATGACAGTCCGACCCTCCCGGGAAGAATCCGGAGCCGCGGACTTCCTCCGCCGCTCGCACGGCCCAACTGAAAGGATCCCCGATGACCTACCCCTATGGTGAACAGCAGTATGACAGCGACGGACTGCCGGTGTCCGGCAGCAGCCGGTATCAGCAACAGCCGTTCGCGAACCCGCAGGCAGGTTACCAGCAGCCGATGTACGGTCAACCCCAGTACCAGGGTGGACCCGTGCAGAACTACGGCGGCTACCAGCCCATGCCCTACGCCGCGCCCAAGTCCTGGGTTGTCGCGGCCGTGCTCGCCTTCTTCCTGGGCTCCTTCGGTGCGCACAACTTCTACCTCGGCTACCGGAACCGCGGCCTCACCCAGTTGGTGCTCTACCTGGCCGGTTGGGTCACCGCTTTCATCATCATCGGGCTCCCGGTGATCTTCGCCGTGCAGATCTGGGCCTTCATCGAATTCCTCATGATCCTGGTGCGCGGCGGCAAGTACGCCACCGACGCCAACGGTCTCCGGTTGGACTAGGCCGGGCCGAACCCGGCTGCCCAGGGGCGTCAGTGCCCCGGCAGCCGGGTTTGTCATTGGCGGGGCTATCCTTGGTAGCCATGAACCTGGATTTCGCCGAAGCTTTCACCGAGAGAACCCCGCGGGTGGTCAACGCCGCCAAACTGCACCGGGCGGCGTCCCGCCGCAAGCAGAACGCGTTTCTGGTGGAGGGGGAGAACAGCGTCGAGGCAGCGATCGCCACCGGGGCGGCACGCGACGTGTTCGTCACCGAGACCGCCGCGGATCGCTTCAGCGAGATCCTGAAAACCGCCGGTTACATGGGCGTGTACACCCACCCGATCACGGAGAAGGCCGCGAGCTCCCTCAGTGACACGGTGACCACCACCGGGCTGTTCGCGGTGTGTGAGCCGGTGCTGTGGACCGTCGGGAAGGCGCTGCAGGGCAATCCGGAGCTGGTCAGCGTACCGGTGGAAACCCGGGAACCCGGCAACGCGGGAACGCTGATCCGGCTGGCGGATGCGATGGGGGCGGATTCGGTGATTTTCACGGGGGACACCGTGGACCCGCTCGGCGGCAAGGTGGCACGATCCTCCGCGGGATCGTTGTTCCACGTCCCGGTCGCCCGGCAGGCCAACATCGATGATGTATTGGGACAGTTGCGTTCCAAGGGGTTGAACATCCTGGCTACGGCGGCGGACGGGGACGTCGACCTGGATGACGCCGAGGAACTGTTGGCGCAGCCCACCGCCTGGCTCTTCGGCAATGAGGCCCACGGCCTCGGGCCCGAGCTGCTGGCGAAGGCGGACCACCGGGTCCGGATCCCCATCCGCGGCCGCGCCGAATCCCTGAATCTGGCCACGGCGGCGTCAATCTGTCTCTATGAGTCCGCCAAGGTCCAGGCCGCGGCCCGCGACACCCGGGAATAACCGCCTGCGGAGCGGAGGAACCACGGGCACCGGATGGTCACCGCAACGGAGGAGCACCGGGCTGGGTATGATGAACGGGTCAACCACGAGGCCATACGAGTAGAAGGATCGGGAAAGACACGGTGTCTGAACAGCCTGAGAACAAGACCGACAACCCCGAAGTCGACGTGACCGAGGAGGGCCTGAGTAGCGCCGCGGAGCAGGCCATCGCGGCGTTTGACGCGGCCCCCGACCTCACGGCGCTGGAGGAGGCCCGCCGGTCGCACCTGGGCGATGCCGCACCGATTCCGCAGGCCCGTCGCGCGCTGGGTTCCCTGCCCAAGGCCGAGCGCAAGGACGCCGGTCGCCTGGTCAACATGGCACGTGGCCGCGTCGAAAAGCAGTTCGCCGAGGTGAAGAAGGTGCTGGAGGCCAAGCACCTCGCTGAAACGCTGCGGGCAGAGCGCGTGGACGTCACCGTGCCGACGACCCGTCGGCAGACCGGTGCCCTGCATCCGATCACCACCCTGAGTGAGCGGATCGCGGACATCTTCATCGGCATGGGCTGGGAGATCGAGGACGGACCCGAGGTGGAGGCGGAGTACTTCAACTTCGACGCCCTGAACTTCCTGCCGGACCACCCGGCCCGCACGCTGCAGGACACCTTCCACGTGGGGGCGGCAGATTCCCGACAGGTGCTGCGCACCCACACCTCCCCGGTCCAGGTCCGCGCCATGCTCGACCGGGACGTCCCGCTCTACATCGCCTGCCCCGGTCGCGTCTTCCGCACCGATGAACTGGACGCCACGCACACCCCGGTCTTCCACCAGATCGAGGGGCTGGCCGTGGATAAGGGGCTGACCATGGCCCATCTGCGCGGCACCCTGGACCACCTGGCCAAGACCCTGTTCGGACCGGACACCACGACCCGGATGCGGGCGAACTACTTCCCGTTCACCGAACCCTCCGCGGAGGTCGACGTGTGGTTCCCGAACAAGCAGGGTGGCGCCGGCTGGATCGAGTGGGGCGGCTGCGGCATGGTCAACCCCAACGTGTTGACCGCCGTCGGGATCGACCCGGAGGAATACACCGGCTTCGCCTTCGGCATGGGGTTGGAACGCACCCTGCAGTTCCGCAACGGCCTGTCCGACATGCGCGACATGGTCGAGGGCGACGTCCGTTTCACCCTGCCCTTCGGCGTCCGCGCCTAGAGCTTCGTCCACCCGCCGAATACTTTCCTCCGAAGGAGATCATTCACCATGCTCATTGCACATAACTGGGTGACGGGCCTGCTGCGCCATGCCAACCCCCACTGGTCCGTTTCCGCCGCTGACCTGGATGCCGGATACGTGCGCGTCGGCTTCGAGACCGAGGGATATGAGGCCATCCCCGAAACGACCGGCCCGCTGGTGCTCGGTCGCGTCGCGCAGATCGAGGAGCTCACCGGCTTCAAGAAGCCGATCCGCCACTGCCACGTCGATGTCGGCCAGGCCAACGGTACCGGTGAGCTGCAGTCCATCGTCTGCGGTGCCCGCAACTTCGCCGAGGGCGACCTCGTCGTGGTCTGCCTGCCCGGAGCTGTCCTGCCCGGCGACTTCGCCATCTCCGCCCGGGAGACTTACGGCAGGACCTCCGCGGGCATGATCTGCTCGGCCGCCGAGTTGGGTCTGACGGACAAGCAGAACTCCGGCATCATCACCCTCTCCGACGACTACGGTGAGCCGGGCGACGACGCCCGCCCCCTGATCGGCCTGGCAGACACCGTCTTTGACGTCAACGTGACCCCGGACCGCGGTTACGCGCTCTCCGCCCGGGGCCTGTCCCGGGAGATCGCCTCCGCCTTCAACCTCACCTACACTGATCCGGCACTGGTGCCCGAGGTCGCCGGGGTGGAACTCAAGGTCCCGGCAGTCGACGGTGAGCTGATCGCGATCGACCTGCGCGAGGAGACCAAGGCGGTCCGCTTCGGTCTCCGCAAGGTCACCGGCATCGACCCGAAGGCGGAGTCGCCGTACTGGCTGCAACGCGAGCTGATGCTCTCCGGGCAACGCCCGGTCAACGCCGCCACGGACGTGACCAACTACGTCATGCTGCTGCTGGGCCTGCCGATGCACGCCTTCGACGCCAACCTGATCGCCGGGGATCTGGTGGTGCGTAACGCGCACGAGGGGGAGAAGTTCGAAACCCTCGACCACGTCAAGCGCGAACTCTCCGACGAGGACGTGGTCATCTGCGACGACACCGGCATCCAGTCCCTGGCCGGCGTGATGGGCGGGGTGACCTCCGAGATCTCGGACCAGACCACCGACGTCTACTTCGAGTCCGCGGTCTGGGACCCGATCACCGTCGCCCGGACCTCGCGCCGCCACAAGCTCAGCTCCGAAGCGTCCCGCCGTTTCGAACGCGGTGTCGACGCCGCGGCCGTCGAGGTCGCCCTGGACTACGCCGCGACGCTGCTCGTGGAGATCGCCGGCGGCACCGTGGCCTCCGGCCGCACCCTGGTCGGTGGAGTACCGGCGATGCCGACCATCACGATGTCCGCCTCCCACCCCTCGCGACTGGCGGGGGTGGAGTACAGCGAGCAAACCGTGGTTGCCCGTCTGGAGGAGGTCGGCTGCACCGCCGACAGCGACGGGGCGGGCACCCTGCAGGTGGTCCCACCCACCTGGCGCAACGATCTGACCATGTCCGCGGACCTGGTGGAGGAGGTGCTGCGCCTGGAAGGACTGGAGGACATCCCGACGGTTCTGCCGACCCCGGTGGGCGGCCGCGGCCTGACTCCGGCCCAGCGGCGCCGCCGTGCCGTCGGCCACTCCCTGGCGTACAACGGTTACGCGGAGATCCTGCCGAGCCCCTTCATCGCGGACGACACCTTCGATGTCTGGGGCCTGGACGCCAATGACCCCCGCCGCAACGTCGTGAAGGTGCAGAACCCGCTGGAGGCGGACCACTCTGTCCTCGGCACCACGCTGCTGCCCTCGATGCTGGATGCCGTGTCCCGCAATGTCGCCCGGGGGCGCGCTGACGTCACGCTCTTCGGCCTGCAGCAGGTCGCCTTCGACCGCGGCACAGGGTCACCGATGCCCTCGGTGGCCAACCGCCCGAACGACGCCACCGTGCAGCAGCTGCTCGGCACCCTGCCGGTCCAGCCCCTCCACGTGGCCACTGTGGGTACCGGTGACCTGGATCAGAGCGGACCCTGGGGGGCCGGCACCGCTTATAGCTACGCCGACGCCATCGAATCCGCCCGCATCGTGGCCCGGGCCGCAGACGTGGAACTGGAGGTGGCCAACGCCGAGCAGCTGCCGTGGCACCCCGGCCGCTGTGCCGCGCTGAAGGTGAACGGCGAGATCGTCGGCTACGCCGGTGAGCTGCACCCCCAGGTGCTCGAGCGGCTCGAGTTGCCCGCGCGCACCTGCGCCATGGAGCTCGACCTCACGGCACTGCCGCTGCAGGAATCCCTGCCGGCCCCGGTGCTGTCCTCCTTCCCGGCACTGCACCAGGACATCGCCCTGGTGGTGGAGGAGAGTGTGCCGGCCGAGCAGGTGCGTGGCATCGTCGCCGAAGGTGCCGGTGCACTGCTGGAAGCGGTGGAGCTCTTCGACGTCTACCGTTCCGGGCAGCTGGGTGAGGACAAGAAGTCGCTGGCTTTCTCACTGCTCTTCCGGGCGGATGACCGGACGTTGACCGATGAGGAAGCCAACGAGGCGCGACTGCGCGCCGCAGAACTGGCGAAGCAGAAGGTGGGCGCCGAGATGCGCGCCTGATAGTTCTCCATCGCTTTGAAGCTGGCCCGGTTGCCTCCGCGTTCCGCGGGGAGGTGACCGGGCCGGGTTGTTTCCGGAACATATGGGCCAGCCGGTGGGCGGATTCGGGGGAAGTCGTCCTGGTGCCCGATGGAAGCTCCGGCTACCGACGCCCGGGCCGCGCAGGGGACACCTGGGGTAGGGGTGTGCGGCGGTCGGGGCAACTGTGTTCGCAGCTGTCGAATAGGCGAAGCTGCCTGGAACAGACAAGCCGGCGACGAGGGGGAGTCGCTGTCCAGTGGGCGTTGCGTGACCGCCGGTTGGTGCCCGGTGGTCACCTTCCCGGGACTCGATCCTCTTTTCCGGCTGTCGTTCATTCAGGCGGCATTGCTGTGGACGGGTTACAACGGGTGCACCGGGCTGCTCTGTCCGCGCGCTGCTGAGCCACGCGTTCTCTGTGGTGGACCCGACCCGGTCCGCCAAAAACTGGGGGACCCTGTTTATGGGGGCGTTATTCTTACGGCTGAGAATCATTTAACTTCTGCAGCGAGATATTCAATTTTCCGCTCCGGTCTCGCCTGCTAAAAGTCTTCGGGGGTGCCCTCATAATTTGAGGAGGTGCTGTTACTTGCCGATTCTCCAGAGAAAGTACCCCCGAGAAAAGTAGTTCCTTTTCGATCCTCTTCAATTCAGGCAAAACTTATGCTCAAATATCGACAGGAAGAGGGAGAATTCCGAAGTGGTAGTACTTACCGCTGGTCACACCTTTATTTCCACTTCCTGAAGTGCATTGTGGTGCGACCATTAAAGGCTGGAACTTCCGGGAAAGGGTACCTAAATGCGGGTGAAATCATCCATTAGAAATGTTCTCAGAAACAGTCGCATTGTCCTGTCGGGAACTATTACGGTTCCGGCATTTCGGGAAGTGTGGAATAAATGATGACATCTAAAAACGATAATCCACCGACGGTCCGTTCCTTCTCGACCCGGGAAAGTGCCATCTCCGGCGTCCGAATCCAGCGTGCCGGCTGTTCGGCTCCCCGGGCATTGGGCGGCGGCCTCCCGCCCCACCGCTCCACCGGCGGGTTCTCCCCCTCAACTGACGGAGCACCGACATGGCCCTGATTCCGGAACAGAAGACAACCAGACCACCATTGAACTGGCTTTCCGTCGGGGGGATCCTCTTCCTCCTCGATGCGACCGCCTGGACCGCCGCCATCCACATTGCTGCGGTGCTGCGCTATGAATTCGAGATCAGCAAGGTGCACCTGGACATGTGTCTGTGGTTCTCCCTGGCTGCGGTGTCCCTGCAGTTCGCCTTGGGATCCCTGCTGCGCATCTACCGGAGGAAGCAGCGGTCCTGGGCGGTGGCATTCGAGGAGGTGTCCGCGGTCGGTGCGGTCGCGGGCGTCGTGGGCGGCCTGCTGTTCATCGTCTCCCTGATCTTCGGCTCCGAATGGCAGATCTCCCGGGGGAAGATGCTGATCGCCACACCCCTCGCGCTCGTGATGATGCTCGGAGTCCGTTACCTGTCCAGAATCCTCACGCAACGGGCTCTCAGGCCCAGCTCCGGGTCGACCCGGGTGCTGGTCCTCGGTGGCGGCTACGTCGGCGCCAACCTGATCCAGTGGATGATGCGCGACCCGTCCTCCGCCTTCCGTCCGATCGGCGTGCTCGACGACGACCCCAAGCTGTCGCGGGGCCGGATCCGTGGGATCCCCGTGCTGGGCACGCTGGACGACATCGAGCGGGTCGCCCAACTCACGGGCGTGGAGGTACTGATTGTCGCCATCAGTGCCGCAGAACCACAGCTCCTGCGTCGGGTGCAGGACCAGGCGGGCAGGACCGGGCTGGCCGTGAAGATCATGCCGCCCCTCGGGGACGTGGTCACCCACGGCGTGCGGGGCAATGATCTGAGGGATCTGTCGATCGAGGATCTGCTCGGCCGGGAGTCGGTGGAAACCGGGGTGGCGGAAATAGCCGAGTACCTGACGGGTAAACGGGTCCTGGTCACCGGTGCCGGCGGGTCGATCGGCTCGCAGTTGTGTGTCGAGATCGCCAAATACGCCCCCGGCGAGCTGATCATGCTGGACCGGGACGAGACAGGACTCCAGGGAGCGCTCATCGCCGTGGAGGGGAACGGGCTCCTGGACACGGACTCCGTCGTCCTGGCGGACATCCGGGACTCCGAGGCACTGACGGGAATCTTCCGCTCCCGGCGGCCCGATGTGGTGTTCCACGCCGCAGCGTTGAAGCATCTGCCCATGCTGGAGCAGTATCCGGCGGAGGCGTGGAAGACCAACGTCCTGGGAACCCTCAACACACTCAAGGCTGCAGAGGCCGCCGACGTGGAGACCTTCATCAATATCTCCACGGATAAAGCGGCCAACCCCACCAGCACACTGGGGCACTCCAAGCGGGTCGCGGAGATGCTCACCGCCGGGTTCGGCCACCGGAGCGGGAAGCGGTACCTCTCGGTGCGTTTCGGAAATGTGATCGGGAGCCGCGGATCGATGCTGCCGACGTTCATGCGGTTGATCGAGGAGGGTAAACCGTTGACAGTGACGCATCCGGAGGTGACGCGCTACTTCATGACCATCCCCGAGGCGTGCCAGCTGGTCCTGCAGGCAGGAGGCATCGGACGGGTGGGGGAGGTGTTGATCCTCGACATGGGCGAACCCGTGAACATCCTCAGCATCGCGCAGCGGATGATCGCCCTGTCGGGCAAGGACATCGAGATCATCTACACCGGTCTCCGCGAGGGCGAGAAACTGCACGAAGAGTTGGTGGGCGAAGGGGAAAGCGAAGAACGTCCTTTCCACCCCAAGATCTCACACGCGCAAGCCGGCATAATTTCGCCACTTGACTTAAAAGAAGATGACTTCATGGCCGCACTCGGCAGAAACAAAAGAAAAGAAAGCGCGGTCACCCAATGAGCAGTACCCGGATCCACCTTTCCTCTCCGGATGTCACCCAATTGGAGGAGGATGCCCTTCTCCGGGCGATGCGCTCCGGTTGGATCGCGCCCTTGGGCCCGGAAGTTGACGCGTTCGAGGCCGAACTCTCCGCCTTCTGCGGTAGATCCCATGCGGTCACCCTCTCCTCCGGAACGGCTGCCCTGCATCTCGGGTTGTTGATCGCAGGTGTGGGACCGGGCGACGTGGTACTCACGTCAACCTTCACGTTCGCTGCCACAGCCAACGCAATCATCTACACGGGTGCGGAACCGGTCTTCGTGGATGCCGATGAGACCGGAAACATGAACCCGGACCTCCTCGAGCAGGCATTCGAGACCCTCGCGGCTGAAGGCCGAAGCGTCAAGGCTGTCGTGCCGGTGGACATGCTCGGGAAGATAGCCGACCAGGAGCGGATCGGAACCATCGCCTCACGCCATGGGGCAGTGGTCCTCTCCGATGCAGCGGAGTCACTGGGCGCGGTGCGCAACGGTCAATCCGCCGGAGCCTTCGGGGTGATGTCGGCGGTCTCCTTCAACGGAAACAAGATCATGACCACCTCGGGGGGAGGCGCACTGCTGACCGATGACGGCAACATCGCCGACCGGGTGCGGTACCTGGCCACACAGGCCAGACAACCCGTGGCCCACTACGAACACATCGACATCGGTTACAACTACCGGATGTCCAATCTGCTGGCAGCCCTCGGGCGAGCTCAGCTGTCCCGCCTCGCAGAGATGATCGAACGACGCCGCCAGCTCCGAGTGGACTACCGGGAACTGGTGCGCGACGCGGCCGGGGTGGACGTCTTCGGCGAGCCTTCCGGAGCTGACGGCGGCGCAACCCGGGACAACTTCTGGCTGACCTCGCTCATCGTCGACCCGGACCGGGCGGGATTCAACGCCGAGGACCTACGGCTGTTTCTCGCTGACCACAACGTCGAGGCCCGTCCGTTGTGGAAGCCGATGCATCTGCAGCCGGTCCACGGTTCGCGCCGGGCATTTGTGGACGGAACGAGCGAGCGACTATTCGCCACGGGCCTGTCACTTCCGAGTGGATCCGCTCTCACCACTCGTGAACGTGAGACCGTCTTCGAGACCACCAGGACATTTCTGGAGGGGCGACGATGAACATTCTGCTTTCTTCGGTTGGTCGCCGTCCCTACCTCGTGCGGTGGTTCCGGGAGGCGCTCGCAGCCAACGGGCAGAGCGGGTCCATCATCGCCGCCGACCTGGACCCGACGGCCCCGGCGCAGGCCGTCGCCGATGATTTTGTACTGGCACCCCGGGTGGGTGATCCCGGCTACCGGAACTGGTTGGGCGAGCTGCTCGCGGAACGGCAGATCGGTCTCGCAGTCTCGATCAACGACTTCGAGCTATCAGAATGGGCGCAACTGCCCCGTACCCAGGAGTGGGAGGCGCTGGTTCGGCTGACTCCGCAGACCCAGGGCCTGGTGGAGGACAAGTTCGCCATGGGGGAGGTACTGAACCGGTTCGACGTCACTAACCCCCGCACCTGGTTGGGAGGCGATAAGTCCCACTCCGGTGGCCGCTATGCGCGGTACGTGACCAAGGGAAGATTCGGTAGCGCCTCCCGAGGACTCCGGTTCACTGACGCCCTCGGCCTGGAGGCCGCGGTCTCCGCGGCCGCCCGGGAAGTCACCACCCGACAAGGTCAACCGGCACTCGAGCAGATGGAGATACCGCCGGAGGATCTCGTCATCGTGCAGGAACAAATTGTGGGTGAGGAATACGGACTTGATGTCGTCTGCGACCTGGAGGGAACCTTCGCAGGTGTCCTGGCCCGACGGAAGATTGCCATGCGCTCAGGCGAAACGGACCGGGCTGAGTCGGTTGAGGGACAGATGTTCGAGCAGCTCGCCCGACGCGTAGCTCAGGCCGTGCCACACCCAGGAACCATCGATGTTGACGTGATCATCAATAAAGCGGGCGTGCCATTCGTCATCGACATCAACCCCCGGTTCGGCGGGGGATACCCGTTTTCTCATCTCGCAGGCGCGCGCATTCCCAATGCCTACATTGCGTGGGCCGCTGGTCTCCCCGTCGCCGAGGAGTGGTTGGCCGCTGACGCCGGAGTAATCGGCGGGAAATTTGTGGAGGCGGGAAGGATCTCATGAGTACGTCAACCACGTTTGCAGAGACCCGGAGCCTCGTCACCAGGCAAGGACACATCAAGCTAAAGAGAGTGCTCGACACTGCGATCGTCGTTCTGAGCGCGCCACTGACACTTTCAGCGGCTGCGGTCACCGCCGCCCTGGTCCGCGTCAACCTCGGCCGTCCCGTGCTGTTCAAGCAGGATCGAGTGGGGTTGGACGGCCAGCAGTTCGAGCTCCTGAAGTTCCGTTCGATGCTGCCGGAAACCGACGCCGAGGGGCAGTTTTTGTCGGAAGAGGAGCGGTTGACCAGTTTCGGTCGTCTGCTCCGCCAATCGAGCATGGATGAACTACCCCAGCTTCTCAATGTTCTCCGGGGCGAGATGTCCCTGGTTGGGCCACGGCCGCTGCTGACCGAATACATTCCCTACTACACCGAGACCGAGCTCACCCGCCATTCAGTCCGTCCCGGCATTACCGGTGCGGCCCAGGTCAGCGGAAGAAATTTTCTCGATTGGGACGATCGACTGGCCCTGGACGCCCAGTACGCCAGGGAAGCGACACTGTTCGGCGACCTCAAAATACTCTGGCAGACCTTAGTCGGAGTGGTCCAACGCAAAGACACCGCGGCGGAGTCCTGGGTGCTCAATGAGGACCTCGACGAATACCGCAGTTACCCCTCCAACGCAGTTTTCGCGCTCCGGCGAATTGAACCACGCGATGTACCGACCTGCGTGCGTTGGTTCGCCACGGAACAGCCGCCGGAGATCGCCGGGGTGGAAGATAACGGGACCACCACCGGAGTGATGGCGTGGCTGCACGCCGCCAGGCTGGACCAGCAGCGGAAGGACCTGGTGGTCTACGACCTCGACACCCGCCGCCTGGTGGCGATCGCCGGCTATCGGACGGATCCGTCGGCCGCCGGTTCCCGGATCTATTTCGTGATGGATCCGGAGCAGCAGAAACACCTGAATGAGGACGCTGCGCTGAGCCTGCTCGTGCAGTTCATGAAGCAGCGGGGCGACGTACACAACGCCTCGGTTGAACTGTCACGCGAAAGTGCGGGAGCGATCCTCGAGTGCCAGCGGCACGGCTTCATGATCGCCGAGGACCGCCTGCCCGGGAACCGGGTGCGGATGGAGGCGACATGGTAGGGCACATCCCGCTCCGTGAGTTGTCACCGGCGGGAACCGGCAGCTCACCGGCCGCGAAGAATCACACGTCCAGCCGTAGGCGCAGAAGCCTCTCACGCTGGGCAGCCGGAAGCTCCGGGCTAAACGCAGGAGATGGGCGGCGGAGTCATCTCACCGGCCCGGGTAAGCGCCGGAGGACCGCAATCACCGGCGTCGAACACATCGGTTACCACTCAGGAAGGCAGCTCTCATGAAGATCCTCATTGTCTCGCAGTACTATCCCCCGGAAAATGCCACGCTCGCCTCCACGATCGCAGAAGGTCTGGCAGAAGGAGGCCACTCCGTCCGTGTCCTGACCGGATTCCCGAATTACCCCGACGGCGTGATCTTCGAGGGACACAAGCAGAAATGGCGACAACGTGAGCTGATCAACGGCATCGATGTCCTGCGGGTTCCCCTCTACCCGGACCACTCCATGAACGCGGTGGCACGTGCCGCGAACTATGCGTCATTCGCGATCTCAGCCAGTACCGCGCGGGCGTTCGCGAAAGACGTCGATGTCATCTATGTCTATGCGACGCAAATGACACCGGCATTGGGTCCCTGGCTGTGGCGGATCTTCGGTGGCGCACCCTACGTCCTCCACGTCCAGGACCTGTGGCCGGACTCGGTGGTGGGGTCATCACTGGTGTCCGGGTCGAGGTCCTCCCGGGTCATCGAGGCGGCGCTGTCACCCTGGCTCACCACGGTGTACCGCAATGCCGCCGGCATCATCGGGATCGCTCCCACCATGGTGGAAACGCTGGTCAGCCGCGGGGCACCGGAAGACCGGGTCAGCCTGATCTACAACTGGGCCGACGAATTCGACACGGAGCCCCCCGCACCGCAGACGACCGGAGATGGCACCACGAACATAGTCTTCGCCGGCAACGTGGGCGACATGCAGAACCTGGAAACCGTGGTGCGCGCCGCACACCTGGTCCAGGACACGGCGATCCGGGTGACGATCATCGGTGACGGAGTCGCACTGGACCGTATCAAGGGCCTCGCGGAAGAACTCGACGTGCAGAACGTCGTCTTCCAGGGGCGTGTCCCGGTGGAGGAGATGCCCGCGATCTGGGCCGAGGCGGATTTTGCCCTCGTGACGCTTCGGGACTTACCACTTTTCCGGGGAACGATCCCGTCCAAGTTCCAGGCCGCGCTCGCCAACGGGGTCCCCGTCATCACCAATGTCCCAGGCGACCTCCGCGGACTCGTGGAGGACCTGAACATCGGGTACACCGCTGAAGTCGAGGATCCCGCCTCCCTTTCCGAATGCTTCGTCCGCGCCAGCGAATTGGACGACGCGGCATATGAAGAACTCAGAACACGAACCGCCAGAACCTATCTCGAACACTTTTCATGTTCGGCCGCCATAGCCGCCATCGAGGCCGAGCTCGAGAAGGCGGCAGGAACGACGAAACCGACGTCCCCACGACCCACAACACTCGTGAAATAGCAGAAAACCCACACCAGGAGCACTGAAATGATCAACCAGACACCATCTCCAGTCGAAGGTTCAGTCGTCACGATCACGGGCGGAACCGGTTCGTTCGGATCAACCATGGCACAGAATCTGTTGGCCCGTGGCGCCAAACGCATCAACATCTTCAGCAGGGACGAGGCCAAGCAGGATGACATGCGGCGCCAGTTCAACGACGAGCGTCTCCGCTTCTTCCTCGGCGACGTGCGCAACGCCGGCAGCGTCGCCCCCGCCATGCGTGGCGCCGACTTCGTCTTCCACGCCGCAGCACTGAAGCAGGTTCCCTCCTGCGAGTTCTTCCCGGATCAGGCGGTTCTCACGAACATTGTGGGCAGCGAGAACGTCATCAAGGAGGCGGCAGCCGCCGGCGTGCGTTCGGTGGTGTGCCTGAGCACCGACAAGGCCGTCTACCCGGTCAACGCCATGGGGATGTCCAAGGCGCTGATGGAGAAGACCGCCCAGGCGTTCTCCCGGAATTTCCCCGAGAGCGGGATGACCGTCTCGATCACCCGGTACGGCAACGTCATGTACTCCCGCGGCTCCGTGATCCCCTTGTTCGTCAGGCAGCTTCAGCAGGGGCAGCCGCTGACCCTGACCGAACCGAACATGACACGTTTCCTGATGTCTCTGCAGGATTCGGTTGACCTGGTCGAGCACGCGTTCCGGAACGCGGAATCCGGTGACCTCTTCATCAAGAAGGCGCCCGGGGCCACGGTCGAGGTCCTCGCCAGGGCAGTCGCCAGTCTCCTCGGAAACGAGAACCCGGAGATCCGGGTGATCGGCGTCCGGCACGGCGAGAAGATGGATGAGACCCTCCTCAGTCGGGAGGAGATCGGGAAAGCCCACGACGAGGGGGACTACTTCCGGGTGCCGCTCGATGCGCGCTCACTCCAGTACGAACAGTATTTCTCTGAGGGGGAGACCGAAATCGCCCGGACGGAGGACTACACCTCGGCGAATACGCGTCAGCTCACCGTGACGGAGACGAAGGAGCTGCTCTGCCGGCTGCCGGAGATCCAGGCACTGCTCGCAGCCACGAAACTACCCCAACTCGCCTCCTGAGACCTGCGGCGTGTGAGAACAACGGACCAAATTGACCTCTAGAACCCGGGAAGTGTTGAAAATGAGCGAGTGGAAGATGATCATGCGGGCAATTCGCTCGCGATGGTGGATGGTACTCATCGTGGCCGGACTGGTGGCGATGCTCGTGGGATGGGTGAGTTCCCAACGGGAGCAGCAGTATGAGGCGACGGCGAGAGTCGGCCTCCAGGTAAACGTCGGGGCCGACGAAACCGCCACGACGTACTCCCTCTACGAGGGCAACCAGGCGGCGGCGGCAAAGGTCGCCACATATGCGCGCCTGGTCGACTCCGACCGGCTGCTGGAGATCGCGGCCCGGAACTCGCGGTTTTCCCTCGACGATCTCCGGGGCGACGTCTCCGCCATACCGGTGCAGGACACCGTGCTCTTCGACGTGACGGCGACGGCCAACAGTTTCGCCGCAGCCACAGCGAAGGCCAATGCCGTCACGAGGGCCTACCCGGACTTCGTGGACGAGATGGAGACGCCCGGCAGCGACACTGCTCCGTTGGCCTACGCGGTAGTGACGGACGATGCCGACGGTTCCGGTTCTCCGATCGCCCCGACGAATATCCAGATCGCGATTCTCGGGCTCTTCGGTGGGCTGGTGCTCGGGCTGACCGCCGCGGTGCTCTCGGACCTGCTGGACAAACGGATCCGGCGGACCGAGGATCTGCGTGAGGTAATCGGAGCCGTGCCGTCCATCGGTGAGATCCCGACGGCGAAGGGCCGCGGCTCGGGACCGCTGATCAGTTTCCAGACCGGGTATTCCTCGGCGGCGGAATCAATGCGGACGCTGCGCACCCAGGTCCGCTTTCTCGGGGCGGGGGAGCAGATCTACCTGGTGTCCTCGGCGGTGCCCGGGGAAGGAAAGAGCTTCGTCGCCAGTAACCTCGCCCGCGCGTTCGTCGAAGCCGGGGACCGGGTACTGCTGATCAACGCCGATCTTCGGGCACCGACGATCGAGCAGACGTTCCGCCTGTCCTCGGCCGTCGGTCTCTCCAACGTGCTCGCGGGACAGATCGACGCGGCCGACGTCATCGTCGACGGAGGTTCCAGGAACCCGGACATCATTCCCTCGGGCCCGATCCCGCCGAACCCCTCCGAACTGCTCGGCCACGACCGGATGAAGAAGTTGCTGAACGAGGCGCGCAAGCAATACGACGTCATCATCATCGACACCCCGCCATTGACAGCGGTGACCGACAGCCTGGTGCTGGTACCCCAGACGGACGCCGTGATCATGGTCGCCCGGATCGGCGAGACCAAGTCGACCGAACTGATGCGCGGCCTACAGCTGCTCAGGGACGCCGGCACCACCACGTGCGGCATCGTGGCCAACGGCACCGCGAAGAACCGGGCCCTGGAAAACGGGTACGGATACGCGTACGGCCGCCCGCCGGAGCTGACCGTGAGCCTTAGGCAGGAGAGCGCGGCGGAGGAAGCCCCCGCGGTCGAAGTCTCGGCGAGGCAGTGACCGCCGTGCAACTTCACCGCTATCCGTGGACACCAGCCCATCCCGCGATCGCCGGCAGGACAGCCGCCAGCTCGTCACCGGTGCGGATGAACTCCGACTCCGGCTGGTTCACCGGATCAGCGACGTCGCCCGCAACCAGCAGGGATCTCAACCGGCGGGCATCGGCGCGCGAGCTCCCCGGGAACCGCGTAGCCAACTCCGCCAGCTTGAGCACGGTGAAGGTCCGATTCAGGGCAGCCGGGAAACTGGCCAGGATCCCGTCCCGGTGGGATCCCTCCATGCAGAGAATCAACTCCGCCTGCCTGATCATCCGGGCCGAAAGTAGGCGGGACCGGAAACCACCCGTCGCTCCGGCGGAGAAACCTCGTCGGGCCAGCTCCGCTGCGGCGAAGGGGTGCATCGGAAGTCCGGGACGCGCCCACAATCCGGCGCTGCCGGCCGGGGGAACACCGTCCATATCGTTCCACAGGAACTCAGCCATCGGCGAACGGCAGAGGTTTGCTGTGCAGACAAAGAGAATCTCCGACACGCTCCCAGCATAGCCAGCGATTGAGGAAGGAAAACATGGATACCGATTCGAGGATGTTCTCACTGCCTCCCATCGACTTCGCCCACAATTCAACCCGGAAGTTCCATGTCCTGATCGCAGTGGTGCTCATCTCCGCATTCGGTCCGTACCTGGTGTCGAGCTTCCGCGTGGAACACTTCGTGATCTATCCCCTCGCCGCTGCGGCGGTGCTGCTGCGGTGGCGGACGATCATCGATCGTGCCCTGGGGTCCGGACTCACCCTGTTCGGCTCCTGGTTCCTGTTGCTGCTGCTCGGGGTCATCGGAATGCAGGCGCTGCCGGCGACTGCGCCCCGCTGGGAGTACGGTTCATTCCCCGCTGGCGTGGACACGGTGCTTCTGCCGTTCCTCGTCGTCCTGATCATGGTCGGATTCGCCCCCAGACCGACGACGGCTGCTTCACTGTGGTTCGCCTGTCGGATCATCGCCGTGCTGGGCGTGCTCAACGGCATGCTTTCGGTGATCACGATGCTCATTCCCGATCTCACCGTGTTGCTCCGACCGTTCTGGGGAGCAGAGGGAACCGACGATACCGTCGCGGACGCGGCAATGGAGATGGGCCGGTTCTCGGGGGTGTTCAACCAGCCGGCCGAGGCCGGGCTCTTCTACTCCCTCGCGGCTCTGTCAGCGATCGCCGTCTACGCGGGTGCCCCCCTCAAGCTCTGGCCGACCCTGCTGGTGATCACCGTCGGGGGAATGCTCACCGTCTCGAAGGTCTTTTTGTTCGTGGGGCTGCCGATCGCCCTGATCTATCTCTTCATGCAGGGCAGCCTCATCGAACGACTCTCCCGGATCGCGGTGGTGACGGTGCTGGCGGTCGGGATATTCTCGGCGCCGTTCATCCAGACCTGGAGCGGCCTGGAGTACCTGCTGCGCTTCGCCGATGCCGGTGAGCAGTCCGTGCTGGAACTGTTCACGGCCGGGCGGTGGAACGAGGGGTCGACCCTGCTGGGGGTGTTCGAGTACATCTATCACGCGTCGCCCCTGGTGGGAGTCGGTTTCCGTGGACTGGCGGTCCCCTATGACAGTGCCTGGGCGGAGATCGTGGTGTTCACGGGTTTTCTCGGCGTGGGCCTGCTCATCGTCGGCTACCTGTCCCTCCTCGTGTACTCGTTCCTGCTCAAGAACGCCGCGGCGCGCGCCTATGGCCTGGTGTTGTCGGTGGTCCTGATTGGCGCCTCCTTCGGAATTTCGTCCCTGACACTCAACCGGGTCTCCGTTCTCGCCTGGGTGGTCATCGGCGTCATCATCTGTCTCCCGAAGGGGGAGACCGAGCAGGAACCAGAGACCCGAAAGGTAGCGCCTGGAACGCTACGGTCTGGCGGCAGCGGTGACACGGAGGTGGCTGCCCTCCCCGCGCCGGGTCGGCGGTCCGCGGGACCCGAAGACGAAGATGCGGGGCACCACCGTGTTTAGGGAACTGGTGTCCCGGCTCCTGCGCAGCAGACGGGTCGGCTTCGCTGTCTTCGGTAACGGGATGTTCAGCCTGGCCAGCTTTCTGCTGTCGATCTCGGTCGCCCGCTCCAGCAGCATCGAAGTCTTCGGCGCTTTCTCGCTGGCACTGGTGGCCTATCAGTTCGTATCGGGCTTCATCAGCAGTGCATTGACCGACACCGCGCTGTCCCGGCCGGACGATCCCGCCACGTTCACCCGGGCATTCCAGCGGGCCTCGCTCCTGGGGGTCGTGGCTGCCGTCGTGTTGCTCGCCTGGGGACTGCTCAGCGGAAACGCATACATCGTAGTCTTCGGGGTGTCGGTCCACGGGCTCCTGCTGATGGATTTTCTGCGGATGTTCGACTCTGCCGCCGGCTCTGCGACCCGTGCGGTCGTGACGACGTCAGCGTGGTCGTTGACCTCACTGGCAATCAGCGCATCATCGTTGTTCCTCGCCATTGATCCGGTGGTGGTGTTCACAGGCTGGGCGGTCACCGGCGCCATCTGCGGTTACGCGACGATGCGCGCCGTCGGGGTGCCACAGCTGCCCGGCTGGGAGCGGGAGCGCCCTGACTCGCGGGCGGCCGTCGTTTTTTCGGCGGACTACCTGATCGGGCAGGGCGGCATCCATCTGACCACCGGTCTCCTCGGTCTGCTTGACGACGCCCGGGTGCTGGGTGCCGTGCGTGGAGCGGGGACACTGCTCGGACCAATGAATCTCATCGCCACGACAGCCGGTTCCCTCATGCTGCCGTACCTCGCCAGGGATCAACAGAATCCCGGCCGGCAGTTGAAATCGGCCGTGGCCGCGGCCGGCGTGCAGGTGGTGGTGCTCGCGCCGCTTCTCATTCTGCTCCAGTTCATCCCGGACTCAGTGGGGGAGCAGCTCCTCGGCGATACCTGGCAGTACGCGGCTGTCGCCATCCTCCCGCTGAGCATCGATTCGATCCTCTCCGTCTGCACGGGTGTGGCGATCTCCGGCCACCGGGTCAACTTCGCCGGGCGGAGAACCCTGTTTCTCCGGATCGGACTCGGCATTCCGCGCCCCCTGGTGATCCTGTTCTCGGCATACAGCTGGGGAATCGAGGGGGCTGCGTGGTCAATGGCTCTCTTCGCCCTGATCAGTGCAGTGAGCTGGTGGCTGAGCTTCCATGGCCTGGCCCGGCGTGCAGCGAGACAACCCTCGTACGTGAAATGAGTGTGAAGATGATCCTGGATGCCACAGATGACGCGTGTCCCCACCGCCGCCGGGCAGGAGGGGCGGGGAAACCAGAAACGGCCGGTACGCTTCGCCGGCGAAGGTTCCTCGAGCGCCACGTCAGGGCCGGTCCCGCCGTCCGGTTTCTCCCTGTCCGCTCCAAGCCGCTCCAACCAGAGGTGAACACCGTGTTTGCGTACCCGAAGAATCTAGTCCGGCACACTGTCGGAAAATCTCGATACCAGCTCGGCCTGCAGGACCGGGCATTGTTTGAAGATCCGCCGGCGCCCCAGGAGATCGCCCGCCGACAGGTGGAGAAGTTCAACCGGACCTGGGCCCGTGCCCTCACCCTGCCGTTCTACCGGCGACTCGCTGCCGATCATCGGCTGCCTGCGGTGATCGACCGATTGGACGAACTGGACCAGTGGCCGGTATTGACCAAGGACGTCCTCCGCGAGCACGAGGGCCTCGTATGGCAGGGAATGGACCGCTCGTCGGCGTACACGACCTCTGGTTCCACCTCGACGCCGTTCAGCTTCCCGGCCGGGAAGCAGGATTTCGAACCCTGGTACGCCGGGATGTGGTCCTACCGGGCCGCCGCCGGGCTCGCCCCCTTCGACAGCTTCGGTGCCTTCCACGACATTCATCCCGGCAGGGTGACGAACCGGGCAGGCCTGGCGCTCAATTTCATCCGGAGACGGGCAAAGGACCTGCTCAACAACTCCTGGATGTTCGAACCACTCCCAAAAGAAGAGGCCGAGCTGGACAGGCAGCTCGCCAGATTGGCGCGGACGAGGCCGGAGTACCTGGTCGGCCGTACCTTCTCCCTGACGCGGCTGGCCCAGCACGCGGAGCGGACCGGGGTATTACGCGAAGCCGGCTACGCCCCCCGCTACACGATCCTGACGAGTGAAATGATCACGGATGAGAGCGTGCAGGCCGTGGCCCGGGGATTCGGCACGACGGTGCTCTCCGAGTATGGTTCCGTCGAACTCGGGGTCATCGCGGCGTCACCGCCCCATGCCACCTGGCCGATGCGGGTGTTGTGGCACAAGGCCATTCTGCGCACGGGGCCGGAGGACAGCGTGCGGGTGACCACGATCGCCCCCAGGGCGTTTCCCCTGATCAACTATCAGCTGGGGGACACGATCGACCCGACGCTGGTCGGGCCCGGTGGCACGGTTCTCGAACTCGGACCGGTACGGGGACGTCTGGTGGACATCATTGACCTGCCGAACGGGGACGGCGTCCAGCACAGTTACGAGGGGTGGAGCCTCGCCGAGGCGGTTCTCCATGAGCCCCATGTCAGAGGCATTCAGCTGGTCCAACACGAAGACTCCACCACCGTCCTGGTGATCGCCCCGGAGGTTGACCGGACGGATTATCTCCGGCGGGCCTCCGAGTCCCTCCGGGCCACGTATCCCGAACTCCGCACGGGATCAGTCGGCATGGCCTTCATCGACAGCATGATTCCCAGCAAGCGGGGAAAACAACTCCTCATGGTGCCCGAGGACAATATCGACCTCAGTCTCATGGAGACGACCCCGTTGAACTGACACCGGTACCGGCAGGACGCAGGGAAAGCACACCAGCCCCGCCCCATCCGCCGAGAGCAGAGAACCTCCCACGGTTTCGCCGAGAACCTAAGAACCCCTACCAAGGAGCTGATCCCATGACCACCCAGCCGACCCCCACAACCACCACCGGTGACCGCATCACTGTGCTCATTCCGACGGACTTCTATGTACCGGCGTTCCTCGGCGGAGGCCCTATTCAGACACTGAAGGCGTTGATCGAGGAGTCGCCCCCGCAATATGACACCTGGGTCGTCTGCGCGAACCACGACCTGGGGGAGAGCGCGCCCCTGGTGGAACAACCGAATGAATGGCTACCCGTGGACCGGGCCAACGTGCGTTACGTGCAGGGCGGATTGAGGTCGCTCCTCGGAGCCTTCCGTGCCGCGGCGGACGTCGACGTCATCTACCTCAACTCGCTGTTCAGCCCCCGGTATTCGCTGCTACCGCTGATACTGCGCAGCCTGGGGAGATGGCGTGGTGCCGACGTCCTGATAGCCCCCCGCGGTGAGCTGTACCCCGGCGCCCTGGCTCAGAAGCCCAGGAAGAAGCGGGTCTTTCTCCGGGTATTCCGGGCACTGGGATTACACATCAGGACGATGTGGCACGCCTCCACGGAAGACGAGGCCAGACAGATTCGCTCGCTGTTCGGGGAACAGACACGAGTGCTCGTCCGCGAGAACGAGACCTCGCTCCCCAGAAAGGCGCGCACGCGCGCGCCCCGCTCCGCGGGACCGCTGCGGGCGGTGTTCGCCAGCCGGCTCCACCCGAAGAAGGGTCTGCACATTCTACTGGCGGCACTCGCTGAAGTGACTGAGCCCGTCCAGCTGCAGGTGGTCGGAGCCTTCGCTGACGGAGAGTACGAGGAGCACTGCCGATCCCTCGCCCGTGATCTTCCGGCGCATGTCTCGGTCGATTTCACCGGGGCTGCGGCGCGGGACGTCGTCCTGGAACGGATGCACGATGCTGACCTGATGACTTTCCCGACGACCGGGGAGAACTTCGGGCACGTGATCGCCGAGGCGCTGTCCGAGTCCTGCCCGGTAATGTGCAGCGACCACACCCCCTGGAGTGCTGCGCTGTCCTCGGGCGGTGGCGGCGTCGTCTCCCCGAACACGCCGGAAGCCTGGGCTGCGGCGATCGATGAATTTTCCGCAGCTGGCGCCGACGCCTGGGAAGCCGCGGCAGTAAGGGCGGGTGAAAGCTACTGCACCTGGCGGAATGAGCCCAAGGGCCGCCATATCTTCGAGCTCGTACGGGCAAAGGAGTCAAAGTCCAGCGTCTAGCGGCGTGGGCGGTTCCCCCGGGCCGGGGCCGAGGCGGTTGGAACAGGGGTGATCTCGTCACCGCTGCGGTCTCGTGGCGGCACCCCTACCACCCGCAACGGGGCGTCGCGCGACCCGTCCGGGCGGCCGGGCAGGAGCCCGGCGCTTCGTTCGCACCTGTGGTAGCACGCACGCAGCGACGTACCGTCACCTCCTGATTCCGGTACGTCCGTGGTGAGTCGCAGCGGTCGAGCGGATCAGGTTGACGACGCGCCGGGAAGAGTCGTTGATGGAGTAGTCGGCCGGCAGCGTGCTCGGGCCCTGCGTCCTCCATTGCCGGAGAGTGATCTCGATGGAGTCGATGACGTCCGCTGGGTCAAGTCCCGTGCAGATGATGGAGCCGGTGTCGATCGCTTCGGGCCGTTCGATGGCGTCACGGAGGGTGACGGCAGGGAAACCGAGGATCGTGGATTCTTCGGAGATGGTGCCGGAATCAGAGACCACGCATTTCGCGTGCAACTGCAGCTGGTTGTAGTCGTGGAAGCCGAGGGGCGGGTGGAATCTGACGTCGCCGTCCGCTTGGAGGTCGTACTGTTCGAGCCGTTTGCGGGTGCGGGGGTGCGTCGACACCAGCACCGGGCAGTTGAAGTGGTTGGCGATGGCGGCGAGGGAGCCGACCACCTGAGTGAGTCGGTCCTCGCGGTCCACGTTTTCTTCCCGGTGGGTTGAGGCGAGGATGTATCCACCGCTGGTCAGGCCCAGCTCAGTCAGGACGCCGGAGGATTCGATCTGGGGTCGGTAATGTTCCAGTACTTCGCGCATCGGCGAGCCCATGACGATCACGTTGGCCGGGTGCACGCCTTCGGCGAGCAGGTTCCGGCGGGAGTGTTCCGTGTAGGTCAGATTGTAGTCGGAGACGTGATCGACCAGGTGGCGGTTGATCTCCTCCGGAACATTCGGATCGAAGGAACGGTTGCCGGCCTCAAGGTGGTAGACGGGTACCTTCATCCGCCGTGCCATGAGTGCCGAGATGCACGAGTTGGTGTCGCCGAGGACGACAACGGCATCGGGCTGATGTTCCTTGATCGCCGCCTCGGTGCCGCGGAGGATGTCACCGAGCAGGGAACCGAGGGATGACGGATCGGACCCCATCTGGATATCGGGGAGCGGAAGCCCCAGGTCGTCGAAGAAGACCTGGTTGAGGTTCGGATCCCAGTTCTGCCCCGTGTGCACGAGGACGTGGTCGGTGGTTTCGTGCAGGGCAGTGATGATCCGGGAGAGACGGATGATCTCGGGGCGGGTGCCCACTACGGTCATGACCTTCAATCGTCCACTCATGGCTATACCTCTTCGGGAAAAGTATCGGGATCCTCGGGGTCGTACATTTCGCTGATCCAGAATTGGGTGTACAGGGTGTCCTCACCGGTGTTGGTGATGTTGTGGCTCCAGCCGATCGGCATATCGACCGCCACGGGGTCTTCGCCAGTCACGTCGAGGTCAATGCGCTCCGCGGTGCCCGATTTTCGAATGCTGATGCGGGCGGAGCCGGAAAGCACGACGAAGCGTTCGATCTTCCGCAGATGCAGGTGGTTGCCCCGGGTAATGCCGGGGACCGTGGTTGAGAAGCTCACCTGGCCACCACCGGCAACCCGGACCGTTTCAAAGAAGCTCCCTCGCGGATCCGAGTGCGCGACGAGGGGGATCGAGGGACGCCGGGGGAAGGAATGTGAGAGATACGCGGCCGTGAGCTCGGCGGTGAACCCGTCGGAAAGGTCCGGGAGTTGGCCGCGCTCGGAATAGGGGCCGTGGATCGCACGCAACCGGTCGAGTAACTCGGGGACCGTCGTGTGGCGCAGCGGCGCAGTGTCCTCGGTGATCTCGAGCCGACCGGCCGGGGCAGGGGAGAGGAGTAGTTCGGCTGCGTGGCGGGCAGCGAGGAGCGTCAGCGGGTGGTTGCCGTTCACCGTGGGGGTTTCACCGTCGAGCAGGGCCTCGATGAACGTGGCGGTGACCATGTTGTGGCGGGGACGACCATGTTCACCGAAGAGGTTCGGCAGCAGCCATTCGGTGGTGGTGGCGCTTCTTGCTCCGGCGGCCCGCATGATTTCCTCGGTACCGTTCGCCTTCGCAGCACCGTAGGCGGTTCCTGATTGGGTGGTGCCGGCGATGACGACGCGGGAGGGAGGCTTGGTGGCGTTCTGCAGGGCTGAGGCCGTGCGCCGCGCGGCGGCCAGCGTCGCTTCCGCGGCGTCCTCGAGCGTCTGTCCTTCTCCAGGGCGGTTGCAGGCGGCCAGGTGGATTACGGTGCTTGCGCCGTCGATGGCTTCCTGAAGCTCCGACTCGTGTCCCGGGCGGGCCGAAGCTGTGCGGATTTCGCATCCGCTCAAGCGGGCATGCAGGAGGACGTGCCATCCGAGGAATCCGGATGCGCCGATGACGGTGATGATCGGGGAGGTCAAGGTGTGGCCACCGCCTCGGTACTCCCGGGTAGGGTGAATCCGTTTCGCAGGGTGTTTCGGGTGGCTACGCGGTACGGGAAAAACTCCGTCCGTCGTCGTAACGGTTGACGCACGATGTGCTCCTCAGGATCTGGTGATGGCGCGAAGAAACTGGTTTGCTTCATAGCGCAGCTCGGAATAAGTCGGCGGAGGCGGAAGGATGAACGGGGCTGGCACCGAGGACCCACTTCCGGCACGACGGAAACTCCGCCGACCACCAACGGCCAGCCGGACCGAAGTGCGGGCTAACGGATGGCCATGGTTATTCTCAGGAAATAAATTGCGCCAGTTGTCACCTTAGTTCCTCTCAGGCTTCTCAACATGCCGAAATTCCTCCGGTGTCGGAAAACAAATCGCACATATTCTGGAGAACTGTAGATAAGTCGGCGTTGGCGCTGAAACCAGGGAAACCAATCCCTAAGAGATGATTAATGGGCGGCAGAGGATCTTTCCCGAACGGGGGTGATTGAAGGGCTTTAATATTATCAATTACTTCCGAGGGGGAAGGTAATTTTAACGGGCATATTATTTTGTGGACCGCGTTCAGGGGAGCGGCTAGTCTGAAATCCATTCTTTCAGTCGCATGAAGCTAGGTGACAAGGTGGTATCGGGCTGACGGCCCCTCCACCGAGAGTGAGGACTGGTCTTTCTGATCGGCTGGGTTCTCCAGTGGGTTCCCGTGACGCTCTGCCAGCAGAACCCGGTTTGAGCACTCTGGGTGTGGCAACCAGAAGTTGATCCCGTCGTTTCTCGCGCGCCCCGAAGGAGACCCCTGCCCTGAGCGTTCGTCAGCATCTCACCTGCAGACCGTGTGCGCTGAAAGGTCCGGTGACAATCGCGTAGACACTGCTCCGGGAACGGTTTCGTCGATGTGGCAGAGAAGCCCGGAACAACGGAAAAGTGGGAATGATGCGCTCAGAATTCAAGGCCAACCGGAAGCGCCTCTGGCGCGTTATTCCGCTGGTTGTGGCGGTGGCGGTGCTCCTCATGCTCGCCGCCTTTGTGGCCTGGTTGACGTTTCCTCCGGTGCACACACCTGGGCGGGTCGACGTCGTCGTGGTCATGGCGGGGGCGACAGATGGACGCCACGACATCGGAGCGCAGCTCGTGAAGTCCGGCGTGGCTGACAACCTGGTGGTCTCTCACCCCTTGGGCAGTAGAGACCCGGCTGGTTACCGACTCTGCGCCCAGTGGGAGGCTCCTGATCCCGTTGAGACGTGGTGCATGGATCCATTGCCGTCGACCACGACGGGAGAGGCCCAGACCTTCGAGCTGCTGGCCGCCCGGCAGGGCTGGGACACGGCCGTGGTGGTGACCAGTCGTCCCCACCACCACCGGGTGAACCTGAACTTCGCGCGATGCACCGGTGTGACGGCAACTGTGGTCAGCATCGACTACCTCAACTGGCGTCTGATTCCGTACCAGGTCGCCCGTGAATCAGGAGGTTTCCTGAAGTTCTGGCTCACTCGTCCCTGCTGATTCCGGCACAGGGGCCACCCTGGCCGACAGTGTGTCGGTGCCGCCGCGGCGGGTTTCGCGGGCTAAACCCATTCAGGGGGAGAGCTGATCACACCTTTTCTTAACGCTACCTAAGTAACTCGGCGACTGCGATACTCGGTGGGGAACCGCCAGCAACTGGAAGGCCTCACTTAAGGAGAAAATTCCCATGCAGCGTCCCCGCCAGTTTCCCGGAATGGAGCCGCCGACACCCGCTTTTGTCATCGACGTTCCGGTCCTTGAGAGTTTTGTCCGGAGGTTTGAGAGTGCCCTCGACAAGCACTGGCCGAACTCGATCCTGTCCTATTCCTTCAAAACTAACTCCTTGCCCTGGTTGATCAGTTTCATGCGGGATCGTGGCGTCTGGGCGGAGGTGGTGTCGGACACGGAATACGAACTCGCTCTCGCGCTGGGCTACGCCCCGGAGCAGATCGTCTACAACGGGCCGATCAAGAGTCGGGAACGCCTGCGTGCGGCTCTGCGGGAGGGGTCGATCATCAACCTGGACGCCAAGCGCGAGGTGGCCTGGACCGTGGAACTCGCCCGTGAGATGCCGGAGCAGGAATTCAAGGTGGGGCTGCGGGTCAACTGGGACCTGGAGGAACGGTGCCCGGGGGAGAGCACCACCGGGAGCGAGGGGAGCCGCTTCGGATTCAATGCGGAGAACGGCGAATTCGACCAGATGGTCTCCGAACTGGTCGCCGCCGGCGTGCGGGTGAGCGGTGTGCACATGCACCGGAATTCGCGCTCCCAGACCCTGGAGGTCTACCGTGCCTCTGCCACGGTGGCCGCCGAACTGATCGAGTCCCGCGGCATGGAGCTGGACTGGATCGACATCGGCGGGGGCTTTTTCGGAAGCGTGGACGGCGCACCGACATTCGATGACTATGTCTCTGCCATCAAGGAGGTGCTGGCTCCGGTTGTGGATATCGGGAGGACCTGTCTCATCGTCGAGCCAGGTGGTTCTCTGGTGGCCGTCCCCTTCCAGTTTCACTCCAGTGTTCTCGACGTCAAGGACGTCGGCGACACCAGATTCGTGGTCACCGACGCCAGTCGGACCAACATCGATCCGCTCTTCCGGCGCAGGCGACCATTCGAGGTCAGCGTCGACACCCGGGGCACCTCTCCTCGTGCCCGGCAGGTCATCAGCGGGTTCACCTGCATGGAGGATGACCGGTTGACCACCTTGCGGGATGCTCCGGCGCTGGAGGTGGGGGACCGTATCGTCTTCTATAAGGTCGGCGGCTACACGATGAGCTACCAGTCACTGTTCATCGAGTATCTGCCGGCGGTGTTCGTGCGCACGGAGGATTGCCTGACCCAGGTGCGTGAAAAATGGGGGGTCGAGGAGATGCTGCAGGGCAATTGGTGGGGCGATACCGCAGAAACCGGGGTTGAAGCTGCGACGTTGCGGGTGCCGGCCTTCCGTTCCTGACCACCACTGTTTCTGCATACGGACCCAAAGCACCGGCGGCGAGCTGCCGGCGGGTGGGCGGGTGCTGCGCAGAGGACCGGTCCGGACGCTCAGCCCCCGGTCACAGATCCCGTCGTTCGGGAGCGGGAGAATAATGGACCGGAGCTGCGACGCCGGCACAGCAGATTCCGGCTGATGAAACCCACCCATGATGAATACTTTCCATCTCGCTGCATAATTGCTACACTAACTGGCATGACACTCAAGGTCGCAGTTGCCGGTGCCTCGGGATATGCGGGCGGGGAGATCCTGCGTCTGCTCCTGAGTCATCCGGCCCATGAATCCGGGGAACTGGAAATCGGTGCGCTCACCGCGAACTCCTCCGCGGGGCAGCGGGTCGGCGAACTCATGCCGCACCTCCCGCAACTCGCGGACCGCACGCTGAGGGAAACCACCCCGGAGATCCTGGCCGGGCACGACGTTGTCTTCCTCGGGCTGCCGCACGGTCATTCCGCGGAGATCGGCCGACAGCTCGGGGAAGGGGT
Organism: Corynebacterium halotolerans; assembly: GCF_050107895.1. Classification (GTDB taxonomy): domain Bacteria; phylum Actinomycetota; class Actinomycetes; order Mycobacteriales; family Mycobacteriaceae; genus Corynebacterium; species Corynebacterium halotolerans_B. The sequence goes on along the minus strand of NZ_JBNILW010000013.1, from coordinate 10,888 downwards.
CCTGGTCATCGACTGTGCCGCGGACTTCCGGCTGAAGGACGCCGAGGCCTGGCAGCACTACTACGGCGGCGAGCACTCCGGCTCCTGGCCCTACGGCATCCCCGAGATGCCGGGACACCGCGAGCAGCTGAAGGGCACCAAGCGGGTCGCCGTCCCCGGTTGTTTCCCCACCGGTGCCACCCTGGCGCTGCTGCCCGCGGTCCAGGCCGGGCTGATCACACCGGACATCGCCGTCACGAGCATCACCGGTGTCTCCGGTGCCGGTAAGAAGGCTGCAGTCCCACTGCTCGGCGCGGAAACCATGGGCTCGCTCAAGGCCTACAACACCGCCGGCAAACACCGCCATACCCCGGAGATCACGCAGAATCTGAGCGAGGTGACTGACCGCGACGTCACCATCAGCTTCACCCCGGTGCTGGCACCGTTGCCGCGTGGCATCCTGACCACCGCCACGGCACCGTTGGCTGAGGGCGTCACCGCCGAACGGGCCCGCGAGGTCTACGAGGAGTTCTACCGGGACGAACCCTTTGTCCAGGTGCTGTCAGACGGACAGCAGCCGCAGACCCAGCACATCGTCGGCTCGAACATGTGCCAGGTGCAGGTGGAGGTGGATCCCTACGCCAATCGTCTCCTGTTGACCTCGGCCATCGACAATCTGACCAAGGGCACCGGCGGGGCAGCGGTCCAGTGCATGAATCTGGCACTCGGCTTCCCCGAAACCGCCGGCCTGCCGCGCGCCGCGGTCGCTCCCTAACACCCAGATCCTCTCTCACCCACCTTCGGAAAGGCACCTTCATGAGCAGCATCGGAATCACCGCGCCGGCGGGCTTTCGCGCCAGCGCGCTGACCGCCGGGATCAAGGCCTCCGGCAACCCGGACATGGGGCTGGTGGTCAACGACGGCCCCGACCACGTCGCAGCCGGCGTGTTCACCCGCAACCGGGTCGTCGCCTCCCCGGTCAAGCTGACCCGCGACGCGATCCGTAACGGCCGACTCACGGCCGTACTGTACAACGCGGGTAACGCCAACGCCTGCAACGGTGCCCAGGGGGACCGCGACGCCGCTGAGTTGGTCGAGCGTCTGGCCGGGCTGCTCGGCGTCGATAAAAACGACGTCGCCGCCTGCTCCACCGGCCTGATCGGAGAACTGCTGCCGATGGAGATCCTGCGTTGCGGGGTGGACGAGTTGCCCGCTGAGCTCGGGGACCACGGCGGCGCCGTCGCAGAGTCCATCATGACCACCGACACCGTGGCGAAGGAGACCGTGGTCAACCGGGAGGGTTGGGCCATCGGCGGTATGGGCAAGGGCGTCGGCATGATGGCTCCCTCGCTGGCGACGATGCTGGTGTGCCTGACCACGGACGCGAAGATCACCGCCGAGATGGCTGACACGGCCCTGCGGGCCGCCACCGCCGTCACCTTCGACACCCTGGACATCGACGGCTCCACCTCGACCAATGACACCGTCCTGCTGCTCGGCTCGGGAGCCAGCGGTGTGGAACCCAGCCAGCAGGAGCTCAATGAAGCCGTGCACGAGGCCTGCACTGACCTGGCCGCGCAGATGCAGGCCGACGCCGAAGGGGTGACCAAGCGGGTCGCCATCACGGTCTTCGGCACCGCCACCCATGAACAGGCGTTGAACGCCGCCCGGACGCTGGGCCGCGACAACCTGTTCAAGTGCGCCATGTTCGGTTCGGACCCCAACTGGGGCCGGGTGCTGGCCGCCGTGGGCATGGCCGACGCGGACATGGAACCGGAGAAGATCTCGGTCTACTTCAACCACCAGCCCGTGTGCATTGACTCGACCGGCGCTCCCGGGGCACGCGACGTCGATCTGAGCGGGCCGGACATCGACGTCCGCGTCGATCTGGGCACCGGCGGCAGGGGAGAGGCGACCGTGCGCACCACCGACCTCTCGCACGCCTACGTCGAAATCAACTCCGCATACAGCACCTAAAGAAAGGCAGACATGGACAACACAGGAAAGGACCTGAGCTCTGAGGTCCGCGCCGGCGTACTCGCCGAGGCGCTGCCGTGGCTGCAGCATTTCCGCGACAAGATCGTCGTGGTCAAGTACGGCGGCAACGCCATGACGGATGAAAAGCTCAAGGCCGCGTTCGCCGCTGACATGGTGTTCCTGCGCACCGTCGGCGCCAAGCCCGTCGTCGTGCACGGCGGTGGGCCGCAGATCTCGGAGATGCTGCGGCGCGTCGGCCTGGAGGGTGAGTTCAAGGGCGGCTTCCGGGTGACCACCCCGGAGGTCATGGAAGTCGTCCGGATGGTGCTTTTCGGCCAGGTGGGCCGCGACCTGGTTGGCCTGATCAACTCGCACGGTCCCTACGCGGTGGGCACCTCCGGTGAGGACGCCGGCCTGTTCACCGCCAGGAAACGGCACGTCGACGTCGACGGTGTGAAGACGGACATCGGGCTGGTGGGCGACATCAGCTCCGTGGACGCGTCGTCTCTGATGGACCTGATCGACGCCGGGCGCATTCCGGTGGTCTCCACCATCGCCCCCGGTGAGGACGGGCAGGTCTACAACATCAACGCCGACACGGCCGCCGGGGCACTGGCCCAGGCGCTCAATGCGGAGCGGCTGGTCGTGCTGACCAACGTCGCCGGTCTCTACACCGACTGGCCGAACCAGGACTCGCTGGTCTCCAAGATCACCGCGAGTGAGCTGGAGAACCTGCTGCCGGAACTCGACTCCGGGATGATCCCGAAGATGGAGTCCTGCCTGCGGGCCGTACAGGCCGGAGTAGCCGCCTCGCACGTCATCGACGGGCGGATCGCCCACTCGGTCCTGCTGGAGCTACTGACGATGGGCGGCATCGGCACCATGGTGCTGCCCGACAACTTCAACCGCGATGACTACCCGGACGGTACGGTTCTGCGAAAGGATGATGAGAAGTGAGTGACACCCTGGACCGGTGGCCCGAAGTCCTGATGAACAACTACGGCACGCCCCCGGTGGAGCTGGTCTCCGGCGAGGGGACCACCGTGGTGGATTCCGAGGGGCGCCATCACCTGGACCTGCTCGCAGGTATCGCCGTCAACGCCCTCGGGCATGCCCACCCGGCAATCACTGCCGCCGTGACGGAGCAGATCCAGCAGCTGGGGCACGTATCCAACCTCTTCGCCTCTGCGCCGGTGGTCGAGGCCGCCGGTCGGCTGCAGGAACTTCTGGGGGCGGGGGAGTCCACCCGCGTGTTCTTCTGCAACTCCGGTGGCGAAGCCAATGAGGCCGCATTCAAACTGGCGCGGTTGACCGGCCGCAGCCGGGTGCTCGCCGCCGTCGACGGTTTCCACGGCCGCACCATGGGGTCGCTGGCGCTGACCGGACAGCCGGACAAGCGCAAGCCCTTCGAACCGCTGCCCACGGGTGTCGAGTTCTACCCCTACGGGGACCTGGACTACCTGACCAAGATGGTCGAGACGAACCCGTCCGACACCGCGGCGATCATTCTCGAGCCGATTCAGGGGGAGACCGGTGTGATCCCCGCTCCGGAAGGTTTCCTCACCGGGGTCCGCAAGCTCTGCGACACCCACGGCATCCTCATGATCGTGGACGAGGTACAGACCGGAGTGGGCCGCACCGGTGATTTCTTCGCCCACCAGCACGAGGGCGTGACCCCGGACGTGGTGACCATGGCTAAGGGGCTCGGCGGCGGACTGCCGATCGGCGCGACCCTGGCCACCGGCAAGGCCGCGGAACTCTTCGCCCCCGGTGCCCACGGCACCACCTTCGGCGGCAACCCGGTCGCGTGTGCGGCCGCCAATGCCGTGCTGAAGATCGTCGATGAGCAGTTCTGCGCCGACGTGGCGGCGAAAGGCTGGCGTTTCACGGCTGCCCTGAACAAGTTGGACGCCGTCGCCGAGGTTCGGGGACGGGGCCTGATGCTGGGCGTCGTGCTCAACGCGCCGGTGGCCAAGGAGGCCGTCAAGCTCGGCTTTGACCACGGTCTGATCCTGAACGCCCCGGCCGCCGACGTCATCCGGCTGACCCCGCCCCTGGTGATCACCGAGGACGAGATCGACACCGCCGTCGACCGCATTTCCACCCTGCTCGACGAACTCACCCAGAAAGCCTGACACCACCATGACCGCATCCCCTGTCCGCCATTTCCTGGCCGACGATGACCTGACCCCGACTGAGCAGGCCGAGGTGCTCCAGCTGGCCGCCGAGCTCAAGCAGGCCCCGCTGTCCCACCGCCCGCTGGAGGGCCCGCTGTCCGTGGCGGTGCTCTTCGACAAGACCTCCACCCGCACCCGCTTCTCCTTCGACGCCGGCATCGCCCACTTGGGCGGCCACGCCATCGTCGTCGATTCCGGCAAGAGCCAGATGGGTAAGGGCGAGTCCTATCAGGACACCGCCGCAGTGCTCTCGCGCTATGTGGAAGCCATAGTCTGGCGCACCTACGCCCACGACAATCTCCACGCGATGGCCGAGACCGCCACCGTGCCGATCATCAACGCGCTGACGGATGACCTGCACCCCTGTCAGATCCTCGCGGATCTGCAGACCTGCGTGGAAAACCTCAGCCCGGAGCAGGGGCCGATGGGCCTGCGGGGGAAAAAGGCGGTCTACCTGGGTGACGGTGACAACAACATGGCCAACAGCTACATGATCGGCTTCGCCACCGCCGGCATGGACATCACCGTCATCGCTCCGTCGGGTTTTCAGCCGAAGGCGGAGTTCGTGGAGCGCGCCCGCAGGCGTGCGGCGGAGACGGGGGCGACTGTCACCGTCACCGATGACATCGGCGCAGTGGCAGACGCCGACGCCGTGATCACCGACACCTGGGTGTCGATGGGAATGGAGGACGACGGCAAGGATCGGCGTACCCCGTTCCTGCCTTACCAGGTCACGGAAGAGGTCATGGCGCGTGCCCGGGAGGACGCCATCTTCCTGCACTGTCTCCCGGCCTACCGCGGCAATGAGGTCACCGCCGAGGTGATCGACGGACCAGCCTCCCGGGTGTTCGACGAGGCAGAGAACCGCCTGCACGCCCAGAAGGCGCTCCTGGCGTGGCTGCTGGGCCACCAGCCCGCCGGTTAATCCACCTCCGTCCACTCCATGACAGCGAAAGGCAGACACATCCGTGAACGGTGAGAAAACACCCGCCGCCGCCCCGGTGACCCGGACCGCCCGGCAGGCCCGCATCCTGGGAGTGCTGGAAAAGACCCGGGTCTACTCCCAGGTGCAGCTGTCCGAACTGCTGCTGGACGAGGGCATCGACATCACCCAGGCGACCCTGTCCCGCGACCTCGACGAACTCGGCGCCAAGAAGATCCGGCCCGAGGATGGTGGCCGCGCATTCTACGCCGTCGGGCCGGTGGAACAGGCCCTTGCCGAGCAACTCAGCGGGCCGCGGGAAAAGCTGCGGCGGATGTTGGATGACCTGGTGGTCTCAGTGGACCACTCCGGCAACATCGCCGTCCTGCGCACGCCGCCGGGGGCGGCCCAGTACCTGGCCAGTTTCATTGACCGGGTAGGCATGAATGAGGTGGTGGGCTGCATCGCCGGCGATGACACCATCTTCGTCCTGGCCCGTGACCCCATGACGGGGCATGAGCTGGGGGAACTGCTGGGCAAGCGTTGAGCCCCCGGTAGACTTGATCCGAGAACATCTGTGAATGCTGCCACCTGCGGCTTCACAGCAATACGCAAAACCATGAACATTCAAAGGAGAACCCATGACCAACCGCGTTGTGCTCGCCTACTCCGGCGGCCTCGACACCACCGTCGCCATCCCCTACCTGAAGCAGATGATCGAGGGGGAGGTTGTCGCCGTGTCCCTGGACCTGGGACAGGGTGGCGAGGACATGGAGTCGGTGCGTCAGCGTGCACTGGACGCCGGTGCCGTCGAGTCCATCGTGGTTGACGCCAAGGATGAGTTCGCCGACGAATACTGCCTGCCGACCATCAAGGCCAACGGCATGTACATGAAGCAGTACCCGCTGGTCTCCGCGATCTCGCGCCCGTTGATCGTCAAGCACCTGGTGCAGGCCGCGCAGCAGCACGGTGGCACCCACGTCGCCCACGGCTGCACCGGCAAGGGCAATGACCAGGTCCGCTTCGAGGTCGGTTTCATGGACACCGACCCGGATCTGAAGATCATCGCGCCGGCGCGTGACTTCGCCTGGACCCGCGACAAGGCCATCGCCTTCGCCGAAGAGAACAACGTCCCCATCGAGCAGTCCGCCGCCTCGCCGTTCTCCATTGACCAGAACGTCTGGGGCCGGGCCATTGAGACCGGCTACCTCGAGGATCTGTGGAACGCTCCGACCAAGGACATCTACGCCTACACCGAGGACCCGGGACTGGGCAACGCCCCCGATGAGCTCGTCATCTCCTTCGAGGGTGGCAAACCGGTGGCCATCGACGGTCGCCCGGTCAGCGTCCTGGAGGCCATTGAGGAGCTCAACCGCCGCGGTGGCGCCCAGGGCGTCGGCCGTCTGGACATGGTGGAAGACCGCCTGGTGGGCATCAAGTCCCGTGAGATCTACGAGGCTCCCGGTGCCACCATCCTGATCAAGGCGCACGAGGCCCTGGAGGACGTCACCGTCGAGCGCGAGCTGGCCCGCTACAAGCGCGGCATCGACGCCCGCTGGTCCGAGGAGGTCTACGACGGCCTCTGGTTCGGCCCGCTCAAGCGCTCCCTCGATGCCTTCATCGACTCCACCCAGGAGCACGTCACCGGCGACATCCGTCTGGTGCTGCAGGCAGGCAGCATCATCGTCAACGGCCGCCGCTCCAGCCACTCGCTCTACGACTTCAACCTGGCCACCTACGACACCGGCGACACCTTCGACCAGACCCTGGCCAAGGGTTTCGTCGAGCTGCACGGCCTATCGTCCAAGATCGCCAACCGCCGCGACCGCGACGCCAAGTAGGAACCAGCAGAGGCAACGGGAAGGGGAGTACCCAGTATGGAACAGCACGGAACAAATGAAGGTGCACTGTGGGGCGGACGGTTCTCGGGCGGGCCGAGCGAAGCGATGTTCGCACTGAGCGTGTCCACCCACTTCGACTGGGTGCTCGCCCCCTACGACGTGCTCGCCTCCCAGGCGCACGCCAAGGTGCTGCACGCCGCCAACCTGCTCAGCGACGAGGACCTGGCCACCATGCTGGCAGGGCTGGAGAAGCTGGGTGAAGACGTGGCCAGTGGTGCCTTCGCACCCGCTCCGGGCGACGAGGATGTCCACGGAGCCATGGAACGCGGTCTGATTGAGCGGGTCGGTCCCGAGGTCGGTGGCCGGCTGCGGGCGGGCCGGTCCCGCAACGATCAGGTGGCCACGCTGTTCCGCATGTGGGTGCGCGACGCCATCCGCGACACCGCGGTCGCCGTCACGGACCTGGTCGACGCCCTGGTGGCTCAGGCGGCAGCCCACCCGGAGGCGATCATGCCGGGCAAGACCCACTTCCAGGCGGCGCAGCCGGTGTTGCTGGCGCATCAGTTGCTCGCCCACGCGCATCCGCTGCTGCGCGACATCGACCGGCTCCGCGACCTGGACAAGCGCCTGGCGGTCTCGCCCTACGGCTCCGGTGCCCTGGCGGGTTCGTCGTTGTCACTCAATCCGGAGGCGATCGCCGCGGAACTCGGTTTCGACTCCGCGGCCGACAACTCGCTGGACGCCACATCTTCGCGCGACTTCGCCTCGGAGACCGCCTTCGTGCTGGCCCAGATCGCGGTGGACATGTCCCGGTTGTCCGAGGAGATCATCGCCTGGTGCACACCCGAGTTCGGATACGTCACCCTTTCCGACGAGTGGTCCACCGGCAGTTCGATCATGCCGCAGAAGAAGAACCCGGACATTCCGGAGCTGACCCGCGGGAAGACCGGTCGGCTCATCGGCAATCTGGCCGGCCTGATGTCCACACTGAAGGCGCTGCCGCTGGCCTATAACCGGGATCTGCAGGAGGACAAGGAACCGATCGTGGATTCGGTCGCCCAGTTGCAGCTGCTGCTGCCGGCGATGACGGGCCTGGTCTCCACCCTGACCTTCGATGAGCAACGGATGCGCGAGCTCGCCCCGGCCGGATACACCCTGGCCACCGACCTGGCCGAGTGGATGGTGCGCCAGGGCGTGCCGTTCCGTGAAGCCCACGAGGCCTCGGGCGCCTGCGTGCGCATCGCAGAGCAACGCGGCGTCGACCTGGTCGACCTCACCGACGCCGAGCTGGCGGGCGTCGATGAGCGCCTGACCCCCGACGTGCGTGAGGTGCTGACCATCGACGGGGCTGTGGCGTCTCGCTCGACCCGGGGAGGCACCGCCGGCGTGCGAGTGACCGAGCAGCGCGAGCGCGTTGCTCAGGCGTCTGCCGCGGGCCGGAAGTGGGCGAACACTCCGGTCCGAGACTGAACCCCCTGTTGAGGTAAGACGGGGCGACCGGGGGCACCGGTCGCCCCGTCTTACTGCGTTCACTGGATGTGAACCCCCGTCTCCGGTGTTCAGCGCGCGTCTCCGGCACCTTGAACCGTCGGGGGCGCGCTGCGCCGGTGGGAGGGGATATGGAGCGGCCCGGCGGCGGACAGTCCCCTCATCCGGAAAGCACCGGGACAAGCGTCACCTGCAATTCGGTGGATCCGGGCCCGGCTGACCGGGGAAATAGCGCGGGGTCGTGAGGACGCGCACCATGCGGGCCGCTAATATCAATGACCATGAGTCTTGATCCAAAGTTGCTGGATATCCTCGCTTGTCCGAAGGACAAGGGGCCGCTGAAGTATCTGGAGAACGAACAGGTACTGGTCAACGAACGGCTCAACATCGCTTATCGCATCGACGACGGAATCCCGGTGCTGCTGATCGATGAAGCCGTCGAGTGGCCCACCGACACCCCATCCGCCTGAGCAGGCGTCCCACAACTCCAAGACCGACAAGAAAGCTCCCTCACCATGAACATCATCGATGAACTCAGCTGGCGTGGCCTGATCAACCAGTCCACCGACCTCGACACCCTCCGCAACGCAACCGAGGAAGACTCGATCACCCTCTACTGCGGCTTCGACCCGACCGGGCCCTCCCTGCACGCGGGCCACCTCGTCCCGCTGCTCATGCTCGCTCGCTTCCAGCAGGCCGGACACCGGCCGCTCGTTCTCGCCGGGGGAGCCACCGGGATGATCGGCGATCCTCGAGACGTCGGTGAGCGCAGCATGAACGACGCGGACACCGTTGCTGATTGGGCGAACCGGATCACCGGGCAGCTGAAGCGGTTCGTCAGTTTCGAGGGCGATAACGCCGCCCAGCTGGTCAACAACAATGACTGGACGAAGAACCTGTCCGTGATCGATTTCCTGCGGGACGTGGGTAAGCACTTCTCCCTGAACACCATGTTGTCCCGCGACACCGTGAAGCGGCGCCTGGAAAACGACGGCATCTCTTACACCGAGTTCTCCTACATGCTGCTCCAGGCCAATGACTACGTGCAGCTGCGCCGCAACTACGACTGCACCCTCCAGGTCGGCGGCGGCGACCAGTGGGGAAACCTGGTCGCCGGCGTGGACCTGAACCGTCGTATCGATGGAGAATCCGTGCATGCGCTGACGGTCCCGCTGGTCACCGACTCCGAGGGCAAGAAGTTCGGGAAGTCCACCGGCGGTGGCAGCCTCTGGCTCGACCCGGAGATGACCAGTCCGTACACCTGGTACCAGTACTTCATCAACGCAGCGGACGCCGATGTCATCCGCTACCTGCGCTGGTTCACCTTCCTCACCCAGGACGAGCTTGCCGAGCTGGAGAACGAGGTCGCTGAGCGCCCGTTCAAGCGCGAGGCCCAGAAGCGTCTCGCCCGCGAGATGACGAACCTGGTTCACGGCGAGGAAGCGACGGAGGCTGTCGAGCTGGCTTCGCAGGCGCTGTTCGGCCGGGCGGATCTCGCGGATCTTGACGAGAAGACCCTGGAATCCGCACTCTCGGAAACCGACGTCCTGGAGATCGAGGCAGGCGAGGACCGCACCATCGTGGACCTGATGGTGGGGGCGGGACTAGTTGATTCCCGTGGTGCGGCCCGTCGTGCCATCAAAGAAGGTGGCGCTTACGTGAACAACGAGCGGATCTCCGGGGAGGAGTGGGAACCTGCTGACGCAGATCTCCTGCACGGTCGCTGGCTCGTACTACGTCGCGGCAAGAAGAACTTCGCCGGAGTGCGCATCAACGGGTAGGTACCGGCCGACTAGCGGACTACCGCAACAGGCGTCGCATTCCTGCAACGCCACCTCACGACCCCGCATCACGACCACGTGATGCGGGGTTTTTGCCGCCTACCAGCGGAATTGCGGAAACATCGACAGCATGTGTAAATTAATCCACGTCGCCGCAACGAGGTGGGAAACACCGAGTTGAAGCGGAAGTTAACTCCAGTTGACATTCTCGGAATGATCAGCGTAGGGTAATAACTCCAGCCGCAGAGACGAAGATCCCCGAGGGGATTGAAGTTCTGTGTGTTGATGTTGTGTGAGAACTCAATAGTGTGCCATTCATATTTTTTGTTTGTCGTGCCCGCATCATCCCTGATGGTGGTGGGGGTGGGTCATGCCGGGTGGCAGGGTCACACCTGTCACGGTAAAGAACGCGGTGCCCTTCGGGGTGTCGTGGTGTGGCATGGTCGACGATAGTTTCACCGGGCCCGTTCACCCCGTCGGGTGGGGTCTGGTGGTTGATCAGTAATTTTTTGATGGATAATGCCAGCATGGCCGCAGTGATGTGGTTGTGTGGTTTGTTTGTCAGGTTGTCGGGCTTTTCACGCCTGATGGGCCGCCCCCTTGTTGTGGGGTGGTTCTTTTGTGGAGAGTTTGATCCTGGCTCAGGACGAACGCTGGCGGCGTGCTTAACACATGCAAGTCGAACGGAAAGGCCCGCTTGCGGGTACTCGAGTGGCGAACGGG
>NZ_JBNILW010000012.1:0-106634 GCF_050107895.1 Corynebacterium halotolerans | reverse complement strand
GACCCAAAAGCGCGCAAGGCGGTGTGAGTTTCTATGTCACACTCGCCGAACTCCAGACCGCTGTCATCAGGTTGTTGGCCTATTGCCCGTACTGTGGCCGCGCCCCCACCTAACAAAGCACTACTAGGGCCATTCCCCGTTACACTGAGCCACGACTTTGGCCGAACTTAAAAAGGACTCCACCTGTGACCCGTCGCCGCATCTCTGTCTCGCTGATCGCCGCCGCCACGACCGCTCTCGCGCTGGTCGCTCCCGCCCAGGCCGAGGAAGCCGACACCGGCCTCTCCAGCCTGAGCAGCACCCTATCCGCCGAGGAAGACGCCCCCGGTGAGGACGACGATGACGTGAACACCAACTCCGGTTCCTTCGAGGTGACCGAAGAGGTGGAGCTCGCCTTCGCCCTCGCCCAGGCGGCCCTGGCCGTCGGTATCGCCGTCACCACGGGATTGGCCGCCTACAGGAAGCTGGTTCCGGGCGGCGACGACCAGGTCAGTAACTTCCTGGGCCAGTTCGGCATCCAGTCCTGACCGTTCAAACACCAGGGCCCCGGTTCTTCCTGAACCGGGGCCCTGGCTGTGTGCTTAGAACAGTTCCTTGGTGGCGATGCGGGCGCCCTCAACGAGGGACTCCAGCTTCGCCCAGGCGATCTGGTGGTGCAGGCGCCCACCCAGGCCGCAGTCGGAGGAGGCGATGACGTTTTCCGGGCCGACCTGCTCGGCGTACTTGATGATGCGGTCGGCGACCAGGCGCGGATGTTCGACGGCATTCATCGAGTGGGAGATGACGCCCGGGTAGATGACCGAGCCGGCGGGCAGCTTATGGTCCTGCCAGACACGCCACTCATGGGCGTGACGCGGCGAGGCGCCCTCAAAGGTGAAGCCGCCGACCTCGGCGCGCAGCACCTCGTCGATGATGTCCTCGAAGGGGACGTCGGTGACGTGCGGGCCGTGCCAGGAGCCCCAGCAGACGTGCAGGCGGGTCTGCTCCCTGGGCAGCCCCTTCAGGGCGTCGTTGATGGCGTCGATGCGGATGCGCAACCAGGCGCGGTAGTCCTCGGTGCTCGGCTCCGGGTTGATCTGGTCCCAGGCCTCCGCCAGATCCGGGGCGTCCAGCTGAACGGTCAGGCCGGCGTCGGTGATCGCCTTGTACTCGTGGTGCAGGGCGGCGGCGCAGGCCTGGACAATCTCGGTGTCCGTCTCGTAGTACTCGTTCTTCAGACGGGCGGCGGCGCCCGGGGAAATGGCCGCGATGAACCCGTCCTTCGCCCCGAACTTGTCCATGGCGTTCTTCAGCAGCTTGGTGTCCGCGTCCACCTGGTCCTGGCCGATGTAGGTCACGGGACCGGTGAACTTGGGGTTACCGACCTTGGCGCGGCCGGTGAAGATGCCGGAGGTCGGGTCGTTGTAGGCCTCGCTGAACAGCTGCCGGTCGCGGCGGTCCGCGAAGGAGGTCAGCTGGATGTTGCCCGGGGTGGAGCGCACGACCTCCTGGGAGGCCCAGCGGTCCTCGTCGGTCATGGTCAGTCCGCCCAGCCGGGTGAAGGCGTAGTTCCACCAGGCGCCGAAGTCGACGGCACCGGAGGTGATGTGGCCGTACTCGCCTTCGTTGATGATGTCGATGCCCAGGTCGATCTGGCGCTTGACCACCTCGTCGACGGCCTTCTCCAGGATCTCGAAGAACTGCTCATCAGTGATGTCGCCTTTGGCGCGCTGCTCGTTGGCCTCCAGCAGCTCCGGGGTGCGCGGCAGCGACCCCACGTGGGTGGTACGGATGTGATCGGTCAAGATACTCCCTTTCGGTCTCGGTGTGCGCAGCCTGTGGTGAGGAACGTTCCCGGGGCTCCGGACGCCACGATCTAGACTGTGTGGTCTATGGTAGCGCCCGGGCTGCCGTCCGCAGCACAGGGGCACCCCCGGACAAGCATCCGTCAGCCGAGGATGCCCTGGCCGAGTGTGGCCTTGAGGTCGCCCATCAGATTTCCGGAGCGTTCCACCCGCAGGTGTTCTCCCAGGATCATCACCGTGGACTCGTCTCCGTTGACCAGGTTGAGGTAGACGTCCGAGTCGCCGGTGTTGGCCTGCAGCACGCTCTTGAGCTTGCTGATGTTGCCCGGAGTGCACTGATCGGTACGCAGTGTCAGGCGCAGCGGTAGACCGGCGCCGTTGCCCGGTCCCAGATCCGGCATCTGCATGTCATCGCAGAACAGGCTCATGCGTTCGTCCCGGATGGACACGTGCGCCTTGGCCAGGATGATGTTGTCCTCCACGATCTGGGAGGAGACCAGGGAGTAGACCTTGTTGAACACCAGGATCTCCACGGAGGCGCCGTTGTGGTCCTCCACCGTGACGATCGCCCAGGGGGAACCGTCCTTCTTCGAGAAACGGCGGTCCACTCCGGAGATGATACCGCCGATGGTCACCTCCGCACCGTGGCGCATCTCGCCGGCCAGGATGGTGGTCAGCGCGGTGTCGGTCTGCATGCCCAGGGCTTCCTCGAAGCCGTCGAGCGGGTGGCCCGAGACGTAGAGGCCCAGCATCTCACGTTCCAGGGCCAACTCGTGCTTGCGGTCCCACTTCTCCTCCGGGATGTCCAGGGCGAAGGCGTTGTTGGCGGCCTCCGCCGACTCCCCACCGAGAGCGGCGAAGAGATCGAACTGTCCCTTGTCGGCGGCCTTCTTCGTGGCGATCACCGAATCCACCGCATCCTCGTGGATGAGCATGAGCCCCTTGCGCGGATGTCCGAGGGAGTCGAAGGCCCCGGCCTTGATCAGCGATTCCGTGATGCGTTTATTGCAGGGCAGGGTGTCGATCTTGTCCAGGTAGTCCGAGAAGTCCCGGAAGTGCCCCTTCTGCTCCCGGGTAGCTACGATGGAGGCGACCACGTCCGACCCCACGTTGCGGATAGCGCCGAGACCGAACCGGATGTCCTCACCCACGGCCATGAAGTCGTTGTCGGACTCGTTGACGTCCGGTGAGAGCACGCGGATTCCCAGGTGCCGGCAGTCCGAGAGGTAGATCGCGGACTTGTCCTTCTTGTCCGCCACCGAGGTCAGCAGCGCCGCCATGTACTCCGGGGCGTAGTGGGCCTTGAGGTAGGCCGTCCAGAAGGACACCAGACCGTAGCCGGCGGCGTGGGACTTGTTGAACGCGTAGCCGGCGAAGGGCAGGATCGTGTCCCACAGAGTCTTGATGGCTTCCTTGGAGTAGCCGTTTTCCTTCATGCCGCCTTCGAAGGTGACGAACTCCTTCTCCAGCACCTCGGGCTTCTTCTTACCCATCGCCTTGCGGAAACCGTCGGCCTGACCGGCCGTGTAGTTGGCCACCTTCTGCGAGATCTTCATGATCTGCTCCTGGTACACGATCAGACCGTAGGTCTCGTCCAGGATCTCCTTGAGTGCGTCCTCGAGCTCCGGATGGATCGGCTCGATCGGTTTGCGGCCGTTCTTGCGGTCCGCGTAGTTCAGGTGGGCATTGACGCCCATCGGGCCGGGGCGGTAGAGAGCCAGCGCGGCGACGATGTCGTTGAAGCCGGTGGGCTGCATGCGCTTGAGCAGCTCCTGCATGCCCCCGCCGTCGAGCTGGAACACGCCGAGAGTCTCTCCCCGACCGAGCAGCTTGTAGGTCTCGTCGTCCACCACGTCGAGGTTCTCCAGGTCGATGTCCTCGCCCCGGTTCTTCTTGATGTTGTCGATCGCGTCACCGATCACCGTCAGGTTGCGCAGCCCGAGGAAGTCCATCTTCAGCAGGCCGATGGCCTCACACGCCGGGTAGTCCCAGCCGGTGATGAGCGCGCCGTCGGCGGGCCGCTTCCACATCGGCACATGGTCCAGCAGCGGAACAGAGGCCATGATCACCGCACAGGCGTGCACGCCGGCCTGCCGGACCACCCCCTCCAGTCCGCGGGCGGTGTCGTAGATCCGGGACACGTCGGGGTCCGACTCGATCAACGCCCGGACATTCGCGGCCTCACCGTAGCGCTCGTGGTCCGGGTCGGTGATACCCGCCAGCGGGATGTCCTTGGCGGCCATCGGCGGCGGAAGTTCCTTGGTGATGCGGTCGGCCATCTGGTAGCCGGGCTGGCCGTACTGCACGCGGGCGGAGTCCTTGATCGCCTGCTTGGTCTTGACCGTGCCGAAGGTGATCACCTGGGCGATCTTGTCCTCGCCCCAGCGCTCCGCGGCGTAACGGATCATCTCCCCGCGGCGGCGGTCATCGAAGTCGATGTCGATATCGGGCGCGGAGGGGCGTTCCGGGTTCAGGAACCGCTCGAAGAGCAGACCGTGCTCCATCGGGTCGATGTTGGTGATGGTCAACGCGTAGGCCACCAGTGCTCCGGCGGCGGAACCACGGCCCGGTCCGACCCGGATGCCGATGGAACGCGCGTGCTTGATGATCTCGGCGACGATGAGGAAGTAGGACGGGTAGCCCTTCATGTCGATGACCTCGATCTCGTATTCAGCGCGATCGATGTACTCCTGCGGGACGCCGCCGCCGTTGAAGCGCTCCTTCAGCCCGTCCATCACCTCGTGGTGCAGCCAGGTGGTCGGGGTGTAGCCCTCCGGGACGTCGGCGACGGGCATGCGGTCGTGCGGGTGGGACTCCCACATCTCGTCATAGGGCTGGACCCGCTCAGCGATCCACAGGGTGTTGTCGCAGCCGTCGGGCACGGTGTCATCGAAGATGTCGCGCATCTGCTCAGCGGACTTGATGTAGTAACCGGTACCGCCGAACTTGAAACGGTCCGGGTCATTGAGGGTCTTTCCGGTCTGCACGCACAGCATGGCCTCGTGTGCCTTGGCCTGGGATTCCAGGACGTAGTGGCAGTCGTTGGTCACCAGCGGCGGCAGATCGAGCTTCCTGCCGATCTCCAGCAGCTCACTGCGCACCCGGGTCTCGATGTCCAGGCCGTGGTCCATCAGCTCCAGGAAGTAGTTGTCGCGGCCGTAGATGTCCTGCCACATCGCGGCGGCCTCGAGCGCCTCGTCGAACTGCCCCAGCCGCAGGCGGGTCTGGACGTCTCCGGAGGGGCAGCCGGTGGTGGCGATGATGCCGTCGGCGTGCTCGGCGATGATCTCGGCGTCCATGCGCGGCCACTTGCCCAGCTGACCCTCGTAGGAGGCCATGGATGACAGGTAGAACAGGTTGCGCAGGCCGGTGGCGTTTTCCGCCAGCATCGTCTGATGCAGGTAGGCGCCGGAAGCGGAGACGTCATCGGACTTCTGGTGCGGCTCGCCCCAGCGCACACGCTTCTTGTTGAAGCGCGACTCCGGCGCCATGTAGGCCTCGATGCCGATGATCGGCTTGATGCCCGAGGACGTCATCTTCTTGTAGAAGGCGTCGGAGCCGAACATGTTGCCGTGGTCGGTGATCCCCACCGCCGGCATCCCCTGCCGTTTCACCTCATCCGCCAGCATGTCCACCTTCGCCATGCCGTCCAGCATGGAGTACTCGGTGTGATTGTGGAGGTGCACGAAGGAGGAGTTCTTGGCCATGGTTCCTCAGTGTAGCCCGCGAATTACACGTTGGGAATCCGCCAAATTTCCCCAGGTGAGAACGCTTATCGACGCCCCGTCAGGCCAGCGCCGGGCGCGGCGCGCCCGGGGCGTCGTTTGCGGGGTGTCCCACAGCAGAGTGGCTCACCGGCGCAGGGCCCACTCGACCAGGTCGGTCCGCAGCCGCGGGAAGTCCCCACTCAGTTCATCCCGCCAACGCGTGACCAGATTCAGGTACGCGACATACTCCGCACCGGACCAGTTCTGGGTGCGGAAGTCCCGCCAACCGGCCTCCCGCAACGCCTCCGCGACGGCACGGTCCAGCATCAGCGCCGGGTGATTGGGACGTCCGGCGCCGCAGAAGTAGAGAAACTTGGTGAACACCGTCGGGCTGATGGTGGAGATGGCCGGGGTACGCACGCCGGTCAGCAGCCGGTTGTAGGCGCTCTCCGCGTCAGTGCCGGACAGCTGCGCCGCCGTCTGCAGAAGTTCCCCGGCCCGCTCCCGGTCCCGGGCGATGGCCCTGACGCGGCGTCGATTGTTGCGGTTGGCCTTCCCCTCCGCCCACGCCATGGTGTTGAAGAGCAGCTGGAGGGCTCCCTCCTGGGATTCGCGCGCCCAATCGGCGTACTCGAACAGCTGGGCACGGGAGATCCAGTCCCCGATCAAACGGGGTTCAAACTCGTGTTCCCGGAGCTCATCCTCCATGGCACGGCGGTTCACCCAGCCACCCTGGTGAAAGATGTCGGGTGTGACGCTGGCGCCGTCGAGCCGGTCCCTCAGCCACGGGGGCGGTGTCAGATTCGGTGTGTTCGCCACACCCGCGAGAATACGGCCGTTGTCCGCCCACCGCCACGCACACGGCTGCGGGGGTGGCCTGCGGTGGGAGCGGAGGGAAATTCCCGGCAGGGGTAAGGTACCCCGCATGATCTACGGTGTGCTGGCGTATCTGCTCTGGGGGCTCATGCCCGCGTTCTTCCCGCTGCTGATGCCGGCGGGTCCCGGGGAGATTCTCGCGCACCGCATCGTCTGGGCCGGGGTGATCATGATCATCGTGGTCAGCCTTCAGCGGGGCTGGGGCGAACTGCGGCACGCCGGCGTCCGCACCTGGGCGCGCATGTCACTCGCCGGCGTGCTGATCGCGGCCAACTGGCTGATCTACATCATCGCGGTGAACAGCGGCCACGTGAATGAAGCGGCCCTCGGCTACTTCATCAACCCGCTGCTCAGTGTGCTGCTCGGCGTGATCTTCTTCCGCGAGCGGCTGCGCGCCCTGCAGGGCACCGCAGTGGCCATCGCCGCGGTGGCCGTGCTCTTCCTGACGGTGTTGGGCGGGCAGCCGCCCCTGATCGCCCTCAGCCTGGCATTGAGCTTCGGCTTCTATGGGCTGCTCAAGAAGAAGGTAACCGTCTCCGCAGCCGGCTCCCTGACCGCGGAAACCCTGGTGCTGGCCCCCTTCGCCATCGGCTATCTGGTCTGGCTGGAATCCACGGGTGCCGGCACCTTCTTCAGCGAGGGTCCGGCGCACGTCGGGCTGCTGGTCGCCTCCGGCCTGGTCACCGCCGTCCCCCTGCTGCTCTTCGGCATGGGCGCCCGGCTGATGGCACTGTCCACGATCGGGATGCTGCAGTACCTGACGCCGACCATGCAGATGCTCTGGGCGGTATTCGTGGTCAACGAGACCATTCCGCAGGAACGCTGGATCGGCTTCCTCATCATCTGGATCGCCGTGGCGATATTTCTGTTGGATCTGGTCATTCAGCGCCGGCGGCGGAACCGGGAAGTCGGGCCGGTGCAGGATGCTGCGGTGTCACCGCCGCTGCAGGCCTGAAGTAGAGAGCGTGGGGCCATCGAATTTTCCCGCTGAGAAGAGGAGAAGATGTTTTCCATGCAGAGCGGGAATCCATGGGATCCGGGGTTTACTGAGGTGGGCTGGAAAGTTCCGGAGGTCCTGGGCCAGGCGGACGCCGACGTCGCAGTGGATCACCTCAGGACGTATGTGGCACAACAGGACGGAAAAGGGCCGGAATTCTCTGGCTCTTATTTTGAGAAGCTGGGCGGTGGTGGTGACCGGGCGACTGTCCGAAACGTGGTCACGGCGAAGGATCTGGTCTCTCTCCAGCTGCTGAGTGTCAGGGTCAGCGGCCAAGTGGCGCTGAGTCTACTGACGACACCAATCGACGTCACCTAGCCTATGACCTGCCGCATAACCCGGAACAGATTTCCGGGCTCCTGACGGCGATTCCCATCGACGTTCCCCTCAGTGCGGACGAGGCCGGAGAACACGTCAAAACGGCCAACCAGTTGTGGTACGCCTTGCGACGCAAGGGTTTCGGTCCGACAGCGGTGTTTAAACTTCTCGCCCGGAAGTGTCCACGGCTACTGCCCGTCTATGACACGTACCTCGCCAACCAACTGGGAACCACGTCGGTAAGATTCTACGAAAATCTCCGCACCGTACTCCGCCATGAAAACCACGCCCTGGAGAATCATCTCAGCACTATCCGGCGAGAGGTTCCCGGGACGGGGCACCTCAGTACCCTCCGGGTCTTCGACATCATCGTGTGGCGGGCGGAAGACCAGCGACGAAGGGCCGCCTAAGACTCCCCCGCGTCCACCGGCCGCACTCCGAACCGCCCCCAGGCCGCGTCCGGCGGCAGCACCTCCACCGCCAACACCGCCGGATCGGCAGCCACGGAGCGGAAGGCCTCCCCGTCGTCCCAGGCCACCACGCCGTTGAGCTCGCGCGGCGCCGTGATGTCCCCGATCCCGGCGAGACTGTCATCCACGCGGTCCAGTTGGCGTCGGAAAACATCGTCCCTGGTCTCCCCAGCCACCGGCTCCGGGATCGGCATGGCGGAGGCGGAGAGCAGCACCATGGCGTTGACCCGTTCCAGTCCGCTCAGCACCTCGGCCGCCGACTCCGGATCCAGCGGTGCCGCGAACGTGATCATGCCGAAGGCATTCTCCCCCGCCGGTGCCTCGACCAGGGACTGCTCCGCCCGCCCCACATAGGATTCCAGGCTCTCCCCGGTCTCCTGCCCCACCGCGTCGCCGTTGACGGCCATCGGTCGGCTCGTCCGGTCGGACTGGGAGAGCAGCAGCACCACCGCGACCAACCCGATCACGCAGACGGCGGCGATGGTCTTGCGCCAGCTCTCCACGGTCACGCGCGCAGCACCTCCAGGGCATGCGCCAGGTCATCCGGATAGGGGGCGCTGACCTCCATCCACTGGCCGCCGACGGGATGGTGGAAGCCGAGGGTCTCCGCGTGCAGCCACTGCCGGATCAGCCCCAGCCGCTGGGCCAACTCAGGGTCGGAGCCGTACATCGGGTCACCGCAGCAGGGGTGATTGATCGAGGACATGTGCACGCGGATCTGGTGGGTGCGCCCGGTCTCCAGGTGCACCCGCAGCAGTGTCGCCTCCCGGAAGGCCTCGATGGTCTCGTAGTGGGTGACCGCCGGTTTGCCGTCACTGGTCACCGCGAAGCGCCAGCCGGCCGAGGGGTGACGGCCGATCGGGGCGTCGATCGTGCCGCTGAAGGGATCAGGGTGCCCCTGCACCAGGGCGTGGTAGACCTTTTTCACGGTGCGGTCGCGAAACGCCTGCTTGAGCACGGAGTAGCCACGCTCGGAGGCCGCGACCACCATGACTCCGGAGGTACCCACATCCAGGCGCTGCACAATACCCTTGCGCTCCGGCGGGCCGGAGGTGGAGATGCGGAAGCCTGCGGCCGCCAACCCGCCGATCACCGTCGGCCCCTCCCAGCCGACACTGGGGTGCGCGGCCACACCGACGGGCTTGTGCACCACGATCAGGTGCGCGTCCGAGTAGAGGATATCCATGCCCTCGACTGGTTCGGTCTTCGGCAGCAGCGGCTGCTCCGGTTCGGGCAGCAGCACGTCCAGCCAGGAATCGGCCTGCAGCCGGTCGGACTTGCCGACGGCCATGCCGTTGACCTCCACGTCACCGGCCGCGGCCAGCTCCGCAGCGACGGTGCGGGAGATGCCGAGCAGCTTGGCCAGCGCGGCGTCGACACGCATACCCTCCAGCCCTTCGGGCACGTACAGGGTGCGGGAGTCGCGCGTCATCGGGCAACCTCCTCCTTCTCGCGGCGGTGTTCGCGGATCTCCTCGGTGAACATCGAGATGACGAACACGACCACGCCGACGGTGATGGCGCTGTCGGCGACGTTGAACACCGCGAAATCACCCACGGAGATGAAGTCCACCACGTGGCCGAGGAAGAACTGCGGCTCCCGGAACAACCGGTCGATCAGGTTGCCGGCCGCACCACCGGCGATCATGGCCAGGCCGACGCCCACCCAACGGTCGGTGACCTTCGGCGAGTAGAGGGCCACACCGAGGATGAAGGCGATCTGGATGCAGGTGAACAGCCAGGTGGACCCTTCCCCCATCGAGAACGCCGCGCCGGGATTGAATAAGAGGTAGAAGCGGAACCAGTCGCCGAGGACGGGCACCGCCTCGCCCGGTTCCAACCAGTTCAGCATGATGGTCTTGGTGACCTGGTCAATGGCCGCGATGATGACCACCGCGGTGGCCATCATGGGGATATAGCTCCTACCTCGTTGACTCACACGCTCCATCTTTCCCCATGCCCACCGCAAAACTCCACCCGGGTATCTTGGAGACCGTGTCTTCCTCCGCCCTCCGCAATGCTTTCCGACGCCCCGCCCTGGCCGCCGTGGTGACCGCCTCCGCCCTCCTGCTCGGCGGGTGCCTGTCCACCGGGGAGGACCCCGAGGGGCCGGAAGTGGAGGATTCCGTGGACCTGCAGGTCGACCCCGCCCGTGTGATGGTCCAGTCGTCGGGGCAGGGCCCGGGACAGATGCTCAGTTTCAGCGACACCGGCGAACAGGAGACGACGGTGGAGATCGCCGAGGGCTTCGACCAGTCCGCGGGCGGCACCGATGCGATCGACGTCGCCGCCCCGGAGGGCACGGACATCGACACCGAGACCGTGACCCTGCCCCTGACGGCGTCCTCGGCGCCCGCCGACGAGCCGGAGGGTGAGACCGAGGTGGCCGCCGACCGGGAGGTGTCCTGGCGGGTCGGCACCCCGGAACACACCGACGCCGCCCTGAGCGGGGACCTCGCCAGCGCGGAGGGTTTCGCACTCGACCTGCGTAGTGACGGCAACGGGCAGGTCAGCACCGTCGGTTTCGCGGCTCCGGTGGACGCCACCGACGAGGGCCGTTCCACCGTGGAGTCGGCGCTGATGAAGCTGCTCTCCCTCCCGGTGGTCTTCCCGGACGAACCCGTGGGGCCGGGCGCGGTCTGGAGCGTGGACTCCCGTGTGACCGGCGAGGCCACGCTGCTGCAGACCACCACTTACACGCTGACCGCCGCCGACGGCGACCGGGTGGAGCTGGATGTCTCCGTCACCCAGCGCCCCGCCCTCGGCGCGCTTTCGTTGGAGGGCCAGCCCGGGGCGCCGGAGGACGCCGGCACCCTGAACGTGCTGAACTCCAACACGACCAGCAGCGGGTCCCTGACGGTGGACCTCACCAAGCCCCTGCCCGTCGCCGGCCGCGTCGACTACACCACCCGGGTCGTCTACGGCACGGAGGGATCCGATGTCCGGGTCGCCCAGGACTCGACGTCCACGCTCAGCTTTGGTTAGGCTGTAGCGCATGGACCTTCGATAGCACTGCCCCAGCACCACCCGGCCAGTCTCGGCGACCACGCCGACAATCGAAGGATCTTTCATGCGTTCCCACCATCTCAAACTCGACGGCGTCAGTTTCTCCTACCCGAACCGCCGTGTGCTCACCGACCTCTCCTTCACGGTGCCCGCGGGCCGGGTCACCGGGTTGATCGGTGAGAACGGCGCCGGTAAATCCACTCTGCTGGCGCTCATCGCGGGGCACCTGTCCCCGGACGCCGGCGAAATCACCACCCCACCGGGCACCGGTTTCCTCACCCAGGAAACCGAACTGCCTTTCACCGAGCCCGCGGCCGCGCTAATCGACGCCGCGGTGGCCGAGCTCCGCGGGATCGAGGCGCGGATCGCCGAGCTGGCCACCCATCTGGAGGACCCGGCCGTCTTCGACGCCTACGATGCGGCCCTCGCCCGCGCCGAGGAGGCCGGTGTCTGGGAGCTGGACGCCCGCATCGCCGCCGTGCTGGCCGGTCTCGGCCTGGCAGGGGTGGATCCGGCCACGCCGCTGGGGGCGATGTCAGGTGGTCAGCGCCGCCGCTTCGCCCTGGCCGCCCTCCTGCTGCGGCCGGTGGACGCGTTGGTGCTCGACGAGCCGACCAACCACCTCGATGACGCTGCCGTGGATTTTCTGGTCGCCGAGCTGCGCGGCTTCCCCGGACCGGTGCTGGTGGCCAGCCACGACCGCTATTTCCTCGACCAGGTGGGAGACGGCCTGGTGGACCTGGACCCCGCGCTGGGGCCGGAGGGTGGCGCCGGTGAGACACTCCGGCAGGGCAGCGTGTTCACCGGCACCTTCAGCGACTACCTGGCCGACCGCGAAGCCGCTCGACGCCGCTGGACGCAGGACTACGCCGATCAGGAGGCCGAGCGGGAACGGCTGACGCGGCAGACCGGACAGGGCGAGTCCGATATCTTCCATTCCTCGCAGTCGAAGTCGGAATCCCGGATCGCCGCGAAGTTCTACGGTGACCGGGCCGCCAAGACGCTGGGAAACCGGTTACGTTCGGCCCGCAACCGCCTGGAGGCCCTGGAACGCGGCGAGATCCCGGCCCCACCGGAACGCCTGCGGTTCCACGGCATTCCGGAGCACTCCGATCCGACCTCGCTGGGGGTGCCGGCGGTGGTGGCCCAGCAGGTGGCGGTGTCCGGCCGGCTGGCCCCGTTGTCGCTGAAGCTGCAGCCGGGGGAGCAACTGCTGGTGGAAGGACCCAATGGCGCCGGGAAGTCCACCCTGCTGTCACTGATCAACGGGGAACTGAGCCCGGACAGCGGGCAGTTGGAGGTGGCGGAGGAACTGCGGATCGCCCGACTGCAGCAGGATGACCAGTGGGCGGACCTGGGGTTGACCCCGGCCGAGGTCTTCGGCGGCACCACGCCCGACCTGGTCGAGTTGGGGCTGATGGATCCGGCCCACCTGGACCGCCCCCTCGGGGAGCTCTCCCTGGGTCAGCGCCGCCGGGTGTCCCTGGGCATGATCCTGGCGTCCCCACCGGATCTGCTGCTGCTCGATGAGCCGACCAACCATCTCTCCCTGGCGCTGGCGGAGGAACTGGAGCAGGCCCTGGCGGACTTTCCCGGGGCCGTCATCCTGGCCACCCATGACCGGTGGATCCGCCGCCGGTGGAGCGGCCGGGTGCTCACGCTGGGCGCGGACTAGCTACTGGGCGGGAGCTTCCTCCACCGGGGCCGGGGCTCCCTCGGCCGGGGTCTGGTCCATGCACATCTCCGGGACCTGTTCCGGGGCCACGGTGTTGGTGATCAGGCTGCAGGCCCAGGACTGGGAGAGCTTCCAGGTGTCGTTCTCGTAGATGAACTCGACGTTCTCCGCGACCTGGGGCTCGCGGTCGGGCAGCGTGAAGTTCACGGTGGCCAGCACGGAATCGGAGGTGAAGCCCGGCAGGACCGGGTCGACGACCTGGAAGTCCGCCCCGGACTCCTGCTTGGACATGGCCATGGTCTCAAACAGCTCCGGCGCGGTCTCGCCCCCTTGGACGGTGTGGACCTTTTCCTCGGTGGGCAGCTCCGGGTTGGAGGCGGTGGCGATGACCTCATTCAGGTCCGCGGCCGTCGGCAGTTCCGGGGCCGCCGCAGTCTCCGAGGAGGTCTGGGAGCTGGTGGTCGCGGTGTCCTCGGTGTCGTCTCCGTTGCCACAGGCGGCCATTGTCATCCCGGCGGCCAGGATGGCGGTGGCTGCGGTGATCTTGGCAAACTTCACGGTTTCTCCTCGCATTCTCGACGCGTCGGTGTCTGGGGTGGGGCTGCGGCGCCGATGATAACGAAATGGTACACGGCGACCGCCGGTGATTTCACATCGCTGTGGCATCCTGTAGGCCATGACGAAGATCCTCGTACTGACCACCGGCGGCACAATCGCCTGCACCACCGGCCCCGACGGCGCCCTGATCCCCACCGTCAGCGGCCGGGAGCTGGTGGCCGCCGTCGCCGACCGCTTCGATCCCGCCGCCACGGTGTTCGAGGTCCGGGAGCTCACGCGCCTGGACTCGTCCTCCATCACCCTGGCCGACGTCGACGACATCATCGCCGCGGTCCACCGCGGTCTCGAGGACCCCGGGGTGACCGGGGTCGTCGTCACGCACGGGACCGATTCCCTGGAGGACACCGCGATCGCCGTGGACGTGTTCCACTCGGATCCGCGCCCGGTGGTCTTCACCGGCGCAATGCGCCCCTTCGACCACCCGGCCTCCGACGGCCCCGACAACCTTTTCGACGCCGCCGTCATCGCCGCCGATCCCTCGGCCCGTGACCTCGGCGCGCTGGTCGTGTTCGGACACGCCGTCCTCCCCGCCCGCGGGGCGGGCAAACGGCACACCGCCGAGCTGACGGCTTTTTCCAGCACGGCCCCGGAGGACGCGGTCCGGCCCGCTCCCCTGCCCGTCCGCCCGTTGGCCGACGTCGACGTCGCGGTCCTCGCCGCCTCCCCGGGCGCCGACAGCCGGCGGGTGCCCGCTGACGCCGACGGCCTGGTGGTCGAGGCCCTCGGGGCGGGCAATGTCGGTGCCGCCCTGGGACACGCCCTGGGCACGGTGCTGGATGCCGGCGTCCCGGTGGTCATCAGCACCCGTGTGCCGGAGGGGGAGGTCCGCGGCACCTACGGGGGCGCCGGCGGAGGTGCCACGCTGGCGGCCAAGGGCGCGCTGGGTTCCGGCTACCTGCGGTCCGGGCAGGCGCGGATGTTGCTCGCCGCCGCCATCGCCACCGGCACTGATCCGGCGGCGCTGTTCTAGTCCGCCAGCCACTCCTCCCAGTCCAGGCTGCGCAGCGGGTCCGCCGGGGTCAGGTCCGGGTCGTCCGCCGCGAAGGAGCGCGTGACGCCGCGGGGGGTGGTCCGGGTCTCGAACCGCACTGAGACCACCCCGTGCCCGGCCCCCTGCACCCAGCCGTGGCCGTAGTCGGGGTGGTGGACATCCTGGCTCGCGCGCCAACCCGTCGCGGGCTCCGGCTCCGGCACCTCGGGCTCCGGGGTCTCGGTGGCACCGACGCCGGCCTCGTAATCCGTGTCCGGGGGCGGTGGTTCGACGATCTGCTGGTCCAGCTCCGGGAACAGGATGTTCTGCCGGGCGGCCTCCAGTCCGGAGAAGGAGACTCCCACCAGACGGATCGGACCCACCTCATCCGGGTAGCGCACCAGCCGGAAGGCGGTGGCCAGCAGGGTGTCCTGCTCGTCGGTGGCGTAGGGCAGGGTGATGGACCGGGATTCGATGCGGAAATCCGCCATGCGCAGTTTCACCGTGACGGTGCGGGCTCCGCGGCCGTCGCGGAGCAGGCGCCGGTGGGCGCCCTCCCCGGCGCGGGTTACGGCGGCGTCGACCTGGGAACGGGTGACCAGGTCGGTGGGATAGGTGTGTTCCGCGGAGATCTGCTTCGCCTCGGCGCGCGGGGCGACGGGCCGGTCGTCGTGGCCGCGGGCCAGGTACCAGAGATTGAGCCCGATGGTGGCGCCCAGGCTGATCTCGACCTCCTTCCGGTCCAGGGCGGCCAGCTCCCCGATCGTCTCCACCCCGAGCTGCTGGAGTTTCGTCCTGGTCACCGGCCCCACCCCCCATAGGGCGGAGGCGGGCATGGGGTCCAGAATCTCCCGCTGCCGGGCGACGGGGATCACGAACACCCCATCGGGTTTAGCCTCGTCGGAGGCGATCTTGGCGTACTGCTTGCCTGCACCGGCGCCGATGGAGGCCGGCAGGCCCGTCTCGGTCCGGATCACCGCACGCAGCTGGTGGGCCCACTCGGTGACCTCCCCCGGGGTGGCCCCCACCAGTTCCGCCGGCTCCAGGTAGGCCTCATCGATGCTGAGCTGTTCGACCACCTCGACCTGGCGGGCGACGATCTCGAAGACGCGGCGGGAGGCCGTGGCGTAGATCTCCTTCCGCGGTGACACCACCACGGCGGAAAACCCGACGAGCGCCTTCGCCTGGTGCATCGGCATCGCGGAGTGGGCACCGAACTTGCGCGCCTCATAGGATGCCCCGGCGACAACTCCGCGCCCGCTGACCCCGCCCACCAGAACCGGCCTCCCCCGGAGGGTGGGACGCGTCAGCTGTTCACAGGACGCGAAGAAGGCGTCCATGTCGATGTGGAGAACCCAGCGTTGCATGATGCCACCAGGATAGGTGACCCCGGTTCCGGAGAAACAGATCAGTCGGCCGGTCACGGTTTGCGCAGCGCGACAGCCGCGACCACCGCGAGGATTCCGATGATCTCCACCGGCTGCAGCAGCTGTCCCAGCACCACTGCGCCCAGCACCGCCGCGGTCAGGGGGAGCAGGGCCAGCAACAGCGCGAAGTAGGTGGAGCCTGCCATGCGCAGCACCACCTGGTCCAGACTGTAGGGGATCACGGCGGACAGCAGGCCCAGCCCCAGGGAGAGACCGACCAGGTGGAGCGGCGGCATGCCCGGGCCGGTCTCCGGCCAGAGCCACAGCGCCACCGGGATCAGGATGACGCCGGCCCACGCGAAGCCGACCGCCAGCCCGCTGCGGCTCTCCCCCGCCTCCGAGATCCGCGACCCGACCACGATGTAGCCGGCCCACAGCGCGGCGGCCGCCAGCGCGAAGAGCACGCCCGTCGACGCCCCCGCCCATTGGGCGCCGCTCAGTACCAGCACCCCGGCCCCGGCCAGCAGCAGGGCGAGCCAGTCCCGGACCGTCCGGCTCCCGAGAGCCGCGACGACGATCGGGCCGAGGAATTCGATGGCCACCGCGGTGCCCATGGGCAGCCGGGCGATAGCCTCGTAGAAGGTCATGTTCATGCCCAGGGTGACCAGGCCGAAGATCGCGGCCCGGAACCCACGCCGGCCGAGGAAGTCCCGGATTGCCGGGCGGTGGAGCACCACCAGGATCACCCCGGCCGCGGACATCCGAAGCCACGCGACGAGGGTGGGTGGCAGGGACTCGAACAGCCCCACTGCCAGCGCCGCTCCCGCGTAGAGGGAGAGCCCGGAGGCGACCATGACGGCCGGGGCGGCGAGCCGGTTGCGATCAGCCATGTGGGAGATCCTAGTCAAATCGGGAGGCCCCGGGACTGTGGAGGAACGGAGGCTGTCCACAGATTCCGGGGTCCGTGGCGGATGCCGGTGGCGCGGCCGGTGGAACCCGTTAGCTTAGCAAGCATGGGAATCGATGAGTTGCTGGCCGAGGTGGCCGGGCGCGGGGTGGAACTGACCCGCCACTGCTATGCGGTGGCCGCGGGGAGCGCCCGCGCCCGCCAGCTCATTGCGGAGAAGTTCGCCGTGCCGGGGGCTACCGCCGGACGCTGGCTGAATCTCGCGGCCGAGCTCTTCGGGCCGCTGGGCGACCGGAATGAGAAGTTGCTCCGGGATGCCACCGTCACCCGCGCCGCGACCTCGGGGCTGAGCATCGACACGTTACTGGTCATCAACGCCGCGCTGCGCTACCGCCTGCCGGGGGCGGCGCTGAGCCGTGAGGAACTGCGCGGGGAACTGGTGGACAAAGCCGGTGGGCTGGGCGTCGATGCGGTCAAGGCAATGGCCCATACCCGCGTCCGGGAGCTCAACCGCGGCCTGGATCCTGTGCCGGCGAAGGCGCGGCGCTACTTCCGGGCGTCCGGAGCCGCGGACGCCCGGGGAATGCGCTACGCCAACGTGTGCCTGCCCGAGGCGGAGATGACCCGCCTGGTGCGCACCCTGCACGACCGGGCCCAGCAACTGCGGACGAAGGATCGTGGCCTGAGCCACCAGCAGGCGATGGCCGATGCCCTGATGGACCGGGCCGCGCACGCCGGGACATCCTCGCCGTGGCTGCAGCCGGCGGTCCTGATGACGATGGACGATCTGGAGAACCGCGGGGACGGCACCTTCGCCACCACCGATGGGGCCCTGATCACCGCGGCCGAGTACGCGGCGCAGAAGCTCGCGCCGTACGGGCTGTGCCTGGTCTATGACGAGCGGGCCGAGCCCGTGGATCTGTTCCGGATCCGGCGCACCGCCAGCGACAAACAACGGGCGATGATCTCACTGGACCAGCTGCTGTGCACCGACCCGGACTGCCGGCGCACCGCCGCCACGTGCCAGGTCCACCACGTCCGGTCCTGGGCGGCCGGCGGGGAGACGAACCTGGCGAATTTGGTGGCGGCCTGCGCCACACACAACGCCCGCAACGATGATGTTCCCGGCAGGATCCGCAACGGGCGGTTGCGCCGCTGCCCCGACACCGGGCGGGCGGGGTGGGAACCACCCGACGGCGGCCCCCTCCGTTTCAACACCCACCCGATCGCCGCGAAGTCGGGACGGAGCTGGGCGCTGACTAGGCGTTCTTAGCCACCGTCGCGGTGACATCCTTGACGACGTCGTGCGCACCCGCGCCGAGGTCGCCTTCGGCGATCTCGAATTCGGTGGCGAGCACCTCTGCGGCGATGTGTTCGCGGTGACGCTCCACCCACTCCCGCTTCTCCGCCGGCACCGAGAGGATGACGCTGATGCGGTCGGAGACGGCGAAGTCCTCGGCCTTGCGGGCATCCTGCAGACCACGGATGACGTCAGCGGCCCACCCCTCGGCCTCCAGCTCGGGGGTGACAGTCATGTCGAGGACGACCAGGCCGTCCTCACCGTCGATGCGGGCGGTGGAGTCGGGATCGGCGGCGACCAGTCGTTCGGTGAACTCGGCATCGGTGAGTTCGATGCCGTCGGCGACCACAGACTCCCCCTCACGGGTGTAGTTGCCGGCCTTGACGGCCTTGATCACCTTCTGGACGTCGCGGCCCAGGCGCGGACCGGCGACCTTCGCGTTGACCACGACCTCGAAGGTGCCCACGGCATCGACGTCGTCGGTCAGATCGACGGCCTTGACGTTGACCTCATCGCGGATGATGTCGGCGAATTCCGCGAGCCGTCCCGACTGCGGGAGGGCGACGGTCAGTTTCGGCAGGGGGAGACGGTTGCGCAGCTTGTGGGCCTTGCGCACCGACGACGCCGCAGAGCACACACCGCGGATGGCGTCCATGGTGGCGACAAGCTCGGCGTCGGCCGGGATGTCACTGGCGTCCGGGTAGTCCGTCAGATGCACCGACCGGCCACCGGTCAGACCCTTCCAGATCACCTCGGTCAGGTACGGCAGCAGCGGGGCCGCGACCCGGGTGAGCGTCTCCAGCACGGTGTAGAGGGTGTTGAAGGCTTCCGGGTGTTCATCATCGCCAGCCCAGAAGCGGTCGCGGGAGCGGCGAACGTACCAGTTGGTCAGGGCGTCGCTGAAGCGGCGCACCTCGTCACAAGCCCGGGAGATGTCCGTCGCGTCCAGCGCTCCGGCGACATCGGCCACCAGGTCGTGGAGTTTGGCCAGGATGTAGCGGTCCAGCACATTCGTGGAGGCGGTGGACCACTCCGCCGGCTTCGCGGAGTAGAGCTGCAGGAAGGTGTAGGCGTTCCACATCGGCAGCAGGGCTTGGCGTACCCCTTCCCGGATGCCCTGCTCGGTGACGATCAGGTTGCCGCCACGCAAGATCGGTGAGCTCATCAGGAACCAGCGCATGGCATCGGAGCCGTCGCGGTCGAAGACCTCATTGACGTTCGGATAGTTGCCCTTGGATTTGGACATCTTCTGCCCGTCCTCGCCCAGGACGATGCCGTGGGCGACGACCTTCTTGAAGGCCGGGCGGTCGAAAAGTGCGGTCGACAGGACGTGGAGCAGGTAGAACCAGCCGCGAGTCTGGCCGATGTACTCAACGATGAAGTCAGCCGGGTTATGACTGTCGAACCACTCCTTGTTCTCGAAGGGGTAGTGCACCTGGGCAAACGGCATGGACCCGGAGTCGAACCACACATCCAGCACGTCCGGCACGCGCCGCATGGTGGACTTGCCGGTCGGGTCGTCGGGGTTCGGTCGGGTCAGCTCGTCGATGTAGGGACGGTGCAGCGACGTCGGGCGGACACCGAAGTCGGCCTCCAGCTCGTCGAGGGAACCGTAGACGTCGGTGCGCGGGTAGTTGTCGTCATCCGAGACCCACACCGGAATCGGCGAGCCCCAGTAGCGGGAGCGGGAGATGTTCCAGTCCCGGGCCCCCTCCAGCCACTTGCCGAACTGGCCGTCGCGGACGTGCTCCGGGATCCACTCGATCTCGTTGTGGTTGAGCTCGACCATGCGGTCGCGGAACTGCGAGACAGCGACGAACCAGCTGGGCAGCGCCATATAGATCAGCGGCTCGCCGGAGCGCCAGGAATGCGGGTAGGAGTGTTCGATGGTGGCGTGGCGCAACACCCGTCCCGCTTCCTTGAGGTCACGGATGATGTGTTTGTTGGCGTCGAAGACCAGCTGCCCCTCGTAGGGCGCGGCGAGCTGGGTGAACTTTCCGTCCATGTCAACGGGGATGACCACGTCGATGCCGTGCTGCTTGCAGATCTCCATGTCATCCTCACCGAAGGCCGGAGCCTGGTGGACGACACCGGTGCCGTCCTCGGTGGTGACGTAATCGGCGACCAGCACCCGGAAAGCGTTGCGCTCGGCTTCGTCTGCGAAGAAGTCGAAGACCGGCCGGTAGGTGAAGCCGGCGAGCTGTGCACCGGTGACGCTCACCAGCACCTCGGCGTCCGTACCCAGCTCCTTCTCGTATGCACCCTGCAGGGCCTCCGCGAGGATGACAGTCTGACCGGCGAACCCTGCTGCTCCAGACTCCCCCACCTTGACCGCCACATAGGTGACGTCCGGGTTGACGGCCAGCGCCAGGTTGGACGGCAGGGTCCACGGGGTGGTCGTCCAGGCGATGAACGCGGCGTCGGCAAGCTCGGGGTGCTCCCGCAGGGTCTGCTCCGCGGCTGTTCCGGCGTCGGCGCCCGTGACGGGCATCGTGACGGTCAGGGTCGGGTCCTGGCGCATCTGGTAGGAGTCATCCAGGCGGGTCTCCTGGTTGGAGAGCGGGGTGTGCTCGGCCCAGGAGTAGGGCAGGACGCGGAAGCCCTGGTAGATCAGACCCTTGTCGTAGAGCTGCTTGAACGCCCAGATCACCGACTCCATGTAGGACAGGTCCATGGTCTTGTAGCCGTTTTCAAAGTCCACCCAACGGGCCTGACGGGTGACGTAGTCCTCCCACTCCTTGGCGTAGCGGAGCACGGATGAGGCGCAGTACTCGTTGAACTTGGCCAGGCCCATCTCCTCGACCTCGCCCTTGTCCTTGATACCCAGCTGCTTCTCGGCCTCCAGCTCGGCGGGCAGACCGTGGGTGTCCCAACCGAACACGCGCGGGACCTTGTAACCGCGCATGGTCTTGTAGCGCGGGACAATGTCCTTGACGTAACCGGTCAGCAGGTGGCCGTAGTGCGGCAGGCCGTTCGCAAAGGGCGGCCCGTCGTAGAAGACGTACTCCTCACAGCCTTCGCGCTGCTCGATCGAGGTCTCGAACGTCCGGTCCTGCGACCAGTACTCCAGGACCTTCTGCTCCATGTCGGGGAAACGTGTGGAACCGCCGGTCATGTCCACCTTCGGGTAGACCCCACCAACACCTTCACTCATTTGCGCGCCATCTCCTTCACTCACATCCAACGTTTCCTGGCCGCAGGGACGCACTCCCCGTGCGCGGTACCACCCTGCTTGAGCGCCGGAACGCCCCACTTCGTTGTGTGGTGAAGGTCTGTCACGGTCCCACCCGTCCGGTTCTACTGGGCCGCAGCCGTTCTTCCGGAGGCTTCCCGGTGATGGCCGGATCAACGCCTGTCTAGTTGGCAAGTGTAGCGCACGCGTCAAAAAAACTCCCCGTCGGAGGCGACGGGGAGTTTCGGGGAACGAAGAGGTGCCGGCTAGCCCTTCTTCTCCGGTTCCCCCTGCGGGGCGGAGGAGCCGCGGGAATCGAGTTCGTCCAGCTGGCTCTGCAGCAGGGTCTTCAGGCGGGTGCGGTACTCGCGCTCGAAGGTCCGCAGCTCCGCGATGCGGGTCTCCAGTGCGGTCTGCTGCTGCTTGACCGTGGACATGATCTCGTTGTGCTTGCGCTCGGCATCGGCCTGCAGCGCCGCAGCCTTCTCCTCGGCCTGGCGGATCTGCGCCTCGGCGCGGGAGTTCGCTTCCGCGGTGGTCTGCTGCGCCTGCTGCTCAGCTGCGCTGAGCTGCTGCTGGGACTGCTTCTCGGCGTCGGACACCAGGGTCTTGGCCTTGGTGTCGGCCTCGCTGAGCTGCTGCTCGGCGCGGCGGTTCGCGTCGTCGACGGTGTTCTTGGCCTTGGTGTCGGCCTCACCGAGCTGCTTTTCGGCGGCGCTGCGGGCCTCGTCCAGCATGGACTTGGACTCCGCCTGCGCCTCGGAGGTCAACCGGTCAGCCATCTCCTGCGCCAGTCCCAGCACCTTGGCGGCCTGCATGTGCGTGTCGGCGGTGGCGATTCCGGTGGCAGAGACTGCTGCGGCACCAGCACCGGCCCCGGCGCTCGTCGTCTTGGCCTTGTCGGCGTCCTGGCGGGCCTGCTTGGCCTCAGCCTGGGACTTGCTCAGCTCTGCCTTGACCTTCTCCAGCTCCTCGCGGGCCTGCTTGGCCTCGGCGCGGGCCTTGTCCAGATCCGCGGAGCTGGAGGTGGACTTGGTGGCTTCGGCGCGGGCCTTCTTGGCGTCGGCCTTGACCTTGTCCAGTTCCGACTGGTTGGCCTTCTTGGCGTCGGCGAGCTTCGTGTCGTACTCGGCGCGAACCTTGGCCTCAATGTCCTTGCGGATTCGGGTCTCGTCGACGGAACCCGAGGCCGCTGCTCCCCCCTCGCCGGACTCGGAGCGCTGGCGCAGATCGTCGTTTTCGTCCTGCAGCCGAGAAAGCGTGTCCTCGACGAGATCGAGGAACTGGTCAACCTCGTCTTCGTTGTAGCCACGCTTGCCGATCGGCGGCTTACTGAAAGCGACATTGTGCACGTCTGCTGGTGTCAGCGGCATTAGCGTTCCCTTCGAGTTCTGTCTGTCCCGTTGTCAAGCTATGGGACCGTCCCACACTTGAATTTCACATCATATTACGTTGTTTAGGTACTGAGTGTACTCTGCCACACCCTGCACCGTGGGCAACTTCTGTGCCTCATAAAAAGACGCCCTGCACCACCATCTGGAGGATCATCAGGATGAAGAAGAGCACGATGACCGAGATGTCCAGAGCCACATTTCCCATGCGCATGGAGGGGATGACCCGGCGCAGCATCTTGACCGGCGGATCGGTGAGCATGAAGATCGGCTCCGCGATGAAGTAGAACCACCGCGGGGGCTGGAAATTCCGGGAAAAGGACTGGATCATCTCGATCACGATGCGAGCGATCAGCAGCAGAGTATAGATCCGCAGAAGGATCAGGAGGATTATTCCGGTGAGAATCACAGTTTCGAGCCTAACCCAGATCGACCTCGATTAGCGCAGCCGGGCGGCGCGCTCCAGGTCGATGGTGGCCACAGCGGCGTTTTCCGGCACCACGGCGAACACCAGCTTGTCCAGCTTCTTCATCTGTCCGCGGAGGGCGAAGCAGAGGCCGGCGGCGAAGTCGATGATGCGCTTGGCCTCGGTGTTGTCCATGCGGGTCAGGTCGAAGACCACGGCGTCACCGTCGCGGAAGGGCTCACCGATCAGGGTCGCCTCAGTGTAGGAGCGCAGGTCAACCGGGACGATGGTGGCCGCATAAGGCTCCGGCTCGGGCTGGTAGTCGGCGTAGTCCCGGCGCGGTGCGTAGGCGACGGCACCCTGGGTTTCGCCGTAACGAGCGTCGTCGGCGTAGTAGGCGTCGTCCTGTTCCATGTCGACAGGTGCCAGACCGAAGAATTCTTTGGCGCTTTTCATGATTGACATCGGTGGGGTCCCCTTCATTGGCTGCTCGGCGATTGCTGTCTACCGTAGTGGGCGACTTCCCAGGATAGCCGTTCCGACACGCACGATGTCCGACCCGGATGTGATCGCCGTCTCCAGGTCAGCGCTCATGCCGGCGGAGAGCAGCAACCCCTCGCCCAGTCGATCCGTCAGCGCCCGGGCCTGCGCAAACACGGCGGCCGAGTCACTGTGCAGTGGCGGCACGCACATCACCCCCGCCAGCTTGAGGTGGGGGCTTTCCGCGATCGCCGCGGCCAGCGTGCCGACGTCGTCTTCTCCCGCACCACCCCGGGCGTCGTCGCCGTCCGCGCTGAACTGCACGAAACACGGCAGGGCGCCCGGTCCCCGCTCGCCGCGCTCCTGGGCCAGGGTCACTCCCCGGTCCAGACCGGCCACGAGTTTCAGTGAGTCGACGCTGTGCACCGCAGCGGCCCAACGCGCCACGGCGTTGGCTTTCTTGCTCTGGATCTGACCGACCATGTGGATCCTGGTCTCTGGTACCTCCGCGGCCTTGGCGCGGGCCTCCTGCTCCCGGTTCTCCGCCACATCCGTCATCCCCAGCTCCGCCAGCAGCCGCAGGTCCGAGGCCGGGTGAAACTTCGTCACCGGCAGCAGCTGCACCCGGCGTCCCCCGGCGACGGCGTCGATGCGCTCCCGAACTGTCTTCAGGTTTCGTTCCAGCTCTTCCCGACGGTTCACGGCAGCCACACCAGCCCCGCCTGGCGTCCGGTGGTGCCTTCGCGCCGGTAGGAGAAGAAGGACTCATCCTCGATGGTGCAGCGCGGATCCGAATCCAGCGCGGTCACCCCCAGGCCGAGCAGCTGGCGGATGAGCCCGGCGCGCACGTCCACGCCCCAGGTTCCCGTGGTCGTCTTCGTCCGGGAGCCCGGGAGTTTGGCCTCGACGTCATCGGCCATCTCCTTGGGAACCTCATAGTGTCTGCCGGCGGCCGCCGGCCCCATGAGCACGTGGATGCGGGCGGGTTCCGCCCCCAGTTCCACCATCTTGGCCACCGTCCTGGCCACGATCCCGTTGCGCGCCCCCATCCGGCCCGCGTGTGCGGCGGCCACCACTCCGTTGTGGTGGTCCGACAACAGCACCGGCACGCAGTCGGCGACCAGGACCGCCAGCGCAAGTCCGCGCCGTGTGGTCACCAGGGCGTCGGTGGCCTCGACCGGACCGGCCTGCGGACCGTCCACCACCGTGACGTTGTTGGAGTGGATCTGTTCCATCCACACCAGGTGCTGCGGTGCCAGCCCGATGGCCTGGGCCAGCCGGGTCCGGTTGGCGGCCACGTGAGCGGGATCATCGCCCACGTGGTCGCCGAGGTTGAAGGAGTCGTACGGGGAAGCGGAAACCCCGCCCGCACGGGTGGTGAACACCTTGCGGACGGGGCGGTTATCCTCAGTTAATGCCATGAGCTGGCAGTTTAGCGCATGAAGCTGGGCACGTCGAGGTCGTCGTCGCCGTCGTCGCGCCGGTCCTGGTAGCGCTCCTCCCGGCGCGGCTCGCGGTAGCGCTCCTCGTTGGAGGTGAACAGGCCGCCGGACTGACGGTCCTCGTAGCGGTGCCGGGCGCTGGCGGCGCGCTCCCCGTAGGGGGTGCGCTCGTCGCGGCGGGGGTCCCGTTCTTCGTGGCGGGGCTCGCGCTCGGGGGCGCCGAACATCGAGTCGCGCTCCGGGGCGGGCGGCGGGGTGACCGGCTCGGCGGCCGGCGGCGGGGTTACGGGCGGTGCCGGCTGGGCCGGCTCGGCGGCCTTCTGCTGCTGCGCCTGGTTCTCACCGGTGCTGTCGAAACCGGTCGCGATGATGGTCACGCGCACCTCATCGCCCAGGTTGTCGTCGATGATGGTGCCGAAGATGATGTTGGCGTCCGGGTCGGCCTTCTCCTCCACCATGGAGGATGCCTGGTAGACCTCGTGCAGGCCGAGGTCGGAGCCGCCGGCGACCGACAGCAGCACCCCCTTGGCTCCTTCCATGGTCGCCTCGAGCAGCGGGGAGTTGATGGCCTGCTGCGCGGCGGTCATCACCCGGTCGTCGCCGCGCGCACTGCCCACGCCCATCAGGGCGGAACCGGCGTCGGACATGACGGAGCGGACGTCGGCGAAGTCCACGTTGATCATGCCGGGGGTGGTGATCAGCATGGTGATGCCCTGCACACCGTTGTGCAGGACTTCATCGGCGGCGCGGAAGGCCTCCATCATGGACAGGTTGGTGTCACCCAGCTCGAGCAGACGGTCATTCGGGATGACGATGAGCGTGTCGCAGACCTCGCGGAGGTTCTCGATGCCCTCCATCGCCTGCCGGGTGCGGCGCTTGCCCTCGAACTTGAACGGCCGGGTGACCACGCCGACGGTGAGCGCCCCCATCTTCTTCGCGATGTTCGCCACGACCGGGGCGGCCCCGGTGCCGGTGCCGCCACCCTCGCCCGCGGTGACGAAGACCATGTCCGCACCCTTGAGCGTCTCCTCGATCTCGCTCTTGTGGTCCTCCGCGGAGGTGCGGCCGACATCCGGGTTGGCGCCGGCGCCGAGACCCCGGGTGGCCTCCCGTCCAATGTCGAGTTTCACGTCGGCGTCGGAGAACATCAGGGCCTGGGAGTCGGTGTTCACGGCGATGAACTCGACCCCCTTGAGGCCCTCCTCGATCATGCGGTTGACGGCATTGACGCCACCGCCGCCGACACCGACGACCTTGATGACGGCGAGGAAGTTGTTCGGAGAGGTCATAGGAGTATGTCTCGCCTTTCGAAGAGAGTGTGCTGTGCGAACCTTGTTAAATTCAGTTTGTTTCCGGAAAGAGCCCGGGGGCGTGCGCTATATCATCCGCCAAAAGTGTCCGCGAGTGTCGGACATTTCCGGCGGCGTGTCGATCCCTCAATCACTACTTTAGGGTTTTAACGTGCGACAACACCGCTTCCCGTCCACCTTAGCGGACCGTCACCATGGCGGGGTTGGAGATGTTCCACTCCTGGCCTTCCCGGCCGAGCACCGTCGCCATGGCAAGTGCCTTGTCGTGGTTTTCTTCATTGGCGCCCCAGTATATGGTGCGCCCGTCCGCCATGACGAAGGTGATCTCCACCGGGCTCGGCGCCTCCACGCGCTCCACCTTTTCCCGGATGGCCGGATCGACGGCGGCCACCACCTCGGCGACGTCATCGAGCGCCGCCTCCTCCCCGGTGACCCCGACGGCCTCCACGGGCGGCTCCCCGGTGGCGAACACCACGCCGTTCTGGTCGATCAGCTGGTCCCCGTCATGGAGGACCGCGGCGCGCTCGGTGATCTCCACGGTGATCGTGTCAGGCCACGTGCGGGACACGGTCACCGTCTGCACCCAGGGAGAATCCGCGACACTGCCGGCCGCC
Source organism: Corynebacterium halotolerans (assembly GCF_050107895.1). GTDB lineage: Bacteria > Actinomycetota > Actinomycetes > Mycobacteriales > Mycobacteriaceae > Corynebacterium > Corynebacterium halotolerans_B. The sequence continues at coordinate 79,825 of NZ_JBNILW010000012.1, read as the reverse complement.
GCCGCGACGTTGACGCGCAGCATGTTCTCCCCTTCCCGGATACCAGCGGCCTCCTGCACCTGCTCGACGGGCAGGTGCACGGCACCGTTGACCGCGACCCGGTCGACCTTCAGGATCGGCACCGTCCAGAGCAGCGCCACGGCGGCCACGCAGACCACCACCAGGGTCAGGACGGTAAGGCCCACCTTCTTCGCCTTCATCGCCCTACTCGCTCAGTTCCTCGAGAATTTCGGCGGCGAGCAGGGTGACGGTGCCGGCGCCCATGGTCAACACCAGGTCGCCGGGCTCCGTCAGCTCGCGCACCACCGCCGGCGCCGCGGAGAAGTCGGGTTCATAGTGCACCACCGGCGCGGTGACCGCATCGGTGATGATTCGGGAGCTGACCCCCTCCACCGGCTGCTCGCGGGCGCCGTAGATCTCCAGCACCACCACGGCGTCGGCATGCGAGAGCTCCGCGGCGAACTCCGCCGCGAACTCGATGGTGCGGGAGTACAGGTGCGGCTGGAAGACGACGACGACCCGGCCGGCGCCGTCCGCGACGACCTTCTCGCGGGCGGCGCTGACCACCGCGGCCACCTCCGTCGGGTGGTGGGCGTAGTCGTCGTAGACCCGCACTCCGTTGGCCGTGCCACGGTACTCGAAACGCCGCCGCACGCCGCTGAAGTCGCTGAGCCCCGCCACCAGCTCCGCGACATCGCCGCCCGCCAGGTAGCCGGCGGCGAGTGCGGCGGCACCGTTGAGGACCATGTGGGTGCCCGGGGTCTGCAGCAGGGCCTCGACCTCGCGGCCGTCGACCCGCATCCGGGCCTGCGACCCTTCGGCGGTCACGGTGATCTCACACACCTCCACCAGGGCGTTCAGCTCCGGGTGGCGGGCGGTGGCCGCGGTGGTGCCGTAGCCGACCACCTGCACGCCCCGCTGCGCCGCCCGCTTACCCAGGGCGGCGGCATAGTCATCATCGAGGCAGACCACCAGCTGACCCGCCGCGGAGATCCGCTCGGCGAAGTCCTCGAAGACCCGGAAGTACTTCTCCTTCGAGCCGAAGTAGTCCAGGTGGTCCGGCTCAATGTTGGTGACCACGGCGATGTCCGGGCTGTACCGCAGCAGCGAGGCGTCGGACTCGTCGGCCTCGGCGACAAACGCCTTGCCGGTGCCGTGGTGGGCGTTGGTGCCGGAACGGTTCAGCTGCCCCCCGATGGCGAAGCTGGGGTCCAGCCCCGTGGCCTGCATCGCAGCCACCGCCATCGAGGTGGTGGAGGTCTTGCCGTGGGTGCCGGCGATCAGCACCTGACGGTAGCCGTCCATCAGCTCGGCCAGCAGGTCGGAGCGCCGGATAACGGGAATGCCCCGCTCCCGTGCGGCGACCAGCTCCGGATTATCCTGCGGGATGGCAGCGAACGACGTGACGACCACGGTGGGTAGCTGTCCCGCGGCGCTCAGGTTCGCGGCGTCGTGTCCGATGGCGATCTCCGCGCCCATGGCGCGCAGGGCGAGGACGGGGCGGGAGTCCTTGACGTCGGAGCCGGAGACGACCGCGCCCCGGGACAGCAGGATGCGGGCGACACCGGACATGCCGGCACCACCGATACCGATCAGGTGGACACGGGAGAGGTCGACGGCGGTAGACAAGTGTGGTGCTCCTGAAAGTGAGTGTGCGGGAAAAGTCAGTGGCCGAGGTCGGCGACGATGCGGTCGGCCAGCAGATCGGCGACCTGCCCGGCCTCGCTGTTGGTGGCGGCCGCGGCCATCTCGTTGAAGGTGCCGGCGTCATCCAGGACCGCCCGGACCTCGCGGACCATCGCGTCGGCGTCGAAGTCGCCGTCGGCGACCAGCCGGGCGGCCCCCGCCTCAACCACGGCGGTGGCGTTGAGCGCCTGCTCCCCGTTGCCGTGCGGCAGCGGGACGTAGATCGCGGGGATCCCGGCGGCGGTGATCTCCGCGACGGTCATCGCGCCGGCGCGGCAGACCACCAGGTCGGCCACGCCATAGGCCGCGGCCATGTCGGAGATGAAGGGCACCGCGACGTAGCCGTCGATCTCCCCCGCCACTGCCGGCGCGTCGTTCTTGCTGCCGTAGGCGTGCAGTATCTGGAATCCGGCCTTGCTGAGCTCGGCGACCGCGCCCGCGGTGGCCTCGTTCAGCGAGCGGGCACCCTGGGAGCCACCGGTGACCAGGATGGTGCTGCGGTCCGGGGAGAGCCCCCAGGCCTCGCGGCCCCGCTGGGCGGCCTCGCCCTCACGGTCACCGCTGATGCCGGACCGGATCGGGATGCCGACGACGGCGCCGGGCAGTCCGGACCCTGACACCGCGTTGAACCCGATTCCACCCAGCCGGACGCCGAGCTTGTTGGCGATGCCGGCCTTGGCGTTGGCCTCGTGGACGTAGAAAGGCAGCTTGAGACTGCGGGCCGCAACATAGGCCGGGGCGGAGACATAGCCGCCGAAACCGATCAGGGCGTCGGCGCCGACGTCCTGGAGGATGGTGCGCGTCTGGCGCACCGCGCGGAGCAGGTTCGCCGGCAGCTTCACCAGATCCAGATTGGGCTTGCGCGGCACCGGCACCGGATCGATCAACCGCAGGTCATAGCCCCGTTCCGGGACCAGTTCCAGCTCCAGACCACGCCGGGTGCCCAGCGCAGTGACCTTCGCCCCATGCCGGTCACGCAGGGCGTCGGCGACCGCGAGGGCGGGTTCGATGTGCCCGGCCGTGCCGCCACCGGCGACCACGATTGAGGGGGTGTGTTCCGGCACGAGTCAGTGCCTCCTTCCGCGCTGGGATCGGTAGCGCTGCTCTTGGGGGCCGGGTCGGCCGCCGCGCGACGGCTTCGGGGGCCGCTCCGGGGCGGCCGCCCGGCGGGAATTGTCCGCCCTGACGCTACCACCGCTTTCAGGTGACTTGACACGCCGGGTGACCGGGGCGCCGAAGCGGGCCGGCTTGTCCACCGGCCGCGGTTTGGCCTGGCTCGCGTCCTCCGGCCGGGGCTCGGCGATCAGCAGGAGCCGGTCGAAGAGCGGGCGGCCGTAGGACTGCATCCCGGACACCGCCTCGGGCTCGTGCCGGGCACAGCTGGCCAACAGTCCCATGGAACCGATGGTGATCACGGCGGAGGTGCCGCCGGCGGAGATCATCGGCAGCTGGATGCCGGTCACCGGCAGCAGCCCGACCACGTAGCCGATGTTGATGAACGCCTGGGAGGCGACACCGGCGGTCAGGGTGGCCGCCATCAGCGACTGGAACTGATCCTGGGCACGCAGGGCCGTCCGGAACCCGAAGAAGCCGAGCAGGCCGAACAGGACGATGACCAGCCCCCCGCCCCAGAGGCCGAGTTCCTCACCGATGATGGCGAAGATGAAGTCGTTCTTGGCCTCCGGCAGGTAGAACCATTTGGCGCGTGACTGTCCCAGGCCCACCCCGAGCAGGGAGCCGTCGGCCAGCGAGAGGAAGCCCTGATAAGACTGGAACGCCTGCCCCTGGGTGTCCTCGAAGTTACCGAGCAGGGCGCTGAAGAACACCTCGAAGCGGGCGGAGCGGAACCCGCCGCCCAACAGCACCACGGTCATGCCGAGCACGCCGAACACCGCGGCGCCGACCACCCACTGCATCCGCACCCCGGCGAAGATGAGCAGGACGATCACGGTGAACGAGAAGTTGACCGCCATGCCGAGGTCGCCCTGCAGGAAGATCAGCACGGCCATCAGGCCGGCTCCGAGCGAGAAGATGAAGAAGGGGTTGCGCAGTCCGCCGCCCCGGTCCTTCTTCCCGGCCAGGAAGCTCGCCCCCCACACGGCCACCGTGACCTTGGCGATCTCGGAGGGCTGCAGCTGCAGCGGCCCCAGCGCCAGCCAGGACTGGGAACCGACCTCTTCCCGGCCGGTGCCCAGAGGAGTCAACACCAGCACCAGCAACAGGAGGGTGAGCAGCAGCAGCCAGGGCGCGACCTTGCGGACCAGTCCCGGCCGGATCTTCAGCGCCAGCCAGAAGGCGATGAAGCCGATGACCACCATCCCGGCCTGACGGGCGGCGGTGCCCCAGGCGGTGCTGCCTTCCGCGATCGACCAGGTCATCGACGAGGAGAACACCATCACCAGGCCGATGCCTGCGAGCAGGAACACGACGACCCGCAACATCAGGTAGTCCAGGCCGGGCTGGGAATGCATGTAGCGGTTCACGCCGGACAACCGGGCGCCCATGCCCCGGCGGTCCTCGGTTTTGGTGGTCACGGCAGATCTCCCTCTCGGTCTGCCCCCATCGTCGCACGGGCGGCAGCAGCGAACAGCTCGCCGCGCTGGGCCATGCCGGTGTACATGTCCAGCGACGCCGCGGCCGGAGCCAGGAGCACCGTGTCTCCCGGGGAGGCGATCTCCGCCACCGCCGTCAGCAACTCGTCCATGGCTGCCACGGGATCGGTGGAGTCGGTGCGGAGCACCGGCACCTGCGGGGCGAGCCGGTGCAGGGCCGCAGCGATGAGGTCACGGTCCACACCGAGCAGCGCCACCGCCTTCAGCCGGTCGGCGTGGGCGGTGATCAGTTCGTCGACCTCGGCCCCCTTCAGCTGTCCACCGGCGATCCAGATGACCCGTTCCAGACCTGCCAGGGCCGCATCCGCGGCGTGCGGGTTCGTCGCCTTGGAATTGTCGATGAACGTGACTCCCCCGGCCCGGTGCACGACCTGGCCGCGGTGCCCGGACACCTGGAATCCGGCGAGGGCCACGGCGATCTGCGCCGGGGTGATCCCCTGGGAACGGGCGATCGCCGCGGCCGCCAGGGCATCCAGCACTCCGGCGGGACCGGGAGGTTCGATGCCGTCGACGGGGGCGAGCACGGTCATCTGTCCGGCGGTGTTGTCGACGAGGTTTCCCCCGGAGACACCGAAATCACCCGGTTCCGGCACGCCGAGAGTGAACCCCGTGACGCCGGTGAGGTCGAGTTCGCGGACGTGGGGGTTATCGATTCCGGCTACAGCAATAAGGCCGGTCAAGACCTTGGCCTTGTCGGCGGCGTAGGCGGTGAAGGATCCGTGCCAGTCGAGGTGGTCCTCAGCGAGGTTGAGGAGCACCCCGGCATCGGGGGCCAACTCGCTGGACCAGTGCAGTTGGAAACTGGAGAGCTCGGCCACCAGAACGTCGACCCGCTGTGGGTCGCACAGGGCGTCGGCCACGGCGATCCCGATGTTGCCGACGGCCCGGGAACGGGCGGGCCCCTGCGCCATCATCGCCGCGAGCATGGCGGTGGTGGTGGTCTTGCCGTTGGTGCCGGTGACCACGAGCCAGGTGCGGGGAAGCCCGAAGACCCCGGCCCGGTCCAGGCGGTAGGCCAGCTCGACGTCGCCGAGGACCTCCAGGCCAGCCGTCACGGCGTCGCGCAGCACGGGGGAATCCGGGCGCCACCCCGGCGAGGTGACCACCGCGGAGAACTCCCCCAGTCGTTTACGGGCCAGATCCACCGGGACCGTCTCGACGGCTCCCCCGGTGGCGGCGGCCACGGCCTCCCGCGCCGTGGCATTGTCGTCGGCGACCGTCACTGTCACGCCGAGGCCACTGAGCAGGCGGGCGGAGCCGGTGCCGGATACCCCGGCCCCGGTGACCAGCACGCGGCCGTGGAGATTGTCGGGAAGGTTGGGGTTCGGGGTCATGTCGGGGTTCATCCTCACTACGTTCGGGGGGCTGGTGGGGTGCTACTGCAGCAGTACCCCGGTCGTCGAGAGCCATTCACCGTAGAAGATCGCCGAGCCCGCGAGCGCCGCCATCGCGGCGATCAGCCAGAAGCGGATGACCACCGTGGTCTCCGCCCATCCGCCGTTCTCGAAGTGGTGGTGGAAGGGCGCCATGCGGAACACGCGCTTGCCGGTGGACTTGAAGGCGGCGACCTGGATCACCACGGAGGCTGCCTCGATGACGAACAGCGCGCCGATGACGACCATCAGCAGTTCGGTCCGCGTGGTCACGGACAGACCCGCGACCATGCCGCCGAGGGCCAGCGAGCCCGTATCACCCATGAAGATCTTGGCCGGCGCGGCGTTCCACCACAGAAAGCCCAGGGCCGCGCCGAGGCCGGCGGCGGCGAGGACCGCGAGATCGAGCGGATCGCGTACGGAGTAGCAGCCCGGTTCCACATCGACGTTGCAGGAGTTGCGGAACTGCCAGAAGGTGATGACGGTGTAGGAGCCCATCACCAGTGCGGTCGCCCCGGCGGCCAGGCCATCCAGGCCGTCGGTCAGGTTGACCGCGTTGGACCAGGCGCTGACCAGGATGTACATGAAGATCAGGAAGATGACGATGCCGATGATCCCGCCACCGACGGCGATGTCGAGGGTGTCGATGTCCCGGATGAAGGACAGGTTCGTGCTGCCCGGGGTCAGCCCCTCCTCATCGGGGAACATGAGGATCAGCAGGCCGAAGGCGAGGGCCAGGACCAGCTGGCCCACCAACTTGGCGGTCTTGTTCAGACCGAGGTTGCGTTCCTTGAACAGCTTGATGAAGTCGTCGAGGAAACCGAGCAGGCCCATGCCCAGGGTCAGACCCAGGACCAGGAGACCGGAGACGGTGAAACCACCGGATCCGGTGGTGATGCCGTAAATGCCCGTCACCACATAGCCGACCACGATGCCGGCCAGGATGGCGATGCCACCCATCGTCGGGGTGCCGCGCTTGCGCAGGTGGGACCTCGGCCCGTCCTCGCGGATCTCCTGGCCCTTGCCGGCGGAGCTGAACCAACGGATCAGCAGCGGCGTGGTGAAGATGGCGACGAGGAAACTGACGACTCCTGCGATAATGATCTGGGTCAAGAGAGGATGTCCTTCATCTAGTTATCTCGTAAGTGACGGCCGGCGGTGAGCAGCCCCTCGGCCACCCGCCACAGCCCCTGGGAGTTGGAAGCTTTCACGAGTACGACGTCATCACGGCGCAGCTGCCGGGTCAGCAGCGTGGTGGCCTCGTGGACGTCGACTGCGATCTCCGTAGTTATACCCTGTTCTCCCGCGGAACGGGCCATGGCACGACAGGCAGGTGAATCCCCCACCGCGATGAGGTGGTGGATGTGGTATTTCGCCAGCTCCTCCCCCAACTCGCGGTGCGCGGTCGCGGAGTCACGGCCCAGTTCGCTCATCTCCCCCAGCACGGCGAAGCTGCGGGCCTCGGGTCGGGCGCTGGTGGTGTACGCCAGGGCGGCGATGCCCGCCCGCATGGAGTCCGGGTTGGCGTTGTAGGCGTCATTGATGATGGTGACCCCGTCGGCGCGCGTATGCACGTCCATGCGGTGGGCGGAGGCGTTGGTGTGCCCCTCCAGAGCGGTGGCGATCACCGCCAGGTCCATGCCCACCGCCAGACCCACGGCCGCCGCCGCCAGGGAATTGGAGACCTGGTGCTCACCGAATACCCGCAGCTTGACCGGAACCGGCTTCTCCCCTGGGGCGTGCAGGGTGAAGGAGGCGCGGGCGACGTCGTCCAACCGGATGTCGGTGGCGTAGAGATCCGCCCCCGGGGCCGGCGGAGTGGCGGTCGAGTAGGCCACTACTCTCGCGGCGGTGCGTTGGGCCATCCCGGCGACGAGCCGGTCGTCGGCGTTGAGAATCGCCACGCCGCCGTCCGCCGCATCCGGCAGGGCTTCGACGAGCTCTCCCTTGGCCTTGGCGATATTCTCGCGTGATCCGAATTCGCCCAGGTGGGCGGTGCCGACATTGAGTTCCACGCCGATCTTCGGACGTGCGATCTGGGTCAGGTGCGCGATGTGCCCGATGCCACGGGCGGAGAGCTCAGAGACGAGGAAATCTGTGGCGGGCTCGCACCGCAGGGCCGTGTAGGGGTGGCCGATCTCGTTGTTGAAGGAGCCGGGCGGGGCGACCGTGGGACCCTGCTGTTCCAGCACGCTGGCGATGAAGTCCTTGGTGGAGGTCTTGCCGGCCGAGCCCGTGATGCCCACCACGGTCAACCCTGAGTCACTGAGCAGATCGGTGACGTGCCGGGCGAGCCTGCCCAGGGCCGTGACCACGGCGGCGGCGGAACCGTCGGTGTCATGGGCGAACAGCTCGGCGTTGGTGTCCGGTCGGCCGGTGGGCGTCACGACCACGGCCGGCACCCCGACAGGGCGCGCGGCGAGCACGGCGGTGGCGCCGTCCGCGACGGCGCGCGCCGCGAAGTCGTGACCGTCTACTCGGGCCCCCGCGAGGGCGACGAACAGCCCCCCGCGGGTGATCTTCCGGGAGTCGAATTCGACGCTACCGGTCACCTCTGCCGTGTCATCGGTGACATCATGCAGCTCGCCGCCGACGATCTCGGCGATCTCGGCCAGGCTCAACGCGATCATGCCAGCTCCTCTGGTGTCCGGGTGGCGCAGCGGGAGGTGACCATGCTGTCCGCCAGCGCCCGGCGGACCTGTTCCCGGTCATCGAAGTGGTGGTTGACGCCCTTGACCAGCTGGCCGACCTCATGGCCCTTGCCGGCGACGACCACCGCGTCCCCGGGGCGGGCCCAGCGGATCAGCTCGACGATGGCGGTGCTCCGGTCGGCGATCTCGCGGATCTCCGGCGGGTTGTCCAGTTCCTGCGCGGCTTCCCGGGCGCCGGCCATCACCGCCGCGCGGATCGGGCCCGGTTCCTCGTCCCGGGGATTGTCATCAGTGATGATCACCAGGTCAGCACGGCGTGCTGACTCCGCCCCCATGATCGGACGTTTGGTGGCGTCCCGGTTCCCGCCGGCGCCGACGACCACTCCGACGCGGCCGTCGACCTGGCCCCGCAGCGTGTCCAGCACTGCCGCGACGGCGGCGGGTTTGTGGGCGTAGTCGACCACGGCGATGAAGTTCTGACCGCCGTCGATGCGCTCCATCCGCCCCGGCACCGCCACTTTCCGCAGGCCGGAGACGAAGCGCTCGGCCTTGATTCCGGCGGTGACGGCCGCCGCCAGTGCCACCGTGGCATTGGCGACGTTGAAGCGTCCCGGCAGCGGCAGGGAGACGGTGACGAAACGGTCGTTGTCCCGGTTGACGTTGAAGGTCTGGGCACCGGCGGGATTGACGTGCGGTTCCTCGGCGACGATCTGCGCGGCGGTCCCCCGGGTGGACACCGTCACCGGCTCCTCGGCGACCTCGGCCATCCGCCGGCCCCACTCATCATCGACACAGATGACCGCCCGCTTGGCGGCCACCGGCGACTCCGGACGGAAGAACAGGGCCTTGGCCTCGAAGTAGTCCGTCATGGTCGGGTGGAAATCCAGGTGGTCCTGTGACAGGTTGGTGAAGGCCGCGACGTCGAACTCCGAGCCGTTGACCCGACCGAGCGACAGGGCGTGGCTGGAGACCTCCATGACCACGTGCGTGACGCCCTCCTCCACCATCCGGCGGAACAGGGCCTGCAGGGTGGGAGCTTCCGGGGTCGTCAGCTTCGTGGGGACGAACTTACCGTCGATGCGGGACCCGGTCGTGCCGATCAACCCCACCTTGTGTCCGGCAGCCATGATTCCGGCCTCGAGCAGGTAGCTGGTCGTCGTCTTACCGGAGGTACCCGTCACCCCGATCAGGGTCAGTTCCCGGGAGGGGTGGCCATAGATCGCGGCGCTGACGGTGCCGAGCACGTCGCGGACGTCGTCGACGATCAGGACCGGCCGGGTCTCCCCTGACCTGGTGAGGATCTCCCATCCGGCCTCGTCGGTGAGGATGGCGGCGGCGGGGGTGTTGGCGGCGAAGGCGGCCCCGTGCGTCCGGGTGCCCGGTACCGCCGCGAACAGTCCCCCCTCCGGCAGCGTCGTGGAATCCAGCGAGATCTCCGACACCAGAACGGCTGCAGCTCCGGCGTCATCGGTGAGACGACGTGTGCCGACGGGGATGAGCTCGGCCAGAGCTGCGAGAGAGATTGTCATGCGGATCGCTCCTTTGAAAAGGGTCTGGTGTCAGTGAGGTACCGGCTTCCCGCGGGTGGTGGGAAGCGGTACTGAGGGCTGCCCCGAAGACGGTACTTCGCGGTTTCTTCCGGGCAGCGGCGGGGGTGGGTCAAGTGAGCATTCGAGGTCTCCTACTGGCCCGACTGGAGGGTCAGCTGACCCTCCATGGGCGGGGACAACGGAATGTTGTCACGGTCAAGCAACCAGGAGGCGATGTCGTGGAAGAGTGGAGCCGCCGTGCCGCCGGCACCGCCGTCGGTACCGCGTTCCGGTTCGTCGAGCATGATCGCGACGACGAACCGGGGGTCGTCCGCCGGCGCGATACCGGTGAAGGTGATCCAGTACTGACTGTTGGAGTAGGCGCCGGTCTCCGGGTCGACCTTCTGGGCGGTACCGGTCTTTCCCGAGATCTGGTAACCGTCCACCGCGGCCTGGGTCCCGGTGCCCTGTTGCACACCACTGGGGTCGGACTGGACCACGGACCGGAACATGTCCACGGTCGCGCGGGCCGCCTCGGGGCTGACCACCCGGGTGGTCTCGGGCTCCTCCTGCTCGATGACTTCTCCGTCGGGGCCGGTGACCTCCTTGATGATGCGGGGCTCGATCCGCTCACCGTCGTTGGCCAGCGCCTGGTAGATGCTCGCCATCTGCAGGGTCGTCATGGACATTCCCTGTCCGATCGGCAGGTTGGCGAAGGTGCCGCCCGACCACTGATCCGGATCAGGCAGCAGTCCGGCGGACTCGTTCGGCAGCTCGATGCCGGTTGACTGACCGACACCGAACTTCTCCACGTACTCCGCGAACTTCTCCTCCCCGAGCCGCTCCGCCAGCATCAGCGTGCCCACGTTGGAGGACTTGCCGAAGACACCGGTGGTGGTCATGGGGACCGTCCCGTGCTCCCAGGCGTCATTGACCGTCACCCCCGACATGTGGATGCTGCCGGGCACCTGCAGTACCTCGTCCGGGCTGGTCACACCTTCCTCGAGCGCAGCGGCAGCGGTGATGATCTTGGCCACGGACCCCGGCTCGAAGGGGTGTGAGACCGACGGGTTACCGAACTCCTTGCCGTTTTCGAGCTGTTCGTTCAGATCGCCGGTCGGGTTGATGGTGTCGGAGTTGGCCATCGCGACCACCTCCCCGGTCTTCGCGTCCAGCACCACGGCTGACGCGGCTTCCGCCAGCGAGTTGATCTTGGCCTGCTCCACCTGCTGCTGGACATACGTCTGCAGATCAAGGTCCAGGGTCAACGAGACATCTGCGCCGTCCACCGCCGGGACAACGTCCCGGAGACTGCCCGGAATGACCTGACCGTCGGCCGAGACATCCTCGGTGGAACGGCCGTTGATTCCGGAGAGCACCGGATCCCCCGAGGATTCGAAGCCGAACTGGCCCTGGCCGTCCATGGAGACCTTGCCGACGACGTTCTGGGCGATCGCGCCGTTCGGGTACTGACGGATGTCCTGGTGGTCCGCCGCCACGCCGTGGAACTGCGAGGAGATCGCCGCCGCGACATCCGGGTCGACATTGCGCACCAGCACCTCATAGTGGGTGTCGGCGTGGAGTTTGTCCAGGATCTCTTCGGCGTCCACCGAACCGGCTTCCGCCCCTGATTCCTCGATCATCCGGGGGATCTCCTCGGACATCTCGGTCAGGATGTCCTCGACCCGCTCATCGAGCTCAGCGTCCAGCGCCTCCGGTGCCATGCCCTCGCTAGAGCCGTCGACCTGCATCTCCAGGTCCTGCTGCTGGCGTAGTTCATCCCGCAACAGGACGGGCGAGACGGTCAGGGAGCGGGCCTGCATGGTGAAAGCAAGCTGGTTGCCCTCATGGTCGGTGATCTCGCCACGACGGGCCGGATCCGTGTAGACCCGGGTGCGCTGTTCCTCAGCGAGCAGAGACAACTCCGGTCCCCACACCACCTGGACCCAGGCCAGCCGGACAATGAGGGCAAGCACCAGAATGAGGACGGCGACAATGGCCCAGCGCAGTCGATGCTGCATCTTGGCCCGTTGGTTGACGGCGGTGGCTGGACGAGGCCGGAAACTACCGCCGGGGTTGCCCGCCCCGGCCAATTCTGCGGCACGCGTCTGCCGACGACTATCCGAGCGGTGCGGCTTCGGCGCCTGCCCACCGGGTGCGCGATACGCCGAACGGCGGGACGAGTCTCCTCGTCCCGCACGCCGACCACCACGGTTGGGGGGTGTCACTGAGCGTCTTCACCTGCCTGTTCATCCGCGGAACCGGACTCCTCCGCACCTGCGCCAGGTGCCGGTGCGCTGGCTTCGTAGGGGACCACAGCCGGTGCCGGCTGGCTGGACTGGCTGTTCTGAGGGGGCATCGGCGCCTGGCCTTCCGGGACCCGATCGAGATTGTCTCCGAGATCCTCGGTGTCAACCGGGTTGCTGGAGGCCCGGTCCGGTTCCACCGGCTTTCCGTTGACGTCGATGATAGGACGGGTTCCGGCCTCCACAGGCCGCTGCTCGGCGATGTCGCCGTTTTCTCCGACCGCCAGTACACCCGGCTGGTTGGGGATGGCCATCCCCATGTCCGCGGCGCGACGGGCGATCTCGGCAGCGGAGCTCGCGCTTTCCAGGTCACGGTTCAACGTCTCGAGCTGATTATTCAGTTGTGCCTCTTCCGAAACCAGCTGCTGCATGCGGAAGGTCTGCTCGGTGGACACACCGGACAGCCACATGGCCAGGGCTACGCCACCGATGAGCATGACTATGACCAGTCCCGACAGCTTCGCCAGCAGAGTGGTTCTCCGGGAGTTGGCGACGCGCCGGCCCCGGACCGATACGACCTGTTTGGATCCGAGTTTGCGCTGCGTCCCCCGGGTACGGACCGGGGTGGCATGCAGGTTCTCCGGTGCCTGCCGTACCGGCCGGTTAGGTGCGGCGGTCCGGTGGCTCAGGTGTCCGTGACGCCGCTCTGCTGCGCCACCACGGTTCCGGGTGGAGTGGTCGAGGACCGCGGTGCCACCCCGGGTGAAGTCGCGGCTGCCGTGAGTAGGGCGGGGCGAGCGACCACGCGACCGGTCGTCGAGGCGGCGGGTGGTCTCGCGGGCGGTGGTGCTCATCGGGTTTCTCCAGCGTCGTCGGCGATCTTTTCAATGGCTCGGACCCGAACCGGGGCGGCCCGGGGATTTTCCGCGATCTCGGCCTCACTGGCCCGCTCCGCTCCCCGAGTGATGGTCTTGAAGCGCGGGGCGGTACCGGGCAGATCCACCGGAAGGCCGGGCGGGGTCTTGGAGGCGGTCATCTCCGCGAACTGCTTCTTCACGATCCGGTCCTCCAGAGACTGGTAGGACATGAACACCGCGCGTCCACCGATGGCCAGGGACTCCGCCACCGTCGGGATCACCGCGGCCAGGGAATCCAGCTCACCGTTGACCTCGATGCGCAACGCCTGGAAGGTTCGCTTGGCGGGGTGTCCACCGGTGCGTCGGGTAGCGGCCGGGATCGCCGCGTACAGCAGGTCGACCAGTCGGGCTGAGGTGGAGAAAGGTTCCTTCTCCCGTTCCTTGAGTACAGCCGTGGCGATCTTTCCCGCGAAGCGTTCGTCCCCGTAGGTTTTCAGGATCCGTGCCAGGTCGCCGTGCGCGTAGGTGTTGAGCACGTCGGCGGCAGTCAGCCCCCGCGTCGGATCCATCCGCATGTCCAGCGGCGCGTCGGCCCGGTAGGCGAAGCCCCGGTCCAATTGATCCAGCTGCATGGAGGACACTCCGAGGTCGAAGAGCGCTCCGGCGATCCCGCACTCGGCGACCAGCTCGAAGATCTTGCCCCGGCCGGCGTCGATGGCTTCGGCGAACCCGTCGAATCGCGTCTGCACCGCAGTGAAGCGGTCCCCGAAGGGGGAGAGCCGTTCCCTCGCCCCGTGGAGGGCGGCAGGGTCACGATCCACGCCGAGGACGTGGGCGTCGGGAAAAACCGTGAGGAAGTGTTCGGCGTGACCGCCGGCGCCGAGCGTGCCGTCGAGGATGACTGCCCGCTCCCCCATCTTGGTCACCTGTGGTGCGATGAGCTCCGCCATGCGGTCACGCAACACCGGTACGTGCCCGTGATTTTCGGCGATATCGAAACTATGATCCTCCGCCATAAGTGGCCTCCCCCTTCCCTTCAAACTCCGGCCCCGTCAGTTCTTCGCTGCGAAGGCCCGGGAGCGGGGTGCGGACAGGGCCCTGCCCGAAGTCGATCTGATGTCGGGGAAGTACACCAGAGCGTCACCTCGGGCAGAGTCCTATCCGCGCTCCACCCCGTCCCCTCCCTGCGAGGGGCGTTAGAGCAGACCACCGAGAACGTCTTCTGCGTCGGCGGCAGAGAATGCCGCTTCTGTCTCCTGCTGGTAAGCGGCCCAGGACTCGGCGTCCCAGATCTCGAGAAAGTCCACCGAACCGATGACCACACATTCCTTGACCAACCCCGCGTACTTCCGATGCGCGGATGACAGGGTGATACGGCCGTGCCCGTCGGGGCGCTGCTCATCCGCACTCGCAGCGAGGTTACGGATGAAGGCACGCGCCTCGGGGCTGGTCCGGGAGACGGCCGCCGCCTTTCGGGCACGGGCCGCGAACTCCTCCCGGGGATACACCGCCAGACTGTGATCCTGTCCTTTGGTGACCATCAGCCCCCCAGCCAATTCCTCGCGGAATTTTGCCGGGAGCGTCAGCCTCCCCTTGTCATCGAGTTTGGGAGTGTAGGTCCCGAGAAACATCTCGGATCCACCTCTCCCTCACCCGTTGACCAGAGATTCGATTTTCCTTCTCGCAATGGATCCACTGGCCGCAGTCGCCAGCATCTCCACCACTGCGCCCCACAATACCCCACTTTCCCCCACCGACGACACCAGTTCCCCAGCGGGTCGCCGACCCAGGGAAAATAATCCCAGGTCAACAGCCATAAATCTGGTGGGGCAAAAACCTGCCCGGCCTGTCGTGGCGCCCTTTTTCACCGCCTCATACGCCACAGAGGAACACTTCAGCAACATTTCCACCATCTGCAACTTTTGCGATCACCAGCCCAACGTCTACCGGGTGAGCTGGGAGTTTGCTGTGAATTTTCGAAAAGACAACGTATTTTCCAGCCTCTCCGGATTCACTACGGGGAACAGTGGAGCGAAGTGGGAAATGCGGGTGGGGCGACGTGGGTGACACTCGCAGAGCCAACCTCTCAGCCCTCCGCCGGAGGACAGAAAAACGGGCCCGGAATGCCCTCGTGGACATTCCGGGCCCCTGCCCGCCCGTGGCGCTATCAGCCCTACCTGAACCTGCGCGACATGAGTTGCAACCTACTGCCCTTCAAAACGGCGCCGGAAGTTCTCCTCCATCCGGTTGCCGAGGGCGGAATTTCCCGCCCCCCGGCCCCGGGAGGACCTTCCGAAGCCACCACCTTTCGGCTTTCCCCCCTCGCCGCGCAAGGCCCAGACGCCAGCGCCGAACATCACGAGGAAGCCCACCACGGAGAGTGCGATAAACCAGAGGCTCTGCTGCGACAGGGCGACACCGCCGATCAGCAGTACGAGCCCGAGAACGCCGAGCGCGATTGAGCGCAGCGTCAGCGCGCCGCCCTGCCCGCCGAAATCACTGGCACCGGCGACGGATGCGCCAAATTTGGGGTCGTCCGCAAGGAGAGACTGTTCAATCTCCCGGAGCGCTCTCTGCTCCTGCTCTGACAGCGACACTGTTCCTCCCCTTTGTTGGATACTGGCCTGTTCGCTTACTACCTGTTCAACGCCCAGCGTATCGGGAAAGTTCCCTCCAACGCCAAAATCGTCGGGAACGAGATCGTCACAGTTTTCCGACGGGCTCAGGCGGCGGCGAAATCGCCCCCGATGTCCAGCTCGACCTCAGCCAGAAATGCCGCCGCCTTCTCCATCAGTGCCGCCACCGCCGCCCGGTCCGGATCCCGCTCAATTCCGGAGGAGACCCGGGAGCGGAAGCGGGAGTAATGCTCGAAAACCTGGGCCTGCGCCACCCCTGTCTCATCCACCAATTTCAACTGATCCCATGCATTGGTGGGCCGGCGTTTGCGCTGTGCCACCGGAGACCCCGCAATCCGGGCGCCGGCGGTCCGGAGCGCTGACTGGTAGGCGTACTCCAGGGCGAGATCCACCTCCCCGGCGCGGTAGTGCTCACGGGACTGGTCCAGGAGGAAGCGCGCCTTGGCGAGGAATTCCGCGCGCTTTCCCCCACCGCGGGCGAACCTCGTAGTTGCAGAAATTACCTGTGCCATCGAACAAACTCCCTTCCAGCGACCATCACCCACCCCGCCGCTGCCACGGCCGGGCGCCACCACATGCACTTTCACGAACTGAACCTACTCAGCGGAAGGACATTCCCCGTTCGGAACATCGAACGCCTGTTCCCATTTTAGGCATGTTTCCAGGTCAGCACAAGGGTCACGCCGGATTATCCGGGCATTTCCACCCAGTTGCCCCACCGGGCAGCCGGTTCGTGGTTCCATAGGGACGTGACTGTGTCAATCCGCCGCCTGCAAGGCACCGAGTTCTCGGTGAATGCTCCCGATTTCGTCGATCTGTACATTGAGGCGATGGGCTACGACCCGAACATCCGCTCTTCACGGGTCAGCGCCTGGCGCCGGGAGATCTATCAGCCCGGGTTCACCGCCGTATGCGCCCTGGAGGGCGGTGACATCCGGGGAATCGCCTATGGTTTCCTCGGCTCCCCCGACCACTGGTGGCACCTCCAGCTGCATCGGGGCTTCAGTCTCCGTGGGGGCCCCACGGAGGCAGAGTACGATCTCCTGCGGAATTATTTCGAGGTTGCCGAGATCCACGTGCGGCCGGGCCACCAGGGTGGCGGCATCGGCCGCCGCATGATCACCGAACTACTGCGCGCCGCGCCGGCTGGGAACGCGGTGTTGTCCACCCCGGAGGTGCCCGGTGAGGAGAATCTGGCTTTCGGGCTGTACCGCTCTCTCGGGTTCCAGGACGTCCTCCGCAACTTTCACTTCACCGGGGACCAACGTCCGTTCGCCGTGCTGGCGGCCCGGCTGCCTCTCCTGTCCGACACCGGAGAACGACGCCCGGAACCGCAGCCCGCCCCGGAGGAAGGCGCGGACAGGTAGCTCGGGCGAGACCGTAGCGCCACGCCACGGGCACGGCTGGGTATCGTGGAACGGCAACACCCCTTTCCCGGGCCGACCACTG
Organism: Corynebacterium halotolerans; assembly: GCF_050107895.1. GTDB lineage: Bacteria > Actinomycetota > Actinomycetes > Mycobacteriales > Mycobacteriaceae > Corynebacterium > Corynebacterium halotolerans_B. Next base: position 62,786 of record NZ_JBNILW010000012.1, on the reverse strand, counting down.
AAGTTTCGTGCCGTGACGCAACGGCTGCCCGCAGTGCTCGGCGCCACCCCAACCCGGAGGTCTCCCCGTTGTCCACTGCAGATCCGCGCACGCTGTCGATCGATCAGATTCCGGATGCGGCGCGCGAGATGCTTGCCGCGTACTTCACTTCCCGGCAACCGGAAATCGACCGGATCGGTTCGCCGGTCGCCAGCGCCGTGACGCACCTGCAGGATTTCGTGCTGGGCGGTGGCAAACGCGTCCGGCCGCTGTATGCGTGGGCTGGTTTCGTGGGGGCCGGCGGACTGGAGAACGGCACTGAGGATCCCTCGGTCGTGCTCCGCGCGGTCAGTTCCCTGGAGTTGATCCAGGCCTGTGCCCTGATCCACGATGACATCATCGATTCTTCCGATACCCGCCGCGGCAATCCCACCGTGCACCGCGCCGTCGAGAAGCGGCACTCCGACCGGGCCTGGACCGGCTCAGCCGCCCACTTCGGCGAGTCCGTGGCCATTCTGGCCGGAGACCTGGCCCTGATCTGGGCAGAGGACATGCTACAGGACGCAGGTCTGAGTGCGGCGGCACTCGGGCGGGCGCGGGAACCCTGGCGGGCCATGCGCACCGAGGTGATCGGCGGCCAGCTGTTGGACATCAGCCTGGAGGCCGCTGCGGACGAGCAGGTGCAGCTGGCGGAGGCCGTGAACCGGTTCAAGACGGCGGCGTACACCATTGAGCGCCCCCTGCATCTGGGTGCGGCCATCGCCGGAGCCGATCCCGAGCTGATCGAGGCTTTCCGGGGTTACGGTCGTGATATCGGCGTGGCCTTCCAGCTCCGCGACGATCTCCTCGGGGTATTCGGCGATCCTTCGGTCACCGGCAAGCCAGCCGGCGATGACCTGCGGGAGGGAAAGCGCACCGTCATGCTGGCACGGGCCCTCACGCGCGCGGACGCCACGGACCCCACCGCCGCGGCCAAGTTGCGGTCGGGAGTGGGCCGGGTAGCCTCCCCGGCCGAGATCGCGGAACTGGCCGACGTGGTCCGCTCCACCGGGGTGGTCGATGAGATTGAGGAGCAGATCACCGCCCTCACCGAGTCCGGCCTTTCCCACCTGGCGGCCGCGGACGTTCCCGCGGAGGTCGCTGCCACGTTGCGCACCCTCGCCATCCGCTCCACTGAACGCCGTAGCTAGGAATTGGAAGTCTCCGTCACCCCATGACCATCACCGCACAATCCCTGCCCCGGGCCAGTCATGTCGGTCTGCTCGGCGCGATCCTGCTCACCCTCGGTTCCTTCGGCGGCGGTGCCATCCGCAATCGCGGCGGCGTCCTGGAGGCACTCGGGCTGGATTTTCTCTCCTACGGCCACGGGGCGGGGCTGTCGAACACCGTGTTTTTCATCGGCATGGTGCTGCTCGTGGTCGCCTGGGCACTGCTGGGACGGCAGTCGGTGTTCGGACAACGCTTCATCTCTGCCGCCGGGCCCCTGCACACGGTACGCCGTACGCTCTGGCTGTGGCTCATCCCGCTGCTGTTCGCGGCCCCCATGCTGTCCCGTGACGTCTACTCCTATCTCATGCAGGGCGCGATGGTCCGTGACGGCTTCGACCCCTATGTCCAGGGTGCGGCCGTCAACCCGGGGCCGATGCTGCTGGAGGTCTCGCACGACTGGCGCAACACCACCACGCCCTACGGTCCGTTGCACCTGTGGATCGGGGAATGGGTCACTCGGGTTGTCGGTGACAACGTCACCGTGGGCGTGATCCTCTACAAGCTCATCTCGGTGGCAGGTTTCGCGGCGGTCATCTGGGCGGTGCCGCGGATCGCCATGCGCCTCGGCGGCAATCCCGCGACCGCCCTGTGGTTGGGTGTGGCCAACCCGGTCATGGTGCTCCACCTGGTCGGCGGGATGCACAACGAATCGCTCATGGTCGGACTGGTCAGCGTGGGGTTGCTGCTGGCGCTGCGCAACCGGTTCCTGGCCGGCGTGGCGCTGATCGCGGTGGCGGTGTCCCTGAAGGCCACCGCCGCCATCGCCCTGCCCTTCGTGGTCTGGCTCGCCGTCAACCACTTCGGCGGCAGCTTCGGGGTGGCCGCCCACCGTGTCCGGCGTTTCTGGGCGTTCCTGATCTCTGGCGCGGTCGGGGCGCTCGAGACTCTCGCCGTCGTGGCGGCCGTGACGTGGCTGTCGGGCTCATCCTGGGGTTGGCTCTCGGAGATCTCCGGCAACTCCAAGGTGATCAATCCGCTGGCCGCCCCCTCCCTGTTGGCCGGACTCATCAGCCCCTACTTCCGGATCTTCGACGAGGATTTCAGCTATAACACGGCCCTGGCCGTACTGCGGACCATATTCATGGTCGCGATGGTGGTCGGGCTGATCATCACCTGGTGGTTGTTCCGTCAGAATGACCGGCGCGCGGTCATGGGGGTGACCGCGGCCTATTCTGTGGCGTTCGTCTTCAACTCGGTCACGCTGCCATGGTATTACGCCAGCGTGATCAGCCTGGTGGGCACCTACCGTCCTCCGCTGTGGCTGCTCAAGCTCGCCGCCGGGGCGTCAATGGTGGTGGGCCTGTCCTTCTCCGGCAGCGGTAATCACCAGCTCTACAATTTCCCGCTGATGATCGTCCTGACCCTCGCGGCCTGGTTGCTGACCGCCTTCGTCTTCGCCGAGACCGAACGCGAAAGCGGCGCCCGGTACACCCCCACGGAGCAGCCCGGACGCCGGATGGCGGGCACAGCCTGAGCAGGACACCCGGACAGGCCGGTCAGCGTCAGATGGCCATCGCCTGCGCCCGCCGCAGCACCTCGCGGGCCAGCTGGCCCTGGAGGGCGTCAACGGGACGGCCCGGCAGGCTCTCATCCTCGGTGAAGAGGTACCGCAGGATCTCCTCTGCGTCATAGCCGCCGTCAGCCAACAGGGTGATGGCACCGGTGACGAACTTGTTCAGGCCCGCGCGACCGGACTTCTCGCCGAAGAGCGCCGCGGGGACATAACGGACTCCGTCACGCACGACCGCCAGGAGCTTCCCCTCACTGAGTAGGTCATGGACCCGGGTGACCGGGACATCGAGGCGCTCAGCGACCTCCGGGAGATTGAGCAGCGGCTCATCGGCGGGCAGTACTTCATGGGATACAGGCTGCAGTTTCACACCTCCAAGATAACCCCTCCAGTCCCGCCGGTGGGACATCTCCTCCCCGAAAGCGCACTGCGGTCTCCGGAGTTCGGGCACCTCGCCCGCCGCTAACACTTGAGCGGGTCGATCCGTCATACTTGAGATCATGGTTCAACTTCAGGTGGGAGACGTCCTCGAAAGCCGCTACCGGATCGATCACCCGATCGCCCGGGGCGGCATGTCGACGGTCTACCGCTGCGTGGATCTGCGGCTGGGGCGCGCCGTGGCCGCCAAGGTCATGGAGGAACGCTATGTCAAGGACTCCGTGTTCCGGCAGCGTTTCCGCCGCGAGGCCCGGGCAATGGCCCAGCTCTCCCATCCGAACCTGGTCAACGTCTACGATTTCGGCTCCGACGGCGAGCATCTCTACCTGGTGATGGAACTGATCCGTGGCGGCACCCTGCGGGAACTGCTGGCGGAGCGTGGTCCCATGCCACCGCATGCCGCCACCGCAGTGCTGCGGAGCCTGCTGACGGGGCTGTCGGTGGCACACGCAGCCGGGATGGTCCACCGTGACATCAAGCCCGATAATGTCCTGATCAACGATGACCGCCAGGTGAAACTGGCCGATTTCGGCCTGGTGCGTGCCGCCTCCCGTGGGGCCTCCGGGACGGATCAGATCGTGGGCACCGTGGCCTACCTGTCGCCCGAGCAGGTCGAAGGCGCCGAAATCGGCGCGCCCAGTGACGTCTATTCCGCCGGTATCCTGCTGTTCGAACTGCTGACCGGTTCCACCCCCTTCGCCGGGGATACAGATCTCGCCCACGCCTTCCAACGCCTGGACCACAACGTGCCGGCACCCAGTTCGCGGATCGAAGGTGTCCCTCAGCTCTTTGATGAGCTCGTGGGCACCGCCACGGCGCGCAGCCCCGAGGATCGTTTCACCGATGCCGCGGAGTTCCTCGCCGCCCTCGATGACGTCGCCGCCGACCTCCAGCTACCGGCCTTCAAGGTGCCGGTCCCCCGCAATGCAGCCGCTCACCGTGCCGCCGCCGTCCCGACGGACACCAGCGGCATCGTGGGCCCTTTGGCGCCCACCGGAATCATCGACACCGCCGGCGCGGATGACACCGGGGAGCAGACAGAGGTGATCGACGACGGCGGGAGTGCCACCGAGGTGATCGAGCCCGAGTCTCCCGGCGGACATGCGGAGACGTCGATCCTGCCGCCGGTGACACCCGGCGCCCAGGAGACCTCCGTCTACCCGATCGTCGACCCGGTTGAGCCGTCGGTGCAGCCCGGCGCCGCGGTACCGGCCACGGCGCCGGACGATACCGAGGCAGAGGGCATCGACGCCGAGGATGAGAATCCGGGGCCGAAACCCGTGAGCAACCGCTCCCGGGGCAAGCTGATCGCCTGGCTGGTGGTGGTGGCCGTACTGGTGGCGGCGATTGCCGTGGGTGGCTGGTGGTTCGGATCGGGCCGCTACGGCGAGATTCCCCAGGTGCTCGGGATGGAGCAGGCAGCGGCGGTCAGTGCTCTGGAGGAGGCGGGTTTTCCCGCCAATACCCGCGAGGTCTACAGCGATGAGATTCCGGAGTCCCAGATCGTCGGTACTGATCCCGCCCCGGGCGACCGGATCGTCCGGGGTGATGCGGTGACCATGCTGGTCTCCCGTGGACAACCGGTGGTCCCGGGCATCCCGCAGAACCGGAGCCTGGACACTCTGCGGGAGCTGCTCGCGGAACGTGACCTGGCGGTGACCACCGGCGATCCGAAGTACTCCGACACCGTTGCCGAGGGAGGAGTCGTGAGCACCGACCCGTCCCCTGGGACGACGGTCCCCACCGACACCACCGTCACGGTGCACCTGAGTCGCGGCGCCGCCCCGGTCAGCATCCCCGACGTCTCGGGACTGAGCGGCGCGGAGGCCCGGGATGAGCTGGAGCAGGCGGGGCTCGGCGTCAGTGAGGTCGTCGAGGTCTTTGACGGGGACACCGACAAGGGCGATGCCATCGGCACGCAACCGGCGTCCGGTGAGTCCGTCTCCCGCGGCACACCCATCACCCTCCAGATCTCCAATGCACTGCAGGTACCCGATGTTGAGGGGCTCAGCCGGCAGGCGGCGGAGAAGAAGCTGCAGGAGGCTGGTTTCAGTGTCAGCGACGCCAGCCGGGACAGCGGGGAGGTGACTGACTCCGCCGATGAGGTCGTCGCGGTCTCCCCCGGCGTGGGGGAACTCGTCGATCCCGCCAACCCCGTCGTGAGCCTGGTGCTGCCCGGTAAGGTCGAGGTTCCCAGGGTCACCGGCAAGAAGGTGGCCGACGCGCGGGATGCTCTGGAGGACGCGGGTCTGAAGGTGAAGACGGATGATGATGCCGACGCCCGTGTCTACCGCCAATCCCCGAAATCCGGGGAAGACGTCTCTCCCGGGGCGACGGTCACCCTCCGGGCGATCGGCTGAAGCTGGGCCGTCGACCCTCCCACTGCTGCCCCCGCAGCACGACACCCCGTCCGGTGACCGCGTTGGCCGCCGGGCGGGGTGTCGGGTGGGAAACTAGTTCCGGAGCATCTCTGCGACCAGGAAGGCCAGCTCGAGGGACTGCTGGGTGTTCAGCCGCGGATCCACCGCGGACTCGTAGCGTCCCGGCAGGTCGACGTCGGTGATGTCCTCGGCGCCGCCCAGGCACTCGGTGACATCTTCACCGGTCAGTTCGATGTGCAGACCGCCGGGGTGGGTGCCCAGCGCCCGGTGGACCTCGAAGAAGCCCTGGACCTCATCGATGATCTTGTCGAAGTGACGGGTCTTGTAGCCGTTGGATGCGGTGTAGGTGTTGCCGTGCATCGGGTCGCACTGCCAGACAACCTTGTGACCGGCCTCCTCCACTGCACTGACCACGCCCGGCAGAACGTCGCGGACCTTCCCGTAGCCCATGCGGGAAATGAAGGTCAGCCGGCCGGGCTCACGGTTCGGGTCGAGCTTGGCGGCGTAGGCCACCGCCTCGTCCGGAGTGATCGTGGGACCGATCTTGATGCCCACGGGGTTCGCGACCATGGCGGCGAAGTTGACGTGGAAGTCATCCAGGCCACGGGTACGCTCCCCGATCCACAGCTGGTGGGCGGAGAGATCGTAGATCTTCGTCTCGTCGTTCTCGTCCTTGGCCAGACGCAGCATGGCGCGCTCATAGTCGACCAGCAGCGCCTCGTGGGAGCAGTAGACGTTGGCGGCACGCAGGGAGTCGTCGTGGACCCGGCAGGCCTTCATGAAGTCCAGGCCGCGCTCGATCTCCTTGGACAGGGCCTCGTAGCGGGCACCGGCCGGGGACTTGGCCACGAACTGCCGGTTCCACTCGGTGATGCGGTACAGGTCCGCGGTCCCCGAGGCGGTCAAGGCGCGCACCAGGTTCATGGCGGCCGAGGCGTTGGCGTAGGCGCGGATCATCCGGGCCGGGTCATGGCGGCGGGACTCCTCGGTCGGCTCGACGCCGTTGACGATGTCCCCGCGGTAGTTCAGCAGACCGTTCTCATCGCGGTCGGCCGAACGGGGCTTCGCGTACTGGCCCGCGATCCGGGCGAGCTTGACCACCGGCGTGGAGGCACCGTAGGTCAGCACCACGGCCATCTGCAGCAGGGTCTTGATGTTGGCGCGGATGTGCGGTTCCGTGTTGGACTCAAAGGTTTCGGCGCAGTCCCCGCCCTGGAGCAGGAACGCCTTGCCGTTCGCGACGTCGGCGAGCTGCTGCTTCAGCTCATAGACCTCGGGGGCCACGACCACCGGCGGCACCGACTCCAGGATCCGGCGGACATTGTCCGCCTGGGCTCGGTCCCAGGTGGGCTGCTGGAGCGCCTGTCGGGAACGGACGTCGTCCCAGACCTCGCGGATGCCCTCGGGCAACGGCGGCAGGTCAGGGAGCACTTCTTTGGGAATGTCTACTGTCCAACTCACAGTGTCATTAAAGCATGAGGTGAGCGCACTGCCCAGACGGGCGTAGCCGGAGTCACACCCGGCGGGCGTGTCACCGCCTGGGGCTGCGGCTTCGTTTCAGCGGCATGGCAGTCATGCAGACCTTGAATTTGGCGAGGTTGAAACGGGCGTCGACGAGCGCGTCATGGACCCCGGCAGGAGCCGCGGGGAGCGGCGGGCGTCCCGCCATCTCCCAGTACTGCTTGAGCTCACGGGTGAAGCGCGGCAACTGCTTCGGGAGCCCGGTCATGTCGCCGTAGAGCTGGGCGAGCACCACATGGTCATAAGCGCCGACCCAGGCCCAGAGCTCTGGCCGCCCCTTACTGCTGGTGAGAAACGCCAGCACTTCCCGGCGGATGGTCTCCTTGCTCTTCCAGGCCTGGTCACCGGGGTTCGGCAACTGCGAGAGCACGTTCTCGCGGACGAACTGGTTGGCCTTGGTGGCGTCGAAGTCAGTGGAAACCGCGTAGTATTCCCGGCCGTCCTCGGCGACAATCCCGATGGACACCAGATCGATGGTGTTGCCGTCCTCAATGAACTCGGTGTCGTAGAAATAACGCACGCCGGCGTCTCGTCCTTCCCGCTTCCCCGACCGGTCGACGCAGGCTGCGCCGAGGTCCTGCCCCGCTTAAGCCTAGTCCCCCTGGCCGTTGTCCGAACGCGAGGGGTTACCCGCGTGCGCGACGGGACCCCGCCGCCCCGGTGCCGAGGTGCGGCGACCGAAAGGAATGAACAGAACAGCGGCGACGGCGAGCACGATGATCGGCGCGATCGCTTCCCGGTGAAAATCGAACGCCGCGATCAGAACATAGCCCAACACCAGCCCGACGACGATCAGGAGTTTGGTCAGTGTCCGCCGGTCCATGGCTTTAAGGTCCCCCTACTGGTGGTTGGTGCAGTAACTCCTGACTCTACTCCCCCGCCACAACCCGCTCATCGACGCCCGGAGGTCCTGGGAAGCTCCGGCTGTGCCGACTCGTTCGGTGCCACAGCTTCCCGGTGCCCGCCCGTGGTTCGGCGCGTGCCCTGATTGGCGGCGAATTGCACCCGGGAGAGCAGGCGGTCGATGCGCGGCGGAGCCAGTGTCCACTTCAGCACCGGCACTTTCATGAGGTAGAAGAACAGCAGGCCACCGACAGCGGAGATCAGCAGCGTCACCACCAGCCAGGTAGAGGTGCGGGACCAGAAGTTGTCCGCGCCGATCTCGATGTTCCACTCGTCCGCACGCACGTTGTAGTGGTAGAGCACCGTCAACGCAATCGGGTGGCCGAGGTAGATCGGCAGGGTGTTGCGGCCGAGTGACTGCAGCACCCCGGAGACGACCGGGACCTTGGCCAACAGCACCGCCCCGATGATCGCGGCCGGCAGCATCAACAGATGCACACTCATGTTGACCACCAGCTGCAGGTCCTGCGGAGAGACCAGCGGCCCCAACAGCTGCATCGCCTGCTCCACGGTTCCGCTCGGAGCCAGCAGAAAAATAGCCTGCATCCCGAATCCCGCGACATAGAGCCCGGCGCCCACGACCACCTGCCGAGGCTGCAGCGCGTTACGGGAAAACGCGTCGATGAAGGAACGGAGCCGGGCGCCGAGGATGAATACCGGAAGGTACATCACGGCCTTGCCGATCATGTGTTGGTCACCGGCCCAGGGCAGCAGGAGCAGCGGGGTGAAGGCCACAGCGATCCCGGCCCAAGTGGGCAGCTTGCGGGTGGCCCACAGGATGAAGCTGAACAGCGCGAGCGCATAGAGGAACCAGGCCATGTTCCGCGCCTCGATCAGGTGCATGAGGTAGACCGCGGGATCGGGCATCGGGGTGTCGTGGAACATGTTGTACTCGCGGAACTTGAACCACAGTTCAACGGGTACCCAGATCGTGTACGGCACCAGGAAGAACCACAGTCGTTTGGTCAGCAGGTCCAGGAAGGAATACCGCAGCAGCTTGAGCGAGAAGAAACCACTCACCAGAAAAAACAGCGGCATCCGCAGCGGATCCAGGATGTGGTTGATCCCAGCGGCCAGGGTGTCCATACCCTGGGGCACGGCCAGACACACATGCAGCAGCACGACGCCGATGATGGAGACACCCTTGGCCACGTCCGGCCAGGCCAGCCGTTGCGATGCGGTGTCGGTGCCTGCGGGCATGGGACTCCTTAGTACTTCATCCGGCCCACTGCACTACTCGTTCCAACGGATCCGGCACCCCAAAAACTGAGGACATCTTAAAAGCGTACATTCTCATCTTAGGGGCTGTGTCAATTTTCTTTTATCGTCCGCAGCCTCAGGTCCCGGCGTTGGGCTGGTCCCCGGAGAGCTTCCCTGCCGCATCGACATCTTCCCTGCGGGCGATTCCCGCCGTGGCTTCTGATCAACGACTATCAGGTTGCCCGGCACCCCGTTCCTCTCCCACAACCCTCCCACCGGGCGAGTCATTCCCCACTGTCCTCCGGTGGAACTGACCGGGAGGCCTCAGTCAGCGGTCAAGCCACTCCTCGCTGAGGGTGGCCGGGACGATGAGCAGCCAGAATACGTTGAGTCAGAAGGTCGCCAAGCTTTCCGTCACCGGAAGGGTGAGCCAGGCAGGGCCGCCACCAGGAAGATCTCCGGGAGAAACCAGGTTGGGCGGCTGCGACGTTTCCACACGCCTCACCAGAGCCACGGTTATCACCACGGCCAGGAGCCGCAGAACCGGTAGTCACGAGATCCCAGATCACATGCGTCACCCGCCGTGTCCGCCGAGGCCACGGTGATCCCGCGAACAAGCCATTCGCGCCCGCCAGGTGCTGCGGGGTCAGTCAAGTTCCGCGCCGGCCGGATAGCCGTGACCGGCTGCCAGGGATTTCTTGACCTCGGAGGCATAGACATCGACATAAGGTGCTCCCACCAGGTCCGCCAGCACCCCCATGAGATGGTCGGTGAGGGCTCGCGGTGCCTCCCGGTCAGTGGGTTCCATTCCCTGGGAACGCACGTAAGCGATCGGATCGATCAATTCGCCGACCTTCATCCGGACCTTCACGGGACGCAGGAGCCAGGTACCGATGGGGTTGGCCTTGCGCGACCCGATCATGCCGACCGGCAGAATCGGCTCACCGGTGGCCAACGCCACCCGGGCGGCTCCGGTGCGGCCGCGGTAGACCCGACCATCGGGAGAACGCGTCCCCTCCGGGTAGATTCCGAACATCCCGCCCTTTCCCAGCACCTTCCGGGCGGCGTGCAACATCGACTGACCGGCGTCTGCGGCCTCCCGGTCGATCGGTACCTGGTTGACGGCGTGGAAGAACCAGCGCTGCACCGCCCCGACCACACCACTGCCGGTGAAGTACTCCTGCTTGGCGGGGAAGACCATCTGGCGGGGGCACATCAGCGGAAAATAGAAGGAGTCCATGACGGACTGGTGGGAGGAGGCCATGATTACCGGGCCGTCAGCGGGAATATTCTCCAGCCCCTCGATCTCCGGTCGGTTCCAGACCCGCAGAAACGGACCGATCAGGACGTGTTTGAAGATCGAGTACCACTTGTTCTGCATGTCATGTCCTTTGAATCACGGAAATGGGAGAGGAAAGCTCAGGGCTGGGAGATGGTCAGCTGGTGACCATCTGCCGGGCCAGATCGGCCACGCCAATCATACCTGCGTCCCCGCCCAGCTCAGCGGTACCGACGCGGGCGAGCGGCCGGTGACCGGCACCGACGACACGGTCGGCGTGCCGCCGGGATGCCTCCGGGAGGAAATCGCCGGAATCCCGGGAGACTCCCCCACCGATGACGATCAGCTCGGGGTCCAGCACATCTGAGGCGATCGCCAGGGCTTCGCCGAGCCAGTGGGTGAACGAGTCCAGGGCAGCACGCGCCAACTCATCGCCGGAGCGGGCGGCGTCGAAGATCTGTTGTCCGCTGATGCCCGCAGCGTGACTGGCCAACCGTGCCGTCAGCGGGGTGTCCGGCCACCGCCGCGAGGCAAAAAGTTCCGCGGTGGTGGTCACCAGGGCGGTGCCGGAGCAGTAGCGTTCCAGGCAGCCGCGCTTGCCGCACGGGCAGGGCCGCCCGTTGGGGACCACCGGCAGATGGCCGAATTCGGGAGCAGTTCCAAAGGCGCCCCGATAGATTTCCCCGCCCGTCATCAAAGCGGCCCCGATTCCGGTGCCGATGGCCAGCAGCACCCAGTTGTCGGCGCCGCGGGCTGCGCCGAACCGGTACTCCCCCCAAGCGGCGGAGTTGGCGTCGTGTTCCAGCCGCACCGGAAGTTCCAGCAGTCCACTGAGAATCCGCCGCACGGGCGCATCGCGCCATGGCAGGTGCGGTGCGAACCGAACAATCTCACCTGCCGGATCCAGAAATCCGGCGACGGACAGTCCGACCGCTTCGATGTGATGGTCTGTGCGCAGATCCGCCACCAGCCGGGCGATGCCCAGTTCCAGCTCGGTGATCGTCCGGGGGGTGGGGATGGAACGGGCATCCACGATCTGACCGGTCTCGGTCACCACTCCGGCCCGGAGGTTGGTGCCGCCGATGTCGAATCCAACCGTGTGCGCGGTCGGGAACAGGGACATACGGCCGCCTCAATCTGTGCAGGGTGTCGGGAAAACGGGAAAGAATACCCTAAAAGTATAGCGATGGACACGGAGCAAGTGACAACGCACTCCTCATCCAGCCAGAATCTGCCGCAACCGGGCCCCCATGATCTCCCAGGTCCAGCATTCTTCCACGTGCCGACGTCCCCTGCTCCCCCACCGGGCGCGAAGCTCCGGGTCGGCGAGCAACCGGCTGAGCGCGGCAACCAGACCCGCTCCATCGCGCCCGCTGACCACGACACCACAATCCGGCACCACCGTCTCCGGAGCACCGCCGGAATCACCGGCGATCACCGGCAGGCCGCAGGACTGCGCCTCCAGATAGACGATGCCGAGCCCCTCGACGTCGAGGCCACCCCCGCGGGTGCGAGCCGGCATGGCGAAAATATCGCTGGCGGCCAGCAGGGAAACCATGCGGTCATGGTCGACCTTGCCAGTGAACCGGACTGCCCGTCCCACCGGAGCCGCCAGCTTTTCCAGGGCACGGCGGTACGGACCATCGCCGACGATGACCAGCAACGCCTCCGGGTGTTCCTTGAGCACTGCCGGCATGGCCCGGATCAACTGATCCTGCCCCTTCCGGGGGACCAGGCGGGAAATGCAGGTGATCACCGGTGCCTTCCCCCACCCCTCAGCATGGCGGGTGACTGCCCTTTCCTCGGCACCGGCAGGAATGAAGACCCCCGTATCCACACCCGAGGGCAAGTGGCGAAACTCGGGGTGAGGGCCGAACGCCGAGCGGAAACGCCCGAGAGTGTAATCGGAAATGTAGGTGACCACGTCACTGGCGTCACCGATGCGCCGGAGCACCTGCCGCGCGAAGGGCAGCATCGACCAGCCGACTTCGTGTCCGTGAGTGGTGGCGACGATCCTCGAAGCACCTGCCTTCCGGGCCCGTCGGGCCATCAGAGCCAAGGGTGCGGCGGCCCCGAACCAGACCGTGTCGATCTTTTCCGCAACGATGATGTTCGCCATGGCTTCGGCGGTGGCAGGAGTAGGCAGCATGATCCTGTGTGGCCAGCGGTGCACGCGGAACGGAAGACCACGATCATGGTCTCTGGCCGCCGCCTGGTCCTGGGTAGAAGCGAAGACCACCACGTCTTCAGGATTCAACGTCCGGAGGAAATCGCGCAGATATGACTGGATGCCACCGATGGTCGGCGGGAAATCATTGGTCACCAGAAGTGTTCGGCCCATGGACCACCAGCCTAGTAGGGCGGTGACCGGGCCCGGGGGCCGCCATCCGGTAGCAGGGCGCGGCAACGCTGGCTGAACGCTACAGCGGCACAACAGAGGAGCTCGGAAAGCTCCCGCGAAAAACCACCCCGCAGGTGCACGATGCCCTGCGAGGTGGTGTCGTTGCGCTCCAGTTCACGGAGCGACGCTCTGTCCGCTAACGCTTAGAAGCGGAAGACCGAATGAATCGGCATGTAGTTGACCGGACGCTCGGTGACGGTGGACCCGGAGTTCAGGGCATCGATCATCATGCCGTTACCGGCGTAGATCGCCACGTGGGAGGCACCGCCGTAGTAGGCGATGATGTCACCGGGCTGCATCTCGCTCTGGGAGACCTGGGTGCCCTGGGCCGCCTGGGCCTGGGAGGTGCGCGGGATGGCCTTGCCGACCTGCTGGTAGGCCCAGGAGGTCAGGCCGGAGCAGTCGAAGGAGCTCGGGCCGGTGGCACCCCAGCCGTAGGGGGAACCGATCTTCGAGCGCGCGGCGTCGACGATGGCCTGGCCGGTGTTCGAGGCCGGGGCGGCCTCCGCCACGGCCGTCTGGGCGGCCGGGGCAGCAGCTGGGGCGGGGTTGCCGTAGTTGGTGTTGGCGGCCTGCTGCGCGATGAACTCCTGAGCGCCCGGGACACTCTCGATGCCCGGAAGGTTCTGCAGTGCTGCAACACCCTGCTTCTGCAGTCCCTCAATGTCCATCTGGCTCGAACCGGCGGCGGTGGCCGGCAGCTCGACGGCATTGGCCGGAGCGACGGCCAGAGTGGAGGCGCCGACGGCGAGTGCCGAGGCTGTCGCGACACGGCGGATGGTGGTGAGGTTCTGGCGGCGGTGCTTACCCACGAATTAACTCCAAATTCTTCCTGTTTGCCTACCGGGTTAGCTGTCGGGTTGGGAAACGGAAGCTCCCCTCCACCATTCCGCGGACGTGTCGTGCGCTCTCCTGGTGAACTAACCCCAGATTCTCGGGTGGTTCCCCGGTTCCAAGCTCCGCCTATGGAAAACGGAGCAGGGATTCGGCATGTAATTTTCGGTCAGATCACGCGGGCGCCGGGGTCGGGGCTGGAAAGTCCCGCCCTCGGTGCCGCAATGTCTCGATCAGGTTACGAAACAACAACGAAGGATGTCCACTCCATGCCCCCTCGGACCGTCGTTATTGAAGCGTTACCAAAAATTGCACAACGTTCAACGCCTCTACCGACGCTGTGGCGCCGCGAAACCACCAAGGTCACGAAACCATCACTACCTGCACCATCGTCGGCAGAATGGGAATATTCGGAAGCCATTCCGATCACCTGCCGAAGTGTCCGTTCGTGCCCGAATCGGTAGGTGTGATTATCCTCACGATTCGAACCCAGCAGCCCCAGTTTTCCCTCTGTCCCCACTCATCCCCTGAACGTCACCACGACACATTGCGCCTACGCGGTGGGCTGGTTAGGGACCGCCTGCATCACACTCTCATCACCCTGCCCCTCGGGAATATATGGAGTGAATCCTTCGTCCTCCCCTGTGGATTCCGGTAATCGCCCTGCGGGCAGCTCCCGCCCTGTGACAGAGATCTGAGCGCCGCCTCGGGTTCCAGGCCGTCAATTGGTCATGAAGCTGCGGCCGGGACACCTGAGTTGTGGACGTGTAGCTGGAGAGCCAAAAGATGGCGATCCAGCCTTCCTGGGCCACCCCGCCCAGTCACACCCGGCACCTAAACCAGATCTCTCCGGCCGGATCCCTGTCTGGCGGGAAGCTACGTGACGGGCGGTCCTGAGGATCAGGTGAGGTCCCGCTGCGGCTCTGGAGACACCTGGCCCGGAGACTCTGCCGCAGCGTCGTCGTGTCCCCGCACGGTGAATCGGCGATGCCCGGTACCTTGGCGTACCGGTGCCCCGCCTCCTCGTACACCTCTCCCCTCTCATAGCTTGCCGCCCAGTGCAGGAAGAGCGTCACACCTGTCGCCCTGTACATCCCGGCCAGACTCCCGTTAGAAGTACCGGTAGGCACAGTGGATCAGGCAGGCCACCGCCGTCGGATCCGGTCGTCCCCGGAAGAAACCACCGGACAGGGCCACCCTGGCCGCCGCAGCCGCTCAAGGCTGACGACCGCTCCAGGGATCCTGGCTGTCGGCACTGCTGAAGTTGGACTCGGGAGGAGATGAAACCGGCCCCAGCGGCCACCGCTGGAAACCTGGGCACATCCCGGACAGTAGCCGTCTCCAAGCTGCAACGTGCCCTGTGCCGGAACGTACGCGGCGTCTGCGGCCCCGACAGGCGAGGATAGAACGACCGGGGCCCGGCACCACATGGTGCCGGGCCCCGGTCGGAGACGCAGTTGTGCGGGTCGTGCTGAGACTAATCGATCAGACCGTCGCGACGGTCCTTTTCGCGCTGCACGTCCTGGATCTGCTGGAGGGTCTGTGCCTCCTCGCGGTGGTTATCGTGCTCGATGTCCGCAGCGCGCTCGGCGATGTCCCGGTCATCGGGGCTGAGGAAGCTGCCCCGCCCCGGGGAACCGGCGTAACCGAGCTGGTTCATCTGCTTCGGAACAATGGCACCGGCGTACTCGAGCGGGATCGGGTGTCCGTCCTCGTCCACCGGGCCGAGCGGCTGGTGGACCTCAATGAACGCACCGTTCGGCAGCTGCTTGATGACGCCGGTCTCGATTCCGTGCTCCAGCACCTCACGGTCAGAACGCTGCAGACCGATGCAGATGCGGTAGGTCATGAAGTACGCGATCGGAGGCAGAATGATGAGACCGATGCGACCGATCCAGGTCATGGCGTTCAGCGAGATCTGGAAGTAGTGGGCGAACAAGTCGTTACCACCAGACAGCGAAACCAGGAAGAAGAAGACGATGGCCATGGCGCCGAGTCCGGCGCGAACCGGAACGTCGCGCGGACGCTGCAGCAGGTTGTGGTGCGCGTCGTCGCCGGTGATCTTCTTCTCGATGAACGGGTAGGCCACGAGTAGGACGACCATGATCATCGCCGCCAGCATGACCCAGAAGGCGCCGGGGATCGTGTAGTTGCCCAGGTAGAGCTCCCATGCCGGCATGACACGGGCGAGGCCATCAGTCCACAGCATGTACCAGTCAGGCTGCGAACCGGACGAAACCTGCGAGGGGTTGTAGGGGCCGACGTTCCAGATGGCGTTGATGGTCGTGAGACCGGACATCAGAGCCAGTGCGCCAGCGACGAACAAGCCCATTGCCACTGCCTTGACACCGAAGAGCGGCAGAATTCTGATACCCACCACGTTGTTCTCTGTCCGCCCGGCACCCGGGAACTGGGTGTGCTTCTGGTACCAGACGAGCATCAGGTGAGCAGCGATCAGAGCCAGGATAATGCCCGGGAGAATAAGGACGTGGGCGATATAGAAACGGTCCAGCATAATCTCGGACGGGAAGTCTCCGCCGAAGATCAGCCAGTGCATCCAGGTGCCGATGATCGGCAGGCCCACGATGATGGCGGACATGATGCGCAGACCGGTGCCGGACAGCAGCTCATCCGGCAGGGAGTAACCCATGAAGCCCTCGACCATGCCCAGGAGAATCAGGACACAGCCGATGATCCAGTTCGCCTCGCGGGGGCGGCGGAAGGCACCGGTGAAGAAGATGCGGGCCATGTGCACGGCCATCGCGACCATGAACATCAGGGCGGCCCAGTGGTGCATCTGCCGGACGAAGAGACCACCGCGCACCTCGAAGGAGATGTTCAGCGCGGTCTCATAGGCCCGCGACATTTCCACGCCGTTGAGCGGAAGGTAGGCACCGTCATAGATGACCTTGGTGATTGACGGGTCGAAGAACAGCGCCAGGTACACGCCCGTCAGAATCAGGATGATGAAGCTGTAGAGCGCGATCTCACCGAGCATGAACGACCAGTGCGTCGGGAAGACCTTGTTGATCTGCGGGCGCAGCAGACCTGAGACCGTGAAACGGCTGTCAATGTTATTGCCCATTTGGGCGGCTTTATTACTCATTAAGACTTACGCTCCCAGAATGCCGGGCCGAGGCTCTCAACGAAGTTGCCTGCGGCGATGAGGTAGCCCTCTTCGTCAACGGTGATCGGCAGCTGCGGCAGCGCACGGGCGGCCGGGCCGAAGATCGGCTTGCCGTACTGCAGTGCGTCGAACTGCGACTGGTGACACGGGCAGAGGATACGGTTGGTCTGCTGCTCGTACAGCGAAGTCGGGCAACCGATGTGGGTGCAGATCTTCGAGTAGGCGTAGTAGTCGCCGTAGTGGAAGTCTTCCTGACCTTCGCGCTCGATGGCACGAGCGGCATCCTCGGAACGCAGGCGGATCAGCATGACCGCGTTTCGGGGGCCGTGGATCGAGTGCATGTGGTTCTCGTAGACATCGCGCTCAGCGTCGTAGAGGTCGCCGTCATTGACATCCTCGACGGGCAGCGGGAAAACGGTTTCCATGCCGCCGGCGTAAAGATCCTCCGGGCGCACGCGCACCAGGCGGGACAGGCCGACGGTGCTCCAGTGTGAGCCGGTTTCCGTGGTGTGGGACTCGGCGATCGCACCAGTGTCACGGGCCAGGTAGAGCTTGACGCCGTTGTTCTGGAGCGTCCAGCCGGAAGTCCACAAGGTACCGTCGCCCTGGATGCCGAGTTCACCGGCACGCCACGGGTTCTTGATCATGCCACCCAGTGGGGCGACGATGGCCAGACCGGCGAACAGGCCGGATACTCCGAGCAGGCCCTGGAGCATCTTGCGGCGACCCAGGGTGGAGGTCTTCCAGGAATCATTCAGCAGAGCGACGAGGGTACGTCGGTCCACTTCTTCGGAGGGTCCGTCATGACGACGCTGGACGGCGATTTCCTCGGGCAGGATCTTCTTGATGTAGATCACGACCGCAAAAGCCAGGGCCACAATGGCGATACCCGAGGTCAACCCGAGCATCGGGGTGTACAACGTGTACCAGAACAGGCCTTCCTCACCGTGGGCCTTGTACTCCCACGGCCAGAACAGGTAGGTGGCGAGGAACCCGATACCGGCGATGATGGAGATGGCGAGCCAGATGCCCACGGTGCGGGCGGCGCGCTTTTCCGCCGGATCGTTGGCGATCGGGAAGCGTTCCTTGCGGTAGGCGATGGTGACGCCATCGAGCTCGGTACCCAGCCGGGCGAGCTCCTCGTTGCTCATGGAGCGCAGCTCCTGAGCCGTGTAATCCTTCTTCACTTCGTTACTCATGAACGCGATCCAATCCACATAGCAGCGGCGATCAGCACAACGATGCCGACGATCCACATGAACATGCCCTCAGTCACCGGGCCGAGTCCACCGAGGCTCCAGCCACTCGGACTGGGGCTCTCGCCTGCGGACTTGATGTAGGCGATGATGTCCTTTTTCTCGTCAGCGGTCAGCTGGCGGTCGGAGAACTTCGGCATGTTCTGCGGGCCGGTGAGCATGGCCTGGTAGATCTCCTGCTCGTTCGCCGGGTCCAGGACCGGAGCGTACTTACCGGAGGACAGAGCACCACCGCGACCGGTGAAGTTGTGGCAGGACGCGCAGTTCAGGCGGAACAGGTCAGAACCGCGGGCAACGTCGGCGGGATCGATCTGACCGTTGTAGCTGGAGCCGCGGAGGGACTCCATGGCGATGGTGCCGTCCTCGTTGTAGACGATGCCGGGGCCGCCACCGTTGGCAGCGACATAGGCGGCCAGTGCCAGGGTCTGAGCCTCGGTGTAGCGGGGCGTCTTGCGCTCTGCCTGGGCGTCATTCTGGTACATCGGCATGCGGCCGGAGTGCACCTGGAAGTACACGGCACCTTCACCGACGCCGACCAGGGAGGGACCGCGGTCTTCAACGCCCTGGAGGTTGGCGCCATGGCACGTGATGCAGGCGACATCGTAAAGGTCCTTGCCCTCCTGGATCAGCGCCTGGTCATCCCGCTGGGCGGTGGCGACCTGGGCATCCGGGGTGAGTGCGGTGGCCAGAACGCCGGCACCGGTGAGGCCAAAGGTCAGCGCGAGAGCGCCGGCGGCAGTTCGCCGGACCTTGCGTCGCGTCTTGGCCTTCTTACCCGAGGCCACCGCAGTTGCGGCCGTCTCGGTTGAGTGAGGATTGGTTTCCATCATTTTCCTTTTAAGAGAACTCGTGAGCGGAAAGTGAAGGGCTGTAGGCCGAGCCAGCTCGGCGATCTACGGCCTACTGAATGAGGTAGATAATGGTGAAGACGCCGATCCAGATGACGTCCACGAAGTGCCAGTAGTAGGAGGTCACCATCGCAGCCGCCGCCTGTGCGGGCGTGAACTTGGCCTTACCGACTCGCAGCAGTACCACGATGAAGGCGATGATGCCGGCAGTCACGTGAGCCATGTGGAAACCGGTGATGATGTAGAACACCGATCCGAACACGCTGGACTGAATGGTCACACCCTGGTGGATCATCTCGTAGTACTCGAATGCGACGAGACCCAGGAAGATCACGCCGAGAGCGATGGTCACGAGGTACCACCGCCGCAGCTTGAAAACGTCACCCCTTTCAGCCGCAAAGACGCCGAACTGCGAGGTCACGGAAGACGTGATCAGGACAGCCGTAATGACGGCGCCATAGATCACGTTCAGATTGGCGGTCTGTTCCGCCCAGTCTCCCGACTGACCATTGGCCCGCGACGTGAAGTACATCGCGAACAGTCCGGCGAAGAACATCAATTCCTGAGACAGGAACACAATGGTGCCGACACTGACCATGTTTGGCCGGTTCAGTGCCGCAACACGTTGTGGTGCTGCCATACCTTGGTTTGAAACTGCGCTCGTCACGCCTACCAGTATGACGGTTTACTGAGCGTAAGTCACTTTGATTCCCCCGCCACGGGGGACAAGACTCAGACTTCACCTGCGGTTTTGGTGCCAATCTGAAAGTTCCGAAAATTTTCTGGAAACCCGGGAACTTTTCCACGGCCCCATCCGACCCGCTGTTTCCGCAGGTCACCACCCCGCCCCTGAGAGGCCCCCGAAAAGCCGAAATAGGTTCTCCCGCAGCTTACCCCAACACTCGGAGGGGATGTAATATTCGGCGGCCGCGACGTAGTTATCCAAATCACAGCCACTTTTTCGTTCACTTCCGCGCAGACCAACTTTCGGTTGACCCCTGTCAGTGGTTTCCGACTCAGCGCCATCGTTGTTCTCCATGCGCCCACGAGACCCTGGCCCGGACCACACCGCTTCGCATCCGGTGCCGAGAGGGTGCACAACGGCCCCCTCAGGCCCCGGGCCGCAAACGGGCTCCGCAGGACGGGCGGGGGATCATAGACCTCACGACCGCCCCCTGCTCCCCTGTTACGGCGGCCCGTGGCACCGACCCCGGAGCGTTCACGTTGCCCAACGACGTTTACCGGGATCCGGTCGCTCTGGACCGGCCCGCCAATCCGGACGGAGCGAAAGGACCAGGAACCGGCCTTGACCGGACAGGAAGCACTCTCTGCGCCGCAGGCAGTCGACGGCCGACTGTCTTCCTTCCCCCGGAGTCTCCCAGCGGCCACAGGTTCCCAGGGAGATACATGCGACAATTCCTGGGCTGAACCGAATTAGGCGGGTTACCGCCTCCTCCATCGAGCGGACGGCCCACACGGCAAAAGGCACTACCCCTCGGCGAGCTGGCGCGCACAATCACGCCCCTCCCCTGATTCTCCAGAGCCGTCCGGGAACGGCCGAGCCGGTACTCCGTAACTGTCATTTGCACGCGGCTTCCCAGTTCCGCGTGCCACTCCCCCACATGCGGAAACCGGGATTCCCCGAACATGATGTTCGGGGAATCCCGGTTTTCAGCGTACCTCCGTTTTAAGCCGGCAGGTCTAGTGTGCTTCCTTCGGCTGGCCGTACTGCAGGTTCAGCCCGGTGCAGGCGAGAATCAGCAGAACCGCGCCGAGAGCCATCAGCCAGTAGAGCCACAGGGCGATGCCCAGTGCCAGGAGCAGGATTGCACCTGACATTGCGGCCGGCCAGAGGGAGCCGGGGCTGAAGAAGCCCAGGACGCCAGCCTTGTCCTCGACCTCAGCCTCTTCCCAGTCTTCGGGGAGGATATCGCTGCGGCTGGCGGTGAAGTGCAGGTAGACGCCTAGGAAGATGGTCAGGCCGAAGCCGAGAACCAACCCGACGATTCCGGCCCACTCCGAGCCGACGAGGTATGCCTCGTCTTCCATGAAGGTGGTGCCGAAGATATAAACTAGGGCGATCACCAGCATGAAAGCTGAGAGGGCGTACATGATCTTGGCACTTGCGTTCATGGTGTTGCCTTACTCCTAGATCTTTAAACCTGCTCGTTCGGATCGAAGCTGTTGGCGCCGTTCGGCGTTGCGCGCTCCGAGTTGAACGGGTGAGTGGTCACTGCGTACGGGTCCTCACCGATGGCTTCGAGAGCCTGTGAGTTCGGGGCTTCCGGGTTCGCCTGACGGTACTCGAGGTAGTCCGTGAACGCCTCCGGGGAAACGACGCGGAGTTCGAAGTTCATCATGGCGTGGTAGGTACCGCACATCTCAGCACAACGGCCGACGAAGGCGCCCTCCTCCTCAATCGCCTCAACCTGGAAGGAACGCTGCTGCTGGTTGGTCTCCGGGTGCGCGAACGCGTCACGCTTAAAGAGGAACTCCGGAACCCAGAACGAGTGGGCGACGTCGCCGGAAGCCAGGTTGAACTGAATCGGGGTCTGCGACGGCAGAACCAGAACCGGAATCTCGTCGGTGGTGCCCAGCGTCTCGATCTCGTTGTAGTTGAGGTAGGACATATCGGACTTGGAGCGCCCGTGAATGGGGTTATCGCCGCTCGGGTTTTCGGCGGAAGCGTCGGCCTGGGCCTGGCGCTCCTCATCCACACCCACATAGTCCTGACCGTCAGAAGTCAGCGAACCGTCGATATTCGCGTAGCCGAACTTCCAGTTCCACTGGAAGGCCGTGACGTCGACCTCAACCTCAGGGTTCTTGTCGAGTGCGACGACCTTCTCCTGAGTCTGAACGGTGAAGAAGAAGATCACCATGACGATCAGAATCGGGACAATCGTCAGGACCAGCTCAAGGGGAACGTTGTACTGCAGCTGCTTCGGGAATTCACCGTCCCCGCGCTTCTCAGCCTTTTTGGCGTTCCACTTACCGAAGATGGCGTAGAGGAAGATCCCCCACATGATGATTCCGATGATCCAGGCCGCCACCCAGACCCACACCCAGAAGTTGCCCATGGCAGTCGCTTCCGGGGTGATGCCCTCCGGCCAACCCATGCGGAGGAAATTGAAGAATGCATTGTCCGGCGGGGCAACGTCACATGCCGCCATGGCGGCACCTGCCAGGCCGATAACGCCGGCGAGCGATGCCTTACGCCCGAAACCGCGCTTCTTTCGCTGATCCACGTGTGTCTGCCTTCCTGTCCACACTATTTCTTAGAACACGATGGTCCTGTCCTAACTAGGAAGGATAGCCGATCGCCGGAGTGAATCCATGCTGGGCCTTCCCGTTTCGTCAGTGAACAGCGAACCAGTGCCTTATAAAGCACTGAGGATGTTACAGCCAGCGGGGTTTTCTGGCGAATGAGACCCCCACCCGGGGCGTGATGTGAATTACACGCCATCATCCGAAGGATTGAACCCGTTTGACCTCCCCCATGGGTGGCCGCACTTGGGCGGCTGAGACGGCGACGTCACCCTTCCCGTCGGGTTACCGCGTGGCCGGTTACTCCACGGTGGCGTTGCCCCGTATCGTGTAGTGAGCAGAAATCCTGTCCGTGAATAATGAGGAGGACCACCGAGACCATGTGCGGGCTTCTTGGCATGCTGTCAACCAATGAGGATGCGGCATCGTACGTCGGTGCCGTGGAAAGGGCCCTGCCGTGCATGCGTCACCGTGGCCCCGATGAGGCCGGTTCCTGGCACGATGCGGACGCGGTGTTCGGCTTCAACCGGCTATCGATCATCGACCTGGAACATTCCCACCAGCCCCTGCGCTGGGGTCCCCCGGAGAACCCGGACCGCTACGCCCTGACGTTCAACGGTGAGATCTACAACTACCTGGAACTCCGGAAGGAGCTCCAGGCCGCCGGTCACGAGTTCCGCACCTCAGGAGATTCCGAGACCATCGTCGTCGGCTTCCACCACTGGGGCGAAGAGGTGGTGCAACACCTGCGGGGCATGTTCGGTTTCGCCATCTGGGACACCGAAGCACGCCGTCTCTTCCTGGCCCGGGACCAGTTCGGCATCAAGCCGCTGTTCTACGCCACCACGGACGCCGGCACTGTGTTCAGTTCTGAGAAGAAGACGATCCTGGAGATGGCTGAGGAGATTGGTCTAGGACTGGGCCTTGATCGGCGGGCTATTGAGCACTACGTCGATCTGCAGTACGTCCCGGAGCCGGAGAGCCTGCACGCCGGCATCCGTCGGTTGGAGTCCGGCTGCACCGCCTGGCTGGAGCCGGGCGGCGTCCTGGAGCAGAAGCGCTACTTCGCACCGCAGTTCAATGTTCAGCCGGTGGCGAAGGGAAGTGAGCAGGAACTCTTCGACCGCATCGCCGCCGCGCTGGAGGACAGCGTCGAAAAGCACATGCGCGCCGACGTCACCGTCGGCTCGTTTCTCTCCGGTGGCATCGATTCCACCGCGATCGCGGCCCTGGCCAAACGTCACAACCCGAACCTGCTGACCTTCACCACCGGTTTCGAGCGCGAGGGTTATTCCGAGGTCGATGTCGCGGCGGAATCGGCCGAAGCCATCGGGGTGGAGCACATCGTCAAGGTGGTCTCCCCCGAGGAGTACGCCGACGCCATCCCGAAAATCATGTGGTACCTGGACGACCCGGTCGCCGACCCCTCTCTCGTGCCGCTCTACTTTGTCGCGGCCGAAGCCCGGAAACACGTCAAGGTGGTGCTCTCCGGCGAGGGAGCTGACGAACTCTTCGGGGGATACACCATCTACAAGGAGCCGCTGTCCCTGGCGCCCTTTGAGAAAATCCCCTCCCCTCTCAGAAAGGGACTGCGGGCACTCGGCAAGTCGCTGCCGGAGGGAATGAAGGGAAAGTCGCTGCTGGACCGCGGAACCCAGACCATGGAGGAGCGCTACTACGGCAACGCGCGGTCCTTCAATTTCGAGCAGATGCAACGGGTGCTGCCCTGGGCCAGGCGCGAGTGGGACCACCGCGAGGTTACGGCCCCGATCTACGCCCGCTCCACCCACATGGATCCCGTGGCGCGGATGCAGCACCTGGATCTGTTCACCTGGATGCGCGGTGACATTCTGGTCAAGGCTGACAAGATCAACATGGCCAACTCCCTCGAACTGCGCGTGCCCTTCCTGGACAAGGAGGTGTTCCGCGTCGCGGAGACCATCCCGCATGACCTGAAGATCGCGAACGGCACCACGAAGTACGCCCTGCGGAAGGCACTGGAACAGATCGTTCCGCCGCATGTGCTGCACCGCAAGAAACTCGGATTTCCGGTGCCGATGCGCCACTGGCTCGCCGGTGACGAGCTCTTCGGCTGGGCACAGGATCAGATCAACGCTTCCCAGACCGACGACATCTTCAACAAGAAAGCCGTGCTCGAGATGCTGAAGGAGCACCGCGACGGGGTGTCCGATCACTCCCGCCGGCTGTGGACGGTGTTGGCTTTCATGGTCTGGCACGGCATTTTCGTGGAAAAGCGCATCGACCCCCGGATCGAGCAGCGGGACTACCCGGTCGAACTGTAGGTTCCCGGCCCGGCTCCACGCGCCGCGGGAGCGCTGCCCCGCGGCATCAGCAGGAGCCCGTATGAGTTCCGGCAGCACGAAGGCCCCGACACCCACACCAGGGTATCGGGGCCTTCGCCCGGACGGGACTACTTAGTTGAAGGAATCACCGCAGGCGCAGGAGCCGCCGGCGTTGGGATTGTCGATGGTGAAACCCTGCGACTCGATGGTGTCCGAGAAATCGATCTTCGCCCCGGCGAGGTATGGCACGCTCATCTTGTCCACTACCAGACGAATTCCGCCGATGACATCGGACTTATCGCCGTCCAGTTCGCGGTCATCGAAGTACAGCTGGTAGCGGAGACCGGCGCAGCCGCCTGGCTGCACGGCGATGCGCAGCGAGAGGTCGTCCCGGCCTTCCTGGTCGAGCAGGCTCTTGGCCTTCGCGGCCGCCGTCTCCGAGAGAACGACTCCGGTACTGGTGGAGGGAGCGGTCATGATGTGATCTCCTTGCCTTCCTAAAAACTTCTCTTAACGCCAGAAACTTCCATGACCCTGCGATCGAAGGGAAGCTCATGCTCTGTTGCCCCACCCTACTCCGCGATCTGCGGGAGGGGAACCACGACGGCCACCTGCGGCAGGCGGCCGATACTGCGGTCCATAACCTGTGCAACAACTCGACAGCTACCCTTATTCCCGTTTCCGAACTGGGGCTTGTAGCCTAAGAAGTGTGAAACTCCCCTGGCAGAAATCCGATGACAACACCGCAGCTGAGGCCCCGGCCGCCGAGGCAGGGAACGAGCTCGACAGCGCTCAGATGCCCGAAACCGAGGCAGAACCGCAGCGCAAGGGTTATACCCCGCCCAAGGGTCGTCCCACGCCGAAGCGCCGCGAGGTGGAGATCGAACGCGGCGTCATCCGTGCCTCGAGCCCCGGGCAGTCTCCGCAGGGCATCCGTGCGCGCCGTAAGGAGCTCAAGGCCTCCATGTCCAAGGAGGAATGGAAGCAGCACAAGAAGAAGGAACGCGAGGAGACCCGGCGCCAGCAGCGGGAGGCGCAGGCCCGCATGGACAGCGGTGAGGAAAAGTACCTCCTGCCCCGGGACCAGGGCCGTGAACGCCGGTTCATCCGCGACTGGGCGGACTCCCGCAGGTTCATCAACAATGCCGTGATGCCGGCTGCCCTGGTGCTCCTGGTGGTCCTCCTGATCGGGAACTGGGCACCTGAGTTCGCCAACCTGGTCTCGATGCTCGCCATGGTCCTGATCGTGGTCTTCGCCATCGAGGGTGTGCTACTCGGCCGCCGGGCCGCCAAGGCCACGCGCAAGAAGTTCCCGGACACCACCCTGGGCGGATTCACCATGGGCTTCTACGCCTATTCCCGGGTGACCCAGCCGCGTCGCTGGCGCACGCCGAAGCCCCAGGTGGAGCTGGGCGCCAACATCGGGGCGTAGTTTCCAGAGTTCCCAGGGTCCGGAAATTCCCGCCCCCTTCAGCCTCGACGTCCTCTGGTCGCCGGGCACCCGGGGCGGGTTTTTCATGTGCGGACTATTCTTGGGGAGTTGATAGTTTCCCCGTCCCCCAGGAGGCATTCCCATGGATCCGGCAGCCCTGTTCTCCCCAGTCAGTGAGCCTGACGCCGCCGCGCAGGCCGCGGCTGCCGAGCAATTGGGGCAATTGGCTGCCCGGCACGGCTCAGTGGGCCGGCTCGGGGAACTGGCCACCTGGTACGCAGCGTGCCGCGGTGACACCGTCCCCCCTACCCTGCAGCGGGCACGTCTGATCGTCTTCGCCGGTGATCACGGGGTCGCTGCCCGGGGTGTCGTCGCGGCTGATCCCGCGGAATCGGTGCGCCTCGCGCACGACCTCGAAGAAGGAGTGGGACCGATCAACGCCCTGGCCCGGACCTCGGGTGCCTCAGTGCGGGTGATCGATGTGTCACTGGACCACGAGGCCCCGGGTGAGGACCGGATCAGGCGCTCCTCCCCCAGCATGGACGTGGCAGACACCCTGACCGCTGAAGAACTGGAACGCGCCCTGATCGTCGGCAAGCGCATCGCGGACCAGGAGGTCGACTCCGGTGCGGACATCCTGCTTCCGGGCAGTCTCGGCGTTGGCGGGGAGATGGTGGCTGCGGCTATCGTCGGCGCCCTGACCCGGACGGAACCGGTCGCAGTGGTCGGGCCCGGCTATGATCTCGGTACCGAAATCTGGAAGCACCGTGTGGCCGTGATCCGGGACGCGATGTTTCGCGTGCGTACCAGCATCGATCAACCGCTGACGGTGTTGCAGGCCATCGGCTCCCCCGACATCGCCGGGCTGGTCGGATTCTGTGCACAGGCCGCGGTCCGCCGGACCCCGGTGCTTCTCGACGACCCGGTCACCGCAGCCGCAGCCCTTGTAGCGGACCGCCTGGCACCGGGTGCCCGGCTCTGGTTCCGCGCCGCTCAGCAGCGGCCGACCCCGGTCCACCACTGCGCGCTGCGGGACCTGGGACTCGAGCCGCTCATCGACCTCGGGGTCACGCTCGGCTCCGGCGCCGGGGCGCTCGCCGTCCTACCGGTTCTCGGTGCCGCGGTGGACCTGCTCCGGGACACCGCTGAGATAGCCCCGGGGAGTTAACGCGTACCGCTGTCCCCGCCACGGGTAATGCCCCGGTTCCCGGGTAATCGGGAATCGGGGCATTAACGATCCAACTCACGGGGAGTCAGTTGACCAGGGTATGCATCCAGCCGTGCTGATCGTCGACCGTTCCGCGCTGGATGCCGGTGAGGGTCTCGCGCAGCCGCATCGTGATCTCACCGGGTTCGTTGCCGTTGACCTCGAAGCTTCCCTGGTTGGACAGCACGGAACCGACCGGCGTGATGACGGCGGCGGTGCCGCAGGCGAATGCCTCCGTCATCGCACCGCTGGTGGCGTCCGCCTGCCATTCGGTGGTGCTGATCCGCCGCTCTCCGGTCCGGTATCCCAGATCGCGGGCCACCTGGAGCAGGGAGTCGCGGGTGATGCCCGGCAGCAACGAACCGGAGAGCGCAGGAGTGATCACCTCGGCATCGGCCCCCTCGCCGTAGACGAAGAAGAGGTTCATGCCGCCCATCTCCTCGATGTAGCGGCGCTCGATCGCGTCCAACCAAACGACCTGGTCGCAGCCCTTTTCTGCGGCTTGCTTCTGGGCCAGCAGGGAGGCCGCGTAGTTGCCGGCGAATTTGGCGTCACCGGTGCCACCCGGAGAGGCGCGCACATAATCCTCGCTGAGCCAGACGCTGACCGGTTTGACGCCACCGGTGAAGTAGGCGCCGGAGGGGGAGGCGATGACGATGAAACGGTAGGCGTCCGCCGGGCTGACGCCCAGGGAGACCTCGGTGGAGATCATGAAGGGGCGGATGTAGAGCGCGGCTTCTCCCCCAGCTGCCGGAACCCACGCGCGGTCGATGTCGACCAGCAGACGGATGGCTTCGATGAAATCCGTGACGGGAAGCTCCGGCATCGCCATCCGGCGGGCGGAGCGCTGCATGCGCTCGGCGTTCTGCTCCGGACGGAAGGTGGCGATGGCCCCGTCCGGCTGCCGGTAGGCTTTCAGCCCCTCGAAAATCGCTTGACCGTAGTGGAATACGGTCGTTGCCGGATCCATGGAGAGCGGAGCGTAAGGCTGCACCTGGGCGTTGTGCCAGCCGGCTTCCTCGGTCCAGTCAATCGTCACCATGTGGTCGGTGAAGTTCTTGCCGAACTGCGGGTTGGCAAGGATGTCCTTCAGGCGATCGGGTGACGTCGGGGTGTCGTTCTTGTTCACGGCGAAGTTCAGGGACGTCATACCCTTTGAATTTACACCCGGCGATTTCTCTCCTCACCTTCAGTCCCGGTCTGACCAGCCCGCATCCCGCCGTCCGCTGTTGTGGTTAAGCTGGCGGGGAGTTTCCTGCCATATCCGGATTAGTTGGAGGTATTTAACCGGTGAGTGAAAAATTCTTACTCCCGTCCCGCGGCCGCGCACCTGAGCTTGAGCTGGTGAAGAAGCTGCCGAAGAACACCGACGCCCTGTTGGTCCCTGTGTTCCAGGGGGAAGACGGCCCCGAATTGGCCGCCAGTGGACTACTGGGTGATGACGCCGAGATCGTCGCCGTCCTACGCCAGCTGGTGGCGGTCGGAGCGACCGGAGCCCACGGGGAGATCGTCCGCGTCCCCGGCACCAGCGGTGCAGCTGCCGACTCGGTCATCGCCGTCGGCCTGGGCGATTCCGATGAGCTGGACGAGGAGTCCCTGCGTCGTGCCGCCGGTTCCGCCGCTCGTGCCCTCGCGGGGCTGGACACCGTCGCCACCACTTTGGGGGCGTTCGGCTTGGCCGCCGCCGTCGAGGGCATTGCCCTGGGCGCCTACTCTTACACCGGCATCCGTAGCGAGGACACCCCGGCGTCCAAGCAGCCCGTCAGGAAGGTCGCGTTCGTCGGTGACCCGAAGACCGACAAGGACATCTTCGTCGCCGCCCAGATCGCCGCGGAGTCGGTACTGCTGGCCCGGGACCTGGTCAACACCCCTTCCTCCCACCTCTACCCCGAGTCCTACGCCGCGATCATCAGCGCCGAGGCAAAGCCGCACGGAGTCGACGTCGAGGTGCTCGATGAGAAGGCACTCGAAAAGCAGGGCTTCGGCGGCCTCCTCGCCGTCGGCCGGGGCTCGGCCCGGCCGCCCCGCCTGGTGCGCCTGACCTGGGCTCCCCGCAAGGCCAGGAAATCCGTCGGGCTGGTGGGTAAGGGCATCACATTCGACACCGGAGGTATTTCCCTGAAGCCGGCGTCCAAGATGGAGGACATGATCTCCGACATGGGTGGTTCCGCCGCGATGGTCGCCACCGTGTTGGCGGCCGCCCGGCTGAATCTGCCCGTCAAGGTGACCGCCACCCTGCCCCTGGCGGAGAACATGCCCAGTGGTTCGGCCACCCGACCCGGTGACGTGATCACCCATTACGGGGGACGGACCTCGGAGATCATCAACACTGACGCCGAAGGCCGCGTCGTCCTGGCTGACGCCCTGGCCCGCGCCAGCGAGGACAAGCCGGAGTACCTGTTGGAGGTAGCCACCCTCACCGGTGCCCAGATGGTCGCCCTCGGCGCCAAGACCTCCGGCGTGATGGGCTCGGATGATTTCCGGGATCGTGTCGCCGAGACCGGCCGCCGGGTCGGTGAGAGCGCCTGGGCGATGCCGCTGCTCGAGGAGCAGGATGAGGAGTTGAAGTCTCCGGTCGCGGACATCCGCAACTCGCCCAACTCCCGCAACGGCGGAATGCTCTACGCCGCGCTCTACCTCTCCCGTTTCGTCGATGAAGGCATCGAGTGGGCCCACGTCGACATCGCGGGGCCGTCCTTCAACAACGGTTCGGTCAGCGGGTACACCCCCAAGCGGGCGACCGGGGTTCCGGTGCGCACCTTCATCGAGGTGCTGCGGGAGATCGCGGAGGAGAAGAACTAGCCCTCCCGGCACCCCGGGTCCCACCCCCTGTCAATCCGGTAGCTCGCCGCGCTCGAATCTGGCGCGGCGAGCTTTCTGCTCCTCCCGTTTCCGCATGATCCGGTCCCGCTCAAGGCGGGCGCGCATCCGTTGGGGGTAACCGGTCTCCTCCACGTCATAGACCGGACAGTCCAGGAGTTTGCCGACTGCATCGATGCCCTTCGGTCCGCCGATCCGGCGGCGCAGAAACTCGCCGTGCTCATCGACCAGCACCACCGACATCTCATTGATCAGCGTCTCCGGTTCGACGTAGGCCTCCACAAATCCCCGTCCCTGGACCCAGTTCCTGAGAGCATCCCGGTCCTCAGATCTGATCGTCTCACCGGGCGCCCGGGGCGGGCGCAGGTTGGACTTGGGCTTCTTACGGCCGAAAAGGTTGAACACGCCTTACAATTGTAGAGCCTCACTGGTTCAGTTAGGTCACCTCCGGGTCACATACTCTCAGGCGAACCGGTACGCTGAGGACTATTAGCATTCGATTTACGACACGAATTTCGAGGAGTCTTACATAATGGCGTTCTCCGTAGAGATGCCCGAACTGGGCGAATCCGTCACTGAGGGCACGATCACCCAGTGGCTGAAGCAGGTCGGTGACACCGTCGAGGTCGACGAACCGCTACTCGAGGTCTCCACCGACAAGGTCGACACCGAGATCCCTTCCCCCACCGCGGGCGTGCTCCTCGAAATCAAGGCAGATGAGGACGACACCGTCGACGTCGGCGAAGTCATCGCCGTGATCGGCGACAAGGACGAGGCCCCGTCCGGTGACGACGATTCCTCCTCCGATGAGGGCTCCTCCCAGGGGGAGAAGCAGGAAGAGGGCCCCAAGGAGGAGCCGAAGGCCGAGGGCTCCTCGTCCTCCGCCGCTTCCGGTGAGGCCACCGACGTCGAGATGCCCGAACTGGGCGAATCCGTCACTGAGGGCACGATCACCCAGTGGCTGAAGCAGGTCGGCGACACCGTCGAGGTCGACGAACCGCTACTCGAGGTCTCCACCGACAAGGTCGACACCGAGATCCCCTCCCCCGTCGCCGGCACCCTGATCGAAACCCTGGCCAATGAGGACGACACCGTCGACGTCGGCGAGATCATCGCCCGCATCGGCGATGCCGCGGCGGCCTCCTCCGACGCCCCCAAGGACGAGCCCAAGCAGGAAGAGGAGCGCGAGGTTCCTTCTGAGGCCGCCACCGAGGAGGCTGAGTCCAAGGCCGAGAACGAGACGGTCGACGAGGCCGCCCATGACTCCGGCAGCGCCGCTTCCGGTGAGGCCACCGACGTCGAGATGCCCGAACTGGGCGAATCCGTCACTGAGGGCACGATCACCCAGTGGCTGAAGCAGGTCGGCGACACCGTCGAGGTCGACGAACCGCTACTCGAGGTCTCCACCGACAAGGTCGACACCGAGATCCCCTCCCCCGTCGCCGGCACCCTGATCGAAACCCTGGCCAATGAGGACGACACCGTCGACGTCGGCGAGATCATCGCCCGCATCGGCGATGCCGCGGCGGCCTCCTCCGACACCCCCAAGGACGAGCCCAAGCAGGAAAAGAAGAAGGAAGAGGCCCCGAAGGAGGAGCCCAAGGTAGAGGCCAAGAAGGAGGAGCCGAAGGCCGAGAAGGCTGCGCCGAAGAAGAAGGATGAGCCGAAGAAGGAGTCCGCGAAGGAGTCCGCCACTTCCGGCGACGTCCCCTACGTCACTCCGCTGGTGCGCAAGCTGGCCGAGAAGCACGGTGTCGATCTCAACACCGTGACCGGTTCCGGTATCGGCGGCCGTATCCGCAAGCAGGATGTCCTGGCTGCCGCTGAGGGTGGCGAGGCCGCCGCCGGCCAGGATGAGAAGGCCGCCCCGAAGGGTGAGCGCGCCAACTGGTCCACCAAGTCCGTGGACCCGGCCAAGGCCGAGCTGATCGGTACGACCCAGAAGGTCAACCGCATCCGCGAGATCACCGCCGCCAAGATGGTCGAGTCTCTGCAGACCACTGCGCAGCTGACCCACGTCCAGGAGGTCGACATGACCCGGGTCGCGGAGCTGCGCAAGGCGAACAAGCAGGCCTTCCAGGACAAGTACGGAGCCAACCCGACCTACCTGGTCTTCATCGTCAAGGCTGTCGCCGAGGCCCTGGTCTCCCACCCGAACGTCAACGCGTCCTACAACGCCGAGACCAAGGAGATGACCTACCACGCGGACGTCAACATCGGCATCGCCGTGGACACCCCGCAGGGTCTGCTCGTCCCGGTGATCAAGAAGGCGCAGGAGCTGACCCTGCCGGAGATCGCCAAGGAAATCGTGGACCTGGCCGACCGGGCCCGCAACAAGAAGCTGCGTCCTGACGACCTGTCCGGCGGCACCTTCACGGTGACCAACATCGGTTCGGAGGGAGCACTGCTCGATACCCCGGTGCTCACCCCGCCGCAGGCCGGCATCCTGGGCACCGCCGCCATCGAAAAGCGTCCGGTCGTTGTCACCGACGAGGGCGTCGATTCGATCGCCATCCGCCAGATGGCCTACCTGCCCTTCACCTACGATCACCAGGTGGTCGACGGTGCCGACGCAGGCCGTTTCGTCACCACCATCAAGGACCGTCTGGAAACCGCTGACTTCGACGCGGACCTGGCGCTCTAGGCTCCGGTAGCTGCGCTGGCCGGCTTCGCCCACCCCGCAGCACGGCAACCGCCGTTCCTCCCCTACCCGGGGGAGGAACGGCGGTTTCTCATTGCCAGCTGCGCCGGGGCATTTCTGGATTGGGCAGGTCAGATCGCTGCGGGACAATCTCGCCAACGGTGGAGAAGCAGGTATTCCGGGGACGCGACGGGATGTGCCGGGACGTGTCCGGTCGGCACCTTATACTGACCGGTGAATACGTTATTTCGTACCCTGAAGGAGTTACTGAGCCGCATGTCCCTGACCCCGGTGAATGATCCCGCATCCTATCTGGCCCGCCACCTCGGGCCCAATGCCTCCGAGCAGCAGGTGATGCTCGACAAGGTCGGCTACTCCTCCATGGACGAACTGGTGGACGCAGCCCTACCCGCCGATATCCGTTCCGAGGAACCGATGCAGCTCGATCCCGCCCTCAGCGAGTTCGACGCCCAGGCGAAACTGCGCTCCTACGCCGACAAGAATGTCGTGCTCAAATCCTTCTACGGGCAGGGTTTCTCCGACACCATCACTCCGCCGGTCATCCGCCGGGGCGTGGTGGAGGACGCCGGCTGGTACACCGCCTACACGCCCTACCAGCCGGAGATCTCGCAGGGCCGCCTGGAGGCACTACTCAACTTCCAGACGATGGTGAGCGAGCTGACCGGCCTGCCGGTCGCCAACGCCTCGTTGCTCGACGAGGCCTCTGCCGTCGCCGAGGCCGTCGGCCTCATGTCGCGGACGAACAAGAAGGGCCGGCGCGTGGTTCTCGACGCCCGACTTCACCCGCAGGTGCTGGCCGTCGCCGCCGAGCGTGCCCGGGCCATTGATCTCGAAGTTGAGATCACGGAACTGAGCGGCGACCTCGTGGGCGAAGACCTGGTCGGTGTCGTCATCGCCTACCCGGGCACAGAGGGCGACATCAGCGACCCCCGCGCGATCATCGAAGACATTCACACCCGTGGCGGCCTGGCAACCGTCGTCACCGACCCGCTGTCGCTGCTGTTGCTCACCTCCCCGGGAGAGCTGGGAGCCGACATCGCCGTCGGTTCCTCCCAGCGGTTCGGCGTACCGATGTTCTTCGGTGGCCCGCACGCCGCCTACATCGCGGTGACCGACAAGCTCAAGCGGCAGATGCCCGGCCGACTGGTCGGTGTCTCCGTCGACGCCGAGGGCTACCCCGCGTACCGTCTGGCACTGCAGACCCGGGAACAGCACATCCGCCGTGAGCGGGCGACCTCCAACATCTGCACCGCCCAGGCTCTGTTGGCGGTGACCGCCTCCATGTACGCCGTCTACCACGGCCCGCAGGGACTGAAGCAGATCGCCGATCACGTCCACGGCCTGGCCTCCGACTTCGCCGCCACCATCTCCGGCCTGTCAGAGGTTGAGTTGGCCCACGAGACCTTCTTCGACACCGTCACGGTCACCACCGCCGGCAAGGCCCGGGAGATCACCGCCAACCTGGCTGAGGCCGGCTACCTGGTCCGCCCGATCGGCGCCGACAAGGTTTCGGTCTCCTTTGGTGAGTCCGCCATCGCCACCGACGTGGAGCACCTGGCTGCGGCCTTCGGCGCGACGGAGGTGACCACGGGCACCGCCGGTGCCACGATTCCGGAGTCGCTGCAGCGCGAGGAACTGCCGCTGAGCCACCCGATCTTCAACGAGATCCACTCCGAGTCGCAGATGATGCGTTACCTGCGCAAGCTGGGTGACAAGGATCTGGCCCTGGACCGGACGATGATCCCGCTGGGTTCCTGCACCATGAAGCTGAACCCGACCGCCGGCATGGAGGCCATCACCTGGCCCGGTTTCGCCAACATCCACCCCTACGCCCCGGAGTCCCAGACCACCGGTTGGCGCGAGCTGATCACCGAGCTGGAGAACTGGCTCGCCGAACTGACCGGTTACGCAAAGGTGTCCGTCCAGCCCAACGCCGGATCCCAGGGAGAATTGGCCGGTCTGCTAGCCATCCGTCGATACCATGTGGCCAACGGCGACTACGAGCGCGACATCTGCGTGGTGCCGGCCTCGGCCCACGGCACAAATGCCGCCTCCGCCACGCTGGCCAACCTGCGCGTCGTCGTGGTCGCCACCGCCGAGGATGGTTCGATCGACCTGGACGATCTGGACGCGAAGCTGGAGAAGCACGGCAAGAACGTCGCCGCGATCATGATCACCTATCCGTCCACCCACGGTGTCTTCGAGGACACCGTGCGCACCGTGTGCCAGAAGGTGCACGACGCTGGCGGCCAGGTCTACATCGACGGCGCCAACATGAATGCGCTGACCGGGCTGGCACAGCCGGGCAAGTTCGGGGGCGACGTCTCCCACCTGAACCTGCACAAGACCTTCACCATCCCCCACGGTGGCGGCGGACCGGGCGTCGGGCCGATCGGGGTGGCCGAGCACCTGGTGCCCTTCCTGCCCACCGACCCCACCCAGGCTGAACCGGACGCACCCGCCCCTGAAGGCGGCGGGGTGCCCATCACCAACACCGCCCAGGGATCCGCGGGTGTGTTGCCGATTTCCTGGGCCTATATCGCGATGACCGGTGCGGCCGGCCTGGCGCAGGCCACCGCCCATGCGATCCTGGGTGCGAACTATCTCGCCCGCCAGCTGCGGGACTCCTTCCCGATCCTCTACAGCGGCAAGAACGACCTGGTCGCCCACGAGTGCATCCTGGATCTGCGCGAGCTGACCAAGCAGTCCGGGGTGACTGCCGCGGACGTCGCCAAGCGGCTCATCGACTTCGGGTTCCACGCCCCCACCCTCGCTTTCCCGGTGGCCGGGACCCTGATGGTCGAGCCCACGGAATCCGAGGACCTGGCCGAGCTGGACCGCTTCATCGCGGCTCTGCGCACCATCCGCGCTGAAATCCAGGAGATCATCGACGGCGACATCGCCTACGAAGACTCGGTGATCAAGCACGCGCCCTACACTTCCTTCAGTGTCTCCCGCGACAACTGGGAGTACGACTTCAGCCGGGAGAAGGCCGCCTTCCCGGTGCCCGAGCTGCGCCGCAACAAGTACTTCCCGCCGGTGCGCCGACTGGACGAGGCCTACGGCGACCGCAACCTGGTCTGCTCCTGCCCGCCGCCGGAGGCCTTCGACCTCGACGAGGAAGATTCCGAGTAGTTCCCGCATCCCGAGGAGAATCCACATGACTCAGCACACCCTGCGGGAATCCCCGCTACACACCGAACACGAGAACCTGGGTGCCAGCTTCACCGCCTTCGGCCCCTGGAACATGCCCCTGAAATACGCCTCCGAACTTGATGAGCACCGCGCCGTGCGTAGCGCCGCCGGTCTGTTCGACCTGTCCCACATGGGCGAGGTCCGGGTCACCGGAAGAGACGCCGGCGCCTTCCTGGATTACGCGCTGATCTCGCAGCTGTCGACGCTGGCCGTGGGCCGCGCGAAGTACTCGATGATCGTCAATGAACAGGGCGGTATCCTCGACGACCTGATCAGCTACCGGCTCGGTGAAAACGAGTTTCTGGTGGTGCCGAATGCAGGCAACACCGCCACCGTCCTTCAGGCACTGCAGGAGCGCGCCGAGGGCTTCGACGTCGTGGTCGGCGATGAATCAACCGCTACCGCTCTGATCGCCATCCAGGGGCCGAAGTCACTGGACATTCTGCTGCCCCTGGTTGATGAGGAGGACAAGAACGATGTCCGCGACGCGAAGTACTACTCCGCCGTGATGGCCACGGTCGCGGGCGTCGACGCCCTGGTGGCGCGCACCGGCTACACCGGTGAGGACGGCTTCGAGCTCTACCTCCCCAACATCGACGCCACGGGGCTCTGGAACAAGCTCCTCGACGCCGGCGCCGGGCAGGGTCTGCTTCCCTGCGGCCTCGCCGCGCGGGACTCGCTGCGCCTAGAGGCCGGCATGCCCCTCTACGGCAATGAGCTGTCCACTGAGCTGACCCCCCGGGATGCGGGCATGGGCGGCCTGATCGGCAAAGAGAAGGAGGACTTTGTCGGCAAGGCGGCCATCGAGGCGCAGGAGAAGCCCACCCGGTTGCGGCGCGGGTTGACCTCCGAGGGACGGCGCGCAGCCCGTGCCGGAGCCAAGCTCTACGACGCCGAGGGCAACGAGGTCGGCGAGATCACCTCTGGTCAGCCCTCCCCCACCCTCGGATACCCCATCGCGCTGGCCTACCTCGACCGCGACCAGGCCGAACCGGGCACTGAGCTCGAGGTAGACATCCGTGGCAAGCGCTACCCCTTCACGGTGGTCAAGCCGCCGTTCTACGAGCGGGACAACTAGTTCCACCAGCCATAACCGCATGTGGGGCGGCACCCCGCGCTACACTCATTGATCGACGATATTCCCAGACCAGGAAGGCTGACAACGCCATGGCATCCCTGCCCGAGAATTACTCCTACTCCGAGGACCACGAGTGGATCGACGCCGCTGCTGACGCCGCCGAAGGCACCACCGTCAAGGTCGGTATCACCTCCGTGGCCACCGACCGGCTCGGTGAGGTCGTCTTCGCCGAACTGCCCGAGGTCGGC
This sequence comes from Corynebacterium halotolerans, assembly GCF_050107895.1. Classification (GTDB taxonomy): domain Bacteria; phylum Actinomycetota; class Actinomycetes; order Mycobacteriales; family Mycobacteriaceae; genus Corynebacterium; species Corynebacterium halotolerans_B. Next base: position 25,631 of record NZ_JBNILW010000012.1, on the reverse strand, counting down.
GACACCGTGACCCACTCCGAGACCTGTGGTGAGGTCGAGTCCACCAAGTCGGTCTCCGACCTCTACTCGCCGGTCAGTGGCACCGTCACCGCCGTCAACGAAGCCGTGCACGACGACTACGACGTGATCAACAATGATCCTTTCGGCGAGGGGTGGCTCTTCCAGGTCGAGGTGTCTGAGACTGGCCCGCTGATGACTGCCGATGAGTACGCCAAGGCGAACGGCGTGGAGTAATCCCGTCTCGGGCCCTCTGAACCAGGGCCATAGCGTGCTGCCCCGTCTGCTGAGACGGGGCAGCACGCATTTTCCGGATCTTGTGCTGCGGTCGGTCGTAGGTGGTGGGGCCTCCGGGACCGCCGGGGCTTCCATGGCTACCGGGAAATCCAGTTGGAATTGAGATGCGCTCCATGCCCGGGTTCAGCTGCGGCCACCGCAGCTGCCTCCCACGAGGAAACTCACAGGTTTCCGGTCAGTGGGACAGCCGTGCGCCACACAGCTTCCCGCCTCCGCCGCGACCCGGAGGACCACCGCCGGTCTTCCATGCGGGTGTCCCGCTCTGCACCCGTACGCACACCCGGTGCCGCGTCCCGGTGGCGACGAGTACGGTGAAATACACCATGACCGCACCACGTGACCCCTTCTTTCCAGCAGACAGATCCATTCGCGCCTCCAGTGCGCCGCTCGAGATCCGGCATCTCGGCGAATACGGATACCAGGAGGCATGGCAGCTCCAGGCCGAGATCGCCGCGCAACGCGCCCGCGGGGAAATCGGCGACCAGGTTCTGGTCCTCGAACACCCCAGCGTCTACACCGCCGGAAAACGCACTCAGCCGGAGGACCTGCCGACCAACGGCCTGCCGGTCATCGACGTCGACCGTGGTGGTCGGATCACCTGGCACGGCCCCGGTCAGCTCGTGGTCTACCCGATCCTCAAACTGGCGGAACCGGTGGACGTCGTCGACTATGTGCGTCGGCTGGAAGAAGCCCTGATCCAGGTTGTCCGCCAGACCGGCGTCACGGCTGCCGGCCGCATCGACGGTCGTTCCGGGGTCTGGGTTCCCGCCCACGACGGCTGGGCGGACAGCAAAGTGGCGGCTCTGGGGATCCGGATCACCCGGGGCGTGACGATGCACGGGATCGCCTTGAACTGCTCCAACACTCTCGACTACTACGGGCACATCGTCCCGTGCGGCATCTCGGATGCGGGGGTGACCACGTTGAGCCGTGAGCTCGGCCGTGAGGTGAGCGTCGCCGAGATGACCGATCCGTTCCTCAGCGACCTCGACGACGCCCTCGCCGGGCGGCTGCAGGTGGCGGACCACACCTTCGGTTCGGCTCCTGATCCCACCAAGGGCCTCGGGCGTAAATTAGCACAGCACAACTGATTTCCCACCGGCTTTATTCCTGGTCGCTGTCCTGCGGCGATCGCCTGAATACCTGTTAGACCACTCTATTTTTAGAAGGTAGGCTGAACCCCGTGACTACGACGACTGAAGGACGCAAGCTTCTCCGCATCGAGGCGAGGAATTCGCAGACGCCGATCGAGAAGAAACCCCGCTGGATCAGGAACTCGGTGAAGACCGGTCCGGAATACCAGGACATGAAGGAGCGCGTCTCCGGTGCCTCCCTGCACACCGTGTGCCAGGAGGCCGGTTGCCCCAACATCCATGAGTGCTGGGAGTCGCGCGAGGCGACCTTCCTGATCGGTGGGGCGAACTGCTCCCGCCGCTGTGACTTCTGCCAGATCAACTCCGCGAAGCCGGAACCGCTGGACGTGGATGAGCCGCGCCGTGTCGCCGAGAACGTCCGTGAGATGGGCCTGAACTACTCAACGATCACCGGTGTCACCCGCGATGACCTTGAGGATGAGGGCGCCTGGCTCTATGCCGAGGTAGTCCGGCAGATCCACGAGCTCAATCCGCACACCGGCGTAGAGAACCTGGTGCCGGACTTCTCCGGTAAGCCGGACCTGCTGCAGCAGGTGTTTGAGTCCCGCCCGGAGGTCTTCGCGCACAACGTCGAGACGGTGCCGCGCATCTTCAAGCGCATTCGCCCGGCATTCCGCTACGACCGTTCCCTAGACGTCATCCGGCAGGCCCGCGACTTCGGTCTCATCACCAAGTCCAACCTGATCCTCGGTATGGGTGAGACCCCGGAGGAGATCCAGTCCGCACTGCGCGATCTCCACGACGCCGGCACCGACATCATCACGATCACCCAGTACCTGCGCCCCGGGCCGCTGTACCACCCCATCGAGCGCTGGGTGAAGCCGGAGGAGTTCGTCGAGCACTCCGATTACGCCAAGGAGCTCGGTTTCGGGGCCGTCATGTCCGGACCGTTGGTCCGTTCCTCCTACCGTGCCGGTCGCCTCTACACCGAGGCGATGGCCGCCCGTGGTCTGGAGGTCCCGGAGAATCTTCAGCATCTGAAGCAGACCTCCCAGGGGGCCACCGCCCAGGAGGCCTCCACCCTGCTGGACAAGTACGGTCCCTCCCGGGACACCCCGGTCAGCTCCACCCGCTGATCCCTCCGTTTTCCGGGGCGGTGCCGCTGACGTCAGCGGCACCGCCCCATTGCTGTGTTCCGGTTAACCATCGCCTAATGTGTAGGTCATGGCAGATGCGAAGAAGCAGGCCGAGAAGGCCGAGAAGAAGGCGGCACGCAAGCAGAAGCGGGCGCAGCGCACCCAGACCTGGAAACAGCTCTGGCAGGCGTTCAACCTCCAGCGCAAGCAGGACAAGAAGCTCATCCCCTACATGGTGCTGGCCATCGTCGGGGTGGGTGCCCTGTTCTTCTTCATCGGGCTGATCTGGGGTGGCCAGTGGTGGATGCTGCCCATCGGCCTCGTCCTGGGTTTCCTGCTGGCGATGTTCATCTTCACCCGCCGGTTGGAGAATTCGATGTACGACCGTGCCTCCGAGCAGGCGGGGTCCGCCGGCTGGGCGGTGGAGAACCTGCGTAACTCCCCCGGCACGGTCTGGCACAAGAAGACGACGATCGCGGCAACCACCCAGATGGATGCCGTGCACCGGGTCATCGGCGCCCCTGGCGTGGTGCTCATCGGTGAGGGTGAGATGCACCGCCTGCGGCCGATGCTCAGCCAGCAGAAGAAGCGCCTGAACCGCATTGCTGGCGGTGTCCCCGTCTACGAGATGATCATCGGGGACGGCGAGGGCCAGGTTCCGCTGCGCAGCCTGCAGCGCGAGCTGGTCAAGCTGCCCCGCAACTACAAGAAGAACGAGGTCGGCGGCGTGGCCGCCAAGATCGAGGCGATGGACAACGTGGGCGGCAGCTCCGCCGGCACTGCTCTGCCCAAGGGTCCGATACCCAAGGGTGCCAGCATGTCGGGCATGAACCGTCGCGCCCGTCGGGCGGCCGAACGCAAGAAGAAGTAGGCCGTCCCCCTGCGCCGGCGCCGCCACGCCGGGCTTCGCACCGCACCACCCAGCTGATCGACGCCCCGTCCCCGTTCTGCGGGACGGGGCGTCGTGGCGTGCGCGGGCGTGAATGCGGCCGGGGCCCGGTTCTCCGCCACCCGATCAGCCCCCGGAGAAGGGTGTTAAAAAAAACGGTGCTCCCCGTCCGTCTGGACGGGGAGCACCGTGTTCCCGCGGAAAACCTCAGGACATGATGACCGAGGTTCCGGTGCCGCGGTCGTGCATGCCCCGGCCGTCGGAGTCCACCATCGCGGCGGGGAGAATGAAGGCCGTGAGTACCGAGCGGGCAAGCGCGCGGAGGAAGCCGACGCGGGCCCCCGGGACGTCGATACGCGCCACCCCCATTCCCAGTACTGTCTGACCGGGGGTTCGGGCGAACAGCCACACGGACACCACTCCGAAGACCACGAACAGAATGAGAGTCAACGTGGCGGTGTCCCCGAGGGAATGAGTGAACATGTTGAGGAAGCCAGCGACGATCCAGGCGACGATCCAGTCGATGATGACCCCGACCGAACGCCGCATCACCGACGCCAGTGAGCCACTGCCCTTCTCCGGTAGACCGAGCTTCTCGCCGGGCCATTTGCCGGGGGCGTCCGGATCTTCGTTCTCCGCGGGAATCTGCGGCCCCGCCAGCCAACTACGCTTCTGGTTCGCCATGCCCTTCAATCTAGTCGGGCCGGTGGGGGTAGGGAAATGACGCCGGGACCATCCTTTTGATAGCTCAACAGATATTGCGCTAGAATTGCTGCTGCAGCTCAGAGTACAGGTTGTTTATGCCCCGCCGCCCTGCCCACCGCCGCAGCGTGTCCGGGACCCGCCTAGAATTGAAGCACATTGCATCCGCACCCGGAGATCCGCAAGGAGTCACCCCATGACCTTCAAGTCTAATGAAGAAGTCATCAAGTTCATCAAGGACGAGGGCGTCGAGTACCTCGACGTCCGGTTCACCGACGTCCCCGGGATCGAGCACCACTTCTCGATCCCGGCTGAGGCATTTGACGAGGACGCGGCCGAGGAGGGGCTGGCCTTCGACGGCTCTTCAATCCGGGGTTTCACCACCATCGACGAATCCGACATGAACCTGCTGCCGGATCCGAACACCGCCCGCCTGGATCCGTTCCGTACCGCGAAGACGCTGAACATGAAGTTCTTCGTGCATGACCCGTTCACCCGTGAGCCCTTCTCCCGCGACCCCCGCAACGTCGCCCGCAAGGCCGAGGAGTACCTCACTGCCACCGGCATCGCAGACACCTGCAACTTTGGCGCTGAAGCCGAGTTCTACGTCTTCGACAAGGTGCGTTACAGCGCGGACGTCAACTCTTCCTTCTACGAGGTCGACTCGAACGAGGGCTGGTGGAACCGTTCCGCGGAGACCAACACCGACGGCACCCCCAACACCGGGTACAAGACCCGTCTCAAGGGCGGCTACTTCCCGGTAGCCCCCTATGACCAGACGGTGGAACTGCGCGACGAGATGGTCCGCCACCTGAAGAACTCCGGCTACCACCTCGAGCGCTTCCACCATGAGGTGGGCACCGGCGGGCAGCAGGAGATCAACTACCGCTTCAACACCATGCTGCACGCGGCCGATGATCTGCAGACCTTCAAGTACATCATCAAGAACACCGCGGCGCGGGCCGGCAAATCCGCCACCTTCATGCCCAAACCCCTGGCGGGTGACAACGGCTCCGGCATGCACGCCCACCAGTCGCTGTGGAAGGACGGCCAGCCGCTGTTCCACGACGAGTCCGGCTACGGCGGTCTCTCCGACATCGCCCGCTACTACATCGGTGGCATCCTGCACCACGCTGGCGCGGTCCTGGCGTTCACGAACCCGACGCTGAACTCCTACCACCGCCTGGTGCCCGGCTTCGAGGCTCCGATCAACCTGGTCTACTCGCAGCGCAACCGTTCCGCCGCGATCCGTATCCCGATCACCGGAAACAACCCGAAGGCCAAGCGCATCGAATTCCGTGCCCCGGACCCCTCCGGCAACCCCTACTTCGGTTTCGCCGCGATGATGATGGCCGGCCTGGACGGCATCAAGAACCGCATCGAGCCGCACGCGCCGGTGGACAAGGATCTCTACGAACTGCCACCGGAGGAGGCCGCCTCCATCCCGCAGGCGCCGACCTCCCTGGAGGCCTCCCTCAAGGCTCTGGAGGAGGACTCCGAATTCCTCACCGAGGGCGATGTGTTCACCGAGGACCTGATCGACACCTACATCGGCCTGAAGTACGACGCGGAGATCACCCCGAACCGCCTGCGCCCCACTCCCCTGGAGTACGAGCTCTACTACGACTGCTAGTCAGCGGCGGCGTCCCCCGCTTTGCGACGCCGCGTCCCCACCGCCCCATCCCAGCTGCAGCGCCGCACGCGCTCGGGGGTGGGGCATTTCCACGCCCCTCGGAACTTACGATCCGCCAGGTTCAGCCCCGGGGAACCACGAAAGCACCGAGCCGGGCGGTACCGTCACGCAGCGCGGCCCAGCCACCCGGCACCGTGAGCACCGCAATTGCGCTGGTGGGGAACTTCTCGTCCATCTGCGCCCAACCGGGATGCCCGTCCCGCGCGGCGAGCAGGTTGACCAGTTCCTCCACGCCGGGCCAGTGCCCGAGGAGCAGGGCGGTGCCCACGTTCTCATCGAGCTTCCGGATCAGCTCCACCAGGGCCCCCACCGGGGCCTCGTATATCTCGTCGTGATAGCTGACACCACGGCTGGCGGCACCGCCGAGCTGGGCGCGTTCCCAGGTCAGCCGGGTACGGGTGGCGGTGGAGCAGAGCACGTGATCGATGGGGCCGACGTGACCCGCCAGCCACTCCCCCGCTGCCACGCCGTCCCTCCGGCCCCGCTTGTTCAGTGGGCGGGCGTGATCCGGCTCCGGCGCCTTCCAGGAGGATTTGGCGTGGCGGAGGATCACCAGGGTGTGCTCTGCAACGGGGAAAGACATGGCCCCAAGCTACCTGGCGGCTCCGGGCAGCGGAACACTTTCCCGCAGCACGCTGCGTAGCATGGGAGGATGAGAATCTGGTCGCTGCACCCCGGTCTCCTTGACCGGCAGGCCCTGGTGGCCTGCTGGCGCGAGTCGCTGCTCGCGCAGAAGGTGTTGGCAGGAGAAACACGGGGATACCGCAGCCATCCGCAGCTGGAGCGTTTCCGTGCCCGGCAGCAGCCCCTGGCCGCCATCGGCGCATACCTGGCGGGGGTTGCCGCTGAGGCGGAGCGTCGCGGCTACTCCTTCAATCGCTCGCTCATCCGGGTGCCTCCCGAGGAGGGTCTTCCCTCGCTCACCGTCACCGATGGCCAGCTCGCTTTCGAACTGGAGCACCTGCGGCAGAAATCCCGGCAGCGCTCTCCCGGGTGGTTCGCGGAGCAGCTGGAGACAGCTGCCCCGCGGCCTCACCCGATTTTCCGGGTGGTCGGTGGAGCCGTGGAGCCCTTCGAAAGAATCTAGCCCCGGTCAGACCGCACCATGCCATGCCGGGGGCTCAATCCAGCCGGGCTTCCAGGACTTCCTGGAGCAGATCGTGCAGCGGCGTGTCGGCGCCGGCTTCATCCCCGAGGCGTCGGATCGCGCCCACCTGGGCGTCCAGTTCACTGGCAGTCCCGGCCAGGTAGTCACGTTGCATGGAGCTGGTGGCCTGTGCATTGAGCGAATCAGCGAAGGCGAGGGCCTGTTCCACCGCGTCCAACGGCAGGTCCACCGCCATGGCGCGGGCCACGGTGTCCACCTCCCCGAACAGGGCAGCCAACGAACCACGCAGTTCCGTGCGCAGTTGGCCGAGTGGTTTGCCCGTCACTGCTCCCAACGCGCCGAAAGGTGCCGTGAACATCGCCTTGGTCCACACATCCACCCACACGTCCCCGAGAACTGTGCCCGCGAGGCCCGCCGCCGTCAGCTCCGCGGCGAGCTCTTCTGCGAGGTCACTGGGGCTGCGGTCGAAAGTGCCGAAGTTGAGGCTGAGGGGGCCGCCCTGAAACTCCACCACGCCCGGACCCCGGTGGACCATGAAACCACGCACGACACCGGGCCAGACGTTCTCCGCGCCGAATCGCTGGGCCGCCGTATAAGGCACTTCCACGGAATTCTGGGTGGTCACGACCGGGACCCCGGCAGGTACCGCGGGGAAGGTCTCCTGCCCCGGTAACACCTTGGTGGCCAGGATGACCACATCCGTCCCGCCGAGTTCCTCGAAGGACTCCGCTGCGGGCACCGCGATCACGGTTTTCTCTCCTCCCGGATCAATCAGCGTCAGTCCGGTTTCCCGCAGCACCTCCAGAGTTCTACCGCGCGCGACCACCCGCACGTCCTTGCCAGCCTGGGCCAGTTTTCCGGCGAATTCCCCGCCGACCGCACCGACACCGATGATTCCGATTCTCATGGCCCCGACTGTAGCCGGAGGGAGCACACTCTGAGTCGCTTACCGCTCCGGCGGCGCACCCCGCCGTCTCCGCTAATCTCCTGGTGTCTCGGCAGCTGAGCCACGAAGTTCGGCCAGCACCGCCTCGGCCATGGCGGCTTGTCCCGCGGCAGTAGGATGCATCGGGTAGGAGCCGGTCTCCTGGCCGGTGATGTCCGTCCAACGCTGCCCTGGTTCTGCGCAGGTACTGTGCTCCGCCGCCCCGGCGGGCAGGACGAACGACGCCCCGTTGCGCTCCGCGGCGTCGGTCAGCACGCCATTGAGTTCCGCCGTCAGCCGCCCCGCCCACTCCCGGTCAGCGGGGGAGATCGCCGCCACCTCCGGACAGGTCTGCGCTTCCGGAAGAATCGGGAGATAACCGGTGGCGATCACGTCAGCCCCACCTGAATAATCCTCGATGTGACGGTAGAGCTCATCGAGTTCTTCCGGCAGCGCTGCCAGGTGGGTCCGGACCGTACCTTCCAGGCGAGCGGCACAGTCGACCTGCGCGTCCCCCAGCAGGTTCTCCTGCACGCACCCGATGATCTCGCCGAATCCCAGGTCATTGCCGCCGATCGACAAGGTCACCAGGTCCGTATCCGTGCCCAGCGCAGCTAGTTGGGGCGCCAATTCCCCGGAGTCGGCGGGACGGGGATTCAGGAGGTCCGGGATCCGCGCCCCCTGGCACGTGACGTCGGTGCTGCTCCGCACCCTCTCATCCGCCGCCACCAGGGAGGGATAGTTGTCAGTGGAGCGCAGGCAGAATTCGGGCCCGGTCGCAGCGTCGCGACTGCCCATGGCGGCGTAGGAATCGCCGAGTGCCACGTAGTCATACTCCATCACCTGCTCAGGCTGTGGTGGCTCCTCCTCTGGCCCCGGGGCTCCACAGGCCGCGATCGGAAGAGCGACCACCAGCGCTGCAGTGACTCCGACCCGTCTTTTCATTGACGCCGCTATAGACATACCCCCGATCCTAGGGCTCACCTCCTCCCCGCGCCCGACTCCTGCCTGTGCAAGTCCCGCTCGTGAACCGGAACCGCACCCGGTGCAGTACCCCCTCCCGAAACGAGCCGGGGTTGCTTCCCGGGAATTCACCCCATGGGCCTCTTCGGAAGCAGTGGCTTCTCCAACCTATCACCCCCTTTCGTGGGGCCTCCCGGATCATGCTCTCGTGAGCGGAAACTTTAGGGAGGCTGACCCCTCCAGAGCGTTGAGAGGGCGCACGTCACAAGGGGAATCGAGGCATGTGCGACCAAGTGCGTCCTCAGCCCTTTCCCAGCCTGTCGAGGTACCGAAACCGGTGGTCAGTCTTCGGTTTTTCCGCTCTAACCAGGGAGGTTGCCCTGCCGAACTTCGCTAGCGTGGGTAGCCGTGGGTTGAGCCCTCAACCCGGACTCTGTTCAATACGGTGGCTGGCCGCCTGCGAGTACGACTGTGGCGCCGCCACCGGGTGACCCCGAAAGGCAGTTTTGGTTTCCGAGAACACCAACAACACGCGGATCGATTTTCTCTACCTCTCCGAGCCCGACATGATCGCAGCCGGAGTCACCGACTCCGCCAAGTGCGTCGAGACGATGGAGGAGACCCTGATCCTATTGGCTGACGGCGACTACCGGATGGCCGGCGCCTCCGCCAATTCGCACGGTGCACAGATCAACTTTCCCGCTGAGCCGGAGCACGCCGGCATGCCCGCCGACGGCCCGGATCGTCGTTTTATGGCCATGCCCGCGTACCTGGGTGGCCGTTTCAACGCCACGGGCGTGAAGTGGTACGGCTCCAACACGGAGAACCGCCGGCATGATCTGCCGCGCTCCATCCACGTCTTCGTGCTCAATGACACGGTGACCGGCGCTCCCACCGCGATCATGTCGGCCAATCTGCTGTCGGCCTACCGCACCGGAGCCGTTCCCGGCGTGGGGGTCAAGCACCTGGCGATCAAGGACGCGAAGACGGTCGGCATCATCGGCCCCGGCGTGATGAGCCGCACGATCTTCGATTCCGCCGTCAGCCAGCGCCCCGGCATCGACACCGTCAAGATCAAGGGACGTTCCGCAGGCTCCACCGACAAAGCAGCTGACTGGTTCCGCGAGAACCACCCGAACGTCGACGTCCAGGTGGTGGACACCGAGCAGGAGGCCATCGAGGATTCCGACATCGTGATCGGCGGCACCTCCACTTCCAAGGAGGGGCCCTCCGGCTTTCCGCACTTCAGGCGCAAGTGGCTCAAACCCGGTGCGCTGCTGCTCTGCCCCGCCGCCGCCCGCTTCGACGATGATTTCATCACCTCTGATGAGGCGAATCTGGTCGTGGACTACAAGGGACTCTACGCCGAGTGGTTCCATGAGAACGGCCCCGACGTGACCTATGAGGAGCTGCTGGGCATTCCCGGCAACCGCTGGTGGGACATGTACCAGGAGGGCACGCTGCCCGAGGAGAAGCTGGTCAACATCGGTGACATCGCCTCGGGTAAAGCCCCAGGCCGGGAAAACGACGACCAGATCTTCTGCTATTCCATCGGCGGTATGCCTGTCGAAGATGTCGCCTGGGCCACCGATGTCCTCGCCAACGCCAGAGAGAAGGGTATCGGTACCACTCTGAATCTGTGGGACACCCCGACGCTGCGCTGACCGCTTCCCGCTTCGCGACGCCCCGGCCCCGCACCGCGGACCGGGGCGGCCGTTCAAAAAGGGCGGAGGGTGGGGCTCCCGTTTCCGGGACACCCACCCTCCGCCATGCCGTGGAGCTAAGGGGAATCGAACCCCTGACCTTCGCATTGCGAACGCGACGCTCTACCAACTGAGCTATAGCCCCGCACCCGGTGCATTCACCGGGTACCTTACGGTGTGTTCCACTTTATACCTGTGGCGACCCCGCACACCAAACCAGGTGGCCACACCAGAATTCACCAGCCTCTCTACTTTCGTTCACGTACAGTTGAACTGTAAATCCGGACAGGCTCGCAGCAGCGACAGTTCCGGACAGGAATCGTCGAGGTGCACCTGCCCCGGTCCGGATGGACAACTCTGTGCCCGGCAGACGCGCGGGAAACAAGTACTCGTGCGCCTTAACACCCAACCCCGCCGGGCCTACGGATCTGAGGAGCCGTACCAGTGCCAAGCACAACCCCAACCGCTGAAGATATCGCCAAATTAATCACGGACGAGGACATCAAGTTCCTGGACATCCGTTTCACTGATGTCCCCGGCGTGGAACAGCACATCACCATTCCCGCCAAAGCCTTCACCGAGGAAGCCGCCCAGACGGGGTTCGCCTTCGACGGGTCGTCGATCTCCGGGTTCAAGTCGGTCGAGGACTCCGACATGAATCTCCTGCCGGACCTCGCGACCGCGGCAGTGGATCCCTTCCGCAAGGCGAAGACCCTGAACATGAAGTTCTTCGTCCACGATCCCTTCACCCGCGAGCCCTACAGCCGCGATCCCCGCAACATCGCCCGCAAGGCCGAGGAGTATCTCGAGTCCACCGGCATCGCGGACACCTGCAATGTGGGTGCCGAGGCGGAGTTCTATGTCTTCGACTCCGTCCGCTACTCCACCGACGTCCACAGCTCCTTCTACCACGTCGATTCCGAGGAAGGCTGGTGGAACCGCGGTGAGGAGTTTGATCCGGACGGCTCCCGCAACCTGGGATACAAGGTGCGCCACATGGGCGGCTACTTCCCGGTGGCCCCCTATGACCACTTCCAGGACCTCCGCGACGAGATGTGCCTGAACCTGGAAACTGTCGGATTCGACGTAGAACGGGCCCATCACGAGGTCGGCAGCGCGGGCCAGCAGGAGATCAACTACCGCTTCAACACCCTGCTACATGCCGCGGATGACCTGCAGACCTTCAAGTACATCATCAAGAACACCGCGAAGGCGCACGAACGTTCCGCCACTTTCATGCCCAAGCCACTGGCTAACGACGGCGGCTCCGGCATGCACGCCCACCTGTCGTTGTGGAAGGACGGTAAGCCGCTCTTCCACGACGAGGCGGGCTATGCCGGGTTGTCCGAGATGGCACGCCACTTTATCGGTGGCATCCTGCACCATGCCGGTGCGGTGCTCGCGTTCACCAACCCGACGATGAACTCCTACCAGCGGCTGGTGCCCGGTTTCGAGGCACCGATCAATCTGGTGTACTCCCAGTCCAACCGCTCGGCGGCGGTGCGCATCCCGATCACGGGTTCCAACCCGAAGGCCAAGCGCATCGAGTTCCGTGCCCCGGATCCGTCGGGCAATCCCTATCTCGGGTTCTCCGCGATGATGCTGGCCGGGCTCGACGGGGTGCGCAACCGTATCGAGCCGCACGCGCCGGTGGACAAGGATCTCTACGAGCTCCCGCCCGAGGAGGCCGAGGGGATTCCCCAGGCCCCCACCTCGCTGGAAGCTTCCCTCAGGTCGCTCGAGGAGGACCACGGCTTCCTCACGGAAGGCGATGTCTTCACCGAGGATCTCATCCAGTCCTATATCCGCTCGAAGTACGACAACGAGATCATCCCGTCCCGGATGGGACCGACCCCGTTGGATTTTGAGCTGTACTACGACTGCTGATTCCGGCCCAGCTGCTCCACCGCTGCCGGGCGGGCGCCGCCCGGTTTAGCGCTGTTCCCGCTTCTGGAAACCCAGTCGGGGCCGGAACCCGTGGGGATGTTTGAGCTGGGCCACCGCATCGGCGATGACCAGCCGGAACCGCGGCTTCATCGGTGGCAGCTGGGAGATGCTGAACCAACCGACGTCCACGGACTCCTCGTCGGCGACGCGGGCCGTGTCGTCCCCGGTCAGGCTCATCCTGATGGTGGTGTCGATGAAGTCCACCACGTCGCCGTTGGGATAGGTGACGCGGTCGATGGCCCCCACGCCGAGCAGGGCTTCCACCCGGGCGTCGATGTCCGTTTCCTCCTTGACTTCACGCACCGCCGTGACATGCGGTTCCTCACCGGGTTCGCAGATACCGGAGACCGGGGTCCACTCGCCGTTGTCCGCCCGCTTGACCAGCAGGACGTCGGGCACAGCCCAAAAAGGGGCGTCGGTCGCGACGTCCCGGATCACCACGGCGGTGACCGCCGGCAGCAGTAGCGGTGCGTGGCCGATCTTCTCACGCAGCTCGAGAATGAATTCGGGGGTGGCCAAGGTGGTACGTCCTCCGGAGGTTGTGCGGTCAGGAAAAGATCGCGCTCAGGCGACCGTATTCACCGTAGTCCACACTGATCTCATCCCCCGCCGCCACCGGCACAGCGGAGCAGAAACTGCCCGTCAGCACGATCTCCCCGGCGCGCAACACCACGTCTCGCTGGGCCAGCGTATCCGCCAGCCACACCAGGGGTGCCAGCGGATGGCCGAGGACGTCCGCCCCGGTTCCCTCCGCAGCCTTCTCCCCGTTGCGGAACATGGTCGCCCGCACCGCGGGAAGCTCGGATACCGCGACGTCGGTGGTGGGCCCCAGGATGACCGCGGCGCCGGAGGCATTGTCAGCCACCGTGTCCACCAACGTGATGTCCCACTCCTTCACCCGGGAGTCGATGACCTCGATGCTCAGGTGGGTGGACCGGATCGCCCCGGCCACCGAATCCAGGTCTTCCCCGGCGCCGAGATCACGGTCGAGGATGAATGCCAGCTCCGGTTCAACTCTCGGGGCGATGAACCGGCCCACCGGGATCTCTGTGCCGCTGTCAAAGACCAGGTCCCGGGTGAAGAACCCGAAATCCGGGCTGGCGACGCCCAGTTGCTGCTGCATCGCCTGCGAGGTCAGCCCAACCTTCCGGCCGGCGATTTCCCTGCCTTCCACTTGCCGGGCACGTTCCTGCAGCAGTTGGATGTGGTAGGCGCCGTCCAGATCGAGGCCGGGAATCAGGTGGCGCGGCGGGGCGATCGGGAAGCCGGTACCCGTGGCGTCGAGAAGCATCTCCGCGACGGTTTCCGGCGAGTTCCGGAAGCTCACTGCTCTTCTTCCTCGTCGGAGCTCTCCGCCTTGCGCTCGGCAGCCTCGCGCTTGATCTGCTCCGCGAAGCGCTCCGGGTCAAACTCCTCGAAGTGCTCCTTGCCGACGAACTGTTCCTGTCCCATGGTCCTGTTCCTTTCTGCCGGATTCGTGGTGGGGCCCATTGTGCCAGCTCTAGCTGCCCGGCTCCTGCATGTAGTGGCGCACGAGGTCCGCCCACACCCGGTCGGCCCGGTTGATGACCTTGAGACGGCCCTGTGGGTCCGGCTGAGCGTCAATATTGAGCAGGAGCCCGCGCACCTCCCGGGCCTCCCCCAGCAGCTCCCGCAGGCGCAGCGCGTCGGGGTCGTCAGCGGCGGCGGAACTCACATTGTCCATCCGGCCCTCGAACTCGGTGCCGATGCCCTGGGTCAGCCGCACGCGGTCCCACCACAGCAGCACCTGGTCCAGGCGGGCGCCGGCGTCGGAGGCCATGCCACCCAGCTCCCGGTTCAACTGCTGATCGGCCTTCCGGTTCCGGCGTCCCAGATAGACACCGACCCAGCCATAGCCGAACAGTAACAGACCGAGGAGTATCCCGGCGATCGGCAGGAGCACCCCCAACAACGACAACACCCCGCCGACCAGCCACATGATCAGGCCGATGACCAGCACCACCACGACCAGCATGGCGCAACCCCCACCTGCCGATCCGCCCCTACTCATTGAGATCCTCCAGAATGGCGGCGCCGGCGGCCCCGGCGAGGTCACCGAGCAGAAAACCGAGGAACACCACCACCACAGCAGCCAATGTCCAACCGATGGCGGCCGGGATGCCGTGGCCCCCGGCGCGGACGTCCTCCCGGTGCCGGATCAGTGTCTCCAGGTCCTTCGAGGTGGCGCTGATCCGTGCCGTCACCTCCCGATAGCGGCCGGCGGCGAACTGCCGGGAAACACTTCCCTGCCGAGGCAACGAGAAGACGTCTGCTCCCGTCAGCAGACCGAAGGCGGCTTCCCGCTCCTGCCGCACCCAGCGTATGTCGGGGGTTTTCGGGGAACCCTGGTCTGTAGAAGCCGGGTTGCTCCTGCCCTGCATCATCGGAAGATTCCTCCACTCGTGTCATCGCCGGCCGTGGGCCGGGGAACGTTGTCCGGCATCAGAACCGGGTTCTGTGAGTCACCGTAGAAGCGCCTCCGGACATTGACTGGACTGCGCGGGGAATACTCGTTCGAAACGGGGCGGAGCGGTCGGCGACGGATAGACCTCGAACCCACGGAGGAACCGCATGACTCCACCGCCGGAGAGATCCGCTGCGGTGTTCTGGCGACCAGGGTAGAGCCAGGAATTAAACGGATGTCCTCAGCGTCTGACCTCGGATGGCGGAGGAGATTCTGCAGGTCGGCCGGGACGACACGAACATTCCGCTTGTGTACACCTGCACCAATGACGTCTGGGGCCGGTAACCCGGAGCAGTACACGCGCTCCATGGTTACCGACCCCAGTCAGTTCCGCCCCCGGTCGGCGGGCGGCCGCCGGTCTAACGGACCTCGGTGTTCTCGATCGAGGTCTTGATGAACTGCTTCACTGCGGTGGCATCATTCGGCAGATCCACCACGTGGCGCTCCGCCTCCATGATGCCGGCAAAACGCTCCGGGATCTCCGGCTCGGTGCCGATGGCCTCCTTGATCGTGTCACCGAACTTGACCGGCAGAGCGGTCTCCAGGCACACGATCGGGGTGTCGACGTCCTTGCGCCAGTCGCGGGCGACGAACACGCCGTCAGCGGTGTGCGGGTCGATCAGCACACCGAGCCGCTCCCAGGTGTCGCGGATCGTGGCGATGCGATCGGCGTGGGTGGACTTCGCGGACCCGAAGCCAAACTCGTCAATGACGTCGAGCATGCGGGTGTCCTCCGCAAGGGAGAAACCGCCCTCGTCGATCATGTCAAAGAGCTGCTTGACCCGGCCGGCGTCGCCCTCCATCAGGTCGAAGATGAAGCGCTCGAAGTTGGAGGCGCGGGAAATATCCATCGACGGGCTGGAGGTGGCGTGGGTCTGGGCCGCGGTGCGCGGCGCGTAGTAGCCGGTGTTGAAGAAGTCGTTGAGGACATCGTTTTCGTTGGTCGCCACGATCAGCCGGTCGATCGGCAGTCCCATCTGACGGGCGATGTGGCCGGCGCAGATGTCCCCGAAGTTGCCGGTGGGCACGGAGAACGAGATCTTCTGGTCATTGGTTTCGGTCAGCTTCAGCCAGGTCGTGACGTAATAGACGATCTGGGAGACGAGCCGGGCCCAGTTGATCGAGTTGACTGCGCCGATGCGGTGCTCGGCCTTGAACCCAGCGTCAGCGGAGACAGCCTTGACCACGTCCTGGCAGTCGTCGAAGACTCCGTCGAGCGCGACGTTGAAGATGTTCGGGTCGTTGAGGCCGAACATCTGGGCCTGCTGGAAGGGGGTCATTCGGCCGGCCGGGGTCAGCATGAACACGCGGATGCCCTTCCGGCCGCGCATGGCGTACTCCGCGGCGGAGCCGGTGTCACCTGAGGTGGCACCGAGGATATTCATGGTCGAGCCGCGGCGGTCCAGTTCATATTCGAAGAGTTCGCCGAGCAGCTGCATAGCCATGTCCTTGAAGGCCGCGGTCGGGCCGCCGGAGATGTGCGCGAGGAAGATCCCGTCATCCAACTCACTGACGGGGACGATCTCGGGGTCCGCGAACTTCTCGGGGGCATAGGCCCGCTCACACATCGCCTCGATCTCCTCGGCCGGGATGTCGTCGATGTAGAGCTTGAGCACCTCGGCGGCGACCGCCGCGTAGCCCTTGTCCGCCAGCAGGGTCTGCCAGGAGCTCAGTGTCGCATCATTGAGCTCGGGGTATTCGGCGGGCAGATACAGCCCGCCGTCCGGCGCCAAACCACCGAGCAGGATGTCGGTGAACTTCGCGGGGGTTTCTGACGTGTCTCTGGTTGAAATGTAATCCACACCATTCACCTTACTGACTCCATCTCACAAGGACAGCCGTCAGAACGAGGGGATCCCCCGGCATCGGCCCCGGGATCGTCGTCCTCTGCGGGACTTCCGGAGGCCGGCACGTCACACTGTCCCCAGTCCGGAACCAGGCGGGGCACCGCCCGTGGCCGCCCTGAGCACCCTGAACCCGAGTAACACAGCTAAGGTGAATCCCTGTGAGTACCGTCCCAGCCCCAGATCCCCGTGAAGTCGTGACCCGCCGCGCCCTGGTTGTCTGGGTGTCGGCGGTGCTCCTCTATGTCGTGGCGATCACCGGTCGTACCAGCTTCGGCGTCGCCGGCGTGGACGCAATCGAACGTTTCGGGGTCGACGCCTCCCGGATCGCGGTGTTCACCGCCGTCCAGGTGGGCGTGTACGCGTTCGCCCAGATCCCGATGGGCATGCTCATCGACCGTTTCGGGCCGCGGAAGATGCTGGTGGTCGGGGCGGTCATTATGGGGCTGGGCCAGATTCTCCTCGGCCTGACCTCATCCTATGGGGTGGCGATTGTCGCTCGTGTGCTCATCGGCGCCGGTGATGCCTCGGCTTTCCTGTCGGTGATGCGTATTCTCCCCTACTGGTTCCCGCTGAAGAAGACGCCGTTGTTCACGCAGCTCACGGCCGCTGTCGGACAGCTGGGACAGTTCATCTCAGCCGTGCCTTTCATGGCGCTGCTGCACGTCGCCGGCTGGGTACCGGCGTTCGTCGGCTTGGGCGCGGTCGGGATCCTCGTCGCCATTGCCGCGGGAGTGGCGGTTGCCGACTCCCCGGACACCGATGCCGCCGCCCAGGCCGCCCGGGCGGACCGGCGAGCCAGGAAGGTCGCCGAAAAATCCGGCGACCGGGACCTGTTGCAGCAGTTGGACGCCCAGGCGAAGGGGCTCGACGCTGCCGTGGCAGAGCGTGAACGCACCAGCGTGTGGGCCCTGTTGGGCATCGTCGTGCGCAGCCCCGTGTGCTGGGTGGGCTTCTTCATCCACTACACCTGCATGCTTCCGCAGGTCGTGTTCACTCTGCTGTGGGGAGTGCCGATGATGACCCTGGGCATGGGGCTGTCGTCCCAGAATGCTGCCCTGGTTCTGACGATCAATACCGTCGCCACAGCCTCCGTCGGTCCGCTCCACGGTTTCATTTCCTCCCGGATGGGTCCGCGCCGCGACCTCGCGGCGTTGGTGTTCACTCTGGGTATCGGCGCCTCCTGGCTGATTTTCTTCTACAGCGAGAGCCCCCACGGACTGGTCGCGATCATCCTCGTCAACATCGTCACCGCTGCTTTCACCCCCTCCGCCAACTATGGCTTCGACCTGGTGCGGGAACGCCTGGACCGGAAGTTCGTGGCCACCGGTACCGGTTTGTCCAACATGGGTGGTTTCCTGGCAGCGATGGTTGCCTCCCAGGCCGTTGGCATCGTGCTGGACTGGAGCGCAGGGGGCCAGCCTTATGGTTGGGAGGACTTCCGCATCGCCTGGATGGCGGTCATCGTCGTCTGGGCAGTCGGTGTCGTGGGGCTGTTGATCTCCCGGGTCGTGGCCAACCGGTCGTGGCAGCGGATGCAGGCGGACGAAGCGCACCGCGCCGTGCGCGTGGTACAAAACACCGAGGCCACCGGGTGGGAGGAGAACACCGACCGGTAGACACCAGCCGCTACTCGGCAGGTGTCTCGCGGAGCAGGTCGGCCAGAGCCACCCCGAAATTGGTGCCCGGGGGAGAATCATAGGCCGTATCCGGCGCGCTGTCCTCGGAGCTCTCGGACAGGGCGTCGGCGCTCAGCCCGGTGGGTGTCTCCTTGTCCGGCAGGTGACGGGCCTCGGCGGCCAGTACCGCTGCCCCGCTCTGAATTTCCGGGTGGGAAACCACTAGGCCCGCTGCGAGCAGGCCCGCAGCGGCTCCCGCGGAGACCAGGGAGCGCGCCAGGCGGCGGGGGAACTCCACGACCGTAACCTCCTTGTTGCTGTTCGGTCACTGTTTCGTGACTCAACTCTGAGGTTAGGCGGCTGGCATGTGCCGGGGATGGATCCGGGCTGTCAGAAGCCTGGCAAGCGCGGGGCGCGCGGGGCTCGGTCTGCACCGGCGTGTTGACGGGGGGTGCGCCGGGCCTGCCGTCTCCCCCGCCACTGCCCTCAGTGGCGGCCGCGGGGTGGGTCCTGCCGGCCGGTGAGGATGTCGATCACGCTGCGGATCGCGGCGTCGCCGATGCCGGAGGTGTCCACGAAGTCGAAGGGGCTGCGCGGGCCCCGGTACCGGTCCTCGCCCCAGCTGTCACGCCGGGGGCGGCTCGGCCCCTCCCGTCGGTCGCCCGGGCGCGGTCCCGGGAAGCCGTCGTCGATGATCTCGGTGTCGTCGAAGTCATCATCGGGGTCATCCACGTCGACCAGGTCGCCGCCCTCCGCCGCGGAGCGGTCCGCGAAGCTCGGGAAAAAGGCGTCCACGTCAACGCTCAGGCTGAGCGTGCTGCCGTCGAAGCTGATCTCGTCGTGGGGGTCCATACCGGCGGAACGGGCTGCGTCGACCAGCGCCACCAGGTCGCCGAAGCTGGCGTCGCTCAGGTCGATGGAGAGATTAAGTGCCATGTCAGAGGTTTCCTTCCGGATTTCGGTCTGTCATCTCCGAGTGTAGGGGTCGCTGACCAGCTGCGTCGACACCCTTAGGGGTTAGTTCAGGGCGCTTCCGGAGCTGGTGCGCACCCACCGGGCCGCCGGGTCAGTGAAGACCCTGGCGGCCGCTGGTCCCCTCCCCCTCCGGTTCCATGGTCGGCTCGCCCCAGAATACTTCGTCGACGACCTGCCGGGCCCGTCTCGTGACCTTCAGGTAGTTCTCCAGGAACCCCCGGTTGTCATCCGGATCCCAGCCCGCGGCACCGGCGACCTGCGCGAGCTGGTGCCCGGGATGAGGGAGCTGGTCCGTGCGCTTACCGCGCGCCAGTACCAGGGCGTTTCGGGCGTTGGTGGCCAACAGCCACGCATCCTTGAGCATCTCCGCCTTGTCCGGGGCCAGGATCCGCTCCGCGGCCAGTATGTCGAGGATTTCCAGTGTGGAGGTATTGTGCAGCCGCTCATACTCGTCCGCATGCATCATCGTCAGCAACTGCGCCGTCCATTCCACATCCGTCAAGCCACCGCGC
Organism: Corynebacterium halotolerans; assembly: GCF_050107895.1. Classification (GTDB taxonomy): domain Bacteria; phylum Actinomycetota; class Actinomycetes; order Mycobacteriales; family Mycobacteriaceae; genus Corynebacterium; species Corynebacterium halotolerans_B. Next base: position 5,742 of record NZ_JBNILW010000012.1, on the reverse strand, counting down.
CCCAGCTTGGTGTGGGTGTTGCGGTCCGCGCCGCGGGGCAGTCGTTCATCGTCCACGCGGGCCTTCATTCGGCGCACCTCCCGGATGGTGCTCTGGCTGGCGCCACCCACCGGGTACCGGTATTTGTCGATGGCCCGCAGGAAAGCCAGCCCCACCTCTTTGTCACCGGCCACGTAGGTGGCGCGCAACAGAGCCTGGATCTCCCAGGTCTCACCCCATCGTCGGTAATAGGAATCATAGGACTTCACGGTGCGCACGATCGGGCCACTGCGGCCTTCGGGGCGCAGCCCCAGGTCGACCTCGAGGGGCGGGTCCGCGCTCGGTTTGGCCAACCGGCCGCGCATCCGGTCACAGATTCCGATCGCCCAGGCAACCGCTTCATCCTCGGCCACTCCTGCGACGGGCTCCGCGACGAACATGACATCCGCGTCCGAGCCATAACCCAGCTCAGCGCCCCCGAGACGGCCCATGCCGATCACGGAGATCCGGGCCGGTGGTTCCGTCCGTCCCTTCTCGTGGAGGTTGAAACGGATCTCGGACCGCAGTGCAGCCTCCAGGACCGCGTCCCAGACCAGCGACAGACTCCGGCAGACCTCCCGGACGTCCATCATGCCGAGCAGATCAGCCGCCGCCACCCGAGCCAGCTCGGCGCGCCGCAGGGAACGAGCCACCTTGATCGCCTTGTCCGGGTCGAGGTGACGTCCCGCGGAGGTGATCAGGGAGTGCCCCACGGTCTCCGCTGATTTCTCCAGGAGCTTCGGCCCCTTCGCACCGTCGCCCAGGGACTTGACGAAATCGGGGGCGGCGATGATGAGTTCCGAGGTGTACGGGGAGTTCCCCAGGATCTTCATCAACCGCTGCCCCACGATGCCCTCGTCGCGGAGCATGCGCAGGAACCAGGTCCGGTCATAGGCTGCGTCGGAGAGTTTCCGGTAGTTGAGCAGCCCCGCATCGGGGTCCGCGGTGTCGGAGAGCCACTCCATCAGCGAGGGCAGCAGCACCGCCTGGATCTTGGACTTGCGGGTCGCACCGGCGGCCAAGGCCGCCAGATGCTCGAAGGCCCGGCCGGGAAACTGGTAACCAAGCGCGGCCAACTGCAGCTTGGCTGCCTCCGGCGACAGCTTGAGCACGTCCACGGACATGTTGACCACGGAGTGCAGCAGCGGCCGGTAGAACAGGCGCCGGTGCGTCGAGGAGATCAACAGCCGCACCTTGCGCAGCCGGTCCAGCATGGCGGCACTCGCGGTGTTGGCCGCGGTGTTCGCGAATCCGGCGGTGATCGCCAACCACTGCAGGTGCTCTTCATCGTCGGCTGGTGGCAGCACATGGGTGCGGCGCAGCCGGTGCAGTTGCAGCCGGTGCTCGAGTAGGCGGAGGAACTCATACGCCGCGATGAGGTCCTGGCCGTCCTCGCGGCCGATATAGCCGCCGGAGATCAACGCCTGCAAGGCATCGATGGTGTTGAGCACCCGCAAGGACTCGTCAGACCGCCCGTGCGCCAATTGCAGCAGCTGCACGGCGAACTCGACGTCGCGCAGTCCCCCGCTCCCCAGTTTCAGTTCCCGATCCCGCAGATTTCCGGGAACATTGTCGACGACCCGACGCCGCATCGCCTGGACGTCCGAGACGAAGCTCTCCCGCTGACTGGCGGTCCACACCATCGGCTGGAGCTGTTCCTGGTACGCCCGGCCCAGTGGCAGGTGGCCGGTCATCGGCCGGGCCTTCAACAGCGCCTGAAACTCCCAGGTCTCCGCCCACCGACGGTAGTAGGCGAGGTGGCTGGCCAGTGTCCTCACCAGTGCGCCACTCTTTCCCTCTGGCCGGAGATTGGCGTCCACCTCGAAGAAAGCCCGGGAACTGATCCGGTTGAACTCCCCGGCCAACCGGGTCGCCCGGGCACTGGCGGGCTCCGCCACGAAGACGACGTCGACATCGGAGATGTAGTTGAGTTCCCGGGCCCCGCATTTCCCCATCGCGATCACCGCGAGGTGGGTGTCCACGGGTTTGTCGTCGTAGACTTCCGCCACCGCCACCGCCAGCGATGCGGTGAGCGCGGCGTCGGCAAGATCGGCCAGCAAGGCGGTGACCGTCCGAAACGCCACCTCCGGCTGGCCGATCCGGCGCCGGGAGCGCGGGTAGCTGCCCGCCAGATCGTGGGCGGCGATTCTCATGAGCAGGGTGCGGTACGCGAATTTGAGCGCTGTTTCAGATTCCGCCGGATCGCGGCGGGCACGATAGGTACCGACGGTGTCCAGGGCTGCGCTCGCGGTATCGGAACTGTCTGGCCCCGATGCGACTACGACACCGTCATCCTCCACCTCAATGACCGCCGGCACCGCGTCAACGGTGGACAACATCTCCTGCATCATCTCTTCGGCGGTCGGCAGCGGTTCCGCCAGCTGCGGCCACAGGTCCGGATTGGCAGCCAGGTGGTCCCCCAAAGCTGTGGAGCCGCCGATCAGGGCCACCACCCGCACCCGCAGGGCGACGTCGCTCCGCAGCGCGCCGTCAAAATCCTGGCGCCGGCGCGTCGGTGCCGAGGACATCCGTTGCTCGGAGGACGAATAGGTCACCCCGTCAAGTTCATCGAGGGCCGTCATGATGCGGACCAGGGTGTTCAACGCCAGATCGGAGTCACCGGCACCGCCGATCGCCCACAGCAGATCCGCCGATTCGGGGTTGTTCCAGCCGAGCCACTCCAGGTCTTCGGCGGCTCGGGGGCGCTGCAGGCCCAGCACTGCCGGCGTCGGGATGGTGGGCCTGCCGGTTCTCGGGGTCGTCATGGTCGGGGTCTGATCTCCTGAAGATGGCGTGGGGGACATCCCGCGCGGGGTGGTTGCTCGGACAAGGCTGATCGACAACGGCTAATAGCCGAGGTTCTCCCGTAGTTCCCAGGGAGTGATCTGCTGCTGATAGTCGTGCCACTCATTCCATTTGCTGCGCAGATAGAACTCGAAGACGTGCTCGCCGAGGACGTCGGCCATCAGTTCAGATCGTTCGAACTCTCGCAGGGCGGCCTCCTGGTCGGAGGGCAGATCGACGTACCCCATCGCTCTGCGTTCCCGGCGGGTCAGGTTAGAGATGTTGTCCTCCGCAGGTTCATCCAGCACATAACCTTCGCGGATGCCCTTCAATCCGGCGCCGAGCACCACCGCGAAGCCCAGGTAGGGATTGACCGCGGTGTCGAGGTTGCGCACCTCCACCCGGCGCGATTCCGCCTTGTGCAGACGGTAGGTGGGCACCCGTACCAGTGCGGAACGGTTGGACACCCCCCACGTGGCGGCCGTCGGCGCCTCATTGCCGAACATCAGCCGCTTATAGGAGTTGGCCCATTGGTTGGTCACCGCAGTCATCTCCGGGGCGTGCCGGAGCACTCCGGCGATGAACTGTCGGCCGGTCACGGAGAGACTGATCTCATCATCCGGGTCATGGAAGGCGTTCTGGTCACCCTCGAACAGGGAGAGGTGGGTGTGCATGGCGGAACCGGCGTGATCCCGGAACGGCTTGGGCATGAAGGTCGCGGCCACCTCGTTCTGCATCGCCACCTGCTTGACCAGGTAACGCAGGGTCATGATGGAATCCGCAATGCTCAGTGCCTCCGCGTGGCGCAAATCAATCTCCTGCTGTCCGGGCGCGGTCTCGTGGTGGGAGAACTCGACGGGGATGCCCATCGACTCGATCGCCATCATCGCCTCCCGGCGCACGGTCCGCGCCTGGTGGTGGGAGGCCTGGTCGAAGTATCCGCCGGAGTCCGTGGGCACGGGCGGCTGTCCCGCAGTGTCGAGATCCTCTACCAGATAAAACTCGATCTCCGGGGAGACCATCGGCGTGAAGCCGTCCGCAGCGGCCGACTCCACCTGACGCCGCAACACCTGCCGGGGATCCGCCCAGGAAGGAGTCCCGTCCGGCATCGTGACGTCGCAGAACATGCGGGCAGTCTGCAGTGGGGAATCCGCCGGATCGAAAGGCAGGATCTGGAACGTGGACGGGTCCGGCAGAGCAATCATGTCCGCTTCGGAGACTCGGGAGAACCCCTCTATGGCGGAGCCGTCGAACCCCACTCCCTCTTCGAAAGCGGATTCCAGTTCGCTTGATGCCATCACCACGGACTTGAGATAGCCCAGGATGTCAGTGAACCAGAGCCGGATGAAGCGGATACCGCTTTCCTCGACGGTGCGGAGGACGAATTCCTGCTGACTGTTCATGCCGACCATCGTAGTTCCGGGGCTCCCACCGGAGCTGGAATGCGGTTCCTGTTTCCGGACCGTGCCCTGTCACGCCGCAGCACCGGGGGTCCTGATTCACCTGCATATGACAAGCTCACGGGGTTACAGAATGTAAACCGGGGGTAGTCATGTCCAGCCTTCCTGATCAACTACCGGTGACCGGGAAGAAGCAGCCCCGGCCCACAACCCACACAAAGGATCTAGGCGATGACCACCATGAACCCCACCCCGACTGACTTCTACCCAGGCTCCGGTCCGCACAACCGCCACCAGGGACCGGTCCCCGAGCAGCTCCGGCAGCAGTATCACCGGGAGCTGACGGACAGTATCTACTTCGCGCTCCTCCAGGCGGCGGCGAAAGGCTGGACTCCGGACGACCTCCGCCATCTGCTCACCTCACAGGTGGACCATCTACTCTTTCTGGTGACACACCGGGTGTGCGGCGGAGAACGGACGGAAGGCGGGGTGGATGTCGCCGAACCCACGCGCGCCGCCTGGCAGCGGCAGTGCCATCCCGTCGAGGAAGTGGCGTTATCAACCGCTGCCCTGGAGAACATCCGTGACCGGCTCCGGGGCCTGCGCCCGTTGCACGACGCCGTGCTGCTGACCGACACGCATGCCGTGGAGGAGCAGGACCGCGCTTTCGCGGCGTTGTCTCCCGAGCAACGGAAAGCACACCACCGCATCACCGCACTGCTGAAGAAGGCGGAGGCGACCAATTTCGAGGGAGAGGCCGACGTCCTGGTGGCCAAAGCCCAGCAGTTGCGCCAGCGCTACCGGATCGAGTCGTTACTGTTTGCCCGAGACAGCCTGGCCGGAGCCGCTGGTCCCGAGCTCGTCGCCCACCGGGTCTATCTTCACTCCCCCTGGGTCCGGCACCAGTTCAGTTTGTTGAGCGGAGTCGCGCAGACCAATTCCTGCGCCACCATGCTGCTGACGCGGGACGGGATCTCCACCGTGGTCGGGCAGTCCGATGATGTCCGACACGTGGCCGACCTCTTCGCCAGTCTGAACCGGCAGCGGGACCATTTCATGCGCACCTCCCCCGGCGCTCACGAAGCCGCGAGCCGGGGCGAGACCTCTGCCTACCGCCGGAGCTTCATGGTTGCCTACACCGCCCACATCACCGTCCTGCTCGCCGACGCCACCCGCCACGCATCCGCCGGGAATCCGGGGCACCGGGAGACTCTCCCGGTGCTGGCCGCCCGCGGGCACCGTGCACAGCAGACCCTGGCGGGGCTGTTCCCCCGATCCAGGTCGATCACCTTCACCTCCCGGCACCCTGGTGGTCACCGCGACGGGGTCTCTGCCGCCCGGCAGACCCGCCTAGATGATTGATTCCGGGGGTTTAGTGGTCGTACGCGATCAGTGACCGCAGCACCGGCTGGTCGGTGGCGTGGTTATGCCAGATCACCGCGGTCAACGCCAACAACCGCCGCACAATCCGACTGATCACCCCGGAAAGGGTCCGGCCACCGTGGCGCTCCAGGCCCAACTGGCCTTTCAACGTGTCAAA
>NZ_JBNILW010000011.1:0-110175 GCF_050107895.1 Corynebacterium halotolerans | reverse complement strand
CCGCTCCCTGTGACAGGGAGCGGGACCGGGCCGTCTGTTCAGCTAGACCGAATGCCGGAGGCTAGAACGCCTCGTCCAGGGGCACGGAAGGTCCGGTGAATTCACCATAGCCGTCGTCACCGTAGATCGAATCACCGTAGGTCGGGATCGAGTAGGCGGCGTTGCGCGCAGCCTCGGTCGGCTTGACGGAGATGTTGCGGTACCGGGAGATACCGGTGCCGGCCGGGATCAGCTTACCGATGATCACGTTCTCCTTGAGGCCGATCAGCTTGTCCGAGCGCTTGTTGATCGCAGCGTCGGTGAGCACGCGGGTGGTCTCCTGGAAGGAGGCCGCGGACAGCCAGGACTCGGTGGCGAGTGAGGCCTTGGTGATGCCCATGATCTCCGAGCGCAGCTCAGCCGGCTGACCGCTGGCCGCCAGTGCCTCGGCGTTGGCCATCTTCGCCTCGGAGAGATCGACCAGGGTTCCCGGGAGGAACTCGGTCGAACCGGACTCGATGACGGTGCCGCGGCGCAGCATCTGCCGGATGATGATCTCGATGTGCTTGTCGTGGATGGCCACACCCTGGGTGCGGTACACGGCCTGCACCTCATCGATCAGGTGCTGTTCCACACCACGGCGACCGAGCACCTCGAGCACGTCATGCGGGTCGGCGGGACCGCGGAGCAGGCGGTCGCCCACTTCCACGGTGTCGCCGTCGCGCAGTGCCCGCTCGATGAACGCTCCCGGGTTGGACTCCATCGGACGCCGCACCTGGGCCAGGCCCTGGCGCTTGGACAGCTTCTCGTAGAGCACGTCATCCGAACCGTCGGTCGGGTGGATGGTCAACGACCAGAAGTTACCCTCGTCCTCCAGGCTGATCGTGCCGGCGACCGACGCGATCGGGGCGCGGTTCTTCGGCACACGGGCCTCGAACAGCTCCTGGACACGCGGCAGACCACCGGTGATGTCACCACCGACACCACCCTGGTGGAAGGTACGCATGGTCAGCTGGGTGCCGGGCTCACCGATCGACTGGGCGGCGACGATGCCGACAGCCTCGCCGATGTCGACCAGCTGGCCGGAGGCCATGGACTTGCCGTAGCACTTGGCGCACACGCCGGTGGCGGTCTGGCAGGTCAGGACCGAACGGACCTTGACCTCGGCCACGCCACCGTCGACGAGGGCGTCGATGTTGAGCTCGTTGAGCTCGGTGCCCGCGGCGAGCACGACGTCGCCGGCCTCGTTCTTGGCGTCAGTGGCCAGGACACGACCGGAGACCGAGGTCTCCACCAGACCGTGGCGGGAGAAACCGATCGCGACACCGGCGGCGTCGAGAAGCTTCTCCGCCAGCGGGACCCGCACACCCTGACGGGTGCCACAGTCGTCCTCGCGGACGATGACGTCCTGCGCGACGTCCACCAGACGACGGGTCAGGTAACCCGAGTCGGCGGTACGCAGGGCGGTGTCGGCCAGGCCCTTACGGGAACCGTGGGAGTTGTTGAAGTACTCCAGCACCGACAGGCCTTCACGGAAGGAGGTCTTGATCGGCCGGGTGATGTACTCACCACGGGAGTTCACGACCATGCCCTTCATGCCGGCCAGGGTCCAGATCTGACGCATGTTACCGGCGGCGCCGGACTTCACGATCATCGGAATCGGGTTGTCGTCCGGGTACAGATCCTCCACTGCCTGACCCACCTTGTTGGTGGCGTCCTGCCAGAGCTCGACCAGACGGTCGTAGCGGTCACGCTCGGTGAGCGCGCCCTTGAGCCAGAACTTCCGCTCGATCTCCTGTGCCTCAGCCTCGTACTGGTCGAGGATCTCGTGCTTGTTCGGCAGCACGAGCACGTCGGACATGGAGATGGTGACACCGGAACGGGTTGCCCAGTAGAAGCCGGAGTCCTTCATCTTGTCCATGGTCTGGGCCACGGTGATCATCGGGTAACGGGCCGCCAGATCGTTGATCACGTCGCCGAGCAGGATCTTGCCCGCGCCGCCACCCTTACGGACCATGACACCCTCCAGGTACGGGTAGTTCCACGGCAGCAGCTCGTTGAACATGACCCGGCCCAGGGTGGTGTCCCCGGTCCAGACCTGACCCTGCTGCCAGCCGTCCGGGAACAGCGAAGCCTCGATGTCCGCCGGGGGACGCAGGTGCGAGATACGCACCTTGATCGGAGCCTGCAGACCCAGCACACCACGGTCGTTGGCCATGATGGCCTCCGCGACAGTGGAGTACACGCCGCGGGCCGGACCGTTCTCGTCGGCGGGGGTGTAACGACCCTCGCCGCCCTGGTCGCTCTCGGACTTGTCCATGGTCAGGAAGTACAGACCCGTGACCATGTCCAGACGCGGCATCGCCAGCGGCTTACCGGACGCCGGGGACAGGATGTTGTTCGAGGCGAGCATCAGGACGCGTGCCTCAGCCTGTGCCTCGGCGGACAGCGGCAGGTGGACCGCCATCTGGTCACCGTCGAAGTCGGCGTTGAAGGCCTCACAGGCCAGCGGGTGCAGCTGGATGGCCTTACCCTCGACGAGCACCGGCTCGAAGGCCTGGATACCCAGGCGGTGCAGGGTGGGCGCACGGTTGAGCATCACCGGGTGCTCGGAGATGGCCTCTTCCAGGACATCCCACACCTCGGGGCGCTGCCGCTCCACCATCCGCTTGGCGGACTTGATGTTCTGCGCGTAGTCGTTTTCCACCAGACGCTTCATGACGAAGGGCTTGAACAGCTCCAGTGCCATGAGCTTCGGCAGACCACACTCGTGCAGCCGCAGCTGCGGGCCGACGATAATGACCGAACGGCCCGAGTAGTCGACACGCTTACCCAGCAGGTTCTGACGGAACCGGCCCTGCTTACCCTTGAGCAGGTCAGACAGCGACTTCAGCGGACGGTTGCCCGGTCCGGTGACCGGGCGGCCACGGCGGCCGTTGTCGAACAGGGCGTCCACGGACTCCTGCAGCATGCGCTTCTCGTTGTTCACGATGATCTCGGGCGCGCCCAGATCGATCATGCGCTTGAGACGGTTGTTGCGGTTGATCACACGACGGTAGAGGTCGTTCAGGTCGGCGGTGGCGAAACGGCCACCGTCGAGCTGGACCATCGGACGCAGCTCCGGCGGCATGACCGGGATGCAGTTGAGCACCATGCCGGCCGGGTCGTTGCCCGAGCGCTGGAAGGCCGCGACGACCTTCAGGCGCTTGAGGGCACGCATCTTCTTCTGGCCCTTGCCGTTGTTGATGATCTCGCGCAGTTCCTCGGCCTCGGCGTCGAGGTCGAAGTTGCGGATCAGGGTCTGGATGGCTTCCGCGCCCATGCCGCCGGTGAAGTAGTCCTCGTAGCGGTCGATGAGCTCCTCGTAGAGGTACTCATCGATGATCATCTGCTTCGGGGCGAGCTTGACGAAGGTCTGCCAGATCTCCTCCAGCCGCTCAATCTCGCGCTCGGAGCGCTCGCGGATGTGCTGCATCTCCTTGTCCGCGGCATTCTGCACCTTGCGGCGGGCGTCTGCCTTCGCACCGTTGGCCTCCAGCTCTGCGAGGTCCTCCTCGAGCTTCTGGGCACGCTCAGCGATATCGGATTCAGCGTCGGATTCCACGTCCTTCTTCTCCAGGAGCATCTCAGCTTCCAGAGTCGTCAGGTCATTGTGGCGGGCTTCATCGTCAACACCGGTGATGATGTTCGCGGCGAAGTAGATGATGCGTTCCAGGTCCTTCGGGGCCAGGTCCAGCAGGTAACCCAGCCGGGACGGCACACCCTTGAAGTACCAGATGTGCGTGACCGGGGCGGCCAGCTCAATGTGGCCCATGCGCTCACGGCGCACCTTGGACTTGGTCACCTCGACGCCGCAGCGCTCACAGATGATGCCCTTGTAACGGACGCGCTTGTACTTGCCGCAGGCGCACTCCCAGTCCCGGGTGGGACCGAAGATCCGCTCACAGAACAGACCGTCCTTCTCGGGCTTGAGGGTGCGGTAGTTGATGGTCTCCGGCTTCTTGACCTCGCCCTTGGACCAACGGCGAATATCGTCGGCGGTGGCTAGGCCGATACGGAGTTCGTCGAAGAAGTTGACGTCGAGCACGTAACTCCCTTTCCTCCCGGCTGCCCGGGAGATTTGATGGCGTTTAGAAAATAGCGGTGGTTATGCCCGGGGCGGCGCGGCTGGGGTCCTGGTTTCCAAGACCCCGGCCCCGACGCCCGGACCTGGTGTTACGGGCGTTTAGGCGATGTCAGCGTCGGAACGCTCGTCACGGGAGAGGTTGATGCCCAGCGAGGCACCGGCCTGGTCCAGCTCGTCATCATCGGACCCGGACAGCTCCATCGGGGTGCCGTCCGCGGAGAGGACCTCCACGTTCAGGCAGAGCGACTGCAGCTCCTTGAGCAACACCTTGAAGGACTCCGGAATTCCCGGGTCCGGGATGTTGTCGCCCTTGACGATGGCCTCGTAGACCTTGACACGTCCGGTCACGTCATCCGACTTGATGGTCAACAGCTCCTGCAGGGTGTAGGCGGCGCCGTAAGCCTGCATCGCCCACACCTCCATCTCACCGAACCGCTGGCCACCGAACTGGGCCTTACCACCCAGCGGCTGCTGGGTGATCATGGAGTACGGGCCGGTGGAACGGGCGTGGATCTTCTCGTCGATCAGGTGGTGGAGCTTGAGCATATACATGTAGCCCACGGACACCGGGTACGGGAAGGGCTCGCCGGAGCGGCCGTCGAGCAGCACGGTCTTGCCGTTCGCGTCGACCATGACGTCACCGTCACGATTCGGGCGCATGTTCTGCAGCAGGCCCGCCAACTCCTGGTTGGTGGCGCCATCGAACACCGGGGTTGCGGTCAGCGAGTCCGCGGGAACGTCATAGAGGTCCTCCGGGAGGGTCTTGATGAGCTCGGCGTTCTTCGGATCCGCCGGATCAACCTGCCAGCCGGCGTGGGCCAGCCACCCGAGGTGGATCTCCAGGACCTGGCCGATGTTCATACGACGCGGGACACCGTGGGTGTTCAGGATCATGTCGACGGGGGTGCCGTCGGCCATGAAAGGCATGTCCTCCGGAGCCAGGATCCTACCCACGACACCCTTGTTGCCGTGGCGGCCGGCGAGCTTGTCACCGTCCTGGACCTTGCGCTTCTGGGCCACGTACACGCGGATCATCTCGTTGACGCCCGGCGCCAGATCGTCGTCGTCCTCGCGGGAGAAGCGGCGGACGCCGATGACCTTGCCGGTCTCACCGTGCGGCACGCGCATGGAGGTGTCGCGCACCTCGCGGGCCTTCTCGCCGAAGATGGCGCGCAGCAGGCGCTCCTCCGGGGTCAGCTCGGTCTCGCCCTTCGGGGTGACCTTACCGACGAGGATGTCGCCGTCGCGGACGTCGGCGCCGATGCGGATGATGCCGCGGTCGTCGAGGTCGCGCAGGACATCCTCGGAGACGTTCGGGATCTCCCGGGTGATCTCCTCGGCACCGAGCTTGGTGTCGCGGGCGTCGATCTCGTGCTCCTCGATGTGCACCGAGGTCAGGGTGTCATCCTCCACCAGGGACTGGTTGAGGATGATCGCATCCTCGTAGTTGTGGCCCTCCCACGGCATGAAGGCGACCAGCAGGTTGCGGCCCAGTGACATTTCACCGTTGAAGGTACCGGGGCCGTCGGCGAGCACCTGGCCGGCCTCGACACGCTGGCCGAGATCGACCAGCGGCTTCTGGTTGTAGGCGGTGCCCTGGTTGGTCCGCTGGAACTTGCGCAGCATGTAGGTGTCGCGGACGCCGTCGTCGTCCATGATGGTCACGAAGTCGGCGGTGACGTTTTCGACCACACCGGCCTTTTCGGTGATGACCAGGTCGCCGGCGTCGTAGGCGGCACGCAGTTCCATGCCGGTGCCCACGTACGGGGCCTCACCGCGAACCAGCGGCACAGCCTGCTTCTGCATGTTCGCGCCCATGAGGGCACGGTTGGCGTCGTCGTGCTCCAGGAACGGAATCATCGCGGTACCGATGGAGACCATCTGGCGCGGCGAAACGTCCATGTACTCGATGTCCTGGCCGTCGATGACGCGGATGTCACCGTTCTTCACGCGGACGGTGACCCGGTCCTCGACGACGTTGCCCTCGTCGTCGACCTCGGTGTTGGCCTGGGCGACGGCGAACTGGTCCTCTTCATCCGCGGTCAGGTAATCGATCTGGTCGGTGATCTTGCCGCCGACGACCTTGCGGTACGGGGTCTCGATGAACCCGAACGCGTTGACGCGGGCGTAGGAGGAGAGGTTACCGATCAGGCCGATGTTCGGGCCTTCCGGAGTCTCGATCGGGCACATGCGTCCGTAGTGGGACGGGTGCACGTCACGGACCTCGATGCCGGCACGCTCACGGGAGAGACCGCCCGGCCCCAGCGCGGACAGCCGGCGCTTGTGGGTCAACCCCGACAGCGAGTTGTTCTGGTCCATGAACTGGGACAGCTGGGAAGTACCGAAGAATTCCCGGATCGCGGCCGAGACCGGCCGCACGTTGATCAGCGAGGTCGGGGTGATCGACTCGGCGTCCTGGGTGGTCATGCGCTCACGCACGACCCGCTCCATGCGGGTCAGGCCCAGCCGGACCTGGTTCTGGATCAGCTCACCGACGGTGCGCAGACGACGGTTGCCGAAGTGGTCGATGTCGTCGGTCTCCACCGGGATCTCGACGCCGCTCGGGGAGGTCATGGTGCGCTCGCCGGCGTGCAGCCGGACGAGGTACTCCAGCGTGGTGGCGATGTCTTCCTCGGTCAGGGTCAGCAAACCCTCGTTGTCGCCGCCGAGTCCCAGCTTGCGGTTGACCTTGTAACGGCCGACCTTGGCCAGGTCGTAGCGCTTCGGGCGGAAGAAGCTGTTGTCGAGCAGGGACTGCGCGAGATCGCGGGTCGGCTGCTCGCCCGGACGCTGCTTGCGGTAGATCTCCAGCAGTGCCTCATCGGTGTTGGCCACACCGTCGGACTCGAGCGTGGACATCATCAGCTCAGAGAAGCCGAAGCGCTCGGTGATCTGCTCGGTGGTCCACCCCAGTGCCTTCAGCAGGACGGTGACCGGCTGACGGCGCTTGCGGTCGATGCGGACACCGACGGTGTCGCGCTTGTCCACGTCAAATTCCAGCCATGCACCGCGGGAGGGGATGACCTTCACGGCGTGCAGCGGGCGCTCAGTGGACTTGTCGATCGACTGATCGAAGTAGACGCCAGGGGAACGGACGAGCTGCGACACGACGACGCGCTCTGTACCGTTGACGATGAACGTGCCCATCTCGGTCATCATCGGGAAGTCACCGATGAAGACGGTCTGGGACTTGATCTCCTGGGTCTCGTTGTTGATGAACTCGGCCGTGACGTACAGCGGTGCCGAGTAGTTGATGTCCTTTTCCTTGCACTCGTCGACCGTGTTCTTGACCGGTTCGAAACGTGGCTCGGAAAGGGACAGGGACATGTTCCCGGAGTAATCCTGGATCGGAGAGAGCTCCTCGAGGATGTCCTCGAGACCGCTGGTGACGCGGGTCTCAGGACCAAACTCCTCCTGCTGGCGGGCACGCCACTCAGGTGTGCCGACGAGCCATGCGTAGGAGTCACGTTGCAGGTCAAGAAGACCCGGAACGGCGATGGGCTCCGTGATTTTCGCGAACGAGTATCGCTTAGGAGCCCCGGGGATATCGGCCACTGACTTGGTCTGGCGGGAGACTGCCAAGATGGGTCCTTCCAGCACCTCACGCGGATGGTGGTCTCCTGGACTGAAACCACCGAAACCGCTGGTAAATTAGCATTCGGTCTGCTGTGGAATCATCGGCCCCAGATAGCACGAAATAACCTTGTCAAATCGGTTTTTGCAAACCGTTGTGAGCAAGGTTTCCACGGCCACCAGAGTCGAATTCCAGCGCAACGAAACAGCCTATACCATATTGCGGCAGAAGTAAAGAAATAAACCGAAGGGCAAAGTGAGCTCCCCGGAGGACCCGCCGGGGCGCCAGTCGAACCGTATCCGACGGGGACTGTACCACCTACCTCGGGCTACCGGGAATCCCGACGGCCGAATAATCCGAATGCGCCGGCGATGCCGAGCAGCATGAGTACCGCTCCGATTCCCACGGTAACCCACCGGATCAGTTGCGCGGTGGACTGGTGCGGCACCTCGGCGGCCTGGGTGATCCGCTCTGAAACCTGCTCCGCCGACATCTGCCCGTCGAACTCGAGCACCGTCTCCCGGGACTGGCCGTCCGCCGTACCGTAGTAGTCGCTGATGTTTTCGTGGATGTCCACGATCATCCCGGAGTTCGGTTCGACGAAGAAGTCCCGCTGCACGCTATGGAAGAGGAAACCGCGCTCCTGTCCCCCCTCCTCGGTTTCAAAGGTGGTTTCGTTGAAGATCCCGGGGTACAGCTGCCGGACGTTCGTGGGCTCGATGTCCTGTCGGTAGCGGTACACCGTGTGGCCGTCGATCTCGACCTCTTCCGCGAACACCGCGGGCCGGGCCTGCCGCAGGGTCTGGTCGAACACCTCGTACGTGGTCTGCTCCGCCCCGGACGGGAATTTCACCCACAGGCTGTCGACCGGCACTTCAATGGTGGGCGAGGCAAGCTGGTCGGTGACCGTGGCCGGGGTCAGCGCCTCACCGGTGGTCCGGTCGATGCGGTAGTTCCAGACCTCCGCGGAAATCAGTCGGTCCAGATCGCTCTGCTGATTCTCCCGGGCGACCGAGGTACCCACCCGGACGGTCGCCGAATCAGCATCGGAGGGGTTCTGGATCTCCAGGTGCATCTGCCGGGTCACGGGAGATTCCAGCACCCGGCCATCGGGGCCCGACATCAGCCGGGTCTGCGCCTGATCGTCGGTGACGGTGAAGGTGGCCTCCTGGAGATCCATCGGGAGGCGGCCGTCCACGTGGAAGAAGCGGGGAGCCAGCAGTCCCGCCACCACGAGTGCGACACCAAGTCCGAGGACGAGGGCGGAAAAGACACGGGACTTCGGCAGCATGGTCAAGATGTTACCTGCCGTCTGCCCGCTGATCATTCAACACCGCTGGGATGGGCGGCGGTCTTCTCCACAGCGGTTCCCGTATGAGCCGAAGCTGAGCAACAAACCGGAACTGCTGGGAACCGGGTGATGTCAGGCTGTGTGTGGCTACGGGAAGGCAGCCGGGTGGGGCCCGCTTCACGGGTGGCGGCTCCAGAGGCTGGTCGGATCGCGTCGGGCCAGCTGCCTGCGCCCCTCCCCTTACGGGGTGGCGTAAGTGGGCCAGCGTAGACGATGTCCCGGCTGCGGGGAAAGCAACATCCAGGTTCTGGATCATGCCCGCCGGAGAACCTCGGGGTACGAGGTACCCCTTTCGCGAGACCGAGCCAGTGCCCCACTCACCCCGGCTCGTTCACCCCGCCGCCCCGGACGATTCGGGGGCGGAACGCAACGCACCCCGCCGCCACCGATAACGGTGGGACGGGGTGCGGGGAAACTCATCTCGCTCCTGGGAGCGAAACGACTACTTCAGGGAAGCGGTGGCGCCAGCCTCTTCCAGCTTGGCCTTGGCAGCCTCGGCGTCTTCCTTGGAAGCACCCTCGAGGATGGCCTTCGGAGCGGACTCGACGAGCTCCTTGGCTTCCTTCAGGCCCAGGCCGGAGACGAGCTCGCGGACAGCCTTGATCACGCCGATCTTCTTGGCGCCGGCATCCTCGAGCACGACGTCGAACTCGGTCTGCTCCTCAGCAGCGGCAGCCTCGCCGCCGGCCGGGGCACCTGCAGCAACGGCGACCGGGGCAGCAGCCTCGACGTCGAAGACCTCTTCGAATTCCTTGACGAACTCAGAGAGCTCGATGAGGGTCATTTCCTTGAAAGCCTCGATGAGCTCGTCCTTGGTGAGCTTAGCCATGATGGCCATCCTTTCTGTGTGGGCCGGAAGGACCGGGCCCGGGTTGAAATTGAGATAAAGCGTGGGGTGCGTATGCCTCGCGGCAGTACGACTTAGGCGTCCTGCTTCTTTTCCTCGAGCGCCTGTGCCAGGCGAGCGAGCTTCGTAGCGGGAGCGTTGAATGCGCCAGCAGCCTTCGCCAGGTTGCCCTTCATCGCGCCAGCCAGCTTGGCCAGCGTGGTCTCGCGGTTGTCGAGATCAGCGATTGCCTTGACCTGGTCGGCAGACAGAGCGTTGCCGTCCATGTAGCCGCCCTTGACAACGAGAGCCTCGTTGTCCTTGGCGAACTTCTTGAGCACCTTGGCGGCGTCGACAGCCTCGCCCTTGATGAAAGCGACGGCGGTCGGGCCGGTCAGGAGATCGTCAAGGCCCTCGATGCCGGCGTCCTGAGCCGCCAGCTTGACAAGGGTGTTCTTGGCGACGGAGTACTGGACATCGTTACCAAGCTCGCGACGCAGCTCCGTGGTCTGAGCCACCGACAGGCCGCGGTACTCAGTCAGCACGACACTGGATGCCTCAGCGAACCGGTTCTTCAGTGCGGCAAGGTCTGCCTGGTTCTTCGGGTTTGCCATTACTTCGCCTCCTTCCTCTTAACGTCTTGTATGAGATTGTCCGCCGGAGCTCTTCCGAGGGGATGAAACCCATCAAAAAAGCCCCGTGCAGAAGCACAGGGCGCATCAACCACTCGAACAAGCGAGGGAATTTCAGCGTGCAAGTGTCTCCTGCGTGGGCCGATCCAGTTTCCTGGACACCTTCGATCCGGAAAATCCGGATGACCGACGGTCTTCGGTGAACCTTGAGCTCAGCCCCAAAGTGGGCCGTTCAAACTTCGGTTGCTGACTCTATACCACAACCCGGGCAGCCGCCAAATCGCCGCTGGCGGTGACCACAGGTGGGCCGGGCAGCACCACTGGGGGCCGCCGGCCCCAGCAGGTGGACCGGCCACGGTCAGTGACGACCGTTCCGGTGCCCGGAACCACTGGCGGTCTTCCCCACGTCGTGGATCGCGGCGCGGGCGGCGTTCGCCCCGGGAACCCCGTGGACGCCGGCCCCGGGTGGCGTGGCCCCGGAGGCCAGGTAGAGGCCTCCCCCGCCGAGCCGGTAGGGATCCGCGGTCAGCCCGGGCCGGAGCAGCAGCTGCAGTCCACCCATTCCACCGCCGGCGATGTCACCGCCGATGAGGTTGGGGTTCCAGGCCGACAGCTCATCGGGGCTGTGCTGTACGCGGTGACTGACGCGGTCACGGAGACCCGGGGCGAAACGCTCAATCTGTTGCTCGATCAACCCGGCCACCAGGCCCGGCCGGGGTTCCCGGTACCCGTTGGGTACGTGTGCGTAGGTCCACAGGACCTGTGTCCCCGCAGCTGGTCCCGACGTCCGGGTGGGATCGGCCGCCTGCTGCTGGCAGACCATGACGAAGGGCCGCTCCGGGAGGCGGCCCCGCGCGGCCGCCTCCTCGGCAGCCTGAATCTCTCCGACGCTGCCCGCGACGTGCACCGTCGTCGCCGAGCCGACCCGGGGATCGGCCCAGGGAACGGGCCCGTCCAGCAGGTAATCGACCTTGAACACGCCGGGGCCGTAGGTCCACCCGGCGAGCCGGCGGCGCACCCGCGGTGGCAGGTCAGTGTGCTCCAGGCGCAGCACCTGCGCGGGGGTGAGATTGAGGATGGTGGCCTCCGCCGCGGGCAGCGCCCGCAGGTCCCTGACCTCCACTCCCGTGTGGATCCGTCCACCCTGCGAAGTCACGACGGACACCAGCGCATCGACGACCGCCTGGGTGCCACCGCGCGCCACCGGCCAGCCGCGACTCATGCCCAGCGCCCCGAAGAGCATGCCGAAGGCCGACGTGAAGGGACGGCCCGGTGGCAGGAGCGCGTGCACGGCCGAGCCGGCGAAGAGTGCCCGTGCGGCCTCCCCGGAGAACAGCGCCTTCCCCGTCGCCGTGGCCGGCAGTGCCGCGAGAGCTCCGAACTGGGCCATGCGGAACGGGTGTTGCGGCCAGCGCAGCATCGGCCCCAGGAGGTTGTCCAGATGATCGTCGATGTTTCGGACCAGGTGCCCGTGCACCCGTTTCCACGCTGCACCATCCCGTCCCAGGCCGGCGGCCGTGGCTGTCAGGGAGCGGTGCAGCAACGCCGCGGGTTGGTCCTCCAGCGGGTGTGCCATCGGGTAGTCCGAGTGCAGCCACTCCAGCCCGTGGTCCGCCAACTCCAGCTCCCGGAACACCGGACTGGCGACACCGAAGGGATGGGCCGCTGCCCCCAGGTCGACGATGGTCCCCGCGCCGAGTACGTCAGCCGATGCCGCCGCCCCACCCGGGCTGTCCCCGCGCTCGAAGACATCCACCTCCCAGCCCGCGCGCGCCAGCCAGGCTGCCGCGGCGAGACCGTTCGGCCCGGCCCCCACAATGACGGCGCGGGGTACGGACTTCCCGGGCGGAAGCTGCGGCTCGGCAAAGTGTGGGGGTGTCACCGTGAGACCTCCTGGAGGGGTTCGTTCTCGCTTCTCCCCCATGATCCGCCACCCTGTCGGATCATGCGTGGGCACCTTGTGCAACGTGCAACAACGCCGACGCCCCGCCTCCCTGGAGGGGAGGCGGGGCGTCGTCAAGCAGTCGTTGCTGCGGAGCGAAGCTTAGGCTTCACCGGTGAAGTTCTTCTGCACCGACGGGTCGACCGGGATGCCCGGGCCGGTGGTGGAGGAGACGGTGACCTTCTGCAGGTAGATGCCCTTGGAGGAGGAAGGCTTGATGCGGTTCAGCTCATCGATGAGTGCACCGTAGTTCTCGGCGATGGCCTTCTCGTCGAAGGAGGCCTTGCCCAGGCTGGCGTGCAGGTTGGAGGCCTTGTCCACGCGGAAGGAGATCTTGCCGCCCTTGACTTCCTGGACAGCCTT
Source organism: Corynebacterium halotolerans (assembly GCF_050107895.1). GTDB lineage: Bacteria > Actinomycetota > Actinomycetes > Mycobacteriales > Mycobacteriaceae > Corynebacterium > Corynebacterium halotolerans_B. Next base: position 97,382 of record NZ_JBNILW010000011.1, on the reverse strand, counting down.
GGCGACGTCGTTGGAGACGGTGCCGGTCTTCGGGTTCGGCATCAGGCCGCGGGGGCCCAGGACGCGGGCGATACGGCCGATCTTGGCCATCTGGTCCGGGGTGGCGATGGCGACGTCGAAGTCGGTCCAGCCGCCCTGGACGCGCTCCACCAGCTCGTCGGTGCCGACGAAGTCAGCACCGGCTTCCTCTGCCTCGGTGGCCTTCTCTCCGGCGGCGAAGACGGCGACGCGCACGGTCTTACCGGTGCCGTTCGGCAGGGAGACGGTGCCGCGGACCAGCTGGTCGGCCTTGCGAGGGTCGACACCCAGGCGGATGGCGACGTCGATGCCGGCGTCGTAGTTCTTGGAGGAGGTCTCCTTGACCAGCTTCGCAGCCTCGATCGGAGAGTACAGACGGCTCTGGTCGACCTTGGCGGCCGCTTCCTTGAAAGCCTTGGAGTTCTTGCTCATGTGCGGATTTCCTTAACTTGAAATCTTGTGGTGCGGGCCGGAGCCGGCCCTGCCACGGTTATGCGGATGGGTAAGGAGGATTAGTCCTCGACCTTGATGCCCATGGAGCGGGCGGTACCGGCGATGACCTTCGCGGCGGCGTCGATGTCGCGGGCGTTGAGGTCTTCCTTCTTGGTGGCCGCGATCTCCTTGATCTGCTCCATCGTCACGGAACCGACCTTGTCGGTGTGCGGGACACCGGAGCCCTTCTGGATGCCTGCGGCCTTCAGCAGCAGCTTGGCTGCCGGCGGGGTCTTCAGCTTGAAGGTGAAGGAGCGGTCCTCGTAGACGGTGATCTCAACCGGGATCACGTTGCCACGCTGGTTCTCGGTGGCGGCGTTGTAGGCCTTGCAGAATTCCATGATGTTGACACCATGGGCGCCCAGGGCCGGGCCGACCGGCGGGGCCGGGTTGGCCTGGCCGGCCTCGATCTGCAGCTTGATGAAGCCGGATGCCTTCTTCTTCGGAGCCATCGAATTACCTACTTTCCTTGGTACCGGGGTGTACGCCACGATGCTGACGTCTCCCCGTCCGGATGCCGGAACCCGCTACCAGCGGCACGCTGGATCTTCACGTGAATCGGCCACCGGGGATGAATGCTTGTCCGCATGCCTGGAGACATGCGGGGTCTAACCCTACACCTACGCCCGCCACCAGCCAAAAATCTCAGCTGGTGGCGGGCGTTTCCGCGGATGCCCGGAAACTAGGTGAGCTTCTCCACCTGGTCGGCGGTCAGCTCCACCGGGGTCTCACGGCCGAAGATGGAAACCAGAGCCTGGATCTTGCCCGTCTCCTGGTCGATCTCGGAGATGGTGGCGGACACCGAGGCGAGCGCACCCGTGAGAATGGTGACGGCTTCGCCGACCTCGAAGTCGATGTTCTGCTTCGGCGCGGCCTGCTCCTCCATCGCCACGACCTTCTCGCCCTCGGCGTTGACGGAAGCTGCCTCGCCCGCCGGGGTCGTCTCCTTCGGGAGCAGGAACTTCGCGACGTCGCGGTGCTTGACCGGAGTGGCATTGCCCTCGTTACCCACGAAGCTGGTCACACCAGGGGTATCACGGACAACCGACCAGGAGCGGTCGTTGATGTCCATGCGGACCAGCACATAACCCGGGAGCAGCTTACGCTTGACGAGCTTCTTCTTGCCGTCCTTGATCTCCACAGCCTGCTCGATCGGGACGACGACCTCAAAGATGGAGTCCTCGACCTCAAGGGTCTGGGCGCGCATGTCCACGTTGGTCTTGACCTTGTTCTCGTATCCCGAGTAGGTCTGCACGATGTACCAGGTGCCGGGGAGCTTCTTGAGCTCACGGGTGTAGTCGCGCAGGCGCTTCCGGTGGGCCGCCTCGGCATCCTCCTCGGAGGTGTCGCCGAGGGCGGCAGCTGCGGCTGAGGCATCGTCCCGGGGTTCCACGGAGGCGTCCTGGTTCTCGCGGGCGGCGGCAGCCGGGTCAACGGCCTCGCCCGCACTGTCACCCTCCTGGTCGGCCTCGAGCTGATCTGCTTCGCGGTTGACGTCGGCTTCCGCCAGGGCGGCCTCGGCGGCCTGCTGGAAGTCCAGGTCTTCTACCCCGGCGTGTTCCTCGGTGATGTTGTTCTCGTCGCTCATGGTTTCTCCAAAACTAATTCATGGTCGTCCGTGACTCCCGCAGCGGGGCGACCGAGATATGACTGGCCACCATGTTACCCGCGGGGGACACCTGGTTCGGCAAAGAATTATCCCGCCGATCCTGAGCGGATCCGGCGGGATGAAACTTGATCTAGTGTTCAGTATACCTAGGGGGCCAGCACGGCCTCAACCCCGGTTCCGGCCAGGAAGTCCACGCCGGAAACCAGTGCGGTCATGATGATGAGGAAGGCGAAGACCACGATGGTGTAGGTGACCATCTGCCGGGCGGTGGGCCAGACGACCTTGCGCACCTCAGAGATGACCTCGGGAACGAAGGTCTTGACGCCGCCTCCCGGGGAGTCATCCCCCTTGGGCTCCGGCGCCACGCGCTTGGCCTCATAGGAGGAGCTGGAGGTGGTGCTGACTCCGGCGAGCTGTCGCTTACCGGTGGGACGGACGGTGCCGTCATTGCCCCGCTGATCTTCGCTCACAGCACTCCTCAGATAGAAAAACTTTGCAGGGGCGACAGGACTTGAACCTGCAACCTACGGTTTTGGAGACCGTTGCTCTGCCAATTGAGCTACGCCCCTTTGCGCCGTTTCTTAAAACGACACAGACTATCCTACCAGAGGGATCATTGCCCGGATAACCCGGGCCCCCTGTTGGAGTTGGGAAAAATGAAAGGCACCGACCACGGTTCCAGACCGTAGCGGTGCCGATCCTTTGTCCCGGTAGCGATGGAGGGGTTCGAACCCTCGACCTCACGATTATGAGTCGTGCGCTCTCACCAACTGAGCTACATCGCCAAGTGTTCAGCTCAGCGTCGCCACGCCAGAGACAAACAACAGAGCCCCCTAACAGAATCGAACTGTTGACCTTTTCCTTACCATGGAAACGCTCTACCGACTGAGCTAAGGGGGCGTAGCTCCACACTGAATCGGACCGGTTTGTTCCGGCCTGCTCCGTTGAAGCTGAAAAGAGATTAACCCGATTGCTCGTTCAAACACAAATCGGCAGGTGAAGGCAGATTTTTATGATCAGCTCCGGGAGCACTTTCCACCGGGTTTTGGAGCGTCGGCCACTACGCCCCATTCCCGCCCCGCGGCACGTGGTCAAAGGCGCGGCCCGGGTGGAACTGCGGGCTGTCCGCGACGCCCGCTGGGACAACCGCCCGATCCCGGCCCCACGGGCCTCAGCTGACCCGCTTCTGAGCACCTGCAGCCCCTGCAGGTGTCTCCGGATCGAACGAGCCGCGCAGGACCCACGATCACGCGAATCAGCGAATTCGGCTCGCCCCGGGCGGCTCCAGGGCGGACCGGAGGATCTCAGCTGGGGCACCCCTCTGCCCCTGCCTGGTCAGCCCCCAGCAAAAACAAAAACGATGGCACCACTAAAACTTCTCAGTGGTGCCATCGTTGCAATTTTGTGCCAGATGAAGGATTCGAACCTTCGAAGGCGTAAGCCGGCGGATTTACAGTCCGCTTCCTTTGGCCGCTCGGACAATCTGGCGCATGCGCACTGTCTGGCGCGATTCACTACTCTACTATGAACCGTACTGAAAACAACAAATCAGCAGGTCATGCAGGATAATTCAGCTCGCTGGCGCGCTCTATCCCAGCCTCTGCGCAGAGAACTCAGCCAGGCTGCGCAGAGCGGCGGTGACGTTGTTCTGCGGCAGGCGGTCGAGCTGCTTCTCGGCCTCCTGCAGGTAACCGTTGATCTCCTCAACCGCTCGCTCCCGACCACTGGAACGGCCGAGCAGTTCCAGGACGCGGTCCACCGTGGCGTCGTCAGTCACCGGTCCGGTGAGCCGTTCCCGCAGTTCCGCCCCCACCACCGAGTCCTCCGCCATGGCGTAGAGCACCGGCAGGGTGAACACCCCCTCGCGCAGGTCGGTGCCCGGGGTCTTCCCGGACTCCTCCGGATCGGAGAAGATGTCGATGATGTCGTCGACGATCTGGAAGATCATGCCGATCGCGGAACCGTAGCGGCGCAGGGCGTCGATATGATCCTCGCTGGCCCCGCCGTGGAGCGCGCCCAGGTACCCCGCCGAGGCAATCAGCACACCGGTCTTTTCCTGGATGACCTTGGTGTAGTGCTCAATGGGGTCTTCATCGCGGGGGCCGATGGTCTCCCGCATCTGCCCGGTCACCAGTTCCCCGAAGGTCTCGGCGAAGTGGGCGACGGTGGCTGAACCCAGTTCGGACATGATCTGGGAGGCGTGCGCCAACAGGATATCGCCGGCCAGAATGGCGATCGAGTTGGACCACCGCTGGTTCGCCGACTCCACCCCGCGCCGCAGCTCCGCCTCGTCCATCACGTCGTCGTGATAGAGCGTCGCCAGGTGCACGATCTCCACGACCGCCCCCGCCTTGATGACGGCGCGACTGCCGCTTTCCTCACCGTACTGCGCCGCGAGCAGGGCGAACATCGGGCGGAACCGCTTCCCTCCCGCCTGTGCCAGGTGGAGCACCTTGTCCACCAGAAAGTCCTCCCCACTGGCCAGTTCCCCCTGCATGAGTTCTTCCACCTGGGCCATGCCGACGGTGATCTTCGCGCTGAGCTCGGGGTCGCCGAGCTCCACCTGGCCGGCAGGGTTGACGGCCAGCAGAGGTTCCACCCGGGTCCCCGAGGGATGTGACGGGGTGGTGTGACCGTTGCTCATGTGTGGGTGTCCTTGCAGCTCAGCTAAGATTCCGCCGCGGCCCGGCGGTGACCGGCGAAGGAATAATCCAGTAGGAGTTCGGGTCTAACCGTAGTCCAAAGTCCCTCGCGCAGGCACCCTCGGGTCTATCGTGTCGGGGCTGCAGTGCGACAATGTAGCCGTGAGTGTTCAGAACCAGCATGTCGACGTCCTCGTGATCGGTGCCGGGCCCACCGGCTCCACCGCCGCCCTGCACGCCGCAGACGCCGGGTTCGATACCCTGCTCATCGACGCCGCGACGTTCCCCCGCGACAAGACCTGTGGCGATGGTCTGACGCCCCGCGCCATCCACCAGCTGACCCGGTTGGGCCTCGCCGAGCGGGTCACCGGAAACTACCACAACAACGGCCTCAAGCTGCACGGTTACGGCGGTTCAGTCACCGCTCCCTGGCCTGACGGCTACTACGGCACCGTGGGTTCCGCCATGCCGCGCACGCGCTTCGATGCCCTGCTGGTCGACGCCGCCGTCGAGCGCGGCGTCTCACTGTGGCAGGGAGCGACCGCCGCCGACGTCGAGTTCGACGGGGCGCGGCTGGCCGGGGTCGTCGTCAAGCACGCGGGGGTGGAGGTTACCGTGCGGGCGAAGTATGTGCTGGTCGCCGACGGTGTGCGATCCACCTTCGGCAAGCTGCTCGGTCGGCAGTGGCACCGCGGGGAGGTCTACGGGATCGCGGCGCGCAGCTACTGCTCCTCGCCGCGGCACGATGACCCGTGGATGCACTCGCATGTCGAGCTGCGGGACGTGGACGGTGGCATTCAACCGGGTTACGGCTGGATCTTCCCGCTGGGGGACGGGGACGTGAACCTCGGCTGCGGGGCGCTGTCCACCGATGCCCGTCCGGCGAAGATCAACACCAAGAAGCTGCTGCAGTTCTACGCTGAGCAGCAGCGCGAGGACTGGTCCCTCGGTAAGCCCCGTGAGATCACCTCCGCACTGCTACCGATGGGCGGCGCGGTGTCGAATGTGGCGGGACGCAACTGGATGCTGCTGGGCGATGCGGCGGCATGTGTGAATGCGCTCAATGGCGAAGGCATCGACTACGGCATGGAGACCGCCGAGCTGGCGGTCCAGCTGCTGCACGAGGGCAAGGATTTCACCCTGCTGTGGCCCGATGTGCTGCGGGCGAACTACGGCGAGGCGTTTCTGCTGGCGCGCACCGCTGCCCGCTTGTTGACCTACCCGAACTTCCTGCCGTTGGTGGGTCCCCTGGGGCTGCGGGGACCGGTGGGAGCCACCCTCATGCCCGCCGCAGCCCGGCTGATGGGCAACCTCATCACCGATGAGGACCGGGACCTGCTGGCCCGCCTCTGGCGCCTCGCCGGACGCGGGATGTCCGCGGTCCGCCGTGACACCCCACTGTGGAGTGCCGGTTAGGGCTTGACCGCCGAGTGCATGGCGACGATGCCGAAGGTCAGGTTCTGCCAGCCAGCATCCGTCCAGCCGTTGCGGTTGATCTCCCGCGCCAGCCCCTCCTGGTCCGGCCACTCCCGGATGGAGTCCGCCAGATACTCATAGGCCTCCGGGTTGGAGGAGACCACGCGCGCCACCTGCGGCAGCAGCCGCATCAGATACTGCTTGTACACTGTGCCGAACACCGGAACCACCGGGGTGGAGAACTCGTTGACGGTCAGCCGTCCCCCAGGCCGGGTGACCCTGGCCATTTCGCGTAGTCCCGCCCGGAAGTCGTGGATGTTGCGCAGTCCGTAGGTGATGGTCACCGCGTCGAAGGTATCGTCCGCGAAGGGCAGCTGCATGCCGTCCCCCACCACCTTGGGCACGTCGCGGTGCCGACCGGCCTCCAACATCCCCTGGGAGAAGTCGCAGGCGACGCACCAGGCGCCCGACTTCTGCAGCTCCACGGTGGACACTGCGGTGCCCGCCGCCAGGTCCAGCACCTTCTCCCCCGGTTTCAGATCCAGACGTTCGCGGGTGCGGCGGCGCCACGCCCGATCCAGCCCGCCCGTCAGGACGGTATTAGTCAGATCGTATTTCTCCCCGACGTCGTCGAACATCGTCGCCACGTCGAAGGGTTTCTTGTCCAGGGATGCCTTAGCCACAGCTTCCCAGTCTAAGGCATCCGCCGGAGACGTCAGTAGGAGCGACCACCCAAGGCCCGGGCGGCCCACAGCGGCAGCTCCGGGCGCGGACCGAAGAAGGTCAGCGGCACCCGGCGAGTCTGTTCGAGGACGTTCTCGTAGTAGCCCAGGAGCTGCTCCCCCAGCGCCTCCCAGGTCTTGTCCGCAACTCCGTCCCGGGCGTTGCGGCGCAGCTCCCGGTGACGCTCGGGGGCCAGCAGGTAATCGGCGGCCGCGGGCAGATCCTGGCTGAAGGTCGCGACGTCGAGAAGCAGACCGTTGTAGCCCTCGGTGACCAGGTCGACGGGGCCGCCGGCGTCGGGGCCGATGGTCGGAACGCCTGAGGCCTGTGCTTCCTGGATGGCCTGACAGAAGGTCTCGAACTCACCGGCGTGGACGAACAGGTCCAGCGTGGCGTAGGCCTCCGCGAGCTTGTCACCGCCCAGCGCGCCGGTGAAGACGGCGTCCGGCAGCAGCTCCTCCAGGTAGGTGCGCTCAGGACCATCACCGATGATGACCAGCTGGATGTCCGGCCGCCCCGACAGCGACACCAGGCGTTCGACCCCCTTTTCCGCGGCGAGCCGGCCGACGAAACCGACGATGGACTTCCGCCCGCTGGGATCCCACCGGCGTCGGAGTCCCGGATTGCGCTTGGCCGGAGTGAAGCGTTCGGTGTCCACGCCCCGGCCCCAGTGCCGGACATTGTTGATGCCGTGTTTTTCCAGCTTGGCGATCGCCGGGGAGGACGGGGCCAGGGTCAGCTGGCACATGTTGTGGATCGTGCGGGTCCATTCCCAGATCGCCAGGGACAGCCCGGCCAGATGGTAGCGGGTGGAGAAGCCGGCGACGTCGGTCTGGTAAAGCGCCACCGCCGGAATCCGCAGTTGACGGGCGGCGAAGGCGCCGGCGCCCCCGAGAACGAAGGGCGAGGCCAGGTGGATGATGTCCGGCTGGAAGCTGCGCAGGGCCAGGGTCACCGAAGCCGTGGGCACGCCAACTGGCAGCGAGTTGACCAGGGGAACCTTGATGGTGGGCACCCGGACGATCTCAAAACCAAGGTAGGACGGGATCTCCTCCTCGAAGTCACGGGCGCCGGGGGCGATCACCATCGCCTCATGTCCCTCGCGGTGGAGGTGCTCCAGCACCCGCAGCACAGAGTTGGTGACACCATTGACATTGGGTAGGAACGATTCCGCAACGATCGCAACTCGCATACGAAAGACCATCTCCGGTTCAGGCTAAATCAAACCAAGAAGCAAATTGATGGAAGAAGAAACTTGGGTTAACAGATCTTCCGTCATCAATCTCTATCAGTTATCACTGTGACGCGCCGAGTCCGAGTGAATAAGTTCACAGTCCACCAGAGGGCCGCGGACACCGCCAGGACCACCGTGGCAACGGAGAGCGCCGGGATGATGGACAGGGTCCACTCCCGACCTTCCACCTTGACCAGATCCGGGTTCTCCTTCGAATAGTTGACCCAGACCCGCTGTCCCTCCCCCAGCTCGCTCGGGTACAGCAGTCCGGTGGGCGGCGAATGATAAAGCCCCTCCCCGTCCTGGTAGTCCACCGTCGTCCGCAGCATGCCCACTCCGGTGACCGTGGCCAGGGCACGGCCCGGATCCGACTCGATCTCACGGTCATTGAGGAAGGGCCCGCCGACCATGGCCACCGACCCCAGCATCGCCAAGGTGAACAGCACGATCACCAGCTGGTGCAGCCGACGTCGCATCCGCGGGCGCGAGTAGACCGGAACCTGCGCGGCGGAGCTCACAGGCCGACCCGTTCCTGCAGTTTCTGGTGCAGCTCCCGACGCGTTCCCCGGGTGGTGCGCGCCTCGATCACCTGGAAACCGGCGGCGACCTCGGTGGTGTCCAGAAGCGCTTCATGCAACTCCTGGAGAGTGTTCACCTCACGATGGTCCACCCCGTAGCCGGCGCACAGGTCAGCCAGATCCGCGTCGTGCGGCGTGCCGAAGGCGCGGTCAAAGGAGCCACGCAGCCCCTCCGCACCGATCTCGAGGGTCTCGAAGATGCCGCCACCGTCGTCGTTGGCCACCACGATGGTCAGGTTCTCGGGGCGTCGCTCATCCGGTCCGATCTGCAGGCCGTTGATGTCGTGGAGGAAAGTGACGTCGCCGAGTAACGCGATGGTGCGGGGGGCACGGATCTCGTCCGGATGCAGTGCCTGGACCGCCAGGGCCACACCGACAGCCTGGGAGACGGTGCCGTCGATGCCTGCCGCACCACGGGCCGAGTAGGTGTCGACCCCGTCGAAGGGCAGTCCGGTCAGGCTGGCGTCCCGGACCGGATTCGATGACCCCAGCACGAGGGTGTCACCGGTCCCGAGGCCATCGGTGACCGCGGCGGCAACGTGCAGTCCGGTGAATCCGAACTCCTCCTGGCCCAGGGTGTCGCGGACAGCGTCAGCACCCATTTCCGAGGCCGCATCGCAGATCTTCAGCCACTGCTTCGACGGCTGGCCCGAGATTTTGACGCGGGTGCCGCGTTGGCTGGCGTTGCCGGAGGGATCCGTGAACTGCGGAGTACGCGACAACAGCGTGACGTTGATCTCCGGGTCTGCCATCAGAGCCAGCACATCGCGGTGCAGGGTGGGGTGCCCCACCACCACCAGTTGCCGCGGCTTCGTGGTGACCACATACTCGTTGGCCTCGACCTGCTCCCGGGAAAATACCCGGGCGGCCAGGGGATGAATCGGATGGTAGGGCGTCGGGGCGGTGGGCTCCGCGATCGTGGGGACGTCCTCCAGTCCCTCCACCCGCCAGGCCTCGTCACCGGCGATGACCAGGGTCTCCTCGCTCAGGTCGAGCGGGACCTCCCCATGGTCTAGATGGTGGTTGTGGCGGACGGGGTTCGTGGTTGCTTCGGGGAGCGGCTCCGCCATCTCCGGGAGCTGCTCGCCCACCAGGGGGTTATCGAAGGCGATGTTGAGGTGGACCTGCTGGTGGGAGCGGAAGACCTGGTCCACCTGGTCCACCTCGCTGATGTCTGCGAGCTGGGTGGTTTCCGCGTAGGTGCCGAAGATCCCCATCTGTTCGATGGTCTGGCTCGCCCCGGTGCCGATCAATCGGGCCGGACGGTCCGCACTGATCACCGCGAGCGGGATATGCGACATCGCCGCCTCCACCATCGCCGGTAGACAATTGGCCACCGCAGTCCCCGAGGTGGTGACCACCCCGACAGCCCGCTGCTGCACCCGTGCCATCCCCAGGGCGAGGAACGCGGCACTGCGCTCGTCCAGACGGACATGCACCCGGATGTCCCGGCGCGCCAGCAAAGCGAGCGACAACGGGGAGTTCCGGGAACCGGGGCTGAGAACAACATCGGTGAGCTGGCCGGCGAGCTTGGCCGCGACAGCGGAAGCGAAAGTGATGGACTCAGGTTGCGACATGGCTCAAAGTCTACGGGTTCGGTCTGGGCGCCCCGGGTTGTGGTTGAACGTGCTGGTTCTCCCCTCTTTGGCTGAGGCTCCTTGTCTGCGGGGATTTCCCCAACCTCACCGGAATCCCGTGTTCCGCCGACAAAACCCATGAATCCGGCAGCACTCGGGAAATCTCAAAGCCTCCAAAAGATCCCCACCGCTCTTCCGTCACCCAGAGTCTTCCGTCGCCCAGATTTCCCTGACCTCACCGGAATCCCGTGATCCGCCGACAAAACCCACGAATCCGGCAGCACTCGGGAAACCTCAAAGACAAGGACCCGCAGTTCCTGACCTTCAGGATGTCGCCCTCGGGAGCCGAACTACCACTTCTCCAGTCGAATCAGTTGGCACGGACATCTGGCGGAAGGCATCTGACACATGGCACAGCACTGGACGACTGAGGAGCTTCGGGACTGCGGCGTCTCAAAATATGAAATCAGAAAACGCCTGGAAGCAGGGACCCTGTACCGCTTGAGTCGCGGCATCTACACCGCGCAACGCCCTGAACCGGAAACAGCCCTGCGGGCGCTACAACACCGGCACCGCGGATTGATCTTCTCCGGAATCACCGCAGCGGGGATCTATGGTCTCGTCCCCATCACCGCACCAGCCCAGGCGGCCCTTCCCCACGGCTCGCACCCCATCCACAACGCTGCCCTCCACGCTCGGCCCTCCCGGCGTCGTACTCGGCGTCGGATCAACGGTATTGCAGTGACCTCACCGATCGCTGTCGTGGCGGAGTTATTCCCCGACCATGATTTCTGGAAACTGGTGAAGTTTCTGGAGACGCACTATGACGGTCTCCGCGCTGCGCAGCAATTCGACGCGGACGTGCAGGCGCTGACTCCGGCACAACGCTCACACATTGAACCCTTGCTCAAGCGCACAGTCATCGGTGCCTCCAGCCGGATGGAGCGGCTGTTCATCGCAGATCTCCGCAAGGCAGGTCTCGACCCCATCGCAAACTTCAAACTCGGCCCCTACCACTGGGACATCGGCTTTCCCCACGGCACGACAGTGATCGACCTGGACAGCCGGATCTTCCACACGGCTGGCCCTGATAATCCGGTAGACAACGCGTTCATCATCGATCGGTGGAAAACCAACCACGCCACCCACCTGGGCTGGGCAGGCCTGCGCTACACCGACATCTGCATTCGTCGGATTCCGGAGGAGGTCATCGAGCAGATCAGAAGAACCGTGGGACATCGGAGAGCAACTTCCGGGTTACGCCGCACGCCCCGCCAGATTCCGGGCATGCGCGAGCAGGGTGTCTGGGGATTCCACCCGGAACTCTTCTACTGAATGAACTTCAGCGCCTCACGCACGCGCTGGAACCACCAGTCCTTCCGATCCGGCGCGGCCGCGAGTTCCTCCACCCGGGAAAGCTCCGGAATCACCGGCGCCGTCGACATGAAACCGTCCACCAGCTCCCGCTCGGGGGCCACATCCGCCAGGAACAGTGAACCGGTGGCCAGTCCGGCGGCGGCCGGGGGGACATCCAGTGCGTCATCGTCCTCGAAACGCGGCAGGGCGGCCACGGCGGCGAAACCGGCGTTCATGCCGACGGCGGTATCCAGGGCACTGGCCACGGTCACGTCCATCTGGCTGGCGCGCAGTCTGGCGGTGATGTCGAGCAGCGGACGCACGCCACCGAGCGGAGCGACCTTGACCACGGCGACGTCGGCGGCACGTAGTTCGGCGACTTTGAAGGGGTCATCAGCACGGCGGATGGATTCATCAGCGGCCACACGGACGAAGATCCCGGAACGCTGCAGGGTCGAGCGAACCTCCGCCAGCTCCTCCACGCTTGCGCAGGGCTGCTCCAGGTAGTCCAACGGACCAAGTGCCCGGGCAGCTTCCAACGCCTCCGCGACGGTCCAGCCACGGTTGGCGTCCACCCGTATCACCGCGCCGGGGCGGGCCTCCCGCACGGCGTCGACGCGGGCGATGTCGTCCGCAAGCGTCTTCCCCTTCTCTGCCACCTTGACTTTGATGGTGCGGCAGCCCGGGTAACGGTCCAGGATCTCCGGAACCTGCTCGGCGGAGACAGCGGGGATGGTGGCGTTGACCTCGACGTGGTCGCGCAGCGGGTCGGGGAAACCAGCCCAGGCAGCCTCGATCCCGGCGCGCAGCCAGTTGGCGGCTTCAGCGGGTTCGTACTCGAGGAAGGGGGCGAATTCGCCCCAGCCGGCGGGACCGTCGATGAGCAGGGCCTCCCGGGTGGTCACTCCGCGGAAGCGCACCCGCATGGGCAGGCTGACGACATGGGCGCGGTCGAGGATCTCATCGGCGGAAACAGTGTTCATGTGTTCAAGCCTAGATAAGGCGGATGGCGGAGTCTTCGACGAGCAGGGCCTGACCGTCACGCAACAGCACCAGGGGCCAGTCCGCCCCGTACTTCCCCACTGTCTCAGCGAACACCGAGATCGGGTACTGCGGGATGTTGCCGCCGGCGTGCGGGATGATGACGTGGTCAATCAGGCCGAGCCCGCGACAATCGCTCAACGCCGGCGCGATGGCCGGCGAATCCAGCAGACTGGCCGGTTCGATGCTGGGCCCGGCGATCACGGATCCCGCGCTGCACCCGATGTACGGTAAACCCGCCAGGACCGCTGCACGCACCACCTCGAAGGTGCCCGTGGAACGCAGCACCCACAGCAGGTCAAAGGTTTCACCGCCGGCGACGTAAACCCCGTCCACGTGGTCCAGCACCCGGGCGACCTCGTCTACCGGGGTATCGGTCAGCGGCAGCTCCACCAGATCAAAACCATGGTCGCGGAGCATGTCGCGTTCCACATGGACGAAGGTCTGATCCGCGAAGGAACGGGTGGCGTCCGGGACATAGGCCAGCGTCCCGGTCACGAACTCACCGGTCAACGGATGACCGAATGAGGTCAGCAGGAGCTTCATGGCCCCAGGGTACGGCCATATCCATCCCTTTGGGGGTGGTGACCACCGCCACTTCCGGGGAGGATGGAGTCATGAGCGATCCGAAACAGAAACTGACCACCGAAGACATCAACCAGGCCGACCTGAACGGTTGGCGCCAGATCGACGACACCCTGCAGGTCCGCTTCGCCACCGGTGATTTCGCCACCGGCCTGAAGCTGGTCAATCTCATCGGTGAATCGGCGGAGGAGGCCAACCACCATCCGGACCTCGCCCTGACCTACCCGGCCGTGTCCGTCACCTTGTCCAGCCATGACGTCGGAGGATTGACCAGCCGCGATATCGATCTCGCCCGAAAGATCAACGAACACGCCGCCCGGCTCGGGGTAGAGGCCGAAAAGGGGTGACCACATCACCCGTCCCACGGCAGCTGCCTCCCTTGAAAGCAGCCTGCCTAAGCTATGACCCATGAGCAGATACAGCACCGACCAGCCCTTCGACGCTTCCCAGTGGAAGACCGTCGAGGGGTTTTCCGATCTCACCGACATCACCTACCACCGCCACGTAGGCAGCGAACGCCGCGACGGCATCGTCCGCATCGCCTTCGACCGCCCGGAGGTGCGCAACGCGTTCCGCCCCCACACCGTTGACGAGCTCTACCGGACCCTCGACCACGCCCGTCGCACCCCGGACGTGGGCACGATCCTGCTGACCGGCAACGGCCCCAGTGAGAAGGACGGCGGCTGGGCGTTCTGCTCCGGTGGCGACCAGCGGATCCGGGGCCGTTCCGGATACCAGTACGCCACCGAGCACGACTCCGATGACGCGCACGCCGACGCCACCACCGTCGATGCCGCGCGTGCGAAGGTCGAGGGTGGGCGCCTGCACATCCTGGAGGTCCAGCGTCTGATCCGCACCATGCCGAAGGTGGTCATCGCGGTAGTCAACGGCTGGGCAGCCGGTGGCGGGCACTCACTGCACGTGGTCTGTGACCTGACGGTCGCCTCGCGCCAGGAGGCCAGGTTCAAGCAGACCGACGCCGATGTCGGCTCCTTCGACGCCGGCTATGGCTCGGCCTACCTGGCCAAGATGGTCGGCCAGAAGAATGCCCGCGAGATCTTCTTCCTGGGGCGCACCTACGACGCGGAGCGGATGCAGCAGATGGGCGCGGTCAACATCGTCGCCGACCACGGCGAGTTGGAGGCCGAGGCCATCCAGATGGCCCGCGAGATCAACGGCAAGTCCCCGACCGCCCAGCGCATGCTGAAGTTCGCCTTCAACCTGACCGATGACGGGCTGATGGGACAGCAGGTCTTCGCCGGGGAGGCCACCCGCCTGGCCTACATGACTGATGAGGCTGTGGAGGGCAAGGAGTCTTTCCTGGAAAAGCGTGAACCGGACTGGTCCGAGTTCCCCTACTATTACTAGGAATTTCCGCCCGTTGACCAGTGCGGCTGCCAGTCAGCCGCCCACGGGGAAACCGCGGTCTCGAAGCGTCCCGGGTCCAGGCACCGCTCATATTCCTCGTCCCCGGGCAGGTCCCCGCGGTGCGGATCCTGACAGTCGGAGTGCCCGGCGCTGAGGTTCCCGAAGACGGCGGCGACGTCTTCGAGCAGGACTCCCGCGGCGTCGGAAAGCGGTGCGGATGATTCGCACCACCAGAAACTCATGCCCTTGCGGCTAGGGCGAAATTCCCCGGCCGCAGTCCGACCCGGGTGTTCCCCCGCCCTCGGCCAAAGTTCACCAACTGTTCATGTAGTTGGTTCCCCATGTCCACATGCGTGCTAAAAGATTTGGTTGGGAGCGCTGTCCCCCTCGTCTTTTTTATTAAGGTGCACGTCAATCGTGGGCCATCCCCAATTTTTCCGGGAAACCCAGTACACTCCACCACCCCCGAATAGGGTGGAGGTATGTGAACCATGGTCTTTTCCGGCAGTTCACCGGTGGTTTTCGATGACCGCGCCCGCTCCGTAATGGGGCATACTCACGATTCGTGACCGAGTTGATAATTCTGCTGATCGTGATCGTCACGGCGCTCGCCTTCGATTTCACCAATGGCTTCCACGACACCGGCAATGCGATGGCCACGTCCATCGCCACCGGCGCACTCCCACCGAAGACCGCTGTCGCTTTGTCGGCGGGGCTGAACCTGGTCGGCGCCTTCCTCTCGGTGGAGGTGGCCGCCACGGTCGCCAAGGGCATCGTGGATCTCGAACAATTCGACCTCGGCGACACCGCGGACGCCCATCAGCTCCTGCTCGTCGTGTTCGCGGGACTGATCGGCGCAATCGTCTGGAATCTACTGACCTGGCTGCTCGGAATCCCCTCCAGCTCCTCCCACGCGCTGTTCGGTGGGTTGATCGGCGCGGCGATCGCCTCATTGGGCTTCGGCGGTGTGATGTGGAACGGCGTGCTGGCCAAGATGATCATCCCCGCCCTGGCCGCACCGGTGGTCGCCGGACTCGTCGCCGCCATCGGCACCTTCGCCGTCTACGCCATCACCCGCTCGGTGGGCGACAAGGACAAGAACCGGTACTTCCGGTGGGGCCAGATCGGCTCCGCCTCCCTGGTCTCCCTGGCGCACGGCACCAATGACGCCCAGAAAACCATGGGCGTCATCTTCCTCTCCCTGGTGGCCACCGGCTACGTCGGCCAGGACGCGGACATCCCCTTCTGGGTGAAGGCGGCCTGCGCCCTGGCGATCGCCGTGGGTACCTACATGGGCGGTTGGCGGGTGATCCGCACCCTCGGCAAGGGCCTGGTGGAGATCGACTCCCCGCAGGGGATGGCGGCGGAAACCTCTTCCGCAGCGATCATCCTGACCTCCTCCCACTTCGGCATGGCCCTGTCCACCACGCATGTGGCCACCGGTTCCATCATGGGCACCGGCATCGGACGCACCGGCGCCAAGGTCCGTTGGTCAGTTGCCGGCCGCATGGCCGTGGCCTGGCTCATCACCCTGCCGTCCTCCGCGCTCGTCGGCGCCTTCTGCTGGGCGTTGTCCCATGGCGTCGGCCTGGTCACCACGGACCTGATCGGGGTCCTGGTTGCCTTCGCGGTGCTGCTCACCCTCTCCGGATACATCTACCGGCAGTCCCGCAAGGCCCCCGTCGATCCGGGCAATGTCAACGACGACTGGGACCGGGCCGCCGACGCCGCGCCGGAACAGACCCCGGAACAGACCCAGCCCCACCTGCACTCCACCACCCCGAACGCCCCCGGAGCCGATCTCCCGGAGAAGGACCAGTAAATGAATCTCAGCACTCTCTTCGGCAGCCTGGTCGAGGTCACCGCCGTCGGAATCCTGCTCGGGGCAGGTCTACCAGCCCTCTTTGGCCTGGGGATCCGTCTGGCTCACGGGCCGAAGACGGTCACCGCAGACGGCACCGTCACCCACCACGCCGGCCCGGTCGGCAAGACGGCCGCCGGCATCTGCTTCGCGGTGATCATCTTCGCCGTCCTACTCGGCATTCTCTGGGTGACCAAGTCCACGATCCACCAGTACCTCGGCCTCGACATCTTCAACACCGAAGGCTGAAGAGCGAAAGACTAAGGATCAAGACTGATGACGCAATTCTCCCCTGACCCGGACGGGCACCCGCTAGACTCAGAAAATGTGACCCAGAACAACATCGACGACCGTAAGACCCGGCCCGGCATCGCCGGACGCGTTCTCAACTGGCTGCGCCAGGGCTACCCCAACGGCGTCCCGACCCACGACACGTTCGCCCTCTTCTACGTGCTCGAGCGGCAGCTGACCGAGGCCGACCTGGACGAACTCGCCAACCTCATCATCGCTGAAGGCGAAGCCACCACGTTGCGGCCCGAACCTGTCACCCGGGAGCAGATCGGCGAGCTGATTGCGCGGGTCCACCGGCAGCCACCGGAACAGGAGGACATCGAGCGGGTCCGGTCCCTGCTCAAGGACGCGAGCTTCCCCACCGCTTGAGCACCGGAATGCCCCTGAAACAGACACACTGCCCCGCCCCCGGCGCGAACCGGTGGGCGGGGCAGTAGACGTCCCGGCGGAACCAGGAGCGGTGGAGGGCAGCTAGGAGTGGCTGTCCTCCCGGTGCGCCCGCTCAATCTCTTCCTCGGGCAGGTTGGACTCGGCCACGGCCTGCCGGTAATCGCGCTCCTCCTCCGGGGCGAGCCTCCCGCGGTCCCGCCTGCCCAGCAGCGTGTTGAGCAGTTCCCGCCGCATGGATTCCTCACCGATCTGATTGCGGCCGCGCAGCCACGCCCAGGTCATCACCGCGATCAGTAACAGGCCGATATATCCCAGCACCGGGTAGACATAGGAGACCAGCGTGCTGAAGCCGATGAAGCTCAGGCCGAAGCCGATGACGGTCACCACCACGTAGACCAGTTTGAAGCGGTCCGGGCGGGCGGCGGTCAGCCGCTTGCCCAGGGCGTAGAACATGCCCAGGGCGGTGTTGAAGATCATGGCGTAGACGACCACCGCCATCAGCTGCCCGAGCACCGGGTTGAGTTCGTTGATGATCGTCAGCATCGGCAGGTCGTGGGTACCCACGGTCTCGACGGCGGCGAACAGGGTCAGTGCGCTGAGCACGATCATGGCGGAGTAGATCAGGCCTCCGATCATGCCGCCGCGCCCGGCCCAGCGGGGGTGGAACATGGTGCCGCCGATGACGATCGCCATGGACACGGCCACCATGAGGTTGAAGCCCACGTAGTTCACGGCCGCGACGGTCCAGTGCGGCAACGTGGTGCTCACCGTCTCGCGGGCCACCGCATCGAGGTGCGCGACGTCGACGTCGGCAGTCAGGAGGGTGTAGACCGAGGCCAGCACGATGAAGATCAGGATGAACGGGGTGATCGCGCCGATGATGGCGGTCACCTTGTCCACGTCCAGCATGCCGGCGGCCAGCACCAGCGCGAGCATGAGGATCGCCCCCACCCACAGCGGCAGCCCCCACTGCTGTTCCATGTTGGAACCGGCCCCGGCGAACATCACGAACCCGGTGGAGAACAGGGTCACCACCACACCGATGTCGAGGATGCGGGAAAAGACCGGGTGGGCGACCCGCTTGAACACCTCACCGTGCTCCCCCGCCCGGAAGTAGCTTCCCAGCTGCAGGATGATGATGGCCATCAGCGTCATCACCACGCCGGAGAGAGCGGCGCCCCACAGCCCCCCGACGCCGAAGGACACGAAGTACTGCAGCACCTCCTGGCCGGAGGCGAATCCGGCGCCGACGATCACGCCCACGAACGCCATCGCGATCTTCATGATCTGCATGAATCTGTGCATCGCGTGCAACTCCCTTCCTCTGGCAACCGGCAGACGGACACCAGCCGCATCCCCTGAAGAAGTTACCCCGCCCCTCCCCCGGCCCTCACTATTGACCACGAAAAGATCAGGGAAATAGGCGTCGACCACGTTAGTTGTCATGTCACCAACATTCCGCTAGAATTGCTTGCCATGTCAACTATCAAGGAAGTCGGGCTTCTCATCGCCCGCGTGCTGCTCGGTGTCATCCTCATCGCCCACGGCTGGGACAAGTTCCAGATCACCGGCCTCGAGGGCATCACCGGATTCTTCGACTCCATCGGCATCCCCGCCGCCGGGGTGGCCGCCCCGGTTGTCGCCACGGTCGAGATCGCCACCGGCATCCTGCTCATCCTGGGCCTGTTCACCCAGATCGTCGGTATCGTCGTCGCCCTGCTCATGCTCGGCGCCGCCCTTTCCGCGCACGTCGCCGCCGGCATCTTCGTCGCCAACGGCGGCTGGGAGCTGGTCGGCGCCATCGGAGCCGGCGCCCTGCTCCTCGCGGTCATCGGTGCCGGCAACTGGAGCCTGGACCGCGCCCTGTTCAACCGCAGCACCGGCTCCCCCACCGCGCGCGAGACCACCACCGTCTGATCTTCCTCGCCCAATGCCTGCGGCGCCGCCCCCACCAGCCCGGGGACGGCGCTGCTTTAGTTTTCCTGTCGCTGCCGGAAACCCGTTGTCCCGCCACTAGACTGTGCAGCCATGGCACCCCGCACCCTGGAAGCGCTCCCCGTCGACCCCGCCCGACCCACCGCGATCCTCAGTGACCTGGAGGACGCCATCGCAGGTCGACGCAGCCTACTGCCCGTGCCCACCGACGACCCCGCCCGATCCCAGCACCTGCGGGACTCCCAGCGGGTCGGCCAGCCCATCGACGATTCCGTCGCCCTGGTCATGGCCACCTCCGGCTCCACCGGCACCCCGAAAGGCGCCCAGCTGACCCCCACGAACCTGGTCAGCTCCGCCGACGCGACCCACCAGGCCCTCGGTGGACAGGGACAGTGGCTTCTGGCCATGCCCGCCCACCACATCGCCGGCATCCAGGTCCTGATCCGTTCCCTGGTGGCGGGGGTGGAACCACTCGCCCTCGACATGGCGCACGGCTTCGACATCGAGGACTTCGCCACCGCCAGCCGGGAACTCGCCGAAACCGGTGACCGGCTCTACACTTCCCTGTCCCCGATGCAGCTCGGCAAGGCGATGGACCGCTTGACCGGCATCGAGGCCCTACGGCTCTTCGACGCCGTGCTGGTCGGCGGGGCGGCCCTCAACCCCCACGCCCGCCACGCCGCCGCGGAACTCGACATCAAGGTGGTCACCACCTACGGCTCCTCGGAGACCGCCGGTGGCTGCGTCTATGACGGTCTCCCGCTGCCCGGCGCGAAGGTGCGCATCGACGCCGGCCGGATCTACCTCGGCGGTCCGATGGTCGCCGACGGCTACCGCAACCTCCCCGGCCACGAGGCCTTCGCGGAGCCCGGCTGGTTCGCCACCTCCGACTCCGGGGAACTGCACGACGGGGTGCTCACCGTGCGCGGCCGCCTCGACGCCGTGATCGACTCCGGCGGCCTCAAGCTGCACCCGGAGGTGCTCGAGCAGGCGATCCTCGGCGTGCACGGAGTCACCGGCGCCTGCGTGGTGGGCGTCCCCCACGCCCGGCTGGGCGAGGCCATCGTAGCCGCGTACACCGGTGACGCCCGCCCCTCGGAGGTGATCGAGGGGCTCGACACCCTGCCCCGGTGGCAGCTGCCCAAGGAACTCAAGCACCTGGACCGGCTGCCGGTGACCGGGCCGGGCAAGGTGGACCGCCGGGCGATCAAGAAGATGTTCCGCTGAATCCGGCCGGCATCCGCCCCGTGCACCTGGACATCACTCAATGAAGGCCAGATGCTTCGCCGTGTAGCGGTCACCGTGCACCCCGATCCGGGCCACCAGCCCGTCCAGGCGGGCCATGTCATCAGAGCTGAGTCCCACCGCCGTCGACGCCGCGTTCTCCCGCACCCGGGGCAGCTTCCGGGTGCCGGGGATCGGGACGATCCAGGGCCGCTTGGCCAGCAGCCAGGCCAGGGCCACCTGGCCGGGCGTGGCGCCCCGGGCGTCGGCAAGCTCCGCCACGGCCTCATAGAGCGCCCGGTTGGCCGCCAGGTTGTCCGGGTGCAGCCGCGGACTGCTAGAATCCGCCTGCCCCTCGGTGACCGAACCGGCGAAGAACCCCTTGCCCAGCGGGCTGAAGGGGATGAAGCCGATGCCCAGTTCCGCGCAGGTGGGCAGCACCTCGGTCTCGGGATCACGGGTCCACAGGGAGTACTCACTCTGCACGGCGGTGACGGGGAACTCGACGTGCGCGCGGCGGATAGTTTCCGCGGCCGCTTCGCACAGGCCAAAGTGGGCCACCTTACCCTCGGTGACCAGCTCCCCGACGGTGCCGGCCACGTCCTCGATGGGCACGGCCGGATCCACGCGGTGCTGGAGGAGCAGGTCGATGCGGTCGGTGCGCAGGCGGCGCAGGGAGTCCTCGGTGACTGTACGGATGTGCTCGGGGCGCGAATCCAGGCCGTCACTGCCACCCGGGACGATGTTCCAGCCGAACTTCGTAGCGATCTGCACCTGCTCCCGGACCGGTTCCAGGGCCTCACCGACCAGTGCCTCGGTGGTGTAGGGGCCGAGCACCTCGGAGGTGTCGAAGAAACTCACGCCCTCCTCCACCGCGCCGCGCAGCACGGCGATCATCTCTCCCCGGTCTGGAGCGCCGGGTGCCGCGGCAGCCGTCATACCCGTGGTGCCGTGCCCGATCGCCGAGACCTGGAATCCCTGGCCGAGTGTCCTGGTGTGCATGCGCTTCCCTCCCTGCCGACGGTGTGTTCCCGCCAGGGTAGCGCCGGTACCGCTAATCCTCCGCGTCGTGGGCGGCGAGCAGCAACGCGACGTCGTCCCCGGTGTAGACCCGGCCGATCTGTTCATCGTTGCCGCCCATCAGGGTGTTGCCCACGGCCAGGGCCCCGACCTGGGTGGCGGGCACCACCGCGAAGTGGCGGGGTTGGGCGTAGACCTGCCGGATCGGGTGCCCGGAGCGCAGGGCACAGACGTGGAGCCAGACATCGTCCGCCCGCGGGGTGGATCCCAGGAACTGGTCGCCCTGGGCCACCACGTACTCGATGAAGGTGCGGGGGTACATCACGCCGGACACCCCGGTGGCGAAGTGCAGCACGGAGGCGTCGCAGGTGTCCGCCGCGCTCCACTTCACATAGGGCAGCATGCGGCCGTCACGCAGCTCGATGCGGTGGGCACGGTAGGCGATGACCGCGTCCAGCCGCAGGTCCCCGATGAACACCAGACGCTGCAGGAACCACTCGGGATAGATCATGTCGTCGTCGACGGTGACCACCTTGGTGGCGGTTCCCGCCACCTCCCGGAACTGGTTCCAGTACTTGGTGTGAGGACCGTAGCTACCGTCCGAACAGCGGACCTGCAGGCCACGATCCACCAGGCGGCGCAGGGTCGGCGGCCACTCCGCCCCAAAGTCCGCCTCATCCAGCCAGAGCACGATCGGCGCCTTCTGGTAGCCCCGGGCCAGGGACTCCAGGGTGTAATGGACCCGTTTGAGCCGCCGACCGTGACTGGTCAGGGAGATGACCACCCCACCGTGGGCGGGGATCCGGGTCCCGCTGAAGCGGTTGAGCACCGCTAACGGGATCATCCGCAGCAGCGTCAGGAAGAAACTGGCGATCTGCCCGACCGCGTACCCGACCCACATGTATCCGTACCGCCTCCACTTGTTCTGCTGCCCCGTACGACCGTCCCGGCGACACCGACGAAACTAGACAATAGCGCCCGTACCGGCACTCGGCCGACACCGAACCTGCCGCATAACCGAAACCTCAGCGCCGCCTCAGCAGGACCTTCGATTCCGCCCCTTCCCCGCTCTTCCCCGCGCCCCGCTCGCCGCCCTGATCTCGCCGGAATTTCCGCCGTGGGGAACAATGTCAGTCATGTCCGATTCTGTGTCCCCCGCGCCGCGGCACCACGCCGCCTTCTCCGACTGGTTGACGGGAGCCCGTCCGCAGACCTGGCCCAACGCCTTCTCCGGCGTTGTGCTCGGCTCCGGCGCCGCCGCTTTCCACGACGGCTTCAACTGGTGGCGGGCCCTGCTCGCCCTGGTGGTCGCGTGGGCCCTGATCATCGGGGTGAACTTCGCCAACGACTATTCCGACGGCATCCGCGGGACCGATGAGGACCGCACCGGTCCCCTGCGCCTGACCGGCTCCGGCCTGGCCCGCCCCCGGCACGTGAAATGGGCCGCCTTCGCCGCCTTCGGTGTGGCCGGACTCGCCGGCATCGTCCTGAGCCTAGCCAGCGCGTGGTGGTTCATCATCATCGGCGCGCTGTGCATCCTGGGAGCCTGGTTCTACACCGGCGGCAAGAACCCCTACGGCTACCGCGGCCTGGGAGAGGTGGCCGTGTTCCTCTTCTTCGGCCTGGTGTCCGTCCTGGGCACCGAGTTCACCCAACGGGGAGCCATCAGCTGGCAGGCGGTGGTCGCCGCGGTCGGCGTGGGGGCGATCTCCGCGGCGATCAACCTGGCCAACAACATCCGGGACATCCCCTCCGACGCCGAGACGGGGAAGATCACCCTCGCCGTCCGGCTGGGCGACGCCAACGCGCGCCGGCTGTTCGTGGTGCTGGTCGCCGTGCCCTTCGTGGCCTCCATCGCCCTGGCCTTCGCCACCTGGCCCGCCCTGGTCCCGCTGCTCCTGCTGCCGCTGGCGGTCAAGGCCGCCCGACCGGTCTACCGGGGAGCGACCGGCAGCGACCTGATCCCGGTGATCGGCGCAACGGGCAAGACGATGCTGGCCTGGGCGGTTCTCACCGCCATTGCGCTGGCACTGGCCTACTAGGAGGCAAGGGCAGTGCTCGGCATCCTCACCGGCTTCGCCATCATCCTGGCGATCATCTTCGTCGGGTACCTGCTGTCCCGCACGGGAATCATCGGTGATGACAGACAGCGCCTGGTGCTCAACCGGGTGGCCTTCTACGCCGCCACCCCGGCCCTGCTCTTCCACGTGGTGGCCACCTCGGACCCGGCGAACCTCTTCTCCCCCGTGATCGCCGTGACCTTCCTGGCCACCGCACTCACCGCCCTGCTGTTCTGCGTGGTCTCCGCGATCTTCTTCAGACGGGACATCCCCACCACGGCGATGGGCGCGGCGTCGGCGGCCTACGTCAACTCCAACAACATCGGCCTGCCGGTCAGCATCTACGTGCTCGGCACCGGCGCCTTCGTCGCTCCGGTGCTGGTGCTGCAGCTGGTGGTCTTCTCACCGCTGATGCTCGGTGCCCTCTCCGTTGACGGCGGTTCCGCCGCGGCCGACGGCGGGGCCCCGGACCGGCACAGTTCCCGCGCGAAGATCCTCACCGTGATCAAGAACTCACTGTTCAGCCCCATCGTCCTCGCCTCGGTGGCGGGGCTGGTGGTATCTCTGGCGCGGTGGGAGGTGCCGGACCCGGTGATGGCCCCCGTCGAGATCCTGGGCGGGGCGTCCATCCCGATGATCCTGCTGAGTTTCGGCGCCTCACTGACCTCGACCACGGTGCTGGACTCGGTGGCGGACCGCCCCTCCGTGCTCACGGCCACGGGCATCAAGCTGGTCGGCATGCCGCTCATCGCCTGGCTGCTCGGCCTGGCCTTCGGGCTCAGCACGGAGGGGCTCTACGCCGCGGTGATCCTCGCCGCACTACCGACTGCGCAGAATGTCTACAACTACGCCGCCACCTACCGGAAGGGCGAGGTCGTGGCCCGCGACTCAGTGTTCCTGACCACCTTCACCGCCCTGCCGGTGATGCTCATCATCGCGCTGCTCTTCGGCAGGTAGGCGGCGGCACCGTGCGTCAGCGCTCCGCGAGCTCCTGCTGGACCCACGCCTTGTAGGCCTTCCGCTGGCGGCTGAGCTCAGCCACGGTCTCGGTGGCCTCGGCGCGCAGGCCGGGGAAGATCAGCATCGACAGCGGGAAGGCCACGATCAACGCCAGGAGGGCGGAGATCACCAACGGAACCGGCGCGCCGATCAGCATGGCCAGGCCCTGGATGACCACGGCCAGCAGGACGAACAGACCCAGCCGTGCCAGCCCGTACTTCACCAGGGCCAGGTTGCGCTTCTTCTTCAGCGCCGGGTCCGGCTGGGGCGGGGTGTTCGGGTCGTGCGATTCAGGGGTGCTCACACAACCGACCCTACTTCAGAGTTGCCCCCTACCCGTATTCTGGAGAGGAGGTAAGGAGGAAACATGGGACGACTACTACTGCTACTGCTGATCATCGTGGCCGTCGTGCTGCTGTGGAAGGCTTTCGGCCCGAAGACCTGGCAGAAACGTCAGGTGACACCGGCTGCCCCACCACGTCCGGTCAAGGGCCCGGATGATGACGAGGACTTCCTGTGGAACCTGGAGAAGAACCGGTTCAAGGAACGCCGCGCCCGGGAGGCCGCCGCCGAGGAAGAAGAGGAACGGATGCGGCGGGCCAACAAACGCTACACCGAACCCGATGAGCCGTCGTCGGGCGCGGAACGGGAGGACGGGGAGGAACCCCGCCCCTGATGCAACTGCGGTGACATAGCTTTCCGCTGAGCTTGTCCCGGCGACAGTCCCGGGACACCGCCGGCGGTCGACGCTGATTTGTTACGGGGAATCTGCCCCGTGTCTGCCCCGAACAATCTAAAGTGGAACCTCAAACAGTTCGATTTTCGAAGAAAGGTTCCATCATGGCCCTCCACTCCTCCCGGGGATCGTCTCCTCCCTCAGGTCGACCCCGCGGATTCTCCCTGTTCCGAGCTCTTCCCGCGATGGCTGCCGCCTTCGCCCTCAGCATCGCGGCAGCGGCTCCAGCCGCTGCGCAACTTCCCGACCTGACCGACGGCGGGCGGCTGCTCAGCGGTTCCAGCAACGTCGAATTCCCCGGGGCTATCGCCGTGGGGTCGGTGGGCGGCCGCGAACTGAGTCAGGTCGATCAGCTGGACCCCGGGCGCTACGCCGGTAAGTGGTACCAGGTCGCTGCCGTACCGCAGCCCTTCAACCTCCAGTGCGCGCGTGACACCACGGCCGAGTACGCCGTGGTGGACGGGCAGACCATCTCCGTGCGCAACAACTGCACCACCGCCTGGGGCAGCGAATCCGGTATCGCGGGCACGGCCACCGTGACCGACACCGACACCAACGCCTCACTGCGCGTGACTTTCCCGGGGGTACCGGGCCAGGACCCCAGCGCTCCGCCCAATTACCGGGTCACCTATCTGGCGGAGGACTACTCGCTCGCCATTGTCGGCGATCCGGCGCGCACCTCCGGGTTCGTCCTCAGCCGGACACCGCAGCTGAGTGAGCAACAGTGGCAGACCGTCTCCCAGACTGTGGCGGACCGTGGCTGGTGGCCGTGTGCGTTCATCACGAGCCCGACCACGGGCGGCTACCCTGCCGCCACTCCGCTGTGTCTGCGCTGACAGCCAGCCAGTCAAAGACTTAAGGCATCCGGCATGATCAGTCTTCCCGGTGCGTCCCGCGCTCCCGTTCCAGGGTGGCCAGGAGGTACTCCCCGTAGCCGGAGGCCCTGAGCTCCGCGGCCCGGCCGCGGAGCGCGGTGTCGTCGATATAGCCCATCCGCCAGGCCACCTCCTCCGGCGCCCCGATCTTGAGCCCCTGCCGCTGTTCAATGGTGCGGACGAAATCCCCCGCTGCCAGCAGCAGGTCCACGGTGCCGGTGTCCAGCCAGGCGGTGCCGCGCGGCAGTACCTCCACCTGGAGCTTCCCCCGGCGCAGATACTCATTGTTGATGTCGGTGATCTCCAGCTCGCCGCGGGCCGACGGGGTCAGCCCCCGGGCGATGTCCACCACCTCGTTGTCGTAGAAGTACAGTCCCGGCACCGCGTACTGGGACTTCGGGACCGCAGGTTTTTCCTCCAGGGAGGTGGCCCGACCTTCCGCGTCGAAGTCCACCACCCCGTAGGCCTCCGGGTTGGAGACCCAGTAGGCGAAGATGGTGCCCCCGTCCGGCTCGGAGTACCGCCGCAGTTGCGTGCCCAGCCCCGCTCCGTAGAAGATGTTGTCGCCGAGCACGAGAGCAACGGGATCTTCACCGATGTGTTCGGCCCCCAGGATGAACGCCTCCGCCAGGCCGCGCGGGGCATCCTGTTCCACGTAGCTCAGCTGCACGCCGAACTGGGAGCCGTCGCCCAGCAACCGCTCGAACTGGCTGCGGTCCTCCGGGGTGGTGATGATCAGGATCTCCGTGATGCCGGCCAGCATGAGCGTGGTCAGCGGGTAATAGATCATCGGTTTGTCATAGACGGGCACCAGCTGTTTGGAGATGCCGTAGGTGATCGGCCGCAGCCGGGAGCCGGTCCCACCGGCCAGGATGATGCCCTTCACTGCCCCGCCGCCTCATTCGCCATCACCCAGGCGTCCTTGAGCATGTTCTCGTGGGCCCGGCAGTCCTCGACGTGCGGCAGCTGCCCGGCACTGCGTATGGCCGCCAGCGAGGGGGCGGCGCGGTCCTTGTCGGACAGCACGTAGTCCAGCCCGGGCCACTCGATGCCGAGTTCGGTGTCGAAGGGATCGATGCCGTGCTCCACCCCCGGCTGGTACTCCGAGGTGGTCAGGTACGCCACGGTGGCGTCCTCCAGGGCCAGGAAGCCGTGCGCGAAGCCGACGGGGAGGAACAGTCCCTCCCGGTTGCCGGCGTTCAATTCCACCGCGACGTGGTGCCCGAATGTCTCTGAGTCCTCGCGGACGTCCACGGCCACGTCCAGGATGCGTCCCGCCACACAGGCGACGAACTTCGCCTGCCCCGGCGGGGTCTCGGAATAGTGCAGGCCACGCAGCACGCCCTTCTTCGAGGTCGACATGTTCGCCTGCTGCAGATCCAGCGGGTAACCGGTCGCGGCCTCGAATTCGGAGGCCTTGAACCATTCGTGGAAGGTCCCGCGGTCATCGGGATGGATGCGCGGAATGGACCGCAGGACGCCGGGCAGGTGCTCTACTTCATGCAGCATGCCCCTGATCCTACTGCGGCAACTGGCGCTCGCGGCTCCGGTACTCCCGCTCGGCGACGTCGCGGCTGCCCGCCCACCAGTCGGGGTGGGCGCGGTACCACTCGATGGTCTCCCGCAGACCCGCCGCGAAGTCACGGTGGGCCGGCTCCCAGCCAAGCTCCAGGGTGGAGGTGGCGTCGATGGCGTAGCGGCGGTCATGCCCCGGGCGGTCGGTGACATGGAGGAACCACCCTGGCTCGCGTCCGAAGCAGCGGTTGAGCTCAGCGACCACCTCGAGGTTGCTGTGCTCGCCGTCCGCGCCGATCAGGTAGGTCCGGCCGATCTCCCCGCGCTCGATGATGGCCCACACGGCGTCATTGTGGTCATCCACGTGGATCCAGTCCCGGACGTTCTCCCCGCTGCCGTAGACCCGGGGCTCCTCCCCGCCGAGCAGGTTGATGATCTGCCGGGGGATGAACTTCTCCGGGTGCTGGCGCGGCCCATAGTTGTTGGAGCAGTTGCTGATCGTCGCGCGCAGTCCATGGGAGCGGACGAAGGCACGCACGAAATGGTCACTGGCCGCCTTCGACGCGCTGTAGGGGCTTGACGGGTTGTAGGGGGTCTCCGAGGTGAAGCGGGCCGGATCGTCGAGGGCCAGGTCACCGAAGACCTCATCGGTGGAGATGTGGTGGAAACGCACGCCGTGCTTCACGGCGGCGGCCACCAGGACCACGGTGCCGTCGACATTGCTCCGGGAAAAGGCCAGGGGATCGAGCAGGGAATTATCATTGTGGCTCTCCGCCGCGAAGTGCACCACCAGATCGGTCTCCGCCAGGAGTTCATCGACCAGGATGACATCGCAGACGTCTCCCTCCACCAGACGACAGCGCTGCGGGTCCAGCCCGGCGAGGTTGTCCGGATTGGCGGCGTACGTCAACGCATCCAGCACCGTGATCACGGTGTCCGGGCGGGTGGCCAGAGTGCGGTGGACGAAGTTGGATCCGATGAAGCCTGCTCCACCGGTGACCAGAATGCGCATGGTTCAGCTACTCCTCCACCAACTGGAGCTTGAGGTCCAGGGCATCCGCCACGGCGACGATCTTCTCCCACCGCACTCCCGCCCCGCCGTGTTCGATGGTGTGCAGAGTCGAGCGGGACACGCCCGCGGCAGTGGCGACATCCTGCTGCAGTCTCCCCAGGGTGCGGCGACGTTCCGCCAGTTGCTCCCCCAAGTCCAGCAGCTCCGGGACATCCCCCGCAGGCTTTCCGGCCTTCTTCCTGGGACCAGGCATCTTCACCCTCCATTGTTCACATGGTCAGACGACAGACAGAGTACGCGGTACCCCGGACAGCGGGCAGACCGTCACGGAGCGCGTGGCGCAGCGGTATCCCGGCCCGAGGTATTGACCCCGCGGCGTCGCCGGCCCCAGTCATACGGGCCGTCCTGCTCCGGTGGCACGCAGCAGTGACGCCCTGTGCCGCTCCCCCGTCGCGGTGTCTCCGCGTGCCACGGTTGCCGCTTGCCTGCCCGGACGCGAGGTCACCCGGTCGACGAGACAACTACGGCCCGTTCCGGGGATCCCGCGCAACGGCGACACAGAACAGCACATTCCCGTTCGCCGGCAGCCGGCGAACGGGAATGTGCGGAGACGGGGCCGGGCCCGCCGCTAGTTCAGTCCGGCGTAGGAGTGCAGGCCGGAGATCACGATGTTGATGAAGAAGAGGTTGAAGATCATCGTGGCGAGCGCCAGCACGTTGATCCAGGCGGCCTTGGCGTCGCGCCAACCGGCGGTGGCACGGGCGTGCAGGTAGGCGGCGTAGAGGATCCAGGTGATGAAGGAGACCGTCTCCTTCGGATCCCAGCCCCAGAACCTGCCCCAGGCGGCCTCCGCCCAGATGGCACCGAGCACCACCCCCAGGCCGAAGATCGGCAGGGTGACGATGGCGGTCTTGTAGGCCACCCCGTCCAGGACCTTGGCGGAGGGCAGCGGCCTGACCACCGCCCCGAAGAAGCCACGTTCCCGACCCTTGGGCTGCCACATACGCAGCAGGTACAGCAGTGAGGCGATACCCGAGACGATGCCGATCGCACCACCGATGGAGACGGTGGAGACGTGGATCGGGAACCAGTAGGACTGCAGCGCCGGCACGACCGGGGCAGCCTCGGCGTAGAGTTCCGTGCCTCCGTAGAACAGCAGCGCCAGCATCGGGGTGAGCACCCAGGGCCACATGACACGCCACTCGCGGCGCTGGAACACGATGGCGGCGGCGATCATCGCGAAGCCAGTGACCACCAGGATGTACTCGTAGAGGTTGCCGAAGGGGAATCGGCCCGCAGACAGACCACGGAGCACGATGGTGGCCACGTGGATGATGATGCCCAACCAGACCAGCGACTGGGCCATGCCGCCGATCCGGTCGGCCCGCCGCTCCCGCTCGTGCAGCGAGTCTGCGTCCGGGAGCGCGGCGGCGGCATCCGAGCGCACGCCCCCGCCAGTGGCGGTGTCACCACCTGCGGTGGCCACATCCGCACCGGAACCCGCGCCGACGGAGACGAGCTCCTGGCCCGACTCCTCCTCGACGAGCCGCTCCCGCTCGCGCCGGGCATCGATGACACCCGAGACCTTGATGTAGTGGAACAGCGAGACGATCAGCGCCAGCAGGTAAATGAAGAACGCCGTCACGAAGGCGGTGTCAGAAAATGACGCGAGAGTCTGATTGACAGGCATAACAGGTGGACACCCTCATCCAGTGTGTGAAAAATGTGTTGCCCAGACGGGCACCACCCAGAAACTCTACCCGCGTTCGGGTGGGAAACTCAATGCAGGAAACCTGAAACCTCCATCTTTCGATGGAGGTGGTGCGCCAACTATCGTTCAGTGGGCAGCGAGCAGGGCGGGAGGCCCGCCCCGGGGAAGGCCAGGGGGTCAGTCGCTCGCGCCGGCCCGGCTCACCGCCTCCTCGGCCTCGTCCCCGTCCATCGGTGCTGTTGCAAAGTTGGGCGGAGAGCAGCGAAGACTCAGTTTCTCATTCCCTGATGGCCGCTGCGTGTGGGCGTTCTCAGGACGTCTCGAAGACCCGGTTGACGATCACCGCGTCCGGGTTCGGTTGCCCGTAGGCAAACATCGTGCCTTGCCCTTTCCGCAATGAGTGCATCGCCTCCATCCCTTTCAACGTCCGATATGCAGATGTCCGGTTCTTAAACGCGCCTTTCGGCCCGAGGATCCGCTTCAGCCGACCATGGTCGCCTTCCAGGATGTTGTTGAGGTATTTCGCCTGCCGGTGTTCCACTGTTGGCGGGCAGATTCCCTCTGACTTCAACTCGGCGATTGCCCTGGCTAGGGAGGGTGCTTTATCGGTGTTGATCACTCTGGGATACCCGGCTGACGCATTGGATCTGAGGGCCTTGGCCAGGAAACGCTTCGCTGCGGCCACGTTCCGCTTCGGAGAGAGGTAAAAGTCCAGGGTCTGGCCACCGGCGGTGATCGCCCGATAGAGGTAGCACCACCTGCCGCCGACCCGGATATAGGTCTCATCCACCCGCCAGGAACTGGCCTGCCAGTCAGGTACCTGCCGGTACCACCATGTTTGCTTGTCCAGCTCAGGGGCGTATTTCTGGACCCAGCGGTAGATCGTGGTGTGATCGACCGGCACGCCCCGCTCGGTCATCATTTCCTCCAGATCGCGGTAGCTCACCCCGTAGCGGCAGTACCACCGCACTGCCCACAGAATGATGTCACGGGGGAAATGACGGCCGGAGAAGATACCCATGGCTGTGATTATTTCACGTCGCTCTTCCTATTGCCCCAACTTTGCAACAGCACCCGTCCATCTCATCCGGATCCGGCAGGCCGAGCAGCTCACGGTGGAAGCGGTCATACTCCTCACCCCAGCCGGCCCGGTCCGTGCGTGCCAGACCGGCAGTCTCCACGTCCGTGGCACCGTCCCCCGCCGGACGCAGGCGGACCCAGATGCGTCGCCGCTTGATGACCAGCGAGCCGACCAGACCCGTCAGCATCAGGAGCGAGAAGCCGAGCACCCAGATCTGGGTCGGGTCCCGCGAGATCTGGTAATTGGCGAACTCGTGTGCGCCGTCGAAGGTCAGCACCGTGCCATCGTCCAGGGTCACGGACTCCCCCTCCAGCAGGTTCACCCGTTCGATCTTCTGGAGCTGCCCACTGTGGATCATGGCGGAATCCAGGCTGAAGATGTTCTGCGCGCGGCCGGAGTCCAGACCGTTGTCCCCGCGGTAGATGTCGATGGCCACGGCCGGATCCCGCATCGCCGGATAGGAGGACTGCAGCAGTTCCCCGTTCTCACCGGACCACTCGGCAGTGGGAGCGAACAGCCCCTGGATGGCCAGCTGGTTCTGGCGGCGTTCATACAGGTCCGGGTACATACCGGCCGGCGGGTCAAAACGCATGGCACCCGAGGACAGGAAGTAGGTCAGATCATCCGGGCGGAACTGCAGGGTCTGGGTACGGGTCTCACCGTTGGGCCACTCGACGGTGAACTGCGGGGCATAGCCGTGGCCCTGCAGATACACGCGGTCGCCACCGATGCGCAGCGGGTTATTGACCCGCAGCTCGAAGTCCTCCCAGGTCTCCGGATCAGTGAGGATGTCATCCCCCTCGGCATAGGAGATGTTCGAGGTGAACATCTCCGCCTGGCCGGAGGGCAGGTAATCCGCGGAGAAATCATGCGCCGTGAAACAGAACGGCGTCAGCCCGGTGCCGTCGAAGACCGGTCCGGCACGGAAGGAGTCGAAGTTGGAGGTGGAGGTGTTGCAGAACTCGGAGCTGCGGTCCTCCTCGGTGCCGGTGACCACGATGACCATGCCCTCGTAGTAGATCATCCGGCCGAGGGCGACGGTGACCAGCATGCCCACCAGGGAGATGTGGAAGACCAGGTTGAAGAACTCGCGGGCGTAGCCCTTCTCCGCGGCGAACGACTTCGCCCCGGCGCGGTCGTTCTCCGGTTCCGTCTCGGAGACGTGCCACCCCTTCTTCAGCAGGCGGCGGACGTCCTCCTCGACCTTCGACATCGGCTTGTCCAGCCGTCCCTCGCCGTGGTGCGGCAGGCGCGAGAGCACCTTCGGGGCCCGGACCGGCGGGGTCTTCATCGCCTTATAGTGGTCCCAGGTCCGCGGCAGGATGCAGCCGATCAGGGAGAACATCAGCAGCACGAAGATCGCGACGAACCAGGGTGAGCTGAAGACGTCGAAGAGCTGGAGCTTGTCGTAGAACTCGGCGATGCGGCCGTTGTTCTCGATGTACTCGATGACGTTGGACTCGTTGAGGTTGCGCTGCGGCAGCAGCGCGCCGGGGATCGCGGCGAGTGCGAGCAGGAACAGCAGGGCCAGCGCGGTGCGCATGCTGGTCAGCCAGTTCCAGGCTTTCCTGAGGTATGAAATGACGGTCCGCATCGTGTGTCGGCCCTACTCCTTGCCCATGTTTCCCAGTCCGGCCGCGGTGGCATCCCACAGCCGCCCGGGGTTGTGTCGATCTGTCGCCCGTGCACCGCCTGCGAGCCGGTCCACGGGATGTCTGTAACGGCGCTAGATCAGTGTCGCACCGTACTCCACCGTCCACTGCCGGACCCAATTGATGAAGTAGGCCCACGCCCCGGACACCAGCAGCAGGCCGACGGCGATCATCAACCAGCCGCCGATCTTCTGGAGGGTGCGCGAGTGGTTGCGCAGCCAGGCCACGCCCTTCATGGCCCTGGTCGAGCCCAGGGCCAGCAGGATGAAGGGCAGTCCCAGACCCAGGCAGTAACCGATGATCAGGATGATGCCGCGCACGGCGGTCATCCCCTCGGTACCGGCGGAGACCGAGATGATCGCCGCCAGCGTCGGGCCCAGGCAGGGGGTCCATCCCAGGGCGAAGACCCCACCCAGCAACGGTGCCCCCAGCCAGGTGGTCCAGCGGCGCGGCTGCAGCCGGGTGTCACGCTGCAGGCCGGGGACCCAGCCGAGGAACACCAGACCCATGAGGATGGTGATCACCCCGCCGATGCGCATGAGCGTCCCGGCGTTGAGGGTCAGCATGCTGATCGCACCGAACACGGTGACGGTGGCCAACAGGAACACCACGGTGAAGCCGAGAATGAACAGCAGGGCCGCCGTTGCGACGGCCCCGTTGCGTTTCCTGGCCACCTGCGGACCGTATTTGCCCTCGTAGTCCATCTCCCCGCCGACGATGCCCGTCAGGTAGCTCATGTAGCCGGGCACCAGGGGGATCACGCACGGGCTGGCAAAGGAGATCAGGCCGGCAGCCGCGGCGGCGAGAATGCCCAGCAGCAGCGGCCCGGAGGCGGCGGCGTCGGCGAACTGCTGGCCCACCGCCATCACGTCGACGGTCATGCCTCCTCCGTCAACGGCAGGGCCACGTCGAGAATGTCCTCGGCGGTGACCTCCCGGAGGAAGACGGCGGCCGGCCGGTGCTGTTTGTCCAGGATGATCGTCGTCGGGACCACGGAGGTGGGCACGCCGCCCAGCGCGACGGCGGTGCGGAAGGGCGGGTCGTAGAGGGACGGGTAGGTCACTCCGTTGTCCTTCACGAAGTCCTGCGCGACCGTCTGGTTGTAGTCCCGGACGTTGATGCCCAGTACGGTGCCGCCGGTCGGCGCCAGTTCCTCCTGCGTGGCCTGGAGGTCGTCGACCTCGGCCCTGCAGGGGGCGCACCACTGGCCCCACGCGTTGAGGACGACGACCTCGCCGGCGAAGTCATCGAGACTGATCTCCTCGCCCTCCTCCATCAGGGACTCCCCGGAGAAGCTGGGCAGCGGCTTGCGCTCGGCCTCATCGTAGAAGATCTCGGTCTCGCCACCGGGCGAGTGGAATTCGAAGGTGCCTCCCGAGGCGACGGCGTTCTGGGTGGCCGTGTCATCGATACTGCAGGCGCCGAGTGCCAGCGCGGACACCAGGACGGCGGCCGCGGTCAGCGCGGGCGAAAACTTCCTCACGGGTGGATCAGATCTCCTGGGCGGGTTCGGTGTAGATGAGTTCGGTGATCTCGCTGTCCCGGAAGATCAGCGAGGACACCGACGCCAGATCGCACTGGCGGGCGGCGGGGTTGTGGGACAGGGACTGGCCGCGCACGCTGCGCTGGATGCACACGATCGGCAGCTGGTGGGTGACCAGGATGGCCTCGTGTCCCTCGGCACGCAGCCGCACCTGCTCGATGGTGTCCATCATGCGGGCGGCGATGACCTCGTAATGCTCGCCCCAGCTCGGCAGCGAGGGGTTGACCATCAACGGCCAGCGGACCGGGTTCCACAGCTGGGAGCGCCAGCCCTTGGTCCGCAGCCCCTCGAAGCGGTTGCCCGCCTCCAGCAGGCCCGGCAGCGTATCGACGTCGCATCCGGTGACCTCGGCGACCGGCTCCGCCGTCTCCTGTGCCCGCTCCAGCGGGGAGGCGGCCAGGTAGGTGACGTCGTGGCCGGTGAAGGCCTTCGCGGTGCGTGCCGCCTGGCTGCGCCCCCGGGAGGACAGGTGATAGCCGGGGATCGTCCCGTAGAGGATCCTCGTGGGGTTGTGGACCTCGCCGTGTCGCATGAGGTGCACGATCGTGGTGCTCATCAGTTCTGGATTTCCGTTTCCTGCTGCGGCGGGCTAGGCCTGCATGGTGGGGGCGGTGGCTGCTGCCGCGGCCTTGGCTGCCGGGGCCAACGCCTGCTCGATCTTCTCAAAATCATCGTCGCTCAGGACGCTGGAGACAAACCAGGTCTCGAACACGCTCGGCGGGGCGAACACACCGTGATCGAGCAGCGC
The DNA here is from genome assembly GCF_050107895.1 of Corynebacterium halotolerans. GTDB lineage: Bacteria > Actinomycetota > Actinomycetes > Mycobacteriales > Mycobacteriaceae > Corynebacterium > Corynebacterium halotolerans_B. Next base: position 62,090 of record NZ_JBNILW010000011.1, on the reverse strand, counting down.
GTGGAAGAACGGCGGGAACCGGAAGGTGTCCGCGGCCTTCATGTCGGCGAAGTTGTGCCCCTCCCCCTCTGCAAAACGGATGGAGAGCATGTTGGAGGCCCGCTGCATGTGGTGGGTCACGCCCTCCTTGTCCAGGGCGGCGGAAATCAGGCCGGAGAGACGGTCGGCGTTGGCGTTGATCACGTCATAGGCGTACTCATCCACCAGCTGCAGCGAGGCCAGGCCGGCGGCCACGGCCACCGGGTTACCGGACAGGGTACCGGCCTGGTAGACCGGCCCCTCCGGCGCGAGGCGGGCCATGATGTCGGCCCGGCCGCCGAAGGCCGCGGCCGGTAGACCACCGGAGATGACCTTGCCGAAGGTGGTCAGGTCACCGGCGACCCGGTCCACCCCGTACCAGCCGCGGTAGGAGGTGCGGAACCCGGTCATCACCTCGTCCAGGATCAGCAGGGCGCCGTCGTCGTGGGCGATCTCCTTCAGCGCGGCGTTGAAGCCCTCCTGCGGGGCGACGGTGCCCATGTTGCCGGCCGCGGCCTCCGCGATCACGGCGGCGATCTCACCGGGGTGTTCGGCGAAGGCGGCGCGGACAGCGTCGAGGTCGTTGTAGGGCACCACGATGGTGTCGGCGGCCGACGCCCCCGTCACCCCTGGTGAGTCCGGCAGGGCGAAGGTGGCCACACCCGAGCCGGCGGACGCCAGCAGGGAATCCACGTGGCCGTGGTAGCAGCCCTCGAACTTCAGGATCTTGGCGCGGCCGGTGAAACCGCGGGCCAGGCGCACCGCGGACATGGTGGCCTCGGTGCCGGAGTTGACCAGCCGGACCTGCTCCACGGAGGTGCGTCCGATGATCTCCTCGGCCAGTTCCACCTCACCGGTGGTCGGGGTGCCGAAGGACAACCCCTGGCTGGCGGCCCGCTGCACGGCCTCGACGATCTCGGGGCGGGCATTGCCGCTGATCATCGGTCCCCAGGAACAGACGAGGTCCACGTATTCGTTGCCGTCGACGTCGACGAGGGTGGAACCGTGGGCGGAGGAGATGAAGCGGGCCTGGCCACCGACGGAGCCGAAGGCGCGGACCGGGGAGTTCACTCCGCCGGGGGTCAGTTCACGGGCACGGGAAAACCACTCCGCGGAACGGCTGGTGTTCGCGGAGGTCAGATCAGCTGCAGTCATGGAGACCATTGTACGGGGGCAACCGGGGTCAACCGTATGGTGTAGGTCACCGTGTCGTGGGCGCGCCCCCGGCCCCCCGTGCAGCGGGCGAAACAGCTGGTCTCAGCCGACCAGTCGGGCGGCTGCCGCGCGGGCGTCGGCGACCACGGCCGGTACGCCGACGCCGCCCGCCCAGGCCCCGGTGGCCTCGACCGCCGGGGCGTCGGCGAGTGCCTCGCGCACCTCGGCGACGGTGGCCAGGTGGGTCTCGTCATAACGGGGCAGGCCGCCGAACCAGCGCTGGGTGTAGATCTCCGACAGGCCGGCGGCACGGCCGTCGAAACCGGTTGCCGCTGCCAGGTCATCCAGGGCGTGGTCCACCAGGTCATCCTCATCGGCGCGCACCAGGGTCTCGTCGCCGAAACGGCCGAAGCTGGCCCGCACCAGGGCGCCGCCGCGCTCCGCCAGGTGCGGCCACTTCTTCGAGGAGAAGGTGAAGGCCTTGGCGTGCATGCCGGGCTCATCGGCGGCGACGAGGACACCGGAATTGTCGGGCAGCCCCGTCGCGGAATCGAACTTCATGCCGACCACCACGGAACTGGCCAGCTTGATCCGCTTGAGTTCCTGCGCCGCCGCCGGTGCCAGCTGCTTAAGCAGCACCGCCGTCGTCGGGGCGGGGGTGGCCAGCAGCAGCCGGTCATAGGCGCCGTCCCCGCCGCCCTTGAGGACGAACTTCCCCTGTTTGTCATGGGTGGCACCGGAGATGAAGGCGTCCAGGTAGATCGCTGCCCCGGACTTCTCCGCGAGCGTCTCATAGAGCTCGGCGTAACCGCCGCGAAACGCCCCGAATACCGGGCCGTCCTGCTTGACCGCGCCGGCCTGCACCCGGGACACGGCAGCGGAGAGAGTGACCTTCTCCCCCGCCGCCGCCAGTTCATCGAAGGCCTCCGCCAGCTTGGGGATGGTGGCGCGGACACCGAGGTCGTCGGCGGTGCAGGAGTACACCCCACCCAGCAGGGCGGAAACCACCCGGTCCACCACCTCATCCCCGTAACGCCGGCGAACCAGTGCGCCGACGTTGGTGTCGTCCCCGACCGACCAGTCGATGCCCGGAGCCTCCCCCTCCGCGTCGATCCGGGCGGCCGTGTCCGCCGAGACCAGTTCCCGGACCGGGGCGGAACTGGCCGGAATACCCATCACGCCGCCCTTGGGCAGGGCGTTGAGCCGACCCCCGGAATAGACGGTGGAGCTCAACCCGGAGGGGTGGACGATGGCTTCGCCGAGTCCGAGCCCCCGGAAGAACTCGACCGCGTCGGCACGGCGGGCCAGGAAGGCCTCGGCGCCCAGGTCCACCGGGCCGGAGTCGAAGGGGACGGTGAACAATTTGCCGCCGATGCGCTCGCCGGCCTCGAAGACGTCGATCGTCGCGGCCGGGTCCAGGGTGCTGATCTCGTGGGCGGCGGTCAGACCGGCCAGCCCGGCGCCGATGATGGCGTAGCGCATGATGGGGAATGCTCCTTGCAGGTGAATCGGTTAGTTCTCGTGGATGATGGCGACCGTTTCGGTGATCGCCTCCGCCGGGGTGTTCGGCAGGACGCCGTGGCCCAGGTTGAAGATGTGGCCGGTGGCGTGGCCGGCGTCGATCGCGGCCTGCGCCTCCGCCTTGATGCGGGCGACCTCCTCGGTGACCACGGAACGGCCGGCGAACAGCAGGGCCGGGTCCAGGTTGCCCTGCAGTACCTTGGGGCCGGATTCGGCGTGGATGCGTTCGGCGGCGCGATCCAACGGCAGGCGCCAGTCCACGCCCATGACTTCCGAGCCGGCGGTGGACATGGCTCCCAGCAGCTCACCGGTGGCCACGCCGAAGTGGATGCGCGGAAGCTGGTAGCGGCCCACCTCGGTCAGGATCTCGGTGGAATAGGGCAGCACGAACTCGCGGTAGTCGCGCTCGTTGAGGAAACCGGCCCAGGAGTCGAAGAGCTGCATCGCGTCGATGCCGGCCTCGATCTGGACCTTGAGGAAGTTGATGATCGTCGGCATCAGGCGCTGCATCAGGTGGTGCCACAGCTGCGGCTCCGAGTGCATCAGTGCCTTGGTGATCTCGTGGTTCTTGCTGGGGCCTCCCTCCACCAGGTAGCTGGCCAGGGTGAACGGGGCCCCGGCGAAGCCGATCAGTGCCTGGGAATCAGTGAGTTCGGCCAGGATGCGGGAGATCCCCTCCGACACCTCCGGAACGTCCTCGTCCAGCACCGGCAGGTTCGCGATATCAGCCTCGGAGCGGATCGGTTTGTCCATCACCGGGCCCTTGCCCGGGACGATCTCCACGCCGACCCCGGCGGCCCGCAGCGGGACCACGATGTCGGAGAAGAGGATGGCGGCGTCCACGTCGTGGCGGCGCACCGGTTGCAGGGTGATCTCGGCGAGCAGTTCCGGCATGAAGCAGGAGTCCAGCATGGAGATTCCCTTTCGGGCCTCGCGGTACTCCGGCAGGGAACGGCCTGCCTGCCGCATGAACCACACCGGGGTGCGCGTCGGCGCGCGTCCGGCAGCGGCGTCGAGGATGGGGGCGTCATGAAGCGTCCGGCGAGCGGCCGGAATCGAAGCGGTCATGTTCTCCATAGTGCCTGATTGGCCGCGCCAAGGGTAACCATCTCCATGCCGACCCGGCCGGACCCCACGCCCGCGGGTGCGGACGGCCCGCTCAGAACCGGCGGGCCAGGTTCGACCGCGCCTCGATCAGCAGGGAGGCCCCCAGCATCAGCACGGTCGCGGCCATCGGGTGGAGCACGCCGCTGACCGCGGCGAGGATGACCAGGGCGTTGTACAGCCAGGCCAGGACAATATTGTGGTCCACGATGGCGATGATCCGCCGGCTCAACCGCACCAGGTGGGGAACGGCGGAGACATCGTCACGGACCAGCACCACGTCCACGGCGGCGTCATCGTCCCGCCCCAGGCGTTCCAGGGTCTCCGAGGTGCCGGCGAGGATACCGACGTCCGCGACCCGCAGGCACTCGACCACGGAGCCGTCACCGACCATGGCCACGGTGGCCCCGCGGGTGTGCACCGCCCGGACGGTCTGGGGCTTGCGCCCCGGCGCGATACCGGCGAGCACATTGGTGATGCCGATGCGGTCCGCGAAGCGCCGGGCCACCGGGTAGGCGTCCCGGCTGAGCATGGTGGTGGTCACCCCCATGGCCTCCAGCTCATCGATCGCTTCCTCCGCGTCCGCCTTCACCGAGTCATGCAGCGTGATGACGCCCCGGTCCCGGCCGTTCCACCGCACGACCAGGGGGGTGCCGCCGGCCACCGCGGCGGTCGCGAGTCTGCCCTGGAGGGCGGCCATGGTGCGCGGCCGCCACAGCACCGCCTCCACCTGGCGTTCTCCCGGCCGGCCGGCGGAATCCGGCACCGGGATGGTGACCATGCCGGTGAAGTGGCCGTCGGGGGTGATGTCGGCGTGGTGGACCTCGATCCAGTGCGGGATCTCGTCCCCGCCGGCTCCGGCGTCCCGGGCTTCCCGCGCGGCCCGCACCAGTGCCTGGGAGACCGGGTGCTCGGATTCCAGGGCCAGGGCTCCGGCCACCCGCAGCACCAGTTCCGGGTGTTCCCCGCGCTCCGCGGTCACCGAGGAGACCCGCATGTTCCGTTCCGCCAACGTGCCCACCCGGTTGAAGATCACCGTGTCCACCTGTGACAGGGTCCGAACCGTGGTCTCGCCACGCACCAGCACCCCGTGACGGGCCACCGCCTCCAGACCGTGGCGGATCGCCAGCGCGGTGGACAGGGCCAGAGCCACCGGGGCGACACCCGCGAGCACCGCCAGGGAGGTGGCGAAGGCGGCGTTGAGGTTGCTGCTGATCAACCACCAGAAACCGAAGTCCAGCGCCGCAATGATGAAGGCCCCGGGAATCAGCAGGGAGGCGGTACGGGTGGACAGCCAGGCCGAGTGGTTCTGCCGCCGCAGCGCCCGTTCCACCCACCGCCGCACCAACGCCACGCGGGTGCGGTGCCCGGTCCGGGCCACCCGGATCTTCAGCTTCCCGGACAGGACGGTGGTCGACGCCAGGACCTGGGAGTTGACCTTGACCTCCTCCGCCCGACTGGAGGCGCGCACCGGTCCGGGGCCCACCAGGGCGGAGCCGCCGACAACGGTGCCGTCCACGGGCACCACCTGGCCGGCGGTGACCAGGATGTCGTCGCCGACGTTGACCTCCGACAGCGGCAATGGTTCGGGTTCCCGCCGGCTGCTGCCCTTGCCACGGTGCCGTTCCACCACCTGGTAGACCGTGGTCGGGTCCGGCAGGTGCTCGGCCAGCTGTTCCAGCAGGCCCGTCCGGGCGCGGCGGGTCAGCGCCCGGCCGACCAGCAGCAGCACGGTGATGCCACAGGCCACGTCGAGGAAGAGTTCGCCCTCCGACAGCGGTTCGTGCCGGAAGGCGAACCACTGGGGGCGGGAGTGCCAGCCGAGATGCCCGGCGTCGGTGAACACGAGCATCGCCACGGACCACAACGCGGCCAGCAGGATCGCCAGGGAACTGGCGCCGTCCAACGCGGACAGGCCGCGGCGCACCCCACCGATCAGCGCCCGGTGGAAAGGCCACGCTCCCCAGGACACCACGGGCAGCGCCAGCGCCAGCGCCACCCACTGCCAGCGATCGAACTGCCAGGGCTCGACATAGGTCAGCAGCAGGACCGGCAGTGAGAACAGCAGGCTCACCACCAGGCGGGACCGGGTCAGCAGATCACCGGCGGTGAACAGCACGTCCGTGGTCTCCTGCGCCGGTCCGCGTCCCATCGGAGGGGCACTGAGACGACCGGCCTGCCGGGCGTGCTCCAGGTCCCGGCGTTCCGCCCGGCGCCGGCGGTGGTCCCGGCGTCCCGGTCCCGCCACGCGGCTTCCCGACGCCGTGAGCTGGGCTGCCATCCGGCGCCGCAGCGAGGCGTCGGACAGGTGGGCGGTGATCCCGAAATTGCGGAAGACCTCCTCCAGGGTGCGCGGATCCGTGCCCTCCGGCGCGGTGACCCAGGCGACCCCGGGCTGGTAGACGATGCGGACCATGACCCCGGGCAGGGCGGCCACCGCGGCCTCGAGGTCCGCCACCTGCGGGGCGTTGTCCATTCCGGACAGCTCGAACACGAAGGAGACCTTCGGCAGGTCAACGGGATCCGCCTCGTCGTCCCGGCCACTGCCCAGGGCGGCATCCAGTCCAGCGACCCGGGCGGCGGTGCGTGCCTGCTCGAGTGCGGTTCCCAGCTCATCCCGCTCAGTGGCGGGAACATCAGGTTCCAGAGTCATGACGATCTCCCGGTCGCGGGTCTGCCTATTCGTTCATCCGGTTGACATAAGCGGTGGCTGAGGGTTGGAACATGACCACGCCGCTGACCATCAGCAGCGCGGTGATCAGCGCCAGGGACAACGGCTCCCGCAGAACCACGAAGGACAGCAGGTTCACCAGCGCGGCCAGCACGATCACGCCGAGCAGCCAACGCCGGGAAATCCGGCTGCCCCGGCGCAGTTGCGGAGACAGCAGGGCGACCATGATCCCGGCGACCAGGTCGACCACCCCCACGAACACCAGGTTGCGGCGCACCGTCCGCACCGCCTCCGGATCCACCTCCAGGTGCTCGGGTGGTGTGGCAGTGACCAGAAGCAGTCCGCTGAACACCATGAGAATGGCCGTGGCCACCAGGAGACCACGTCCCCAGGTGATGGAGCGGGGAACACCCGTCAGATCCCGTTGACTCGGCCGATACCGCCGGTTGATGTCATCGGGGTGGGGGGTGGAGCTCGGGAACATGCTGGGCACGGGACTACTTCTCCTGGTTGTCCGGGCGGGTGGACCGCGGCGGACGACCGGACCCCTTCGCGTCGCCGGGGCCGTCGCCGCCGACCTCCCTGGTCCATTTCAGGGTGTCCGGCCGGAAGCTGAGGATCAGGGAGAGAACCGCTGCCACGCCGACGATGATCTGCAGGCTGCCGTCCACGGCGTAGAAGGCCACTGGCACATCGGACGTACCGGGCGACATCATGAAGATGATGAGGATCCGGAACGCGAAGTAGAACCCGAAGACCAGGAGCAGCCGGCGGGCGGTGGCCGCGTGCTTCGACCGGTTCCGGACCAGGACCATCATCCACGCCAGCACACCCATGATCACCAGGGCGAACAGCCCCATCAGCACCACGCTGGCGACGGCCACGCCGTCGACGACCGACCCCGGCACCTGTTCGAGCTGCTCCGGACTCAGGCTCTCCCGGGCCGTGGCCTGCAGGGCCGAGGGATCCAGCAGAGACATGACCACGTTGAGCACCTGGTGGACGATCTCCAACAGGAGAATGGCCAGCCAGAGCTGGCAGAACAGCCGGACGGTGTCCGGCAGGCCCTTGAACCAGTTGTTCTTCCTCCCGGCACCACCGGGGCCGGCGGTGCCGGATTCCGGTGCGGGGGCGGTGATGTGGGAGGGCGACGTCGGGTTGCCGCCGGTGGCGGGCGGATTCTCGGGGGGTGGGGTGGGAGTACTCACGAAAGGTGTCTTCAGGTCCTCGGCCGGGTCGATGATGGTCTGGGGGTGCCGTCGAGTCTAGTTGCGCAGCAGTTTGGCGGCGTCGGTGGCGAAGTAGGTCAGGATCTGGTCGGCTCCCGCACGTTTGATGCCCAGCAGCGACTCCATCATCACTGCCTTCAGGTCCAGCCAGCCGTTGCTGGCAGCGGCCTGGAGCATCGCGTACTCTCCGGAGACCTGGTACGCGGCGACCGGTACCGGGGAGAACTCGGCGACGGCGGCGAGCACGTCCAGGTAGGGCATCGCTGGCTTGACCATCACGAAGTCCGCACCCTCCTCGATGTCCAGCTGCGCCTCCAGCAGGGATTCGCGGATATTGGCGGGATCCTGCTGGTAGGTGCGACGGTCGCCCTGCAGCGAGGAACCCACCGCCTCCCGGAAGGGGCCGAAGAAGGCGGAGGCGTACTTCGCGGAGTAGGCCATGATCGACACGTCCTGGAAGCCCTCGGCGTCCAGCGCATCGCGGATGGCCAGGATCTGGCCGTCCATCATGCCCGAGGGACTAACCAGGTGGGCGCCCGCCCGCGCCTGGGCGACCGCCATCTGCTGGTACAGCGGCAGCGTGGCGTCATTGTCCACCACGGCGTTGCCGTAGCGGTCCGTACCCACCACGCCACAGTGGCCGTGGTCGGTGAACTCGTCGAGGCAGGTGTCGGCCATGATGAGCAGGTCATCGCCGAACTCCCGGCGCAGGGCCGCCAGGGCACTGTTGAGCACCCCGTCGGGATTCCAGGACTCGGAACCGGTGGCGTCCTTGTCCTCGTCACGGGGCACCCCGAAGACGTCGATGCAGCGGACCCCGGCGTCCAGCGCCTCGTGGGCCGCGCGCAGCAGGGAGTCGGTGGTGTGCTGGTGGACCCCGGGCATGGAGGTGATCTCGCGGGGTTCCGTCAGACCCGCGCCGATGAACATGGGCAGGATCAGGTCGGCGGGACGCAGTGAGGTCTCCGAGACCAGCTCACGGATGGCCGCGTTCTGGCGCAGGCGCCGCGGCCGGCGGTCCGGGGCGGGGATGGGCAGCTGGGAATCGGGGAAATTCGGATGGGACACGGCGGAGAATCGTCCTTCCTGGTGGTGCACTGTCGCCCGTGGCCACCCTCTGGTGCGGTGCCCGGGCCTGATGTGTCTTCATCTTAGGCCAGGGCGCAACCCACGACGGTTTCGTCGGGCGGGCGGGCGACCCCGGCCGGTGTCCCGGCCCGGCCGGTGGTGCCTGGGGACGGAGCACCGGATCCTTCCTCACGGCCGTATTTCCCGTGATCATCTGCCCGGGAGCAGGCCTGGATCCGTCCGCACGCTGGCAGCCCCCGTGATCAGTGGCTGATCACGGGGGCTGCGGTCCCGGGGGAACCCCACGCACCTGGCGCCGGGCGGGACGGCCCAGCTGCGGTGCGCCCTACCCGGTGTTCTTCTTGCGGGTGCGGCGCTTCTTGCGCGGCGGGGGCAGCTGGCCGCTGGCACGCAGGCCGGCCACGTGTTCGGCCAGAGCATCCACCAGGTCCGGAACCTCCGCGACCTCGGGCATGACGTCCACCCGCAGACCGAGTTCCTCAGCCGTGGCCGCGGTCATCGGCCCGATGCACGCGATGATGGTGCGCTGGTGCGGCTTGCCGGCGATGCCGACCAGGTTCTTGACCGTCGAGGAGGACGTGAAGCACACCGCGTCGAAGCCACCGGACTTGATCATGTCGCGGATGTCGGCGCTCGGCGGGGCGGCCCGCACCGTGCGGTAGGCCACAACATCGTCGACCTCCCAGCCCAGCTCATGCAGTCCGTCAACCAGCACATCGGTGGCGATGTCCGCGCGCGGCAGCAGCACCCGGCCGACCGGGTCCAGGCCCTCGACGTACTCGGGGAACACCTCGACCAGGCCGGCGGCGTTCTGCTTGGTGCGCTCCGGCTGCAGTTCCGGGGTCAACCCCAGGGCGGTGATGGCGTCCGCGGTCTTCTGCCCCACGGCCGCCAGGTGCACACCGGCGAAGGCACGGGCGTCCAGGCCGATCTCGATGAGGCGTTCCCAGACGGCGTCGACCGCGTTGACCGAGGTAAACACGACCCACTGGAAACGGCCCTCGACGATGCCCTTGATGGCACGCTCCATCTGGGCGGGATTACGCGGGGGTTCCAGAGAGATGGTGGGGACCTCCTGCGGGATGGCACCGTGGCTGGCCAGCCGGGCGCTCATCGCGGCCGCCTGCGGCTTCGAGCGCGGGACGAGCACCCGCCACCCGTAGAGGGGACGGTTCTCCCACCAGGAGTACTTCGAGCGGTCATCGACCCCCTTCCCCAGCGTGACGACGAGCCGGCCCTCCAGCTCGGCGTCGAGTTTGCCGAGCATCCCCAGGCTGGTGTCGTGGGTGCGCTGCAGGCGGGTCGTCCCGTGCACCGTCACCGAAGCCGGGGTGTCGGCCGGCATACCCTGACCCAGCAGGCCGTCGGCGATGCGCGGCAGATCATCGACCATGGCCTGCAGCACCAGGGGCTGCGGTGCCGTGGCCAGGCTGGCCCAGTCCACGTCGGCGCCGGTGACGTCGGTCTCGGTGTAGGTGGAACCCAGGGCGATGCCGGCGAAGGACGGCACGGTGGCGGGCAGGGACATGCCCGGCACCACCTGGAACTCCAGGCCGGCGGCGGCCACGGCCGAGATCTCGGCGAGGGAGGAATCCTTGCTCAGCGGGTTGCCGGTGACCAGACGGATGACGTCCTCCCCCTCAGCCACCAGCGTCTGGAGCCGGTCGACGATCGCTGCGGGATCCGTGTCCGTCACCTCAGTGATCTCGGCGGCGGTCGGCGGGGCGGGACGGGGCGGCTTACGGCGGGCACCATTGGCCTTGACCTCGGCGCACAGTGCCTCATAAGCCTCTTCAGCGGCCTTCAGAACCTCTTCCGGTACTGGTAACGACGTCGCGACGATCTCCCGCACCCCGTCATGCACATCCGGGTCGGTGAGAACTTTCGCGGTGTTCGAGAGAACTTCACGGGCGCGGACGGTCAACAACTCTGGGTTTCCCGGCCCGGCGCCGACAAAGACAATCTTTCCCGTCTGGGAGGTCTGGGCCGTGGAAGCCTGCGGGGCCATGCTCATGTGATTCTTTTCTAGGGTCAGGCGGCTGCCACCCAAAAGTCGAAGGAGGCGCGTGCCGAAGTCGATCGTGGTCAAGTTCAGCGCACGAAGTAACGCCCATCTCAGGTTCGCGGGGTGATCACCTGCCGAAACCGGCTGGAGTGGACCCGCCGCCAAGGGGGCGTTAACTATGTGGTATTTACACAGTAATTGAGGAAGCGCGATTAAGAAAAACGCCGCCGGTCGACCGGCCCTCGCCAGGCCGGAACCGGGCGGTTCCCGGCCCCTCGGAAAACGGTTCTCAGGCTGCCACTCCACCCAGCTGGGCGGCGTAGGAATGGGCTGCCGGGGTGGAGATGACGATGCGGTCCAACGTGACGTTGCGCAGCTGCAGGACGATGCCGGGACCACGGCCGTGGCAGACGAGGAAACTGGAGGAACGGGAGCCGTCCTCCGCGGAGACGGTACCGGTGTAGGTGAGACCGCGCACTCGGGTGGCGGAGACGCGGCGTCCCTCGCCGGCGGCGTCGGAGGCGTCCTCGACCACCTCGACCGATTCGATCGCGCGCCGCGGCACGGTCAGGTGCGAGCGCCTGGCCACCAGCTTCTCCCACCAGTCGAGTTCGACGGTGACGCGGTGGTCGGTGATCTTCAGAACGGCCATGTATATATCCTACTCGGCGGCGATCAGATCAGCAGCTCCCGACGCGAGCAGCTCCTCCGCCACCTGCTTGCCCAGTGCGAGGACGTCGTTGGTCGGCCCGGTGCGGGTGGACAGCAGCTGACGGGAGCCGTCGAGGGCGAACACGCCGCCGGTCACGGTGATCTCGTCTCCGTTGATCCGGGAGGTGGCGGCCACCGGCGCGGTGCAACCGGCCTCCAGGGTGCGCAGAACGATGCGCTCGGCCTGGACGGCCAGGGAGGTGGTCGGGTCGATAAGGGACTCGATGGCCGCGATGGCCGCGGTGTCGTCCGCCCGGCACTCGATGGCCAGGGCCCCCTGCGCGGGCGCCGGGATGATCTCGGTGGGATCGAAGACCTGGGTGGCGCGGTCCCCCTGCCCCACCCGGCTCAGGCCGGCGTAGGCCAGGACCACCGCGTCGAGTTCCCCGTCGGTGACCTTGCCCATGCGGGTGTCGATGTTGCCACGTAGCGGACGGATGTCCAGGTCGGGCCGCTTGGCCTTGAGCTGGGAGATCCGGCGCGGGGCGGAGGTGCCCACCGTCGCCCCCTCCGGCAGGGTCTCCAGGGTCAGGCCGTCACGGGCGATGAGTGCCTCGCGGGAGTCCGCGCGCACGGGCACGATCAGGCGGAAGCGCTCGTCGGGGGCGGTCGGCAGGTCCTTGAAGGAGTGCACCGCGATATCGCAGACCCCCTCGACCAGAGCCTCGCGGAGCGCCTGGGTGAACACGCCCACCCCGATGCGTTCGACGGGGGCCATGTTCACGTCACCGGCAGTGGTGACGATCTCCAGCTCAGCCCCGAAACCGGCCTCAATCAGTGCGTCACGCATGTGTCCGGCCTGCGTGGTGGCCAGCTTGCTGCCCCGGGTACCGATCTTGAACGTCATGCCTTCTCCTGATGGTCAGTGATGTTGTCCTGCGAGCCTATCGCGACGATGTCGCCTTCCGGTAGCTCCGTGAGGTCCACGGCCGCGGAGCGTTCCGGCTCGGCCTGCTTCAGGCCGAAGAGTTCCTGGAGGGCGGACTCATACGAGACCACCCCCGATTCCGCCGCCAGCTTCTTGACCTGCACAGTCGGCTGGTGCAGCAGCTTGTCGACGACCCGCCGCACGGTGCGGGAGACCTCCTCGAAGTCCCCTTCATCCATGGATCGGGTACGGCTTTCCAGCCGCTCCAGTTCCGCCGCCACGACCGTGGCGGCGTGCCTGCGCAGCGCCGATACTGCTGGTGCCACGTCCCGGACGCGCTGGGCGGAGGTGTAGTCCGACAGCTCCTCGTGGACGATCGTCAGGGCGTCGGTCTGGCCGTCCTCCTCACCGGATTCCCGGATCCGCTGTTCGCGGCTCTGGTGGAGGCGTTCGATGTTGACCAGGTGCACGCCCGGCAGGTCAGCGGTGTCATCGTTGATGTCGCGCGGCATCGACAGGTCGATCAGCGTCAGGTCGGTGTGCCGGTCGGCGGGGACGTCGGCGGCGCTGATGGTGAAGGTACCGGCACCGGTCGCGGAGACGGCGATGTCCACCTCTCTCAGGGCGGTGGCGCGGGCGTCGAAGTCGACGGTCTCGGCAGCCACCCCGGCCTCCCTGGCATGTTCCGCCAGACGTTCAGCCCGGGAGCGGGTGCGGTTGGCGATCACGAGCTTGTCGACGCCCAGCCGGCCCAGGTGGGTGGCCGCCAGGGAGGCCATGGCCCCCGCGCCGAGCACGAGGGCGGTCCGTCCCTTGAGTGGCGTTTCCGGGTCTTCCGGACTGAGGTTGTGCACCGCCTCGTCCAGCGCGAAGGAGACCATGGACGCGCCGGCGTCATCAATGTCCGTCTCGGAGTGGACCCGTTTACCGGTGTGCAGGGCCGCCTGGGCCAGCTGGTGCAGCGCGGGGCCGACGGTGCCCTGCCCGTGCGCCTCCTGGTAGGCCGTGCGGACCTGACCGATGATCTGCTGCTCGCCGACCACCATGGAGTCCAGACCCGAGGCCACGACCATCATGTGTTCTGCGGCAGCGTCGGCGTAGCGGACGTAGAGGTACCCGCGGAGGGTCTCGATGTCGACGCCACTGGCCTCGTGCAGCACCTCGACCACTTCCCGGACGCCGGTGTGGAAGCTGTTGGTCACCGCATAGACCTCCATCCGGTTACAGGTGGAGATGATCATCGCCTCCGACAATGAATTCCGTTCCACGAGCCGGGAGCTGGTGCCGCCGCGCACCGTCTCATCCATGCTGAGCCGCTCCAGAAGAGCGACCGGTGCTGATCGGTGTGACATTCCGACCACAAGCACACTCACGCTATGTTCACCGCTTTCAACCGCGACTGATACAAAATCTGCCTTCCCGAGAGTCTGGGACGCATCAACCGAAAGAATACCCCCGACAGGTGGGGCTGGATGAAACCAACGGTAATCCCCTGCGCGGTGTTACGACAACAAAGCCTGCGCTAAGTCAGGATAAAGCCTCAGCCAATTCTTCATTGTCGACCTCCCAGCAGGAGAATTCCTCGTCGTCGATGACCACGACCGGCACACGGTCCCCGAACTCCACGTTCAGTTCAGTGTCATGGTCGACGTTCCGGATCACCAGGTTCGCCCCGGCTTGTTCGACCACCGGCGCGATCTGGGCCGCGACCCGTCGGCAGGAACCACATTCGGTCCGCACCATCAGTTCCACCGTGTGTGACACGGCGCCACCACCTTTCCGTTCCACCCCGTCGGCACAGATGTCAGCACGTGACAGGCGGGAGACTTACGATGGACACGATACCGAGGCCACCGGACCCTGCCGGTCACGGTCTCCCCCACGCTGTCCACCGGAAAGGCCCGACTACCCTGTGAGCGCCGCAAAGGAACCGAACTCTCTGCCGGACTCCCCGGACGACTTCCTGGCCAGCTGGAGCGCCACCCGGGGAAACCTCCGCCGTTTTCTGGAGGACACGGCCCTGCCGCCGCTCGGGGACGAATTTCAGCGGGAGGCCGGCGAAGCCGCAGCGGCGGCCGCGGTGTCGGAGACCTTCGGCATCGACATCGACGCCTTCTCCTCGGGGATGGAGTCCGTCTCCGGCTCGATCGAGGCCGCCGGTGGTTTCCGCATCAGTCCGCGCGATCCCGACATTCCCGAAGACGCCGGGGTGGCCGCCTTCTTCGACGTGGACAACACCCTGATCCAGGGTTCCTCCCTGATCGTCTTCGCTCTGGGACTGGCCCGCCGCCGGTACTTCCGGCTCTCCGAGGTACTTCCGATCGCCTGGAAACAGCTGAAGTTCCGGTTCACCGGCTCCGAGAATGTCGAGGACGTGGCCAAGGGCCGGCAGCAGGCCCTGGAGTTCATCAGGGGACGCCGGGTGGATGAGCTGGTGGCCCTCTGCGAGGACATCGTGGATTCCCACATGCAGGACAAGGCCTGGCCAGGCACCCGGGACCTGGCGGACATGCACCTCAACGCCGGGCAGCAGGTCTGGCTGGTGTCCGCCACCCCGGTTCAGCTGGCGCAGATTCTGGCCAAGCGGTTCGGTTTCACCGGCGCGCTGGGCACCGTCGCCGAGGTCGCTGACGGGAAGTTCACCGGCCGACTCGTCGGCGACATTCTTCACGGTCCCGGCAAGATGCACGCCGTGGCCGCCCTGGCCGCCGTGGAAAAACTCGATCTGGCGCAGTGCACCGCGTACTCGGACTCCATCAACGACGTACCGATGCTGTCGATGGTGGGCACCGGCATCGCGATCAACCCGGACAAGAAGCTACGCAAGCTCGCCGAGCAGAAAGGCTGGGAGATCCGGGACTACCGCAGCATCCGCAAGGCGGTCCGGAAATGGGGGCTGCCGACCCTGCTGACAGCGGCCTTCAGCTATTCCAGCTGGCGGTTGTTCCGCAAGCGCTGACCCCGGAGCCGGACACCGCTTTGCCGGGTCGGCCGAAGTATGTGTCCCGGCACCGTCACCACCACACCACCGCAGCGCCCCGCGGTCTCCCCTCCCCGACAATGCGGAACACCGCATGTCCCCGACCCAGGAAAATCCCGGGCCGATGGCATGCGGTGTCCACGGAGCCGAAGCCCCAACGCGGTCCACCGGGGCAGCGCCCCGGTGGAACCCGGCCTACTTGCCGAGCTTACGACGCTGCACGCGGGTGCGACGCAGCATCTTGCGGTGCTTCTTCTTCGACATACGCTTGCGGCGCTTCTTGATCACAGAACCCATGGAGGTTTCCTCGTTTCATCATTGATCTGTACGTACAAACCTGTCGATCGCCCAGCAGCCGGCTGCAGGAGCCGGTGGCGGAGTGCACTTCCGCCACTGCCGCGCCCGACTCCCCGTCAGCGACGTGGATCCGGACACTGCCACGCTGGGTGTGCATCGACACGAATGCGTTTCATCATAGCTTTCCACCAAAGCCGCACCAAACAACCCCCTCAGCGGGCCTCATCCCGCCGCAGCGGAAGAAGCCCCGCCGCCCTCGTACCGGACACCCGCCACGTTCCCCGCCCGGGCCCGGGAGACCGGGCCGGAAAACAGCGGAACCTGTGGTAACGACGGCCGCCCCACACGTGGGGCGACATGGTTACCACAGGTTCTGCGGGGAACTGTCAGCGACTATCCGGCCTCGTAGTAGGACGAGTCGAGGTAATCATTCACAGCCTTCTCATGGACGCGGAAAGACCGGCCTACCCGTACCGCCGGCAGATCGCCGGCGTGCACCAGTCGGTACACCGTCATCTTGGAAACCCGCATGATATCCGCGACCTCCGCGACCGTCAGAAAGGTTCCCTTGTCTTCATTAGCCATAAATACCTCACCCTCCAGCATGTGGCGCTGCGGACTTCCCCTCCCGCAGGATCGGACACGCACGTGCTTGAACAAGCTTAGCGTGAAACCTGTGACACGTGCGACCTAAGTGTCCGAATTTATGTGTTTGTCATTAAAGTGATCGCCTCTTCCCAGGCAGGAGCAGCCCCATCCGCCCCCACTCGGGTGGAGGTTTCCGGGTCCGTTACTGGGACAGGAGGCATAACCCGTGTCGGTGGTCCGGCGGGGACCGGGCCGTGCCCGAACGGTCGAACCGGAAGTATCCGGACTACTTGCTGTCTGCTGGGGCGCCCAGCTCTGCGGAGCGCGCCGCACAGGCCTCGGCGGCCCGGAAGAAGGCGCCACGGATCCCGGACTCCTCGAGCTCCCGGAGCGCCGCCACGGTGGTGCCCGCCGGAGATGAGACGTTCACCCGCAGGGCCGTCGGGTCATCGCCGGACTCCTTCAACATCGCACCGGCACCGTGGATGGCCGAGATCGCCAGCTCCTGCGCGGCGTCACGGGTGAGCCCGAGATTGACGCCCGCGTCGATGAGCGACTCGGCGACGAGGTAGATGTAGGCGGGCGAGGAGCCCGACATGGCGGTCACGGCGTCCATGTCGGACTCGGCGACCACACGGACGTCGCCCACCGCGGTGAGCAGCTGGCGGGTGGTCTCCACCTGTTCGTCGGTGGTGAAACGCCCGCCGGCGATGGCGCACATGCCCTGGCGCACCAGCATCGGGGTATTCGGCATGACGCGGATGACCGGGGTGCCGGCGGAAACGGCCTCCTCCATCGCCCCCAGGGAGATTCCGGCGGCCATGGACACCACGGTGGTGTCACCGTCGTTCTCCGCCAGGGAGTCGGAAATCTCCCCGAGCACCGCAAGGATGCCCTTGGGCTTCACACAGAGGAAGACCACATCCGCACCATCCACGGCCTGGGAGTTGTCGCTGAGCGTGACCACGCCGTACTTCTCGCGCAGCTCATTACCACGTTCCTCCCGGCGGTTGGTCACCCTGATGTCCCCGGCATTCACGCCGCTGGCCACCAACCCGGAGATGAGGGCCTCGCCGATCTTTCCGCCACCAATTACTGCAATAGAAGTCATGGCTTCCACAGTGCCATGAATCCCCTGCGGCGGGGAGACACGGGTGCGCTAAAAGGCGAGGATCAACGCGGGGCCGAAGGTCATCAACAGCCCCACCGCCCCTGCCAGGGTCATGCTCAGGCCATCGTTGACGGTGCGCAGGAACTTGGTGCCCACGACCATCAGCGCGGTGACCACGAGGGCGGCTATTCCGACCACGATATTCGGCAGCCGGAGCCAGAGCTGATCGAAGACCAGGAAGACCACGACCCCCAGGATGATGCCGACCACGGCCAACCCGAGCATCGCGCCGATGGAGATGCCCTCGTCCTCTTCCGCCTCGACGTCAGCATCCACCGCCGTTGCGCCCGCCTCTGCCGGCACCTCCCCGGGGACCTGAGCCAACTCACCGGTGGTTTCGGCGTCGAGGGCAGAATCCGTCTGACGGAGCAGGTGCGGGCCAGTGGCCACCCCTGCCGGGACCGCCGCGGCAGCCGCCATGTTCCCGGCCATGCCGTCGGGAGTCGAGTCCACGGCCGGCCGACGCACCGGCTCGTCGACCGCAATGGCGCCGATGACCGCGGTGTCTTCCTTGCTCGGACCCGGCTGGGCCGAATCTGCGGCGGCGGTCTCCGGCTTCTCAGCCTCTGTGGTCTTCGGTTCTCCAGCGGCACCGGCCTTTGACGTCTTTGCTTCCGCGACCTTCTGCTTTCCGGCGGCATCGGCCTCGGGCTTCTCCGACTTCTCCGGTTTCTGTGGAGCCGTCGGCTGCGCAGGTGCAGACTGCTGTTCCTTGGATGCTCCACCGGGAGCCGCCGCCGCAGTGCCGGTGCCTGACTTGCCGGACGTCGGCTGCTTGGCTGCCGACTGTTTGGTGTCAGGCTTCTTCGTTTCCGTTTCCGCCCGGCCTGTCTGCGGTTTCCCGGGCTTTCGGGTCTTTCCTGCCCCGTCAGCGCTGCCGGTCACCCCAGAGTCCCGGTCTCCCGCACTCGTCGGCTGCTTCGCGACGGCGGTGTCCTGAGCCTCCTCGGCCGGTGCGCTCGTGCCCGGAGCGTCCTCAGCTGCACCTTCTGTCTCCGGTGCGGCTGCGCCCTTCGTCGGTGCGCCCTCAGCGGTGTCTTCCGCCGCGTCTGCCCCCTCGTCCAGCGGCACACTGGAGTGCCGGGCTTCCGCGGGTTTCGCCTTGACCTTGGGGATGGAACCGGTGAGCTCAGCAACGGAAATGCCGCCATCCTCCAGGCTGCGGCGACGGCGACGCGGCCGCTTCTCTTCCTCGTCGCCGGAGTCCTTGCTGGCACGGGCGAGCAGCTCGGCTACAGTGAGTTGCTTCTCGTCGCTCATGTCTGCGTCCTTCCTAGTCCAAACCCTTGTCGATGCGCCGCAGGATGACACCCTCGCGCAGTGCCCACGGGCAGATCTCGAGTTTTTCCAGTCCGAGGGTGCGCATGGTGGCCTCCGCGACCAGGGCACCGGCGACGATCTGGTGGGAACGGTCGGAACTGATGCCTTCCAGCTCCGCACGGTCGGCCGCGGTCATTCTGGAGATAAACGCTATCAGCTGCCGCAGACCGGGGGCAGTGAGCGTACGTTTGACGTGCGGTCCGGCGGATGAGGGGGCGGAACCGGTCAGGCGTGCCAGCGTCCGGAAGGTCTTGGAGGTGCCCACCGCCAGGCGGGCCTCCCCCAGGTTACGGATCTGACGGGCGGCGGATACCAGCTCGGCATCGATGTAGTCGCGCAGCAGATTGACCTTCTTGCGCTCCGGAGGGTCGGTGTCGAACCACTCGTGGGTCAACCGGCCGGCACCGAGGTCGAGGGAGAACGCCAGGTCCGGCTCCTCATCGGAACCGGTGGAAATTTCCAGGGAGCCGCCACCGATGTCCAGGTTGGTGATCCGCCCGGCCGACCAGCCGTACCAGCGGCGTACCGCCAGGAAGGTCAGTCTGGCCTCTTCTTCCCCGCTCAGCACCTCCAGCTGCACGCCGGTCTGGCCCGCCACGTAATCGAGCACTGCCTGCGAGTTGGTGGCGGAACGGACCGCGGACGTGGCGAAGGGCATCATCTCCGAGCAGCCGAGTTTCCCGGCGAGCTCAGCGGCTTCCCCCACCGCACTGGTGAGCTTCCTGACCCCCTTGTCGTCGATGTTTCCGGCATCGTCAAGCAGCTCCACCAGCCGGAGGGTGGTTTTCCAGTCACTCATCGGGGTCGGGTGGCCGCCGGTACGGGCATCCACCGCCACGAGATGAACCGTGTTGCTGCCCACGTCCAATACACCTAGTCGCACACCCATCAGGTTAGACGGTCTACGGTGGCAAAGTGTGAATCGCCCACGATCAAACAAGGTAGTTCTGGGATTTCCGGCGTCCTCTCCCGCCGGCAAATCCATCAGTGCCGGGGTTGAGGTGCCCCCGGATTTTCCCCGCGAATGGTTTGAATTCACCAACCCGGAAGATGCCCACCACCAGTTCAGCATCGACCTGACGTGGTTGGAATCCCACTGGAACTGCACCTTCGGAACCTCCGCCTGCCACGGCATCGACGCGGCCCAGCCGGACGTGGGATGCTGCGTCCACGGTGCCTTCCTCGCCGACGAAGAGGACCGCGATCAACTTTATGACGCCGTTGCGGAGATGCCCGCGAAATACTGGCAGAACCGCCCGCCGGGGGTGGACCGCTACATCACGGAGGCGGACCCCACCGACCTGGAACCCTGGCTCGAGTGGGATGAGCTCGACGATGATGACGGCAACCCTGAGCCGGCGCTGAAGACCCTGACGGTCGGCGGTGCCTGCATCTTCGCCAACCGTGCGGGGTGGGCCACCGGCTCCGGTTGCGCGCTGCATCAGTGGGGTGCCGCCGAGAACAAGGACCTGACCGTCGTCAAGCCCGAGGTCTGCTGGCAGGTGCCGTTCCGGCGCCTCGAGGCCTACGAGGACCGCGCCGACGAGGTGGAGATCCTGCGCACGACCATCGGCGAGTACGACCGCCGTGGCTGGGGCGGTGGCGGCGAGGACTTCGACTGGTACTGCACCGGAGACTCCGGCTGCCACACCGCCACCGAGCCGGTGTGGATCACCCAGGAGACGGAGCTGCGGGCGCTGATGGGCGACGCCTCCTATGAGGTGCTCGCCGAGCACTGCCGCTCCCGCCGCGACGCCCGGATGGCCCTGCGCGGCGCCGGTGTGGACCCGGCCTCGGTGTACTCGCCGCACCCGGCGACGATCAAGGCGCAGCAGACCGGGGACCGACGCCAGCGGTAGCCGTCACCCGGCGACTCCCTCTAATTGCGGATGACAGGTTCATTCCGACAGGATAAGTTGTAATTTTCGCTTTCCCCGAGCGACGGGAGTCCCATGTGGCCGTAGACCCCAGGAGGTCCGGCGCCGGGCGACACCGGGCGGTGTCACCCAGACGGCAGCGACGACGCGCCCATCCGGCGGCGGCGCTGTTGCGCTCCCCCATGCGTCGGGTCACCCTGCGCAACATCTCGGCCAACAAGGGCCGGATGACCCTGACGGTCCTGTCCGTCCTCCTGGCGACGGCGTTCATCAGCGGTTCGCTGATGCTCACCAACTCCCTGGAGAAGTCCCTGAATTCGCTGGTGGACACCGGTGTCGAGGGCGTTGATGTAGGTCTGGTGGGCAGTCAGTCCTCCCCACGGGGTGTGCCCTTCGCCGTCATCGACGAAATCCGCGGCATGGCGGAGGTCCGTGCGGTCAACGTCGTCGGATCCGGTCCCGGCATGACCACCGGCACCCGCATGGCCGGAGAGTCCGGGATCGTGGTCACCGACCCGAATAACCTACCGCTGCAGACCGGTTCCTCCGGGGCGCACCCGATCGCGGCCTATCCAGCGGAACAGACCGTCGGCAACGTGCCCCAGCTGCTGACCGGTGGCCGTCCGGCGGGCCCCGACGAGGTGATGATCAACTCCGACGCCGCCGAACGCGCCGGTATCTCCGTGGGCGACACGATCGGTGTGCTGACCCCCACGGACCGGTTGCGGCTGGCGGTCTCCGGCATCTACGAGATGGACTCGGAGCCGCCCGGGTGGGTGGGGGTGATGTTCACCCCGGAACGCTACCTCGAGCTGTTCACGGTGGACGACTACGCCTCCCAGGTGGTGATCTCCGTCCAGGCGGGTGTGGACCCGATGACGGTCCGCAACCACATCGGCATCAACCACCCGGAACTGACGCCGTTGCTACCGGAACAGATCGCCGAGCGCACCGGCGGCCAGATCGCCCAGCAGCTGGAGTTCCTCCGCTACATCCTGGTCATCTTCGGGGCGATCGCGCTGCTGGTCGGCGCGTTCAACATCGCCAACACCTTCGCCATGATCGTCGGCCAGCGCACCCGCGAGTTCGCCCTGTTGCGCAGCATCGGCGTCTCCACCGGGCAGATCATGCTCTCCGTCATCATGGAGGCGGCCACAGTCGGCCTGATCGGTTCCGTACTCGGCATCATCGCGGCCATCGGTCTGATCGCCGCCCTCGCGCAGTTCCTGACCGGCACCGGCAGCGAACTGGCCGCCCTGGAGTTCAGCCTGCCCGCCGAGGCGGTCGTCATTCCACTGCTCTTCGGAGTGGTCACCACGATGCTCAGTGCTCTCGACCCGGCCCGCCGCGCCGGCAGTCTTCCGCCCGTCAGCGCCCTGGAGCTGGCCGACGCCCGCGCCTCCGGGCCCCGTCGACTACGACTGCTCGCGGCCGGGCTACTCAGCGGGGTGGGCGTCATCTCCGTGCTGGCGGCGGGATTGATCTACGCCGTCAACACCACCGAGCTGACCGTATCCCACCGCTTGGCGGGGATCGGGGTGGGTGCCGTCCTGATCTTTCTGGCGATGGCCACCGCCGGCCCCAGCCTGATCACCGGCGTCGGCAACACCCTCGGCATCGTGCTGACGGCGCCCGGCCGGGGCGTCGGAAAGCTCGCCCGCCGCAACACCACCCGGAATCCGCGGCGCTCGGCGACCACCGCCCTGGCGCTGGCCATGGCCGTGGCCCTGGTCTCCGCCGTCGGCATCATCGGGACCACCACGAAGGCCAGCATCTTCGGCCTGGTCGAATCCACGGTCACCGCCCCCTACATCCTGGAGGGACCCGGCGGTTCCAGTCTGGCCGGCCAGCGCTCCCTCGCCGGATCCGGCCTGACGCTACCCGCGGAGACCACGCAGCGGGCCGAGTGGACCACCGGTGTGGAATCCGCCGGCACCCTGATGACGGCGCCGCTTCAGGCCGGAACCTGGGACAACCCGCAGACCACCGTGGTCGACGATGACTTCAGTCAGTACCTGGACCTGGGCATCCGGGACGGCGCTCCCAGTGAGGACAATGCGCCGGGCATCATGATCTCCGCCTCCTATGCGCAGCAGACCGGGTTGCAGGTCGGGGACCGGGTGGCCATCAACTCGTACCAGGGGAACCCGGACACCGCGGTGGAGGTGCCGGTGGAGGCCATCTACACCGAGGTCGGGATCCTCGGACACCTGGTGGTCAACTATTCCCTCGCCGAACAGCTGGTGGACGGGGAAAGCTCCTTCGACCGGTTGGCGGTGTTCCTCAACACCGACGGTTCGGTCCCCGACCGGCAACTGCGCCGGAATCTCAACAACGTGATGGCCGAGCTGCTGGTCGTGCAGGTCAAGTCGCGGGATGAGTTCGGCGGCTCACTGGGTACCCAGATCGACCAGCTGCTGACCATCATCTACGGTCTGCTGGCACTCGCGGTGGTGATCGCGGCGATGGGCATCATCAACACCCTGCTGCTCTCGGTATCGGAGCGCACCCGGGAGATCGGCACCCTCCGCGCCGTCGGCGTCCGCCGCTCCAAGGTGGGGCTGATGATCCAGGTGGAATCACTCATTCTCACGATCCACGGCGCCGTACTCGGGATCGCGGTGGGCACGTTCACGGGCTGGGCCGTGGTCGCCGTGCTGGGCTCCCGGGGTATGGCCAGCCCGGAGATCCCCTGGTACCAGATCGGGCTCACGGTGCTGGGCGCCATCGTGATCGGCACCGCCGCCTCCGTGACCCCCGCGCTGCGGGCGGCGGCGACCCCACCGCTGGAAGCCATCGAACGGTGACGACGCCGCGGGGCCCCGGCCCCGGACAACGGAATCCCGGGCGCCGGCCTGCGGAACAGGCGGCCACCCGGGATGGCGGAAGCAGCGGCGGCACCCGCCGCGGCTACTCCTCGAACTTGTAACCCAGACCGCGCACCGTCACCAAGTGTCGCGGCCGGGAGGGCTCCGCCTCGATCTTCGAGCGCAGCCGTTTGACATGCACATCCAGGGTCTTGGTGTCCCCGACATAATCCGCTCCCCAGATCCGGTCGATCAGCTGCCCCCGGGTGAGCACGCGGCCGGAGTTGCGCAGCAGGTACTCCAGCAGATCGAACTCCTTCAGCGGCATCGGCACCGGATCACCGTTGACGGTCACGATGTGCCGTTCGACGTCCACCCGCACCCCGCCGCCCTGCAGCACCTGCTCCTCGACCTCCTCTACGACGCCCTCGGTCTCCACGCCGCGCCGCAGCACCGCCCGGATCCGGGCGATCAGCTCGCGGGAGGAGTAGGGCTTGGTCACGTAGTCATCCGCGCCGAGCTCCAACCCCACGACCTTGTCGATCTCCGAGTCCCGGGCCGTGACCATGATGACGGGAACCGACGAGGTGGTGCGCAACTGTTTGCACACGTCGGTGCCGGACATGCCCGGCAGCATGAGATCGAGCAGCACGATGTCGACGTCGTTCTTATCGAACTCGACAAGCGCCGTCGGCCCGTCATGCGCGATGATGACCTCGAAACCCTCCTTCTTGAGGAGGAAAGCCAACGGATCTGCCAGCGATTCCTCATCTTCGACAATCAAGATCGTCGTCATGATGTTTTGTCCTTTCGACGTGTTGCTACCCGCGATACAGCCTTACGGATCGGCGACCTCACCGGGAAATCGTCCCCGTCGCCCTGTGACTGCGACTCGGCGTCCGGATGATGGATCGGCAGTTCGATGGTGAATGTCGAGCCGGTTCCCGGACGTGACCACAACTTGATGTTACCGCCATGGTTCGCGACAACATGCTTCACGATGGCCAAACCGAGACCGGTGCCACCGGTTTGCCGGGAGCGGGCCTTGTCCACGCGGAAGAAACGTTCGAAAACCCGCTTCTGATCTTCCTCGTTGATGCCCATTCCACGGTCCGTCACCCGGATGAGCACCAGGTCATGGTCGACGATCTTCTGCGAGACCGACACCGGAGCGGACTGCGGCGAGTAGTTGATGGCATTGCTGATCAGGTTCGAGAGGGCGGTCACCAACAGCGATTTGTCACCGTTGATGTAGACCCCACGGGAACTCCCCCTGGTCAGTTCAATGCCCGCGTTGTCCGCAGCCAGCTGGTTCCGGCTGATCGCTTCATCGATCACGTCATCGACCAGGACCGGTTCCATGTCCGGCAGCGATTCCGCGCCCTGCAGCTTGGACAACGAGATCAGCTCGTTGATCATGTCCGCCATCCGGTGCGCCTCCTTGTGGAGCCGGCCCCCGAAATAACGCACCTGCTCCGGATCGTCCACGGATTCGATCAGAGCCTCCGCCAGCAGCGCCATGCCACCGACGGGGGTCTTCAACTCATGGGAGACATTGGCCACGAAGTCGCGCCGGGCAGACTCCATGCGCACGTTCTCGGATTCATCGGTGCCGTAGGCGATGATGAAGCGGTCATCGACCAGGGTCAGTGGTTTGACGACGACCTGGATGGCGGTGACCCGGCTGCCCGGCCGACGACGCGACATGGTCAGATCCAGGGCCCGGGTCTCCTGGTCCTCATACACCCCGGCGGCGAAGCGCCAGATCTCGGGGTTCAGGGTGCGTTCGTGCACCATGCCCATCTCATGGGACTGGGCGTTGGAGAGCACCACTTCCCCGCTCCGGTCCAGCACGACAATGCCGGTCGGCGAACCCTGGATGGTCAGGTGGAGCACCTGACTGACGGTGGTGACCTCATTCTTCGTCAACGTCTCCGTGGAGCGGTAGCGCTGGATACGCTTGTTCACCCAGAGTCCCGCCGGCACCGCGAGGGCGGTGGCGATGACACCGAGTATGAATGCGAGTACGAAGGACAAGGTCGGGCCTGGTTACCTGGGGGCTATTTCCCGCCCTGGGCGGCCACCGCGGCAGCGCCGGCGGCGGCGGCCTCCGGGTCCAGGTAGGTGCCGCCCGGGTTGACCACGTTGCCGTCGGCGTCGATCTCATAGACCAGCGGAATACCGGTCGGAATATTCAGGCCCGCGATCTCTTCATCGGAGATGTTGTCCAGGTGCTTGACCAGGGCGCGCAGGGAGTTGCCGTGGGCCGCGATCAGCACGGTCTCGCCGCGCTGCGCGCGCGGCGCGATCTCCGCGGTGTAATAGGGGATGAAGCGCTCGACGACGTCCTTCAGGCACTCGGTGGCGGGAACCTCGTCCAGGTCGGCGTAACGGACGTCGTGCGCCTGCGAGTACTCGGAGTCTTCCGGCAGCTCGGGCGGCGGGGTGCCGTAGGAGCGACGCCATGCCATGTACTGCTCATCGCCGTACTTCTCCTTGGTCTCGGCCTTGTTCAGGCCCTGCAGGGCGCCGTAGTGACGCTCATTGAGCCGCCAATCGCGGATCACCGGGATCCAGTGGCGGTCCGCCTTGTCCAAGGAGATATTGGCGGTACGGATGGCACGCCGCAGCAGCGAGGTGTAGGCGACCTCCGGCAGAACGCCGG
This sequence comes from Corynebacterium halotolerans, assembly GCF_050107895.1. Taxonomy (GTDB): domain Bacteria; phylum Actinomycetota; class Actinomycetes; order Mycobacteriales; family Mycobacteriaceae; genus Corynebacterium; species Corynebacterium halotolerans_B. The sequence goes on along the minus strand of NZ_JBNILW010000011.1, from coordinate 36,014 downwards.
CCTCGACCAGCAGCTCCCCACCGCGACGGGCCTCGGCCTCCCCTTGCTCGGTCAGATCGACATCGACCCAGCCCGTGAACTGGTTGGAGGCGTTCCACTCACTCTGCCCGTGACGCAGAAGAATCAGTTTTCCGTTACTCATGGAGACCAGCATGCCACCTCGCTGCCCCTGATGCGCGGTTTGACGCCGTTTTAGGTGTCCGGAAGCCCCACCCCCGGGGTCATCTGCCCTGCGCCCGGCGGGCATGGCAGTCCGGCAGTTCCAGGGCAAGCGCCTCCGAATAGACCGAGGCGAGCTTTTCTGCGGTGGCCGCCCAGGAGAAGTTGGCCGCGTGCGCCACCGCGTCCTCCCCCATCCGGATGCGCGTGTCATCGTCATCGAGCAGTTGTGCCAGGGCGTCGGCCCAGTCAGCGGGGTCGTGCCCCTCCACGAGCAGGCCCGTTTCCCCCTCCGCCACAGCGACAGGCAGGCCCCCCACCCGCGCGGCGACGACCGGCGTTCCCGTGGCCTGCGCCTCCATCGCCACCAGACCAAATGATTCGTTGTAGCTGGGCACCGCGACGATGTCGGCGGCCTGGTAAAGCGAGACCAGCTCCTGCGGGGGGCGCGGATCCAGGAAACGGATGCGCCGCTCCACGCCCAGTTCCCGGGCGAGTTCCCGGTATTTCTCCGGGGTGGCGTCGGTGCCTGAAGGACCGCCACTGATCAGTACCCGCAGGTTGCGGTCCGGGTCCCGCCGGAACAGTTCGGCGGTGGCCCGGATCAGTACCTGCGGCCCCTTGAACTCCTGCAGTCTCCCCACGAACGCCACCACTTTCATGTGCAACGGGATGCCCAACTGCCGGCGGGAGCGCTCCGTCGCCCGGTCATTACCCGGGGTAAACAACTCCGTGTCCGCTCCCGGCGCGACCACGACGATCTTGTCCGAGTCCGCGTCATAGTGGTGCACCAGGTCCGCGGTCTCTTCGCGGGTGTTGACGATCAGCAGGTCGGCGTTGTCCACCAGCTGCTGCTCACAGATCCGACGGGCCTCAGACTCCGGAGTGTCGTTTTCCCCGCGGTAGGCGTTCTTGACTGCGGCCAGCGTATGTGCGGTGTGGACCAGCGGGACCTCCCACAGGTCCCGCAGCAGCCAGCCGACCTGGCCGGACAACCAGTAGTGGGAGTGGATGAGGTCGTATTCATTGCCCTCGCACCGGGCGAACTCCAGGATCCCGCCCGCGAACGCGGCCAGTTGGGTGGGCAGTTCCTCCTTCGCCAGTCCTTCGTAGGGGCCGGCGACGATATTGACCACGTTGAGGTTCTTCTCGACAGCGACCACATCGCCCTGGCTGGGCCGGATGGCGCGGGTGAAGATGTCCACCTCAATGCCCTGCCGCGCCAGGTTCCGGGCGGTGGACAGGACATAGACGTTCATTCCTCCAGCGTCGCCGCTCCCCGGCTGCTGCAAGGGGGAAGTGTGCATGGAGATCATGGCGATGCGCATGCCCGACATTCTATCCCGCACAAGCCGGCCGGGCGGGGCAACGGACAGCGGCCGCCGCCCGCCACGCGATGTCCACTGCTGCACCTAGGGTGGGGAAGGAAGGTGAACGAGTACCTGTCACACAACGTTATACTTGAGCCGGAAACTGCCCCGCCACACGGGTGGCGTGCCCCGGGGAAGCAGACCGGCTCGGGCACGGAACGTCAGAAACAGACACAATAGAAGCTACGTCCGCGTAACTTGAAGCAGTGAAGGAAGCGACATGTCGGCATTCGAGACCAAGGCCTGGCTCCAGTACTACCCGGACTGGACCCCGCACTCCCTGGACTACGACCAGACCACTCTGCTCGACGTCTACGACAACAACCTCGCGCTCAACGCCGACAAGCCGGCCACCAACTTCTTCGGCCGTTCACAGAGCTACGGCGAGCTGGACCGCCAGGTCCGTCGGGTGGCCGCCGGGCTCCGGGCTTTCGGCGTGCGCCCCGGCGACCGCGTGGCGGTCATGCTGCCGAACTGCCCGCAGCACATCGCCGCCTTCTATGCGGTACTCAAGCTGGGTGCCACTGTCGTCGAGCACAACCCGCTCTACACCGCACACGAGCTGGAGGAGCCGTTCAAGGATCACGGTGCCCGGGTGGCCCTGGTGTGGGACAAGGCGGCGCCGGTCCTGGAGAAGCTGCGGGACAGCACCTCCCTGGAGACCATCGTCTCGGTCAACATGATCGAGGCAATGCCGAAGTTCCAGCAGCTGGCCCTGCGGCTGCCGATCCCGAAGGTCAGGAAATCGCGCGAGGCCCTGTCCGTGCCCGCCCCGAACACCGTGCCGTGGGAGGCGTTGATCGGTTCGGCGATCGGCGGAGACGGCTCCGACATCGACTCGGATCCGGACGTCACCGAGGACACCATCGCCCTGATCCTCTACACGTCGGGGACCACCGGGGCACCAAAGGGCGCCCAGCTCTCGCACGGCAACCTCTTCGCCAACATGATGCAGGGCAAGGCCTGGGTGCCCGGTCTGGGCGAGCAGGACGAGAAGATGCTGGCGGCCCTGCCGCTGTTTCACGCCTACGGCATGACGATGGTGGGCACGCTGGGCGTCTACATCGGCGCAGAAATGATTCTGCTGCCCACGCCCCGGATCGATCTGATCATGGGCGTGATGAAGAAGAACACCCCGACCTGGCTACCGGGTGTGCCGGCGATCTACGAGAAGGTCGTGGACGCCGCAGAACGCGACAACATCGACATCTCCGGCATCCGCAACTCCTTCTCAGGGGCCTCCACGTTGCCGGTGTCCACGGTGGAACGCTGGGAGCGCTTCACCGGGGGCCTGCTGGTGGAGGGCTACGGCCTCACCGAGTGCTCGCCGATCATCGTGGGTAACCCCATGAACACCGACCGTCGCCCGGGATACGTGGGCATCCCCTTCCCCGACACCGAGATCCGCGTGGCGAACCCGGAGAACCTGGATGAGACCATGCCCGACGGTGAGGAGGGCGAGATCCTGGCCCGCGGCCCGCAGGTGTTCCACGGATACCTCAATCAGCCCGAGGCCACCGAGAAGAGCTTCCACGGTGACTGGTACCGCACCGGAGACGTCGGCGTGATGGAGACGGACGGTTTCATCCGCCTGGTGGCCCGGATCAAGGAGGTCATCATCACCGGTGGCTTCAACGTCTACCCCGCTGAAGTCGAGGAAGCCCTGCGGGAGCACCCGGACATCGAGGACCTGGCGGTGGTCGGGGTGCCGCGCGAGGACGGTTCCGAATCCGTGGTGGCGTGCGTGACCCTCAACGAGGGAGCGGCACTCGATCCGGAGGGACTGAAGGAGTTCGCCCGGGAACGGCTGACCCGTTACAAGGTGCCGCGCACCTTCTACCACTTCGAGGAACTCTCCCGGGACCAGATGGGCAAGATCCGCCGCCGCGAGGTGCAGGCCGATCTCCTGGAGCTGCTGGAGAAGCGGAAGTAACCGGAGACGGTCGCCCCGCCCATCTGAACCGCGACGCCGCCCGCTTCCCCGGTTGATCCGGCGGAGCGGGCGGCGTCGTCCGCAGGCGGGCCCGGGTGGGGCCGGCCCCACCGATGAGGGGAGCCGTCACCGCGGGGTGAAACCCCCGCAGCGGGGCTGACCGAGCGGCAGCGACGCATCCGAGGGAAACCAGCAGCCGTTCTGATCGAATGACAGGGTGAGGTGCTGATCCTTCAGGTCGAAGCCCGTGGCACCGGAGGTGTGCGGGGTCTGTGCTCCGAGCAGGACCATCGCCGCCTCCCGCTCCTGCATGGCCCCGGCGTTGCCGGAGGACTTCGCGCTGAACGCCGCCGGAGAATCGAGGATGAACACGGCAAAACGGTACGAGGAGTCCTCCCCGTTGGGGGTCTGGTCCAGACCCTGGAACTCGGCCAGCTCCGGCGCGGTCAACACCCGGACGGTGCCTGTGACCGTGTTCCCTTCCGCAGAAGCAAGAGTCGGAGAGGGGCCGGGAACACCGCGGCCGCCTTGTCCCCCACCGCCTGTGTCCACCGCGCCGGCGCCCGGCTCCGTGGCCTCGATCGGCTGTCGATCGTGGAGCGGATGGAACGCAATACTGACCAGGTCGCCGGACGGGGCCACCTGATCGTCCTCCCATGTCTCACCATTGGGCACCAGCTCGCCTCCCTCAAGGAGAAATCCCCTGACGGAGACCTCGGGGCGGAGGGAGTGCCATTCCGTCTGGAAGATGCGGTCACCCTCGGGCGCGGCACTGACTCCGGCGCGGTAGCCGCCCGCCCCTGCGGCGCCACTAACCAGGGTGCCACCGGGTGCGACGAGCGCGCCGTCAGCGGTGGTGCTGAATACGCGGATCGGGTCGATGTGGTCGGTGGTCAGCGCCTTGACCAGCAGTTCCGGGGAATCATCCCCGCTCATTTCCACCAGGGCATACTCATATTCGCCATTGAGGGAGTAGTCCGCGCCCCCGGTGAAGGAGTACTTCCCCGAGTTGTCCAGGATGTCCGAGTACGCTTTAGTGATCGTGTTCCCGGGAGGGGGCGTGATTCCAGTCGGGACAGGTGCATCGGCCACCGGCTGCTGCGCCGGGCTCCCGGTACCCGCTCCGGCGACGGTTTCAGCGACATCGGAGGACCCCCTCGCGCCACCGCCAAAGCTGGTGCATGCGGTGAGGGCTGCGGTGGTGGTCAGCACCAGGGGAAAAGCGAAGAACGGGCGGAGCGAACGCATGCGGACGAACGACCTCTCTGTGAATCATCTGTGAATATCTTTAAGATGCCGTAGATGTCCGGAAATGACGTGGCCTTTTTCCGGACTCTTTTTCACGGGGCCATCGGGCCGACGTCTCCCCGCGTCCCAGGGGGGGGAGAGCCCCATTGCGGGATGGAGCAGGTTCGACGACAACTCCACTGGCGTCCAGATGCCGGAAAGAAACTTTCTCCGGAGAGCACTGCCCGCCGCGCCCGCGGCAACACTCTTCACAGAGCACTACTGGTCGATCGACACCCCCACCCAGACCGGCTCCGGCACCAGCTCAACGCCGAAGGTGGCGTATACACCGTCGCGGAGGGTGCGGGCCAGCTCCACCAGATCTGCAGTGTCCGCCGCGCCCCGGTTGGTCAGGGCGAGGGTGTGCTTCGTGGACAGGCTCACCGGCGCGCCCGGGCCGGGATAGCCGCGGTTGAAACCGGCCCGGTCGATCAGCCATGCGGCGGATAGTTTGGATCGGCCCTCCGTGGCGGCGAAGCGTGGCATGGCCGCCGCGTCTTCTTCGCCGCGGATCTCGGCTGCCTTGGCCTGGACGGCGTCGGCGAGCGGGTCCGGGACAACCGGATTAGTGAAGAAGGAGCCGGCGGACCAGGTGTCGTGGTCGGCCGGGTCGAGCACCATGCCCTTGCCCCGGCGCAGCCGTAGGACCTCGTCGCGGACCTGGCCTGCGGGACGCCGTTGTCCGGGGTCGGTGATGCCGAGGCCGCGGGCCAGCTGGCCGAAACGCAGCGGCGCGGACTGGCCGTCGGTACGCAACTGTAGTTCGATCTCCAGGACGACGGCCCGGCCGGTGAACTTCAGGTTGGAGTAGCGGTAGGCCAGATCCAGGTCACCGACCGGCACCCACCGATCCAGCCCGGTACCCCGTTCGTAGAGGCGCACGCGGGTGAGTACGTCCGCGATCTCGGCCCCGTAGGCGCCCACATTCTGCACGGGGGTCGCCCCGGCTGAACCGGGGATGCCGGACAGGCACTCGACGCCCCCCAGGCCGGACATCACGCTCAGGGCGACCACCTCGTCCCACACGGCGCCGGCCTCCGCACGCACCAATCCGGTCGCGACATCGACAGCCACATCATCGCAGTCGATGATCACCGCGACGACGTCGAGGTCCCCGTCTGCGACAACCAGGTTGGAGCCCCCTGCCACGACCAGTGATTCCACTCCCTCGGCGTCGAGCAGGCGCACCGCCGCGATCACCGCCGCCGGGGTGGCGCAGCGCACCGCGAACCGGGGGCTTCCCCCCAGGCGCAGGGTGGTCAGGTCACGGAAAGACACCTGGGCGTCGATGGTGGTGTCGGCGATCTCGGAAAGTCGCCGGGCGAGATCTGGGGTCCGGGATGAGTTAGACACAGCCATAACGGTAGTCTGTCAATCATGGCAACCCGTAGCGAGAACACCGTCACCATCAACCAGCCCGCCGAAAAAGTGCACCGTGCACTGACCTCGGCCGATTACTGGACCCACATCGCAGCAACCCTGAGCCCGGAACCGGGCGAGCTCAACAGCTTCGAGGAGAAGGACGGCGGCGCCGAAGCCACCCTCTTCGAGGTCCTGCCGCTGGAGATCCTGCCGGAGGCCGTCCGCGCCATGATCTCCCAGGCGCTCAAGGTCAAGCGCGTGGTCAACGTCGGCCCGCTGGCCGACGGCAAGGCAGACGTCACCTACACCGCCGATGTCAAGGGCACCCCGGTGGACTTCAAGGGCGAGATCGCCCTCGCCGGCGACGATGCCAGCACCACCCTGTCCTACGACAACGAGGTTTCCGTGAACATCCCGTTCATGGGCCCCGCCATCGAGCCGAAGGTCGGCGACGCGCTGGGCGACCTGTTCAACAATGAGGGCGAGCTCACCGAGAAGTGGATCGCGGAAAACCTGTAGTTTCCTCCTCCGACGACCCTGCCGTCAGCGGCCGGGATCAGGCGAAAGCTACGGCAGCCGCGTCTCGCCGCCGCAGTGGCACCGCCGTGCACGCGTGTCGACGCCGCGCGACGCCCCGGCTCCGACGGGGCCACCCGCGAAGTGAGAATCTGCTGACAATACCGGTTCAGTATGGCACCGGAGCCCCTTCATAAGGGACACTGGTGAGCGTGGCTAAATCAACAGGTTCTAAATTCTGGCGGATTCTGGTGGGCATCCTCGTCGCCCTCCTGGTCTTGCTGATCGTCGCCGAGATCGGATTGCGCTGGTTCGTGGGCCAGCAGGTGCGCGATAGCTTTGACCAGCAGGTACAGGAGCAGGGCATCACTGTGGAAGAAGACCCCGAGATCTCCTTCGGCGCAACCCCGCTGCTCTTCGGACTGCTCGGCAGCAGCATCTCCCAGGTGGAGATGAGCACACCTTCCACCCTCGAGATCAACTATCCGGACGGCGAGAACTCCGTCCCGGAGATCGAGGGAGCTCCGGCGGCGACCGTGAACCTGGAGTCCCTGGACATCTCGGACCCGGACAACCCGGTCGCGCAGACGATGGTCACCACCACTCAGATTCCGGAGGACATGATCCTCGCGATGATCCAGCGGGAGACCGCCGGTCAGAGCGGCGACAGCCAGGACACCGGTTTCGGTGCCGCGATCCTGCAGCAGCTGGTCCAGGTCACCAACGTCACCACCGATCCGGCGAACAACGCCCTCGACATTGAATTCACCGGCGGCGCCGCCATCCTTTCCCTGGAACCGGTGCTCTCGAACGGCGGGCTGACCTTCCAGGTCATCGGTGCCGAGCTTTTCGGCATGGACCTTCCGGAGCAGGTCACCGGTGCCATCACCTCCGCCCTGGAACAGGGCGTCCAGGACGCCACCGGCGACCTGGAGATCACCGCGTTCGACGTCGTCGACGGCGCGGTCGAGGTCACCATCCGCGGTGAGAACGTGCCCCTGGGGGAGGTGGCCTCCCAGTCGGGCATCTGACCGGGGGCTTCACCGGGTTCCCGGCCCTCTCACAGCACCGGCCGGCACCGTCTATCCCGTCATCCGGGATGCGGTGCCGGCCGGTGCTGTGCGTGGGCAGACTACGGAACTGCCGTTACTTTCCCGTCCACTCCCGGCAACCCGGTTAGATCCGGGACAATCACCCGGTCCGCACCGGCCGCCAGGAGTTCCTCCGTGTCCGCCGCCGACTCGGCCATGGCACCCAGGCCCAGCGGATGGCCCGCGCCTACGGTGGCGAGCACGGCTACGTCTGCGGGGTCGGCGCCACCCAGGTGGTGGTAACCGGTGCCGACGATGATGCGGTCGGCACCGGCGACCCGGACGGTGTGCGCGAAGGCGGCGAGCTGGGCGTCGTCAAGCAGGGCCGCCTCGATCACCACGGCGAGGCCGGCCGGATGAGGTACTGCCTCCCGGATCGCCACCAGTTCCGCCAGGAGGGCGTTGGTGTCATTGCGGGCGATGACCGGATCCACCACCACGCCCACCTCGGCCACCCCGAATTGCACGGCGAGCCGGGCCTCGGCGGCCTTGACCAGGGTGTGGTGCTTACCGGTCGGGAATCCGGCCAACGTGGTGACGTTCACCTCCGCCCCCTCGGCGGCCCCCAGCAGCGAAGGCGGTACGGCGATGCCGGCGATCCCCTGCTGCCGGGCGGACTGTAGCGCGCGCCTCACATCAGCTGCGGCGACTTCGAGTCCCAGCATTCCCAGGTAGACCCGATCCAGCACGGCTCACCAGCCGCCGGAGTTGCTGATGATGTTGCGCAGCTGCGGACGGACATCAAACCAGTAGAGACCGATGATCACCATCGCCGCCCAGGGCAGGATCGGGATGGGCAGCGTGACCACGAGGGCGGAGCCGGCCACGAGTCCCACCCAGATCCACTTGTTCTGCCGGTCTCCGGCGGTATAGGCGTCATCCCGCGTGGTCGCCGCCAGAATCGCGCCGATGACGCCGGCTATGGCAACGAGGAAATAAGGAAGGCGCTCGATGAGAGCATAGGCCTGCAGGATCTCAAAGGCGATCATCCTGAACTAGTTGTCCTTTTCATTGTCGTCCCGGTCCCCCGGTTTATCTTCGGAAATCAGTTCTCCGTCAATGATATCCGGATCAGTGCCAGAACCCGCATCGGCTGCAGCCGGTTCATCATCGTTCCGGGCCAGAGAGCCTGCCCGGGAGATCAGGTCATCGAGCCGGGTGCGCAGATCGGCGATCATGGAATCCGCATCAGCGCTGGTGTCACCGGTGTTGCGACGCCGCTCCTGGACACTGTCCACCGCCTCGTCGAAGGAGTCCCGGACGGAGCCGATAGCGGTAGACAGGGCGGAGCGGGCCTCCGTCGCGGCGTCGCTGTCCCTGGTCTCGCTGGCGGCCCGGCGCACGTTGCCCGCGACATCCCGGATGATGTCCTCGGCGTGCGCGGCGAAATTACCCGTGGCGTGCTTGAGGTCATCGGTGTTGCGGACGCTTCCCAGCCGATCCGAGGCTTCCCTTGCGGCCGCCCGGAAGCGCCCCGTGGTCGACTTCTCCTCGGTGACCGGATCCGGCTTCGCGTGCGCCCCGGAGCTGTGTTCCGCCCCGGTGCCGTCCTTGAAGCGTCCGGCGAAATCACTGACCACATCGCCCAGGCGGGAACCGGCGTCGACCCACGCCTGTCCTGCCTCCCGCAGGTTGTCGAGGAAGGAGTCCTTGTTGTTTCCGGTGGTGTTGTCCGAGGTCATGATGTGCCTTTCAGGAGAAGCGCCGGTTGCGGCGGCGCAGGGTCGCGGCCGGTCCGGTGCTGGACGAAATATGTCGGGGTCTGCTCCCTCCCAGTTTAGGTGCCGAAGAGCAGTTGCGACACGGTATAGATGACCAGCCCCGCCAGCGCACCGACAATGGTGCCGTTGAGCCGGATGAACTGGAGATCCTTGCCCACCATCAGCTCGATCTTCTCACTGGCTTCCCTGGCGTCCCAGCGCTCGACGGTCTCCGAGATGATGGCGGTGACCTCTCCGGAGTAGTTGTTCGCGAGGAACGCGGCGGCACCGGTGATGCGGCGGTCCAGGGAGGAACGCAACTGTTCATCAGTGGTGATCCGGGTGCCCCAGGTAATGCAGAGCTCGGTGACCTTCTGGCGCAGCAGGGACTCCGGGTCTCGGGCGGCCTCAATCAGCGAGGCTGAGGTGGTGGCCCAGATCGTGCCCGCCGCGGACTGGACCGAACGGGAGTTCATCAGGTCCTGCTTCCAACCCTCGACCCGCTCGATCATCTCCGGGTCCTCCTGCAGATCCCGCGCCAGATCCTCCAGGAAGCGCCGGATGGACCTGCGTGCCTCATGGTCCGGGTCAGAGGAGACGTCAGCGGTGAACTTGATCAGCTCCTTGTACACCCGCTCGCCGATCAGGTTGTTCACGAATTTCGGCGCCCACGCCGGTTTCCGGGAGTCCACCAGGTTGACGATCATCTCCTCCGATTCCAGCGCCTTGCCGTGGAGCCAACGGACCACACCGTCGACCACCGGCTCGGTCTTACCGTCCTCGATCAGCTGCTGCAGCATTCGTCCGGCGGGCGGCCCCCACTCCGGTTCCGCCAGCTTGTCGATCACGGCGGCGTTGATGACCGCTTCCGCATCCTTCGGATCCAGTGCCGCCACCGCATTGGCGGTCAGTTTACCGGCCTCCCGGGACACCTTGGCGGCGTTCTCCGGGACCGCCAGCCACTCCCCTGCCCGCTCCGGGATCCGGGCGCGGCCGACCTTCTCCGTGATGAGCTCCGCATTGAGGAAATTCTCGCCGACGAAGCTGGACAGCGCCCCGCCCAGCTGATCCTTCTTCCGGGGGATGATCGCGGTGTGCGGGATCTTCAGCCCCATCGGGTACCGGAAGAGCGCGGTGACCGCAAACCAGTCCGCCAGACCACCGATCATGCCGGCCTCGGCGGCGGCCCTCACGTAACCGACCCACCCCGGGGTCTGGCCGGGCTGACTGGAGTACCAGCTGCACCACAGGAAGATGACGGCGGCCACCACCAGCAGACCGGTGACAAATGCCTTGTGGTTGCGCAGGGTCCGGCGGCGCTCCGCCTCGACGGCGGGGTCGGGTCCCGGCAGGGTGTCCACCCGCCTGGCGACGCCCTCGCCAACGCCACCCTCGACAGCGGCGGCGGCAGGGGCGGCGTCGGCGCGGGGCACTGACCCGGGGTGAGGGCGCTCCGGCTCCTCCACACGATGTTTAGCCATGCTCCCCATTATGACCGCTCCCCGCCCCACGGGCGTCAGAGAGTGGCGAAGCCGGCCTCGAACAACCGCCAGGCGGTGATGGCGGTGATGAGGCAGATGAGACAGATGACGAGGATCCGGCTGCGACGGTGCATGTCCGCCAGCCTAACCGGGGAAAGTCGGGGAACGAGAAACACTCCGCCCCGCGCGGTTGCGGGGACGGAGTGTGTCGAGCGGAGATCCGGTTAGTGGCTCCGGCCGGTCTCGCGGCGGTACTTCTTGTAGTGCTGGCGACCACGGTTGATCAGGATGAGACCTCCACCGCAGATCACGACGGCGACAATCGCACCGGCGATCATGAAGAAGTTGGAGTTCTCGTCACCTCCCCAGAGGGAGGTGGCCAGGCCGTAGAGAACCATGCCGATGCCGACCAGTCCGACCAGCAAGAAGCCCATTCCGGCCCAGGTCGCGGTACGCTCCAGCGAGGAGTGCGGGGCGCCGAGGCTCACCGGGGTGTAGCCCTCGATGTAGTGCATCCGGCCCTCATAAGCCGGGAAGGTCTCAACCTCGTGCTTGGGCGTTGGGGAGGAATCAGCGGACATAACCTTGACTCGCTTTCGTCTTTTTCAATCAGCCAAGCTCTAGCTTAGTGATCCTTGGCGGAGAAAGCTGCACGAGCCCGCTCCTTGTTGATGGCGGAGACCGCGGTCAGCGGAATGCCGGCCGGGCACACGTCGGCGCACTCACCGTAGAGCGAGCAGGGACCGAAGTTGGTCTCCATCTCGTCGATCATCTGGCGGGCACGCTTGCCGCGCTCCTCCTGCCCCAGCGGGGAGAGCTTCAGGTGCACCAGCTTGGCGCCGGTGAACAGGTGGGCCGCACCATTCGGGCAGGCGGCCACGCAGGCACCGCAACCGATGCAGGCGGCGTGGTCGAGGGCGAGCTCCGCCTGCTGGTGGTTGGTGTGCAGGGTATCGGCGTCGGGGGCGGTACCGGCGTTGATCGAGACATAGCCACCCTGCTGCATGACGCGGTCCAGGGAGGAACGGTCGACGACCATGTCCTTGATGACCGGGAAAGCGGCCGAACGGAACGGCTCGATCTTCAGGTGATCACCATCGTTGTAGTTGACCAGACGCTGCTGGCAGGCCGGGGTGTTCTCGCCGGCGCCGTGCGGTCGGCCGTTGACGACCAGACCGCAGGTGCCGCAGATGCCCTCACGGCAGTCCGAGGCGAACGCGAAGGGTTCCTTGTTCTCCTCAATCAGACGGTTGTTGACGTGGTCGAGCAGCTCCAGGATGGACATCTGCGCGACGGCGTCCGGGACCTCGACGGTCTCGAACTGACCCGCGTGGTTCGGTCCTTCCTGACGCCAGATCTCAAGTGTCAGCTTCATTACTTGTAGTTCCTTGTCTGCAGCGGAATCGATTCGAAGTACAGGGGCTCGGCGTGCCGGATGAACTTGTTCTCACCCGCCGGCTCCCAGGCGGAGACGAAGCACCAGTTCTCATCGTCACGCTCGGCCTCGCCATCTTCGGAGAGGTGGTCATCGCGGAAGTGGGCGCCGCAGGACTCGTCGCGGTCCAGGGCGTCGACGCACATCAGCTCGCCGAGGTCGATGTAGTCGGCCACACGGGCGGCATACTCCAGAGCCTGGTTCATCTCGAGCTGGTCGCCCGGGATCTGGACGTTGGCCCAGAAGTCGGCGCGCAGTGCACGGATGTCCTCGATGGCCTGGGTCAGATCCTTGACGTTACGGGACACGCCACAGGCGAAGTAGAGGATGTCACCGAGCTTGCGGTGGTAGTAGTCCGCACCGTGCGGATCCTCGCCCTTGATGTTCATCAGGCGGTCCAGACGGGTCTGGGCGCGCTCGACGGCCTCGACGGCTGCCGGAGCGTCCGCTGCCAGCGCCGGCTCGTTGAGGTAGTTGGCCAGGTAGTTCGGCACGGTGAACGGCAGGGTGAACCAGCCGTCGACCGAGGCGGACAGCAGCGAGTTGGCGCCCAGACGGTTCGCACCGTGGTAGGTCCAGGAGGCCTCACCGGCGGCGAAGAGGCCGTCGATGGAGGTCATCTCGTTGAAGTCGGTCCACAGGCCGCCCATGGTGAAGTGGACGGTCGGGGCGATGCGCATCGGGGAGGCGTAGGGGTCCTCGCCGATGGCCTCCTCGTACATCTGGAAGAGGTTCGAGTAGCGCTCGCGGATGGTGTCCACGCCGAGCCGCTCCATGGCGTCCTTGAAGTCCAGGTAGGCGGAGTTCTCCAGCGGGCCGATGCCGTAACCGGCGTTGATCTGCTGGGAGATCGCACGGGAGGCGACGTCACGCGGGACCAGGTTGCCGAAGGCCGGGTAGCGGCGCTCCAGGAAGTAGTCGCGCTCATCCTCCGGGATGCTGTTCGGGTCGCGCTGGTCGCCCTTCTCCTTCGGGGACCAGATGCGGCCGTCGTTACGCAGCGACTCCGACATCAGGATGGTCTTGGACTGCCAGGTCGCGTTGACCGGCAGGCCGGTCGGGTGGAACTGGATGAAGGCCGGGGAGGCGAAGTACGCGCCCTGCTCGTACGCGCGCATGATGGCGCTCGCGTTGGAATTCTTGGCCAGCGTGGACATGTGGTACACGTTGCCGTAACCACCGGTGGCCAGGACGACCGCATGGCCGGTGTGGGCGGTCAGCTCACCGTTGATGAGGTTGCGCATGACGAGGCCCTGGCAGCGCTTCCTGCCCTCTTCCTCGGTGACGATCAGGTCGACCATCTCGTTGTGGGTGAAGATCTCCACGGAACCGAGGTGGATCTGACGCTGCAGCGCCGAAGCGGTCGACAGCTGGAGCTGCTGACCCGTCTGGCCACGGGTGTAGTAGGTACGCGAGACCTGCACACCACCGAAGGAACGGGTGGCCAGGGTGCCGCCGTACTCCCGGGCGAAGGGAGCGCCGATGGCGTTCATGTGGTCGATGACGCGGGCGGACTCGATGGCCAGGCGCCAGCAGTCGGACTCGCGGCCACGGTAGTCGCCGCCCTTCACGGTGTCCTTGACGTGGCGGTAGGCGGAGTCGTTGTCCACCTTCTTGCCGCGGGCGGAGTTCACGCCACCCTGGGCGGCGATGGAGTGCGCGCGACGCGGGGCATCGTGGTAGGTGAAGACCTTGACGTCATAACCCAGCTCACCGAGGGCCGCCGCTGCGGCGCCGCCGGACAGACCGGTGCCGACGATCAGAACCTGGAACTTGCGGCGGTTCAGGGGCGAGACCAGGTTCATGTGGTCCTTGTTGTACTGCCACATGTCCTTGGAGGGAACGCCAACCGGTTCGTTGGCACCCAGAACGTTGCCCAGGGACACGCCGGCAACCGAGGAGGCGGGCTGCCGGAACTCCTGGCGGCTCACAGTTTCGTTGTTTGTGCTCATGTTTTCCTTATTCCCCTGTTTAACCGACCCAGCCGAACAGGACTGAGAGCGGGATAGCGATGTTGCCGATCATGACAATGGCCGGAACAGCGTAGGCGACGACCAGCAGGATCGCGCGCCAGCGGTGACCGGTGATCCCCAGGTCACTGACGGCGAGCCAGATGCCGTGCGAGAGGTGGAAGAAGAGCACGACCATGGCGATGATGTAGAACGCGGCAACCCACCAGCGGGAGAAGCTGGCCACCAGGTTGGCGTAGATCTCACCGTGCTGGAACACGTCAGCGGCGGCCGGGGCGACGCCGATGGTCAGGTCCAGGATGTGGAAGATGATGAACGCCAGCAGAATGATGCCGGAAACCAGCATCGTGCGGGTGGAGAAGGAGTTCATCCCTCCGACCAGGTTGGTGCGGCGGAACTTACCGCGGGACTCGCTGGCCCGCTTGTTCAGGGCGAATGCACCGTAGACGTGGAGCACAAGGGCAACCAGCAGCACGATGCGGAAGATCCACAGCGCGCCCTCGCGCGGAATGATGGGGTCACCCAGCGTCCGCAGCCACTCACCGTAGGTGTTCAGCGGGTGGCCGCCGTCAGCGTAGGGGGCGGCGAAAACCTTCAGGTTTCCGATCATGTGGACCAGGACGTACAGACCGAAGATGAGGCCGGTGATGGCCATGGTCAGCTTCAGCGCCCAGGTCGGGAATTTCGGCCGCTCGCGTAGCGGCCGCTCAGTGATTTTGCCGTGAGCGATCGCATCACGGTCTGCGTTTTTTACAGTCATGGCACCTCCAGTGTCGCCATTACCTTACGTGGTGGCCACCGAAACAAACTACTCAGCAGCATCTCAGCAGAGTTGCACCGCCCCAGTTCACACCCCCTTTTGAGGATTTTTTAGGGCAGCCTTACCTTTAATTGCCCAAGTCCGAAAAGAGACAAGCACACGTCACGCGCGCTCCGGATTAATGACGACAACGGCGGTTTCTAAAATCTGTGAATTTGCTCACGAGCACCAGCGGAACCCCCGACTGGCCCCCGTTCGGAATCAATCGATAGTTTGATTTCCCAGATTTCGGGAACTCCACTCCATCGGGGCCCCGACCCAGCCCCCTCAACGCCCCAGTAAAGCCGGGGCAATGCCCGGGGAAAAGATTCCCGCCACCGGAACGCGTCCGCAGGGGGCCGCGATTTGCTAATTTTGTGCAACTTAAGTGTGAAAGTTGTGACGCTGCGGGGTTAATCGCGCTACTCTAGCGCCATGGGAAAGACATATGTGGGTTCACGACTGCGTCAGCTGCGTAGGGAGCGCGACCTGAGTCAGGCGTCGTTGGCCGCCACACTCGGGCTTTCAGCTAGTTATGTGAACCAGATCGAGCACGATGTCCGGCCGCTGACGGTGCCGGTTCTGCTGCGGATCACCGAGGCCTTCGGGGTGGACGCGACGTTCTTCTCCCGCGATGATGACTCCAGGTTGCTCGCGGAGGTCCAGGATGTCGTGCTGGACCAGGAGATCAACCAGTCTCCCGTAGAACTGCAGGAGCTGTCCGAGCTGGTCTACAACCACCCGGTGATCGCCCGGGCCATGGTGGACATGCACCGTCGCTACAGCAATGTCCGCGACAAGCTCTCCATCGCCACCGACACCCGTCGCTCCTCCCCTGTCGCCGAGGGCAGTGCTGCGGCTCAGGCGCTGTCCATGCCGCACGAAGAGGTCCGCGACTTCTTCTATGCCCGCAAGAACTACCTCGATGAGCTCGACCTGACCGCTGAGGATATCGCCCATCAGCTCGGCGTGGCCCCCTTCGACGTCCGCGCCACCGAGGACGCCCTGGCCCGCCGACTCCAGGTGGAGCATGGGGTGAAGGTGGAGACCCGCACCAGCAACGAGGGCACCCTGCACCGGTTCAACCCGGAGACCCGGGAGCTCTGGCTGGGAGTGCAGCTGACCCTCGGTCAACGCGCCTTCCGCATGGCTCAGGAGCTGGCGTACCTGGAGTGTTCGCCGATCCTGGAATCCCTGGTGGAATCCGAGAACTTCACGTCAGAGGCCTCCCGGCAGCTCGCCCGGCGTGGAGTGGCCAGCTATTTCGCGGCCGCGGTGATGATGCCGTACCGCACCTTCCACGCTGAGGCTGAGAAGTCCGGCTACGACGTCGAACATCTCTGCCAGGTCTTCGGGGTCGGCTATGAGACCGTCGCCAGCCGACTCTCCACCCTGCAGCGCCCCAACCTGCGGGGCATACCGTTCACTTTCGTCCGTGTGGACCGGGCGGGCAACATGTCGAAACGTCAGTCCGCCACCGGTCTGCACTTCACGAGTTCGGGCGGCACCTGTCCCCTGTGGGCGATCTACGAGACCTTCACCAACCCAGGCACCATCGTCCGGCAGTTGGCCCAGATGCCGGACGGCCGTAACTACCTGTGGATCGCTCGCACGGTGCAGCATCACCGGGGCAAGTTCGGCGAAACCGGAAAACTGTTCTCCATCGGATTGGGGTGCGAGGCCCGCCACGCTGACCGGACCGTCTACGCCCGCGGCTTCGACATGAGCGACCTCTCCCAGGCCACTCCGATCGGCGCCGGCTGCCGCGTCTGTTCCCGGCAGAACTGTGCCCAGCGCGCCTTCCCACAGGTGCATGAGCCGGTCTCAATCGACGCCCACGCCTCCACCGTCGCGCCCTACTGAGTGAGGGAACCCGCCCCGCGGTAGACCTCAGTCGTCGTAGTAGCCGGACCGCTGCCGGCGCTTGTAGTCGCGCAGGCTGTAGGTGGCCGACTGGATCTGGACCTCCTTGTCGAAATTCGACCCCAGCGCGCCACCCATGGTGCCGAGCGAGGCGGTGAACCAGGCGATCGCGCCATAGGCGTGCCAGGTCACGTCCCGCCCGAGCTGGGTGGCCATGTAGGAGTCCGGCACCACCACGAAGGTCAGCACCAGCATCAGCAGAATAGCCGCCAGGTAGATCAGCACCGTGTTGACCGATACCGTCACCACGGTCGCGGCATTATCGAGGCTGGCCCGCCAAGTCCGGCCCCGGTGCCAGAGCCCGTTGTGAAAGATCAGCCAGAAGGTCAGGACCACAATCGCGAATACACTGATCAGCAGTTGCCGGGGAGCTGAAACCGCGTTGGCCATCTGCCACACCGAGCCGTAGAAGATGCCGAACCCGCCGGTGGCACCGATGGCCGCCAGGCAGCCGGACAGCGCAGGCAGCAGGGCACCGGGTTGATTGCACCGCACCATGCCGGCCAGCAGGATCAGCACAGAGCCGAAACCGGTAAAGGTGCGCGTACGCCGGGGACGTCGTTTCGGGCCGACCACGCCGAGTCCGATTCCCTCCGGGCCACCTTCCCGCAGCACCCCGGAATTCACCAGCCGCTGCAGTTCCTTCTGCAGCCGGTGCCGCATGCGGAGCGCCCCGAAGGCCGGGAGGGACACCAGCACCGCCCGGGCGTCATCAGCACGCTGACTGGCCACCGGATGTTTTTCCGCGGTCATGGGGAGGTCCGTGACGTAGATGAAGCCCTCCCAGCCATAGCGGGTGAGGATGGCCTCGCCGGTTTCCGACAGCCGGAGATTGCCCACCTCATCCATCGGCACGGAGCCCGTGCGCAGCTCCAGGCGGCGGCCGGCAGAGTCAACGCCGGACAGGATGCGGGGATCCCCGGCCTCTGCATGCGGGTCCGCATCGAGCTCACTGAGGTCGTCGATGCTGAGGATGTCCTCGAGAATTCGCCTGGTCAGACGGGTGGCGATTCCGTCATCGGCGAGGATGCCCACGATGGCCACTGAAGGTCGCTACCTCCTGCTACTCGTACCATGGTCCGGTCTGCGTCTGACAGAAAGCGCAGTGCCACGGTCTCTTCTCCGGGAAGATTACGGTCTGTCCCTCCCAGTCAGCATTTTGGGGGTACTGCCCTGCCCCCGCCCGGGCAGAGAACAGGCGCGGCGCTGTCGCCGCAGCGTCGCCACGCACCCGAAACCGAGCGGGTAGTGAAAGGCGCCGTCCCGCGGGAGAGGTGCGGGACGGCGCCGGGGACGAGGCAGCTGACTGCGCTAGAGGTTGATCATGTGGCCCGCGATGCCGTGGGCGGCTTCCTTGATGGCCTCGGACATCGTCGGGTGGATGTGGACGTTGCGCCCGATCTCCTCGGCGGTCAGATCGAAACGCTCGGCCAGAGTCAGCTCGGCGAGCATCTCGGAGACGTTCGCCCCGACCAGGTGGGCACCGAGGATCTCACCGAATTCGGCATCGGCGATGATCTTGGCGAAACCGGCGGTTTCACCCAGTCCGGCGGCCTTGCCGTTGGCGCTGAACGGGAAGGAGGCGACCTTGATCTCCCGGCCCTCGAACTTCTCGCGGGCGGCGGCCTCGGTGTAACCGAAGGAGGCGACCTGCGGGTTACAGAAGGTCGCGCGCGGCATCATCTGGTAGTCACCCAGCTCCTGGGTCTCGGCGTCGGCGATCGTCTCGGCGGCGACGACGCCCTGCGCCTCGGCCACATGGGCCAGCTGCAGCTTCGCGGTGACATCACCGATGGCGTAGATGCCGTCGACGTTGGTGCGCATGCGCTCGTCAATGTCGATGGCGCCGCGCTCGGTGAGCTTGACGCCGGTGTTCTCCAGGCCGAAGCCCTCGACGCGCGGCGCGAAGCCGACGGAGACCAGGACGCGGTCCACGGTCAGGGTCTCGGGCTTGGAGCCGTCCTTGGACTCGATGTCGACTTCGACGTTGTCGCCGTTGTCGCGCACGGCGGTGGTCTTGGTGCCGGTCAGCAGCTTGACGCCGAGCTTCTTGTACTCCTTGGCGATGACCTTGGAGATCTCCGCCTCCTCATTCGGGAGCACGCGGTCCATGAACTCGACGATGGTGATGTCCACGCCGTAGTTGGCCAGCACGTAGGCGAACTCCATGCCGATGGCACCGCCACCGACAATGACCATCTTCGCCGGGAGCTCACCGTCGAGGATCTGCTCCTCGTAGGAGACGACGTTCTCGGAGAGTTCCACGCCCGGCAGCGTCTTGACCACGGAGCCGGTGGCGATGATGACGTCGTCGAAGGTGATGGTCTTGCCCTTGTCATCACCGTCGGTGACCTCAATGGTCTTCGCGTCCTTGAACTCACCGAGACCGTTGATCTCGGTGATGTTGTTCTTCTTCATCAGGTAATGGACGCCCTTGACGATGCCGGAGGACACCTTCCGGGAACGCTTGTGCGCGGCCCCGAAGTCGAAGGAGACGTCGCCGGAGATACCGAAGGTCTTGGCCTCATGGTTGAAGGTGTGGGCCACCTCGGCGTTCTTCAGCAGCGCCTTGGAGGGAATGCAGCCGACATTGAGGCAGACGCCGCCCCAGTACTGCTTCTCCACGACCGCAACCTTTTTGCCGAGCTGGGACGCACGGATGGCGGCGACGTACCCGCCGGGGCCGGCGCCGAGGACTACTACATCATAATGTTCACTCACACTGACAAGGATACGTAATTGGTGTCCCATTGTCGTAGAAAGCATCCGATTCCGCGCTGAATTTCCGTGGCGCTCTGGATAGCCGCAGGCGAGACCCCACGGCAGGCACTCCGGCAGCTCACCCGTCCCGCCCCACCTCCCGGCACAGCGCCGTCAGCCGGAGCGGCCCCGCCGGATCATGCCGGGTGCCGGGACCGCTCACCTCCCCCAACGCAAGAGGCGCCCCTTCGCCGGGACTGACGTGCGCAGGCATGCCAGCCGCCCCGGCAAAGGAGCGCTGTCACCGCCGCCCGGATGGGCCAGCGGGCTCTGGTTCGGGAGTGGACCCCTCCGCGAACTCCAGGGCGTCTCTAGAAGGAACCCAAGGTGTAGGCGATCTGGGAGGACGTGGAGGAACCGAGGTGGATCGCGGCACCCAGGTGCTCGTTGATGAAGAGGATGATCTGCTCGACGATCGTGTTCATGGGACTACTTCCTTCGTGAGTTGCTGGCGTACAGGGAGATTCGCGGTGCCTCAGGGCCGGAACCGGGAAAATTCAAGAACCGTGCCACGGAAACCGTGCCATAAGCCAGCGGAACCGGGCGTCTCCCACAGCTGTTTTAACGCCGTTCACAGGAACACCGTTACATGAAGCAGGAAGGCACGGGCCACATCACCCGCGGTCCAGGTGACACCATCGCGCCGTCACATTATGACATAGCCATCACTTTCGCACCACGGAACACACAGGAAACATGGGGACGACTCTCAGCGGGCATTCTCCCGAGGCATTGGAGCACGTCAGCGTGCCCTCCCACTCCCCCTACTCAACCTCACCGGCATTCCACGAGGTGGAGCGGGCTTATCGCCGACACTGATAACATGTAACCCGCTCGTGGCGATGAGGCCACTGTGGGGACCACAGCGGCACTGTACGCCCGCTGCTGAGGTACCGCTGGCACGGAAATAAACCCGTCCCGTGACTCCGGCTGCACCGTCCCGCTGACTGATTACACCGCTTCGTGTCACCCGGTCACCGAAGCGCCCCGTGCCGTTCCGAAACGATGAGGAAGACGATTTCATGAAGTTCCTGCGCCGCCTGACTGCCCCTGCCGCAGCACTGGCCATTGCCGTAACCGCAGCCACCGGCACGCTGATCACTCCGACCGCCGGAGCAGCCGCGCTCACCCCCGCGGACATCGCCGGTGACACCCCGCTTTCGGAGATCGCCCCGGAGACCGCACCCGTCACCGAGAACTCGCCGTACTGGCGGCGCGCGGTGGCCGCTGATGAGTCGGGGCGTGTCGAGGAACTGGTGGCCACCTCCCCGGCCATGGACGGTCGTAAGGTCTCGCTGGCCGTGATCAAGGCACCGAACCCCGGTGCCCCCACGTACTACATGCTCAACGGCGCTGACGGCGGCGAGGGCGGCGCCAACTGGATCCAGCAGAGCGACATCCTGGAGTTCTTCCAGGACAAGAACGTCAACGTGGTCATCCCGATGGAGGGCCAGTTCTCCTATTACACGGACTGGGTCACCGAGCAGCCGCAGCTGGGCGGCAAGCAGATGTGGGAGACCTTCCTGACCCAGGAGCTGCCCGGCCCGATCGAGGAGTACCTGCAGGCCGGCGACAAGCGCGCCATTTCCGGCATGTCCATGTCCGCCACCAGTTCCCTGCTGCTGGCTCAGCACAACCCGGACTTCTACGACGCCGTCGGCTCCTTCTCCGGGTGTGCCGCCACCTCCAACCCGGTCGGTTACACCTCCATGCAGGTGACTCTGAACCGCGCGAACACCACACCGGAGGCCATGTGGGGTCCGCGCGGCACCGGGACCTGGCACTACAACGACGCGCTCATCAACGCCGAGAAGCTGGAGGGCACCGAGCTCTATGTCTCCAACGGTTCTGGTCTGGCCGGCAGTTGGGACCTGCCCTCGAGCCCCCGCCTGGAGGGGGCGAACCAGGTGCAGGCCTCCGCGGCCATGGCGGAGACCATCATCGTGGGCGGTGCCATCGAGGCAGTGACCAACACCTGCACCCACGATCTGAACACCAAGCTGCAGGCCAACGGCATCAACGGCGACTTCAACTTCCGCAACACCGGAACCCACTCCTGGGGCTACTGGCAGGATGACCTCTACGACTCCTGGCCGACCATCGCCCGCGGGCTCGGCCTCTAGGACCGCCCGAGCCGGCACCGGCCGCCACGACACCACCGCCCACCCCGAAGCCGCGGGGTGAGCGGTGGTGTCGTCGTATTCCCCCGCAGACCGCTTCCCGACCTGCGGCACCGTGTCCGGGGTGCCACGTAGACTTCGTTACACCATGAAGAACACGACGCCCTCCCCCTTTGACCCCACCACCGTGTCCCCGGAACACCTGGAACCCATCGACTCCCCCGAGGCCCTGGAATGGGCCGAGGACTGGTCCGCGCGCACCGAAGCGGACGTCGACGATCATCCGCTCCGGGCCTCGTTGCGGGAACGCATCCTGGCGGCGTTGAACACCGATGACCGCATTCCGTACGTCACCCGCCGCGGCGACCGGCTCTTCAACTTCTGGCGCGACGCCGAGCATCCCCGGGGTTTGTGGCGCACCACCGATCTAGACTCCTACCTCTCCGGGGAGGCGACATGGGACGTGCTCATCGACGTCGACCGGCTCGCCGCGGATGAGGACGAGAACTGGGTGTGGAAGGGCGCCATCGTGCACCGCCCCGACAATGACCGCGCCCTGGTCCGGCTCTCACGCGGTGGCGCGGATGCGGTGGTGATCCGGGAATTTGATCTGGCAACGGCAACGTTCCTCACCGACACCGCATTCACCCTCCCCGAAGCCAAGACGGATGTCAGCTGGCTCGACCCAGACACCCTGCTGGTGGGCACGGACACCGGGGAAGACTCACTGACCTCCTCCGGTTACCCCATGCAGGTCCGTTGCTGGCGGCGCGGCACTGATCTTGCCGACGCTCCGGTGGTCGCCGAGGGAGAGCACCACGACGTCGCCATCGGTGCCGGGATGGACCACACGCCCGGCTTCGAACGGATCACCGTGACCCGGGCACTGGATTTCTACCGATCGCGGACCTGGGTCGGCCCCACGACGGAGAGCCTCACGGAAATCGACGTCCCGGACGACTGCGAGGTCACCACCCACCGCCAGTGGCTGTTCCTCCTGCCCCGGCAGGATCTCGGCAGCCTCAGTGGCGGCTCCCTCGGCGTGATCGAGCTCGACGCCTATCTCGCAGGCTCCCGGGACATCCAGCCGGTGTTCACCCCGGATGAACGAAGTTCCCTGCAGTCGATGGCCCTGACCGAGCATCACCTGGTGCTCACGGTGCTGCGCGATGTCGCCACCGAGATCCTGGTGATGGACATCGCAGATCCGACCGGGCCGCAGCAGACTCTCGACCTCCCGGAACTCGCCACTGCTCAGGTGGTGGCCACCTCCGCGCTGGACGGCGACGAACTCTGGCTGAATGCGGCCACCTTCACCGACCCGGCCACGCTCTACCGACTGGACCTGGCCGAGTCCCTGAGCCCGACGGAGGTCCGGCGCTCCCCGGTCCTCTTCGAGGCGGACGGCCTGGAAACCCGCCAGCACTGGGCCACATCCGCGGACGGCACGAGAATCCCCTATTTCATCACCGGCTGCTTCGACGGCCAGCCGCATCCGACCCTGGTGGGCGGCTACGGCGGCTTCGAGCTCTCCCTCACCCCTGGCTACGCGGGCATCAAGGGGCTGTCGCTGCTGGAGGGTGGTTGGTTCACCGTGACCCCGAATCTGCGCGGGGGCGGCGAATTCGGACCTGCCTGGCACTCCCAGGCGGTCAAGCTGAACCGTCGGAAGGTGTTCGAGGACCACCGGGCCGTGATTGAGGACCTGCACGCCCGCGGCTACACCACCCCGGAGCTCACGGCGATCCGCGGTGGTTCCAACGGCGGACTGCTCACCTCCGGAGCACTCACTCAGTACCCGGAGCTGCTCGGGGCCGCGGTGACCCAGGTGCCACTGACGGATATGCTCCGCTATCACACCTGGTCAGCGGGGGCGAGCTGGATGGCCGAGTACGGTGATCCGGAGGTGCCGGAGGAGCGCGCCGTCATCGAGTCCTACTCACCCCTGCACAATGTGGTCCCCCGGTCCGATCGCCCGTACCCGCCGGCTCTGGTGACCACCTCCACCCGCGACGACCGGGTGCATCCGGCACATGCCCGGTTGTTCGCCCGCCGACTGGCCGAAGCCGGGCAACCCGTCGACTACTTCGAGAACACCGAAGGCGGGCATGCCGGGGCCGCGGACAACACTCAGGTGGCCCGGGTCGAATCGCTGGTCTACACATGGTTGCTGGATACGATCACGCCGCAGGTAACATCACGCAGTGATGACTAGCAACAGACTGCGCTCTACTCCGGTCCCGGGTACCCGGGACGTGTACACCGGAGTCGACTTCAACCTCGGCTTCCACGTCCGTTCCTATGAGCTGGATCTGGAGTACCGAGTCTCCCCCAATCACCTGCGGGGCACCGCCGTCTTGCGGCTGGACAACTACGAGCCGCTGAACCAGCTGACCCTGGACTTGGCGGAGACCCTGCGGGTGCATCGGGTCACCGCGGCCGGGACCGCTGGTCACCACATCAAGGTCTCGCGGTTCCGGCAGTCCGGCGGGAAGCTGCGGATCAGTTTTGCCCAGCAGGTTCCCGTCGATCAGGAATTCTCCCTGACGATCCGCTACAGCGGCGTGCCCCGGCCACTGCGGACGGCCTGGGGTGAGATCGGCTGGGAGGAACTGGACAATGGTTCCCTGGTTGCCTCCCAGCCCTGCGGTGCCCCCAGTTGGTTCCCCTGCGATGACACACCGGACGAGAAGGCGTACTACGACTTCCAGGTCAGCGCGGACAACCCCTACACCGTGGTCGCCAACGGTGAGCTGATGGGCAAGAAGGTCTCCGGATCCCGGACGAACTGGCACTACCGCACGGAGCACCCCATGTCCACCTACCTGGCCACCGTGCAGGTCGGCGAGTACGACACGCTCACGTTGACCGCCCCCGGCGCGCCGGTCCCGGTACTGGCCTACGTCCCACCGGAGTTGAAGAACTCCTTCCAGGTGGACTTCGCGGATCAGGTGAAGATGCTGGAGGTGTTCACCGAACTCTTCGGCCCCTACCCCTTCGAGCACTATTCCGTGGTCATCACCGAGGATGAGCTGGAGATCCCCCTGGAGGCCCAGGGTCTGTCGATCTTCGGGGCGAATCACGCCAGCGGAGAGAACAACTGGACTCGGTTGATCGCCCATGAGCTCTCGCACCAGTGGTTCGGCAATTCCCTGGGCCTGGCGCAGTGGAATGACATCTGGCTGAACGAGGGTTTCGCCTGCTATGCCGAATGGCTATGGGATGAGAAGGCCAACGGCATCCCCGCGGCGACGTCGGCCCGCCGCCACTACCGGGGTCTGTTCTTCAAACCGCGCACCATCCTGCTCGCCGATCCGGGCACCCGGCTGATGTTCGACGACCGGGTGTACAAGCGCGGTGCAATCGCGGTGCACGCCATCCGCTGCCTACTCGGCGATGAAGCCTTCTTCACCATGGTGCGCCGCTATGTCGCCGCCGGCCGCCACTCCGTGGTGGAGCCGCTCGATCTGCAGCGTGAGGTCCACCGTGTCTGCCGGGAGTTCGGTGTCCCGGAACCGGAGTTCGAGCAGCTCTGGCACGACTGGCTGGATGACAAGTCCCTACCGGCCTTCCCCGAGCCCCGCGCGTAGACTGCTCCGACATGCGTTCGCTCAGTCTGGCCACCATCTTCGCGGCCGCCTCGGGTTTCATTGTCCTGATCGTCGCCGCCGGTGCCCTGGGGTCGGAGGGGTACAACGAATTCCAGGCTTACTGGGCCCTGTTCTTCGCCCTGACCGGATGCATTGACGGCGTCATGCAGGAGACCACCCGCGCTGTGTCCGTCTCCCGGGAAACGGGCAGGCGGGGGTCGGGGCGGCCATGGCGTCTGGGCGGCCTGGTCGCGGTGATCGTCCTGGTAGCTGTCCTGCTCACCGGTGCCCTGTGGATCGGTCTGCTGCTCAGCGAACAGCGGACCAGCGCCGTGGGACTCATGGCCTTCGGACTGGCGTCCTACAGCTTCCAGGCGGTGCTCTCCGGGATCCTGTCCGGCCTCGGGCTGTGGAACCAGTACGCCTGGTTGCTCGCCCTGGACTCCGGTATCCGGCTGCTCCTGGCGGTTCTGGCGTGGGCGGCCGGGCTGGGAATGTGGGTCTACATCCTGCTGACGGTGATCGGCGCGGCCAGCTGGTTGGTGGTTCTCGCGGCCTCGCCCACCGCGCGGCAGGCTCTCGCGGCTCCGATCGACGTGTCCGGTCGTGCGTTGGCCCGCCGGGCCGGCTCGGCGATGCTGGCCTCCGGCGCCTCCGCCGCCCTCATCACCGGCTTCCCGGTGTTCGTGCAGGCCACCTCGACGGAAACCGCCGGGGCGGTGGTGACCATCTCCGGAATCATGATGGCGGTCACGCTCACCCGCGCCCCGATTCTGGTTCCCCTGCAGCGCTTCCAGTCCGCGCTGATCGTGCGGTTCGTCGAGCACCGTGACCGGATCTATTCGGCACTGGTCAGGCCGGTTGCCGCCGTACTCGGCCTCGGGGTCTTCGGCGGTGTGCTCGCCTGGCTGATCGGCCCCTGGATTCTCCGGATGCTGCCGATCGATCAGGGCTTCGAGGTTCCCGGCCTCATCCTGGCCATCCTGACCTTCGCTTCCGCATGCACCGGCTCCCTCATGATCACGGGGGCCGCCACCCTGGCGGTCGAGCGGCACCGGCCTTATGTGGCCGGTTGGATGAGCGCCTCGGTCATTGCGTTCGCCACCCTGATGCTGCCGCTGCCTCTGCACATCACCGTGTGCATCGCGCTGATCCTCGGCCCTGTCGTCGGTGGCGGGGTGCATGCGGCTGCGCTGCGTGGTGCGAGCCGCAGCACCACGGCCGTCGACTAAGATCTGGCCGCATGCCCACGCTTTCCGTCCTGGTGACCGTCTACCACAAGATCGAACCTGAGGAGCTGTCGGCGAGCCTGGCCAGTCTGGCTGCCCAGACCCGCCCGGCTGAAGCCGTCGTGATCGTCGAAGACGGTCCCCTGGGAGACGGCCTGCGGGAGGTCATCGACGGTTTCCTCGCCGAACGCCCGGAATCCCGGGTCGTTCGGCTGGCCCGCAACCAGGGTTCCGGTCCGGCTTCCGCCGCCGGACTGGAAACCATCACCACCGATCTTTTCGCCCGGCAGGACGCTGATGACATCTCCAACCGTGAGCGTTTTGAGCGGCAACTCAGGTTCTTCGAGGAGCACCCCGACGTCGATGTGCTCGGGACCGCAGCCGCTGAGTTCCGGGAGAACACCGACAATGTGGTCGGCGTCCGTCGGCTCCCCACCGGACACGGTGAGATCGCGGGGTATCTCAAGATCAACAACCCCATCAGCCACCCCACGATGATGGTGCGCACCGCAGCCGTCACCGAAACGGGCGGATACCGGGCAGTGCACCACATGGAGGACTACGATCTCATGGCCCGTCTGCTCTCCCACGGCTACCGGTTCCACAACCTGCCCGAACCCCTGGTCTACTTCCGGACCTCGGACGCCCAGTTCGCCCGCCGGACCGGAAAGGGGATGTTCGCGGCGGAACGGCACATGCAGCGTAACCTGGTCTCCTACGGGCTGATCTCACGGCCGAGATCCTGGGTGAATCTGATGATCCGCAGTCTCTACCGCGCCCTGCCGAAGCAGCTGATCGCGCGGGTCTACGGCACGTTGTTCCACGGCAGAAAATAAGTGGGCTAGCATAAAGCCATCATGAACGACGTCGCAGCATCCCAGGAGTTTCGGGACACCTGGCTGATCATCCCCTGTTTCAACGAGGGGACGGTCATCCAGGACGTCATCGAAGCAGCCCGGGAGACCTTTCCGAATATCGTCGCCGTCAATGACGGTTCCAAGGATGACTCCGCCGCGCGGATCCACGCCGGCGGCGCCCACCTGGTGGACCACCCGGTCAACCTCGGCCAGGGAGCCGCTATCCAGACCGGTGTCGAGTACGCCCGCAGGCAGCCGGGCGCGAAGTACTTCGTCACCTTCGACGCCGATGGCCAGCACCAGGTCAAGGATGTGGTGACCATGGTCGCCCGCCTGCGGAAGGAGCCGCTCGACATCATCGTGGGAACCCGCTTCGGCCGCCCCCGCTCCGAGGATGACCAGGTTCCCTGGATCAAACGTCTGGTGCTCAAAACCGTGGTACTGCTCTCCCCCACCACCCGCAAGCTGGGGCTCACGGACGCCCACAACGGCCTGCGGGTGTTCAACCGGACCGTGGCCGAGCAGATGAACATCCGGATGAACGGGATGTCCCACGCCTCCGAGATCGTCTCCATGATCGCCGACAAGAACTGGCGGGTCAGCGAGGAGCCGGTGGACATCCTCTACACCGAATACTCGATGAGCAAAGGGCAGTCCCTGCTCAACGGCGTGAACATCCTCACTGACGGTCTGCTCGCAAGGAGGCTCCCGTGACCATCATCATCCAGCTTCTCCTGCTGTTGGGCGTGCTCGCACTCGCCTACTATTTCCTGAGCAACCGACGGAAGGCCCGCGCCAAGGCCTGGGTCAAACTCGGCTTCGCGATGTTCCTGCTCGTGAGCATCTGGGCGATCCTGCGTCCCGATGATCTCACCGTGATCGCCAACTGGCTCGGGGTCTCCCGCGGCACGGATCTGCTGCTCTACGCGATCGTCGTGGCCTTCATGTTCGTCACCGTCAGCTCCTACATGCGGTTCCGGGAGCAGGAGCTGCGCTACGCCCGCCTGGCCCGCGCCGTCGCGCTGCAGAACGCCGTGAAACCGGAGGACGAGTACTAGATGTCCCGGAGCCGGATCCTGCTCGGCGCCGGACTCTTGGCGCTCGGCGTCGGCCTCGGCGTGGGCGGCACGATGATCGCCACGGACGACGAGCCCGAGATCGTCCGCCAACCGCTGCCCCTGACCGAGGAACAGATGGCCGCAGAGCCCTTCACCGATGAGGTGGGCACCTACACCACGCAGTGCGATGTGGTCTACACCGGCAGCAGCGAACGCATGGGGGTCATCTGGGGCAACCACACGGAGGCCGAAACTTCCGAAACCATGACTGGACAGTACCTCTCCCAGTTCGGCCCCGAGGCCGAGATCGCCGACTGCGGCAGCCTGCACGAGTACCACTCACCGGGAATCTTCCGGTACTGACATGGAGCTTCACGACGCCCCGTAGTGCTCCGGAAGTGCGCAGCTGCGCACTCAGCCGCGGTGCCGGCGCCAGCCCAGCCACCACTGCAGCAGCAGGCGACGGAACAGGAGGCTCAGCCCGGCGATCAGCGTCGCCCGGCCAGAGTAGGCGACCAGTCCCAGACCGATCTCCACGCCGACACCCCAGAATCTGACGTAGAAGCCCACCAGGAAGGCGAACACCGTATACCCCAGCAGAATGATCTCGGGGAAATAGGTGTTCGCCGGGAACACCGGCGCGATGATGGCGATGACCAGGGCGAGCAGCGCGCATTGCAACCAGAGCCACAGCTCAATGTCCCCGCCCACGGAGGGACGGGTTTCCCAGGAATCAGGGTAAGCGGCCTGCTGGCGGCGGTGTGCCAACCACAGCAGGCCGGCGAGGACTATCTCCGGCAGCGGCACCGCCCCTAACGGATACCACCACAACGATCTGCCCGGTGCTGCATTCCTGGGTGGCCTCACGTCACGCTCCCGCCGGGAACGCTAGTTCTGTTCGCCGCGGAAGA
The DNA here is from genome assembly GCF_050107895.1 of Corynebacterium halotolerans. GTDB lineage: Bacteria > Actinomycetota > Actinomycetes > Mycobacteriales > Mycobacteriaceae > Corynebacterium > Corynebacterium halotolerans_B. The sequence goes on along the minus strand of NZ_JBNILW010000011.1, from coordinate 6,463 downwards.
AGTCCACCGTCCGTCGCACGCCCTCCTCGATGCTGATCTCCGGCCGCCAACCGAGCACCTCGGTGGCTTTGGCGTGGGAGAGACAGGAGCGCGGAACGTCACCCAGCCGGGCGGGAGCGAATTCAGGGTCATCCGCTGCACCGGCTGCCCCAGCCACCAGGGAGTGCAGTTGCCGGTCAGAGGTCTCCACCGACGTGCCGATGTTGAAGCGTTCTCCCCCGCCGACCTCACCGGAGGCCAGGTAGAAGGCGCGAACGACGTCCCCGACGAAGACGTAGTCCCGGGTGTTGCCGCCGTCGCCGAAGACCTTGGTCGGCTGTCCATTGAGCAGACGCTGGGAGAAGATGGCCACCACTCCGGCCTCACCGTGTGGATCCTGACGCGGGCCGTAGACATTCGCCGGTGCGATGTGCGAGCACTCCAGGCCATAGAGGTGACGGTAGGTGTTCAGGTAGATCTCGCCGGAGACCTTGGAGGCCGCGTACTGCGAGTAGGGGTCCACCGGCTGATCCTCGCCGACCGGCAGCTGGTCGGTCTCGCCGTAGATGGAACCGCCGGAGGAGGTGAACACGATCTTGCGCACTCCGTTCTTGCGCGCTGCCTCCGCGATGCGGATGGTGGCCAGGATATTGGTCTCAGCGTCGTGGATCGGGTCCTTAACGGACTCGCGGACGTCGATCTGTGCGGCAAGGTGGAAGATCACCTCGGGAGTGTGCTCGGCGAGCAGCTCCTCGAAGTCCACCTCCAGCAGATCCGCCTCAAGGAAAGTCAGCTTCCCGGTCTCCTTGGCGGAGGTCAGGTTGGCCAGCTTGCCACGGGAGAGGTTGTCCACCACGACCACGTCGTGCCCCTCCGCGATGAGCAGGTCGGTGAGGTTGGAACCGATGAAGCCGGCACCGCCGGTGACGAGAGTACGCATGCCTAAACTTTAACAGCGCCGGACGGTCTGACTCAGTGCCAGCAGCATGAACCGCGCATTGAGGGTGCCCAGACCCGAGCTACTGGGGTAGCTGAGCCACTCCTGCCCGTGGGTCTATAGCGCCGGGAAGATCATCCCGGCAGAGACCAGGCAGTAGAAGCACACCGGAAGGAGATCCCCGGGAGTCCGCAGGGGCGATGGCCTTCCGGCTCCCCGCGATCCGGACGTTCCGGTGCGTCCCAGAGGACGCCGGAGGACCACGCAGGTCGGCGTCAGGGTAGACCGGCCGCCGTCCCCGCGCCGCTTGGAGACCGCGCTGGTGGCCGGCGGCGGTCCGGCCGGTGCGGACATGAAAAATTCAGCGCCGCCGGGTGGCGGCGCTGAATTCAGGCGAATCCCGGTCAGTACGACAATCTGTGCCGCCGATCGGGTGGCGGGTCAGTAGCCGCGTTTGATCCATTCCTCCAGGTGCGGAGCCTCCGCACCAACGGTGGTGTGGTCACCGTGCCCGGTGCGCACGATCGTCTCGGCCGGAAGATCCAGGATGGAGGTCTTCAGCGAGTCGATGATCGTGTCAAAGGAACTGTAGGAACGGCCCGTCGCCCCCGGCCCACCCTGGAACAGGGTGTCCCCGGAGAACAACTCCTTCGCCTCCGGTAGGTACAGGCACACCGACCCCGGAGAATGACCCGGGGTGTTGAGCACCGTCATGTCCGTCCCCGCGATCTGGAAAACCTGCCCGTCGCTCATCGTCTCGTGCTCGATGCCGTGGTGGGTCTCGTCCCAGAGCATCTCATCGCCCGGGTGCAGCAGGATCGGGGCATCCAGCTTCTCAGAGAGTTCCGGGGCCACGGTGATGTGGTCATTGTGGCCGTGGGTGAGCAGAATGCCCTTGACCTTGCGGTCGCCGACCTTCTCCAGGATCGGGGCGGCATCGTGCGCGGCGTCGATGATGTAGACCTCGGAGTCATCACCGACGATCCAGATGTTGTTGTCGACGTCCCATTCGCCGCCGTCCAGCTTGAACTTGCCGGAGGTCTCGACGTGGTCGATACGCAGTGCATTAGCCATGGTTTACAGGACCACCACCGAACGCAGCACGTCGCCGGCCTTCATGGTGGTGAAGGCCTCCTCGACATCGCCCAGCCCGATCCGCTCGGACACGAACTTGTCCAACGGGAAACGGTCCTGCAGATACAGATCCACATACAGCGGGAAATCCCGCTCCGGGAGGCAGTCGCCGTACCAGGCCGGACGCAGCGAGCCGCCGCGGCCGTAGAAGTCGATCGCCGGGACGTCGATACGCGAGGTCAGGTTCGGCACCCCGACCATGACCATGCGACCGGCGTGGTCGCGGGAGTAGAAGGCCTGCTCCCAGGTCGTCATGATGCCCACGGCATCGATGGCCACATCGGTGCCGAAGCCGTCGGTGATCTCCCGGACCTTGGCCACGACCTCGGAATCCTCGCCCTCACCCGAGAGCTGCGAGGAATCAATGGTGTGGGTCGCACCGAACTCCTTGGCCCACTCCAGCTTCTTCGGGTCAATGTCCACGGCGATGATGGTGGTCGCCCCTGCGATCTTCGCGCCGGCCACGGCGGCCATGCCCACGCCACCGAGCCCGAACACGGCCACGGACTCGCCCAGCTTGGTCTCACCGGTGTTCACGGCTGAGCCCAGGCCGGCCATGATCCCGCAGCCCAGCAGGCCGGCCGCAGCCGGATCGGCGTCCTCGTTGACCTTGGTGCACTGGCCTTCGTGGACCAGGGTCTTTTCCGCGAAGGAGCCGATACCCAGTGCCGGGGTCAGCTCGGTGCCGTCGGTCAGGGTCATCTTCTTCGAGGCGTTGTGGGTGTTGAAGCAGTACTTCGGCTCGCCCTTGCGGCAGGCGCGGCACTCGCCGCACACCGCACGCCAGTTCAGCACGACAAAATCGCCGACCTTGACGTGCGTGACGTCCTCACCGACGGTCTCCACGACACCGGCCGACTCGTGGCCGAGCAGGAAGGGAAACTCATCGGCGATGTCGCCGTCACGGTAGGCGAGGTCCGTATGACAGACGCCGGTGGACTGGATCTTGACGATCACGTCGTTGGGACCGGGGTCTGGAATGACGATCTCGGCCTGCTCAACCGGGGCACCCTTGGAACGGGCGATAATACCGGTAACGGTGGTGCTCAAGGTGATGTTCTCCTTCACAAAACGGGTATCTCGTCCCGAGCCTACCGAGATTTTCAGTTCTCGGCCTTAATGAAAATAAGTTTCCTTATCTCGGCTTCCGCAGACCGCGGTCGGACTTCTCCGGTCGACCTCCGGTCGTTGGGAAACCGCACTGGCTCCCCGCCTCGTGACGCACCACAACTCGGCGGCACCGGGACCCCTGACAACGGCAGCGGCGCCCGCGACGAAAGGGTCCTTCCCATCCGTCACGGACGCCTTTCTGCCCGCTGAACCGTAGATCAGCGGTTGAAGTTCAGGCCGAAGCCGTAGGCGTAATTCTGCCCGTTCCGGTCCAGATACGCGTAGTTTCCGTGCTCCTCCTGAATAACCTTCCCGGGCACGTCCCGCGGAGCGAGGTTGATGACCCGTTCAGACATCGGCACCGTCAGCGGCAACCTGCCCTGCGGGCCCCCGTCTTCGCCACCCAGGGAGCGCAGCAGATTATCGGCGGTGACCCCATAGGTGGCCACGACCGCCGCGGCGGCCGGCTCGATCTCCCCGAGCAGCCAGGGGTTGATCATGTCGACCACGAGGATCGTCGGCACGAGCTTCTCGATTTCCATGATCTGGTCCACATCCACGCCATTGGCGCGCGGGTCCACAGACAGCTGTGCACCTTCCTGATCATCTTCGAACAGGGCTATCTCCGGTCGCACCCAGATCATCGCGACATCGGCGTCCTCCGGCTTGTCCACCAACTGAACGGAGACCTTGAACCGGCGGATGGCCTCCTCCAGCAGCGCCTGCACCCGGTCATCACCGCTGCGTCCGGTGACATAGGCGTAGACCATCTTCACCTCATCGGCGTCGAGAGGCAGCAGCTCCTTGTTGTCCCGCAGCAGAGTCACGGAACGACGCTGGGCACGGGCACCGGCTTCGACATATTCACCGCCACCGATGGTGCGTTCCGCGCGGTCTACGTCCACGAAGGGGTTCTCGAAGAGACCCAGGGCGAACATCTCCTCGAGCAGACGCTGCACCGGCTGATTCAGCTCGGCCTCCTCCAGATGTCCCTCCTGGACCGCAGCGATCAGCTGTGAGGGATCGGCCATGTCAGCGAAGATGTCCGTCCCGGCGCGGACCGCCTTCGCGAAACGTTCGGGGAGACTGAGGTCTTCCACTCCCCACGCCATGGCGTCGATGACTCCGGAATCCGAGTTGACGTATCCGGAAAAGCCCATCTCCTCGCGCAGGAGCCCCTGGAGGAAGGTGGGGTTGAAGCCAAAAGCCACTTCTTCGAACTGGGTGTCCTCCGACTGCCACTGCTCCTGCTTGAGCTGCGGTGCGGAGGTGTTCACCGGTCGCGCATAGTAGGGCATGATCGACGAAGCACCGGCGTCCACCGCAGCCTGGAAGGCGGGCAGGTGGTACCGGTGCAGCGAGTTCTCGGTGGGATAGTCATTGGTCTGCCCCCAGGCGAAGTGGGGGTCGTGACCATCGAAGCGGACGCCGCCACCCGGGAAGTGTTTGATGGTGGTGGCAACGGATGTTTTGGTCAGCTGCTCGCCCTGCATGCCCCGAACCACGGCGGCGATGTAGCTGGCGACCAACTCCGGATCCTCGCCGAACGTACCGCCGAAACGGGACCAGCGCGGTTCGGAAGCCAGGTCAGCCATGTAGCCGTAGAGCTTGTGGATACCGCCGGCCCGCCATTCCTTGGCTATCTGCCGACCGAAGGTTTCCATCAGCTCGGGGTCCCGCAGAGCGGCCAGGCCCAGCTCACTGGGCCACTCGGAGAACACTCCAGCAGAGTCGTTGATGCCGAACTCGGTGCCCAGCCGGACATGGTTGCGCGGGTTGGAGGCAAAGAGGGCCGGAATACCCAATCTGGTCTGCTCGGCAACTTCCTGCACGGCATTGGTCCATTCGGCCAGTTCCTGGGGCTGCAGATTGTCACGGACGATGAAATGGCGCTGCTGCCGCTCATTGATGGCCTTGTCCGTGGCTGAGGTCACCAGCACCGGGGCCGGGTAGGGGTGGCCGTTGATCGGATTGGCGTCGTGGTGCACATCCTTCTGGTTGAGCACCTGCCCATCTTCCGGCTCCGGCAGATGCCGGGAGTACCCGGGATAGTGGGAACCGATGATCATCATCCCGGCCTTCTCGGCCAGATTCATCCGTTCCACCAGATCTGCGGCCCGTTCCGCAGGGCTCAACCGCCAGTCCTCATAGGGGGCGAGCTGCTCATCCCCGTCCAGGTCCCGGAACTCCAGTCCGTCGACGATGAAGATATGACCGGTTCTGGTTCCCAGGATCGGCTGCGTGCTCATGTATGGCGCTCCCGTCGGTTCTGCTCTGCTTCAGTGGATTACGTGACACCAGCCCGCTTGCCGACGCCGTTTCCACCTGCCCGACGGCACCAACTCGGCGCGGTCCGTCGGTTACGGAAACGTCCAGCGATGGGAGCATCGGCGGCGCTGCCCTTGATCTCACCCAACAGTCTACGTTGCGCTCAGGTGAAATCCAGGGAAAAGCTCAGTCCGACTCCCCCGCATAGGTGCCGAAAGAGACAGTGTGACCGTCCGGGGTACGCACTCCGAAGTCACGGGAACCGTAGTCAGTGTTCTGCAACTGCACGGTGATCTCCACCCCCGCATTCACCGCGCGGTCATGCACCCGGTCCGGGTTATCAGTGACGATGTAGATATTGCCCACCCCCGCGGGCTGCATGTCCGGATCGTCCGGCCGGGCGGTGCAGACCATGAGCCTGCCTCCCTCGGGCCAGACCATCTCACTGTGTTGGACGTGCTGCCCGTCTGCGATGAGGACCCCCTCCTCAAAGCCCAGGTTCTTAAGAAACTCACGGAGAGCGAGCGCATTGTCGGAGGTGAACAAGGGCCAGATGTTGTGGTCGGTGCGTGCCGGTGCAGGGCTCATGGTTTTCAGTCTTGCAGTTTGTTCACCGGGCGCAAGGGGGTTGACGTAACGATTCCGTGGCTTTTCGGGGTGGAGCTGGCCGGTGGGTGTGCCAGGAAAGTAGCCACGCCAGCCGTGGGGATCGACGGACGAGAGCCCTGTATGAATGGTCAACCGGTCTTTTTCCGGACTCACCCACCCGGCACGCAGCCCCAACGCCGTCCGAACCGACAAATTCAGTGCAGCAGTAAACCCCAGCCAGAACCGTGTTCTGCCTGGGATTTCATGGAGCCGCCTGCGAGAATCGAACTCGCGACCTTCTCATTACGGGCTCTTCCGGATCTAGATGATTGATTCCGGGGGTTTAGTGGTCGTACGCGATCAGTGACCGCAGCACCGGCTGGCCGGTGGCGTGGTTATGCCAGATCACCGCGGTCAACGCCAACAACCGCCGCACAATCCGACTGA
>NZ_JBNILW010000010.1:0-128098 GCF_050107895.1 Corynebacterium halotolerans | reverse complement strand
GATGGAGGCCACGATCACGACTCCGGTTGATGGGGTGGTCAAGCGGGTGGTGCTCAAGCAGCCCGAGAAGGTTGAGGGCGGGGACCTGCTGGTGGTCGTGGAGTAGCCTGCCTGGGCCGGCGTTTTGCGTGTTGGGATGGTTGGGGCGGATGGGGTGTGCGGGTTACGGCGCTTCTGGGGCCCGGCAGCACCTCCTAGCCCCAGGGAGGGAGGCAGCTGCCCGTGGGGGAGCTTCTAAGGCGGCACGACAATGACCGGGGAACAGTATGGGCCACTGCGGAGTGGTGGGCTGAGGATGCTCCGCAACGGTAATCCGTTGTGGCCCGGCGGTTTCACCCGTCCGGAGGGCCTGCAACATATCCCCGCGGGAGGTCAGGACAGCGTGCCGTTTCCTGATAGGCCGGCGGACCATCAGAAAGCCCGCCCGCCTGAGTGGTTCCGGGAGGCCCACCAATATAATATCGCCGAACTGCGCAGCCGTGTCCGAAAGCTCTATGGATCACGCGGTCCCCGGCAGACATGAGCAACGAGAACCCGTGACCGGGCTCAGTTCTCCCGGTAGAACCCGGAGGGACCGCGCCCGCTCAGCCACACGATCGCCGGAATGAACAGGGCGAGGAAGAACAGCAGGGGCAATCCCAGAAAACCGGCGGCCAGCATCAGCCCCACCGTCGGCAGCGCCGTACCCGCGATCTTCAGGTTGTCCCGCCGAGCGGCTGCAGAAGAAGAGCGCTCCGCCGGCAGCCCCGCGAACACCTCATCCAACTCCGCCCGGGTCCGCGCTCCGGCCACCTGCCGCGCCCGCTCCTCGAATTCCGGCAGAAAGAGATGGCCACTGCCGGTCAGTTCGGTCAACCGCCTCATGGCGCGGTCGCGCTCCGCATCGCCGATGCGCTCGCCGTACTGCTCCAGGGGTGACATATAACACAGGTTAGCGGCCGCGCGCGCAACAGGAAAGGCCCTGCGGAGCAACTCCGCAGGGCCTGGAAAACGCTGGCTGTTACTTGATGTCCAGCAGCTGGGCGCCCTTGGTCACGCCGGCGCCGGCCTCGGTGACCAGTCCGGTGATGGTACCGGTCTTGTGGGCCTTGACGGGGTTCTCCATCTTCATGGCCTCCAGGATCACCACGACATCGCCTTCGGCGACCTCTTGGCCCTCCTCGACGTTGACCTTGATGACGGTGCCCTGCATCGGGGCGACCACGGCATCGCCGGAAGCGGCACCCTTGTTGCCGCCGGCGCGGCGCTTCTTGGCCTTCTTCTTCGGTGCGGCACCGCCACCCACGGCGAAGTTGCCCGGCAGGGCGATCTCGACGCGACGGCCCTCCACCTCGACGACGACCTTCTGCGACGGCACGGCGTCCTCGTCATCGGCCGCGGTGTCGCCGGCGAAGGGCTCCAGCGGGTTGTTCCACTCTTCCTCGATCCACTTGGTGTAGACCTTGAAGCCGTTCTCGTCGCCGACGAAGGCCGGGTTCTCCACGATGTGGCGGTGGAAGGGGATCACGGTGGGCATGCCCTCGACGACGTACTCGTCCAGCGCCCGCTTGGCGCGCTGCAGCGCCTGGGTGCGGTCCTCGCCCCAGACGATCAGCTTGGCCAGCATGGAGTCGAACTGGCCACCGATCACGGAGCCCTCGACCACGCCGGAGTCCATGCGCACACCCGGGCCGGAGGGCTCGGAGTACTTGGTCACGGTGCCCGGTGCCGGCATGAAGTTGGAGCCGGCATCCTCGCCGTTGATGCGGAACTCGAAGGCGTGGCCGCGCGGGGTCGGGTCCTCCGTGATGCGCAGTTCCTGCCCCTCGGCGATGCGGAACTGCTCGCGGACCAGGTCGTAGCCGGTGGTCTCCTCGGTGACGGGGTGCTCGACCTGCAGGCGGGTGTTGACCTCCAGGAAGGAGATCAGACCGTCGGCACCGACCAGGTACTCGACGGTGCCGGCACCGTAGTAGCCGGCCTCCCGGCAGATGGCCTTGGCGGAGGAGTGGATGGTGGCCCGCTGCTCCTCGGTCAGGTAGGGGGCCGGGGCCTCCTCTACGAGCTTCTGGAAGCGGCGCTGCAGGGAGCAGTCACGGGTGCCCATGACTACGACGTTGCCGTGCTGGTCGGCGAGCACCTGGGCCTCGACGTGGCGGGCCTTGTCCAGGTAGCGCTCCACGAAGCACTCACCGCGACCGAAGGCGGCGACGGCCTCGCGGGTGGCGGACTCGTAGAGGTCGGCGACCTCGTCCATCTGGTAGGCGACCTTCATGCCGCGGCCACCGCCACCGAAAGCGGCCTTGATGGCGATCGGCAGGCCATGCTCCTCAGCGAAGGCGACGACCTCGCCGGCGTCCTTGACCGGTTCCTTGGTGCCCGGGGCCATCGGGGCGTCGACACGCGTGGCGATGTTGCGGGCGGTGACCTTGTCCCCGAGGTCACGGATGGACTCCGGGGAGGGTCCGATCCAGGTCAGGCCGGCGTCGATGACGGCCTGGGCGAAGTCGGCGTTCTCCGAGAGGAAGCCGTAGCCGGGGTGGATGGCGTCGGCACCGGACTTGGTGGCGGCGTCGAGGATCTTGTCGAAGACCAGGTAGGACTCGGCGGAGTTCTGGCCGCCCAGGGCGAAGGCCTCGTCCGCATAACCGACGAAGGGGGCGTCGGCGTCTGGCTCCGCGTAGACGGCGACGCTGGCGATACCGGCGTCCTTGGCGGCACGGAACACACGGATAGCGATTTCGCCACGGTTGGCCACGAGGACCTTCGTGATCTTCTTTGCCTCAACTGACACTTGGAGTCCTTCCGATCTGGATCAGTTAGGACGTGAGGATTTACTCACGTTCTGTTCGCATGGGTAGCCCATTGGAAAAATGGGCGGATGGGGTAATTCTGGCACAACCGGCCACACTTCTAATTCGGTGGGGCCGGGTGAGTCGTTACTTTAGGGTTAGCACGGATAAGTTTCCGGAACCTAATCACTCGCCGTCGGGCGTGTCTCCCAGAGCGATGGGCATGCGGACCATGTTGCCCCATTCCGCCCAGGAGCCATCGTAGTTGCGCACGTCCTCGAAGCCGAGCAGGTACTTGAGGACGAACCAGGTGTGCGCGGAGCGGTCTCCCAGGTGGCAGTACACGATGGTGGGGACCTTCGGGTCCAGGTCGCCGTAGATCCCGGCCAGATCCGTCCGCGAGCGGAAGCGGCTGTTGGCGTGGACCGCACTGTCCCAGGGCAGGTTGACCGCGGACGGGACATGCCCGCCGCGCAGCACCGCGGGATTGCTGCCGGTGCCGGCGTACTCGGCGGGGGTACGGACATCCACCAGCGTGACGGCGGCGTCGGTGCTCGCGGCACGGACCTCGTCCACGAAGGCGCGCAACGGGACGTCGTCACGCTCGACGACGGGGTAGTCGGTGGGGGCGTAGTCGGGCACCATGAAGGAGGTGTCGCGCTCCTCGGCCATCCAGGCGTCGCGGCCACCGTCGAGGAGGCGGACGTCCTCGTGGCCGAAGAGCTCGAAGACCCAGAGGGTGAACGAGGCCCACCAGTTGGACTTGTCGCCGTAGACCACCACGGTGTCATCACGGTTGATGCCCTTGGCGCTCATCAGCTTCGCGAAGTCCTCACCGCTGATGAAATCGCGCAACGTGCCGTCGTTGAGGTCCTTCTCCCAGTCGATGCGCACTGCGGTGGGGAGGTGGCCGATGTCGTAGAGCAGGGAATCCTCATCCGACTCCACTACCCGCAGCCCCGGGCTGCCCAGTCGAGCGCTGAGCCACGATGCAGAGACCAGTCGCTCGGGGTGGGCGTAGTCCTGGAACATCGGGGCGGGATCGTGCGGAACAGCCATATGCTTGCTGCCTTTCCAACTAAACTTCCGGGGGTTGTGGGTCCGCCACATAGATTAGTTGTTCCGGATCGAAATGGTCACCTCAGGCTGGCTGCTGTGTCATTAGTAACGTGGAGCAGCTCCGGTCCCGCAGTGGCGGGGCCGCTGGAATACGCTGGCGGTGCCAGCACGTCCGGTGTCGAATCAGGGGGTCCCCGTGCCACAGCGCATTGTCATTTTCGAGGTCGAGGGTGGGTCGGACAAGTTCTTCGACGGCCACCGCCGGGACACCATGCCGATCGTCACCGCCATCCGTGCCGCCGGCGGGGAAGCGGAGGTCGTGTACTACCGGCCGGAGTGGGCCGAGGACCTGTTCACCTACGTCGCGGGAAACTTCGGCGGCTACATCTCGCGGGTGAACCCGGGCAATGTCCCGGGTGGGGAACGCGGCTACTTTGACCTGCTGACCCGCCTCTCGGCGGCCGGCCTGGTGGGCATGTCCACCCCCGCGGAGATGATGGCCTACGGCGCCAAGGACGCGTTGGTCAAGCTCCGTGACACTGATCTGGTGCCCACGGACACCGCCGCCTACTACGACGTCGCCAGCTTCCGCGAGACCTTTCCCGTCTCGCTGAGTTATGGCCAGCGGGTACTCAAACAGAACCGCGGTTCCACCGGCTCCGGCATCTGGCGCGTCCAGCTGGCGGACCCGGCCCTGGCCGCCGCCGTGGAACCCGGTACCGCACTGCCGCCGGACACGCGGCTCAGGTGCACCGAGGCAGTGGACAACCACACCGAGATCTTCGGGCTCGCCGACTTCCTGGACTTCTGTGAGCAGTACATCATCGGCGAGAACGGGATGCTCGTGGACATGCGCTTCCTGCCGCGCATCGTCGAGGGTGAGGTCCGCATCCTCCTGGTCGGTCCGCACCCGGTGTTCGTGGTGCACAAGAAGCCGGCCGCCGGCGGCGACAACTTCTCCGCCACCCTGTTCTCCGGGGCGACGTACACCTACGACCCGCCCGGCGCCTGGCCGGAGCTGATCGACACCTTCGCCGCGGCCCGGCCGGTGATCGCCGAGAAGCTCGGCGGCGACAATATCCCGCTGATCTGGACCGTGGACTTCATGCTCGACACCGACGCCGACGGCTCCGACGCCTACGTCCTCGGCGAGATCAACTGCTCCTGCGTCGGCTTCACCTCCGAGCTCGACATGGGGATCCAGGAGCGGGTGGCCGAGGAGGCGCTCGGGAGGGTGCGGGCCGCGGCGGCCCCCGCCGCCTGATCCACCGCCACATCGGCCCACACCCCGCGGTGATCGGTGCCGGGCACGGCGAAGGTCCCGGCCCCGGTGCAGTCCGCACCGCTGACCACCACATGATCCAGGTGCAGGCCGGACACCGGCATCGGCCACGTGGGCACCGGCAGGGTGCAGTCCCGCCCTGCCAACCCCCGGAACGCGGGATGGGCCGCGGTGGCATTGAAGTCCCCGGCCGCGATCACCGCGCCGGGCCGGTCGAGGACGGTCGCCACGTGCGCCAGGTCCTGCCCCCACAGCTCCACCAGTCGCGGTGTCAGCGGGGCGGCGGTGTGGACCCCGACCACGGTCACTCCATCGAGGGGCACCGCCGGCATCTGGTGGAAGCCCTCCCGGACCTGTTCGGCGGGTGCCGACGCCGCCGCCAGCACCGCCACTCCCCGCCCACCGGGTGCCACGGGGCCGGTCACCTCAAGATCCAGCAGCGCGGCGGCCTCCGCGGCCTCCGCTGCAGTGGTTTCGACGAGGACGAGGACATCCGGAGACAGCGTCTGCAGTTCCTCGTGCAAGGCCGGCTGCGCGGCACGGGCGATCTGGGTGTTCAGTACGGCCACCCGGAGATCCGGCGCGCCACCGGACACGCTCAGCAGGGGAGTGGCCAGCAGACCGAGCGCCGTCAGCCCGACCACCCCGGCGCGGCTGCGCCAGCCGGGCAGCAGGGCGAGGACGATCATTCCCACCCCGAGCCACGAGAGGGCCTGGACGCCGATCCAGAGCGGATGCGCGACGTCGAGAAGCGTCGTGGCTGTCCAGGCCGCGCCGAGCAGTCCGAGCGCGAGCCTAGGCGTCGAGAAGCTCGGCGACGCTCGCGGGGTCACTGTCGGAGAGCAGCGCGCGGCAGCGGTCGTATTCGGCCTCCTCGCCGATGGCCCGGGCGGCCAGGGCGAGAGCGGCGATGGCGCGGAGCACGCCCTGGTTCGGCTCGTGGTCGAAGGGGACCGGGCCCCAGCCCTTCCACCCGTTGCCGCGGAGGCGGTCGAGGCCGCGGTGGTACCCCGTGCGCGCCAGGGCGTAGGCGGTCAGTTTCTCCTCATCCGATGCCGCGTTCTGGAGCTCCCGCTCCGCTCGCACGGCCCACACCAGGGGGCTGTCGGGGTGTGCCAGCGCAGTCTCGTTGGCCAGGGGGTCCTTCGCGGCGGCGGGGTCTGCGGGCAGTTTTACCGGCGGTGGCGCCATCATGTCCTTCATTTCCATGCCACCCACTCTAGAGACTGGGGTTGATTCTTGGGCGTGTAGCTTATTAGGGGTTGTCATTTGGCAGAGATGAGTGGAAGCAGGCAGATGTGGAAACGACCGCGAAACCGGTGAGGAGCGTTTCCTACCGTTATGATCTGGATGGGCTGCGTGGCATCGCGATCGCCTTCGTGGTCATCTTCCACGTCTTCGTCGGCCGGGTCTCCGGTGGCGTGGACGTGTTTCTGTTGTTGTCCGGGTTCTTCTTCCTCGGCTCGCAGGTCCGCTATGCCTCGCGGCCCGAGGCGGACCTGAATCCCTGGTGGCCGATCTGGCGCACGCTGCGCCGGCTGGCGCCCACGCTGGCGGTGGTGCTCGCCGCCATCACCGTCTGTGTGCTGGTGTTCACCCCGCAACTGCGCAGTGGCGAACTCGTGGCACAGTTGGCTGCCAGTCTGCTGTACTTCCAGAACTGGGAGCTCGCGTCGCAGGCCGCGGACTATGAGGCCGCCTCCGTGGACGTCAGCCCGTTGCAGCACCTGTGGTCCATGTCGGTGCAGGGGCAGTTCTATCTGCTGGCCATCGCCCTGGCACTCGGGCTGGCGGCGGTGTTCCGCTCCCGGGACCTGCCGGTGGCGAACCTGAAACGGCTGATCGGCCCGATCCTGATCGTGCTGACGATCGTCTCCTTCTGCTACGCCTGGTGGCTGCAGGGGCAGAATCAGTCGCTGAATTACTACTCCACCTTCGCCCGGCTCTGGGAGATGACCCTGGGCGGGGTGCTGGCCATTTACCTCCAACACTTCCGGCTGCCGCGGGTGCTCAGCAGCATCGGCGCCCTGATCGGCCTGGCGATGGTGCTGACCACCGGCGTCATCTTCGACGGAGCCCTGGACTTCCCCGGCCCGGCGGCCCTGTACCCGCTGGGCGGGGCCGTGCTGGTCATCCTCGGCGGCGGGCCGGTGGCCCGGGTGCTCGCCTCGAAGTTCATGCGCTGGTTGGGTGACATCGCCTACCCGCTGTACCTGTGGCACTGGCCGCTGCTGATCCTGGTGACCGTCGACCTGAACCAGGAGTCTCCGTCCAGGGGGGTCGGCCTGGTGGTCGTGGCCGCCTCGATCGTGCTGGCGGACCTGACCCACCGCTTCGTGGAGAAGCCGTTGCAGCAGCAGCGCAAGCGCCCGCTCGCCGGGGACCAGCCGGTGCAGACGGCCGTCGAGGGACTGCGGCAGGACTCCCCGGCCCGACTGCGGGCCGGCGGCGGTGTGTTGGTCGGGGTCCTGGTGGCCGGGATGTTCGCTCTCGGCCCGATCTATGACTACTCGCGGCAGATGGCCGTGGAGTATGAGCTGGATCCGCAGCTCTACCCGGGGGTGCGGGCCCTGTCCGGTGCGGCGGTCCCGGACGTGGAGTACGCGCCCGACCCGGACGTCATTTCCGAGGTGTACCCGCCGGTCGGGGAGGACGGCTGCATGGCCTTCTCCCAGGATGAGGCCGACCACTTCCCGGCCGCCGGTTGGGAGGGGCAGCCCTGTGTCTACGGCGACCCGGCGGCGGAAACCACCGTGTTCCTGGTCGGCGGCTCGCACGCCGAACAGTGGTCCGGTGCACTGGATGAGATCGGCAGGCAACAGGGGTTCACGCTCATCCCCCTGCTGCGGCAGGGGTGTCCGCTCTACATCGATGAACCCGCAGAGGAATTCAGCCGGGACTGCCTGGACTGGAACCGCAACGCGATGGCCCGGATCATCGAGGCGGATCCGGACCTGGTGATCTCCACGACGACCCGTCCCTCCGGCCCCAACTTCAGTGGCCCGGACGTGGTGCCGGCGCATTACCTCGGCGTCTGGGATGAGTTGGAGCGCCACCAGATTCCGTTCCTGGGACTGCGGGACAACCCCTGGGGATTCGACCAGGAGCGGGAACCGCGCAACCGCACCTCCTGCGTGGTGGCCGGCGAGGACCCGGTCACCTGCGGCTCCACCCGTCCCGAGGTCTACGCCCCGGTGGATCCGGCCGCGGCGATCCTCAGCGGCCGTCCCGGCATGCGCGCCGTGGACACCGCCGACTGGTTCTGCGGCCCCGAGGTCTGCCCCGCGGTGATCGGCAACATCTACGTCTACCGCGACCGCGACCACCTCTCCACGGCCTATGTCTCCACGCTGATTCCGATGCTCGGCGACGAGGTCGCGGCGATGCTGCGCCGCTAGCGCCGAGGCCCACCTCACCCGTGGCTGAACCTCGGGTGTCTCCACTGGCGGTGTAGCCTGTTACGCGGTGTCGTGCAGTGAACCGTTCGGAGGCGTGCAAGTTTTGATGGGAACGACCCAGGGTTCGTTGCGGACGGCTCCGTACCGGTACGACCTGGATGGGCTCCGCGGCATCGCCATCGCCTTCGTGGTGATCTTCCATGTCTTCGTCGGCCGGGTCTCCGGCGGCGTGGATGTGTTCCTGCTGCTGTCCGGCTATTTTTTCCTGGGATCACAGCTGCGCTATGCCCGGCGCCCGGACGCGTCCCTGAACCCGTGGTGGCCATTGTGGCGGACCATCCGCCGACTCCTACCGGCGCTGGTGCTGGTGCTCGGGGTGACGGTGGCGGCCATCATCGCCTTCGCGCCGGAACTGCGCCGCCTGGAGATCGCCCGGCAGCTCACCGCCAGTCTGTTGTACTTCCAGAACTGGGAACTGGCGTCCCAGGGCGCGGACTACAACGTCGCCTCGGACACCGTCAGCCCGCTGCAGCACCTGTGGTCCATGGCGGTGCAGGGGCAGTTCTACCTCTTCGGCATCGTCCTGGCACTGGTCATCGCGCTGATTCTGCGGGTGCAGCGCCGCCGTGGTCGCCGGGTGTCCGAGGTTTCCGAGCTCGCCGGACCGGTGCTGCTGGTGCTCACGGTCGGTTCCCTGACCTATGCCGTGTTCCTGCACTTCTGGAATCAGCCCCTGAATTACTACTCCACGTGGACGCGGACGTGGGAGCTGACCGTGGGGAGCCTCCTGGTGCTCTACGCCACGCGGGTGACCGTCGCCCGGTGGGTGAAGGAACTGTTCACCATCGTCGGTCTGGTCATGGTGCTGAGCACCGGGCTGCTGTTCGACGGTGCCGCGCAGTTCCCCGGTCCGGCGACCCTCTACCCTCTGGGTGGCGCGGTGCTGGTCATCCTGGGTGGTGGCACCGTGGCCGGGTGGCTGGGGTCGAAGCCCATGCGCTGGCTGGGTGACATCGCCTACCCGCTGTACCTGTGGCACTGGCCACTGCTGATCCTGGCCACCGTGCTGCTGGACATCACCGAGCCGGGGCCGGTGCTCGGGGTGGCCGTGGTGGTCGTCTCCCTGGTGCTGGCCGACTTGACGCACCGCTTCGTGGAGAAGCCGTTGCAGCAGCGGGGGAAGCGGCCGAACCGGGATGAGACGCGGATCCGGGATGCCTGGCGGGGCCTGCTGGCCGGCTGGGCACCGCGGCTGCGGGCTGTCGCGGGGGTGGGGATCGCCGTGGGAATGGCCGGGCTGCTGAGCCTCCAGCCGGCCCTGCAGGCCCGGATCACCTCCGTGGACGGGGAGAGCCTGGATTCCCGGGTCTACCCGGGCGCGGCAGCGTTGTACGGTGCCCCCGTGCCGGAGGCGGAGTTCGAACCGGACCCGACGCTGCTGAACCAGATGCTGCCGCCGTCCTGGCTGTCGGGGTGCATGTCCACCTTCGATGACGACCCCACGCTGCTGCCGGTGGACCGGGAACAGCGCAGCGACCCGGCGGCCTGCCGTTACGGTGCCATCGGTTCGGACACGGTGGTGTACCTGGCGGGTGGCTCCCACGCCGAGCAGTGGATCACCCCGCTGGACATCCTGGGCAAGGAGCATGACTTCGAGGTGGTGCCGATGGTGCGGCAGAGTTGCCCGTCCTTCGTCGCAGACCTGGATGATCTGTTCCGTCCCGGCTGCGAGGTGTTCAACCAGACGGTGCTGGACCGCATCGTCGCCGACCAGCCAGACGTGGTCGTGTCCACCACGACCCGCCCGATGGTCGAGCACGGCGGCACCATGGAGGAGGTACCGGACTCCTACCCGCCGTTCTGGGACTTCCTGGCGGCCAACGACGTCCCGTTCATCGGGCTGCGCGACAACCCCTGGGCGATCAACCCGGACGGCACCGACCGGGACATGCCGATGTGCACCTTTGACACCGGCGATCCGCTCGCCTGCGGGGTGCCGCGGGATGACTTCTACCAGCCGACCGACCCGGCCGCGGAGTACCTGGCTCCGCTGCCGGGCATGAAGGCGGTGGACACCGCCGACTGGTTCTGTCCGGACGGCAACTGTCCGGCGGTGATCGGAAACATCTACGCCTACCGCGACGCCAACCACATGTCCAACGCCTATGCCGCCACCCTGGCACCGCTGCTCTGGGAGGAGATCCGGGAGGTCTTCCCGGGGCGGTAGTTACTGCCGGACCAGGAGGCCGAGCTGGTTGCCCGCGGCGTCGAAGAGCAGGAGGACATCGCCTGCCACTTCGGCGGAGTCCGCCTGAAGCACCCAGGGATCGTGCGGACCGCAGGCCCTCTCGGTCGCGGTCCAGTGGCCGGGGAAGACGATCTCATCGCCGTGCTGTTCCCAGCTGCCGCTGAACCAGTTGCAACCGTCATAGCCACCGGCGGTGCCGTCCTCAGCGAGCGTGAGGTTCGCGCTCCGGTCGAAGTCAGCGGACAGAGATGAGGAACCGGGGAGCAGGGAGGGCTCTACCCAGGTGGAGTCCGCGAGGGGGTACCCGGCTTCGGCCGGTGTTCCGGACAGCGAAGAAGCCAACAGAGTGGCGGACAGTGCGAGGATGCTCGTGGAGGTCATGGGCTCAAGCTAGCAGCGGCCGGATCCGGGTGATCTGTTTCGGAGCTGGTGAGAGGTTTCCCGAAGCCCACGGCAGCTCCCCATAAGCCCTGGTCAGAGGGCTGTGTCAGGCGTACGGGACTTACTTCTCCCAGAACTCGCTCACGGAGTGGCCGAACTCATACAGGGCCCGTCGCACGAGGGGCAGGGAGAGCCCGATGACGGAGGAGGGATCACCCTCGATACGGTCGATGAACCAGCCGCCCAGCGCCTCGAGGGTGAAGGCGCCGGCGCACTCCAGGGGTTCCCCGGATGCCGCGTAGGCCGCGATATCGGTCTCGGAGGCTGCGGCGAAGTGCACGATGGTGGAGCTGGTGTCCACCACGCGCCCGCCGCCGGGGGCCAGGACGCAGTGCCCGGTCAGCAGCTCGGCGGATTTGCCGGCCTGTTGCCGCCAGCGCCCGATGGTCGCCGACACGGTGTGGGGCTTGCCCTGGAGCTGGCCGTCGAGCAGCAGCATGGAGTCGCAGCCGATGACCACGTCCTCCGGGTACGCTGCCGCGACCGCCTCGGCCTTGGCGGTGGCCAGCACGGCCACCTTGTCCGCGGCCCCACCGGCGGCGTCGGCCAGTAACCCGTCCTCATCGACGTGGGCCGGGTGCACCACCGGCTCCACCCCGGCGGAGCGCAGGATACCCAGACGGGAGGGGGACTGGGAGGCTAGAACGATACGCATTTAGCGGTAGGTCAGGTTCTTGAAGGCGTTCGGGTTGTAGAGCTGGCTGTCGTGGAGCCGCTGGTCCAACGCGCCCCAGCGGTTGCGTTCGCGCGGTGCGGCGTCGGCCCTGGCCCGGTCGGCGGCCTGCTGGGCCAGGGAGGCCAGCACGGTGGTCAGGGCGGCGACCTGGGTGGGGTCGGGGTTTCCCTTGATGATGCGGAACAACGGCTTCTCGGACATGGTGTTACTCCTAGATTAGAGCGGAATGTTTCCGTGCTTCTTGGCCAGCGGCTGCAGTACCTTGCGGTCCAGCAGGCGCAGGCCCTCAATGATGTTGCCGCGGGTCTGCGACGGCGGGATGACCGCGTCGACCAGACCGCGCTCGGCGGCGAGGTAGGGGTTGATGTGGCTGTCCTCGTACCCGGCGGCGTAGGAGGCGGCCAGGGCGTCGGCGTCCTCGCCCTTTTCGGTGGCGCGGGTGAGCTTGTCGGCGTAGATCTCGGCGGCGGCCGTCGGAGCGTCGGTCACCGCGATCTCCGCGGTGGGCCAGGCGAACACGAGGTCGGTGCCCAGGTCTTTCGAGCCCATGACCACGTAGGCGCCGCCGAGTGCCTTGCGGGTGATCACGGTGATCTTGCCGACGCTGGCCTCGGCCGTGGCGTAGGCCAGCTGGGAGACGGCCTTGAGGATGCCACCGTGCTCCTGCTCGGTACCGGGCAGGAAGCCCGGGGCGTCGACGAGCTCCACGATCGGGATGTTGAAGGTGTCGCAGACGCGGATGAAGCGCGCGGCCTTGCCGGCGGCGTCGATGCTCAGGCAGCCGGCCAGGTCGGTCGGCTGGTTGGCCACGACGCCGACCGTGCGGCCCTCCACGCGGGCGAGGGCGGTGACGATATTGGCGGCGAAATCGGCCTGGAGTTCCAGGTACTCGCCGTCGTCGACGAGCCGGCCGAGCACCTCACGGATGTCATAGGCCGCGGCGGGGGAGTCCGGGATCAGGGTGTCGAGCTCGCGGTCGGTGTCGCTGATGTTCTCCGCGATCGCGCCGCTGAGCAGGGCAGTGGGCACGCGCGGGGCCTCGGCCCGGTTATTCTGCGGGAGATGCCCCAGCAGCCCACGCACCCAGTCCAGGGCCGCGCTGTCCGACGCCGCGGTGTGGTGCGAGGTGCCGTTGTCCCGCTGGACGGCCGCCCCGCCGAGCTCCTCGGCGGTGACCTCACCGCCGCCGACCTGGGCCACCACCTCGGGGCCGGTCAGGTACAGGGCGGCGTCGCCGGCCACGGTGACCACGAAATCCGCCAGCCCGGGAATCAGGGCGTGGGTGCCGGTGGTGGTGCCGGTGACCACGGCGATCTGGGGGATCACGCCGGAGGCCTGCGTGGCGAGGTGCAGGATCTTCGCGTACATGGCCAGGGAGACCACGCCCTCCTTGACGCGGGCCCCGTCGCCCTCGTGGACGCCGATCAACGGCACACCGGTCTTGGTGGCCAGTTCCAGGATCTTGACCAGCTTCTCGCCGTAGACCTCGCCCATCTGGCCGCCGAAGACCGTGGCATCCTGGGAGAACACGCACACCTTGCGCCCGTCGACGGTGCCGTAGCCGGTGACCACGCCGTCCGTGACCGGGCGGTTGGCCTCCAGGCCGAAGGCGGTCGAGCGGTGGCGGGCCAGGGCGTCGACCTCCACGAAGGAGTCGGTGTCCAACAGTTGGGTGATGCGCTCCCGTGCAGTCGCGCGCCCTGCGGCGTGGGTGGCCTCCACAGCGGCCTCGCCCACCGGGGACCGGGCCTCGGACAGCCGGTCGCGCAGGTCCGCGAGCTTGCCCGAGGTGGTGGTGAGATCTTTGTCAGCGGCAGTCATGGTGAGTAAGTCTAGGGCCTGGTCCTTGAATTCTGGGAACGGGGAGCGTCCGGGGCGCAACAGCGTCAGGGACCCATCACGGCGATGGGTCCCTGGGGCCTGGCCGCGTCGTGCTTAGAGTGGGATGTTGCCGTGCTTGCGGGCCGGACGGGAGACGTTCTTGTCCTTGTACAGGCGCAGGTTCCGGGCGATGTGGCCGCGGGTCTCGCTGGGCAGGATCACGGCGTCGATCAGGCCGCGCTCGGCCGCCTTGTACGGGTTGAGCATGTGGTCCTCGTACTCGCGCTCGAAGGACTTGGCCAGCTCCTGGACGTCAATGCCGTCGGTGGCGGCCTGCTTGAGCTCCTTGCGGTAGATGAAGCCGACGGCGCCGGAGGCGCCCATGACGGCGATCTGGGCGGTGGGCCACGCCAGGTTGACGTCGGCGCCCAGGCCCTTGGACCCCATCACGCAGTAGGCGCCGCCGTAGGCCTTGCGCATGGTGACGGTGATCTTCGGGACGGTGGCCTCGCCGTAGGCGTAGAGCAGCTTCGCCCCGCGGCGCAGGATGCCGCCGTACTCCTGGCCGGCGCCCGGCAGGAAGCCGGGGACGTCGACCAGCATGACGATCGGGATGTTGAAGGCGTCGCAGGTGCGGATGAACCGGGCGGCCTTCTCGGAGGAGTCGATGTCCAGGCAACCGGCGAACTGGGTGGGCTGGTTGGCCACGAAGCCCACGGATTCGCCCTCGATGTGGCCGAAGGCGATGACGACGTTCTCGGCGCGGTCGGCCTGGATCTCCAGGTACTCGCCGTCGTCGGTCAGCGAGCCGATGACCTCACGGACGTCGTAGGGCACGGTCGGGGAATCCGGGATGATCTCGTCGAGCTTGAGGTCGTCGGCGGTGATGTTGTCCGTGACGGAGCCCTCGTCGGCGTCATGCTCCTCGGTGGGGGCGTAGGAGCGGTTGTTCGACGGCAGGTAGGCCAGCAGGTCCTGGACCCAGTCCAGGGCCTCCTCGTCATTGGAGGCGGTGAAGTGGGAGTTGCCGGCGGTGGCCATGTGGGTGGCGGCGCCACCCAGTTCCTCCTGGGTGATCTCCTCGCCGGTGACGGTCTTGATCACGTCGGGGCCGGTGACGAACATCTTGGAGGTCTTGTCCACCATGACCACGAAGTCGGTCAGGGCGGGGGAGTAGGCGTTGCCGCCGGCGCAGGCGCCCATGATGACGGAGATCTGCGGGACCACGCCCGAGGCCTTGATGTTCTGGTAGAAGGTCTGGGCGATCAGGTCCAGGGAAACGGCGCCGTCCTGAATGCGGGCACCGGCGCCCTCGTAGAGGCCGACCAGCGGACGGCCGGTGGTGATCGACAGCTCCATGATCTTGATCATCTTCTCGCCGTAGACCTCGCCCAGCGCGCCACCGAACACGGTGCCGTCCTGGGAGAAGATGCAGACCTCGCGGCCGTCGATGGTGCCCCAGCCGGTGACGATGCCGTCCGTGACGGGACGCTTCTTGTCCATGTCGAAGTCGTGGGTGCGGTGCTTGACAAGCTGGTCGGTCTCGACGAAGGAGCCTTCATCGAGCAGGTAGTCGAGACGTTCGCGGGCGGTCAGCCGACCTGCCGCATGGACCTTCTCGACGGCCTTCTCGCCCATCGGAAAGTGGGCCTCGGCGCGTCGTGCCTTCAGATCGGCGATCTTGGCGGCGGTGGTGTTGTTGTCCTCCGGCAGGTTCGCAACATCGGTCAAAGGTGAGGAAATGGTCATGTTTTGGAAGCATAGACCCTCGGGCCGATAGTTTCCATAACGAAACACGGGTGATTACTGTCACTTTCCCGGGATGAAACACTGGGTGACCGTCCGGCGATAGGGCGGGGAAACTTCGTCTACCATGACTTTCGTGGATATACAGAAGCTGACTGAGGCCCTGGTGGCTAACGGCCCCTATGCGCAACTTTCTTTTGTGGAGAGCACCGGATCGACCAACGCCGACCTTCTGGCGGACGTCGACGCCCCCGCCTGGTCGGTCCGACTGGCCGCCCACCAGAGCGCGGGAAGGGGCCGGATGGGACGGGCCTGGAGTGCGCCCCGCGGCTCCCAGCTCATCGCCTCGGTGCTGATCCGGCCGGAGGAGCTGGAACACGTGGGCACGATCCCGCTGGCCGTCGGTGTGGCCCTGTGCGACGTCATCCCCCGTGCCACCATGAAGTGGCCGAATGACCTGCAGATCGAGGGGAAGAAACTGTGCGGCATCCTCGCCGAGGCCCGCTTCGGGCCCGAACCCACGATCGTGATCGGCTTCGGGCTCAACGTCTCGCTGCAGCGCGCCGACCTGCCGGTACCGCACGCCACCTCCCTGATCCTGGAGGGCATCGAGTTCGAACCGACCACGCTGGCGGAGCAGGTGCTGCGCGCCGTGCACGCCCGGTTGCGCCAGTGGGAGACGGGGGCCCCCGAGCTCATGCGCGACTACCGGGCCGTCAGCGCCAGCATCGGGCAGCGGGTGCGCGTCGAACTGCCCGGCCAACCCGACCTTTACGGTCAGGTCACCGACGTACTTGACGACGGCCGCCTGCGCGTCCGCGATGCGGCGGGTGCGGACCAGGACCTGTCCGCCGGGGACGTGACTCATCTTCGTCTGGCCTGACCTCCTGCAGTAACCTCGGGGTATGGCGGGATTCAGGCTGGAACGCGGCGAGCAGGTCAAGGTCGATCTGACCTCTTCGCTGTCCAGCCTCACCTTCCCCCTGCTCGAGCTGATCCTGATCACCGGCCTGTTCTGGATGGGCATCGGCTACCTCGACCGGCCCGAGGTGATCGAGAGCGTGCCCATGGAACTGCGCAACGCCGTGGTGATCATCTGGCTGGCCCTGGCCGTCTGGCGGTTCGTGCTCCCGGTGATCCGGGCCCGGCGCCGCCGCTTCGTGGTCACCGACCGCCGGGTGATGCTGCGCGCCGGGCGATTCGGTGCCCGGGTGGACTCCATCCCACTGCGACAGATTCAGGGTGCCAGTCGCCGGCGCAACCGCATCTCCCTGGCGATCGCCGGTTACCAGCGCCCGCTCTTCTTCCGGGACATCCCCAAGGCCAAGAAGGCGGTGGCTGCCATCAACGAGGGTTTGCCGCCGAGGCTGTACTGAGCTTCCGGCTGCGTCGGTCACGGGGGTTGGCCCCTCCTCGGGCTGGTGCGGGTTGCGGCGCGCGGGACGCCGGGTGCGCCGTATTCGACCAACCAGGTCTCACCACCGCACCCTGGGCCGCTCAGCAACCACCGGCCTCGCTACTATTGGGGCCGTGACTGACGCAACCGGAAACCCCGCCGCCCACGCCCCCGGAATGCCCGTCGTCGCCGTCATCGGCGACGGCCAGCTGGCCCGAATGATGCAGACCGCCGCGATCGAGCTCGGCCAGTCCGTGCGCCTGCTCGCCGGCGCCCATGACGCCTCGGCCGCACAGGTCGCGGCCGATGTGGTGCTGGGCGACTACACCGACCTGGGGGACCTCCGCGTGGCGATCGAAGGTGCGGACGCCGTGACCTTCGACCACGAGCACGTGCCCAATGAGCACCTGCAGACCCTGATCGATGAGGGTGTGAACGTGCAGCCGCAGCCGTCCGCCCTGGTGCACGCCCAGGACAAGCTGGTCATGCGCGAGAAGCTCAGTGAACTCGGGGCGCCGGTGCCCCCGTTCGCCCCGGTCGAATCGGTGGCGGACGCCGAGGCTTTCTGGGACCGTGTCGACGGCGCGGTCTGCCTCAAGGCCCGCCGCGGCGGCTACGACGGTAAGGGCGTCTGGATGCCGGAGTCCCGCGGGGAACTGTCGGAGCTGGTCACGCAGCTGCTGGCCAACGGTACCCCGCTGATGGCCGAGCAGAAGGTCAACCTTGCCCGGGAGCTCTCCGCCATGGTCGCCCGCACCCCCTCCGGCGAGACCGCCGCCTGGCCGGTGGTGGAATCGGTGCAGCGAAACGGTGTCTGTGCCGAAGCCACCGCCCCCGCGCCGGGCCTGGATCCTGCCCTGGAGAAGAAGACCCGCGAGATGGCGGAGCGCGTCGCCAGCGAACTCGGCGTGACCGGCGTGCTGGCGGTGGAACTCTTCGAGGACGCCGCTGGCGAGATCTCGGTGAACGAGCTGGCCATGCGCCCGCACAACACCGGTCACTGGACCCAGGACGGCTGTGTCACCGACCAGTTTGAGCAGCACCTGCGCGCTGTGCTGGACTACCCGCTGGGTTCCACCGCGACCAAGGCCGAGTACACCGTCATGGCCAACACGCTCGGCGCGGAGGTCGATCCCGAGGAGCCGATGGCCCAGCGGATGGCGGAGGTCTGGAAGCGCTACCCGAACGCCAAGATCCACCTCTACGGCAAGGACCACCGGCCCGGCCGCAAGATCGGCCACGTGAACATGACCGGTTCCGACGCCGAGCAGGTCCGCGCCGACGCCCGCGCCGCGGCGCACTATCTCGTGCACGCCCAGTGGAACTGAGCTGACCCCCGCCGGGTATTCCCTTCCGCTCCCGCTTGGGAGATGATGAGGGTATGCCCCGCATCGCCGTGACCACGCCCACCGGCAACGTCGGTTCCCGCGTCACCCGCCTGCTGGTCCAGGCTGGCGAGCGCCCCACGCTGCTGCTCCGCGACGCCGCGAGACTCGCCCCCGAGCTCCGCGCTCACTGTTGACATCCACGAACTGGATCAGGGGGACACGGAGGCGGTGGTGCGGGCGACCGCGGGTGTCACCGCGCTGTACTGGGTCAACCCGCCGACCTCGGATGAGGACCCGGTGGCCGGGCACCTCCGCATGGGCGAATCGGCGGCTGCCGCCGTGCGCGAGAACGGGATTCCGCGCGTGGTCTTCCAGTCTAGTGTGGGGGCCGAGGCACGCACCGGCTTCGGCGACATCGACGGTCTCGGGCGCACCGAGGAACTGCTGGACGCCACCGGCGCTGACGTCACCCACTTACGCTGCGGCTACTTCTTCACCAACCTCCTGCTGGACCTGGATGCGGTGCGGGCGGGTCAGCTCGGTTCCACCCTCCCGGTCGACCACCGCATGCCGTGGGTCTCGCCGCGGGATATCGGGGACGTCGCGGCGGTCCGCTTGCTGGCACCCCACTGGATCGGACGCCACACCCTCGGCGTGCACGGTCCCGCTGACCTCTCCTTCACAGAGGTTGCCGAGATCCTGAGCGGGGTGCTGGGACGCGACATCAGAGCCACGCAGCTCCCGGAGGAGACGGTGGCGGCCGGTCTCCGCGAGGCGGGAATGAGCTCAGTTCAGGTAGCGGCGATGCTGGGCATGTCCCGCGGGCAGCTCGGGTTCGCCCCGGAGAACCCACGGGGGCTGGCCACCACCACACCCACCACGTTGGGGGCCTGGGCGCAGGCGGTGCTGCGGCCGCTGCTTTAAGCAGCGTCACTTCCCCTTCCGGGAGGCCCACTCGGCGACGCGCCGGGCGCTTTCCTCCTCGGAGATGTCCTCCACCCGTGACATGACCGACCACCGGATCCCGAAGGGATCCCGGATGGAGGCGAAGCGGTCGCCGGAGACGAATTCACTGACCGGTTCCCGGACGGTGGCGCCGTTGTCCTCGGCGCGCTTGACCACGGCGTCGACATCCGGGCAGTAGTAGGCGAGGGAGAAGCAGGCGTCATCGGTGTCGGACTGGCCGACCAGGCCGTATTCCGGATTGACCTCGCCCAGCTGGAAGTGGCCGTGGCCGAGGGCGAGTTCGGCGTGGACGATCACCCCGCCCATCTCGGTCTTGTCGACCACGCGGGCGTTGAAGACCCGGCGGTAGAACTCGATGGCGTCGGCCGCACCCTCCACCGCGAGGAAGGGAGTGAGACTGGTCGAACCGTGGGGGATGCCGTCGGTGGTGTATTTTCCGGTGACTCCGGTACGGGGCGTGTTGTCCATGGTCATGCCCTGAAAATAACCCGCGGGTCTATCCTGGGGCTTGAAGATTTGCGACAGAAGGGAACCCGGCCGTGGCAGCCACGGAGGATCAGCACGGCATCCTGTACCCCGGACGGCTGCCGGAGTTTCACCGCGAACCGGTGCCGGCGGAACTGCGGGAGCTGATCCGCTGGTTCTGGATCCCGCGCTGGCAGCTTCCCGGCGGCATGGTCTCCCGGCAGGAGATCCTGCCGTTTCCCGCGGCGAACCTGGTGGTGGAGCCTGCCGGTGCCACCCTGCACGGCCCGGCCACCCGGGTGAGTTTCCGGGAACTGCGGGGCAGGGGATGGGCGTTCGGGGCCCTGTTGCGGCCAGCCGGGCTGGGGGCCCTGCAGGAATCCGCGGCCCGGCTGCGGGATAGTGAGACACCACTGGAACTGCCCGAATTGACGGAGGCCGTGAGCACCGCGATGGAGCGCGGGGACACCGCGGCAGCCGTCCGGAGTTTTCAGGGCTGGGCGCAGCGGTGTCTCACCCCACCGGACGAGAACGCCCGATCGGCCAACCGGCTGGAGGAGCTGATCGCCACCGACCGCAGCATCCAACGGGTGGAACAGGCGGCGGAACGACTGCATCTGTCCGTGCGCAGCATCCAGCGACTGGCCCAGCGGTATATCGGTCTGCCGCCGGCGGCGGTGATCCGGCGCTACCGCCTGCAGGAGGCGCTGCACCGCCTGCGCGAGAATCCGGCCACCGGAATCGCGGAGGTGGCCGCGGAACTGGGGTATGCCGACCACTCCCACCTGAACGCGGACTTCCGCCGTGTTCTGGGCATGACCCCGCAGGGCTATCGGCGGCAGGTGGACGATGATTGAGCAGGTGGCTCTGGCACAATGAGCAGGTGGTCGGCGGCACTCGTGGCCGCCGCGAAAACGCTGCGTTGTACACCGTGAAGGAGCACTCCAATGGAACCTCTCGTCGGCCTGATCATGGGCTCTGACTCGGACTGGCCCACCGTCGAACCCGCCGCCGAGGTGCTCGCCGATTTCGGCGTCCCCTTCGAGGTCGGCGTGGTCTCCGCGCACCGCACCCCGGAGAAGATGCTCTCCTACGCCAAGTCCGCGCACGGGAAGGGGCTCAAGGCCATCATCGCCTGCGCTGGCGGAGCCGCACACCTGCCCGGCATGGTCGCCGCGGCCACCCCGCTGCCGGTGATCGGCGTCCCGCGGGCGCTGAAGGACCTGGATGGCCTGGACTCCCTGCTGTCCATCGTCCAGATGCCCGGCGGGGTGCCGGTGGCCACCGTCTCCATCGGCGGCGCGGAGAACGCCGGTCTGCTGGCGGTGCGTATCCTCTCCGCCGGCATTCCGGAACTGCAGGAGCGCATGGTCTCCTACCAGGAGACCATGGCCGCCGAGGTGGAGAAGAAGGACCAGGCCCTGCGCGAACGTCTGATGGGGCAGTGAACCCGGTCCTGGTTCTCGGCGCGAAGGTGCACGGTGACCGCCCCAGTCGCGTCCTCGCCGCCCGGCTGCGGCATGCCCTCCCGCTGATCGACGCCGCCGATGCCGCCGTCGTGAGCGGCGCCGGCGAGGCGGAGGCCATGCACCACTGGTTGGTCACCCATGGCGCCGACGCTGCGAAAGTGCTCGTGGAACCGGACGCCACCAGCACCAATGAGAATCTGGAGAACGCCCACGCCCTGCTGCCGGACACGCGGGAGTGGACGGTGGTCACCAGCGATTTCCATGTGCTGCGCACCAGGATCTGGGCCTGGCACCTGGGCATCCCGGTGAAAGTGGTGGGGGCCCGGACCCCGGCGCAGTCCTGGTTGAAGATGTTCCTGCGGGAATGTGTCGCCCTGCCGCACTCAGTGCTCCGGGTGCTGTGGCGGAAGTTGCGGGGTTAGTTGCCGTACCGGCACTGACGGACGCCCATCCTTGATGGATCGGACATTGATGCGTAGACAGGGGCCATGAGCACATTCGCATTGGAGAACCCGAGTACCGGACAATCAGAAGACACCTTTAACCGCATCACTGACGCCGATCGTGAGGACATTCTCGACCGCTCCACGGCGGCTTTTAACAGCTGGTCCCGGACCACCACCGAGGAACGCGCCGCAGTTCTGCACCGCACCGCGGACCTCTATGAGGAAAAGGTGGACGAGCTCGCTGATCATATCGGCCGCGAGATGGGCAAACTGACCCATTGGGCGAAGATGGAGCTGGGCATTGTCGCCGATATCTACCGCTGGTACGCCGAGCACGCTCATGAGCTACTCGCGGAGGAACAGCTGGCGGCCCAGGGCGCACAGCGCACGTATGTCCGCAAGGATCCACTGGGGCCGCTGCTGGGCATCATGCCCTGGAACTTCCCCTACTACCAGGTCGCCCGCTGGGCGGCACCGAACCTGCTGCTGGGTAACACCCTGGTGCTCAAGCACGCCTCGATCTGCCCACTGAGCTCCCAGGCCTGCCAGGACCTGCTCGAGGAGGCGGGCCTGCCGGAGGACGTGTTCATCAACGTCTACGCCTCCGGCTCACAGATGGATGACTTCGTGGCAGATCCCCGCATCAAGGGAGTGTCCCTCACGGGTTCGGAGAAGGCCGGCGCCGCCGTGGCCAAGACGGCAGGCGAGAACTACAAGAAGTCCCTGCTGGAGCTGGGCGGAAATGATCCGTTCCTGGTCCTGGATGACAAGAACCTGGACTGGGTGCTGGAGCAGTTCGTCAAGATCCGGATGTACAACACCGGCCAGGCCTGTAACGCGCCGAAGCGGTTGATCGTGCAGGAGGATTTCTACGACCGCACCGTCAAGTTCCTGGAGGAACGCATCGCCGGAATCAAGGTCGGCCCCTATGACGACAAGGACGCCGACATGGGTCCGTTGTCCTCGGTCGGTGCCCGCGACGAGATCGTCGAGCGGCTTGCCGACGCCGAGAAGAACGGCGATGCGACCATTCGGGTAGGTGGCAAGAAGATCGACCGCGAGGGCGCCTACATGGAGGCGACCCTGCTGACCGACGTCGATCGTTCGGCTGATGTGGGCTGCAACGAGATCTTCGGCCCCGTGGCCATCGTGTACAAGGCCAAGGACATCGACGAGGCCGTGGAGATCGCCAACGACTCCGAGTACGGACTGTCCAGCTCCGTGTGGGGCACCGACCTGGAGCAGGCCCACCAGGTGGCCCGACGGCTCCAGGACGGCATGACCTTCGTCAACGAGCACGGGGTGACCGCGGCCGGCCTACCCTTCGGTGGAGTGGGCCGCTCCGGTTACGGCCGGGAGCTGGCCCGCTGGGGCGTCGGCGAGTTCGTGAACGAGCACCTGTTCCGGGTCAGCGACCAGTCGGACGCGGGGCAGTCGCCGGCGGCTTAAGCCAGCAGATTGCTTCCCACGTCTCCGGCCCGTCCTTACTGTGGACCGGAGGCGTTTTCATCCGCGGTGAAACCGCCCGGGGCCCTGAAATCGGGTGCGGAGCACGGTATATCGCAACGGACGGAAACATCGAACCCATCCTGGGCAACCAGAAGGCAGGCAAGCCGGTCAATGTCCGACGCACCCGAAAGAGAAACCCGCTGAACTTGTCGACGCCCCGTTGGTGTGAACCACCGCCGCGCTGCTGGGCAGCTCCCCCGCGCCGGCGGAGGCAGCCGACAAAATCTGCACCGGGCTAGAGATTGATGAGCGGGTCCGGGAATCACTGCCGGCCCAGCCTGCCCGGACTTCTGTGTGGAGTTACTGAAGGACTCCACGATCTACCGCCCGCTGGAGGCCATCCAGGTGGACGGACTCGACCGCAGGGCCCCTGACCCACGAGAAATTCGATGACGGGGCTATCTCGGCGATCAACTTTCGGCTGGATGTCGACCGATGGTGGCCGCGTCATGATCACCTGGACGGGAAATTCCTCGGCTACAACTGGTGATGCGGTGGAGCGAGGTGCGAGCGCAGGGTAGTTCCCCCATAGCTTTTCCGGAAGCGGCCGCGCCGCTGCAACTCCGGAACTACGAGATCCACGAAGTCCTCGATCCCACCGGGAAGGATCGGGGGCATCAGGTTGAAACCGTCGGCACCGCCGCCATCCACCCACCGTTCCATCTCATCGGCGATCATTTCCGGGGTACCCACGAAGGTGGCGTGCCCGCCCCCGGCGGCGAGCAGCCCGAGCAGTTCCCGCACGGTCGGGCGGGTGCTCTCGATGATCCGCAGGACCGTGGCATAGCGGCCCTTCGGCCCGGTGAATTCTGCCAGCGGCGGCAGTTCCGGCACCGGTTCATCCAGGGCCCACCCGGAGGTGTCCTGGCCGATGAAGAACGACAGCTGCCGCAGTGAATCCGCGACCGGCAGGTACCGGTTGAGTTCTCGCTGTTTCTCCTTTGCCTCAGCCATGGTGCCGCCAATGTAGGTGACCAGCCCAGGCATGACCGTGATCTGATCCGGATCACGCCCGAGCGCCGCGGCCCGGGAACGGATGTCCAACCGGTACTCTCTGGCCATCGCCAGGTCCCAGGCCACAGCGTAGATCCCCTCGGCGTGGCGCGCGGCCAGATCCCGTCCAGGTTCAGATGCGCCCGCTTGGAAGAGCACTGGCCGACCCTGCGGTGGCTGCGGAAGGTTGAGCGGCCCGGCTACCTCGAACCAGCGGCCCCGGTGGTCGATGGTCTTGAGCTGTGATTCGTCGGTGTACACCCCGCCCCGGTCGGCGATGACTGCCTCTGCCGGCCAGGAATCCCATAGTTTCTGCAGCAGTTCAATGAATTCCGCAGCCTTTGCATAGCGCTCGGAGTGCCTGGGAAGTTCAGTCATGTTGTGGTTCTGGGCTTCCGCATCGGTCATTGAGGTGACGACGTTGATGCCTGCCCGACCGCCCGAGATGTGGTCGAGGCTGCCAATGAGCCGGGCGGCGTGAAAAGGGTGCCAGAAGGTGCTGGAAACCGTGGTGACCAGCCCGATGTGTCGGGTGGCCCGGGCCAAGGCTGTCAGTGTGGTGACAGGTTCGAGGAACCAGCCGGGGCCGGTGCCTATCCCACCGATCCCGGTCGACTGGCCGTCGGCGAGGAAGACGGCGTCGAAAAGCCCCCGCTCCGCGGTGCGGGCGAGTTCCTCCCAATAGGTGATATCGCCCAGTTGATCCACACTGGAATGAGGCGTCCGCCATGCGCCGGTGTGGTGGCCGGCGGCGAAAGCGAAGAGGTTCAGGTGCATCAGTTCAACACCAGTCCACCGTCGACGACCAGGTTCTGCCCGGTGATGGCGCGTGCCCAGGGGGAGGCGAAGAAGAGCACGGCGTCGGCCAGCTCTTCCGGAGTGGTCACCGAACCCAGCGGGGTACCCGCGGCGATGGCGTCGAAGACCTCCTGCGGGGTAGCGGCGCTGGCATCGGTGGTGCGCAGCAGCCCCCCGCTGACCATGTTGACGGTGATTCCGCGCTTGCCCAGATCCATCGCCAGGGTGCGGGTCAGGGACAACAATGCGGCTTTGGCAGCGGTGTAGTCGTGGTAGGGGACCACCGGATGCTGGAAAAGGTTGGTGCCGATGTTGATCACCCGGCCGTTCCCGGCACGCTCGAAATCCGCCGACGCGGCCTGCACCACGTTCAAAGCGCTGCCGACCGCTCCCTCGAATTGGCCACTGAAGCGCTGGAAGGAGATCTCCTCGGCTTTCGGTCGGGCGTCGCCGTCGAAGGAGAAGTCCACCAGTGCACTGTTGACCACGGTGGACACCGGAGCATCGAAGGTGCCCGCCGCCTTGCTGAAGAGTTCATCAACCTGGGCGCGGTCACGGACATCAGCCCGCAGAGCAATCGCACGACCGGGATAGCCAGCAGCCAACTCTTCAGCTGCCGTGGCACTGGCGTGGTAGTTGACCACCACGCGTGCACCCTCACGGAGAAAGGCCTCGGCGATGCGACGGCCCAGTCCGCGGGCAGCACCGGTGACCAGTACGACCTGCTCGGAAAGTTGCGGGGCGGGAGAGACTTCAGTCATCAAGGGGGTCCTTCGGGATCGTGGCGAAGGAACCCCACCGGATCAGACACGATTAGGTATGGACAGTCCCTTCGCCAGTGTTAACTGGATCAGGTTCGACGGGTGTGTTCTCAGCCATCCCGGGAATGGGACGGCACCCCGTGTCACAGCCGCAACCATAGCAATCTTCACCACTGGGCGTGCCGGTCACGTCAAACGTGAACTCCACGAACCTCCCCAGCTCCCGCATGCCTGCCAACTCCAGTCGGGCGCTCTCCAGTCGGCGGGGGAAGGTCGGGGCACCCGCGGGCAGAAAGACCGGGGCCATCGTCAGCACGATCCGGTCCAGCGCGCCGACGTCCAGGAACTGACCGGCCAGGTCGCCGCCACCGACGATCCAGATGTGTCCGGTGCCCCCATCCCCCTGTGCGGAGCTCCGGATCATCGGCAGGGCGTTTTCCACCGGGCTGTTGATCACCCGGATGTTCGCGCCTTCTGGCACTGCCAGACTCCGTGAAGAGAACACCCACGTGGGGCGGTCGCCGTAGGCCTGGGTCCACTGTTCGGGGGAGTTGAGCAGATCCATCTCGCGGAGCAGCCACTCGTAGGTGGTCGAACCCATCACGATGGCGGCGATGGTGGACAGGAAGTCGCCGAAGTCGGACTCGGCGTCCTCGTTGCCGGCGACGTCGAAAAGCCATTGCAGGGAGTTGTCCTCGTCGGCGATGAAACCGTTGAGGGTGGTTGCGGTGTTGTAGATGATCGCCATGCGAAGAGTCTATGTGAACGGGAACACACTGCGTAGACTCACGGATATGGCAATCCAACGCATGGATAATGTCGCTGTTGTCGTCGAGGACCTGGACAACGCCATCTCCTTTTTCGCTGAGCTGGGGATGGAGCTGGAAGACCGCATGCCGATCGAGGGAAGCTGGGCGGATCTCACTGTCGGGCTCGAGGGCGTTCGCAGCGAGATCGCGATGATGCGAGTCCCTGACGGCCACGGCAGGTTGGAACTGACGAAGTACCACGCTCCTGCCGCGCTTCCCGTTGAACCGGCTCGCCCACCGGCCAACACGCTGGGGCTGCACCGCATCATGTTCGCCGTGGACGATATCGACGCCACGATTGCGCGGCTGCGCACCCACGGTGCTGAGCTGATCGGGGAGGTCGCGGATTATGAGTCGGTGTACCGGCTCTGTTATCTCCGTGGGCCGTCAGGCATCATCGTGGCCCTGGCCGAGGCCACCGGCTGACACCTCCCGGGGCTGTCCCGCCAGCTACCAGACCCGGAACACCTGGCCGGACTCAGCGCCGTGGGCGGAGCGGACAAAGGCGTTGCCGGCGCGGGCCGCCGGCGCAGGCTCGAAACCGGGGAAGGAGGGACCGTAGCCTTCGAGGGACTCCTCGATGACGGTGGGGCTGACGACGTTGATGCGGATGCCGCGCGGCAGGTCGGTGGCGGCGCCGGTGACGAAGGCTTCCACGCCGCCGTTGACCGAGGTGGCCACCACGGACTTCTTCACCGGGTGCTGGGTGAGGATGCCGGTGATCAGGGTGAAGGATCCGTTGTCCCGCAGGTGTGGCAGGCCGCGCAGCACGAGGTTGATCTGGCCGAGCAGCTTGTTCTCGAAGCCCGAACGGAAGTCCTCGGTGCTGGCCTCCGGCAGGCTGACAAAGGGCGCCGCACCTAGCGTGGCGACGACCGCGTCGACTTCGCCGACCTCATCGAAGAACGCGTCGACGGAGGCGGGGTCGGTCATGTCGATGCTGGGGGAGCTGGAGCGGGAGGCGGCGATGACCTCATCGCCCTGCTTCTCGAAGGCCTCGACAGTGGCCTTGCCGATGGTTCCGGTTGCTCCGACGACGACAACACGCATGATGAACTCCAATCGCTGAATTTTGTCTGACAATTTCTGTGACGCCACGCTAACACGGTTGTTTCTGGGGTGTCGAGGACTTCCGTTGTGGAAAGATGAGCGAAAGTTGCAGGATACGGATGGAGGTGCCGGAGATGGTACGCAAGGAGACTGCATTGCTGCGTGCGACGCCCGGTGGGTCGGCCAACACGGAACGGCGCCAGCGCGTCATCGATGACCTCAAGGGCCGGATCGTGCTGGGTGAACTTCCGCTGGGCGCCCGCATTGTCGAGGCCGAGGTGACCAAGCGGCTCGGCATGAGTCGACCCACGGTGCGTGAGGCGTTGAATCAGCTGGCCCGCGACGGTTACCTGACGCAGGAGGCCTACCGCGGCTACCGCGTCAGCGAGATCGTGGATGACCGCGTCATGGAACTGGCTGAGATCCGCGTGGTCAATGACATGGCGGCGATCGACGCCGTCCTGGCTGATCCCACCGGTCAACGGCTGAGCCTGCTCGATGACGTGCTGGACACCTACCGCGAACGCATGCGTAATCCCAGCCCGCTGGAGCGGCACGAGGCGCACATGGCCTTCCACCGTGGCATCTGGGAGGCCTCCGGAAACTCCTTCATGACGAAGCTCTGGCCCGTCATGGAGGCGGAGATGACGCTTGTGCTCGCCGTCGAACAGCACCACCGGCACGACGACGAGCGCGCCTACGCCCTGCACGAACTGCTCGTCGAGGTGATCAGACGCGGTGACCGTGAGGAGATCCTTGAGAACCTGCGCATGCATGTCGTCGGCAGCGCCGAGGAGTTCCTGGAGATCCTCGATGAGGCGGGGGAGTAGGGTTCGGACACCCCGGGGGTAGGTGTGGGGTGTAACACTCTCGCTTTTCTGGTGTGATTCATACCTCCATTGATGCAGGTCACGATCATGGTGGTGTGGCGGCGGTGATTTTCTGCCGGAATCCGTTGACGACCCCGTGGTCCATGGGTGGTTTTCGCATTAACCGATTGTCATACAATCCGGGCTGTCTCCAGTGGGAGAAGCCGGGGTTGCACTCGGAACCTACGCGAGGAGACTCCCATGAAAGTTGTTGTTGTCGGCGGTGGCATCATCGGTCTGACCAGTGCCTACGAGCTGGTCAAGGAAGGCTGTGAAGTCACTGTCATCGATTCCGCCAAGGTGGGGGCCGCGGCATCCCACGGCAATGCCGCGAAGATCGCGCTCGGCGAGAGCGGACCCGTTCCGGCACCGGGCGTGCTGCTGCAGGGACTGCGCTGGATGCTCAAGCCGGACAGCCCGCTGTACGTCACCCCCTCCCTGGCTCCCAGCTACCTGCGTTTCATGTTCTCCATGGCGCGGCACTGCAACCTGAGCGACTACAACGCCGGTCTCGAGCTGAACCTGCGGATGGCGGAGGACGCCTGCGATCTGCTCGACGGCTACAAGGCCGACGGCCTCGACTACGAGATGCACGAGCGCGGCGTGCTGCTGGCCTTCGAGACCGAGGAGCGCCTCAAGGAGCACTGTGTGCAGCTGCGCATCTACGAGCGTTTCGGCCACCACGGCCAGATCCTGCGCGGCGACGAGGTCCTCGAGGCCGAGCCGGCCCTGTCGGACCGCATCAAGTTCGGCGTCAAGTACAGCAATGACCGCCAGCTCGACCCGGACTCCCTGACCCGGGCGCTGGCGGACGCGATCACCGCCCGTGGCGGAACGATTCTGGAAGACACCGCCGTTGACGATCTGATTCACCGCAACGGCCGGGTCACGGCTGTGGTGCTGGACACCGGCGAGGCCCTCAACACCGACCAGGTGGTGCTGGCGGCCGGCGTCGCCGTCCGGGATCTCACCCGCAAGCTGGGCCAGGAGGTTCCGATCCACTCCGGCAAGGGGTACAGCCTGGACTATGCGCCCGCGCCGGTCAAGCTGCGTACCTCTCTGACCCTGGAAGACGCCCGGGTGGCAGTCACTCCGCTGGACGGCTTCGTCCGCCTGGCCGGAACCATGGAGTTCGGTGCCCGCAGCCTCAAGGTCAACCCGGCCCGCGTCGAGGCGATCCGCCGTGCGGCCCACGAGAACCTGCGGGACTGGGACGTCAACGAGCCCGGCGAACGAACCCCCTGGGCGGGCCTGCGGCCGATGACCGCCGACGGCATGCCCACGGTGGGACGTCTGGCCTCCCAGGAAAACGCCTGGGTGGCCGGGGGCCACGGAATGCTGGGCCTGACCCTCGGCCCCTTCACCGGAAAGCTCATCGCCGACCTGATCGCCGGCCGCACCCCGCGGCTGAGCGCACAGGAGATGGCGGTGCTCGACCCCAACCGCTTCAGCCGCGCCGGGCGTCGACTCTCCACTGCGGTCTGAAATCGCAGCCGTTAACCCGGACCAACCTCAATTTCCACACCACACCCCTCATAAGGAGCACACCATGACCACTCGTACCTTCACCGGAATCCTCGCCGCCGTCGTCACCCCCTTCACCGCCGAGGGCGAGGTGGATCTGCCGGGTATCCAGAAGCAGGTGGACCACATCGTCGGCAACGGCATCCACGGCCTGGTGCCGGGCGGTTCCACCGGCGAATTCACCACCATGAGCGTTGAGGAGCGCAAGCAGGTCAACGCCGCCTACGTCGAGGCCGCCGCGGGCCGTGTCCCGGTCATGGCCGGCACGGGTGCACTGTCCACCGCGGAAACCATCGAGCTGACCCGTCACGCCAAGGAGTCCGGTGCCGACGCCGTGATGATCGTCCCGCCCTTCTACGGCGCGCAGCCCTTCGAAGAGCTGGTCCACCACTACGCCGCAGTCTCCGAGGCCGTGGACATCCCGATCATGTACTACAACCTGCCGGATGCCACCGGCGTGGAGCTCACCGCGGACCAGTTCACCGAGCTGGCCCAGCGGACCAACGTCACCTGCTTCAAGGACACCGGCGGCGACGCCCCGAAGTTCGCCGAGATCCTGCTGCACCGCGGCGCGGACATCCAGGCCCTGAACGGCTTCGACACCCTGACGTTCGACGCCCTGGCACTGGGTGCCCAGGGTGGAGTCTGGGGTGCCGCCAGCGTCATCCCCGCCCTCTGCGCAGAGCTCTACGAGACCCTCGCCGTCAAGGGTGACCTCGCCCGGGCGCGTGAGCTGTGGCAGAAGATCCACCCGATCTGTTCCTTCCTGGAGTCCCACAACTACGCCTCGGCCATCAAGACCGGTGTGGAACTGGTGGGTGTCCCGGCCGGGCCGGCCCGCCTGCCCGTCGAGCCGCTCAGCGACGAGGTGCGCCGCGAGTTCGTCGAGCTGCTCAATGCCGCCGGAGTGGAGGTCGCCGCCGAGGCCGAGTTGGTCGGCGCCAACTAACGCCAACTAACGCCGCCACCAACACCGAAAACCCGAAGGATCAGACATGTCGACTCGCAAGATGTTTCAGGCCGTGGACGTCCATTCCGCCGGAATGGTCGGCCGGGTGATCTTCGGACTGGGAATGCGCATCCGCGGGGAGACGATGGCGGACAAGCTCAAGTTCGCCCGGGAGAACCTGGACTGGCTACGCCGTCTGGTGCTGGAGGAGCCCCGGGGCTTTCCGGCCATGTGCTCACCAGTCGTGCTCCCACCGGTCAACCCGGACAGCCACTTCGGTCTGATCGTCATGGAACAGGGCGGGTTCCGGCCGATGTCCGGCTCCAACCTCATGTGTGCTGTGACGGCCGTGGTGGAGACGGGCGCGATCGACGTGACTGCACCCGAGGCCGTCATCCGCGTGGACACCGCCGTCGGCCTGGTGGAGGTGGCCGCCACCATCAGTGCCGGGCGCGTGGTCAATATAACTCTGCGCAATGTGCCGGCCTACGTGGTGGAGCTGGACCACGTCTTTGACCTCCCCGAGTACGGCAAGGTCAAGGCCGACATCGTGTTCGGCGGGCAGTTCTACGTGCAGACCACGGCCGAGGAACTGGGGGTCACCCTGGCGCCCGAGACAACCCGCCAGCTACTGCAGGCCGGCACCGTGCTGCGGGCTGCGGCCACGGAGCAGTTTCCGGTCCAGCACCCCGACAACCCGGACATCAGCGGGATCTCCCTGGGCATGATCCACGGGGCCCCGTTGAGCACCGGGGTGAGCGCCACGCACGCCACGGTCATGCCCACCGGTCCGGTCCGCCTGGACGACCCCACCACCTGGGACGGCATCATCGACCGTTCGCCGTGCGGGACGGGGACGTCGGCACGCCTGGCCGCGATGCACGCCCGTGGCGAGATCGGCGAGGGGCAGCCCTACGTGGCGGAAAGCATCACCGGTGGGCGTTTCACCGGCGAGATCGTGGAGGTCTCCCAGCACGGGACGATTCCCACGGTGACCCCCGCAATCAGTGGCCGGGCCTTCATCACCAGTTTCCAGCAGCTCGTCCTGGAAAGTGACGACCCCTTCCCGGAGGGCTTCCGGCTCGGCGACATCTGGAATGTCTGCTGAACTTCTTCCTGAAAGGACCTGAGAATTAATGGACACCCAACTGCAGTACATCAACGGCGAGCGACGCACCGGCGGCAGTGAGGAGCTGCACCACATCATCAATCCCGCCACCGGCGAGGACGTGGCCACCGGCTACTACGCCAACGTCGAGGACGTCGAGGACGCCGTCCGCGCCGCCCGGGACGCCTTCCCGGGCTGGGCCGGAACCTCACCGGGGGAGCGCAGCGAGATCATGCAGCGCTGGTCCGCGATCCTGGACGCCCGTCAGGCGGAGTTGGCCTCCCTGGAGAGCACCAACGGCGGCAAGGCCGTCAAGCTGGCCACCGGCTTCGACATCCCCGGCGTGGTGGACAACGTGTCCTTCTTCGCCGCTGCGGCCCGCAACCTGGAGGGCAAGGCGCAGGCGGAGTACTCACCGGAGCACACCTCCAGCATCCGCCGCGAGCCGATCGGCGTGGTCGGTTCGATCGCGCCGTGGAACTACCCGCTGCAGATGGCCGCCTGGAAGGTGCTGCCCGCGATCGCAGCCGGCAACACCATCGTGTTCAAGCCCTCCGAGCTGACCCCGCTGACCTCGCTGATCTTCGCGGAGACCGCCACCGAGGCGGGGCTTCCCGACGGCGTGTTCAACGTGGTCACCGGCGAGGGCGCGGATGTGGGCAACGCGATCATCACGCACTCCGAGGTGGACATGGTCTCCTTCACCGGTTCGACCCGGGTGGGCAAGCAGATCGGCGCGGCGGCCGCCGGCACCGTGAAGAAGGTGCACCTGGAGCTGGGCGGTAAGGCCCCCTTCGTGGTCTTCGACGACGCCGACATCGAGGCCGCCGCCCGGGGTGCCGTGGCCGGCAACCTCATCAACGCCGGCCAGGACTGCACCGCCGCGACCCGCGCCTACGTCCACAGCTCAAAGTTCGAGGAGTTCACCGGGCGGGTCAAGGAACTGATGGAGCAGGTCACCATCGGTCCGGTCGATCAGACCGACACGGACCTGGGTTCACTGATCTCCCAGGCCCACCGCGAGAACGTCATCGGCATAGTGGACCGCGCCCGTGAGGCCGGGGCCACCGTGGTCACCGGCGGGAAGATCCCCGATGACTCGCCGGAGGCAGGCGCCTACTACGCCCCGACCCTGATCACCGGTGCCGCCCAGGACTCCGAGATCGTCCAACAGGAGGTCTTCGGCCCGGTGCTGGTGGCCCTGCCCTTCGACACCGACGATGAGGCCCTGAAGCTGGCCAACGACACGCCTTTCGGCCTGGCGGCCTCAGCGTGGACCACCAACGTCTACCGCGCGCAGCGTGCCTCCCGCGAGATCCAGGCCGGATGCGTGTGGATCAACGACCACATCCCGATCATCTCCGAGATGCCCCACGGCGGCTACAAGGCCTCCGGCTTCGGCAAGGACATGTCGCAGTACTCGCTCGATGAGTACACCAACATCAAGCACGTGATCAGCGAGATCGAGCCCACCGCGCACAAGGAATGGCACGACCTCGTGTTCACCATGGACTAGGAGCACCATGCCAGAATCCACTGCACACAAGGTGGCCGTGGTCACCGGGGCCGCCGGCGGCATCGGCCGGGCCATCGCGGGCCAGCTGCAGGCCAGTGGCCACCGGGTCTACGCCCTGGACCGCCAGATCCCGACGGAAGCGGAAGGTCTGGTCCCCGTGACCGTGGATCTCGCGGATCCGGAGGAGTTGCGCCGGACCACCGCCACGATCCTCGAGCGGGAACCGGCCGTCCATGTGCTGGTCAACTGTGCCGGCGTGATGCGGCGCGGGACCGCCACCGAGCTGAGCGCCGCGGACTGGCGACTCAGCTTCCAGGTCAACGTTGACGCCACCGTCCAGATGTGCGCGCAGCTCCTGCCACGTCTGGCGGAGTCCGGCGGCGGGGCGATCAT
The DNA here is from genome assembly GCF_050107895.1 of Corynebacterium halotolerans. Lineage (GTDB taxonomy): Bacteria > Actinomycetota > Actinomycetes > Mycobacteriales > Mycobacteriaceae > Corynebacterium > Corynebacterium halotolerans_B. Next base: position 94,307 of record NZ_JBNILW010000010.1, on the reverse strand, counting down.
CAACGTCGCCTCCCAGTGGGGGTTGAGTCCGGCCAGCGGACACGCCGCCTACAACGCCTCCAAGGCCGCGGTGGTCGCGTTCACCCGCAGCCTGGCCAAGGACCACGGCCACCAGGGCATCCGGGCCAACTCGGTCTGTCCCGGCGAGATCCTCACCCCGATGGTGCAGCGAAAGCTCGACGAGTCCGGTCGCAGCGAAGCGGACCTGGCCACCGACATCCCGGTGGGTAGGCTGGGGCGCCCCGAGGACGTCGCTGCCCTGGTCACCTTCCTGGCCGGCCCGCAGGCCACCTTCATCAGCGGGGCAGCCATTGAAATCACCGGAGCACAGGAGGTCAGCTGACCATGAGCCAACCATTGGAGAACGTGAAGATCCTGGTCACCGGCGGGGCCACGGGCATCGGGGAGCACATCACCCGGGCCCTGCACCGCGACGGCGCGACCGTGGCCGTCCACTACAACCGCAGCGTCGGCCCGGCTGAGGAACTGGCCGCCGAACTGGGTGAGCGGATCACGGTGATCGGCGCCGACCTCTCGGACACGGCCGCCGTGGAGAAGTTGTGGGGCGAGACCGAGGAAAAGCTCGGTGCCGTCCACGTCCTGGTCAACAACGCCGGTGCCTGGATCGCCTCGCCGGTCCACCCTCTGGAGGCATGGGAGGACGGCTGGTCGGCGAACCTGGCGCTCAACCTGGATGCCCCGGCCAGGCTCTCGCGCCGGGCCATCGAGGCTTTCCGGGAGGCCGGTGGTGGCAGCATCATCTCGGTGACCAGCCGTTCGGCCCACCGTGGCGATGACGCCGAGCACCTGGCTTATGGCGTGGCCAAGGCAGGCCTGCAGAACCTGATGAAGGGCATCGCCCGGGGATTCGGTCGGGACGGGGTGCTGGCCTATTCGGTGGCACCGGGCTGGGTGGACACCGGGTTGGCCGCCGGGCAGGTGGACAAGTCCGAGCTGGATCACCTGCCGTTGCAGGAGGTGACTCCGCCGGAGGAGGTCGCCGAGGTGATCGCCTTCCTGGCTTCCGGGAGGGCCCGTCACCTGACCGGAGCCACGGTGGATGTCACGGGCGCTGATTACGTGCGCTGAGCCAGCTGGCGGCACTGGTCCCGGAGTCTGACTCCGGGACCAGTTTTTTTATGTCCTCATATATACGGGATGTTTTAGGTTCGGCAGCCGCTCGGTCCGCGAAGATCCGGCTGAGGGGGGAGGAGACCTCTTGGCGCCTGGTGGGCTCCGCGGTCCTTCCCACGGGGTCCGGGAGCAGCGACTACCCGGCAAAACCCCGGAGGGGAATCTCTTCCACTCCGGGGTTTCACCGAACGGGCCGGGTCAGGCGCCCACGCTCACCGTCTCCAGGGTGGCGGGCTGGGCGACGTAGCGGTCCAGGTCGTCCAGGGCGGCGTCGATGATGTCCAGGCCGCGGATCAGGTCTTCCTCGCTGATCACCAGCGGGGGAGCCACGTGCACGCGGTTGAAGTGGGTGAAGGGCCACAGACCGGCCTTCTTGCAGGCGGCGGTGAAGCCCACCATCGGCTGGTTGTCCTCGGGCGAGGGGTTGAAGGGGACCAGCGGCTCCCGGGTGGTCTTGTCCTTGACCAGCTCGATGGCCCAGAACAGCCCCAGTCCGCGGACGTCGCCCACGCAGGCGTGCTTCTGTGCCATGGCTTCGAGGCGGGGCCGGACGACGCGCTGGCCCAGGTCCCGGGTGCGTTCCAGGATCTGCTCGTCCTCGAAGACCTTGAAGGTCTCCACGCCTGCCGCGCACGCCAGCGGATGTCCGGAGTAGGTCAGCCCGCCGGGGTAGGGACGGGTGCGGAAGGTGTCGACGATGCTGGAGCTGATCACCACGCCGCCGAGTGGGACGTAGCCGGAGTTGACTCCCTTGGCGAAGGTGATCAGATCCGGGGCGACCTCGAAGTGCTCGACGGCGAAGATCGTGCCGGTGCGGCCGAAACCGGCCATGACCTCGTCGGCGATGTAGAGAATGCCGTACTTGTCGCAGAGCTCGCGCACGCCCGCCAGGTAGCCGGGCGGCGGGACGAGGATGCCGTTGGTGCCCACCACGGTCTCCATGATGATGGCCGCGATGGTGCCGGCACCCTCGAGCACGATCTGGTTCTCCAGGTGCTCCAGGGCCCGCTCGGCCTCCTGCTCCGGGGTCTCGGACCAGAAGGGGGACCGGTAGGCGTAGGGGCCGAGGAAATGGACCACCGAGGAGTCGCTGGGCTCGTTCTGCCAGCGGCGCGGGTCACCGGTCAGGCTGATCGCGGTGGCGGTCGCACCATGGTAGGAGCGGTAGGCGGACATGATCTTCCTGCGGCCGGTGTGCAGCCGGGCCATGCGCACGGCGTGCTCGTTGGCGTCGGCTCCGCCGTTCGTGAAGAAGACGTGGCTCAGATCGCCGGGCGCGGCGTCGGTGATCAGCCGGGCCAGTTCCGAGCGGACGTCATTGGCGAAGGAGGGCTGGATGGTGGCCAGCTTCGCGGCCTGGTCCTGGATGGACTTGACCAGCCGCGGGTGCTGGTGGCCCAGGTTGAGGTTGACCAGCTGGGAGGAGAAGTCCAGGTAGGGGTTGCCGTCGTAGTCGTAGAAGGTCGCCCCCTCCCCGTGGGAGACCGGCAGCGGAGCGATGTTGTCCTGGGCCGACCAGGAGTGGAAGACGTGGGCGCGGTCGGCGGCGGCGATGTGGCGGCCGTCGGCGGCGGTGAAGTTCGACATGGTGCAGCTCCTTCAGGGGTTAGTTGGTGGGGAAGCCGAGTTCGATCTGGGACTCGTCGGGCTGCGGCCAGCGGGAGGTGACCACCTTGCGGCGGGTGTAGAAGTTGAAGGACTCAGGCCCGTACATGTGGGTGTCGCCGAACAGGGAGTCCTTCCAGCCGCCGAAGGAGAAGGCGCCGATCGGGACCGGGATCGGGACGTTGACGCCGACCATGCCGACCTCGATCTCGAACTCGAACTGACGGGCGGCGCGGCCGTCGCGGGTGAAGATGGCGGTGCCGTTGCCGAAAGCGTTGTCGTTGATTAGCTGCACGGCGGCGTCGTAGCTGTCCACGCGGGCCACGGCCAGGACGGGCCCGAAGATCTCCTCGTCGTAGACCGGCATGCCGGGGGTGACGTGGTCGATCAGGCTCGGGCCGGTGAAGAAGCCGTCCTGCGGCACGTCGTAGTCGCGGCCGTCCACGACGATCTTGGCGCCGTGCTCCTCGGCTTCCGCGACGAACTTCACCACGCGGTCGCGGGCGGCTTCAGTGACCAGCGGACCCATCTCGGTCCTGGGGTTGGTGCCGTCACCGACCTTGAGGGGCTGCATCCGCTCCTTGACCTTGTCCACCAGCTCATCGGCGATCTCGCCGACGGCGACAACCACGGAGATCGCCATGCAGCGCTCGCCGGCGGAGCCGAAACCGGCGGACACGGCGGCGTCGGCGGCGGCGTCGAGATCTGCGTCCGGCATGACCACCATGTGGTTCTTCGCCCCGCCGAGAGCCTGGACGCGCTTACCGGCGGCCGCGGCGTTGGTGTAGATCGAGCGGGCGATCGGGGTGGAGCCGACGAAGCTGACGGCCTTGACGCGCGGCTCCTCGAGCACGGCGTCGACGGCCTCCTTGTCACCGTGGACCACGTTCAGCACACCCTTCGGCAGGCCGGCCTCGTGGAAGGCCTCGACGATCCAGTTGACCGCGGACGGGTCCTTCTCGCTGGGCTTCAGGAGGACGGTGTTGCCCGCGACGATCGCGGTGGTGATCATCCACAGCGGCACCATGGCCGGGAAGTTGAAGGGGGTGATGCAGGCGACCACGCCGACGGGCTGGCGCAGCTGCTTGACGTCGACACCGGTGGCGGCCTGCTCCAGGAACTCGCCCTTCATGTGGTGGACCACGCCGGCGCAGAATTCGACGTTTTCCAGCCCGCGGGTGATCTCACCGGCGGCGTCATCGAGTACCTTGCCGTGCTCGGCCGTGATCAGGGCGGCTAGCTCCTGTTTTCGGGAGCTGATGATCTGCTGCAGGCGGAACATCACCGCGGCACGCTTGGCCATGCCCATTGCGCGCCAGGCCGGCAGGGCCTGCTCGGCGGCGTCGACGGCCTCGGTGATCGTGGCCTTGTCGGCGTAGGGCAGCTGGGCGGTGACCCGGCCGGTCGCGGGGTTGTAGACGTGGCCGGTGCGCTTGCTCGCGGTGAGCTTGGTGCCGTTGATGATGTGCGGGACCGTCGGCAGCGTGGTGCGTTCTCCGGCGGTCTCGGTGGCGTTGTTGGTCTGCTGGGTGGTCGTCGACATGCAGTCTCACTCCTAGTGGGGATCAAGCGGTGCGGCCTCGTGCGGGGCGGCGAAGTTGACAGTGTGTGTTTGGCGGCGCGGAGGATTCACTTGTTCTGGATACGGCGTGAACTCACGAAATCCTTCGCCTGTGACCATGGTTACAGCTAAACTTCCGTGGGGGAAGGCACATTGTGTGACAATCTGCGGGCTCGGCCGGACACTCTGTCAACCCGCGGCCGCGCAAGGAGGGGAACATGACCCAGACACTGCCGGCCGGGCCGGATCCTGATGGTGTGGTGCAGACCGGACTGAAGCTGCGGGACGTGCTCGGTCTGCCGGAATTGCTGGACGCCGGCACCGAGCTGGTGGTCGGACACACCAGTCTGGACCGCGGGATCCGTTGGGCGCACGTGGCGGAATCACGTCGGGTGGGGCAGCTGCTGCGCGGCGGCGAGCTGTTGCTGACCACCGGCTCCGGCTGGGGCGCCACTGCGCCACAGCGCCGGGAACAGGTGGCGTCCTTTGCCGCGGCCGGAGCGGCGGCGCTGCTCATTGAACTCGGCCTGACCTGGGAGGAGGTGCCCGAGGAGGTGGTGTCCGAGTGCCGCGCACGGAACCTGCCGTTGCTGATCGCCCACCGCGAGATACGTTTTCTGGCGGTCACGGAGGCCGTGCACCTGAAGATCCTGCAGCGCCAGGTCGAGGAGATCACCATGATGAATTCCGTGGTGGAGACGATGTCGGTCCTGCTCTACAACGGTGCCCCCACCGAGCAGATCGTCATCCAGGCCGGGCGGCTCCTCCAGGCCCCGGTGGTGCTGGAGGATCCCGCCCACGCCGTGGTCTGTTACGCCGAGGGGCACCACCTGCCCTCGCAGCTGCTCGCCGGTTGGCGGGACAAGTCGCGCACCTGGGCCGGCGAGCTCCGATCGGGGGCGGCTGCGGTGAACCCGCAGCAGGTGGCGGACCCGGACGTCGATGCGGTGTCCTGGACGGTCATCGACATCCAGGCCCGGGGGACCGCCCTGGGCCGGCTCTTCTACCGCGGTCAGGCGGACAATGAGCGCATCGCCCACCACATCCTGCGCCACACCGCGATGACCCTGGCCGTGGAGCGGCTCAGTTCGCCGAACCCGCACGCCTGGGCGGAGCTGATCGAGCGCAATGCCGTCCAGCGACTGGTGGGAACCCGCTTCAACACGATGGAGGGCGCCGAGGAGGTCCTCGAGGTCTCCGGTTTCCGCACGCGCGACAGGGTGCTGCTCGGCTGCGAGCTGCTACATGAAACTGCGGTACTGGACCTGCGTGAGGTCCGCGACGCCCTGCGTCCCCGGCTCACAGGGGTGGACCTGCTGCTCAGCCTCGCCCCCGGCGACCCGCGACGGGTGACCTGCGCCCTCTCGCTGGGGCCGGCACGTTCCGAGGGGGACGTGGTCCGGATGGTCGGGGAGCAGCTGCTGCGTACCTTCGGGGGCCGGCTGGTGGCGGCGGTTTCCCGGCCCTGCGGCGGTGCGGTGGAACTGGCGATGGCCCTGCGGCAGCTGCGTGAACTGGGCGGAGTCAGTTTCGGCCCGGCGACATTCCGCGTGATCCCCCTGGCTGAGACCCCCATCGACGAACTGCTCAATGAGCTGCGCGACGACGTCCGGGTGCAGGGTTTCGTGGCCCGCACCCTGGATCCGCTGCTGCGTTTCGACGCCGCGCACGGCACCGACCTGTTCGGGACCCTCCGGGTGGTGCTCGAACACCCCGGTTCCCGCAGTGCGGCCGCGACCAAGCTGCACCTGTCCCGCACGGCCCTCTATGCGCGCATCGACCGCATCGAAAAGCTCCTCCAGGTCGATCTGGGGGAGGGGAGCGTCCAGTTTTCTCTCGCGTTGGCGGTGCGCTCCTACACCCGCGGCTACTGACCCTTGTCCTGCAGCTCACCGCCGTGGGAGCCAGGCAGGACCGGTTGTCCGGGGGCTCCGACCCCGCAGCTGTTTGTCAGACAATTTTCGCAAGACGCTTTTAGATTGTATGACAATCACTTATGCTGATCGCAAAAGTGATGGACGACACATCCGAATCCCCGGTATTGCCTCAGACACGATGGGAACAGTTCGATGGACATATTCGTAGGACTTTCAAACGCCTTGTGGGCGCCGCTGGCCTATGTGGCCCTGGCGATGGGGGTGCTGATCACTGTCGCCACCAAGGGAGTGGTGTTCCGGCGCTTCCCGGACATGATCAAGGGCATTTTTGAGAATAGGTGGGATACGCGAGCGGCACCTCGCCTTTCCAGACGCTGATGCTGACTCTGGCCGGCCGCGTGGGCGTGGGAAACATCGCCGGCGTGGCCGTCGCTGTTTTCTCGGGTGGCCCCGGCGCACTGCTCTGGATGTTCGTGAGCACTCTGCTGGCCACCGGCACCGCCTTCTCCGAGACCGTGCTCGGGCAGGTGTACAAGCGCAAGATCGAGGGTGAGTACCGCGGCGGCGCCCCGTTCTATATCGAGCACGGGCTGAAGAAGCGCTGGATCGGCATGGTCGTCGCGGTGGTGTTCATCGTCGCCTATGTGGTGTTCATCCCCGGAATGCAGGCCAACGCACTGGCGGCCGGTGTGGAGGGCGCCTTCCAGATCCCCGCCTGGATCACCGCACTGGTGCTGGTGGTCGCGCTCGCCGTGATCGCGGTGGGCGGCACCGACCGGATCGTCAAGGTCTGCCAGCTGATCGTTCCGGTGCTGGGCGTGTTCTACATCGGCTTCGCCGTCTACGTCCTGGCCCTGAACTACACCGCCATCTGGGATGTCACCCGCATGGTCTTCGGCGTCGCCTTCGGGTACGACGCCCTCTTCGGTGGCATGGTGGGCACCGCAGTGGCCTGGGGTGTGCGCCGCGCGATGCACTCCACCGGAGTCGGCTTCGGTGAGTCCGTGTTCGGTGCGGCCAGCTCGGCGGTCAGCCACCCGGTCAAGCAGGGTCTGGTGCAGGCGTTCTCCGCCCTGGCCTCGATCCTCATCGCGATGGCCACCGGTGTGATGCTGCTGATCACCTCCTCCTACAACGTCTCCGACGGGGCCGGCGGCTGCGTCGTCCGGCACCTGCCCGGTGTCGAGGAGGGCACGCAGTTCACGCAGTCCGCGATCGACTCGGTGATCAGCGGCTTTGGCCCGGCGTTCATCGCGGTGGCCCTGTTCTTCTTCGCCTTCACCACCCTGGTCAGCTACATCTACATCGTCCAGACCAACCTCGCTTACCTCCGCGATACTGCGAAGGGGCCGTGGATGTGGGCCTGCACGGGGGCCATGCTGTTGTTCATCTTCTACGGTTCGGTGAATTCAGCGGAGAATATCTGGGCGATCGGCGATTTCGCCTACGCGATCATCACCTGGATCAACCTGGCGGTGAATCTGCTCCTGCTGCCGGTGGTGCTGCGCACTCTGCGTGACTACGACCTCCAGAAGAAGGCCGGCCTGGACCCGGTGTTCGACCCGATCCGGGCACGTGTGGACAATGCCGAGTTCTGGGTGCACTTCGCCCGCAGGCAACGCGAGGAAGCGGCGGCGCAGGCCCGGGAAAACGACGGCTCCGCTGAGGAGGAATCCAGAGTGGAGGCCCCCAAGTAGGACGTAGGGGGGAAGACTAGCGGCGCCCGGCCCGCCAGGTGACCACCGTGGCGATCACGAGAATCAGGGCGAGGACCGCGGGCCACACCTTCGGTTCGGGCTGGACCACATTGATGACCGCCTGAATGACGGAGAGCACGGCGAAGAATCCCAGGAATCCGGTAAAGGAGTCCATCTGCAGTTTCCTGCGTCTGTGAGGGGAGGGATCCTGGGGTTCTACGCTACTCATGGTCACCACTCTAGGGGCGGAACCGCGAGGGGTCTAGATGCCGGGTGTCGGGCAGGTAGCGGAAATCGCCCGGATATCAGGGGCGGGAGGGGACAATCTGCCGGTAGCCGCTACCTGCCCGTCACCCGACCTGTCCGCATCACGCCTTGACGCCACCCGCGGTCAGCCCCGAGACGATGCGGCGCTGGAAGATCAGCACCATGATGATGAGTGGCACGGTCACCAGTGCACCGGCCGCCATCACCGCAGCGTAGGGGTATTCGAAGGCGCTCGGTCCGGAGAAACGCGCGATGGCGACGGTGACGGGTTCGGTCGCGGTGGTCGACAGCTGGTTGGCCAGCATGAACTCGTTCCAGGTGGCCACGAACGCCAGGATGGCGGTGGTGAACAGTGCGGGTGCGGCCAGCGGGAGGAGGACGAGGCGGAAGGCCTGCCCGCGGGAGGCGCCGTCCACGCGGGCGGCCTCCTCCAGCTCCCAGGGCAGCTGCCGGAAGAAGGACACCAGCGTGTAGATGGTCAACGGCAGGGCGAACGAGATGTTCGGGATGATCAACGCCTGGTAGGTGCCGATCCAGCCGATGTCACCGAAGAGCTGGAACAGGGGAGTGACCAGGGCGATGCCGGGGAACATCGAGGCCGCCAGGATGATTCCGGTGACCAGTCCCTTGCCGGGGAAGCTCAGGCGCGCCAGGGCATAGGCGGTGAACACGCCGACGACGACTGCGAGGGCGGTCGTCGTCAGACTGATGAGCATGGAGTTGCCGATCGCGGCGAGGAAGTTGTTGCCCTTGTCCGTGGCCAGCGCATCGTAGAAGTTGTCCAGCGTGATGTGGGTGGGCCACGGGGTGGTGTCGAAGGTGTGGGCCGAGTCCCGCAGTGCGGTGACCACCATCCAGTAGAACGGCGCCAGCCCCCAGAACAGGATGAACACCACGCCCGCGTAGTTCAGGATCTGATTCTGCAGCTTCTTGCTCATGACGCCGTGACCTCCTGCTTGACTTCCTTCCGGCTCTTCCGTTCCCCGGCGACCCTGCGCTTTTTGACACCGCGTTGGCCGGAGACGTCCGCCCCGAGGAAGCGGATCATGATGAACGCGACGGCGAAGATCAGCAGGAAGATCAAGGTGGACAACGCCGAGGCGGAGTTGAAGTTGTTCTGCCGCATGTCTTCCACCACCAGCTGGGAGATCACCGCGGTGGGCGAGTTGGAGGAGCTGGAGATCATGATGACCGGCAGGTCGTACATGCGCAGGGCGTCCAGCGTGCGGAAGAGCACCGCCACCATCAACGCCGGTTTCACCAGCGGGAGAGTGATCCTGGTGAACTGCTGCCAGCGTGATGCCCCGTCCACCCGGGCGGCCTCGTAGGTTTCCTTGGGGATCATCTGCAGACCCGCCAGGATCAGCAGGGCCATGAACGGGGTGGTCTTCCAGACGTCCGCCAGAATCACGGCGAAGCGCGCCGCCCAGGGATCCGTGGTCCAGCTGATGTCCAGGCCGAAGAGCTCATTGACGATGCCGCGCGGGGCGAAGATGAACTGCCAGAGCTTCGCGGTGACGGCGGTGGGAATGGCCCAGGGGATCAGGACCGCGGCACGCACCAGGGCCCGGCCGCGGAACTCCTTGTTCATGATCAGAGCCATCGCGGTGCCCAGCACGGTCTCCAGGACCACGGTGACCACGGTGAAGAGCAGGGTGATGCGTACCGCCGGCCAGAAGTCGGTGGCCAGGGTACCCGGCGGGCAGGTGCTGACGGTGCCGTCAGCGCCCATGCAGCGCTGCGTCAGCCAGTAGAGGTAGTTCTCGAAACCGGCGAAGCCGCCGTCCGTGAACAACCCGGTGGTGGGGTCCAGGCCCTTGTCGGCCTGAAAGGACAACCAGATCGCGCGGATGATGGGATAGCCGATCACCACCGCCAGCACGATCATGGCCGGGGCGATCAGCCAGAGGGCGGATCTCGCCTGCCTCAGTCGGGACATGGCTCAGGTGCTCCTTGCTCGTGGGAGAGACTTCACGATGTTACTTGGATCATAGAACCACTGTGAGAGTGCCGGAGCGAACTTGCGCGAATTCGGGTGTAGCGGCCGGGGCCGGTTACCGGTAGAAGCCCTCGCGGAGGTTGATGCCGTACTCCAGCCAGGCCTTCAGCGCAGCCAGCATGCCGGTCCAGCCCATGGAGTTACCGAAGGCGTCCCGCGCACCGGTCTCGGTGGGCTGCCAGCTGCCCTCGGTGATGGTGACCTTGGTGCGGACGTCGTCGTCCACGGGCTCGAATTCGAAAGTGACCGTGGTAGTTACACCCTCGTCGGCGACCGGCCAGGAGATGCTGATCTTCCGGTGGGGGACCGCTTCGAGGACCTGCACCGGAAACGCACCGGGGAAGTCCGCGAAGTCCCACGTGACTTCAGCACCGGTCTCGAGGCGGCCGATGGCGCCACCGGTGGAGAAGTACCTGGACAGTTGCCCGGGATCTGCCACGGCCTCGTAGACCTCCGCGGTGGGACGGGAGATGAAGCCGAAGACGGTGAAGGAGAGTTCGGTGAGGGGAGCCTCAGTGGCGTGTGTCATACCGTCGAAGATAGTTGCATCCGAAACACCCCGCCGCGCCGGAACTCACACTCCGGCCACCACCTCGTCGGCAGTATTGAGGACATCCTCGCCGAGCAGGTGTGCAGCGGCGCGCTCGGCGATCATGATGGTCGGGGCGTTGGTGTTGCCGGTGGTGATCAGCGGCATGATCGAGGCGTCCGCGACGCGCAGACCCCCGAGCCCCTGGACCCGGAAGGTGCGGGGATCAACCACCGCCATCTCGTCCAGCCCCATCTTGCACGTGCCCACCTGGTGGTGATAGGTCACTGCGGTCTCCCGGACGTACTGTTCCAGGTCCGCATCAGAATCGGAGACCTCCGGGCCGGGGTAGACCTCCTCCGGTCCCCATTCGGCGATCGCCTCGGTTCTTCCCAGCTCGCGGCACTGCCGCACCGAGGCAACCAGCGCATCGACGTCCGCCCGGTCCCGCAATGCACCCAGGTCAATGTTGACCGGGTCCCCGGGGTTGGGGCCGCTCAGGGTGATGGAACCGCGGCTGAGGGGCCGGACGATGCCGGCGACCAGGGAGAAGCCGTTCTCCGGCCCAGACATGGAATCCAGGAAGTACATCGGGATGGAGAAGTGGATCGGCTGGGTGTCCGGCACCGCCAGATCCGGCCTGCTCTTCCAGAACAGATGGGTCTCCGCCGCACCCACCTCCGGCTCGGGGACGGGCCTGGCGTGGGTCGTGATGATCACCGGGGACAGCAGGTGGTCATGCAGGTTCTTGCCGACGCCCGGCAGGTCCAGCACGGCGTCCACCCCGGCGTCGCGAAGCTCCTGTGCCGGGCCGATCCCGGAGCGCAGCAGGACCTCCGGGGAACCGATGGCCCCGGCGGTGAGGATGGTTTCCGTGGCGTGCAGGGTCTTGATCTCATCGCCCTGGCGGAATTCGACGCCGGTCACGGTGCCGTCCTCCATCAGGAGCTTCAGCACGTGGGCGTCGGTGTGGATCTCCAGGTTCGGGTGGTCCATCACGGGCTTGAGGTAGGCCTGCCAGGTGTTGAAGCGCTTGCCGTCGCGGACGGTCAGCTGCATCTTGGACACCCCGTCGAGGTCCCCGGAGTTGTAGTCCTCATTGAGTTCGATGCCCATCTCCATGGCGCCGTCAATGATGGAGTCCTGGATCGGATTGCTGGGGAAGTTCTTCACCACGTCGAGCGGGCCGTCCACGCCGCGGTCTCCGGAGGGGTCTCCGTCGTAGCTCTCGATGGCTTTGAACACTGGCAGGACATCCTGCCAGCCCCAGCCGGGGCAGCCCAGGTAGTTCCAGGTGTCATAGTCCTGCTGCGCACCCCGCACCCAGATGGCGGCGTTCAGCGCGTGGGAACCGCCCATGACCTTGCCCCGGGGCAGGTGGAGGCGACGCCCGTTGCAGCCCTCCTGCTCGGTGGTGAAGTAGTCCCAGTCCTCCGGTCCGTGCCAGAGGGCGCCTGCGGCGGCCACGTCCGGGATGATGGGGTTGGTGTCCTGACCGCCGGCTTCGAGGATGGCCACGCGGTGACCGGCGTCGACCAGGCGGCGGGCGATGACATTGCCGGCTGATCCGGCGCCGATGACGAGGTAATCCAGGGGAGCGCTCATGAATCTTCCTTTTAAGTGATGTGGGTGGTCCATTAATCTTCCGGTGCCCTTGATCACATGGTTAGGCATGTGGTGCGCAGGGCTTGGCTGACAGTGCATGGCCGTGTCGTGGGGGGGCTCAACACGATAAAAGCGGGCCACACCAGCTCCAGGTGTGGCCCGCTCATTCACGGCGCGTGGGTGGTTATCCCGCCGAGGCCCCTTCAATGGCGGCCTTCATGTCTGCGGTGGCCTGATCCACGTCCACGTCACCGTTCAGGGCGGCGTAGGCGTTGTCCTGGATGGCCTTGGAGATCGCCGGGTAGAAGGGGGAGACGGGGCGCGGGGCCGCGTTCTCCAGGGACTCCTTCAGGGCCGGCAGGTAGGGGAACTGCTCGACCAGGGACTCGTCGTCGTAGATGGACGAGAGCACCGGCGGGAAGGACGCCTCCGCGAAGGACATCTGGTTTTCCTCGTTGATGACGAACTCGATGAAGTCGCGTGCGGTGGCCTTGTTCTCGGAGTTGATGTTGATGCCGTTGTTGTAGCCGCCCAGGGTGGACACCCCCACGCCGTCCTCGCCGACCAGCGGCTGGACTTCGACGTTGCCGGCCACGGCCGAACCCTCGGCCTCGGCGTTGGTGTACATGTACGGCCAGTTGATGGCGTAGGCGGTGTCCCCCTCGGTGAAGGCCAGGTTGGTCTCCTCCTCGGTGGCTCCCAGTGAGGCCTGGGCGATGGTGCCGTCCTCGAAGCCGTCCACCATGGCCTGGATGCCGGCCTTGGCCTCGTCACTGTCGACGGTGACGTTGCCGTCGTCGTCCATGACCTCGCCGCCCCAGCCCTCGATGAAGCCGATGGTGTTCACGGCCAGTCCCTCGTACTGGCTGAGCTGGGTGGTCAGGCAGTCCACGTTGGCTTCCTCCGCCTGGGTGCAGGAATCCACCAGGGCGGACCAGTTCTCCGGCTCCTCCGGGATGATCTCGGTGTTGCGGAAGAGCAGCTGACCGTTGGTGTTCTGCGGCAGGGCGTAGAGGGTGTCGTTATAGGTGGCGGACTCCACGGTGGCCTCCAGCAGGCCATCGGTCTCCACCTCCAGCTCGTCCTCCAGCGGGGCGAGCCACTGGTTGGCGGCGAAGTCGGCGGTCCAGATGACATCCAGGGCCATGACGTCATAGTCGGCGTTGCCGGCCTGCAGGGACTGGACCAGGGACTCGCGCTGGGCGTCGGCTTCGCCGGCGAGTTCGTGGAGGGTGACCTCCTCGTCGGGGTTCTCCTCGTTCCAGCGGTCGATCACGGGAGTGAGCTTGTCGGTGTCGTTCTTGCCCATGGCGAACGTGATGGGGCCCCGGCCGTCGGCGTTGTCGACGGCCGGGGCGTCACCGCCACCGCCGTTGCCTTCGGAGTCGGAGGAACAGCCGGCCAGGGCGACGGCGGCGAACACAGTGGTGGCGGCGAGGGTTACGCCGGTCTTGCGGGAGAGGAAGGACATGCGCGTCACCTTTCTTGACAACAGATGTCTTCAATCTAATGACTCAGACCACTCTCAAGATTGGAAATGCCTTAAATCACCCCCGGGGGAGGGGTGTCACCGATGGTCGCAGCTCCTGACGCTCACCGGAAACTTCCCGGGTACTCAGGGGCTCTTCCCAGGTACTTCGCGGTCTACTGCGAGGACCGCTTCTTAACGTGAAACCCATGAGAAAGCAGAACGCGCGGAAGCCGCGGACAATCCTTCGCCACACTGCACAACTCTGGCTCGTCACGGGAGCCGCCGCGGGAAGTCTCCTCCTGGCCGGCTGCTCTGCCGGAACCGACACGACCGTCGGCGCCCAGGTGGCCGCCATGACCGCGGCATCGGCCACTGCCGACGCCGCGACCACCGGGGACACCGTCGCCGCCACGGCCACGGCCGCGCAGGAGTTCCTGGGTACCCTGAGTGAGGAGCAGCAGGAACAGGTCAGTTACGCCTATGACGATGAGAACCGCACCACCACCTGGTCCAACTTCCCGGTCACCTTCGTCGAACGCGCCGGTATCAACCTCAACGACCTCAGTGAGCAGCAGCGGGCGGCGGCGATGAAGGTCCTGGAGACACTCCTCAACGAGGACTCCTACGAGATGGTCACCGGGATCATGGGCGGGGACGAGTACCTCAACGAGAACAGCAGCTCCAGCGAGGACTCCCTGGGGCAGTACTACCTCGCCTTCTACGGCGATCCCACGGACACCGGTACCTGGGGTCTCCAGTTCGGTGGCCACCACATCGGCCTCAACGCCACCCTGGACGCAGACGCGATCATTTTCGCGCCGACCCACTTCGGCGTTCAGCCGGCCGAGTACACCGATGAGAACGGCACGACCGTCAAACCCCTGGAACGGATGTACGAGTCCGCCTTCGCCTTCTATGACAGCCTGAGTGGGGAGCAGCAGGAACAGCTCTACCAGGGCGGTGAGGTGCAGAACATGGTGTGCGCGCCGGGTGACACCTGCGATTTCCCGACCGGCACCGGCCTCAAGGGCTCCGACCTGAATGATGGGCAGAAGCAGTTGCTGCTCGAGCTGATCTCCCACTGGGCGGCGCTGGGCGATGAGGAGACCAGCCAGCATGAACTCAGCCAGATCGAGGCCACCCTGGATGACACCTACGTCAACTGGTCCGGAGCCACCACCTACGACACCAGCACCGGGGACGGCATTTACTTCCAGATCAGCGGACCGAAGGCCTACATCGAGTTCGCCAACCAGCAGGGTTCCGCCGGCGCGGACGTGGACGGTGTGGTCACCGCGGGCTGGGGCCACGTCCACACCATCTACCGGGATCCCGGCAGTGACTACGCCGGGGACGCCACCCAGCAGGAAGCGTCCGGCATGAGCGGCGGACCCGGTGGCGGGACGCCGCCGGGGGAGGAACTCTAGCTAGCGCACCCGCGCCTCTCCCACCCGCTGCCCGGTGGCCGGGTCAAAGCGGTGGGCGGTGGCCGGGGCATAGGCGAAGCGCACCGTATCGCCCGGTCGGGGCACGCCGTGTCCACCGAGGCGCGCCACCAGGTGGTGCCCCTCCCAGTCGATGTAGACGTAGCTCTCCGAGCCCAGCTCCTCGACCAGTTCCACTGGGCCGCTGACCTCGCGGTAGCCCGCCGGGGCGTCGCCATCCAGCACCAGCATGTGCTCCGGGCGGACCCCGAGGGTCATGCCGTCGGTGGGGAAGAGGTTCATGGCCGGAGAGCCGATGAAACCGGCGACGAACTCGTTGACGGGGTGGTCGTAGAGTTCGCGCGGCGCGGCGACCTGTTGCAGCAGGCCGTCCTTGAGCACTGCCACACGATCCCCCATGGTCATGGCCTCCACCTGGTCGTGGGTCACGTACATGGTGGTGGTGCCCAGGCGACGCTGCAGGGCGGCGACCTCCGCGCGGGTCTGCACGCGCAGCTTGGCATCGAGGTTGGACAACGGCTCATCCATCAGGAACACCTGCGGGTTGCGCACCAGGGCGCGGCCCATGGCCACGCGCTGGCGCTGACCACCGGACAGGTCCTTCGGCTTGCGGTCCAGGTACTCGGTCAGTCCGAGGAGGTCGGCGGCCTCGCGGACCTTGGCGTCGATCTCCTGCTTGGGCAGCTTGGCCAGCTTCAGGGCGAAACCCATGTTCTTGGCCACGGACATGTGGGGGTAGAGCGCGTAGTTCTGGAAGACCATGGCGATATCCCGGTCCGCCGGCTCCTGCCCGGTCACGTCCGTACCTCCGATGCGGATCTGCCCGGACTCCACGTCCTCCAGCCCCGCCAGTGCCCGCAGGGTGGTCGACTTGCCGCAGCCGGAGGGGCCGACGAGCACCAGGAACTCGCCGTCGGCGATCTCCAGATCCAGTTCGTGGACGGTTGGTCGCTCGGCACCCGGGTAGCGGATGGTGACCTGATCAAATGTGACCGTTGCCATGGTTGTTAAAACTACCAGCCGGCAACCACCCGCGGCTGCTAATTGACGTCCCGTTCACCCCGGTCCGGTTACCCCTCCCCGCGGCCCAGCGGCGGGACCATGGCGTCACTGAGCAGATGGGGATACTCCCCAATTTCAGATTGCTTCGTCATCACCGGGAAAGAGTTATTCAGGTGAAGATGGGGCAATTGATGGAACCCTGATGATCCTGATCTGCAGCGATGCTTCCCTGGTCAGGTCTCCGGTCTGCCTTCCGCCTGTGCCCAATGTTCGAGAACGAGGCGGGCGAGTTCCGCCGGCTGTTCGAGCGGGACAAGCGTGCTCGCCCCGGAAATGACGGCGACTTTCGTCTCCGGGATCAGGGATCCCGCCGCTTGTGCAGAGTGCGGGGCCATTCACCGCGCTGATCGGAGGCGACAAGCAGGGTGGGCACACAAATATCGCTGAGTTCACCGCGCACGTCAGGTCGAGGCAAAACGAAGGACCGGGTTGCATTCGCCATGCTACGCCGAGTGGGAGCCAAGAATCCAGTACGGAAGATCTCCCAGATTTCGGGGTTCTGCGCGGACTCCGGGGTGAGCATCTTCGCGCTGAGGGGCTGAAGAATCGGCTTGCGGCCGAGCAACGCCATGAGGGGAAGCAATGACTTCGTCTGGCGGATGATGTGGCGCGGATTCGGTTCCGGCGGAGCACTCACGGCGACAAGACTGCGCAGCAGGCCTGGATCGCGTGCGAGTTTATAGCCGATATGGCCACCGAAGGCATTACCGACGAAATCGACCGGCTCGTCGATCTCAAGGGCAAGGAATGCGTCGCGTACTGCGTCAACGACCTCAGTGATTGAGGTCAAGCGCCTCAGCGGGTCGCTCCCACCTAGACCGGGCCCATCGATGAGCACAAGGCGCCGTGCTTCGGTCAAGTAGGGGATCAGCGGGTCGAAAGTGTGCGTGTCGACGAACATCGAAGGCATCAGTACCGCAGTCTGGCCGCCTGCAGTCTGGTCGATGGTCCGGACGAAGAGGTGGCCGAGGCGCGTCGGTACGCGCCGGGTTGATTCGCCTGCGGCGGCATCCATGGTCTCAGCGTAGCTCGTGGCAGCACACGGTGGTAGAGCGAAGTCCTGGTCTCCCAGCGGGGGGGACCAGGGACATCAATCGTCGAGGCCATGGGCCGTCAGCTCCAGCGGGTGGGAGTCTGTCCCGACAGCTCGCGCTGCCGGGGAGGGGATCCAGCAGAAAAATCCCGGAAAAGGTGCGCGGCAGGGAGTGCAACCTTTACACTGGTGCAAGTATCATTCGAAATTCGAAGGAAATGGTCGGGTTAATTCCCGGCGGCCGGTATGTGCTCTTAATCTACGCGGCCGCAGCCACCTTTTTCCGGTTTCCCACCCCTGAGGACATCACGTGCTGCACCCTGCCCACCCCCGCCGAATCAGCGTCGTCATCCCCTGCCTCGATGATGCCGTCCTGCTGCGCCGGTGCCTGACCTCGCTCAACGCGCAGGAGCTGCCGCCCGACGAGGTCATCGTCGTGGACAACGGCTCCACCGACGACTCCGCCGATGTCGCCCGCGCCCACGGGGCGAGGGTGCTCACGGAACCACGCCGGGGCATCACATGGGCGACGCGCACGGGCTTCGACGCGGCCACCGGCGACGTCCTGCTGCGCACCGACGCCGACGTCGACCTGCCCCCGGACTTCATCGCCCGCACGCACGCCGCCTGGGACGCGGCAGAGGCGTCACTGGGGCGTCGGGTGGTGGGCGTGACCGGCACCGCCCGATTTGAGCTGCCGGGCCGGGCCGGGGATCTCGCGGCGGCCCTCTACCTGGGGGCCTACCGCCGCTCGGTCGGCTCCGCTCTCGGCCACTGCCCGCTCTTCGGCACGAACTACTCCATCAGGGCGGACTGGTGGCGGGAGATCCGCGGCACGGTGGACTCCGCGGACACCTACGCCCACGAGGACATGCAGATCTCCTTTGCCGTGCGCCCCGAGGAAACGGTGTGGCTGCAGCGGGACCTGGCGGTGCTCACGGACCCGCGCCCGCTCTACGGCGCCCGCCAGGTGGCGGTGCGTTTCCACCGCGGCCTGCACACGGTGCTGCGCGGCTGGCGGGAGCACCCACCGCACCGTCGCCTGGCCAGTCGCGGACTACTGGGAGAACGACTCCGGGAGGTGCTGGGACGATGACCACCGACCTCGACCGTCGTGTCGACGCCTCGCTGGAGGTGCTCGCACAATTCCTGCACCGCGGCCGTTCCTCCGCAGACGTCGGCTCGCGCCTGCTGACCCTGACCCACGAGGGCGTGGCCACCGCGGCCCTGGGCGGCAAGCACCTGCGCTCCCGCCTGGTGCATGTCTCCTCCGGTGAGGTCAGCGGAAGCAGGTTGCACGCCGCCACCGTCTTCGGTGCCTGCGTGGACCTGCTGCACGGAGCCTTCCTCATCCACGATGACATCATCGACCGCGACGACCTCCGCCGCGGTCTGCCCACCGTCCACGCCGCCGTGCGGGAAGAGTTCGCCGACGCCCATCTGGGCACGTCAGTGGCGATCGTCGCCGGTGACCTCGGCATCACCGGTGCCCTGCGGCTGCTGGTGGACTCGGACCTGGAGGACCCCCTGGTGCGCCGGAGCATGCGGCTGCTGACCGCCGCGGCCCAGGAGACGATCATCGGCGAAACCCTAGACATCGCCCATGCGGCGGCGGGGGAGACCGACCTGGACCGGGTGCGGCTGAGCAACCGCCTCAAGACCAGCGAATACAGCTTCGCCACCCCGCTCAAGCTCGGCGCGCTCGCCGCCGGGAGGGACCCGGAACCGATGACACCGATCGCCCACGCGCTCGGCCACGCCTACCAGGCGGCCGACGACATCGCCGGAGCCATCGGCCACAGCGCCGACACCGGCAAACAGGCCGCGGGGGACGTCATCCATGGCCGGGCCACCCTGGTGACCACCCGCCTGGGCCGGGAATCGCAGCTGGAGCGGGTCATCAGCGACGTCGTGGCAGAAGGGACGGCGCAGCTGACCGAGGCCCGCCGACTCATCGAGGCCACGGAGCTGACCGCCTGCATCCGCGCGGGCCTGCACGACATCACCGACGACATCGAGGGGAGGCTGCAGGCGCATGCCTGAACCGGAATCCGGGCACTTCCTCGCCCGCTACGACCGCATGGCCGTCCATGCCGCCCACGAGGTCATCGCGACCTATTCGACGAGCTTCTCCCTGGCCACCCGCCTGCTGGACAAACGCGTGCGCACAGACATCCGCAACCTCTACGCCATGGTGCGCATCGCCGACGAGATCGTCGACGGCACCGCGGCCGCCGCCGGATGCACCCCCGCTGAAACCGCCGCGGCCCTCGACGGATATGAAAAAGCCGTGCTCGCCGCCCCGCAGCAGCGCTTCCACGTCGACCCGGTGCTGCACGCCTACGCGGGCAGCGCGCGGCGCTGCGGTTTCGACCCCGGGCACATCCGCGCGTTCTTCGCCTCCATGCGCCGCGACCTGACCCAGTCCACCCACGACCCCCGCAGCTTCGACGCCTATGTCCACGGCTCCGCCGAGGTGATCGGGCTGCTGTGCCTTTCCGCCTTCCTGATCGACCACCCCGTCACGCAGGAGGAGCGCGCCCGGATGGAGAACGGGGCGCGCTCCCTGGGGGCTGCGTTCCAGAAGATCAACTTCCTCCGCGACCTTGGCGAGGACCGCGACACCCTGGGACGTTCCTACTTCCCGGGTCTCGCCGAAAACTGCCTCACGGACGGGGACAAGGCGGAACTCATCGCAGACATCCGCACCGACCTCGCCGACGCCCGGGAGGTCATCCCACTGCTGCCGGGCTCCGCGCGCGCCGGGGTGCTGGCGGCCACGGCACTGTTCACCGAGCTGACCGACCGGATCGCCGAACTACCCGCGGCCGAGCTGGCCTATCGCCGGGTGAGTGTGCCGCGCCGCACGAAGCTGCGCATACTGGCCGGAGCAGTGATGCACCACAGGAAAGGGAAGTAGATCATGAGTAAGACCGCGCCGCGCACAGCCGTGGTCATCGGCGCCGGAGTCGCCGGCCTGGCCACCGCGGCCCTGCTGGCCGACGAGGGCGTCGACGTCACCGTCGTGGAACGCACGGAGGTGATCGGCGGGCGGGCAGGCGACCTCGTCCTGGATGACCACGACGGCTTCCGGTGGGACACCGGCCCCTCCTGGTACCTGATGCCGGACGCCTTCGACCACTTCTTCCGGCTGTTGGGCACCAGCACGGAGGAGCAGCTCGATCTGGTGGACCTCACCCCGGCCTACCGGCTGTTCCCGGAGGGCGAGGCCCCGCTGGACGTCCCCAGCGGGGCGGACGCCGCGGCCGCCTTCTTCGAGTCCCTCGAACCCGGGGCGGGGGAGCGGCTGCGGGAATACCTGGACAGCGCCGGCGACACCTACCGGGTAGCCCTGGAGCGTTTCCTCTACACCACCTTTTCCACCCCCGGCCCACTGCTGCACCGCGACATCCGGCAGCGGCTGGGCAAACTGGTGAAGCTGCTGAGCACCCCACTGGACAAGTATGTCGGTTCCCGTTTTAAAGATCACCGGCTGCAGCAGATACTGACCTATCCGGCGGTGTTCCTGTCCTCCCGGCCGGACGACACTCCCGCCATGTACCACCTGATGAGTCACACCGACCTGGTGCAGGGCGTGCGCTATCCGCTCGGCGGCTTCAACGCCGTGATCGCGGCCGTCCACCGCCTGGCCGCGGAACGCGGCGTGAAGTTCCGGTTGGACACCGAGGTCACCGCGGTGACGACGGCCCGGTCCGGGCGCAAGGCACGCGCCACCGGCGTGCGGGTGCGGGAGCCTTCCGGAACCGTCAGCGAGATCTCAGCGGACATCGTGGTCTCCGGGGCAGACCTGCACCACACCGAGAACCATCTGCTCCCCGCCGGCCTGCGCACCTACCCCGAGAAGTACTTCGCCTCGCGGGATCCCGGCCTGGGCACCGTCCTGGTGATGGCTGGGGTGAAGGGCAAGCTGCCGCAGCTGAGCCACCACAACCTGCTGTTCAGCCGTGACTGGTCCACCGATTTCGAGGTGGTCTTCGACGGTCCCCACCCCGAGCGTCCCCTGGACGCCTCCCGGTCGATCTACATCTCCATGCCCTCGGCCACGGACCCGGGCGTAGCGCCGGAAGGTCATGAGAACCTCTTCATCCTCGTCCCCGTGCCGGCGTCCGAACAGCTGGGGCACGGCGACGTCTACCGCGGGGACGCCGCCCCGGCGGTGGAGGCGATCGCCGACGCGGCCATCTCCCAGATCGCCGAGTGGGTGGGTGTGCCGGACCTGGCCGAGCGCATCGTGGTGCGCAAGACCGTGGGGCCGGCCGACTTCGCCGAACGCTTCAACGCCTGGCGGGGTGGTTCCATCGGGCCGGGACATTCCCTGCGTCAGTCCGCCTTCCTGCGCGGGCGCAACGCCTCCGCCAAGGTCGACGGCCTCTACTACGCCGGTGCCACCACCGTGCCGGGCGTCGGTGTGCCCATGTGCCTGATCTCCGCGGAGAACGTGATCAAGCGGCTGCACGGGGACACCAGCCCTGGCCCACTGCCGGAACCGGGAGGTGAGCGGTGATGATGTCTGTCGCCTACCTGAGCATCCTGATCGTGGTGCTGATCTGCATGGTGCTGTGCGACTGGCGCTGGAAGCTCGCGTTCTTCCTCGACGCCCGCCGTGCCGCCATCCTGAGCGGGAGCGTGGTGGTGGCGTTCCTGGTGTGGGACGCCCTCGGCATCGCCAGTGGCTCCTTCTTCCGGGGTGGCTCCCAGTACATGACCGGGGTGATCCTCGCCCCGGAGATGCCGGTCGAGGAACCGGTCTTCCTGTTCTTCCTGACCTATCTGACCATCAACCTCACCTCCGCGGCACGCCTGCTGCTGGCTGCGGCCGCCGAGCGGAAGGAGCAGCAGCCATGACCTACCTGCTTCTCAGCCTGCCGTTCCTGATCCTGGCGGCGGTCATCTGGGCGGTCCGGCGCCACAGTGCGCCACGTCAACTGCAGGTGACCGCGATCGTCGGGGCCGTGCTGCTCGTGCTCACCGCCATCTTCGACAACCTGATGATCTGGGGCGAACTGGTCGGTTACGGCGACGCCCAGCGCCTGGGGCTGCAGGTCGGCCTGGTTCCGGTCGAGGACTTCTTCTATCCCATCTTCGTCGCCCTGATCGTTCCGGCCTTGTGGCCGGGCAGGAAGCAGACCGAACCATGAGAATCCTCCGCGGAGTGATCTCCGCCTCCCGCCCGGTCAGCTGGGTCAATACCGCCTTCCCCTTCGGCCTGGCCTACCTGCTGTCCGGTGGGGGACTGGACTGGTTGTTCTGGGTGGGGGTGTTCTTCTTCCTCATTCCCTACAACATCGCGCTCTACGGCATCAACGACGTCTTCGACTACGAGTCCGACATCCTCAATCCCCGCAAGGGCGGCATCGAGGGCGCCGTCCTGCCCCGGGAAATGCATGCTCCGCTGTTGTGGGCCTCCGTGCTCACCACCGTGCCCTTCCTGATCGTGCTCTACGCGGCGGGCACCTGGACTTCCGCGGTGTGGTTGAGCGTTTCGGCCTTCGCCCTGGTGGCCTACTCCGCGCCGTACCTGCGTTTCAAGGAACGGCCGGTCCTGGACTCGGCCACTTCCTCGGCGCACTTCACCACGCCCGCGATCATCGGGGCGTCGATCCTGGGTGGCGGGGTCAACGGCTATTTCTGGTTCGCCGTCGGGGCCTTCTTCCTCTGGGGGATGGCCAGCCATGCGCTCGGCGCCGTGCAGGACGTCAAGGCGGATCGGGAAGGTGGGCTGAGCTCCATCGCCACGGCCTTCGGCGCGCGGCTGACCACCCGGCTGGCGGCGTCGGCATACCTGGGTGCGACGCTGCTCCTGTTCGCCCTGCCGTCCCCGGCGTGGATCGTGGGCATTGCTGCCCTGGGGTACGTGGCCAACACCCTGCGGTTCTGGAACATCACCGACGGCACCTGCGAGGACGTCAACCGTGCCTGGCGGGTGTTCCTCTGGTTGAACTACCTGGTGGGGGCGATTGTGTCGATCACACTGGCGTGGGTGCTGCTGTAACTGGTGATCAGCGGTTGACCAGCTTCGAGGTGTTTTCGGAGGTCTTCATCGTGGCCACGACGAACTCCAGGAAGAGCCGGATGCCGATGAGCTGGAACAATGCAATCAGGCTCACCGGGATCCAGCCGAGCAGCAGGGCCAGAAAGAAGACGCCGAAGGAGCCGTTGGCCAGGGCGGCAAACATCGGGAAGACCCAGAGGGCGAGAACCAGAACCACGGAAAACGCGATCGCCAGGACATAGATGAACTTGGCGAACTTCAGGGCGATGAAATTGTCGAAGTTGATGTCGAAGAGCGCCCCGAAGAAGCCCTTGCCCGAGTTCCCCACGGCCTGGGTGTTGAAGGCCGCGAACTGCTCGTTGCCCGGGTAGTACTGGCCCGACTGCTGTCCGGTCGCGTACTGGTTCTCACCGGGTTCGTAGGGATTGTCGTTGTGATCGCCGGGTGCGGTCATGGCGTACCTTTCAGAATTCGAAGACAGAAGAGAATCCTGATAGTAAACGTAATAATGACTGAGCGCGAAGGGGCGTGCAGGTCCACCCCGAAAGGGTGGAAGACCCTACCCCCAGAGGATCGCGCTACTTCTGTGCTGCGTCCACCACGTGCGCCGCCAACTCCGTGGGCGCGGTGGCGTGGCTGAAGTGGTCCAGCCCCTCCATATCCGTCACCCCGGCGGCTGGGAGCAGTTCCTTGAGCTTTCTGGTGGCTGCGGCCAGCATCGGGGTGGTCTGCGAACCGACGAGCAGATGGACCTTCTCCGCGGGTAGATCGGCGAAACGGCTGTGGTCGAATCCGAGGCCGTCGATCACCTCAAACTCGCGGGTCCAGGTGGGCGCCAGCTCGACCAACTGGGGCCAGAGCGGGCTCTGCGAAATCTCCTTAACCGCTTCCGCAGGCACATCCACCATGTTCTCCAGTGCCACCCGCATGGCGCGGTCATTGTCACCGGCGGCAATTGCCTCGCGGTAGGTCTCCAGCGCCTCGCCGGCCACGAGCCGCTCCAGGTTCAGCGGCGGTTCGAAGAGGATCAGGCGGGTGTCCACACCGTGCTTCAACGCATGATGCAGCGCGATCAGTGCTCCGTAGGAGTGCGCCAGCTGCAGCGCGCCGGGCCCCGCGACCTCGAGCACGGCCTGCAGGTCCGCGACCTCCTTGTCCATGGAGTAGTGCTGGCTGTCAGCGCTGAAGCCGCGGCCGCGGCGGTCATAGATGTAGCAGGTGAAGGTCTTCGACAGTTCCTCGATGACGGGCTCCCACTGGGGGATGGTGCTGACGCTACCGTGGGTGATCACGAGTGGTGGCCCCTCACCCCGGACCGTGTATCCGATCTCGGTGCCGTCGTCGCTGGCGGTGTGCTGGATCGTGGAATCGCTGACCATGGCGGAACCCTCTCATCGGGGAATTCATTGAGTGTGAGGCAGATCATCTGTCTGCCTGCTGCTCAGCCTAGAGCGGGACTTCCCGCCGTGCCACGATGCCTGACAAGCGGTCGTCAGAGTCGCTGCGTGGCCTTCTCCGCTGCGGCGATCTGGTCCAGGCGTTCCGCGCCCGTCATGCCCGCCACGATCACCGTGGAACCGCCGACGGCCAGTGGTTCCAGCACCTGCCGGGAAAAGCCAGCCCAGTCGGACCAACCGGTGCCCAGCACCCGGGTGCCGGGGACGATATCGGAGTCACCGACGATCTCCGGCAGGCCTCTGGTGGGCTGGAAGAACTGGTCGCCGTAGAAGCGGACGGTGGGCCCGAAGTCGATGGCCCCGCGCGGCAGGTCCCCGCCGGTCTCGACCACGCCGCGGCCGAAGGGATCATCGGTGACCAGGACGAGGTCGCCTTCGCCGTCGTGCTGCCCGGTGCGCTCGGGGGCGGTGAACACGGCGTCGGCATCCGCATCCCCGAAACGCGTGTCGACGCCCGCGGCCAGCGCACCCAGGACGATGGCCGCGGCCTGCCAGCTGACGGGGAGGTCCAGGGTGATGGTCGAGTCCTCGTCGAGGTCGAGTTCCTCCAGCAGCATGTTGCCGACCTTGGCCGCCCAGTTGTCCAGGGTCTGCGCGGAGAAGTCCAGGCGGGCGCCGGTGTTCTCGTTGTAGACGGTGAGTCGGGGAGCGGCGGGATCCGAGTCCAGCAGGTGACGAAGAAGTTCCATGCAGTCCAGGGTAAGGAAAATCCTGAGATGCGGCTTGACGGCGGAATCCGAAGAGGGCTGGGTTTCTCGGCAACCGGGATCTCGTAGGGGGGCGCGGGCGGGTGAGGCTTCATCCTGGCGAGGTCCGGGGAGAAGTCCTTAACTATCAGAATGAACAGATGGAGGGCATCGTTCCCCTGATTAACTGGGTCTTTGTACTGGCGCAGAGGGGGCTTTTCTCTGCTGCCGGTAACAATTCCCGAGGGACTGCGGTGAATCTTCGCGAGGACCCCGCTATATCCTCGGCATTATGAGCAAACCGGTGCTGGACGAGCTATTGAAATTTGCAGAGCAAAGGAATTGGGGCCAGTTTCACACTCCATCGAACCTGGCGAAGAGCATCAGTATTGAAGCGGCTGAGCTTCTCGAGTGCTTCCAGTGGTCCGAAACTCCCGATGAGTCTGACGCAGTCAAGTTTGAATTGGCTGATGTACTGACATACGCGTACTTTCTCGCAGCAAAACTGGACCTCGATCCTGATGAGATCGTCCGGGAAAAGTTGGCGATAACTGACCGCAAATACCCTGTTGATAAATCATATGGAGAGTCGACTAAATATGACCGGCTATGAGATCCAGCAATTCGAGTTCGATGCAGAGTCTATGGGAACAGGGACTGGCCATCGGACCGCAGTGGCACGGCGGCTATCGAACTGGCCGGTTGTTTACGTGATAAACCGGCCCTCGCGAGGGGCTAAGACGCCGGGCAGCATCTATTTTGGTGAGACGCTCAGCTTCGTGAAGCGCATGCGGCAGCATCTGGAGTCCCCGGAAAAGCAGCAGTTGCGAACAGTGCGTGTGGTACTCGATGAGACTTTCAACAAATCGGTGTGTCTGGATCTGGAATCCCAGCTCATCAAGCTTGCAGCAGGCGACGGGTCCCATGAAGTCTTGAATCGTAACGACGGCGTCGTCGATGCTGATTACTATGAACGCGACCGGTACCGGGAGGTGTTCAGTGAGATCTTCGAGGAGCTGCGAAAAGAGGGACTCTTTCAGCGCTCGATCCCCGAAATCATCAACTCCGAACTCTTCAAGCTCTCTCCGTTCAAGGCGCTAAACGATGATCAAGCTATTGCTGTCATGGACATCATGGAGGGGTTGGCGGAGGACTTAATCGAGGATATGGGGCGGGGGAACCTGATCTTTGTTCAGGGGGACCCCGGAACGGGGAAGACTGTGGTGGCCATTTACCTCATAAAGCTCCTTCGAGACATATCTCAGTTCCGAGATGGTGAAGACTTGGACGGCGACACGATGTTCTCGGAGTTCTTTCTTTCCGGGACACGGGAGCGTTTCAAAGATCTGAAGATTGGAATCGTTGTTCCCCAGCAAGCTCTCCGGTCATCGATCAAGAAGGTGTTCGCCCGTACACCGGGGCTCGACAAATTCATGGTGTTATCCGCCTTCGAGGTTGCCGACACCCAAGAAACTTTTGATGTGCTCGTGGTCGATGAGGCGCATCGTCTTAGTCAGTATTCGTCTCAAGCCGTGCCAGTGCTGACCAAACGTTACAAGGACACGAATGAGCGATTGTTCTCGGGAGAGAACCCCAAGGCGACCCAGGTTGATTGGCTGCGGGCGAAGTCTCGCTACGTTCTCCTCATGCTCGATCTGGATCAGACCATCAGACCGGGAGATTTCGCCACAGAGGAATTCCGGAAGCTCATTGATGAGGCTCCCGAAGGTAGAAAGTATCGGCTACACACTCAGATGCGTAGTTTAGGGGGCCAGGACTACATCGATTACATCTCAAAGGTTCTTTCTGCTTTTCCTCCCGAGGAGTCTTTGAGGTTTGAGGGGTATGAAATCGGATTAGTCGAATCGCCGGGAAGACTCGTTGAGTTGATTGATGCTCGTGAAGAAAAACACGGGCTTTCCCGATTGCTCGCCGGGTTCGCATGGGAGTGGAAGAGCAAGAAGGACAAAGAAGCGATCGATATTGATCTAGGCCCAGGTTTGCGGAGACAGTGGAACACTAAGGTCACGGACTGGGTTATCTCCAAGAATGCGACCAAAGAAATTGGTTCAATTCATACGATTCAGGGCTATGACCTCAATTACGCGGGGGTCATCATTGGTAGAGACCTGCAGTACACCCCAGACCGGGGACTCTTTATCGATCGCTCCAACTACTTTGATACCAAGGGTAAGAGTGACAACAAGATGGGCGGACGCGTCACCACAGACGAGATGTTGTTCACCTTCATCACCAATATCTATTCGGTTCTCCTTACGAGAGGTATCAAAGGGACATTCATCTATGCGGTAGATCCTGGGCTTCGCGCATATTTGCGCAGGTATTTCGAAGTCGTGCCGTAGCTCCTGTGAATCTTCGGGTGTCATCTCTTTCGTTGGCGCGTGTGGAAGCAGGGCCGGTTTTCGACCTGGCGTACCAGAATTCTGTCTAACCCGACTTGACTCAAATTAGTACGGTGACTCCGAGGCAGCGGTGACTCGGCATGAACGGTCTGACCCCGACGCACAGCTCGAAAGCGCGGTATTTGTGCAAAGTGCACCCAGCCGATTCAATGACAACCCGGATCATTGCTCCACCAGGTGATCCCACGATGCGGCGCTGCGGCGATACCCAGGTCCTGAGCTGCGTTGACGTCTTTGAGATGTACCCGCTTCTCAGCGTAGGAACTGGCCAGCATCATATGGGCCGGATCTCCCGGACCGCTGCTGATATCCGTGAAGTACAGCCGGTATTGCGTAGTCGTCCGATCCTTCCGGGCTTCCGGCAGGCAGGTGATTGAGCGTCCGTGACTTCGCCGGCCCAGGGCAGCGTGGTCCCGAACTTCCTGGCCACCCGCCGCCCGATTGGCGCATTGAGACCCGGTTCCAGCCGACGATCCGCCGCGTCTCGGGCGTAGCGCTCAAGGTTGGCCACCATATAGTCGTAGGCCTCAGAATCTTCGTCCGCCAGTGTCTCTAAATCTTCGAGTGCTGCGTCGGTGAACTCCATCGTTCCATCGGGTCGGAAGACCCCTGGTGTGGACGATAGACATGTGGTGGCTCAGGGAACGGGATTTTCTCCGGCGCAAGCATCAATCCATCTGAACAGTTGGGCGGTGCAACCGCTAAAAAAGAACCGCCCCAAAGGGCGGTTCTCCAGATCAACCAGACTTTAATTCACACACCGCGGCCCGTCGCCACCGGCGTCGATCTCCGGCGCCACCTCGGCCTCTCCGAAGTCGGCACCGGGCTGCCCGATGGTGGTCGGCGCCTCGGTCTCCTGCTGCACGGCTTCCTGGTCCATGGGGCCGGCGTAGTCGTCGTGGGTGACCACCACGACGGTGCCGGGCTCCAGGTTCGGGTTCGCCATCACCGGCAGCCCACCGAGGGCCTCGGCCAGCTGCTGCGCGGCGGGATCTGCCGGATCCGCGGCCACCACCTGGCTCTCCCAGTAGATGCCGGGCTGGGCGTTGGACACGCTGTCAATGGTCCAGCCGTTCTGCTCCAGGTGGGAGCCCACGCCGCCGGCCAGGCCCGAGGTGGTGCCGGCGTTGAGCACGAGCACGTTCACGTCCGGCACCTCCGGGGCCTCCTCCGCAGGCTGCTCCTCTTCCTCCGGAGCTGTTTCCTCCTCCGGCGCCGGTGCATTGAGCAGATCGTCGATGAAGTCGTGCACCTCCGCCGGGTCGATGGTGACCACGGACTCGCCGTAGTCGCCGACGCCGTTGATGGAGGTCACCGGGATGGTGGTGAAGGTGACGTTGCCGCCGGCCAGGTTCTGCAGCTGGGTGGCGAAGCTCATCACGTCCCAGCCCTCGTCGATGACCACGGAGCGCTCCACAGCCTGGGCCATGCCGGAGAGCTTGCTGGGGCTGGTCAGGGTGCCGGCCTTGAGCACTTCGTTGACCATGGAGGCCATGAATGCCTGCTGGCGGACGATCCGGTCCAGGTCGCCGCGGGGGAGACCGTGGCGCTGGCGCACGAAGGACAGGGCCTCGGCGCCGTCGACGGTCTGCCTGCCCGCGGGGAACTTCGCCCCGGAGAGCGGTTCATCCACGGCCTCGTTGAGGCACACGTCCACGCCGCCCACGGCGTCGGTGAGCAGCACGAAGCCGAGCAAACCCACCTCGGCGTAATGGTCGACGTCGATGCCGGTCAGTTCCGCCACCGCCTCGATCAGCCCCTCGCGGCCGGCCTCCTTGGAGCGTTCCTCGATCTGCTTCTCGTTCTCCAGGCCGGAGTCCATCAGCTCCTGTTCGGCGTTCATCTTGTGCGCACCGTAGACGCCGTTGATCTTGAGGTTGCCGTAGTCGCCGTCGTGGATGTAGGTGTCGCGCGGGATGGACACGGCGGTGGCGGAGGAACCGTCATTGGGAACGCGGATCAACATGATCGTGTCGGTGTTCTCCGCCTCATCCTCGTCGCCGGCGTAGAGCATCGCCGATTCCTCTTCGCTGAGCGGGTTGCCCTGGGCGTCGGTACGCGAATCGGAGCCGACCAGCAGGATGTCCACCGCGCCGTCCGTTTCGCTGCCAGGGCTGCCGAGGGTGAGGTTGCCGGCGCTGGCGACCTCGCTGCCCAGCCGGCCGACGGAGAAGTAGCCGATGGCGGACAGGATGAGGACGAGGACGGAGACGACTGCGAGGACAGCCTTGACGGACTTCGGGCCGGCCTGGCGGACCTGGGTGCCCAGGTCCGGCGCCGGCTGGATATCGCGCACGGGACGGTACTTGTCGTTCACAGGGTCTGTCTCCGGAGGGTTACGGTGGGGGCGTAAAACTTACTGCAAGGAGTGTATTCCATGAAGGCCGTCCTAACGGGATCCGGTGGTCAGCTGGCGGCTGCAATGCGTGCCACTGTTCCGGAGGATGTGCAGGTGACCTGGCTCGCGCGCGCGGATCTGGACGTGACGGACGCCGCCGCCGTGTCGCGGCATCCGGCCCTGAACGGCTGTGATGTGCTCATCAACACCGCCGCTTACACGGCGGTGGACGCGGCGGAGGATGACGTGGACGCCGCAACCGCGGTCAATGAGCTGGCTCCGGGGTACCTGGCGCAGCGCTGCGCGGGGGAGGGGGCGCACCTGGTGCACCTGTCCACCGACTACGTCTTCGGCCCGGACGCCCCGCACCGCCCACTGACCCCGCAGGACGCGACCGCCCCGGACACCGTCTACGGCCGGACCAAGCTGGCCGGGGAACACCGCCTGCGGGACCTCGACGCCACCGTGCTGCGCACCGCCTGGGTCTACTCCGGCAACACCCTGCCGGGGCACAGGGATTTCGTGTCCACCATGCTGCGCCTGGAGCAGACCCACCCTGAACTGACCGTGGTGGATGATCAGCACGGCTGTCCCACCTACGCCGTGGACCTCGCCCGCGCGGTCTGGCAGGCGGCCCGGGAGCGCTCGGGCGGGATCCGGCACGCCGTCGGGGCGGGCCAGACCACCTGGTTCGGGCTGGCACGGGCGGTCTTCACCGAGATCGGCGCAGACCCGGAACGCATCCGCCCGGTGACGTCTGCCGAGTACCCGACCGCCGCCCGACGCCCCGAATGGTCCGTGTTGGCCTCCGACTATGAGCTCCCGGAGTGGCGCAGCGCCCTCTCCCGGGCGGTGGCGGCTAAGCTCTGATCCTTGTGAGTACTGAGCTGGCACCCATCGCGGTCATCACCGTGACCTATTCCCCAGGGCCCTACCTGAAGGCCTTCCTGGATTCCGTGCCGGGCGCCACCACGCTGCCCACCCACGTCGTCATGGCCGACAACGGCTCCACCGACGGTGCCCCGGAGGCCGCGGTCGGGCCGGGCGTCGAACTCTTCGACACCGGCGGCAACATCGGCTACGGCAGCGCGATCAATGCCGTCGCGCGGCACCTGGCGGGGCGTCGTCAAGCGGGCGAGATCAACGACGAGTACTTCGTGGTCTCCAACCCGGACGTCGTCTTCGACCCCGGCTCCCTCGACCTGCTTATCGACGCCGCGCAGCGCTGGCCGCGCGCCGCCGCCGTCGGGCCCTTCATCCGGGAGGCCGACGGCTCGGCCTACCCCTCCGCCCGCGCCGTCCCGACGCTGTCCAACGGCATCGGACACGCCCTGCTCGGCGGGATCTGGGCGGACAACCCGTGGTCGCGCGCCTACCGGGCGGACTCCGACATGAGCAGTGAGCGGCCCGCCGGTTGGCTGTCCGGTTCCTGCCTGCTGCTGCGCTGGGACGCCTTTGAACAGGTCGGCGGCTTCGACGAGCGCTACTTCATGTACATGGAGGACGTGGATCTGGGGGACCGCTTCGGCCGCGCCGGGTACCAGAACGTCTTTTCCCCCGGAGCCCAGATCACCCACGCCAAGGGCCACGCCGCCGGGGAACACCCGGAGACGATGCTGCCGGCACACCACGAAAGCGCGTACCGGTTCCAGGCGGACCGGCTCACCGGACCACTGAAGTCACCATTGCGTGTGGCAATCTGGACGGGTCTGAAACTGCGCTCCCTGATCGCCGTGGCCAATGCACGTCTCCGTAACGGATAGAAAGTAGAACAGCTCCATGCCGAATCCCGCAGACACCTCTGCCGTGATCCTGGTCGGGGGCAAGGGCACCCGCCTGCGCCCGCTGACCGTCAACACCCCGAAGCCGATGCTGCCGACCGCCGGTTTTCCGTTCCTCCAGCACCTGTTGGCCCGGATCCAGGCCGCCGGCATCACCCACGTTGTGTTGTCCACCTCCTTCCGTGCAGAGGTCTTCTCCGAGTACTTCGGTGACGGCGCGGATCTGGGGCTGGACATCGAGTACGTCTTCGAGGAGGAGGCGCTGGGCACCGGCGGCGGCATCCGCAACGTGCTGGACAAGCTGCGCAATGACACGGTGATGGTGTTCAACGGCGATGTGCTCGCCGACGCCGACCTGAACAGCATCCTGGACACCCACGCGGAACACGACGCGGACCTGACCATGCACCTGGTGCGGGTCTCGGATCCGAGCGCCTTCGGCTGCGTGCCCACCGGACCGGACGGCCGCGTGCTGGAGTTCCTGGAAAAGACCGAGGATCCGCCGACCGACCAGATCAACGCCGGTTGCTACGTCTTCCGCCGCAGCGTGATCGAGGAGGACATTCCGGCCGGCCGCAACGTGTCCGTGGAGCGGGAGACCTTCCCGAAGATGCTGGAGGACGGCCGTCGCGTCTACAGCTACGTCGACGTGTCCTACTGGCGGGACATGGGGCGCCCGGATGATTTCGTGCGGGGTTCCGCTGACCTGGTGCGCGGCGTGGTCTCCTCGCCCATGCTGGCCGGGAAGACGGGGGAGTCCTACGTGGATGAGACCGCTGGCGTGGCCGGTGGGGTGCTGCTGCTCGGTGGCACGGCCGTCGGGCGGGGCACGCAGATCGGCGCGGGCTCCCGGTTGGACAACACCGTGGTCTTCGACGGGGTCAACATTGAGCCGGGTGCGGTGGTGGAGAACTCGATCATCGCCTCGGGCGCGCGGATCGGGGCGAATGCCCGGATCTCGGATTGCGTGATCGGGGAAGGCGCGCAGATCGGGGCCCGCTGTGAGCTTCGTGCCGGCATGCGCGTCTGGCCGGGGGTGGTGGTGCCGGACACCGGCATCCGGTTCTCCTCCGACGCCTAAGTCAGCCTGTGTTCAGGAACGGTTAATTCCGCTCTTAGCAGGGAAAGTGTGGAGTGAGGGGTAGCGACACGCCGCGTTCTGCCAGCCTGGTGCTCCTCAATATTCCCTGCCCCTACATGTAGTACCCCCGTAATCCTCCCCTGTGGGCTGTGAATTGTTATATTTTTGACTCACGGGATTCACGACCTGCGGAAATGGCGTTTCCAACCCAAGGTGCCCTAATCTAGGTTGACGACATTTTGTGTTCGGTGTGTAATCACATCAGCAAAGGATATTGACTACTACGGAGGAAGGACTATGGCGTGGAAGACGTGGCTAAAAACGCCGTTCTCCGTGGCGGAACCGCGGCTGGCTTGACCATCGACGAACTATTCGGCGCGGTGGAGCAGGAGTGGCAGGACCAGGCGCTGTGTGCACAGACTGACCCTGAGGCCTTCTTTCCCGAGAAAGGCGGGTCCACCCGTGAAGCCAAGCGGATCTGCCAGGCGTGCGCCGTCAGAGATGAATGCCTTGAGTACGCTCTCGAACATGATGAGCGATTCGGCATCTGGGGCGGACTCTCGGACCGGGAGCGTCGCCGGCTGAAGAAGCAGATGGGTTAATTGGCAGGCTTCGGCCGGCCTGTGTTTTCTTTCTGGGGAGCAGACGAGAGTCTGCTCTTTCTGCCTGGTCCTGGGTTGGTGGGGAATGCGGTGCCGCATCCCACAGCACTGCAGCCCGCGCAGAACTCTTCTGCCCGTCACCGAAAATTCACCAGCTGAACCGGGGGTCCACGTCACTGGGGTCCAGGTTGAGGTAGTTGGCCACCAGGGCCGTCAGGATCGTGGAGAGCAGGTCCTGGCGCTCGAGGACAGATGCCGCACGCTGTTCCACCGGCATCCGGAAGACCACGATTCGGGCGCGGGTGGGGTTGCCCGAAGGGTCGACGGCCGCGGGGATCACCCGTCCCAACGGTACCGGCCCGTCAGCGATGATCTCATCGGGCATCACGCTCATGTCCGCGCGCAGCCGCATGCGGGGAATGGTGTCCACGGCGACGTCGAGGCCCTCAAGCTGGTCGGCGAACACCTGCTGGATGGGGGCGTAGGCCTCCAGGACGGCGATGTCGAAACGCTGGCGGCGGCTGCGGGACCGGGGGGTGGCTGGCGGCAGCATCGTCCCACGTAATCCTCGCCCGTGGCGATTCCGGAAGGTCCTGGTGTGCATGTCTGGAAACCCTAGTTCGCCGGGGCGGAGATGGCGTCAGGGCACGCCGAAGGTGGCAAATCTCAACTACAGGTCTAGACTTTAGGGCGTGAGTCAATACCGTCGTTGTTCCCGTCCCGGCTGCGGCAAGCCTGCCGTAGCAACGCTGACCTACGCCTACGCGGAGTCCACCGCGGTAGTGGGCCCCCTGGCGCCTGCTGCGGAACCACACAGCTGGGATCTGTGCGCCAATCACGCCGAGCGCATCACCGCGCCGCTGGGGTGGGAGATGCTGCGCGTCGACCAGATCGAGGACGAGGACGACGATGATCTGACGGCCCTGGCCAACGCGGTGCGGGAGGCCGGCCGCAACGCCAGTGGCCTGCTCGACCCCCAGCAGGAGTTCACCGCCCCGGAGGATCCCGAGGGCAGTCACCCCGTCTACCGGCCGCAGCGGGTCGCCGAGGCGAAGGAGGCGCGACGCGGCCACCTGCATCTGGTCCACGACGCGGATGATCCGAACCATGACAGGTAAGCTTTCCGCTCAGTACTTCCACCCCTGACCGGAAATTGGAGAAGCGCATGTCCACTGGCAGAAGCCGGGAATCCGTCACGTCCGTGATCAAGGCCTACGATATCCGCGGTGTCGTCGGCGAGGAGATCGACGCCGATTTCATCCGCGAGGTCGGTGCCTCCTTCGCCCGCCTGCTGCGGATGGAGGGGGAGACCGCGGTGGCCGTCGGCCACGACATGCGGGCCTCCTCTCCGGAGCTTGCCTCGGCCTTCGCCGATGGCGTCACTGCGCAGGGACTCAACGTGGTCATGCTCGGTCTGACCTCCACCGATGAGCTCTACTACGCCTCTGGACGGCGGGACTGCGCCGGCGCAATGTTCACCGCCAGTCACAATCCCGCCAAGTACAACGGCATCAAGCTGTGCCGCGCGGGAGCCCGCCCGGTGGGCCAGGACTCCGGCCTGCAGCTGATCATCGACGACCTGGTGGCCGGCGAGCTGCCTGAGTACGACGGCGCCCCCGGGGTGGTCTCCCGTAAGGATGTGCTGGCGGACTACGGCTCCTACCTGCGTGAACTGGTGGATCTGAGGGAGATCCGTCCGCTGAAGGTGGCCGTGGACGCGGCCAACGGTATGGCGGGACTGACGGTGCCCGAGGTGTTCAAGGATCTGCCGCTGGAGGTCGAACCGCTCTACTTCGAACTGGACGGCACCTTCCCCAACCATGAGGCCAACCCCTTGGAGCCGAAGAACCTGGTGGACCTCCAGGAATTCGTCTGCCGCACTGGCGCGGACATCGGCCTGGCCTTCGACGGCGACGCCGACCGTTGCTTTGTCGTGGACGAGAACGGGGATCCCGTCAGCCCCTCGGCGATCTGTGCCCTCGTGGCGGAGCGCTACCTCGAGGAGCACCCGGGCGCCACGGTCATCCACAACCTGATCACCTCCAAGGTGGTTCCGGAACTGGTGGCCGAGCACGGCGGCAAGGCCGTGCGGACGCGTGTGGGCCACTCCTTCATCAAGGCGGAGATGGCGCGTACCGGCGCCGTCTTCGGCGGTGAGCACTCCGCCCACTACTACTTCTCGGAGTTCTTCAACGCAGATTCCGGCATGCTGGCCGCCCTGCACGTCCTGGCTGCCCTGGGGTCCCAGGAGGGGACACTCTCGGAGTTGATGGCGGGCTACCACCGCTATGAAGCCTCCGGTGAGCTGAATTCAACCGTCGCAGACCAGGCCGACCGCACCGAGGCCGTGATCGCGGCGTTCGATTCCCGGACCGAAACGCTCGACCGCGTGGACGGCGTGACCGTGGAGCTGAAAGGCACCCCCGCCTGGTTCAACATCCGGCCCTCCAACACCGAGCCGCTGCTGCGGCTGAACGTGGAAGCGCCCACTCAGGAGGAAGTGGAGGAACTCGCGAATGAGATTCTCCAGATTATCCGCGCCTGATCATTATCCTGGGAGACATGACTCAGAGCAGCTATCCGGGGTACGCCGCCGCTGACGGGGAAAAGTACCGTTTCTTCGATGTCGCCCACGAAGGCGCGCAGGCACGGTCCGTCGCCGGAGTGGTGGAATCGGGCCGACTGGACCGGCTCCACGGCATGAGACCGCGCTCGGTGGTGGTCGTGGCCACTGACCAGGTGTCCCGGGCCGCCGCCCGGGCGGTGAACACACTGCGGTGTCCGCTCCGGCAGCCGGTCGTGGTCACCGATTCCCTCCCGAGCTACTTCGGGGCACTCGACATCCTGGTGGTGGTGGGGGAGCGCAACAGTGCGGCCGCGCACCACGCGCTGACCACGGCGTCGTCACGCGGGGCGGTTACCGTGCTCGCGGGCACGGAGGGGCCGGTGGCTGAGGATGCCCCGGGCGACACCGTCGTGCTGCCGGTGCTGCCGACCACGCTGGGGTTCTCGCCCGCCCGGACCATCATCGCGTTGTCGGTGGTGCTGGATCTGCTGGAGGAGGAACCGGGACTGGTGGTCCAGCGGCTGCATTCCATCGCGGAGGCCATCGACGCTGAGTTGGCGTCCCTCTCGCCCGAGCGGGACATCGCCGTCAATCCCGGGCGGGGGCTGCGGGGGCATGTCGAAGGTGCCCGCATCGTCCACACCGGCAATCGCGCGGTAGCGGAGGTGGTGGCCACGGTCTGGACGCTGAAGGGACTGCCCTCGGCAGTGGCTGACGTGGAGGAACTGCCCGGGGTATTGGCTGACCAGGATCCGGAGCAGGACCTGTTCCATGACCCGTTCCTGGACGGGCCCGGTGGAATGCTACCCTTAAAGGCTGTTGTCTGGGCCGCTGACCTGCAGGGAGTTCCGGGAGCCTCGGTGCAGAACTGCAGCGAGGAACCGCCGGGACCCATTGCGGAGGCGCTGGTCCTGATCACGCGCGGTTTTGCCGCGACGACCTATTCGACTGACCCGGAGGAATACTAGATGCAGCTGCTCAACGGCAAGGTCCGGGCCTATCCCTGGGGATCTCGGACGATGCTGGCCGAGCTGCGCGGTACCCCGAGTCCCAGCGAGCGTCCGGAGGCCGAGCTCTGGTTCGGCGCGCATCCGGCGGCCCCGTCGGAAGTGGCCGGGACGCCGCTGACCGAGATCATCGCTGCGGACCCCACGGCCGCCCTGGGGGAGCGGGTGCTGCGCGAGCACGGCCAGTCCCTGCCTTTCCTGCTCAAGCTGCTGGCCGCCGATGAGCCCCTGTCCCTGCAGGCGCACCCGTCGGCGGCGCAGGCCCGGGAGGGCTACGCCCGGGAGGACGCGGAGGGGATCGCGCTCACTGCGCCGCACCGCGACTACAAGGACGTCAACCCGAAGCCGGAGCTGATCGTGGCGCTGACCGACTTCACCGCGATGGCCGGCTTCCGCCCGCTGGAACAGACCCGCGAGCTCTTCGCGGCCCTGGAGTGCGAGGCCCTCGACCGTTACCTGACGATGCTGGATGATCGGGTGGACGCGGAGGAGGCGAATCTGCGGGCACTGTTCACCACCTGGATCACCATCCCCGGTAAGGTCCGCCGGGAGCTGATCGACGCGATTGTCGCCGCCGCCACGCCCCTGCGGGGACGCGAGGACTGGATCGGTCGAACCCTGCGCAACGTCGTCTACCTCAATGAGCGCTATCCGGGGGATGTCGGCGTGTTGGGTGCGCTGCTGCTGAACCACATCCAGCTGGAGCCCGGCGAGGCGATCTACCTGGACGCCGGGCAGTTGCACGCTTATATCCGGGGCCTGGGGGTGGAGGTGATGGCCAACTCGGACAATGTGCTCCGGGGCGGGCTGACCTCCAAGTACGTGGACGTGCCCGAACTGGTGCGCGTACTCGACTTCAACTCGCTGGCGGACCCGGTGGTGGCACAGGTGGCCGGCGAGTACCCGGTCCCGGCCAACGAGTTCCGGCTGACCCGCGTCTCACCCACGGAGGACTACGAGATCGAACACGACGGCCCGGCCGTGGCGCTGTGCACCCGCGGCACGCTGCAGTTCGGGGAGCTGGAGCTGGGGCCGGGGGAGGCCGTCTGGATCCCGGCCAGTGACCCGGCGGTCACCGTCCGGGGTGGGGGAGAGCTCTTCCTGGCGCGGGGCTAGTCGGCGATCAGCTCAGCCAGGGCAGCTTCCAGGAGCTCCACGGGCTTTCTGGCGTGCCCTGCTCCTGGATCTGCTCCTGGGGTTGCGGTTCCGGAGTCTGCGCCGGCTCACTGTCCACACTCGGCTGCGTCTCAGGGGTGACGCCGACGGTTGCGGAAGGCTCAGGGCTCTGGAGGCTCTGGCTCGGGGGCGCGGTGGAGACTGCCGGGGGAACGCTGGGCAGGGAAGTCTCCGGGGATTCCTCGGTCGGTTCACTCGGCTCCGTGGACGGCGCCGGCTCGGACGTGACGGTGGATCCGCTGGACGTAGTGGACTCCGGGGATTCGGTCGGCTCCACCGGTTCCGTGGTGGACATCATGGTTTCGATGCCGGGGCCCGTCGGGGCGGTCGGCTGGTTCACCGTCTCCGTCTCGAAAGGGTTCGACGGCCGGATGATGCGGGTGGGGGAGGCGGCGGCCTCCGGACCCGGGATATGGGCGTGCGGCGCCAGATAGGGATCATCGGTCGGGATCGGGGCGGCCACCGCGGACTGTTCCTCCGTGGTCTCCTCCGTAACCGGACTGGGCAGCGGCTCTGAGGTGGACGCGGACACGGTGGAAGTTGCGGTGTCCGTCATGGCAGTATCAGTAGTCGAAAGGGTCGTCGGCGTGCTGGCGCGCCACACGCCGAAGCCGATTGCCGCGGCGGCCAGCAGGCCGACGCCCATGAAAACGAGTACTCGTCGAGTCTCAGACTGCAATCTCTTGACCCTTTCGTGGTACCGATAGCAGGTAACAACTCGATAACATAGCAGACTATTGCGTTATGCGATAGCGAAACAGGTTCATCCACCGAATTATCGGAAAACTATTGAGGAGAAGAAATGGGAGCATGGGACATCGCGATTTTCGCCGAGGATGTCAACGTCGACTTTCTCGACGAGCTGGCGGCCCTCGATGACGACGGCGTGATCGAGGGTGTCGAGGACGCCTGTCTCCTGGCACGTCAGGAGGCCGCCACCGAGGACGAGCGGCTCAACGGGCTGGCGGCCGCCACCATCGCGGCGATCTGGGCCGGAGCCCCCTTCTCCGCCGGGGACGTGGCCGATGCCTATCCCTTTGTGCGTGGCCTGATCGGCTCCGGCACCGACCAGCTCTCCGAGGTCGCCACCGAGCTCCTGGAGAATGCGGACACCGACGAAGATCTCGAGGTTTATCTCGAGGCACTGAGCTGAGTCATCTCGTTATATTTCCGAAATAGAGTCGGGGTCCGGTGCAGTGTCCACGGACCTCGGTACAGTGGTTGTGGTTATTACAGATCGTTAAACGACAGGAGTTGTCACACCACATGACCACGGTCACCGATTTCAAGGTTGCCGACCTCAGCCTCGCTGAGGCCGGTCGCCACCAGATCCGCCTCGCCGAGCACGAGATGCCGGGCCTGATGGAGCTGCGCCGCGAGTACGCCGAAGAGCAGCCGCTGGCCGGCGCCCGTATCGCCGGCTCGATCCACATGACCACCCAGACCGCGGTGCTCATCGAGACCCTCACCGCCCTCGGTGCTGAAGTTCGTTGGGCCTCCTGCAACATCTTCTCCACTGAGGACCCCGCGGCTGCCGCCATCGTCGTGGGCAAGGAGGGCACGCCGGACGATCCGCAGGGCGTGCCGGTGTTCGCCTGGAAGGGTGAGACACTGGATGAGTACTGGTGGTGCCTGAAGCAGGTCTTCAGCTGGGGCGAGGGCGTCGAGCCCAACATGATCCTGGATGATGGCGGTGACGCCACCATGGCCGTGATCAAGGGCCGCGAGTACGAGCAGGCCGGGGTCGTCCCGCCGAGCGAGGAAAACGACCCGGACGAGTTCATCGCCTTCATGAACATGCTGCGTACGACCCTCGACGAGGACAACCAGAAGTGGTCCCGTATCGCGGAATCCGTCCAGGGAGTCACGGAGGAGACCACCACCGGTGTCCACCGCCTCTACCACTTCGCCAAGGAGGGCGTCCTGCCCTTCCCGGCCATGAACGTCAACGACGCCGTGACCAAGTCCAAGTTCGACAACAAGTACGGCACCCGCCACTCCGTCATCGACGGCATCAACCGCGGCACCGACATGCTCATCGGCGGCAAGAAGGCCCTGATCTGCGGCTACGGTGACGTGGGTAAGGGCGTGGCGGAAGCCCTCAAGGGGCAGGGGGCCATCGTCAAGGTCACCGAGATCGACCCGATCAACGCCCTGCAGGCGCTGATGGACGGCTTCGACGTGGTCACCGTGGAAAACGGCATCGGTGAGGCGGACATCGTCATCACCGCCACCGGCAACCTGGGCATCATCACCTACGAGCAGATGCTGATGATGAAGGACCACGCCGTGCTGGGCAACATCGGCCACTTTGACAACGAGATCGACATGCATTCGCTGCTGCACCGCGACGATGTCACCCGCGTCAACATCAAGCCGCAGGTGGACGAATTCACCCTGTCCAACGGCCGTTCCATCATCGTGCTCTCCGAGGGCCGTCTGCTGAACCTGGGCAACGCCACCGGCCACCCCAGCTTCGTGATGTCCAACTCCTTCGCCGACCAGACGATCGCCCAGATCGAGCTGTTCACCAAGAACGAGGAATACGACAACGAGGTCTACCGGCTGCCGAAGCACCTCGACGAGAAGGTCGCCCGCGTCCACGTGGAGGCGCTCGGCGGCGAGCTCACCGAGCTGTCCAAGGAGCAGGCGGAGTACATCGGTGTCGATGTCGCCGGCCCCTTCAAGCCGGAGCACTACCGCTACTGATGATCATCACGGTCGAAGGAATCGACGGCGCGGGTAAGAACACCCTCGTCCGCGCGCTCCAGAAGAAGACCTCTGCCAAGGCACTGGTCTTCCCGCGCTACGGGGAATCCCTCCACGCCCAGCTGGCCGCCGACGCACTGTACGGCCGGATGGGGGACCTGACGGACTCCGCCTATGCCATGGCCACCCTGTTCGCCCTGGACCGGCACGGTGCGTTGGAGACGCTGAACCGCTTCGTCGATTCCCCGGATCTGTTGATCCTGGACCGTTACGTCGCGTCCAATGCG
Source organism: Corynebacterium halotolerans (assembly GCF_050107895.1). Classification (GTDB taxonomy): domain Bacteria; phylum Actinomycetota; class Actinomycetes; order Mycobacteriales; family Mycobacteriaceae; genus Corynebacterium; species Corynebacterium halotolerans_B. The sequence goes on along the minus strand of NZ_JBNILW010000010.1, from coordinate 52,896 downwards.
GCGTACTCCTTCGCCCGCACCGGTGAGGAATCGATCATCGACTGGATCTATGACCTGGAGTTCGGCCGACTCGGCCTGCCGAAGCCGGACCTCCAGGTGCTGCTGGACACCCCGCCGGACACGGCGTCGGAACGCGCCATCACCCGGGCGGCGGCCGACAATTCCCGCGAGCGGGACCGTTATGAGCGCGACAGCGGCCTGCAGCAGCGCACCTATGCCGCCTACCGCCGACTCGCCGCGGAAAACTGGGCGGGTCATTGGCTGATAACCAGCGACGTTGCCGATATTCTCGAACACATCACTCTGCCCTGAACAGCTAGGAAAACCATGACTGCCAAGATTCTCGTCGTTGATGATGATCCCGCGATCTCCGAGATGCTCACCATCGTGCTGGAGGCCGAGGGATTTGAGCCGGTAGCCGTCATGGACGGCAATGAGGCGGTGGAGGCCGCGCAGCGCGAACAGCCGGAGCTCATCCTGCTGGACCTGATGCTGCCCGGGATGAACGGCGTGGACATCTGCCGCATCATCCGGCAGGAGTCCACCGTGCCGATCGTGATGCTCACCGCCAAGACCGACACCGTGGACGTGGTGCTGGGCCTGGAGTCCGGCGCCGACGACTACATCACCAAGCCCTTCAAACCGAAGGAGCTGGTGGCCCGGATCCGCGCCCGGCTGCGCCGCACCGACGCCGCGCCCTCGGAGATCATCGAGTGCGGGGACCTGACCATCGACGTCCCGGAGCACACGGTCAAGCGTGACGGTGAGGAGATCCCGCTGACGCCGCTGGAGTTCGACCTGCTGCTGGAATTGGCCCGCAAGCCGCGTCAGGTGTTCAGCCGCGAGGAACTGCTGGAGAAGGTCTGGGGCTACCGCCACGCCTCAGACACCCGCCTGGTCAACGTCCATGTGCAGCGACTGCGCGCCAAGATTGAGCGGGACCCGGAAAACCCGCAGATCGTTCTGACCGTGCGCGGGGTAGGCTACAAAACCGGACTGCAGAGCCACTAAGGTTCTGCCCGATTTAAAGGAACTTGCCCATCTTCGAACGCCTTTCCCGGTTCCAGCAGCGCATCGCTGAAAAGTGGCGGACCTCACTGCAGATGCGCGTGATCGGTTCCATCTTCGTCGCCGCCGCGGTGGTCATGATGATCCTCGCCATGACGATGATCAGCCTGGTCGCCCAGCGGCTCGTCGATTCCAAACTGGACATCGCCGACGCTGAGATCGAGCGTGCCCGCGTGGCGGTGGAACAGCAGGTGGACGCTACCGGGGCGTCGAGTTCCACCCAGGTCCGGATCAATGCGGCGCGCGCCGCATTGACGAACCTGTCCAGCGGTGGGGATTCTTCAGCGGCCTATGAACCCGTCCTGCAGGTGGTGGGCAACGACGGGGCGACCACCACCGCGCCTGAGGGCTACCAGATCCCGGAACGGCTCTCCCACTTCGTGGGCCAAGGGCAGGTGTCCTATCAGTTCGCCACGGTCAACCGGGCGGACGGTACCACCTATAATGCGCTGGTCATCGGCACGCCCACCGACGCCGACATCCCCGGCCTCCAGGTCTACCTGGTGCTGTCCATGGAGTCGGACGAGGCCACCATGGCGCTGATGCGCGGCCTGCTCTCCGCCGCCGGAGTCGTGGTGGTGGTGCTGCTGGTCGGCATCGCCTGGCTGATGGCCCAGCAGGTCACCGCCCCGGTGCGTTCGGCCAGCCGGATCGCCCAACGGCTGGCTGCCGGTCATCTGCGGGAACGCATGGTGGTGGACGGCGAGGACGAGATGGCGCGGCTGGCCATGAGCTTCAATGCCATGGCGGAATCGCTCTCCCGGCAGATCCACCAGTTGGAGGAGTACGGCAACCTGCAACGCCAGTTCACCTCGGACGTCTCGCATGAGCTGCGCACGCCCCTGACCACCGTGCGGATGGCGGCGGACATGATTGCGGCGGACGCCGAGAACTTTGAGCCGCACACCAGGCGCGCGACCGAGCTGATGACGCGTGAGCTGGACCGCTTCGAGACCCTGCTGGCGGACCTGCTGGAGATCTCCCGGCACGACGCCGGGGTGGCGGACCTCTCCGAGACCCGGCTGGACGTGCGCACCTGCATCACCTCCGCCTGGCAGCAGACGCAGCATCTCGCCGAGAAGCTGGAGGTTCCGGTCACCTTCAACGTGCCGGGGGAGCCGGTCCACATCACCGGGGATTCCCGCCGCATCGAGCGGGTGCTGCGCAACCTGATCGCCAACGCCATCGACCATTCCGAGGGCAATCCGGTGGAGGTGGCACTGGGGGCGAATGAGGAGGCGGTGTCCATCACGGTCACCGATCACGGCGTGGGCCTCAAGCCCGGCCAGGAGGAACTGGTGTTCAACCGGTTCTGGCGGGCCGACGCCTCCCGGGTCCGCCACTCCGGCGGCACCGGCCTGGGCCTGGCGATCGCACGGGAGGACGTCCTCCTCCACGGCGGCGAGCTCGACGCCATCGGCAATTACGGGGTGGGCTCGCAGTTCCGGCTGACCCTGCCGCGGGAGCCGGGCAGACGTTACACTCAGCCACCACTGGCATTGGAGGCACCGTATGCGGAGGATTAGAGGAGTCATCGGCCTGTTGGTGGCGGGCGGGCTGCTGGTCGGCTGTACGTCGTTGCCCACTGACACTGAGCCGCAGGCCCTGCGTTCCTTCACCCCGATCGAGGAGGAGGCGGCCGATATCCAGCCGGAACCGGGAGCGGAGCCGGATCTGCTCCTGCGGGACTTCTTCACCGCCTCCGCCCGGCCGACCATGGACTACTCGGCCGCGCGCCAATTCCTCACCGGTGACGCCAATCAACTGTGGGATCCGCAGGCCGCCACGTTGATCGTGGACCGGATCGACCTGGTCACCCAGCCGGAGTCCACCGACTCGGAGCGGGTGTTCTCCGTGCAGGGCAACGTGATCGGCGAACTGCTCGACGGCGGAGCCTACCGGGTGGAGAGCGGCCGCTACATGGCCGAGATCCGGATGGAGCAGGTGGATGGGGAGTGGCGGATCTCCTCGCTGCCCGAAGGCGTGGTCCTGGAGCGCACCGAGCTGCGCAACCAGTACCAGCCCCAGGATCTGTACTACTTCGACCCCGGTGGACAGGTCCTGGTGGGCGACCGCCGCTGGGTCTTCTCCGGGCAGGAGTCGCTCGACGCAGCGCTGATCTCCCTGATGATGGAAGGTCCCAGCGCCGGCGTCGCCCCGGCCGTGACCTTCCAGCTGCCCGCCGAAGCCACCTTCAACGGGGTCCAGGACGGGGTCTACCGCTTCTCCGGACTGGCGGCGTTGGACACCACCGAGCGGCAGCGCTTCGCCGCCCAGCTGGTGTGGACGCTCGCGATGGCCAACATCCCGGGGCCCTACCGCGTGGAGGTGGACGGCGGGCCGATCGCCGAGGGCTTCGAGACCCTGGACACCGACGACTTCGCCGAGTTCAACCCGCGGGCGGACGACGGGATCATCGCTCCGCTCTACGCCCTCAACGACGGTGCGCTGCTCCGTGTCAGCGGCAACGAGGCCAACCCGGTGGAAGGGGAGATCGGCCAGATCCGCGATATCGAGTCGGCCGACATCACGACGCAGCGCACGGCGGCGATCGTGCGTCGGGAAGGCGATGACTCCACGCTCTGGATGGGCGGGGTCGACGAACCGCTGCGGGAGGTTCTCCGGGGCTCCACGTTGACCCGGCCGACCTTCGAGTTCGACCATTCCGCCGTCTGGGTGGTGGTCGGCGGGGACCGCGTGATCCGGGCGGTCCGTTCCACCACCACCGGTGAATTCGCCCAGACCGAGGTCAACTCGAGCGAACTGGCCGGCATCGACGGGGAGATCTCCGTGCTGCGGCTGTCCCCGAACGGCGCCCGCATCGCGATGATCATCGACGGCCGCGTCTACACCGCCGTGGTCAATCGGCCGGGCACCGATGAACGACGCATCACCAACGTCCAGGAGGTCGCCCCGCAGCTGGCCGGTACGGCCCTCTCCCTGGACTGGCATCCCGACGGCGCCATCCTGGTGGGGACCTCCACTCCGGAGGCCCCGGTCTGGCGGGTGGAGAAGGACGGCTCCGCAGTGTCCTCGATGCCCTCCGGAAACATCACGGCCCCGGTGGTCTCCATCGCGGCGTCCCCCAACACCGTCTACCTCACCGACGCCCGGGCCACTTTGCAGCTGCCCGTCAACGATGGGGAAGCCGTCTTCTGGCGTGAGGTGCCGGGCCTGGAGTCCATGCGTTCCTCCCCGGTCATCGCACACTGATGGATCTGCTGCTGCCGCGTCGTTGCGCCGGTTGCGGGGCAGCGGGGAACGTGTTGTGCGGTGACTGTCGGGAAGCGTTCCGACGCCCGCCCGAGCGCGTGACCACGGTCGTCGACACGCATGTGCCGGTCTTCGCCCTGGGGCCCTACGATGACCGCCGGGCCGGCGTGATCGTCGCCATGAAGGAACGGGGAAATCTGGCGGTGCGCCGGGTTCTCGGGGCGGTGCTGCGGGCGGGCGTCGACACGCTGCAGGCCCGGGGCGAGCTTCCGGAGACCGTGACCCTCGTCCCCGCGCCCACCCGGCCCCGCAGCGCCCGGCTGCGCGGGGGCGATCATGTGACGGATCTCTCGCGGGCGACCGGACTGCCCACCGCCCCGGTGCTGCGGCACGGCAGCGTGGTGGACTCCGTGGGGTTGTCCTCCCGGCAACGCCGAGCCAACCTGGCGGGACGGGTGGAGCTTGCCGCCACCCCCGTGGGACCACTGCTGCTCATCGACGACGTGGTGACCACCGGGGCCACGCTCGCAGCGTCGGCCGAGGTACTGTTGTCCGCCCGGGCCAAAATTGTTGCTGCCCTCACTTTTGCGGCCGCATGATTAAGGAGCTCTCAGCGACAGCTTGGTTATGACCAGATGTACAATGATGGTACAAGATCCCGTCGACACGGAGGTAGAAGCAAGTGACCACACCTGCTGAGAACAATGTCCTGAGCCCGGATACCCAGGTGTCCATCACCGGACGCAACGTCGAGGTCCCGGAGCACTTTGCGGAACGGGTCAACACGAAGCTGGCGAAGATCGAGCGACTCGATCCGACCCTGACCTTCTTCCACGTGGAGCTGCAGCACGAGCCGAACCCGCGCCGTGCGGACGCCAGTGACCGGCTCCAGATCACCGCCACCGGCAAGGGACACATCGCCCGTGCCGAGGCCAAGGAGGACAGCTTCTACGCCGCCCTCGAAACCGCCGTGGCCAAGCTGGAGCGCTCCCTGCGCAAGGTCAAGGCCCGCCGCAGCATCTCCCGCTCCGGCCACCGCGCCCCCAAGGGGACCGGTGAGCAGGCGGCGGAGCTGGTCCAGGAAGCCACGCAGGCCCGGCAGGAGGAGCCGGCCGACCCCTACGCCGACAAGGTCGAGGACGTGGTGCCCGGCCAGATCGTGCGCTCCAAGGAGCACCCGGCGCAGCCGATGAGCGTCGATGACGCCCTGTCCGAGATGGAGCTGGTGGGACACGACTTCTACCTCTTCATCGACGAGGAGACCAGCCGTCCCTCCGTGGTCTACCGCCGCCACGCCTTCGACTACGGCCTGATCTCTCTGGCTGAGGAGAAGTAGAGGTAACCACCGGATGAACTCCGGCCATTGAACCGCTTCCCACGGGGAGCGGTTCTGTTGTGTTTCGGGGTGGGTGCGTAGAATGTGCCGGAGTATTGCTTTTGTTCGGTAGAAGATGTCGGATACAGATTAAGGACCACTGCACGTGTTTGGACTGTCCAAGCTCCTCCGGGCCGGTGAAGGCCGTACCGTCAAGCGTCTGCGCACAATCGCCGACGACGTCATCGCGCTCGAGGGTGAGTATGAAGCGCTGAGCGATGATGAACTCAAGGCCAAGACCGATGAGTTCAAGAAGCGCCTGGCGGACGGGGAGTCCGAGGACGCTCTCCTGCTCGAGGTCTTCGCCACCGCCCGGGAGGCCTCCTGGCGCGTGCTCGGTCAGAAGCACTACCCCGTGCAGATCATGGGCGCTACCGCACTGCACTTCGGTAACGTCGCCGAGATGCGCACCGGTGAGGGCAAGACCCTCACCTCCGTGCTGCCAGCCTACCTCAATGCCCTGTCCGGCAAGGGCGTCCACATCGTCACGGTCAACGACTACCTGGCCAAACGTGACGCCGAGATGATGGGCCGGGTGCACCGCTTCCTGGGGCTGGAGGTTGGCGTCATTCTCTCTGAGATGCGTCCGGCGCAGCGCAAGAAGGCCTACGCCGCCGACATCACCTACGGCACCAACAATGAGCTCGGCTTCGACTACCTGCGCGACAACATGGCCCGCAACCTGCGGGACCTGGTCCAGCGGGGCCACCACTTCGCCATCGTGGATGAGGTGGACTCGATCCTGATCGATGAGGCACGTACCCCGCTCATCATCTCTGGCCCCGTGGACGGTTCCTCCAAGTTCTTCAATGTCTTCTCCCAGCTGGCTCCGCGTATGACCAAGGACATCCACTACGAGGTGGACATCCGCAAGCGCACCGTCGGTGTGCTGGAGAAGGGGGTGGAGTACGTCGAGGACCAGCTCGGCATCGACAACCTCTACGCCCCGGAGAACTCCCAGCTGGTCAGCTACCTCAACAACGCTCTCAAGGCCAAGGAACTCTTCGAGCGTGACAAGGACTACATCGTCCGTAACGGCGAGGTCATGATCGTGGACGGCTTCACCGGCCGAGTGCTGGCCGGGCGCCGCTACAACGAGGGCATGCACCAGGCCATCGAGGCCAAGGAGGGGGTGGAGATCAAGAATGAGAACCAGACCCTGGCCACGATCACCCTGCAGAACTACTTCCGCCTCTACGACAAGATCTCCGGCATGACCGGTACCGCCGAAACCGAGGCCGCGGAGCTGAACTCCATCTACGGTCTCGACGTCGTGCCGATCCCGACCAACCGGCCGAACCAGCGTGAGGACCTCACCGACCGCGTGTACAAGACCCAGGAGGCGAAATTCGCCGCGGTGGTCGCGGACATCGCCGAGCGGGTGGAGATCGGTCAGCCGGTGCTGGTGGGTACGACCTCCGTGGAGCGCTCCGAGTACCTGTCGAAGCTGCTGCAGTCCCGCGGGATCAAGCACAACGTGCTCAACGCGAAGTACCACGAGCAGGAGGCGCAGATCATCGCCCAGGCCGGGCTACCGGGCAACGTCACCGTGGCCACCAACATGGCCGGCCGCGGCACGGATATCGTGCTGGGCGGTAACCCGGACATCCTGCTGGACATCAAACTGCGGGAGCGCGGCCTGGATCCCTTCGAGGATGAGGAGGCCTACCAGGCGGCCTGGGACGAGGAGCTGCCGAAGGTCAAGGAGCGCACCGCGGAACGGGCGGAGACGGTCCGGGAGGCCGGTGGTCTGTACGTGCTGGGCACGGAGCGCCATGAATCCCGCCGCATCGACAACCAGCTGCGGGGCCGTTCCGGACGACAAGGTGACCCGGGCGCCACGCGCTTCTACCTCTCCATGCGCGATGACCTGATGGTTCGCTTCGTGGGACAGTCCATGGAGAACATGATGAACCGTCTCAACGTCCCGGACGACGTCCCCATCGAGGCGAAGATGGTCACCAACTCCATCAAGGGGGCCCAGGCGCAGGTGGAGAACCAGAACTTCGAGATGCGCAAGAACGTCCTGAAGTACGACGAGGTCCTCAACGAACAGCGCAAGGTCATCTACGCGGAGCGACGCGAGATCCTCGAGTCCCGGGACATCGGGGAGCACATCCAGAAGATGATCGATGAGACCATCTCCGCCTATGTCGACGGCGCGACCGCCACCGGTTATGTGGAGGACTGGGACCTGGATGAGCTGTGGAACGCCCTGGAGGCCCTCTACGGTCCGTCATTCTCCTGGGAATCCCTGGTTGAAGGCACGGAGTACGGCCCCGCGGGAGAGCTGTCCGCCGAGGATCTGCGCACTGCGCTGCTCAAGGACGCGCACTCCGAGTACGACACCCTGGAGGAGAATGTCTCCGCCATCGGTGGCTCGTCCCAGATGCGCAACATCGAACGGCAGGTCATCCTGCCGGTCATCGACACCAAGTGGCGCGAGCACCTCTACGAGATGGACTATCTCAAGGAGGGCATCGGCCTGCGTGCCATGGCGCAGCGCGACCCGTTGGTGGAGTACCAGAAGGAGGGCGGCGACATGTTCAACGCCATGAAGGACGGCATCAAGGAAGAAACCGTGCGCCAGCTCTTCCTGCTGCGCAAGCAGTTCGCCCCGAAGGATGAGCCGGTCGAGGCCTAGGACAGGATCCGGAGCAGCCGCATCCGCCAGCGCAGCCGCTCCGGGTTCACCAGCCGCGCGGTGAAACCGCGGGGCGCACCCGCCACCGTGCAGGAGCCGAAGACCTCCACCCCGGCGGCGTCGGCACGCAGATGCAGCGAGTCGAGCCGTACCGGGCCACGGTCGGGGCGGCGCCGCAGGTATGCGGCAAGATAGGAACGTACAGCCGGTTCAAACCGCTGCTTGGCCAGCGTGCGGGCGGGCCGCATGCCGAAGGCGGTTTCCAGGGCGAGTACGGTCAGACCGGTGGCTGTACGTCGGTCAATGGGCAGCACCTCAGATTTCGTTTCACGGGCGTTCTCAGGTTTCACCGGGCGCAGCACCTTCAGGTGCGTGTGACCGGGAAGTGGAATCAACATGGTGGCTCCCTGCAATCTCGACAGGGCAGACCAATGGTGGGCTTAGGTATCATTGTGACACAACAACGCGGCGCAAGAAGGAGTTAAAGTGCGTGGACTGATCGTCGACTATTTCGGGGTGCTGGACGGTACCGAGGAGGACCAGCGGCGCTGGCGTAACCTTTTCGCCGCCGCCCGCAAGAACGGGGTGGGCACCGCCATCCTGTCCAATGATGAGGGCGGCCCGACGGCGGAGCCGATCCGGGAGTGGGAGTTCCGGGGCGTCGTGGACGCGGTCCTGCTGTCCGGGGAGATCGGGGTGGAGAAGCCGACTACGGAGGCCTTCCGCATCGCCGCTGACTCGCTGGAACTGCCGATGAATGACTGCGTGCTCATCGATGACAGCATCCTCAATGTCCGGGCCGCAGTGGAGAACGGGCTGGTGGGCGTGTACTACCAGCAGTTTGACCGGGCCATCGTGGAGATCCAGAACCTGTTCGACATCGAGGGAGAATTCTGACCCGTATGCGCGTTTATGTCCCAGCGACTTTCGGAATGCTCACGGAACTCAACGAGAACTCGGTGTTGACCGCCCGCTCCGGATGGGGGTTCGCAATGACCCCCGCGCTGGTGGAGTTCTACACCGCCGGTGACGAGGAGGAGATCGAGCACGCGGCGTTCCAGGATGCCGCAGAGGCCTCCCTGCGGCTGCTGGCCATCGGCGACGAGGAAAAGTTTCCGCACCGCCGCGTGGTGGTGACGGCTGACCTGCCGGCGGAACAGGTGGAGCTGCAGCCGGAAAACGGCGAGTCAGTGGTCAAGCTCAGCCCGGCGCAGATCCAGCTCAGCGATATCGCCGCCCTGCACGTGGACCTCGAAGAATCTGAGGAGGCCACGAAGGCCGCCACCGCAGTGGTTGACGAGTCCGACCTGGGGGACCCGGACGCCGAGCTGACCGTGGGCGATGCCCTGGATAATCTGATGGCCTGGTACGACCCGACAGAGCTGCCGTTCCTGGTGGAGTTGCTCTAGGTCTTCGGCGCTTTTCGTCCCCGCACGATGGGCCGCCTCTCCCGATTAGTTGGGAGAAGCGGTTTTTTTATTGTTCCTGCTGATCAGGGCAATGTTCTTGGTGCGGAGCGCCGGGAACTTCTACGCTGATCGGGCACCCGACTCCGGGGGAGAATCGTGGTGCTGGTGTGGCTCGTGGGGTGCTGGCTCCGGGGGCATGTCCGGGGCGTGTCCTAGTGTCATTATCGAACGCATGAGCGAGGGGGTGTGATGATGGAAGCGGAGCAGGGGCCGTTCTACACGGTGAATGACCCCGGTCGGGATACGGCCGTCCACGGCAACCGGATCAATCGGCTGACCTTCGAGTTCTGGGATGGAATCCAACTCGATGACGATGATGACGCCGATCTCTCCCTGGCCCGGATCGCCGCGGATGTCGGCTGCACAGAATACTGGGCGGAGTCCACCCTGGATGCGGTGGCGAACCTGCGGCACCTGCCCCGTTTGCGGGCGGTGCAGCTCCAGCTGCACCATCTGGACATCTACCGGCTGCGGATGATCAACCAGGCCCTGCTGAAGGCCGATGAGGAGCTGTTCCCGGAGATTGACGAGCTGCTGGCGGAGTATCTGACTCCGTCCCGCCGACATCAGGAGCTGCCCACCGCCCATGCCATCGGTGCCAAGATCAAGGCCATCCTGGATGAACTGGACGAGGAGATCGCCACCCAGCAGAAATCAAGCCGGGATAATCCGGAGGCCAACACCCGCATCCATGAAGATGGTTCGGGCGAAATCAACGCCCGCTATTCTGCGGAGATCATCCAGGAGGTTGAACAGCTGATCCGTAGGCGGGCAGAGGAGAAGGGGGTGAACCGTGCCGATGCCCTGTTGGACCTGCTGCGGGGCAGGGCCGAGGTGAAGATCGTCCTCAATGTCTATCAGGCGGCGGACATTCCCGGTTCCCCGATGTGGGTGGAAGGCGTCGGGTGGGTGGATTCTCGGGTGGCGGAGTGTATTCGGGAGCAGGTCACCCATGTGCGCGATCTGAGCAAGTACCGCAAGGCGGAGTCGAAGTCCTATCAGGCCTCCCCGGGGCTGCGTGCCTACCTGGTGGGCCGTGATGGAGTGTGCCGGTTTCCAGGATGCAAGGTGCCTGCCACCCGCTGTCAGGTGGAGCACTGCCTGGAATATGACAAGGGTGGTGCGACGTCCGCCACCAACTGCATGATGCTCTGCCAGCACCACCACAACATGAAGACCGATGGCAGATTCACCTACGAGCTGGATCCCGAGACCGCAGAGGCGACGTTCATCTTCCTCGACGGCACCGTCGTCTCCACGGTTCCGGAGGGGCCGATCTCCCCGGCCGGCGCCCGGTGGGTGCAGAAGGTCGGGAAACGGCGGGGGCAGCGCCGCAAGCGGGCGCGGGCGGAGGCCAAGCGTCAGAAGGTCCGGGAGGACGCCGCCCGGGACCGGGCAGGTGAGCAGCTCCAGCGTCGTACCGGGGAAGGTCCCTGCAACACGGCCCGGGGCGGAACCGATAGAGGGGATGGAGAAAACGACCGCGCCGAACCCGGTGAAAAGCGGTGGGAGGATGACCCACCACCCTTCTGAAAAGAGCTTGTCGCAGGTCAGTGGAAATTCGTGGGAGAAGGGTGAAAACTGAAATGGACAACTAACCTACGTTGCCGTAGGCTACGCCAACGTAAGCTAGTTTGTCTCAGAGAAAGCGGTCGAGAATGGCGCAAACTACCCGGGATGGGTTGGGGCGGGCACGTGACGTGCTCCGTCGCTTCACCACGCCGTTGCTGCCCGATGATTACACCCAGTTGATCAACCCGCTGTGGTCGACCCGGGAACTGCGCGGCAAGATCGAGTCGGTTGAACGCTACCCCGATGACGTCATCCACCTGGTGATCCGACCCGGCTGGGGAGTGCCGGTGGAGTTCCGGGCCGGCCAGTACATCGGCATTGGTCTGCGGGTGGACGGCCGGTACACCTGGCGCAGCTATTCGCTGACCAACACCCCGGACACCGAAGATGGGTTGTTCGCCATCTCGATCCGGGCTGTGGAACGCGGTAAGTTGTCCAACCACCTGCTCGGCAGCGCGAAAGCGGGAATCAACGTGCGGCTGGCCGCCCCCGCCGGTGACTTCCACCTGACCAACCCGATTCCCGAGAAGCTGCTGTTTGTCACCGCGGGCTCCGGCATCACCCCGGTGGTCAGCATGCTGCGCACGATGCAGGACCGGAACCTGGAGAGCGACGTCAAAGTCCTCCACTCGGTCCGCAAGCGGGACGATCTGGTCTTCGGTGACGTGCTGGACAGTTTCGGTGCCATGGTCAATTACACCTCGGAGTCCGGACGCGTCGGCCCCAGGGAGATCGAGGAGCTGGTCCCGGATTTCGCGGAGCGGGTGGTCTACGCCTGTGGTCCGGCCCTCATGCTCGACGAGCTTGAGGAATGGGCGCAGGCCAACGGCATGGAGATCCGCACGGAGCGGTTCACGCTGGACCGTGCCTCGGCGGCCAAGGGCGGCAAGATCACCTTCGGCACCCGCGGCGAGGTGGAGGCGGACGGCGCCACCACGATCCTGGAGGCCGGTGAATCCATCGGCGTCCAGATGCCTTTCGGTTGCCGGATGGGCATCTGCCAGACCTGCGTGCGCCAGCTCAGCGACGGCCATGTCCACGATCTGCGCAGCGGAGAAACCCGGGAACCGGGATCACGGATCCGCACCTGCGTCTGCGTCGCCGCCGGCGACGTGGTCATCGATATCTAATACACCTGTAGTTAAAGGAGGCCAGCGATGGCGATCGACAATATTCAGGCATACAGCCACCTCAGTGACGAGGACATCCGTGAGATCGGCGCCCGACTCGACGCCATCAAGGCGGAGTACGAGGCCGATCTGGGGGAGAAGGACGTCCGTTACATCAAGGGACTGATCCGCACCCAGCGTTATATGGAGGCCGCGGGCCGGGCGTCCCTGCTGATGTCCCACAAGAAACCGTTCTGGTTCGCCGGGGTGGCACTGCTGAGCCTGTCCAAGATCCTCGAGAACCTCGAGATCGGCCACAACGTCATGCACGGCCAGTGGGACTGGATGAACGACCCCGAAATACACTCCACGACCTGGGAGTGGGACAACGTGTGCCCGAGTTCCCAGTGGATGCACACCCACAACTTCACCCACCACAAGTACACCAATATTCTGGGCATGGATGATGACGTGGGATACGGCATCCTGCGCGTGACCCGCGACCGTAAGTGGAAGACGATGCACGCCTTCCAGCCGATCGTCAACGTCACCCTGGCGTCCCTGTTCGAGTGGGCCGTGGGCTTCTACGACGTCGAGCTGGGCAAGCTCGCCGCTGGGCGTGCCACCTGGAAGGACATCTCCCCGAAGTTCTGGGAGACCGTGCGCAAGGCGGGCACTCAGGGGTTGCGTGACTACGTGCTCTTCCCGGCGCTGTCGGGAAAGAACTTCCGGCACACGTTGACCGCCAACGCGACCGCCAACGTGATCCGCTCGGTGTGGGCCTACGCCGTGATCTTCTGCGGTCACTTCCCGGATGAGGCGGAGACCTTCACCAAGGAGCAGTACAAGAACGAGACCCACGACGAGTGGTACCTGCGGCAGATGCTGGGGTCGGCGAACTTCCGTGGCGGCAAGATCCTGACCATCCTCTCCGGAAACCTGAACAACCAGGTTGAGCACCACATCTTCCCGGACATGCCGTCGAACCGGCTCTCCGAGATCGGGACGAAGGTCGAGGCGCTCTGCAAGGAGTACGACCTGCCCTATAACACGGACTCCTTCCCGGCACAGCTGCTCAAGGTCCAGAAGACCCTGCTGAAGTTGACCCTGCCCAACAAGTACCTGGCCGCTGACCGGGACAATGCGCCGGAAGTGCGCTCCAACGCCGCATTCACCAAGTACCCCGAGGTGGAGAACCAGCTGCATGTGGGCAAGGATGACGCCGGAAACCGTGCTGGTCTGCGCACCGGTCTGAAGCTGCTGAAGAAGCTGCGCCCCACCGTGCTCCAGGCCGTGCAACACTTCTCCGGCCGCACCCCGCAGCGCACGCTGGCCTAGTCAGCGAAGTCCCGGCGGCTCAATGGTCTGATGAGAACATGGCGCCGGTCGCGGACCCAGACCGCGCCGTCGGCCCGGTGCTGTTCACGGGTGGCGAAGCGGTACCGGTAGGACACCACCCGGACCCAGTTCGGCCGCTGTCCCGCGAACGGGTCACGCCGCAGCAGGCGTAATAGCGGCTCATCCGCGCTGAGCAGTCGGGCCAGGAACACCGTGAACCAGCCTTCGATCGGGCCGCCGAGCGGCAGGAACCACAGGCACCAGTCGAGCCGCAGGTGGTAGGGCGCGAACTGCCGGGGGATGCGGTGCACGTCGCCGGGTTTTCCCTTGAAGCCGTACTCGTGCCAGTCAGCCGTCCCCGGATCCTCGTCGAGCGTGCCCTCGATGACGTATTCGATGCGCTCCTTGGTGACGCTGCCGAACGCGCCGTAGGCGTTCGCGAGCTGGAACCGGTTGAATGCCCCGTTCATCACCTGCTGCTTGGCGAAGAACAGGTTGTGCAGCGCTGGCCAGCTGAGCCACACGTAGACCAGTGCCACGGCGCTGGTGATGAGGATCCAGTAGACCGGCATTCCGTCTGCTGCCGGGACGCCGCTCCCGGTCACCGAGACGGCGGAGAAGGCGAGCACGATGGTTGCCCAGTTCAGCCAGGCGAAGTTTCCGGTCACCACGAGCCAGAGTTGTGTCACGATCACGACCGCTGCGGCGACGGTGCCGATGAGCCCCGGAACCGGACCGGGCACCCAGAGCCCCAGGATCGGTACGAAGAGGAACCAGGGCACCACGAGCTGCGCGAAGTGGTTGCCCAGTACCTCCCCCTTGTGGAACCAGCGGGGCAGGAGATGTGCCTGCCGGCTGAACGGACCGGGCATCGGCTGAGTCTCGTGGTGATACATGAGGGCAGTGAGGTCGCGCCACTCGTGTCCACCCCGCAGTTTGATCATGCCGGCGCCGAATTCGAGGCGGAACAGCAGCCACCAGAACAGCACGATCACCACGGTGGGCGGGGGTTGTGAGCCGGATCCGAGAAACGCCGCGAGAAAACCGAGCTCGAGCAGCAGCATCTCCCAGCCGAAGCCGTAGAACACCCGTCCGAGACTGGTGATCGACATGTAGCCGAACCACAGTGCGAGGAAGCACAGCATCGGTAGCCACGGCGGTCCGAGCTGTGGCACCCCCACGGCGAGCAGCGCCGATACGGTGATGCCGGCCCAGCACAACGCCGCGAGCCGGCCGTCGGTGTACGCAACCCGGCGGAACAGCGTCGGCCGGAGCCGCCGAGCTCCCGCCAGCAGCCGGGGCGCGGGCAGGAGACCGCGCTCACCGAGGAGGGGGCGGAACTGATTCAGGGTGGAGGCGAATGCCACGAGATAGAGCACCGCGATGCCGCGCTGGAGCACCTCGCGGGCGAAGCCGAAATCGACCGCTGCGAAACCGTCCATGTGTCTCAGGTTACTCGCAGCAGGACACTCTAGCGCAGTTCTCCGGTCCAGCTGGCGTAGGTGACGGGGAAGGTGCGTTGTTCGCGGTCGCTGAGCACGGCCCACACCCGGACCGTGAGCACCGCGGAGGCCACCGCGAGGAAGGCCGGCAGATAGCCCTGGGGCTCCATGTCGGTGAACTCCACCGCGGCGATGAGCCCGAAGAGGGGAGCGGCCATCGTGGTGGACAGGAAGGCGGCCGCCCCGAGCAGGGCGCAGGCGGCCACGGGCACCCCGAGTACCGGTTCCAGGAGGTGCCCGACGACGCCGCCCACCATCGCCCCGAGAGCGAAGGCCGGGATCAGCGTGCCACCGACGGTGCCCACGCGGAACGCGATGAGGAAGACCAGAAGGCGCAGCAGTCCGATCAGCAGCAGCGCCGGCAACGCCATGCCCTCATCCAGCAGCGTGTCAGAGGCCCAGCGGGCATTGGCCACCGCCCCCGGCACCAGGTAGGCGATCAGGGCGATCACCCCGAAACCCAGGGGCATCTGCCAGAGCAGCGTACGTCCGCTCGGGGAAGAGCGGGCGGCCCGGTTGGCCAACTGGCTGAACCAGTGCCCGGCCAGTCCCGCGACGATGCCGACCAGTACCGCAGCCAGCAACATCAGGGGGCCCTCCGTCAACGGCACCGTGGCGAAGACCGCGGGCACCTCGACGAACAGTCCGGTGGTGGCCACCGCCGCCACGGTGGTCACCATCGTGATCACCACGTTGCGGGGCGACATCTTCGCCAGCAGGATCTCCAGGGCGAACAACGTGCCAGCCAGCGGAAGATGGAAACTCGCCCCCAGGGCGCCGCCCGCCGCCGCGGCGACCAGTACCTGCTTGGCCTCCCGGTCCAGGTCCAGCCAACGACTGAAGCGTTCGGCCACCAGGCTACCGGCCAGGCGCGGGGCGTTCTCCTGGCCCACCGGCGCCCCAGCCGCGACCGTCGTCACCTGTAGAAAGGATGAAGCGACGGTCCCCGCGATCGGCATCTTCTCACCGCGCATGGCACCGACCACGGACACCTCCCGGCGTTCCAGGCGATGCACCAGGTACCACGCCCAGGAGGTGACCAATCCCAGCACCAGCAGGGTCACCGCCAGCCGGACCGGGCTGACATGGGCGGTGGGATCGATGTTGTCGAGGTGGTCCACGCCGTAGATCAGCCGTTCCACCCAGATCACCGCCCAGTTCAGGGCGGCGACGAAGAGTCCGGTCAGCACGCCGATGAGAGCGGCGACCACGGCCAGGCGGTTCAGGGGGACCTTGCTGACCCTCTCCGGCATTACTCCCAGTCCTCGTTGCGGCGCAATGCCACTAGGAGCTTGCGCACCGCGGCCGCCCGCCGGGCGCTGGCTCCGGTCAGTTCATCCAGGGCGCACTCGGGGTCAGCGGGCGGGCCCAGGTGCGTACAACCCCGTGGGCAGTCCTCGGCGGCCCGGGCCAGGTCGTCGAATACGCCGACCACGGCGTCGGCGTCCACGTGGGCCAGCCCGAAGGAACGGATACCGGGGGTGTCGATGATCCAACCGTCCGGCACCCGCAGGGCCACCGACTGCGTGGAGGTGTGTCGGCCCTTGCCTACGCCGGACACCTCACCCGTCTCCCGGTTAGCTTCGGGCACCAGGCGGTTGACCAGCGTGGACTTACCCACTCCGGAGTGTCCGATCAAGGCGGAGACGTGACCGCTGACCAGGTCGCGGACCGGCCCGACAGGGTCGTCGATACCGCAGACCAGCACAGGCACGTCCAGGTCGGCGAACTCGGCGGCGAACTCGGCCGGGTCAGCCAGATCCGACTTGGTCAGGATGATCACCGGGCGCAGGTTCCCCACGAAGGCGGCGATCAGCGAGCGCTCCACGAAACCGGAGCGTGGCGGGGGATCGGCCACGGCCGAGACGATCAGCAGCTGCTCCGCGTTGGCGACCACGATCCGTTCATAGGGGTCCGTGTCATCGGCGGTGCGCCGGAGAACGGAGGTGCGATCCGCCAGCTTCACGATGCGTGCCAGCGTGCCCGGTCTCCCGGAGGTGTCGCCCACGACGCCCACCCGGTCACCGACCTCGATGGCGGTGCGGCCGAGCTCGCGGGCGCGCATCGTGACCACCGGGTCCTCGCGGCCGTCGAGCACCACTCCCCAGCGGCCGCGATCCTTGGTCACGACCATGCCGAACTCGGCGTCGTTGTGCGCGGGGCGGTCCTTGGTGCGGGGGCGGCTGCCCTTGCCGGGGCGGACTCGGATGTCGGATTCATCCCAGGATCTAGCCATTGTCGGAAACCATCGCCTCCCACATGTCCTCGAACCCGGGCAGGGTCTTGGCGGTGGTCTGGATGTCCTCCACCTGAACGTCGTCCACCACCAGGCCGAGGATGGCTCCGGCGGTGGCCATGCGGTGGTCGGCGTAGGAGTGCCACAGTCCGCCGTGCAGCGTCGCCGGCTTGATGTGCAGGCCGTCAGGCAGCTCCTCGCAGTCGCCGCCCAGCCGGTTGATTTCCGTGGTCAGGGCCTTGAGCCGGTCGGTCTCGTGGCCGCGCAGGTGGGCGATGCCGGTCAACCAGGAGTCGGACCCGGCCAGGGCGGCCAGGGCCGCGACCGTCGGCGTCAGCTCGCCGATGTCGGACATGTCCAACTGAATCCCGCGCAGCGGAGCGGCCGGACCGGTGACCTCCAGGTCATAGCCGGCACCGGTGCTGACCAGCTCCACCGAGCACCCCATCTGCTCCAGGATGGTCCGGATGACGTCACCGGGCTGCGTGGTGTTCACCGGCCAGTCCGGGATGCGCACGCATCCGCCGGTGACCGCTGCGGCGGCCAGGAAGGGCGTGGCGTTCGACAGGTCGGGTTCGATGGTCCAGCGGCGGCCGTGGACCGCGCCGGGGTAGACCCGCCACTCGTTCTGCTCGGCATCGACCTTGACACCCGCCTGACGCAGCATCGCGACGGTCATCTCGATGTGGGGCAGGCTGGGCAGGGTCGCTCCGGTGTGCCGGACCGTCAGCCCCCGCCGGAAGCGGACTCCGGCCAGCAGCAGACCGGAGACGAACTGGGAGGAGCCGGAGGCGTCGATCTCGACGGTTCCGCCCTCCGGGGCACCCTGGCCGTAGACGGTGAAGGGCAGCCGGTCGCCCTCGATGGAGGCGCCGAGGGTGCGCAGCGCGTCGAGAATCGTCGACATCGGGCGCTGCCGGGCCTGCGGGTCACCGTCGAAGAGGACGGTGCCGCGCGCCAGGGTGGCGATCGGCGGGACGAACCGCATGATGGTGCCGGCGAGACCGCAGTCGATCGGACCGCCGTGGAAGGGGCGGGGTTCGATGCGCAGATGGCCGTCCTCGACCTCCGTGATGGTCACACCGAGCGAACGCAGCGCATCGGCCATCAGATCGGTGTCCCGGCTGCGCAGCGCGCCATGGACACTGGAGGGATAATCGGCGATCGCGGCGAGGATGAAGGCCCGGTTCGTGATGGACTTCGAACCGGGCACGGACTGACGCCAGTTGATCGGACCCCGGGCCCGCGGTGCGGCCCAGGCAGGAGCGGAGGATGACACAGGGTTATTCACACATGCCATACTAGATGGCATGTGCGGTCGATTCGTCCTATTCACCACCGCGGAGGCGCTTATCGACGCCGCCGGGCAACTCTTCGGCGGTGACCTGCCGGTCCACGCCCCGCAGGGCACCCCGGGCCCGCGCTATAACCTGGCACCCACCCAGGTGGTGCCGGTGGTGCGCAGCGACGGGGCGGAGGCCCTCCTTGAGCCCGCCCGCTGGGGGCTGTTCCCGCACTGGAAGAAGGATGATTCCGGACCGCCGCTGTTCAATGCCCGCGCGGAGACGGTGGCCACCAAACCGAGCTTCCGCGATGCCTACCGGCACGGCCGCTGTCTGATTCCGATGAACGGCTACTACGAGTGGCACGAGAAGAAACCGAACTTCGTCTCCCTCGGTGGGGACGACACCGAGCTGATGTGGGCCGCCGGGTTGTGGTCCACGGGGCTGGACCAGCTCTCCACCGCGATGATCACCACCGACTCCGCCGAACCGATCGCCTGGCTGCACGACCGCATGCCGCGGTTCCTCACCCGCGACGAGATCGGCCCCTGGCTGGCCGGGGACACCACCGAATCCCTCCTGCAACCCACCCCGCCGGAACTCCGGGACCGTTTTGTCACCCGGGAAGTGGCGGGGGAGGTGGGTAACGTCCGCAACGACCACGCCGGGCTCATCGCCCCAGGGGGACAAACCGAGCTGCTGTAACCTGTGCCAGGTCCTGCGGCGCGAGCTCGATGTCCAGGCCGCGGCGCCCACCGGAGACATAGACCAGCGGGACCTGCTCCACCGCGGCGTCGAGAAGCGTGGGCAGCGGCGTCTTCTGGCCCAGCGGCGAGATTCCACCGGTGACGTATCCGGTGCTCTTCTCCGCCTTAGCGGGATCGGCCAGCGTCACCTTGCGGACACCGAGCGCCTTTGCCGCGGCCTTCAGGTCCAGCTGGCCGCTCACCGGCACGCAGCAGACGGCCAGGCCGGTGCCGGTGTCCACGATCAGGGTCTTGAGGATCAGCTCCGGGGCCACCCCGAGCGCGGCGGCGGCGTGCGCGCCGAAATGGTCCCGGCCGGAATCGAACTTCTCGAGCCGGTGGGGGACGTGCACGTCAAGGAGCGCCTGAACCGCCTTCGTGGGTGCCTTCGCCATGCGGCTATTGTCCCATCACCGAACAGTGCTCCTACAATGAGGAGACTGGCACCGAAGAAAGGGTTGGAGCCGTAATGGCTGAAGATGATCTCACGAAGCGCTTCGAGGAAGATGCGATGCCGCTGATCGACCAGCTCTACGGTGGTGCGTTGCGCATGACGCGCAACCCCGCCGACGCTGAGGACCTGGTACAGGAAACCTATGTCAAGGCCTATCAGGCCTTCGGCAGCTTCAAACCCGGGACCAATCTGAAGGCCTGGCTGTACCGGATCATGACCAACACATACATCAACTCCTACCGGAAGAAGCAGCGGCGGCCCACGCAGACCTCCGCCGATGATGTGACGGACCGGCAGCTCTACACCACCTCCTCCCACGACTCGACCGGTCTGCAGTCGGCCGAGGTGCAGGCCCTGGAACGGATGCCCAACCGGAAGATCGCGGACGCGATGAACGAGCTCAGCGAGGACTACCGCATGGTGGTCTACTACGCCGATGTGGAGGGGCTGGCCTACAAGGAGATCGCCGAGATCATGGGGACACCGCTGGGCACCGTGATGTCCCGGCTGCACCGGGGAAGAAAACAGCTGCGTTCCATGTTGAAGGAAGTAGCACATGAGCAGGGAATCGGATTGGACCACCCTGACAGCAAGGAAAATTCTGACAAGGATAAGGCCGAAAAGGTGAACCGTCGATGACCTACAACTACGAACCCTGTACCTGCGGGTGCGGTGAAAAGTACCAGTCGCTGTTCGCGCTACTCGACGACGAGCTGACCGCCGCCGAATGTGCGGAGCTGCGCACCCACATCTCTGATTGCCCGGAGTGCTACGGCCGACTGCTGGCGGAGGAGCAGATCCGCGCCCTGGTGCGCAAGTGCTGCACACAGCAGGAGGCGCCGCCGACCCTCCGGGAGCAAATCACCTTGTCGATCCGTGTGGAGCGGCGGGGTTGATCTTCCGGCGGAGACGCCGAAAGAGCCACCCAGCTCAGCTGGGTGGCTCTTTCGGTACGGACTCCCGTTGACCTAGGAAGACCTAGGCGTTCGGACGGGCACCGTGGTTTGCCTTCTTCTTGCGGCGGTCCTTGCGCTTACGGCCACGCTTGCTCATGGTGTCTCCTTGGTTGCGGACAGTTAAATACGTGATTCAACTGTAGTGCCTGGGATTCCGGGGAGGGAAATCAGGAGGGGGTCAGGCGGTGACGCGGGCGCGGCCCCGACCGCGGTTCTTGCGGCGCTTCAGGGCGCGGCGCTCATCCTCGCTCATGCCGCCCCAGACGCCTGCGTCCTGGCCGGATTCGAGGGCCCACTTCAGGCAGGTGGAGGTCACCGGGCAACGGTTGCAGACGACCTTGGCCTTGGCGATCTGGGCCAGGGCGGGGCCGGAGTTGCCGACCGGAAAGAACAGCTCGGGGTCTTCGCTACGGCAAACAGCTTCGTCGCGCCAATCCATGATAAAAACATCTCCTTCGTCTACAGCGTGAGTCGACACACCAAAGTCAGCCGTGTGTTGGCTGTGGGGTGAAAGTGCATGAACGTCAGTGATCTGGGCGGCACCTGGTGGGCCGGACCTCGGTTCACGTGGCGTTAACTCTCTGGTGTTTCAGAGTTCGCGACCAGGTCATGCGCTGGTCGTTTCTGCTACCTGAAGATAATGACACGTATTCAGGAAGTTCGCTAGGGGTACACGTCACATTGTGCCTACTATCACAGAATTAAATCCTCCTGAGGTGCGGAATATTCCCCTTGACACCTTGGTCATCGCAAACTTGGATGCTGCTGACCTGCAGGGACGCCGGCCATGTGATGAGGGTGACAGTGTGTTGGCCGTCAAATCTGCTTCCTGAGGGAAGTTAACTTGGCGCAGCGGTTAGGATGGGATGTTGTGAGCAGCAACCAAATCCCCCAGAGTCCGCTTCTGCCCGCCGCCATGCGCTGGGCCAGCATCATCGCGATCATCCAGTCGGCAGTGGGCATCGGCTACGCCATTCTGCTGATCGTGCGTAACCTCATGGGCGTGGAGGATCAGTCCGTGGTCACCACCCAGGAGAACATGAATTTCGTGGGCATCGGCACCGCGGTCTTTTTCATCCTGATCTTCGGCACCGTGCTGGCTGGTGCGATCTCCATTCTCGCGGGACGGCGTTGGGGCCGTGGTCCGGTGACGATCCTGCAGATGCTGCTGCTGCCCATCGCCATCATGATGATCCAGGGCGGTGCGTGGCTGCTTGCTATCGCCACCATCGTCTCCGCGGTTCTGGCGCTGCTGATGATATTCAACCAGCGGTCGGCGGAATGGGCGGCCGCCCGCTACGGCGCCTGAACCAGTCCGACCACCTGAGCGCCCCGCTTCTCGACGATCGTCCCTCCCGCCAGTGACAGCGACACCGCGCCGGTTCCACGGGTCACGGGGAGGGTCGTGTGCGTCTCACCCGTGTCCGGATCCGCCACGGCGATGCCGTCCGCGGTGGGATAGAGGAAGGACTCTCCCACAGCCACGCCGGTGCCGATCGCATCCTCGAAGACCTGGCTGACCTGCAGTCGGGTGGGGCCGAGGAGATAGAGCCGTTCCCCGTCGAACCAGCTCATGTGGTGCGGCAGGTCCGCGGTGGCCGGGGCGTCGAGGCCGGAGGGCTCAGCGGCCGGGGCCACGTCACGGCTTTCGAGCAGGGTGCCGTCCGGGTCATAGGACAGCAGCTGTGGTTCGGGCCCCGGAGAGTAGACCGCAGCGGCCTCCTGCCCGATCGCGACCAGCCGGCTCTCGTCCGCGACAGCGATCTCGCCGAGCAACTCCGGGGTGCGGGAATCCTCCGGGGTGGTGGCCTGGAAGCGCAGCCAGGTGCCGTCCGGGCAGGCTTCGGTGGTGACCAACGACTCTGTGCGGGTCAACGCGGAGGTCAGCGTGCAGTCCTCATTCGGTTGGCTGGCCGGTTCCTGTTTCGCCTCCACCGCGCCGTACTCGACCGTGCGCACCAGGTCTGAACGCCACAGCTCCACCCGCTCCGGGCTGAGGATCCCGAAGCGGTCATTGGATTCGACCGGCACCACCTGTTCCCCCGCGATGGCGCTGCGGGTGGAATCGTACTGGCCGGTCTGGGCGTCGATGGCCACCACATCCCCGCAGCCCGCGGGGCCACGGTAGGCGATCGTCACCTGGTGCCAGGCGGTACCCACGGCGCAGATCTCCCGATCGCGCTCATAGCGCCAGGCCTCGTCCCCGGCCGGATCATGGGCCCTGACGGTGAAGCCGTCGGTGGTGATGAGCAGCCCGGCCACCGTCAGTGGCCGGTGCTGACCCGGCAGTTCCGCGTCGGACAGGGTGAATGCCTCGGTCAACGCGGTGGGCGGCGCCGCCAACGGATCCGTCGCCACAGAGGAGGTGGCGGGGTGTAGTTGAGACCCATTGGTCGGGGCCGTGACCGCCACTCCGGTCACCGCCGCCACGGCGAGCGCGGCAAGCACCCCCGTGACGAGCAGATCACGGCGGGTGCGTCGCAGCGGTCGACTCACCGACGTTTCCTCTGCGGCCGGGGGGACCGGGAAGGCAGGGGCTTACCGGCTACCTTGCGGGGCTTGCCCACGGTCTCCTGCGCACCGTCCGGAATGGCGAGCGCCTCGTAGAGCTCCGGGGAGGTGGAGAACCACTGTGGTGGTTCCGGTTGCCCGAGGGCGAGCTCGGCGTCGATCGCCTGCCACTTCAGCAGCTCGTCATAACCCACCAGCGTCACGGCGGTGCCGGTGTGCCCGGCCCGTCCCGTGCGCCCGATGCGGTGGACGTAGGTCATCGGGTCATCCGGGGTCTGGTAGTTGATCACGTGGGTGACATCATCCACGTCAATGCCGCGGGCGGCGACGTCGGTGGCGACCAGGATCTCCACCGTCCCCTCCCGGAAGGCCTGCAGGGAACACTCCCGGGCGGGCTGGCCCATGTCGCCGTGGACCGCGCCCACCGCGAAGCCGCGTCCGGCCAGGTCATCGGCGACGTCGGCGGCGGTGCGCTTGGTGCGGGCGAAGATGATGGTCCGGCCCCGGCCAGCCGCCTGCAGGATGCGGGCGGTGATGGCGGACTTGTCCATGCGGTGCGCCTGGAAGACCACCTGCCGGGTGGTGGCGTGCGTCGCGCCCGAATCGGCCGACTCCGCCCGGATGTGCACCGGCCGGGTCAGGAAGCTGCGTGCGAGGGTCAGGATCGGCCCGGGCATCGTGGCGGAGAACAACATCGTCTGGTGCTGGTGGGTGAGCGCCTTCATGAGCTTCTCGATATCGGGCAGGAAGCCCAGGTCCAGCATCTCGTCCGCCTCATCGAGGACCAGGATGGCCACCTTGTCCAGGGAGAGCACGCCACGGTTGTGCAGGTCGATCAGCCGCCCCGGAGTGCCGACGACCACGTCGGTCCCGGACTCCAGCGCCTTGATCTGATCCTCGTACGGCGTGCCGCCGTAAATGGTGGTGATCCGCACGGGCAGCCGCTTGGCCGCGGCCGCCAGATCCTCGGCGACCTGGACCGCCAGTTCCCGGGTCGGGGTGACCACCAGCGCGCGGGGGGTGCCGTCGAGTTCGGCGACGTCCGCGGCGTCGAACACCCGATCCAGCAGCGGCACCCCGAAGCCCAGGGTCTTGCCCATCCCGGTGCGGGCCTGTCCGATCAGGTCCACACCGTCCAGGGCGATGGGGAGCGTGAGCTCCTGGATGGCGAAGGTCCGGGTGATACCGGCGGCGGCGAGCGCCTCGGTGATCTCCACCGCGACACCCAGCTCAGCGAATGTGGGACCAGAGCTTTGAGCAGACACAACTTCGATAGTAACCGCTCACTACTATGATGGGGTCACACCCCGTAACCAACCCATAGGAAGAGGAACCCACGTGGACATCAAGATCGGATTCTCCCACTCGCCGCGCGAGCTGGTCATCAACAGTGATGAGACCCAGGAGGCCGTCGTCGCCAAGGTGCGTGAGGCCGTCGCCAGTGAAAAGGTCCTCGAGCTGCAGGACGCCAAGGGAGCGAAGTTCTTCATCAACCCGGCTGAGATCGCCCACCTGGAGATCGGCACCTCCACCGCCCGCACCGTCGGCTTCGCCGGCGCCTGACCGGAACACCTGAGTATCACCCGAACATGAGCGAGGAACCTTTGTGGGTCCGCTACGCCCGACAGTGGGGGTGGCGGGCATACGCGATCCCGGTGCTGGCCATCATCACGGTCTGGGTACTGGTGGACGTGTTCACCTCCCCGGCCTCGGAAACGGATACCGGCGCCGCGGAACCGACCCCGGCGGAGACGGAAACCTCCCAGCCCATGGCGGGCCCGGACCCCGCCGACACTGAACCGGTCGAGGTTCCCTTCACCGAGCTGCCACCCGGGGCCCCCTTCGCCGAGCAGGGTGCGGGCACCTACCGCACCGTCGGCACCCCGGGAATGGTGGCAGGAGAAGGAACGGAGCAGGTCATCCGCTACGTCATTGAGGTCGAGGAGGGGGTGGACACCGCCAGCATGGGCGGTGACGACGCCCTGTCCGCCATGATCGACGCCACGCTCTCCCACCCGATGGGCTGGACCGCGGACCCCCGGTTCCGGTTCGAGCATGTGGCCCCGGACCAGGACCCGACGATGCGCATCCAACTGACTTCCGTGGGCACCACCCACGAGATCTGCGGCAATGACCTGGCCATGGAGACCAGCTGTTACACCTCGGCCGGGGAGCGTGTGATCATCAATGAGTCCCGCTGGGTCCGGGGCGCCGCCCCCTTCGAGGGGGACCTGGGCTCCTACCGGCAGTACCTCATCAACCACGAGGTCGGCCACGGCCTCGGCTACTACGCGCATGAGCCGTGCGGCGGCGAGGGGGAACTCGCCCCGATCATGATGCAGCAGACCCTGAGCCTGAACAACGACGCCCTCGCGGAGACGGATCCGAACGAGGTCTACCGGATCGACGGCCAAACCTGCATCTACAACCCGTGGCCATACCCTAATCTGATGCCATGACTGAAAACCCACAGTTGCCCGACTTCGTCCAGTCCGGTTTCCATGTCGAACCAGGCACCCCGGAACCGGCCGGACTCGCCTGGGACCACGGTTGGCGGGTGGGCACGGTGGTGTTCTCCCGGGCCCTGTCCGCCGACGCCGCCGCCTGGTCCGCCAAGACCCGGGAGAAGCTGCGGGTCCCCGGTCTGCGGGTGGCCCGCCCGATCCGTGCCACCGACGGCCGCTACGTGGTCTCCGGCTGGCGGGCCTCAAACCACATCGACGGCCAACCCGCGCGCCGGGTGGATGAAGCCGTGCACGCCGCCCTCCGGCTCGACGACGCCCTGAGCGCCCTCGACATCCCCGCTTTCGCCCGCGAGGGTGGCGAGGACCCCTTCACCAAGGCCGATCGCGCGTCGCGTTCCGGCAATGACTGCGGTAATGAACTGGCGGCCAGGCTGACCGCGCAGATGGAGCCGCTGGCCGCCGCGGAGCAGGTCTGCCACGCGGACCTGCTGGCCACGTTGCTGTTCTCCGGATACCAGGCCCCGGCCGTCACGGATCTGGTGGCCGTCGCACATCCACACGGGTACACCGCAGCCCTGGTCATGGTCGATGGTCTGCTGGCGGGTGCGGTCGACACCGGTGTGCTGGACCGCTTCGACCATCTGCCGGGCCTGGACCAGCTGCTGCTGCGCGCCCTGTGCTACCGCGTGCTGGTCCACCAGTTCCATGAGGACGCCATACCGACCATGGCGGCTGATCTGGAACGGGTCGCGGAGACGTTGATGTCCAGGGTGTCTGCCACAATGTAGAACCATGACAGATTTCGCGCCCGCAGAGAGATTCGCTCCGCCCCCTAAAATGCAGGTAAAGCTGGTTAGCGGTGACACGGAGCGGCAGTCTCGGCAGTGGGGGGAACCGGCCGCGCAGTTGCTGGCGGACCCCACCGGCACCTGGCGGGTGACGGGGCCGGCCGGCTCCGGGGTCTCCAGTCTCCTGCTCGACACCGTCGTGGAACTGATCCGGAGCGGCACCGATCCCGCCCGCATCATGGTCATCGCACCGGCGAAGGAATCCGGCGCGCGGCTGCGCCGGGAGCTGGTGGAGCAGCTCGCCGGCTCCTACGTCTCCAGCGGCACTCTTGTTCGTTCGGTGCACTCGTTGGCCTTTGCGCTGCTGCGGCAGTCACGTCCCGCCCGGCTGATCACCGGCGCGGAACAGGATTCGGTGATCCGGGAGTTGCTGGAGGGTCACGCCGAAACCGGGCGGGGTAGTTGGCCGGCCGAGCACCGGCCGGCCCTGCGGCTCGTCGGCTTCGCCCGGCAGCTCCGCGATTTCCTCCTGCGTTCGGTGGAACGCGGCCTGGGACCGGATGACCTGGATGAGTGGGGCCGCCGCTATGACCGCCCCATCTGGTCGGCCGCGGGAGATTTCCTGCGGGAGTACGAACAGACCACGGCCCTGGCCGGCACGCAGGCCTACAGCGCCTCGGAACTGGTCACCGCAGCACTGGATGCGATCCGGGTCAACCCCCCGGAACTGGAGCTGGATGCCCTCATCATCGATGACGCCCAGCATCTGGACCCGAAGTCCGCCGAACTACTGCAGGTGCTCATGCCGCAGACGAAGCTGACGGTGATCGCCGGTGATCCGGAGCAGGCCGTCTTCCACTTCCGCGGCGCCTCCCCGGAGTTTCTCCTCAAGTACCCGGTGAACCATGAGATCCGGTTGCGCGAGTCCTTCCGGAAACCACAGCGCCGGGTCATCAAGGCAGACACCACCACCAGTCAGTACGCGTTGATCGCCGACCGGATCCGCCGCGCCCACCTGCTCGATGGCGTGCCCTGGAATGACATTGCGGTAGTGGTGCGCTCCACCGGCATGATCGCTCCGGTCCGGCGGGCCCTGCTCAACGCCGGGGTGCCGGTGCACCTGAATCCCACCGACGTGGTGCTGGCCGAGCAGTCCATCGTCGCGGGCATGATCCTCGGGGTCCGTGCCCTGTCCGAGGAGCTGTCGCCCTCGGAACTGGAGGAACTGCTGCTCGGGCCGATGGGTGGTGCAGACCCGGTGACGTTGCGCCGACTGCTGCGCGGGTTGCGCCGCCTGGACTTCGAACGCCGTGCCACCGACGTGCTGCGTGAGCTGATCCATCCCGCACGACCGTTCCACCGGGAGGAGCTCACCGAGACACTGACGGAACGTGAGCTCGACATCCTGGAGCGGATCCGCGATGTCCTGGCCGCCGGACACCGGGCCCGGGAGGCCCACGCCAGCGTGGAGGAGGTGCTCTGGGCCCTCTGGGAAACCACCGGCCTGGCGGACCGCCTCATGGCGGCCAGCCTGCGGGGTGGCGCGGCAGGCTCCCAGGCCGACCGGGACTTGGACGCGATGATGACGCTGTTCGACGCCGCGGGCGACTACGCCGAGCGCCGGCCCACCGCCGGGATCGACTCCTTCATCCGGCACATCGCGGAACAGGAGCTGCCCACGGGCGTGCGTGAGCGCCGGGGGGTGGAACCGGATGCGGTCACCCTGTTGACCGCGCACGGCACCGACGGCGCCGAATGGAGCCACGTCGTGGTGGCCGGGGTGCAGGAGGGCACCTGGCCTTCGTTGGGGGAGACCGGCACCCTGTTCGGCCAGGAGGAATTGATCGACCTGGCCGATCAGGGCATTCCGCCGGGCACCCTGGTGTCCCGCTCGGCCCCGAAGCTCAAGGAAGAGCGCCGGCTGTTCCATATGGCGGCTCACCGCGCCGTCGACAAGCTGCTGGTCACCGCGGTGGAATCCACCGACACCGATGAGGAACTGGAGCCTTCGCGCTTTCTGTCGGAACTCGACGGCGCCACCGTGCAGCAGATGAGCTTCGGCTCCGAGGCGACCGACGGCGATGAGATCGCGCCGACCGTGCGGGTGCTGTCCACCCCCTCCCTGATCGCGGAACTGCGCCGCTACGTCAACTCGCCGGAGGTACGGGCGGACTTCAAGGCACAGGCCGCCCGACAGCTGGCCCGGCTGGCGGCCGCGGGGGTGCCCGGGGCCCAACCGGCCGACTGGTGGAGCACCACGGAGGTCTCCGAACGGCAGCTGCTCGACGACCGCCCCCAGGTCAGTCTCTCACCCTCGCGGGTGGAGGCGCTGGCCAACTGCCCGCTCAACGCGGTACTCGCCCGGGTGGAGGAAGAAGAGGAGACCCCCATCCAGATGCTCAAAGGCACCCTGGTCCACGCCTTCGCGGAGGCACTGGCCCGTGGGGCGAACCAGGAACGGGCCACCGAGTTGCTCGACCACGCCTATGAGAACCTCATCCGGGTCCCCGCCTGGCAGCGCGAGGCGGAATTGCAGAATTGGCGCCAGCTGATCGGGCAGACCGCGAGGTGGCTGGGTTCCCGGGCGCCGACCTTCGAGCAGGTGGGTGTGGAGGTTGAGGTGGATGTGCCGATCACCCCGGAGGTCAAGATCCGGGGGCGGATGGACCGGTTGGAGCGCGACGGAGCCGGCGAACTGCACATCGTGGACCTGAAGACGGGCAAGTCCGTGCCCACGCAGAAGAACATGGACGACCATGCCCAGCTGGCCGTGTACCAGCTGGCCCTGAGCCGGGGTGCCCTGAACGCCGGCCGGGTCACCGCGCCTGAGCCGGAGCAGGAGCCGGAACGCGTCGGCGGGGCGCTGCTGGTCTTTCCCGCCAAGATCACCTACGGCAAAGCCACCGAACGACAGCAGGCCCCCAAGACCGCGGAGGAGCTCGAGGAACTGGCGCAGTCCCTGCCGGCACTCGCCGCCGAACTCCGCGGCCCGAGTCTGCGCGCGCGCATCAACCCGGCCTGTTCCCACTGCCCCCTGACCTCTATCTGCCCGGTTCAGCCGGAAGGGAGAATGACCACCGATGTCTAGGATTTCCCCACAACTGCTCTCGAAATCCCTGGGGGAGAAGTTCGGTCCCACCGAGCAGCAGGCCGCCGTGATCGGCGCCGCGCCGGGGCCCCTGTTGGTGGTGGCCGGTGCCGGTGCCGGCAAGACCACCACCATGGCCTCGCGGGTGGTGTGGCTGGTGGCCAACGGTTACGCCACCCCGGACCAGATCCTCGGACTCACCTTCACCCGCAAGGCAGCTCAACAGCTGAACCAGAAGATCCGGCGGCAACTGGAGATCTTCGCCGGCACCCCGAAGGTGGGCGAGCTGGACCCCAGCGGCCAACTGGCCGAGGCACTGGAAACCATCACCCCGACGGTATCCACCTATGACTCCTACGCCGGACGGCTGATCGGGGAGTACGGCCTGCTCGCCCAGGTCGAGCCTTCGGCCCGGTTGATCAGCCAGACAGAGCTGCACCAGATCGCCGCGGAGATCGTCCGCGACTACACCGGCGAGCTGGACACGGACCACGCCCTGAGCACCGTGATCTCCAATGTCCTCGAGCTGTCGGGTGAACTGGACAACCACATGGTCTCCGCGGCGGACCTGACCGAGGAGACCGGCGCCTTCATCGACAACTTCGAGTCCCTGCCCAAGGGGCCCAAGCAGCGCAGCGAATTGACCGCCAAGATGGCGGGCTACCTGGGCACCCAACGTGCCCGGCTGGAGTATCTCCCGCTGATCGCGGAGCTGAAACAGGAGCTGAAGGCACGCAACGTCATCACCTTCGGCGAGCAGATGGCCCTGGCGGCCCAGCTCGCGGAAGGTTTCCCGCAGGTCGGAGCCTCGCAGCGCCGCCGCTTCCGGGTGGTCATGCTGGATGAGTACCAGGACACCAGCCACTCCCAGCGAGTGCTCCTGCGCAGCCTTTACGGCACCCGGGACGAGGGACTGACCGTGACGGCCGTCGGCGACCCGATGCAGTCGATCTACGGGTGGCGCGGGGCCACGGCCGCGAACCTGGAGAATTTCATCGCCGACTTCCCGCTGGTGGACGGCCAGCCCGCGCCGAAGCGGGAACTGACCACCTCCTGGCGGAATCCGCCGGAGGTGCTGGACCTGGCCAACGCCGTCTCCCGGGAGGTGCTGGGGCCCGCGCACCACCCGGGCCGCACCGTCCAACCGTTGACCGCCCGACCGGGCGCCGACACCGGCGAGGTGAAACTGGCGTTCCATGACACCGCCGTCTCCGAGCGGATGGAGGCCGCCCGGTGGCTGGCGGGGCACTTTCACGCCCGCCGGGACAAGGGGGAGGAGTTCACCGGCGCGGTGCTGGTCCGTAAGAACCGCCACTCCGCGCTCATCGCCGAGGAGTTGGACGAGCTCGGCATCCCCAATGAAATTGTCGGGTTGTCCGGGCTGCTGTATGTACCGGAAGTGGCCGATGTGATCGCAGTGGCGACCATGCTGGTCAAGCCCCAGGACACCACGGCGGCCCTCCGGATCCTGGCCGGCCCGCACGTCGGTCTCGGGGTTTCCGACCTCCTCGCGCTGGCCGGGCGCGCGGCGAACCTTGCGGCCCGGGCCACCGGTAACCGCAACCAGACGATCCTGGCGGATGATCCGCTGGAACGGCTCGAGCAGATCATCGCCGACACCCTGCCAGCCGCGCCGGAGGAGGTCGTGGGACTCGCGGATGCGGTCGCGGACCTGGGGGAGCCGGAACGTTACAGCGAGACGGGTTATCAGCGGCTACGGCTCTTGGCCGCAGAACTGCGCCACCTGCGCACCCACAGTCTCTCGCACTCCCTGCCGGACCTGTTTTCCGATATCGAGGACGTCATCGGGGTACGCACAGAGGTGCTCGCCCGTCAGAACCCGGGCGCCGACGGCGCCGTGGGGGCGGCTCACCTGGACCGTCTCGCTGAGGAGGTGGCCGGGTTCGCCGCCATTCCCGGGGCGACGCTGCGTGGTCTGCTCGGCTACTTCGAGCAGGCGAAGGAAACCGACGGCGGCCTGGAACCCGGGGAGGTGATCGTGCGCAGCGACCGGGTGCAGATCCTCACCGCCCACAAGGCCAAGGGGCTGGAGTGGAACGTGGTGGCGGTGCTGCACGCCGATGACCGCACCTACCAGTCCCGGCCGCGGACCTTCCTGTCGAACATCCCGGAGCTGCCCTCCGGAGTGCGCGGCGACGCCGAGGATGCCCCGGCACTGGACACCGCTGTCGACGACCGGAAGGAATTCGAGGCAGCCTGCGAGGACTACAAGAAGGACATCCGTGCCGCACAGGACGAGGAGAACACCCGGCTGTTCTACGTGGCTGTGACCCGGACGGAGCACGCCCTGCTGGTCAGTGCCTCCCATCTGAACGACAACGGCACCGAGTGCCAGCCCTACGCGAACCTCGAGGTCCTCAGGCAGGCCGCTCCCGGTGCCGTGGGCACCTGGTACGGTTCCGAGACTGCGGACGAGGCCGAGCTACCCGAGCTTCCGCCACCGCCGGAGGGCCTCTTCCCGCACCTTTCGGCCCACCCGGAGACCCTCGCCGGGGCGGAGCTGGTCCGTGCCGCACAGGCCGACCTTCCCGCCCACTCCGCCGACAACGGGCTGTTCGACCTGTGGGAACGGGAGGTCACCGCCCTGATCGAGGAACAGGAGGCGCTCTCGGCGGAGGTGATCGAGGTGCCGTTGACCCCGGAACTCACGGCCACGGACCTGGTCGCGCTGCAGAACAACCCGGAGCAGTTCGCCCGGCGCCTGCGTCGGCCCGTGCCCTTCAAACCCAACACGTACGCCAAGCGGGGCACCGCCTTCCACCAGTGGCTGGAGGACCGCTTCGGCGCCACCTCGCTGTTGGACGAGGACCAGTTGCCGGGGTTGGGGGAGGACGAGGTCTCCAGCCGGGAGCTGGTGCACCTGAAGGAGCAGTTCCTGGCCAGCCGGTGGGCTGACCGGACCCCGGAGTTCGTCGAGCAGCCCTTCGAGGTCTCCATCGGCAGGCGGGTGGTCCGGGGCCGGATGGACGCCGTCTTCCGCGAAGACGATGGATGGCTGATCGTGGACTGGAAGACCGGGCAGCCGCCGAGCGGGTCGGAGATGCGCGCGGCGATCATCCAGCTCGCGGTCTACCGGCTGGCCTGGACTGAACTGATGCCGGAGAGCGGACCGGTACGGGCGGCCTTCCACTACGTCGGGCACAACCACACCTTCGAACCTGCCGTCATCCCGGATCGGGTAGCACTGGCGGAACTGCTTGAGCAGGAGAACTAGAATTGGAGCGCTAGAGTTAGGGCGGATCGCCGGAACCGGTGGACAAGGAGACGAAGACGATGCGTTCGCGAATCCGGGAGCGGTTCCGCAATGACGGGGAACTCGACGAACTGCCCCACCATGCCTTGCTCGGGGTCATCAACATGCCTGGTTCCCGGCCGGTCGGTCCCTGGTGGCTGATTCTCCGGCGGCTGGGCTACGCCTTGATCCTGCTGCTGTTCGTCGCGGTGATCGTCTACGTGGACCGGGAGGGCTATTCGGAGGACCTGACCTTCATCGACGCCCTGTACTACTCGGCGGTGTCGCTGTCGACCACCGGTTACGGCGACATCACCCCGGTCACGCAGTCCGCTCGGCTCATCAACCTGATCATCGTCACACCCATCCGCATCGCCTTCGTGATCCTGCTGGTCGGCACCACCCTCGCGGTGCTGACCGAGGAATCACGGCGATCCTGGCAGATTCAACGCTGGAGGAAACGAGTGCGCAACCACACCATCGTCGTCGGCTACGGCACCAAGGGCCGCTCGGCGGTTGCCGCCCTGCTCGCAGACGGAGTCTCACCGGCCAATATCGTGGTCATCGATGAGGACCGGCAGGCCCTGAAACTGGCCGAGAGCCAGGGCCTGGTCACCGTCCAGGGCACGGCGACGAAGGCGGACGTCCTGCGGATCGCCGGCGTCAACCGGGCCCGGGCGGTGGTCGTCGCCCCGAACCTGGACGATACCGCTGTGCTGGTCACCCTCTCGGTCCGGGAACTGGCGCCCTCGGCGATGATCGTGGCGAGCGTGCGCGAATCCGAGAACCAGCACCTGTTGGAACAGTCCGGGGCGGATTCGGTGGTGATCTCCTCGGAGACCGCCGGGCGCCTGCTGGGCCTGGCGACCGTCACCCCCACCGTGGTGGAGATGATGGAGGACCTGCTGTCCCCGGATGAGGGTTTTTCCGTCGCCGAGCGCCAGGTGGGCGAGGATGAGGTGGGCGCCAACCCGCGGCACCTGGCCGATATCGTGCTCGGTGTGGTGCGCTCCGGGGAGCTCTACCGGATCGACTCCCCGGAAGCGGAGAGCGTCGAGCCCGGTGACCGACTGCTGTATGTCCGCCACGTGACAGGAGAACAACCGTGAACAACTATCTGTGCATCGACCCGAGGGACCGGTTCGTGGTCAAGGACGGCCGGCCCTACCTGGGACAGCGGCCCCACGGCGGGGAGGCGGTGCGGATCGACGGGCAGAGCTGGGCGGTGCGGGTGCCGGAGGAGTACGTGGACCGGCAGGCCAGCGACGTCGGCGGCGAGGTGGCCGCGGGCCTGGAGTTTCTCACCGAGCCGAAGCTCGCCCGCGTGGTCGCCCTGCTGCGCCACCGCGACAACTTCCGCTTCGACCCCTCCGACGGCAGCCCCCTGACCTTCGACGAGGACGGGATCATCGGGCATGGTGAGCGGCACTCACCCATCTTCCCCCGCATCGACCCGGCGGTGATCGGCATCGTCGAACTGGCCGGGCGGAACCAGATTCTGTTGGGCCGCAACGCTTTCCGGAGCCGTGGCTTCTTCTCGCTCATCGCCGGCTACGTCGATCCCGGTGAGACCCTGGAGCAGGCCTTCGCCCGCGAGGTGCTGGAGGAGACCGGCCGCCGCGTCCACGACATCACGTACTGGGGCAGCCAACCCTGGCCGCCGAGCGGTTCCCTGATGATCGGCTTCCACGCCTTCACCGACGACATCGACGCCACCGCCGAAACGGACGGTGAGCTGGCGGAGACCCGGTGGGTGGACGCCCACACCATCGGGGAGGTGACTCTGCCCCGCAGCGGTTCCATCGCCCACCAGATGATCTCCGACTGGCTCGCCAACCACTAGAAAGGACCCCATGCTCAACCTCGAGGACCTGGACGCCGATCAGCGTGTCGCCGCCACCGCGCCACGCGGCCCGGTGTGCATTCTCGCCGGCGCGGGAACCGGTAAAACCCGCACCATCACCTACCGCATCGCCCATCTGATCGAGCAGGGATTCGTCAACCCCAACCGGGTGCTGGCCGTCACCTTCACGTCCCGGGCCGCCGGGGAGATGCGCCACCGGCTGGGACTGATGGGGATCGGTGGGGTACAGGCCCGCACCTTCCACGCGGCCGCCCGCCGCCAGCTCAGCTACTTCTGGCCCAAGGTGGCCGGAGACCTGCCCTGGCGGCTGCTGGACAATAAGTTCCCCCTGATCGGCCGGGCCGCCCGCTCCGTCGGGGTGGCCAGCGAGACGGAGAACATCCGGGACCTGCTCAGTGAGATCGAATGGGCGAAGGCCTCGATGATCTCCGCGGACCAGTACCCCGAGCGGATCGCCGGCACCGACCGCACCCCGCCGGTGGCCCCGGAGAAGGTCGCCGAGGTCTACCGCCGCTATGAACGGGCGAAGTCCTCCGAGGAGGGAATGCTGCTCGACTTCGACGACCTGCTCACCCACACCGTCGGTGCCCTGGAGAACTCACCCGCGGTGGCGGAGGAGTTCCGGCAGCAGTACCGCACCTTCGTGGTCGACGAGTACCAGGACGTCACCCCCCTGCAGCAGCGGGTCCTCGACGCCTGGCTCGGCGACCGCGATGACCTCACCGTCGTGGGCGACGCCAACCAGACCATCTACTCCTTCACCGGCGCGAGCCCCGACCAGCTGCTCGGATTCTCCCGGCGGTACCCGGAGGCGACCGTCGTCAAGCTGCAGCGCGATTACCGTTCCACCCCGCAGATCACGGACCTCGCCAACACCGTGATCGGGCAGGCCGCCGGACGGATGGCCGGTTCCCGACTGGAGCTGCAGGGCATGCGCCCGGCCGGCCCGCAACCGCAGTTCCACGCCTATGACGATGAGCCCACCGAGGCCCGGGAGGTCGCCGGTCAGATCCTCACCCTGCTCAACCAGGGGGTGCCGGCCTCCGAGATCGCGGTGCTCTACCGCATCAACGCCCAATCCGCGGCCTTTGAACAGGCGCTGGCAGACGCCGGCGTGACCTACCAGGTCCGCGGTGGAGAAGGCTTCTTCTACCGCGCCGAGGTGCGCCAGGCGATCAGCGAACTGGTGCGGGTGTCCCAGCGCCAGGATCTGCCCGAGGACGCCGTGGGCACCGGGTTGCACCGCCTGGTCCGCGCCGTGCTGGCCCCAATGGGACTGACCCCGACCGAGCCCCAGGGCGCTCGGGCCCGCGAACGCTGGCAGTCCCTCAACGCGCTGGTGGAGCTCGTGGAGGAGCTCGGCCGGGCGACCCCGGATCTGGACCTGAACCTGCTGCTGCGCCAGCTGCGCGAGCGTGCCGAGGCCAAGCACCCCCCGACGGTGGAGGGGGTGACGCTGGCCAGTCTCCACGCGGCGAAGGGCCTGGAATGGGATGCGGTGTTCCTGGTCGGGCTGGTGGAGAACATGCTGCCGATCAACCACGCCATCAAGGCGGGCGACCACCAGATCGAGGAGGAACGCCGGCTGTTCTACGTCGGGATCACGCGCGCCCGGGAGCACCTGTTCTGCTCCTGGTCCCTGGCCAGGCAGGAGGGCGGGCGCAGAACCCGCAAACGGACCCGGTTCCTGGATGGCGTGGTACCGGAGCCGGACCTGGCGAAGGTGCCGCCGCGTACCGTCCGCCCCAAACGCTGCCGGGTGTGCGGCCGCCCCCTCGAGGACCCTTCCGAGAAGGTCCTGGGCAGATGCTCAGACTGTCCCTCCGACGCCGATGACGGGGTCTTCGACGGTCTGCGGGCCTGGCGCAGTGAGGTGGCGAAGGAGATGCAGGTGCCGGCCTACATCGTCTTCTCCGACGCCACCCTCATGGCCGTTGCCGAAGCCATGCCGGAAACCGAGGAGGAGTTGCTGGACATCTCCGGGATCGGTCCGGTCAAGGCCAAGAAGTACGGTTCCGGACTCCTGCAGGCCATCGCGGGGTTCCACTGAGCTCTCAGTAGTACCAGCACACCGGACAGCGCGGGTGCGGACGCAACGTCGTCGGCGGTGCCCCGGCGCCCCGCGGATCGACCTTCAGCATCATGCCCGGCGTCAGCTGCTCCAGTGGTGCGCCGGGCGGGGCGAGGTCCCGCCCGAGCAGCTGTTGGGCCACCGCAGCCAGCCGGGCGGCCGTGGCCGCGACGGTCAGGGGATCCGGGCTCGTCGGTCCGCCCGGAAGCTGACTGACGGTGCGGTACCACTGCGGATCCCGGGTGGCCCGGTGCAGGTCCACACACATGGGGCAGGGGCCGGAGCCGTCGATACGCAGGGGGCCGATCACGCCGCGGCCGTCGATGATCGAGGCCGGCGCCCAGGATCCCGCCAGCCTGGCCAGCAGGGGAGCCATCAGCCGGGAATGCGCCAGCCGGTCGATGACGAGCACGGGGACGTCGATATCCGTGGCGGCGAGGTAGGCGTACTCGGATTCACCCAGCAGGGGAGCGCGCACCACCTGACCGGCGGCCCGGAGGATTTCCGCGGTGGCCCGGGCCAGACGGGAACGGCCCAGGATGATCACCGCCCCACCCGGGGCAGGCACCAGGATGCGGTAGTTGCGCAGATCAGCGAACAAGCTGCCCGCCGCGGCGGTACTGAAGCCGATGCGGCTCAAGCGGGAGAGCAGATCGGTTTCGGCGATGGGGGACCGGGCGGCCAGCAGCGCCGCGACCAGGGCCGGGGCATGCTCGGTCTCCACGGCTCCCGCCCGCGTGGCGTCCAGCCCGAACTGCACCGTGGTGGCATCCCGGAGAAAGATGTGTGCCGCCGACGCGAGCATGACCTGATCCACTTTCCCACCCCCGATGATCGTCCCCGGGAGCCATTGCACCACAGCTAGACTGTGCTGTCATGCGATCCTCCCCCGAAGTTGAAGTCATCCGGTCCGCCCGCCG
The DNA here is from genome assembly GCF_050107895.1 of Corynebacterium halotolerans. Taxonomy (GTDB): domain Bacteria; phylum Actinomycetota; class Actinomycetes; order Mycobacteriales; family Mycobacteriaceae; genus Corynebacterium; species Corynebacterium halotolerans_B. Next base: position 14,971 of record NZ_JBNILW010000010.1, on the reverse strand, counting down.
CACCCGTACGGTGCAGGCGCGGCTGGTGGGGGAGAAGGTGCAGGTGAGAATCCCGGCGCGGATGTCGGCCGCGGAGGAGGACAGGGCGGTGGCTGAGATCCTGGCCAAGCTGAAGGCCAAGACCACCAGCACCCGTACCTCCGACGAACAGCTGCTTGCCCGGGCGCAGCAGCTGAACCGGCAGGTGCTGGCCGGGAACGCCCGGATCGGTTCCATCCGGTTTGTGAGCAACCAGAGCACCCGCTGGGGGTCGTGCACAACGGCCACCGGAGACATCCGGATCTCCGACCGGCTACAGGGGGTGCCCGACTACGTCCTGGACTCGGTGATCGTCCACGAGCTGACCCACACCTTCATCCGCGACGGTCACTCCGCCGAGTTCTGGGAGTGGGCGGACCGGGTGCCCCAGGCCGAGCGGGCGAAGGGCTATCTGGAGGCCTACCAGCGTTTCAGCTAGTTTCCGTCCTTCTGGTCCCCGTCGTCGTTGTCGCCGTCTTCTTCCTGCTGGTTCTTGTTGTCCTCGGTGTCCTTGGGCTCCGAGTCCTTGCCCTGTTCAGCGAGCATCTGCTCCAGCCGGTTGATCTCCGCGATCGGGTCGAAACCGTCGGCGTCGCCCTCGGCGAGCAGCCCGTCGATGAATTCGGCCGGCTTATCCAGGTCAGGCGCGGAGGGGAGGAAGTCCGGGTGATCCCAGACAGCGTCACGGCGCTCCTGACCCACGGCCTGGTCCACGCGGCGCCACAGTTCCATGGCCTCGGCGACCTTGGGGGCGGCGAACTCGATGCCGACGACCTTGGCGAAGGCCTGTTCAGCGGAGCCGCCGGTGGCTCGGCGGCGTCGCCACGCCTCATTGAGGGCGTTGGTGGAGGGGATCCGTTCGCCCATGGCGCGGGTCACCACGAACTCCACCCAGCCCTCGACCAGGGCCAGCAGGGTCTCCAGGCGCGCGACGGCACGTGCGTTGCGGGAGCTGATCTTCGGGGACAGGTCCATGTTCTGCAGCTGGGACATCGCCTCCTGGATGGCGGCCGGGTCCCCGGACTCCAGGTTGAGCGACCGGGTGGCCTCCTCGATGTGGGAGGTGTCGATGACCAACCCGGCGGCGTACTCCTCGACGGAGGAGACCAGGCGCTCCACCAGCCACGGCACGTGCTGGAACAGTCGCTGCCGGGCGGCCTCACGGGCGCAGATGTAGACCAGCACGTCCTGGGAGCCGATGTTGAGGTCGCCGGCGATGCGGCCGACCTCCTTGGGCAGCACCGCGGTGGTGCCGGCCGGAGCGACGGGGAGACCGAAATCGGAGCCGGTCAGGGACTGGGAAGCGAGGTCGCCCAGGGCGTTGCCCAGCTGCATGCCGAAGTTCATGCCGGACATCTGGTTCATCATCTGCAGCATCGGCCCCATCATCTCGCGGGCCTCCTCCGGCAGCGATTCCAGCTGAGCCTCGTTCATGTGCTCCGCGACGGGGCTGACGAGCCGCTTCCACATCGGCAGAGTCTCGGTCAGATAGGTTTCCGCGTTCCAGGCCTCGACCTTGCCGCCGGAGGTGGGCAGGATTGTCGCGTCATTGAGCCAGAGCTCGGCCAGGCGGACGGAATCGTCGACCGCCTTCGTGTCCTGTTCGCGTACCGGGGCCACCTTGCCGATCTGCTGCCGGGCGATGCGCTCGGCCAGGGCGTAATTGACGGGGCCCGCGGCGTCGGGGGAGTTCATTGAGGAGCCCATGCCGGAGAGCATCTGGCCGAACTGGCTGAGCATGTCGCCCAGCCCGCCGGAGCCGTCAAACCCAAATCCCCCGAACGGGTTCTGGTTATCGCGACGCCGACGGTCGTCGTCATCGTCGTCATTGTTGCCGAAGGTAAAGCCGAATCCGTTGGAGTTCATGTCCTCCAATCTACCGGGGTGTCCCCGTCCAAAGCCACGGGATTGCTAACGCTGTCAGCGAACACAGGTAACCTGATCTGCGTGTCACGCCAAACCCGAACCCTCGTGCTGGGGGCCATCCCCGTCGTCCTGCTCACCGGATTGGTCACCGTGGACAAGATCCCCTTCACGGATATTTCCCTGACGGTGCCCTATGCGGCGGAAGGCCCCGGCCCCACCTTCAACACCCTCACTGAGGTCGACGGGGAGCCGGTCGTGGAGGTCGAGGGGGCGGAGACCGACGAGGTCTCGGGAAATCTGAACATGACCACCGTGTCGGTGCGCTCCGGAATGACGCTGCCGCAGGTGCTGGGGCGCTGGCTGACCACGGACGATACCCTGGTCCCGTTGGAGCAGGTCTTCCCGCAGGACAAGTCACCGGAGGAGGTGCAGGAACTCAACGAGATCGCCTTCACCAGCTCCGAGGCCTCGGCCACCGTCGCGGCCATGAACTACCTGGGCCGGCCGGTGCAGGTCGAGGTCGCCGGAGTGCTTGACGACGCCGCCGCCCAGGGCACTGTCGAAGCCGGCGACGTCATCCGGGAGGTCGACGGCGCGGTCGTGGAAAAGCCCGGTCAGGTACGTGATCAGGTGCTGGCCAAGCAGCCGGGCGACAGCGTGGAGCTGCTCGTCGAGCGGAACGGGGAACCGGAGACGGTCACCGTGGAACTGGGGGAGCACCCGGACGACCCGGACATGGCGTTTCTGGGGGTCACCATGACCTCCCACGCCGCGGACGGAGTGGAGATCAACTACAACCTGGAGGACATCGGCGGCCCGAGCGCCGGCATGATGTTCTCCCTCGCGGTCGTCGACAAGCTCAGCCCTGGCGCGCTCAACGGCGGCAAGGTGGTCGCCGGCACGGGAACCATCGCCGAAGACGGCACGGTCGGGCCGATCGGCGGCATCGTGCACAAGGTGCGGGCCGCCCGGGAGATTGACGCGGAGGTGTTCCTGGCCCCCAGCGCCAACTGCGCGGAGGCCACCAGCCGGGACCACGGGGAGATGACGATTCTGGCGGTGGACACCCTGAGTGACGCCATCGACCAGATGGCGGCCTACGCAGAAGGCGGAGACTACCGCACCTGCGGCTAGGCGTCCTCGGCCGGGGTGGTCTTACTGGTCGTGGTCTTACTGGTCGTGGTCTCCGGCGGCACCGCGAGCCCGAGCTCGTAGATCAGCTCCTCCGGATCCTTCCGGTCGGAGCTGATCATCTGCTGGAGCACCAGGCCGCGCTCATTGTCCACGACAGTGACCACGGCTGTGGTGCCCAGCGTGGACCAGCCGACCACGTGGTCCCCGGTGTCCTCCACAACCCGGGAGCTGCGCAGCTCAGTGAGCAGCTGGGTGGTGGAGGCGGCCTTCGCGGAGCCGGAGAAGAACTGGAACTGGCCGATTTCCGCGCCCGAGCACTGCCAGGAACCCTCGAGTCCGCTGGGGTCACAGGTCTCGAACTGCTCGAAGAGCGAGGCCGGGGCCAGCGAAGCGAACTCCTCGGCCACCTCTGCCACGGCAGGGTCGGTCTTCTCCTCGGAGGTCTCCGCCGTGGTCGTGGTCGCGGAGGAGGTCTCCGACTGTTCCTCCGGCTCCGGAGACGTCGGCGTCTCGCTGGGAGCCGGGGAGCTTGCCGACGTCGTGGGCGGCGGAGTGGGTTCCTCGTCTCCGCCGCAGGCGACCAGGCCCAGCCCCAGCATCGTTGCTGCCGCCGCGGTGGCCGCGAGGCGGGACAGGTGGTGGCGGGCGCTGTGCACGGTGGCGATCTCCTGGGGTCGGCGGTGAGGGGACGAGGGGAACAACGGTCAGTCTAATCGACGTCGAATTCGGCGGGGTCCTGCTCCAGTCCGTAGCGCAGGGCGGCGATCACGCCGGGCGCCACGGTCGGGCCACCGCGCAGTTCGATCTCATCCTCGGCGAAGGGGCCGCGTTCGGCGAGTTCCTCGTCCGTGGGGCGGATCTGCAGCAGAGTGAGTTCCGCCTCGGAACGCAGCACCCCGGAAAAGAGCCGGGCCGGCTGTGGCTGGGCGTCACCGGTGGTGTCGCGGAAGGTGATCTCCTGGGCCAGTACCACGCCGGCGATCTCCGCCGGCCAGGCCAGGCGGGAGACATAGTCCGCCAGCGCCTCGGAGCCGGCCTCCAGGTTCTGGGGCAGATTGTCCTGGACCACCAGCGTCAGCGGGGAATCTTCCGCGTCCGTCAGCTGATCGGCCAGCAGTGAAGAGGGGACGAGGGCAAAAAGAGTGGGGGAGGCGTCCCACCCCTCAGCGTGAATGAACTCCACTGCTTCAAGCATCGCCTTGTTGAGGGCCTGGGGGCTGAGATCCGGCGTAGACATGTTTCCTTCCTGATAATCCTTGGTTCACATTAGTCATGGAGCGGTTTTAAACCGTAAGGTGGGAGAGAATACCCCGGTGTCCCCATTTATAAGGAGTTGAAGTGGCGACCGGCCTCTCCCAACCTTCCCCCGCAATGAGAAGATCAACGCGGATAATCAGCTGGATCATAGGTGTCATAGCCTTGATCGTGATTCTCGCTCCGCTCTTCGTAGGAATCTACACGGACTGGCAATGGTTCGGATCGGTCGACTTCCGTGGTGTGTTCACCAAGGTGATGGTGTCGCGGATCGTGCTGTTCTTCGTGTTCGCGATCATCGCCGGCCTGATTGTCTGGCTCGCGGCGTGGCTGACGTGGCGGAACCGCCCGCAGGACATCGCCACGGAAGACGTGAACTCACCGATCTACCAGTACCGCACCATGATCGAGCGCAGCGTCAAGGGCGTGCTGATCGGGCTTCCGGTGCTGGTCGGCATCTTCGCCGGCTTCGTGGGCCAGGGCACCTGGCGTACCGTCCTGATGTTCCTCAACGGTGATTCCTTCGGACAGACGGATCCGCAGTTCGGCATGGACCTCGGTTTCTACGCCTTCACGCTGCCCGCGCTGCGCCTGCTGGTGGACACCTTCTCGACGCTGCTCGTCATCGCCTTCCTGATCGGGCTGGTCGGCCACTACCTGACCGGCGGCATCAAGATCGGCAACCAGGCGGCCGGGCTGCGTGGCTCCATCTCCCGCTCCGCGCGCATCCAGCTGGCCGTGACGGCCGGCCTGTGGATGCTGCTGCGGGTGGCCAGTTACTGGCTGGAGCGCTATGACCTGCTGCAGAGCCGCAACGACACCTTCACGGGTGCCTCCTACACCGACATCAACGCGGTCCTGCCCGCCAAGATCATCCTGATGGTCATCGCCGCCGTGGTGGCCGTGTCCTTCTTCGCCGCCGTGGTCATCAAGGACCTGCGGATCCCGGCGTTGGCCACCGTGCTGCTCATCGTCAGTGCCCTGGTCATCGGCACCGCCTGGCCGATGCTGCTCGAGCGCTTCTCCGTCACGCCGAACCGGGCGTCGATGGAGGCCGAGTACATCGCGCGCAACATCGAGTCCACGCGTTACGCCTACGGCTTGACGGATGAGGACGTCACCTACATTGAGAACTGGGGCGCCGAAGGCGCCTCCGATGACGAGGTGGCCGGTGACGAGGCGACGGTGTCCAATATCCGCTTGCTGGATCCGGAGATCCTCTCGCCGACCTTCACCCAGCAGCAGCAGCTGCGCAACTTCTACGGCTTCCCGGACACCCTCGCGATGGACCGCTACGAGGTGGACGGCGAGGTCCGTGACTTCGTCATCGCCGCCCGCGAGATTGATCCGAACGCCCTGCAGCAGAACCAGCAGAACTGGATCAACCGCCACACCGTCTACACCCACGGCAACGGCATTGTCGCGGCGCCCGCCAACCGGGTGGATGAGGTCGCCCGCGACGTCGGGTCCACCCGTGGCGGCTACCCGGACTACACGGTCTCTGACCTGTCGACCATGAACAACGACGAGCTGCGGGCAGCCGCCGAGGACGTCGGCCTGGCCGTGGACCAGCCGCGGATCTACTACGGCCCGGTCATCGCCTCGGCGGACGACGGCGCCGATTACGCCGTCGTCGGCGACAACGGCACCGGACCGGTCGAATACGACACGGAGACCTCCACCTACACCTACAGCGGTGACGGCGGGGTGGACCTCGGCAACATCTTCAACCGGGCGGCCTATGCCCTGAAGTACCAGGAGATGAACCTGATCCTGTCGGACCGGGTCGGCGAGAACTCGAAGATCCTCTACGACCGTGATCCGCGGGAGCGCGTCGAGAAGGTCGCCCCCTGGTTGACCACGGACTCCAAGACCTACCCGGCCGTCATCGACGGCCGCGTCAAGTGGATCGTGGACGGTTACACCACCCTGGACAGCCTGCCCTACTCGGAGCGCACGTCGTTGACGGAGGCGACCCAGGACACCCTCAACCCGGATGGCACGCAGAGCCTGATCTCCGACGAGGTCTCCTACATCCGCAACTCGGTGAAGGCGACCGTCGACGCCTACGATGGTTCCGTCGAGCTCTACGAGTTCGACACCGAGGACCCGGTCCTCAACGCCTGGGAGGGCATCTTCCCGGAAACCGTGACCCCGGAATCGGAGATTCCGTCTGAACTGCGCGAGCACCTGCGCTACCCGGAGGACCTGTTCAAGGTCCAGCGTGAACTGATGACCGAGTACCACGTCGACGATCCGGGTGTGTTCTTCACCAACGACGCGTTCTGGTCCGTCCCGGATGACCCGACCGCCCCCGAGGGCGATCAGGCGCTGGCTCAGCCGCCGTACTACATCGTGGCCGATGATCCGGCGACGCCGGAGAACGACGCCACCTACCAGCTGATCACCCCCTTCCGTGGTCTGCAGCGGCAGTTCCTGGCCGCCCACATGACAGTCACGTCGGATCCGGACAACTACGGCCAGATCACTGTCCGGGTCCTGCCGACCAACACCCAGACCCAGGGCCCGCGTCAGGCGCAGGATGTCATGATGTCCTCCGACCAGATCGCCCGCGACCGCACGCTCTGGGAAGGCACCAACGACCTGCACAACGGAAACCTGCTGACCCTGCCGGTCGGCGGTGGCGAGGTGCTCTACGTCGAACCGATCTACTCGCAGCGCAAGGACCAGGAATCGGCCTTCCCCAAGCTGCTGCGCGTGCTCGTCTCCTACAAGGGTCAGGTCGGCTACGCCCCGACCATCTCCGAGGCACTGGCTCAGGTGGGCATCGACCCGCGTGCCGCCCAGGACCTGGAGGAGGCGCCGGAGGGCGCCACTGACCCGGAGACCAACGGTGCGGCCGGAGGCGATGAGGCAGCTGCCGAGGACGAGGCGGCGGAGGGGCCGAGCGCTCCCGCCGGCGGCAGTGGTAGCGCCGGCGAGGCGGTCCAGCGCATCAACGACGCCCTGGCGGACCTCGAGGCGGCCCGCGACGGCAGCCACGAGGAGTATGGTCGGGCGCTCGATGAGCTGGACGCGGCAGTCGAGGACTTCCAGTCCGTCGAGGGGCAGTGAATCAGCCGCTGAGCTGAGGATTTGGCTTAGTTCGCAAGGGTCGGTATAGTTTCTTCATGTCGCCGGGACAGGGAGTTGAACTCCAGGGAACGGCGAGGTGAATGAAGAAACACCCGACGCGGGGTGGAGCAGCTCGGTAGCTCGCTGGGCTCATAACCCAGAGGTCGTAGGTTCGAATCCTGCCCCCGCTACCAACTTCTTCAGAAACAGAAGATCCCGGACCGGAAGGTCCGGGATCTTCTGCATTCCGGGAAGATTCATGGCGCGGTTCCGGGCAGGTGGTTATGCTGGGCTGTCACATCACCCAGCAGACCTACCCCGTCAGCCCCGGGAGGGATCATGGAACGTTCCATCACCATCAGAGTCGACGGCGCCGAGCACGAAGTGACCGTTGACACGCGCACCACCCTGCTCGACGCCCTGCGGGAACGCATCGGCAACACCTCGCCCAAGAAGGGGTGCGACCACGGCCAGTGCGGTTCGTGCACCGTGCTCCTGGACGGTCGCCGCCAGTTGAGCTGCCTGGCGTTGGCGGTGGCCCACGACGGCGCCGAGATTGTCACCGCAGCCGGACTCGGCGACGGGGACCTCCACCCGGTCCAACAGGCGTTCATCACCCACGACGGTTTCCAGTGCGGCTACTGCACCCCGGGCCAGGTGTGCTCCGTGGTCGGGATGCTGGCGGAGGCGGAAGACGGCCACCCCAGCCACGTCACGGAAGACCTCGGCGCCGAGACCGAGCTCAGTGACGCGGAGATCCGCGAGCGGTTGAGCGGAAACCTGTGCCGCTGTGGCGCCTACGTGGGCATTCTCGATGCGGTGAAGGAGGTGACCGGGCGATGAGACAGCTGACCTATGAAATTCCGGCCACTCCGGCGGCGGCAGTGGCCACCGTCAGCGGCGACGCCACCGCCCGCTTCCTGGGTGGTGGCACCAACCTGGTGGACCACCTCAAGCTCGGGGTCAGCACCCCGCAACGACTGGTGGACATCGGGAAACTGCCCCTTGACGCGGTAGAGGAGACGGAGGCGGGACTCCGGATCGGAACCAATGTCCGCAACAGTGATCTGGCTGCGCACCCCGCGCTGCGCAACGGCTGGCCGGGCGTGAGCCGGGCACTGCTGGCCGGTGCCAGCGCTCAGATCCGCAACATGGCCACCACCGGTGGCAACCTGCTGCAGCGCACCCGGTGCGTGTACTTCCAGGATGTGACCACCCCGTGCAACAAGCGGGAACCGGGCAGCGGCTGCTCGGCGATCGGCGGCTACTCCCACCACAACGCCGTGCTCGGGGCCAGTGGCGCCTGCGTAGCCACCCACCCCTCGGACCTCGCCGTCGCGCTCACCGCCCTGGACGCCACCGTCGTGGTGCTCGGCCCGGACGGGGAGCGGCGGGTGCCGATGTCAGAGCTGCACACCCTGCCCGGCAGCACCCCGGAGGTGGAGACCACGCTGGCCCACGGGGAGCTGATCACCGCCATCGAACTGCCGGCGACGGAGCTGGCCCGACACTCCACCTACGTCAAGACCCGCGACCGCGCGTCCTTCGCCTTCGCCCTGGTCTCCGTCGCGGCCGGCGTCACCGTCGATGAGGGGGTGGTCACCGACGTCGCCCTCGCGTGGGGCGGGGTGGCGCACAAACCCTGGCGGGCCAGCCGGGCGGAACAGGCGCTGCGGGGGGAGCGGCTCACGGAAGAGACCGTCGCCGCGGCGGTGGACAAGGAACTGCGGGACGCCAGCTTCAGCCCCGACACCGAATACAAGCGCCCGCTACTGCGAGGGGCGACCATCACCGCCCTGAACCAGTTGAACCAGGAGGACCTGCGATGACCGCCACACCAGTCTCCGCCACCTCAATGGGCACCGCCCTGGAACGCGTCGACGGCCGTGAGAAGGTCACCGGACGCGCGACCTACGCCGTCGAGAACGACCACGAGCTCGATCAGGCGCCGCTGCACTGCTGGCTGGTGACCTCGACGACGGCGAAGGGCCGGGTGCTGCAGGTCGACGCCGCGTCCGCGCTCGAGCACCCGGGTGTGGTCGCTGTGCTCGACCACGTCACCGCCCCGCGACTGGCCGACACCGACAACCGCGAACTGGCCGTGCTGCAGGATGACCGGATCAGCTACCGGGGACAGATCGTGGCCCTGGTCCTGGCCGAGACCCCGGAGGCCGCGCGCGAAGGGGCCCGGCTGGTCCACGTTGAGCAGCAGGTGGAACCGGCGGCGGTCAACCTGGAGGAGGTGCCCACCTACGTGCCCACGGAGCAGGCCGTCGGCTCCGCACCCGAGACCGACGACGGCGACGTGGATGCCGCTCTCGCCAGCGCGCCGGTGACCACGGACCACCTCTATTCCACCCCCCATGAACAGAACAACGCCATGGAACCGCACGCCGCCACGGCGGTGTGGCGGGACGGCGCCCTGACGATGTGGAACTCGACGCAGGGCGTGCACAACGTCGCCAAGGCCCTGGCCCCGATGCTGGGGATCGGGCAGGACCGGGTACGCGTCCGGGCCCCGTACGTCGGCGGCGGTTTCGGCAGCAAGGGCGTGCCGCACCCGCCGGAGATGGCGGTGGCGTTGGCGGCGCGCTGGGCCGAGGGGCGGCCGGTGAAACTCGCGGTCACCCGGCAGCAGGTGTACTCGCTGACCGGCTACCGCACCGAGACCAGGTCCCGCATCCGCCTCGGCGCCGAATCCGACGGCCGCATCACCGCGCTCGACCATGAAGTCACGGTGCAGTCCTCGACGGTCAAGGAGTTCGTCGAACACGCCGCCGTCCCCGCCAGAATGATGTACGCCGGCCGGAACCGGCGCACCAGTCACCACGTGGCGGAACTCGACGTCGCCATTCCCTCCTGGCTCCGGGCCCCCGGCGAGATGCCCGGAACCTACGCCCTCGAGGTCGCGATGGATGACCTGGCGGTGGCGACCGGGATCGATCCCGTCGAGCTGCGGGTGCGCAATGAACCGGAGGTGGACCCGGACACCGGCAAACCCTTCAGCAACCGCCGCCTGGTGGATTGTCTCCACCGCGGCGCAGAACTCTTCGGCTGGGCGGACCGCCCAGCGGCGCCACGGTCCACCCTCGACGGCGACTGGTGGGTGGGCACCGGCATCGCGTCGGCGACCTATCCCGCGAACTTCTTCCCGGGCAACGCCGCCCGGGTCAGCGCGCTAGGGGAGGACCGCTACGCCGTCGCCATCGGCGCCGTGGACATCGGCACCGGCTCCCGGACCGCATTGCTGCAGATCGCGGCAGACGCCCTGGAGGTCCCGGTCACCGCGGTGGACCTGGCCATCGGTGACACGGACCTGCCGAAGGCGACCGTGGCCGGTGGGTCGTCGGGGACCGGCTCCTGGGGCACGGCCATCGTCCAGACCGCACAGCAGTTCCGGGAGGAGCACGGTGAGCACCCGGAACCGGGGGCCGAGACCACCTCGACCTCGAAGGAGTACCCGGACCTGGCGAATCTGGCGATGCATTCCTTCGGCGCCGTGTTCGCCGAGGCCCGGATCCACCGCCTGACCGGTGAGATCCGCGTGCCGCGGATGCTGGGCGTCTACTCGGTCGGCCGGGTGATCAACCCGGTCACCGCCCGCTCGCAGTTCCTCGGTGGACTCACCATGGGCCTGTCCGCCGCGCTTACCGAGGAAGCGGTCCGGGACCCCCGTTACGGCCACTTCGTCACCCAGGATCTGGCCACCTACCACGTGGCCACCCACGCCGACGTCGGGGACCTGCAGGTGGAGTGGCTCGATGACGTGGACGAACGGGCGACCCCCATGGGCTCACGGGGGATCGGTGAGATCGGCATCGTCGGTACCTCCGCGGCCATCGTCAACGCCGCCTACCACGCCACCGGGATCCGGGTCCGCGACCTGCCCGCCACCCCCGAGAAATTCCTCTAGACCTTGGACGGGGAAACCACGGTCGGCGTGCTGCTCGCCGCGGGAGGCGGCCGCCGGCTCGGCAGGGGAGCGAAGGCACTGGTGCCGTTCCGCGAGGGTGAACCCCAGGTGGTCCGGATGGTCGACGCCCTGTGGTGCGGCGGCTGCGCCGAGGTGGTGGTGGTGGCGGGTGCCGACGCCGTGCGGGTGCGGCAGGCCCTGGGGGCCGGCCGCCACCAGCTCGTGGTCAACCCCGCCTGGGAGACCGGCATGGCGTCCTCCTTCCGGGTGGGGATCGACGCTGCCGCTGCATATCCGGAAGGACTGGTGATGGTGACTCTGGTGGACCAACCGGATGTGGACGCCGGAGTCGTCGACCAGCTCCGGCGGAAGGCGTCGCCGCACCGGGTCACCGCCGCCGGCTACCCGGACGCCACCGGAAAGCTGGTGCGGGGGCATCCGGTCATCTTCCCCCTCCGGATGGCGGAAGAGGCGGCCGCCACCGCGGCGGGGGACGCTGGCGCCCGGGGTTGGTTACGGGAGCATCTGGAGCTGATCGACCTGGTTGACGTCGGCCACCTGGCCACCGGTCGCGACGTCGACACCCCGGCTGATCTGCAGTGGTGGCAGGAGACAGGAGCACAGCATGACCCAGCAGGATGACCTCTGGCCGGCGATGTCGGCGGTACTGTCCGAGGACCGCGGCTTCGTCCTGGCCACCGTGGTGGCGACGTCAGCGAGCGCACCGCGCCCGGCCGGCACCCAGATGGCCGTGCTCGATGACGGCCGGGTGATCGGCAGCCTCTCCGGCGGCTGCATCGAAGCGGATGTGCTCGCGCGGGCGGAGGAGGTGGCCGCCACGGGGGAGCCCGTGAACCAGGACTACGGCTACAGCGACGCCACGGCCTTCGCGGTCGGCCTGACCTGTGGTGGTTCGATCCGGGTGCACCTGGAGCGGGTCGCGCCGCAGGATCTCGGTTTCTTCCGGGACCTGGCGGAACTGGTGCGGAAAGGCTCGCCCGTCGCCTGCGTCACCGCGCTGGACGGGCCGCAGCTGGGGGAGCGCCACCTGGTGGTGGCGGATGATTCCCCGGGGGCGCCGGTGGAGACGGCGGCGCGGGAGCTGCTGCGGCAGGGGAGATCCGGGATGGTGGGCGGGTATTTCGTCCGGAGTTTCGCGGGGCCGGATCACCTGGTGATCTTCGGGTCCAATGCGTTCGCTGCCGCCCTGTGCCGCCTGGCCAAGACGGTGGGGTACCGCGTCACCGTGTGTGACGCCCGGGCGACGTTCGCCACCCGGGAGCGCTTCCCGGCCGCGGATGAGATCGTGGTGCGCCCGCCGGACCGGTACCTGACTGAGCTGACGGTGGATCACCGCACCGTGCTCTGCGCCATGACGCACGACCCGAAATTCGATGATCCGTTGCTGGCGGACGCGTTGCGGTTGCCGGCCCAGTTCATCGGGGCGATGGGTTCGCGGCGCACGAGTGAGGAACGTCGGGAGCGGCTGCGGGAACGGGGGGTCAGCGAACCGGAGCTCGGCCGGTTACGGGCGCCCCTCGGGCTGGACCTGGGGGCCGGGAGCCCCGTGGAGACCGCGGTGTCCGTGTTGGCGGAGATCATCTCCGCCCGGCAGGGCGGCTCCAACCTGCCCCTGACGATGACCCGCGGGCCGATCCACGCCCGGTGAGCGTGGGCGGAGCTACAGCGGCTTCCGCTTGACGACGGTCTCGGGCTCCCCGTCGTCCTCGGGCAGGGCGCCGGTGAACCACTCGGTATAAGCCGGGTCGTCGCTCTCGAACTCGGCGCCGGCGCCCTCCACACCGGAAGCCTGGGTGACACCGAAGATGAAGTCGTCACCATGACGGTCGATGCCCCGGACCACGCCCTTGCGGATCGCCTGCTGCGCATAGGAGCGCCGGATCATCAGGGGATCGTTCTTCAGGTCGATCGCCCAGCAGATCATCACGCCGACCAGGACGATGGCGAACGGCAGGGCGGTGGTGACCATGATGGACTGCAGGCCCGACAGGGCGTTCTCGCCGCCGGCGAGCAACAGGGACATGGCGACCAGACCCAGGGCGGCACCCCAGATGATGGTGACCGGCTTCGAGGGCACCGTCCGGCCGGACTGTGACATCGAGCCCATCACGTTGGTGGCGGAGTCCGCCGCGGTGATGAAGAAGATCACGATGGCGATCAGGACCACGATGGAGGTGATGCCGCTGAAGGGCAGGTTGGCCATGAGATCGAACATCACGTTCTCGCCGGACCCGATGATCTCGAGGCCCTGGCCGGTCATCCGCTGCCAGATGGCGGAGCCACCGAAGATGATGTACCAGACTATGGAGATCCCGGAGGGCACCAGGACCACCACGGTGACGAACTGGCGCAGGGTCCGCCCGCGGGAGATCTTGGCGATGAACATGCCGACGAAGGGGGACCAGGAGATCCACCAGGCCCACAGCATGGTGGTCCAGGTCTGCAGGAACTTCTGCTCGGTCGCTCCCTCGCTGGGGTAGACCGTAAACATGTCCGGCAGGCCGGCGAAGAAGGTCAGCACGGTGGTGGGCATCAGGTCGAGCAGGAAGACCGTCGGGCCGGCCACCAGGGCGAACACGCTCAGTGCGATCACCAGGATCATGTTGGCGTTCGAGAGCATCCGGATGCCCTTCTTCACACCGGTGACCGCAGAGATGATGAAGATGATCGTCAGCACCGTGATGGCCACGATCAGGAAGGTGTCGCCGCTGAGGTCCCGCCCGGTGACGATGGAAGTGCCGGTCTGGATCTGCAGGGCACCGATGCCCAGTGAGGTGGCGGTGCCGAAGAGGGTGACCAGCACGGCGAAGATGTCGATGATCTTGCCGAGCACCCGGTTGTTGCCCCCGGGGAAGACGGGCTCGAAGAGCGATGAGATCAGCGGCAGGCGGCCCCGGCGGTAGGCCGCGTAGGCGATGGCCCCGCCCACCAGGGCATAGACGCCCCAGGACATGGACGCCTGGTGGAGAATTGCCTGGGACAGGGCGTGCAGGATCAGGTCGACGCTCTCGGCCTCCGCGGCGCTGGCTGGGGGGCGGGGTGAGGAAGTGGATCAACGGTTCCATCGGGCCGTAGAAGATCAGTCCGATGCCCAAGCCGGCGGCGAAGAGCATCGAGATCCACGAGGTGGTGGAGTAGTCGGGTTGGCTGTCGTCGGCACCGAGCCGGATCTGTCCGGTCGGCCCGAACCCGATCACGATCATGAACAGCATGATCACCACGATCAGAGTGGTGAAGAACCAGCCGAAATTGGTCGACACCCAGGTCTGCAGGGTGACACCGACGTCGTTGATCCCCTCCGGGGACACCAGTGCCCAGATGAAGACCGCGACGGAGAACACGAGTGCCGCGGCGAAGACGAGTTTCGTGGTGGGGAATGTTCTCCGGGTGTCATCGACGCTGATGCCGGGTACCAGCGCCGGGTGGATGGACCGCTCGCCGGAGGTCGCCTTCTGCAGTGCGCTCCTGACCCGGCGGGAGGTGTATGAGCCTTTTTCGCCCATGGGTAGTCCTTCCGATTGCGGACAGATGAACACATCGAGTTTAGTTAAAGCCGTGCATTAAGAGATCGCGCGGATAGGGGTCATGGCCGGCGGTCAGGACGGGTCTCCCAGCGGTAGGTGCTCCAGGCCTGCTTGATGAGCCGACGCACAATGATCACCGCGTTAGCTAAAGCAATAAACGCTTCAA